>NZ_JACXAD010000010.1 GCF_014699115.1 Hymenobacter montanus
TCCCGCCCGGCATCACAGTTCGGTCTCCAACTTCAGCATTTTCACGTCCTGGTCGCTTTCCTATGCCGTAGCGGCCAAATTCGCGGTAGATGCCTTCTATGTGCCACCCGGCCAACAGCTCACGGAGGAGGGAGTCATCATGCAGCTGGAAATCGATCCGGAGTTCACCGTCAAATCGCCGAACAACATCCTGTCTGAGCAGGAGGTTTTCGTCATCGGCCCGATTCAGGCCACGGGGGTCGAAGAGGTAAAGCGCTCGGATTTTAACATTCCCCCGGCCACTATCATTTCCTATAGAGACCTACAGGCGCTGCTGAACGCCATTCCGTACGGCGAGAAGTGGCCGGCGATGCCCTCGGCGACGCCCTGCCTGTTCGTGGCCGAAAAGTGGGGCGACTTGTTGATCAACCAAAGCGGGATCCAGGCGTTCTTGGTCGCTGGTGGCGCCGAAACACCTTTGTTGAACGGGGGCGTCAACAGCTGGTCGACCGATGCGTACGGGATCATCTGTTTCAACTTAGGCCGGCCCCTGGCGGCCAATGAGCGCATCAAAGTAGTGGCCCCCCACCAAAACCGCTCCTATGAAGGCAGCAGTACGGCCAAGTACCCCATTCTCTACCTCAACAACAATCCCCACAATATTGTGGTCCGACACCATGCGCCCACCTTCTGGGATAAGGAAAACTACCCGGTACCGGATGGGTTAAACAAGGAGTTTGAGTTGGGCGCGCTGGTAGAAATAAGCCCGGAAGACGTTTACGGGAACGATTTGGACGTTGATCCGCAGGATAAATCAAAGATCATTGAAAACCTGGATCGGGTTGAGTTATTGCTCGATGGGGTTGTCGTTCCGTTGTGGCGGAACATTGCCGCCAGCCGTCAGGTAGATCCCATAGAAAATGGCTTTTACACCACCTGGACGCCCACGGAAAATCGGACGTACGTGTTCAAGCCACGGGCTTATTTAAAGGATGGCACCGTGCTGGAGGACCACAAGCCGCTCAACATCCATGTCGGCTCGGCTGGCGGCAGCGTGCCCTCCAGCCGGTCCCTGCTCGGCTCAGCCCCGGGGCACCCGGGGCGAGAAAAACTCATCGAAGTCTACCCCAACCCCGTGGGCGAAGCCTTTACCCTCACCTATGAGCTGCCGCAGGCCGATGAGGTAAGCGTGCTGCTGCAAGCGGTGAATGGCAGCCGGGCCAAACTGCTGCTAACGGGGCAGCAGGGGGCGGGCCGGCACCAGCTCACGGTTCCCAGCGGGGGCCTGGCGGCAGGGGTGTACCTGCTCATCGTGCGCGGCCGGCACGGCTATGAGCAGCGGCAAAAACTCCTCCGGCTGCCCTAACGCAAGGTTTGCCTGCTTGCTCTCGGTTTCCTCTAGCCCTTACCCGCTGTTGGAAGCACCGGGTAAGTCAACGAGCACCAACCCGGGAAAGGCGCTGAACTAGAGTAGTTTTCGCATAGGAGAAGAGAATTAAAAATGAAAAATGAAGAATTAAAAATCTGCTGGTCCATTTTTTTAATTCTTCATTTTTAATTCCTAAAAAAGGTACCTGATGGGAGCACCGCTCTAATTCGGTCGATCCAGCTCGCTGCATCTTAAGCAGCATGCCGGATCGACCGAATTTATTTTTTGAATAGCACAAAAGCAGAGCGCCCCTCACGTTTCAGCAACGTAACGGGGGCGGGTGCGTAAGGTTGAGGAGCAGAGGCTACGGCCCCCCATTCCTACGGTCACTTAATCTGATTTTTTATGATTCTTGACACTATTTCCGGCAACGGCACCACCCCCAACGAGGGCGAGCACGCGGACATCACCGAGAACAAGGATTTTGCCCAGAACGAAGAGCTGGAACGGCAAAAAGAATACAAGCAGGACCAGAGCGACAACAAAGCCAGCGACGACCCCACGGCTGCCCGTCACAACGGGGCCAACGGCTACACGCAACGCTCCAACCAGAAAGACCAGCTCGACAATCTACACATTGGTGGTTCAGATATTGAGCCGAGCGGGGGCAACCAGCACAACACGGCCGGTGAGCAGGCCCAAGGCCCGGGCTTTGAAGCCGAAGGCAGCTACGAAATCGATCATAACCTGCGCACCCGCGACCAGCAATTTGGCGAAAAAGCCCCCGGTGGTGCTCCCACGGCCGCCGGCCACAACGAAACCATCAGCGACGAATAAGGTCGGTTCAGCTCTTTCCTGCCCATACGAGGCGGGGCCGGGGGCGCAAGCTGTCCCGGCGCTTCCGGCCCCGCTTCTGTTTTTATTCGGAATGGCACTTTTCGCGCTCACTCGGCAGCGGGGACCGTAGCAGGGGACGCATAAACTGGCTAGCACCGCGACCCAGGAGGCGGCCCGGCGTTGGGTCCTAGCTTCCCCAGTTCTACCATTCGGCCGCGATAAACCGAGCCCGCGTTTTGCCTGCTCGCCCGGCTCTGAATAAAAGCCACTCCGCTGCTCCTGACCGCGCTGGCCTTAGCCCAGCCCGCGGTGGCGCAGGTCGCGGTTACCTACTTTCCATTTCAGTCGGTGCTGGGCGTGGCATCAGATACCGACCGCCGCCTGTGGGGAGGGGTAAACGCCGAAACCAACGCGTTCCTCTCCAACGTCAATCTGGAGTGGCACGGCATGGCTAATCTAAAAAAAGGGGAGGGGGTAAACTACTACGCCGGCTTTGGGGTGAACACCAACCCGTTAGCAGCAGTAAATTCCCTCCCCCTGGTGAACGGCTACTCCTTTACGGTTGGGGCCCGCATCAAGCCCTTGGGGAATTCCCGCAACGTACAGGTGGTGTTCGAACTGGCTCCCTACGCCAACGCCCACCTCGATGGAGGCACCATTCGCACCTTGCTCGGGCTGGTTTATAACTTCCGACGGCGTGGCGAAGCAATAGGGGGCTTATAATGATGGCTTAGGATATTTTTTCCACCCAGCTGTAACCAGAATATTGAGTCCTACTCCTGTCTTCCCAACTACCCTTGGCCAACGGCCTTTTTTAGCCCGTGCCGACAGTAGCGCCGGGTCCGACCCAACCGCTGCGGCTGGTAATGCGCGCTGTGTTTGAGGTGGAACGTGGGCTGACGGCGGGTTGGCCGGCACCTGGGGGAGCACAGGCAGGGGTGGTGCCTGGTTTGGTGTGGCATACCGTGCTTACCGGTGATAAGGAAGAGTTTGGTGGTCAAACTGCGGGTACTGGTCCGAGAAAAATTTGAGAACTGCTATAGATAACGCGACAAACGCTTAACTTGCGTGCCATAATGGGAAATAGTAAATTTATCAGTCAGTGAATCTTTAATCATTTCTAATAGAATCTTAAAAATTTTATATTATGAAGCCGGAACAGCTACCCAAAGTCGAGAACGAAGAATACAATCCCAACCTGGATGCCCCGGCCGAAGAGCTTACCTCGGGCGGCGGCAATCGACTGATGTATGTCCTGGTAGCCATCGTAGTGGCACTGGTAGTTGGTTACGTGGCCCTACCCAAAGGAGGGGACCCGGGCCCTTCATCGGCAACTTCCTCGGCTGTGCTCGACACTACGGCGGCAAAGACGAATGCCCCCGCGACAGATGCGACAGCCCAAACTTCGGCCGATGGTGCCGCCGCAGATTTCAACTCTGCCGCGGATTTCAATACTGCCGCGGATCCAGCTTCGACCGTAACCCCAACTTCCGCCTCACCTTCAACCGTGGCTACTGCTACGGGGGCCAATGGTTTTGGTGAAGAAACCACCAGCACGAAGGAAGCCGACAAGCCGGCCGAGGCCTCTCGCACTAAGGCCAGCGGGAAATCTGCCCGGACGTCCGCCGCGGCTGCCGCGCTGTCGTCGGTTGCGCCCTCTTCGGACGAGTCTAGCTCTGAGCCGACGCCCGGCCCCGTAGCGCCTCCAACCACAGTAACCCCCGTAGCCCCCGCGGCGCACGCGGCGCCTTCGGCCACCGTAATTATGTCCGGCCATATTTCCGATGAGACCGGCCGGCCGCTCGTGGGGGCCACGGTATTACTAAAGGGCAGCAGCAAAGGCACCAGCACGGATGCCAGCGGCAACTACTCAATCGAGGTGCCCAACGGCGCCGATAATGCCCTGATATTTGGGTACGCGGGCTACGAGGATGAAGTAGTGCGCGGCACCGGCGCTAAGTTTGCCAATGTTATCCTAACCCCACTCGCAAAAGGCAGCAAGAAGGGAAAGGAATAGATTTTGGATAATAAAAAGAAAAAGCCGGATCTTTTAGCTGAGGGATCCGGCTTTTCGTTGGCTAAAGGGGCAGGCCAAACACCTGCGTTTGTGCCGGGCTAAGCGGCTTTGCGGCTGAACCGCCGCCCAAACAAAAAGTAAACCGGCACTCCGAGCGCCACTAGCCCCAACCCTCGCCGCGAGAACTCGGCGGTGTCGGGGGCAATCAACAGGATCAGGCAGAAGGTCGAGGCCAGCGCGACGTACAGGCCCGGAACCACCGGGTAGCCCCAGGCCCGGTACGGCCGGGCCGCCGCGGGCCGGGTGCGCCGCAGCACGAAAATGCCGAGAATGGTGATCACGTAAAAAAGGATTACCGAGAACATCACGTAGTTCAGCAGTTGACCGTAGGAGCCGCTCAGGCAGAGCAGGCAGGCCCACAGGCACTGAGCCCAAAGGGCGCGGCCGGGAACCCCCGCGCCATTCAGGCGAGCCAGCCCAGGGAAGAACAGGCCATCCTGGGCCATGGCAAAATAAGCCCGGGCCCCGCTGAGAATGATGCCGTTGTTGGCTCCGAACGTGCTGAGCATGATCAGAACTGCCATAACGTAGGCACCCGCCTGGCCCAGCACCGATTCGGCAACGGCCGTGGCTACCCGGTCGTCGGTAGCGTATTGAATGCCCCGGCCGGCGAGGGTAGTGGCTTCGGGGGAGCCGTGCAGAGGCAGCACCAGCAGGTACACCACGTTGATGAGGATGTAAAGCGCCGTAACGATGGCCGTGCCAATGGCCATGCTGCGAACCAGGGTCCGCTCGGGGTTCTGAATTTCTTCCCCGGCAAAGCCAATGTTGTTCCACGAGTCGGAAGAGAACAGCGAGCCGGTCATGGCCATGCCGATGGCAATAACCAGGGCGCTGCCGCTAATAGGCAGCACCGCCGCGCTCGCCCCCGGAGCCGGGGAGCGGGTGGCCGTCCATAAATCGGCGAAGTTGGCGAGGATGGCTTCGTGATTCAACCCCAGGGCCACCCCAAAGATAATGAGCAGGCCCAGGGCAATGAGCTTGGTGCTGCCCAGCACGTTCTGGATAAGCTTGCCGGTGCGCACGCCCTGGGCATTGAGGGCCGTGATGCCCACAATAAGGGCAATGGCCAGGAGCTGCACGCTGCTAACCCCGAAGCTGCCCACCTGAAACAGCATATTTTTTACGCTGAAAAACGGCACCAGTACGCCCGTAAACTTGGCAAAGGCCACCGCCACCGCCGCGATTACCCCGGTTTGAATGACGAGGAACAGCGTCCAGCCATAAAGAAAAGCTGTGAGCCGCCCGAAGGCCTCGCGCAGGTACACATACTGGCCGCCCACCTTGGGAAACATGCCGGCCAACTCGCCGTAGCTGATGGCCCCCGCCATGGTGATAAAGCCGGTGAGCAGCCACACCACCACCAGCCAGCCGGCGCTGCCCACCTGCCGGGCAATATCGGCCGATACGATGAAGATGCCCGAACCAATCATGCTGCCCGTGACGAGCATAATGGCGTCGAAGAGGTTGATGGCGCGCTTAAAGTGCGGCGGTGCTGATTGTGGTTCAGTCATGTAGTGCTGGTAGGCCCTTTATTGAAGCCGGGAAGATAGAACGCGGCGCAGGAACCGGGCCCCGGAGCTGTACTCTGCCGCGACTAACCCGCCGCCCGACCCAACCAGTAGGTGGTAAAAGCAAGCTTTGGCGGCGGGCACCGGAACCAAGCCAGGAGGGCCCCAGCTGGCGGGGCATGAGGAAAGCCGGGAGGGTGCTTCAATACGCCCAAAGCAAGCAGCGACCTCGCCGACGAATGGCTGGGACCGGCAGTCCGGTTGCCTGGGCAGGGTATTTTCGCCGGGTAGGAGCGAGGCGCTCCTCGGGTTGGTTGGGAGGCCATCAAGTAAACCACCCCAATTCCCCACAGTACGGCGTCTTGCCCTCGCTAGGTGCGGGGCGGTGATGGGGCCGCTGCCATCCGCCATCCGGCCGTACTTTCGTGGCCCGTCATTCGCTTCTTTCTGCATGTCCCGAAAGCTCCTGGCGTTATTCACGGCCTTGCTGCTGCTACTCGCGCTGGCCACTTACGTTTACTACCGCCGCACCGTAGCCGCCGTGCCCGTGGACCCGTACGCCCTGGTGCCCGACGATGCGGTGCTGGTGCTAAGCACCCACGACCACCCCGCTCTGGTTCGCCACTTGCAGGAAACCGAGCTGTGGGATAACCTCACCGCCGTGCGCTACTTCCAGCAGGCCGCCGGCCATCTGGCGGTGGCCGACAGCCTGGGCGGCGGCAACGCCCGGCGCCGAAACCGGCTCCTGCGGCTGCTCGGCCGCAAGCTGGTAATAACCTCGGTGCACGTAACCGGCCCCGGTGAATTAGGCGTATTGTACCAAGTCCCGCTGGCCCGGGTGGGCGAGTACCGCCAGGTACGGGGCCTGCTCGAAACCCTGGGCCGTGACGCCCGCTACCGCCTGGCCACCCGCACCTACCGGGACCAGGAATTCACCGTGCTCACCGAGCGGCGCAGTGAAACCAGCCTCACGGTGTTCAACTACCGCAACCATCTGCTCATCAGCGCCACCCCGGAGCTGGTAGAAGCGGTGGTGCGGCGGCTAACTCATCCCGAGGCCCCTACCGTGCTCGCCGCCTTCAGCTCGATCGACCTGCTGCAGCTGCGGGATACGGACGCCTCGCTGCTGATTAATTACCGGCGCTTGCCGCAGTTCCTGGACGTGTTGTTTCGCCGCGAGGCCCACGGGTCGTTCGACCAGCTGGCGAGCTTGGTTTCGCAGGGCTTGTTGGGAGTGAAGCTGGCCGGCAGCCGGGCCCAGCTGCGAGGGTTCTCCAACCCCGAAAGCGCGGGGGGCACCCTCCAACAGCGCCTGCGCGGCCAGCCGTCGGCCCGGCCCAAGGACTTGGCCGGCGTGCTCAGCCTCCGCACGGCGCTCCTTATTCATTTGGCGGCCAACCCCGCCCAAACCTGGCCGGGCCCAAGCCAGCAGCAGGCCGACTCCCTGGGGCGTAACGCCGCGCTGGATAGCCTGCGAGCCTCTTTCGGCGGAGAAATGGCCATTGCTTACCTGGCTACGGCCGCGGCCAGCAGTCGACCTCGGCAACTGGTTTTCGTCCGGTGCCGGGTGCCCGCCCGCACCACCCGGTGGCTGGCGCGCCTGCGCCGCCTTTACGGCAATTCGCCGGCCTTTAATAAGGTCGGGCCCTATGAGGTGCACCCGGTCGGTTTTTCCGAAGCCGTGGTGCTGGGCCCCCTCTTGGCCCCCCGCCAGCCCTTTACTGCGGAGGCCATAGCGGGCGCGAGCACGCTGGTGGGCAACTACCTGGTGTTTTCCGACGAGCCAACCCTGAATGGCTACCTGGCGGATGTAGTGGCTGGCCGCACCTGGGCCCAGTCCCCGACGCAGGTTGCTTTCCTGCAGGAAACCCTGCCCGCGGCCCGCTTGAGCCTTTTCGTGGATACCCGCAACAGCTGGAATGCCCTGTTGGGCGCGCTGACCGAAGAGCGCCGTGCCGGCCTGCTGCGCAACGAAGCATTGTTTAAGCGCTTTCCGCAAATGGCGCTGCAGTTCGCGCCCGCCGACAACGAGCAGGCGCCCGACGCGCAGTATTTCACGCAGTTCCTGCTGCGGCATCCCAACCCCGGCCCGGCGCTGGCCCAGGCGGGTGGTGCGGCGGCCAATAGCCGGGTCCTGGCCTTCACGCACGAGCTGGTGGGTGGGCCCACGCTGGTGCCCGTGCCGGGCACCCGGGTGCCGGCCGTGCTGGTGCAAGACTCGGCCCGCGCCCTGCATTTCGTGAGCGCCGACCATACCGTGCTGTGGACCGATACGCTGGACGGCCCGGCGGTAGGAGTGAGCCTGTTGCCGGGTGGCGGAGACGGGCCGGGCGGCCTGTTGCTCGGAGCCGGTCCGCGCCTGCACTTGCTGGCCAACGACGGCCGCGAGGTGTTGCCCTTTCCCCTGCACTTGCCCGATACTGTGCGCGTCGCCACCGTGCTGGCCGCTCCCGGTGGGCCCGGCGTTCCGGCTCGCCTGCTCGCCGTGACGGCCGGCAATGCCTTGCTGCTGCTGGACGCTAAAGGACGGCTGTTTCCCGGGTGGCAGCCCAAGCGGCTCGACTTCCCGCTGGCGGGGCGCCCGGCCTTGCTCGGGGTCGGGGGCCGCGACGTGGTGCTGGCGCCCCTGCAAAATGGCTACGTCTACGCCTTTGATGGCCAAGGCGACCTGTTTCCCGGCTTTCCGGTGAGTATGGGCGGACGCCTGGCCGGCGACGTGCTGGTGCAGAGCGGCACTACCTTGGGCCGCACCCGCTTCACGGTAGTGAACCAACACGGCGAGCTGGTAACTTTCAGCTTGAGCGGCGACATTCTCAGCCGGCGCCGGGTGGCTACCTGGAGCCGCACCGCCCGCTTCCGCCTGGTGCCCGCCCCTCGGGGCCGGACCTTCGTGGTGGCGCGTGAAGATGGCAGCCAGCTCGACGTGTTTCGGCCGACCCAAGAGGCTCCGCTGTTCACCCAGCGCTTTATTACCTCGGGCGAAAAACCAATCCAGTTCTTCGATTTTGGGGATGCGCGGCAAATCACCGCCGTGACCGAGCCCGGCCCCGGCCAGGTGTTTCTGTACGATGGCCGGGGCCGGCTGCTGGGCGGGGCGCCCCTGCCCAGCACCGGCACCAGCGTGGGCTTGAGCTACGATGCCACCACCAATTCCTATCAGCTGGTGCGCCTGGTGGGGCGCGAATTGCGTCGTACCGAACTCAAAGTGACCACGCCGTAACCAGCGAATTAAACCAGGGGCGGCCCCTTGCTTGCCATGAAATCTTCAGAATCGACGAATACCGGCTTGGTGGTTGGTAAGTTCTGGCCGCCGCACCGCGGGCACCAGCTGCTGCTCGAAACGGCCGCGGCCCAGGTAGCGGAGCTAGTGGTGCTGGTGTACGCCAACCCGGCCGGGCCCGGGCCGGCTGCGGACCGGCTGCCCGCAGCCACCCGGGCCCAGTGGATTCGGGAATTGTACCGGGGCGATGAGCTGGCTCAAGGACCACGAATCGGGACTACGCCGCTCCGGGTTTTCGCGCTATCGGCCGAAGGTGATGGGGTGCCGCCCGATGCCGCGCCCGACGACGTCCACCGGGAGTTTGTGCGCCAGTGGCTGGCCCGGCAGGGCATCGCGGTGGCCACGGTGTTCTCCAGCGAAGCCTACGGACCGGGGTTTGCGCAGCACCTGGGCGCGGCCCACGTGAGCGTAGATGCTGCCCGGCGGCACGTGCCGGTGTCGGGCACGCTGGTGCGGAAAAATCCGTTGGCTACGGCCGCGTACCTGCACCCCTTGGTGGCCGCTCAGCTCGGGGTGGTGCCGCCCGCGGCCATCCCCCGGGTGGTGTTGCTCGGGGCCGAGAGCAGCGGTAAGTCGACCCTGTGCGCGGCCCTGGCCGAGGCCTGCCACACGGCCTGGGTGCCGGAGTACGGCCGTACCCTGCACGAGCAGAAGAACGGCAACCTGGCCTACGAAGACTTGCTCTACATTGCCCGGCGCCACGCTGAATTGGAGGATGAGGCCGCCCATAAGGCCCGGAAAGTGCTGTTCTGCGACACCAACGCCGCCACTACGGCGCTGTATTCCTACTATTATTTCCACCGCTGCGACCCGGCTTTGCAAGCTATGGCGGCCGTTTGCGGGCAGCGCTACGCCCACACGTTCGTGTGCGCTCCCACCGTGCCGTTCGAGCAGGATGGGTGGCGCGGGCCCGAGGCCCTGCGCAGCTTCCAGCACGGCATGATTCTGATGCAGCTGGATTTTTACCGCATTCCCTACGTCCTTGTCGAAGGCTCCGTAGCCGAGCGGGTGGCCCAGGTAAGAAGGGCGTTGGGAATGGTTGACGATGCGTAGGCCCACCTCTTGACCCCGAAGCCTACCGGTTGGTCAGCCAGCCCTTGCGATAGAAGTACACCAGCTGGATGACGACCACGACTAGCATAACGGCTACCACCAAAGGGTAGCCCCAGGGCTTGTAAAGCTCGGGCATGTTGAGGTAGTTGATGGTGCCGTTGGGGTTCTCGCGCTGGAAATTCATCCCGTAGAGACCGACCACGAAGCTGAGGGGAATGAAAATGGTGCTGATGATGGTCAGCACTTTCATCACTTCGTTCATGCGGTTACTCTGGTCCGACATGTAGAGGTCGGTGAGCGAGGAGATGTTGTCGCGGTAGCTTTCGGCCAGGTCCAGGGCCTGAATGGCATGGTCGTAGGCGTCGCGGTAAAATATTTTCAGCGATTCTGGGATGATTTCCGCGGGCATCCGCAGGATTTCAGCAATTTTTTCGCGCTCCGGGTACACGAGTCGGCGGAAGCGCACCACGTCCTTCTTGATGTGCAGGATGCGGCTGAGCAGGCGCGGCGGGCGTTTATCGGCAAAAATGGCGGCTTCCAGGTCGTCGATGTAGTCGCCGATGGCGGCCATCGTGGGGTAGTAGTGGTCGAGCACCACGTCGGTAAGGGCATAGGCCAGGTACAGGCTGGGCTGGCGCCGCAAAACGCTGAAGTTGGCGCGCATGCGCACCCGCAGCGTGTCGAGGCAGTCGTCATAATCTTCCTGAAACGAGAGCACGTAGTTTGGGCCCGTGAAGAGGGAGAGCTGGTCGTCGTCGATTTCCAGCTCGGCGGTAAACTCGGTCATGCGCGAGACCATGAACAGCCGCTCGTCATCAAACACCTCCACTTTGGCCCGCTGGTAGTCGTTGAGAACATCTTCCATTTGCAGCGGGTGGAGGCCAAAGTCTTTCATTATCTGCTCCATGAGGGGCAGGTCGCCGTAACCGCGCACGTCTATCCAGTGCTTAAGCTCGGGGTGCTCGCGCAGGTAGTGAAGGAGCACTTCGTACCGGTCCGTGTACTCTTCCTCTACCAGCTCCGACTCGCTGTAGGACACTAAAAAGAGCCGGGGCTTCAGGGCGTCCTCCTTAATCGTGAGCGTACCTGGCCGCTGGCCCACCCGCTGCTCCCGGGCCTGGCGGGTGGCTTCGCGGTCGCTGATGGTAATATCGGTGAGGGACTTGCTGGGGTTAAGGGGATTCATGCGGAGAGAAGCAAAGGCACTGGCGCGCGGGTCGGGTTAGCCCCGCCCGCCGAGGAGCTGCGAAAATGCAGTTCGCGCCGCAGTTTACGGACGCTGGCCGAAGAAAGTGGCCCGGACCGGCTATTCTGTGCCGTACTTTGCCGGGCTTAGCCACCACATCTGGGTTTGAAACTAACCAATTCATTCGCTGCCGCCGAAGCGGGCTCCCTACCCGGGCCGGCCGCCCTGGCCGTGTACGAGGCTCCCTATGGACCGGGGGGGCCGGCCGAGCCGCGGTATCCCCTGGCTTTTGAGTCGTTTCTATACCTGCTGCCGGCCCACCAGGCGCTGCAGCCCGGCAGTGGAAGGGGGCTTAGCTTTTACCTGGAGGATGCGGCGGCGGGCCGCACCGTGGCGCAGCTGCACTGGGCCCTGGCCGCCGACGGAGTTTGGGCCCGCAGCCCTGGGCAAGCGCCGTTTGGCGCCGTGCAGCTGGCGGCCGGGGTCACGGTGAGCAATCTGCACGAGCTGCTGGCGGCGGCCGAGCACTCGCTCCGGCAGCGCGGAATCAGCCGGGTGGCCCTGCGCGGCTACCCGTTTGCCTACGACCCCGCCGGGGCCGCCGGGCTGGCCGAAGCCCTGCGCCAGCGCGGCTACCGGGTCGTGCTGGCCGAGCAAAACTACCACCTCGACCCGGGCCGTCCCTACGAACCCCACCTGCACCCGTCGGAGCGGCGCCGGCTGCAGAAATGCCGGCGGCACGGCCTGCACTTCGAGCAAGAGCCCCCTTTTTTGTTGCCGGCCGCCTACGAGTTCATTCGGGCCTGTCGGCAGGAGCGGGGCCAGGAGCTGTCGTTGCCGCTGGCCCGGGTGCAGGAGCTGTTTCGGCATTTTCCCGCGAAGCATTTCCTGTTCTCGGTGCGCCAGGCCGATGGGCAGTGGGCGGCCCTCACGGTGGCCATTCAGGTTAGCGAGCAGGTGCTCTACAACTTCTATCCGGCCAGCCCCCTGCGCTGCAACAGCCTGAGCCCGGTAGTGCTGCTCAACGAGGGCCTCCACGCTTTTGCCCGGGCGAGCGGCCTGACTGTGCTGGACCTGGGCACCTCTACGCTCGATTCGGGGCCCAATACCTCGCTGCTGCGCTTTAAGCGGCACCTGGGCGGCGTGGCGGGCTTGCGCCTCAGTTGGGAGAAAACGCTTTGAGCGGGCAAAACACTGGGTGAGCGAATGAGGGAAAGGTGAATAATTTACTGGGAGGTTTTACTGGAATGCGCTAATCTTGTGAATCTCCATGTCCAGCCCGCCGCCTAACCCCGCCGTTACCCCGCCGCCTCCAGTATGGCGGGGCTTCGTGCGCGGCTCGTTGGGCACGGCCCTGGCCGTAGCGGCGCGGGCGGGGGGGGCCTTGGTCGTCAACAAGCTGTTTGCGGTGTACGCGCCGGCGGGGGGGCTGACGCTGCTGGCCCAGTTTCAGAACCTTATGGCCCTGCTCACCACCTTGCCCAACGACGGGGTGCAGGTGGGCCTGGTTACGTATCTGGCGCCGCTGCGGCCGGGTAGTCGCCGCTACCGCGTGTGGGTTGGCGCAGCAGTCGGGCTCAACGCTGCGGCTCTGCTGGCCGGTGCTGTGGTGCTGGCCAGCCGCGGCTTGTTTGGTTGGGGGTGGGCAAGCCTGGCCGCGTTTCTGGGTGGCATTGCCCTGCTCACCGGGCAGAGCTTGTTGGGGGCCGCCTTGTTGGCTGCCCGGCAGCTGCGGGCTTACCTGACCCTATCGGTGCTGCTGGCCATGCTCGGTACGGCGGCGGCGGCGGGGGCGTTGTGGCTTGGCTGGCCCCTGAATAGGGTGCTGCTGGCCTATCTGCTGGGGCAGGGCCTGGCTGCCGGGCCCGCGCTGGTGCTGGCCGCGCGCGCCGGGCTGTTGCGGCACCTGAACCTGGCCGCCCCCGTGAGCCGCCTGGCCCTGCGGCGCCTAGCCCAGTTCCTGCTGATGGCCGGGAGCACGCTGCTGTTTGGCAAGGCCGTGGATTTTGGGCTGCGCAACTACTTGTTGCAGGCCTTTGGGCCCGCCCGCACCGACTTGTGGCAGGCCGTGGCCAAGCTCTCGGACAACTATACCATGGTATTTGCGGCCGTGATGGGCAGCGTTTTCTACCCGCAGCTGGCGGCTCTGACCGGCCAGCCCCGGGCCGCACAGCGCTATCTGTGGGGCGTGGCGGCCTTGTTGGCCCCGGGGCTGGCGGTGGGGCTGGGACTGCTTTTCGCGGTTCGTAACTGGTTGTTGCCCCTGCTATTTGCGCCCCGGCTGCTGGGCGCGGAGGAGTTGCTGGCCCCGCAATTACTCGGCGACTGGGCTAAGTTTCTCAGTTGGCTATTCATCTTTCAGCTCACGGCCCGGGCCCGGACGGGGCCCTACGTGGCCGTGCAGGCGGCCTCGGCCGCGGTGTTTGGGGGCTTGCTGGCCGTGTTGCTGCCCCGGTTGGGCCTCGAAGGCGCCGTGCTGGCCCACGCGGCCCGGTACGGCCTGCTGCTGCTGGCCTGCGTGGGAATGCAGCTGAGGAGGAAAGAATGAGAAGCGGATAGTTTTTCGGTGCTTGATTTGCGCTTCTGCTTCATGCCCAACTCTTCCGCCCCTTCGCCTGCAGTAAGCGCCAGTAAGCCGCTGGTCACCATCGTGGCGCTGTGCCACAACCACGCGCTGTTCGTGCGCGAGGCGCTGGATTCCATTCTCAGCCAAACCTACCCGAACGTGGAAGTATGGCTGGTGGATGACGCCAGCACCGACGACAGCCCCGCCATTCTGCGCGAGTACGCGGCCCAAAATCCCGGCTGGCACCTGCTGCTGCTGCCCGAAAACGTGGGCAACTGCCGTGCTTTCAACACCGCCTTTCGTCAGAGCCGGGGCGAGCTGGTAATTGATTTCGCCACCGACGACGTCCTGCTGCCCGAGCGGCTGAGCCAGCAGGTCGCGGCGTTTGAGGCCGCTGGCTCGACGGTGGGCGTGGTATATTCCAACGCCGAGCTAATTGACGAAGGCGGCGGAAGGCTGGGACTCCACCACCGACCCGACGGCCACGGCGGCCTACGGCCCCAACCCGCCAGCGGGTGGGTATTCGCTGAAGTGCTGCGCCGGTATTTCATCAGCACGCCCACCATGATGATGCGCCGCGCCTGCCTAATCCAGTTGGGGGGCTACGATGAGGCCCTGGCCTACGAAGACTTTGACTTCTGGGTGCGCGCCAGCTGCGACTGGCAGTTCGTGTACCTCGATGAGGTGACGACCCGCAAGCGCAAGCACCCGCGCAGCATGAGCAGCCGCGCCTACCGCCGCCACGACCCCTACCTGGCCTCCACCATCCGCGTATGCGAAAAGGCCCTGGCCCTGGCCCGCACCCCCGCCGAACACGCCGCCCTGGCCACCCGCCTGCGCTGGGAGCTACGCCAGGCCGCCCGCCGTCGCCGTTCCGCCGAAGCGCAGGCCTTGTTCGCCCTGCTGCGGCAAGTCGCCCGGCCCCGGCTGCTCGACTGGGCGTTGGTTGCCTGGAGCCAGCTGGTTCCCTAGCGTGGTTGCGGCGCCAGTATAATGCGGTTGTTCAGCGCCAATGCGTTAGAGCGATTTCGGAGTTACTGTACATATATAAATGTTAAAAAGTAAAAATTAGCTAATTATGGTCGCCATGCCGAGCGGGGCCTCTCACGTGCTGAGCGACTGCACGCGGGAGGCCCCGCTCAGCTTGGAATATGCCTCGACCCTGGGTTGAACCGTCTTACCCCGCAACAACTGTAGGATGCTAGTTGCCCCGGCAACCTATCTTCACGGGCCTTGCCCCGCCTGGGCTGTCCCTCAAAACACCGGCTGAGTGGGCACAATGCCGCCGCGTCCCGTTTATTCGCAGTCAATCTCACGCTGCCCCGGTGCCCAACCATTCCCGCCTAGCCATTTTTGCCCGCGTGGTGCTGCTGCCCCTGGCGCTGGTCCTGGCCACCGTAGCGGGCCTGGGCAGCTATTATGAAACCAGTGACGACACCACCCTGGCCTGGCTTTTTTCGGGCGTGCTAACCGGGGCGCCAGTGCCATCGCTGCCGCTGTATTTTCACGGCTACGGGCACGTGCTGGCGGCGGCGTATATGGCCTGGCCCGGGGTGTCGTGGGTTGGGGTACTGTTGGCAGGGCTGCTGGCGGCAGGCACCGTACTCACCTTTGCGGTGCTCGATCGGATGCTGCGCCCGCACCTGCGGGCAGGGGCGCTGGGGTTGGTCCTGGTGCTGTTTTTTGCGGGGGCGTGGTTGGAGCATTGGCTGTGGTTCAGCCACGTGCGGGTGGTGCTGGTGCTGGCGGGGGCGGCGCTGCTCTTCGCGGCCCAGCGGCCGGGCCACCGCGGGGCGCTGCTGGTCGGGCTGGCCGGGCTGGGGGCGGCGTGGCTGCTGCGGCCGGGCCTGGCCTGGGCTGGCTACGGGGCCGCCCTGCCCGCGGCCCTGCTGCTGGCGGGCAGCTGGCGCCGGGCCCGGCCGGTGGTGTTAAGCACGGCAGTGAGCCTGGGGCTGCTGGCGGGCGGGGCCGCCCTGTGGCAAACCCCCGCCGCGGCACGCACGCAGGCGCGCGACCGGGCGTTTGCCCGCGTTCTCGATTTTGACCAGCTGCGCCCACGGCCGCGTACGGCGGCCGACAGCCTGGGCACGGCAGCCCTGGGGCTGTGGCTGATGGGGGATTCCACCGTCGTAAACGAAGGCTTCTGCTCCCGGGCCTACCGGTTCGAGGCCGCCGACTTTCTAGGCCAGGTGGTGCCTGCCAAGCTTCGGTTGCGGGCCGAACTGTTGCTACGCGACTATTTTCTCCTGCTGCTGGCGTTGGTCGCCACGGCGGTGGTCGCCGGCCGGCGCCGGGGCCGAGAACTCTGGTTTTGGGGTGTTCAAGCGGGTTTTGCTGCTGCGCTAGTGGTATTAGCGGGCCTGCTCAAACTGCCACCCCGTCTCGAATTGCCGGTGCTGGACTTTTGGCTGCTCGCCAACCTGGGACTTTTACTAAAAGACGCCCAGGCTTACCCAGCCGGCTTATTCCCCTACGCCTGGTTAACGGCAAAAATAGGCCCTGGCGACTCAGCAGCCCGACCGGCCGCCAGTTGGCGCCTGGTAGCGCTAGTGGCTCTGCTGGTGCTCCTGGCACTGTACGGAGCCAAAATGCTACACCGCCGCCAGGCCCTGGGGCAGGAGCGGAGCCGCCACGAAAGGGTGTTGGCCGAAATCAGCCGTCGTACCGCGGGCCGCGTGCGGGTGCTGGCCGGGGCGACCGACGTGCTCAAGAGCCTGTCGCCGTGGCGGGTGCGCACCCCCGGCCCGGGCCCGGTGCTGATGCTCTCGGGCTGGCAGTCCCACGACCAATCGCAGCGGGAGCTGCGCCGCAGCCTGACCGGCACCGCCGACCAAAGCTCTTGCCTGCGTCGCCTCGCCGAGCCCACCCGCGGCACTCGCTGGCTGCTTTCCCGCGAAACCGCTCAGTGGCTGAATCGCCGCTTTCGGAACGACACCGGGGCGGGCCCCGCCGTGGTTCTGCGGCCCACAGCCCCCCTGGCGGCCGATACCGCCCTGCTTTTCTATCAGCCTCTCGCGCCCTAATGCTGAGGTATGGATCGGGGATAAAGTGCAATTGCTAAGCCGGCCCTGGGCGGGTGAGCGGATTCGGTTAGGCTAATGCCATAATCTTATACCCACCTGCCTGTGCGCGCAACAGACCTTTGTCCCCGCGAAAGCGTTTCCTAATTCATTACTCACGTTTTTGCCTCCTATCCTATGCTTACGTCCACGATGACTTCCCGCAGCGAAGTCCTGCAGCACCTCGAAGGCTTCCTCAAATCCAACATGAGTTCCTTCCTCAAGAGCGTAGAAGAAAGCTGGCAGCCCGCCGATTTTCTGCCCGACTCGCGCCTCGACTCGTTTTTCGACCAGGTGAAGGAGCTGCGCGAAAAAGCTAAAAACCTGAGCTACGACCTCCTCGCCGTGCTTATTGGCGACACGGTTACCGAAGAAGCCCTCCCGAACTACGAAGCCTGGTTCCACGAGCTCGACGACCTGAACCGCGACCGCGACAACGGCTGGGCGCAGTGGATCCGGGGCTGGACGGCCGAGGAGAACCGCCACGGCGACTTGCTCAACCGCTACCTCTACCTTTCGGGCCGCGTGAACATGCGCGAGTTTGAGGTCAGCACCCAATACCTCATCAACGATGGCTTCGACCTCGGCACGGCCCACGACCCGTACCGGGCCTTCGTGTACACCAGCTACCAGGAGCAGGCCACCAACATTTCGCATCGCCGGGTGGGCCAGCTGGCCCGCGCCGCCGGCGAAGATCAGTTGTCGAAGATCTGCGGCATGATTGCCGGCGACGAAAACCGTCACGCCCGCGTATACAAGACGTTTGTGGAGAAAATCTTTGAGGTCGACCCCAACGAAATGATGCTGGCCTTCGAGGACATGATGCGCAAAAAAATCGTGATGCCGGCCCACTACATGCGCGAAATGGGCATCGAAATGGGCAAGACCTTCGGCCACTTCACCGACGCCGCCCAGCGCCTCGGCGTGTACACCAGCACCGATTACACCGACATCCTCGACTCGCTCATTCACGACTGGAAAATTGAGCACCTCGGCGGCCTCAACAGCGCCGCCGAAAAGGCCCGCGACTACATTATGGCCCTGCCCAACCGCCTGCGCCGCGTGGCTGACCGCATGCCCGTGCCCAAGCTGGAATACAAGTTCAAGTGGATTTCGTAGGTCACCTAGCAAACCCAAGGGGAAGAGCCGCGTCGCGGCGGTAGATTGGTAGAGAAGGGTAACCCAGGCCAAATGAGAACCGCGTAGCGGTGATAGAACCGTCTGAACTATCTGTCACCGCTACGCGGCTCTCAACCACCAGGCCTCGTTGAATTACTACCAATCTACCGCCGCTATGAGGCTGGTTCGCAACTTGAGATAACAAACATCAAGTAATAGGTAACAGCCGTTCAGCCTGCCTCTGGGTTTGCTGGGCGGCTGTCGTCGTTTATTGCAGTTGATTACCCAAACTGTATGAGACTGCTTCCTGGCGCCCTGCTCGGTCTGAGCACTTTTCTCTTGTTGAGCGCCTGTGAAACGCGCCGCAACGTCCACTCGGCGGAACAACCGGCGGCGGCAATTTCTGCCGCGCTGCCCGATTCCACAGTCGCCCCCAAGCCGGCTACTGTTCCGCCCGACACCGCTGACCTGACGCGCCGCTATTCGCGCGCGCCCGGCCCCATCGATTCGCTGATTCGCCTGGGTACGCGGCATTACCGCCTGGCTGTGCGGGTGGAAACTGATTCGACTCGCCCAATCGATTTTGAGCCGTCCGAATCGTTGGGGCCAGGTTTTGCCGCGCCCAGCGACACGGCCTGGCAGGCGCATCGGGTGCGGGGCTACCAGGAAACGTACACGTTTACCTTGCGCGATTCGGTGGGAAAAGCGCTGGTATTCCGGCGAAAACTGCGCAAGCCGGACTTCTATTCCGTGGGCCCGCGCGATGCAGTAACGGTGATGAACATGCCCCGCCCCAGCTACCTGGGGTACAGCGCGGCCCTCGGGTCGCTGGTGTTCGTTTGTTACCTCAACGTGCCAAATACCGACCTTGGCTGGCGCGCCACGCTGCTCCTCGACCGCCAGGGCCGGGTCCGGCGTCTTTCGCCCAGCGGCCCGGCTTACTCCAGCGCGGCCGACTGCGACCCCCAGGTTTCGCCCTCGGGCCGCGCCGTGCTTACCTGCTCCGAAGTGCTGCGGGCGGGCCACCCACCCTTAAAGCTCAATAAATCGCACGCGGAGTTACAAGCCGCCCGTTTTCTCAACGATACGACCTTGCTGGTGGTCTATGCCAATGGCGATTACAAAGCAAGCCAGGAGCCAGTGGTAGAGTCGGGGAGCGAGGGGCCGCTCCCAGTGCCCGGGGCGGTTGTAACCGCGCCCCCGGCCAGATACGATTTTGTGACCACGCCGGCGCAACGGCGTTTGCCTACGGCTTTTATTATGAGCACCAGCGGCCGGGTAATCCGCCGGTTTCGGCTGAAGGTTTCCGGAGCAATGGGCTCCGATTTACTGCGGGTGTGGGCCAGGGCCGCACGGGCCTATGTTTTCGTGGAGGACGAAGGCAAGCTGGTCGTGGTGCCCAAAGCCCGGCCGGGTAACATTACCGAACTGAAACTAAAGCAGCTGCCCAGGTTCCGGCCCCCGCAGCACCCCCGTGAGCAGCGCTACCAAATCCTGGGCGATTTTACCCGCCTGGCAGTATACATCGATACGCTGCAGCCCCGGAACATAAGAATTCAGCAACTGCCCGGCGGGGAGTAGAAGCCGGCTGCTTTCGTGATGAGCGGCAACTGCCGGGAACAAATGGTTTTTACGGCTCAGGAGCTCGCTTGTCGACCCCGTCAAACGAGCGAAGCAGAGCTCCAGCGGCCGGCGCGTCCAGAGGAGTCATAACGGCCCCTGCCTCAGTGCGGGCCGCCTCCCAGCCCAGCAGCGCTGCTTTGCGCGTAGGGCCCCAGCGGTAGTGGCCCAACTCGCCGGTTTGCCGAATTACGCGGTGGCAGGGGATGAGGTAGCCCACTGGATTGGCCCCGATGGCCGTGCCGGCCGCCCGCACGGCCGCCCCATTTTCGGCCGCGTGGGCCACTTGGGCATACGTTCGCCGCTCGCCTTCCGGAATCCGCAGCAGAGATTCCCAAATCTTGAGCTGGAATGGCGTGCCTCGAAGGTGAAGCCGCAGCCGGGTGGTGGGAGCGAAGTCGCGGGCGAAAAAACGGGCCACCTGGGCGTGAAATGCAGTTTCTACGGCGGTCAGGGTGGCCTTGGGCCATTCCCGGCGCAGCTCCGCCAGCGCCGTCTCAGCGTCGTCCATAAACACCAGCTTGCAGATGCCTTTGCCGGTAGAAGCTACCAGATAAGGCCCGAACAGACTTTCGCCGAAGCTGTAGTGGATGGTCAGGTGGGCGCCGCCTTGGCGGTATTCGCCGGGCGTCATGGCTTCCAGGGTCACGAACAGGTCGTGCAGGCGGCCGGTGCCGGAAAGGCCGGTTTCCTCGGCCGCCTCGGCCACCGAGGCGCTTTGCCGCAACAGGTGCTTAGCGTGGTCGAGGCTGAGGTATTGCAGGAATTTCTTGGGCGAAACCCCCGCCCACTCCTGAAACTTGCGCTGGAAATGAAACGGGCTCCAATGGGCCTGTTCGGCTAATTCCTCCAGGGTGGGCTGCTGCTGGAAATGGGTGCCGGCGAAAGTGAGCGCGGCGGCAATGCGTTGGTAGTCAGTCATGGCAGTTGGGGGCTGAGTGACTGCAAAATTCGCCCGGTGCGCCCGCCCCGGAAACCCGATTCTTGCGCAGTTTGGAACTGCCGGTGGGGATTAAGGTGGGGGATCAATAAAGCACGTCATGCCGAGCGCAGCCGGGGCATGACGTGCGGTGGCTCGCTAACGGCGGGCTTTTCTACCGCTGCTACTTTTCAATTTTCACGCCTTTCCAGAAGGCTACGCGGCCTTTGATTTCCTTGGCGGCATCTTTGGGGTCGGGGTAGTACCAGGCGGCATCTTTGTTCTGCTCCCCGTTCACGCGCAGCGAATAGTAGCTGGCCCGACCTTTCCAGGGGCAGGTAGTTTGGGCGATGCTATCTTCAAAAAACTCCTTTTTGAGGGAGTCGGCGGGGAAATAATGATTGTTTTCAATCACGATGGTGTCGTCGCTTTCGGCTACGACGGTGTTGTTCCAGATGGCTTTCATTAGGTGGTGTACGGCCTGGGTGGCGGGGGTGTTGAACGGTGGTAAACTACAAAAAAAGAGTAAGCCGGAAAGCGGTCCGGGCCCGGGTGGCCGCTGCTACGAAGGCGGCGGCCGGCTGCGAATTGAACATTGCCCGCGCGCCCGTTGTTTTCCGGGTCTATCCTGAAATAAGAATTTATGGCCGTTGGCTTCCGCTTCCGCGATTTTGTACCTGAAGATCAGCCCGAAAAAGGGTTTGAGTCGTTGTTTAAGCTGTTTATGCAGCTCGTCACCATCACTTCCGGCGACGTGGGCGAGGCCCTGCAGTGGCTCAATGAGCTCGACAAGCAGTATGGCCTGACCGACGATAACTACGGCATGGGCAATTTCATTGATGACCTCAAAAAAAAGGGTTACATCGACGAAAACGAGCAAGAGAGGGGCGAATTCAAGATTACGCCCAAAACCGAGCAGGGCATCCGCAAAAGCGCCCTGGAGGAGATTTTCGGGAAGCTGAAGAAAAGCAGTACCGGCAACCACCGCACTCCCCACACCGGTCAGGGCGACGAGCAAAGCACCGACCTGCGCGAGTTCCGCTTCGGCGATTCCCTGGAGCAGATTCAGATGTCGGAATCCATCCGCAACGCCCAACTCAACCATGGCATGGACGGCGACGACTTTATGCTGACCGAGGGCGACCTGGAAGTGCGTGAGAATGAGCACAAGTCCAAGACCAGCACCGTGCTCATGATTGACATCTCGCACTCGATGATTCTCTACGGTGAGGACCGCATCACCCCAGCCAAAAAAGTGGCCATGGCCCTGGCCGAGCTCGTGAAGCAGAAATACCCCAAGGATTTCCTCGACGTCATCGTGTTCGGCAATGATGCCTGGCAGATTGAAGTCAAGGACCTGCCCTACCTGCAAGTGGGCCCCTACCATACCAACACCGTGGCCGGCCTGGAGCTGGCCATGGACCTGCTGCGCAAGCGCAAAACGCCCAACAAGCAGATCTTCATGATTACCGATGGCAAGCCGACCTGCCTGAAAGAGGGCAACGGCTACTACAAAAACGCTTTTGGCCTCGACCGCAAAGTGGTGAACAAAACCCTGAACCTGGCCGCCGCCGCCCGTCGCGTGAAAATTCCCATCACCACGTTTATGATTACCTCCGACCCGTACCTGCAAAAATTCGTGGAGGAATTCACCGAGGTAAATCAGGGTAAGGCCTATTATTCCGGTCTCAAGGGCTTAGGCCACCTGGTGTTTGAAGACTACAAAAAGAACCGCCGCAAGACCCTGTAAGCTTACTGGTAATACCTCCCTCATCGTTCTCAAGGATTGAGAAGGGGGTTACCCCAAAGAATAATTCTTTCGATGAAAATGCCAAGCTTTTGGGGTAGCACCCCAAAAGCTTGGCATTTTCATTTAACAATAATTTAATAAGCGGTGTCGCACCTGAATTTTTGGCCCTGCTTAGGCTGGCTTTGCTTAGCCGAGGCAGCGCCTCGGCACGGTTTAAAAGAAGTTTCCAGGTTAAGGAAATTGGGTTTGTTTCATCTTTTACTGAGTTAGTGAAATTCAATACCTGGCTCCGAACCACTTCAGAATATTTACTGGTTAGTCGCTGCAGCACCCACTCATTTGGCCCCAAAACCTGCTCGTAGTGCTAATTTTGGGAGGTAAAATTCTTCAACTATAGCATAGCTGGGCGTGCTAGCGGCTGGTTGTGCAGAGGTGCGAGGGCCTTCTGACTGAGCCCAATGGGCTATGAGCGTAAGCCGTTGTAACAAAGGAAGGTCGGGTGGCGGGTAATACGGTTGCTATCCTGTTAGTTTTAATTCCTAATTTTAAAACCCTCTCCCAGCCAAGGACTGGAGGGACTCTTGGGCACTAATATCAACCAGTATTTGGGCATGTAAACAATTGTGATAAGTGCTCTGAACAGGTTCGGTTCAGTATTTTTAGATATATTTATTATATATTCAGAAAACCTATCGGACTTCGCGATAAAATTGCTTCGAATAGCTAAGGGCCTACGGTGATATTGAAAACATTTCATTTCAGGTTGCCATGAAGGTGTTTCTTGTTTTGACTAACTTATTAGAAAAAGTCGCCCTCTGTGCTAGATTTACGTATCTTAGCTCTCACCAAAACATTATCTCATCCACTCTCTTTTTTAATCGTACTATGAAAAAATATTATTTGATTCTGTTTGCCATCTTGAGCGGCGACTTGGTTACCCAGGCTCAAACCCCTATATGCCCCGCTCCACCGCCCATTACTATGACAAATCCGGTCTCTTTTGGCAACGGTACTCCGGGCAGCTGCACCCAGGCGGCCTTGCAGCAATTAATAAACGCGGGGGGAAATATTGTCTGCAACTGCGGCCCCGCACCGTACACGCTCACGTTAACCAGCACCCTGCAGGTTCCCAACGTGCGGGTGGTAATTGACGGGCTGAACCGGCTCACCATCAGCGGCGGAAATACGGTGCGCATCTTCGACAAGGCTACCGCGGCGGGCCCGGGCGACGCTACCCTGCTGGGCCTGCAAAACATGATCCTGCGCGATGGCTTCGTGGTCGACAACGGCACCGACGACCGCTTGGGTGGGGCGGCCATCCGGGGCCGGGCCAACGGCCGGCTGCAAGTAACCAACGTGCAGTTTATCAACAACGTGGGGCCGGTATTGCAGTCCGACGCCTGCGGGGCGGTTCACACCGTCGTGTACGACGACGTCTCCTTTGTCGGCTGCTCCTTCACCAACAACCGCGGGGCCAACGGCGGAGCCGTGGGTACCATCGGCTCGGCTCAGCGTTTCATCAACTGCCTCTTTGAAAACAATCAGGCCACGGGCACGGGCGGCACCTTTGACAAAGGCGGTATTGGCGGGGCCGTGTACGTGGACGGCGTGGACCAAAACGGCGTGACCAACACCATGAGCCTGTGCGGCTGTCAGTTGCGCCGCAATACGGCCAACCAGCAGGGCGGTGCTGCAGCCCTGATTTTTTATGAAAACAAGGAGAGCACCGCTACCATTGACCGCTGCACGTTCGAGGACAACACCGTAAACTCAGATGGGGACCTCGGTGGGGGCCTTTACTACCTGAACGGGCCACTCACGCTTACCAACTCCACTTTCGCCCGCAACACCACGCCCGGAGCCGGTGGCGGAGTGTGGTTGACCAACACGCTGTTGAACGTGCGCAACTGTACCTTCACCGGCAATGTGACTGCCGGCTTGGGTGGAGGCCTGGCCATTAGCGGCGGCGCCGAAAAACGAGCTAATTTGCTAAATACAACTTTTAGCGCCAACCGAGCCGGCAACTTTGGCAGTGCCATCTTCAACATTGGCACCCTGACTCTTGGTAATTCCATCTTCTATAACAACTTGACGGGCAGCGCCAATCAGAGCAACGCGTACGCCGGAGGAACCATCAATAATGGCAGTGAGCTGACGGTAGCCGCGGGTAACCTGCAATGGCCGGAAAACTTCGTCGTAGACGGTAACACCGTGCGCGAAGGCTGGCTAACCAATGACGTGCTCGTGGCCGACGCGCGACTGGCGCCGCTGGCCAACAACGGGGGCCCGACGCCAACCCAGGCGCTGCCCGCGGGTAGCCCGGCAATCAACATCGGCACGGCCCCCGGCGCCCCGGCTACCGACCAGCGCGGCGCGCCCCGGGTAGGGCAGCCCGACGCTGGTGCGTACGAGTTTGGCAGCACGCCCCTGTCGACCACAAGCGGAGGGCCACTCACTACCTCTGGGGCCGACCGGGCGCTGCTCATCTTCCCTAACCCCGCCAGCCGGTCGGTGCGCCTGGTAGACGCGAGCCCGAAAGCAGCAACGGAGTTGTTTGACGGGTTGGGACGGATGGTGCGCCACTACAAGCCGGGGGCTATGACGCTAGACTTGAGCGGGCTGGCGGCGGGCCTGTACGTAGTGCGCACGGCCGACGGACGCGCCACACAACTGGTGGTGCGCGAAGAATAAGCCTTAAGAGCTAAGAATAAGAAATAGAAAGGAGCTTGAGAACGGCAGCCCCAGCCGCCGTTCTCAAGCTCCTTTTGTGTTGGTGCCCCTGCCTTTCTGGGGCAGGGCTTAATTATTTGGCGGCGAAAGGTCTCGGTACTTCGTATTTGAGGCCAGTAAGAAACCGATGCGTAAGGCTGTAAGAGAAACTGGTCTACTCGGGGGGCAGCTCTTGCAGCACTGCTTCGAGCCGGTCGATATGCTGACCGTAGGACTCACGAATGTGCCATTTCGTGAGCCAGTGCACCAAGGCCAGGCTAGCTGCTACCGTCAAGCCAAACCACAGCAGGAAAGAGCAGGTGGCTGCCGCGGGCAAGGCTGGCAGCACGAATTGTTTGGCGCCATAGAGTGCCAGCGCGGCCAAAACAACCGTCAGCCCCAGGCTAGCGCGGTGGCTAAGACGCAGCAGGCCGCGCAACTGGCGCAGGTACCCGGCGGCGTGGCTGCGGAGCGGGTCGGCGGAGTGTTGCAGCTGGCGCAACAGCTGCAGCTGGCTGTAATAGTAGAAAAGAGAAAGTCCGCCGAGGCCAGCCAGGCCCGCAGCTAGCCCTTGGGCCCAACCGCTGGGCATGCGCAGTAAGGCGACCAGGAGCGGAGCCGTAATCAGCGCCCCAGCAATCAGCTCGGCCCATACGTGGCGTATCATCTGGGTGACGGGGCCGTGCGAGCCGCCGGCCAGTAAGGCCTGCCACTGGCCCGGGGTGCCGGCTGGAGCAAGGGTCTGCTGTTGCCAACGACGGCTTAATTCGTCGAAAAAGTGGGGGGTAGTCATGGTAAAAAGTGCTTAAAGTTTGAATTTGGGGTGATGAAAAAGGCCAGGCGATTTTTCGCGTCGGTTTAATGGGCCATTAGCCGGCGGAGCTTATCCAGGGCCCGGTGCATTTTCACGCGCACATTGTTGGGCGTAATGCCCAGGATTTCGGCCACTTCCTGGTCGGGCCGGTCCTCCAGGCGCAGTAGCACCAATGCTTTATCGACGTCGGAGAGGTGCCCAATAGCCTGGTAGAGTTGGGCCAACTCATCCGCGTCGGGCCCCGGTGCAGCCGGCGCGGCTAGCTGGCGCACCGCTGCTTGATCGAGCGAGCGAGTAAGGGGCCGCCGGTTGCGTTGCCGCTGCTGGACTACGGCCACGTTCAGGGCCACGCGGTACACCCAGGTGCTGCGTTGGGCGCGTCCCTCGTAGCTGGACCAAGCCCGCCAGAGCTGCACCAGGGTTTCCTGGTACAAGTCCTGCTGGTCGTCGGCGTCGGCGCAGTACAGGCGGGCTACGCGCCGCAGCAGGCCTTCGTATTGGCGCAGGGCATCTTCGAAAGCAAGGGGCAGCGGGGGCGGCATCGGGGCAAGGGGGAAAGTTGAGCAGTTAGTAGCTGTTGCCCGCCGAAATATTACAGGGCTTCCCAAAAAACTGCGGTACTTCGTGAAAGGGAGCGGGACGCCGAAACGGAACGCGGCCCGGTTGCATAGGGTCGCTGAACCTCTGCCCGCCCTTAACGGTTAAGGAGGCCGGGAAACCGGTTTCCCCTTATTTGTCTCCATGAAGCACGAAACCATCCACACCCTGGGCCAGCTCCGCGCCAGTGGCTACACGCCCCGCACCGTTAAGCAAGAGCTGCGGGAAAACCTGATTTCCAAGCTGCGCAATAAAGAAGAAGTATTCCCAGGCATTTTCGGCTACGACGAAACCGTGATTCCGGACCTGCAGCGCGCCATCCTGGCCGGGCACCACATCAACCTGCTCGGCTTGCGCGGCCAGGCCAAAACCCGCATCGCACGCCTGCTGATTAACCTGCTCGACGAGTACCTGCCCGTGGTGGCCGGGGCCGAGCTGAACGACGACCCGCTGCAGCCCCTGTCGGTATTCGCCAAAAACCTCATTGCCGAGCACGGCGACAACACCCCCGTGGCCTGGCTGCACCGCGACGAGCGCTACACCGAGAAGCTGGCCACGCCCGACGTGTCGGTAGCCGACTTGATTGGCGACGCCGACCCTATCAAAGCCGCCACCCTCAAACTGCCGTATTCCGACGAGCGCGTCATTCACTTCGGCCTGATTCCGCGGGCCCACCGTGGCATTTTCGTGATTAATGAGCTGCCCGACTTGCAGGCCCGGATTCAGGTGTCGCTGTTCAACATTCTGCAGGAAGGCGACATCCAGATTCGTGGGTTTAAGGTGCGGCTGCCGCTGGATATCCAGTTCGTGTTCACGGCCAACCCCGAGGACTACACCAACCGCGGCAGCATCGTGACCCCGCTTAAAGACCGAATTGACGCCCAGATTATCACCCACTACCCCAAGTCCATCGAAATCGGCAAGCGCATCACCAAGCAGGAGGCCCGCATCAAAGATGAGCAGAAGGGTTTGGTGACCAGCAACGAAATCGTCCACGACCTGGTCGAGCAAGTGGCCGTGGAAGCCCGCGGCTCCGAGTTTGTCGACGCCAAGTCGGGCGTATCGGCCCGCCTCACCATCTCGGCTTACGAGCAGGTGGTAGCGGGGGCGGAGCGCCGGGCCCTGGTAAACGGCGAGCCGAACACCTACGTGCGGGTGGGCGACTTCATTTCGGCCGTGCCGGCTATCACCGGCAAGGTGGAGCTGGTGTATGAGGGCGAGCAGGAAGGGGCGGGCATCGTGGCCGAGAAGCTCATGGGCAAGGCCATTCGCACGCTGTTCCTCCAGTACTTCCCCGACCCCGACAAGTCCAAGAAGCTCAAAAACCGTCCTTCGCCCTACAAAGCCGTGCAGGAGTGGTTCGGCAATGGCCACACCCTCGACCTGCTGCACGACGCCAGCACGGCCGACTATCGCGCCGCCCTCGACCTGGTACCGGGCCTGCGCGACATCGTGACCGAGCTGCACCCCCACGAAACTCCGGAGCACACCTACTTCCTGATGGAGTTCCTGCTCCACGGCCTGTCCGAGCACAGCCTGATTTCGCGCAACCGCCTCACCTCGGGTGCCCAGTTCAAGGACTTGCTCTCCTCCATGTTCACCATGCCCACTTTTGGGGATGACGACGATGAGGAAGAGGACGAAAAGCCGCGCCGTCGGCGGTAGATTGAATTTATGAAGTAGCCAAAAAAAGCGCCCTACAGCAATGTAGGGGGCTTTTTTGTTCTGATTAGGGTTGAATTGGTAACGGGGATGGCAGCTATTCTTTAGCTTGGCTGAGCTTGGAGTGAGTCAAAAGCTTACTTCCTGCCGCTCCTTGATTGATCTCAAGGCACTTGACAGTTGAACCTACCCACCTTTGCTGGGAGTAAAGTAGCAGCCTGGTGTGACCATACACATGCTGATAAACCTGTAGCGATGACCTTACCGAAAAAAGGAGTTAGACTGATTACGGTTAATGGCGAGCAGTTCGTTTTAAAATGGGTGCGGTGCGTTTGAGACGTGGACTTCCGCAATTCTGTTAAGAAGTTGTTTAAGTTATTTCTTCTTCCTGCGGTTAGACCACCTTCTCAGCCTGGCCGTGCGCTGAAACAACTATTCAGGGGGCCTTCAAACGCGCCAAAAGGTGGCAAATGCATTGGTAAGAATCTGATTTTTAGCGAATAAATAACTTAAACAGCTGCTAAGAAGGTCTCTAGAATGATAGTACGTTGATTCGTCTGAATCCAGCCGGGTGCGCCGATCCAGACAGAGCCGCTCTCTAATTGCTGGGGAGCTTGCCCGGGCCCAGCCAGCGCGCCACCGGGTAGCGGTTGAACCCTTGCTCGTGGTGGGGCGAGTTCAAATACACCCACTCCAACTGCGCGGGGCCGGTAAAGGCTGCATTCTGGGCCTTGAGCGCTTCCAGGCGCTGGCGTAGAGCAGGGTCACGGCGCAGGAGGTCGGCGGCTACGTCCTCGAACACGTAGTCGGAGAAATGCTCTTTTTGCTGCAGCACGCTGTCGAAAAAGCCCCACGCGAAAAATGAGTCGGTGGCTTGAGGCTCCAGCGTTTCGATGAGGTAGCGCACCGGGGCCGCGTCGGTGAGGTAGCACACGTAGTCACCTTTGCGGTAGGTGACCGTTTCGGATACCAGGCGCAGCTGCACCTGGCTGTGCAGGTAGTGGCCCTCGAAAGGCTTGGGGGTGGTTTTATAATCTTCGAGGTAGTACACTTCCACCGGAATGGTCAGGTCCTGCGCCAGCGGCTCGGGAGCCGCGCCGTTACGACGCAGCAGGTCCACTACTTCGCCCCAGGCCTGGGGGATGAGGTAGGCGGTGGGGCGGCGGGCCACGGCAGTTGGCTTATAGGTGTTGAAGTACTTAACCGGCCGGGTAAAGGGTGCGGCGCGGTCGTAGTAGAGGCGGGGCTGGCCGCTGACCTCGCTGGGCTTCATGCGCCCCTCGTAGCCGCGGAACTGAACCGTTTCGGCCTGGGTGTCGTCGAGGGCCCAGGCCAGGGGGAAGCTCGTTTGGGTTGCTTGCCCGGCCCGCGCCGCGAGGCGGGCCGCCGCCAGCGCGGCCGACTGCTGCCCCACGGTTTCGAGCACGGTTTTCAGGAAGTCGTAGGTGGAATGCACGCGCGCCGCGAAGGGCTTCAGCATGTGGGTTTCGGGCATGAAGCCGATGGTGTGGAACAGCGCGGCGTAGCCCGTAGAGTAGCGCGGGCTTTCCAGAAACGCTTGCAGGCCACTCTCGGGCGTTGAGCCCTCGAAGTCCACGTAGGGTGTCATGGGCCACTTTTTCTGTTCCATGCCCTGGTATAGGGCCGGCAGCAGCTGGCTTTGCAGGTAGGTGCCCAGCGCCGGGGCCAGCTTGTTGTGCTGAGTAGCAATCAGCGTCATGGTGTACTGGTAGTCGGCGCCATTCGAGGTATGGGTTTCCACGAACACGTCGGGCTGCCACTTCTGAAACAGGGCCGCGAAGGAGCGGGCATTGCGCGAGTCTTGCTTGATGTAGTCGCGGTTCAAGTCGAGGTGCCGGGCGTTGCCCCGAAAGCCGTAGGCGGCCGGGCCGTTCTGGTTGGCCCGGCCGCTGGCGCTACGGTTCAGCATGCCGTCCACGTTGTAGACGGGCACGACCACCACCGTGACGTCCGCCAGCAGCTTCCGCAGTTGGGGCTGTTGCAGCAGGTCGCGGGTCAGCATCATGCTGGCGTCGATGCCCTCGGGCTCGCCGGGGTGAATGCCGTTTTGAACGAACAGTACCCGGCGGTTCTTCCGTCGGGTGCTGACGGGGTCAGCGTCGCCATCGGCCGACAGCACGGCTTCGTGCAGGGGCTGGCCGATGTCGGTTGGGCCAGCCTCGGCCAGGTGCAGCCCCTGCGGGTAGGCGGCGGCCAGCTTTTGGTAATAGGCGATGCACTCGGCGTACGTGGCCGTAGTGTTGCCGGTGGGGTCGTTTTCGAAGGGCGTGCGCCAGGCGGCGGGCGGCGGAGTAGGAGCGAGGGACATCAGCGAAGCAAGAAGGAAGGCAAACATGAGTGCAAAAGAACGGCTTAGGAAACGGTAGGGCGGAACTCCGCTTCAGATCAGCCCGCGGCTCGTCGTGCGCCCCGCGTTCAACAACGGCAACCACCCTGGTTCCGGCTTGGGCTAAAAGGGCCCTTTCGCGTTTAAGGAGGGGAAAGCTCGCCTAGTCGGGCCCTACCTTTACGTCTTCTCTCCATTTCCTTACGTGCTCTCCGCCTTGAAAAAACCCCTCATCCTCGTTTCCAACGACGACGGCATCACCGCCCCCGGCATTCGCCACCTCGTCGAAATCATGCACCAGCTGGGGGCCGAAGTCGTAGTGGTCGCGCCCGATTCGCCGCAGTCGGGCATGGGGCACGCCATCACCATCGGCCACCCCCTGCGGCTCACCAAAAATCCGGTGTTCGGCCCCGACATTGAAGCCTACGAGTGCTCCGGCACCCCGGCCGACTGCGTGAAGATTGCCAAGCACTACGTGCTCAAGGGCCGCAACCCCGACCTAGTAGTGTCCGGCATCAACCACGGCTCCAACGCTTCGGTGAACGTGCTGTACTCGGGCACCATGTCGGCCGCCATTGAAGGGGCTATTGAGGGCTTGCCGGCTATTGGTTTCTCCCTCTGCGAGTATGGCCCGCAAGCCGATTTCTCGCACGTGGCCGAGTGGGTAGAACGGATATGCCGCCACGCGCTCGACCATGGTGTGCCCGCCGGCACGGCCCTGAACGTGAACATCCCCAAAAAGTCGGCCGAGCCCATTGCCGGCTTACGCCTGGCCCGCCAAGCCCGGGCTAAGTGGCAGGAGGAGTTCGACCGCCGCCTCGACCCCTACGAGCGCCCGTACTACTGGTTGATCGGCTCCTTCGTGAACCTCGATCACGGCACCGACACCGACGAGTGGGCCCTGGCCAACAATTATGTTTCCGTGGTGCCCTGCCAGTTCGACCTGACCGCTATCCACGGCCTGGCGCACCTGAATGAACACTGGCAATTGCCACTCCCCGAGCCGGCCCAGGTCGGGGCTCCTCCTCAGCCCGTGCCCTCCGGCGATTATGGCCCGGCCACACAGAGCTAAACGCGGCGCTCCGGTAGCAGTCCTTAATCAAACAGGAGGTTGGCTCAATCAGTAAGCTGCCGCAGCATTGGCACAAAGCCGCCTTGGCAACAGCCTGGTACTGGAATAAGATTGTCGCCACGCACGTCGACACCTGGTAAGGCCACCAGTTGCTGGTACCAGCTTTTGGTAAACTGTCCTTGGATGCGCTCTACTTCCACCAGTAAATGAATTCCGCCCCGGGTGGTGAGTACACTCACCGCATCAAGGTTGATTTTGCCTGCGATAAGGGCGCGTACCTCTTCGGCTTTCATGCCATCAATGTCCAGGTCAAAGAAGGGTTTGCGGCTCGGCGTCCTCTGAATCTCACTCAGGGCCAGTGATTGCGCGTTGTAGCCGTTATAGTCTTTGGTAATAACTTCCGCCAGCTTAATCAGTAAGTTTTTGGCGGCCTTGCTGTGTGAGCGGGGATTTACCGTGATGTAAAGCGCCAGGGCTTCCTGCGGCACGGGAATGCCGTTAACAGCGTACGCTCCTATTTCAACCTGCATTTGACAAATCTTCTGCCCGATGTTCTGTTTCGTGCAGGTAACCCGCTTGAGCTGGCACTTGTCGTCTTTAATAGTCGAACCGACCGGCGCGTACTTCTTGCGAGCAAAGAGACACAGGAGGTAGCACTCGTCGTTGGCCAGCTCCGGTAGCCAGCGCAGAAATTGCAGAAATTGCTGTTCGTCCTTCAAGATTTCATAGTTCATGGCAATAGCTTTTGCTTGCTTTTGGATTTGCGTACTTACCTAAAGATACCGGCAAGAAGGCCCTATAATAACCTGCAAACACTCGATTATAGTAGTAATGAACTTCCAGCTCCGCTCTAAAAGTATGAAGCAGTTATAAAAATCACGAGAACCTCACTGCTTTTCTAACCCACTCCAAGCCCTTTCCGAATGGGACAGTTGTAGAACTTACAAGAGGTCTACTGCGATAACGACTAGCTGCAAACAGTGTCGATAAAGTACTATCCACCATAATTTGTGCTCGTTTTGTGGTTCGAGCGCTCCCTTCTTCCTATGACTCCCGACCAAGCGTTTCCTTCAGAACAGGATTCCCGTTCCGGCTCAGCCGAAATCGACGAGCAAGTAGCCCAGTTAATTCGATTGGTGCGCTCCGGGGAGGGGGCTAATATCAAGCTCGCCTTCCTTTTAGCCGAGAACTTAGGCAACCCGGCCGCTTTCCAGCAGTACCTGGACGAACTGCTACCCCTTTACCAACTCGCTTTTGGGCGCCAGCGAAAAAAGTGGGACGCCGCTGCCCTGGCCAAGTTATTTCAACTTACCCGGCTTGAAATATCGGGCAAGGAACTTGCCGCCCTGCCTGAAAGCGTAGGGCAGCTACACCGCTTAGAAAAGCTTGATTGCCATAATAACCAGCTACGAACACTGCCGGAAAGCATCGGCCAGCTACACCAATTAAAAGAACTCAATTGCCGTAAGAACCAGCTCCAAGCCCTGCCTGAAAGCTTGGGAGGATTACAAAACTTACAAGAACTCTATTGCCAGGATAACCAGCTCCAAGTCTTACCTGAAAGCTTAGGACAGTTACTCCACTTACGAGAGCTCTATTGCGCTTCTAACCAGTTCCAAGCCTTACCTGAAAGCTTGGGGAGGCTACACAGCCTGGAAAAGCTCTGGTGCGATCGTAACCAGCTACAAACCTTACCTGAAAGCCTGGGAGAGTTGCAAAACTTACAACAGCTCAATTGTCGTTTTAACTCCCTACAGGCCCTGCCCGAAAGCATCGGCCAGCTACACAGTCTGGGATGGCTAGCTTGCGAGACTAACCAGCTCCAAGTCCTGCCCGAGAGCATCGGGCAGCTACACAAGTTGCAAACGCTCTATTGCTCTTATAATCAGTTACAGAATTTACCTGAAAGTATAGGGCGATTACAAAACTTACAATCTCTCTCGTGCGATCACAACCGGCTACAAACCCTGCCTGAAAGCATCGGGCAGCTACAAAACTTGGGATGGCTATATTGCTCTGATAACCAGCTACAAGCCTTACCAACAAGCTTGGGACAATTATACGAATTGCAAGAACTCCAGTGCTCTTCTAACCAGCTCCAAGCCCTGCCCGAAGGCTTGGGGGAGCTCCAAAACTTGAAAAGACTCTATTGCGATCATAATCAGCTACAAACCTTACCCCAAAGCCTGGGGGCGTTACAAAACCTGCAGTCGCTCAGTTGTTCTTCTAACCAGCTCCAAGCCCTGCCCCACAGCCTGGAAGGGCTACACAGCCTGGAAAAGCTTATTTGCTTCAATAACCAGCTCCAAGCCTTACCCGAAAGCCTCGGCCAGCTACCCTGCTTGGAAAAGCTCGATTGCAGTAGTAATCAGTTGCAAGCCTTGCCCGAAAGCCTGGGAGCGTTACAAAACTTGAAAGAACTTCATTGTTTTTCTAACCAGCTACAGGCCCTGCCCGAACGCTTGGGATGGTTAAAAAAATTGAAAGTACTGAATGCGCGTCAAAACCCCCTCACTCATATTCCCCCGGCCTTGCAACAAAAGAAATGGTTTCAATTACTGGTGGATGAATGAAAGTGAAAGCGGCTAAGGCCCGATGAAGATGCTGGCCCTGCCCGGCGATTACGCGGTACTGGGCTACTCTGACGATCCTGACAACAGTTCCGACGACGATAACCGCTACTGGCGCCCGGGTCAGGAACATTTGCGTGCGGCGCTCGCGCCTCCTGGTCTGCGATTGTCCGTCGAAGGGAAGGCACGCCCCTTCCTTGCTTGGAGCCACTAAACTAGTTTGCATCCAGCGAAAGCTTAAGCCCCTGTTGCATCTGCCCGAGGGCGCTCGGGCTTTGCCGGTTGCGGTGTATTTTGCCCCGCTAATTTCTTTCTGCCCCATGGCCATCCGCTCTTTCCAATGGCTTATTCTGCTATTCGCCGGGATTGCTCTTTCTAAAAGCAGTCTTGCTCAGGCCCCCGCTACCAGTAAGGCTCAGCAAAAGTCTAAGCCCCGCGTAACGACCATCTACCTGGTGCGCCACGCCGAAAAAGACTCCGCTTCGAATCCGGCCGACCCGGGCCTGTCGGACGCGGGAGAAGAGCGGGCGCAGGCCCTGAGCCGAATGTTGGCTACCCGCCGGCCGACGGCATTGTTCACTACCAATACCAAGCGCACCCGCGCTACCCTGGCCCCCCTAGCCGCCGCCATCGGCGTGGAGCCGCAGGTGTACGATGCAAAAGTGCCAAGCGCCCTGGCCACTCGGATTCGGCAGGAATACCGGGGAAAGACGGTGGTCGTAGTGGGCCACTCCAACACCCTGCTGCCGCTCATCGCGGCGTTAGGTGCCACGCCCCCGGTCAAAGAAATCGGGGATAAGGAATACGGCTACCTCTTCACGGTGCACCTTAGGGAGGGCGCGCTGCCCACCGTGGCCGTACAAGGCTACGGGCCCAAGGGCTGGGCCGAGGCTCCGACCAAGCATACCCAGCTCCATTAGCCGGCCCGGCATACATACTTTCGTAGCTCTGGCTCGCGTGTCGGGCGCCTATTTTTCGATTTATGACTACTATTTATTATCCGCTGGCCTGGTGCTGTCGCACCGCTTTGACTGCCCTGCTACTCGCCGGGCTAACCCCGGCCCATGCGCAGCCGGCCCCTAAAAACCCCAAGCCGGTACCCTCAAAAACCGCTCACGAACCCGATCGGGCCGACTCGTTGGCCCTGCGCAAACTCTTCGACGAGGCCCTGCTGCGTGGCGAGAGCTACGACAACCTGCGTTATCTCACTGGTACCATTGGCGCCCGTCTGTCGGGGTCGCCGCAGGCGCAGCAGGCGGTGGAATGGGCCAAGGCCACTATGGAAAAGGCGGGGTTCGACCGCGTGTACTTGCAGGAGGTGATGGTGCCCCACTGGGTGCGCGGCGCCAAGGAGCGCGGCGAAATTGTGGGCAATAAAGATAAAGGCATTAAGGTGCCAGTGTGTGCGCTGGGCGGCTCAGTGGGTACCAACGGCAAGCTCAAGGCCGGGGTGGTGGAAGTGCACAGCCTGGACGAAGTAAAAAAGCTGCCCGAGGCGGCCGTGAAAGGCAAGTTTGTGTTCTACAACCGGCCGTTTAACGATGCCCTTATCGAGCCCGGCCTGGCCTACGGCGGCGCCGTCGACCAGCGCGCCCTGGGGGCCATCGAGGCGGCCAAACGTGGGGCCGTGGGCGCCCTGGTTCGCTCCATGACCAGCGCCCGCGACGACAACCCCCACACGGGAGCCATGCGCTACGCCGAAAACGTGCCTAAAGTGCCCGGGGCGGCCCTGAGCACCAACGCCGCCAATCAGCTCAGCCAGCTGCTCAAGGCCAATCCGGAGTTGCAGTTTGAGCTGGAGCTCGAGTGCGTTACGCTGCCCGATGAGAAAAGCTACAATGTGGTAGGCGAAATCAAAGGCACCAAGTTTCCGCAGGAAATCATTACCGTGGGCGGCCACCTCGACTCCTGGGACCTGGCCCAGGGCGCCCACGACGACGGTACCGGCGTGGTGCAGAGCATGGAGGCCCTGCGCCTGCTGCGCGCCGCCGGCTTCAAGCCCGAGCGCACCGTGCGGGCCGTGCTGTTCATGAACGAGGAAAACGGCGTGCGCGGCGGTAACGAGTACGCCCGCTTGGCCAGCCAGAACAAGGAAACCCACCTGGCGGCCATTGAGTCGGACGGTGGGGGGTTCACGCCGCGCGGCTTTAACGTCGAAGCCGAGCCGGGCGTGGTGAGCAGCCTGGCCAAATGGGCACCGCTGCTGCGGCCTTACCACGCGGCCGACATCACCGTTGGCCACGCGGGCACCGACATCGAGCCGCTGCGCGCCGCCGTGCACCCCAAGGCCCTTATCGGCTACGACTGCGATTCGCAGCGCTACTTCGACCTCCACCACAGCGCCGCCGATACCTTCGACAAGGTTAACCGCCGCGAGCTGGAGTTGGGCGGGGCCAGCATGGCTTCCCTGATTTATCTGTTGAGCAAGTATGGGCTGTAATTGGAGCACGGGTTGGATAAGTGATCCGCCCGTAGCGTTGGTTCCCGCTGAATATAGATGGTCCTACCGCCCGGATAAGCAGAAAAACCGTCCGCCGGGGCCGGGCCGAAGCCTCGATGCCGGCCAACCTATGAATCAGGGCGCTGGAAGGATTGGGTCCGCCACTGGCCGGAAAACTTTTCGCTCAGTTGGTGGGCTCTTGATGGTGTTAAACGACGAGAAGCAGGCGTGAATGGTTAAATACTGGCTGTGGCTTTTGTGGGGACTGGGAGTGCTGCCGGGCCTGGCGGCGCGGGCCGTGGCGCAGGGGAGGGGCGCCAGCGAATCGGCTCGCTACTGGGTTTGCCTGCGCGACAAGGCTGGAGTTCGCTTCGACCCCACTCGCTACTTCACGGCGGCGGCCCGGGCGCGCCGGGCGCGCCAGCACCTGCCGCCCTGCGAGCCCACCGACCTGCCCGTGCGCGCTGATTACCTGGCCGCCATCCGCGCTCGGGTCGATACTATTACCTTGGTGAGCCGCTGGTTTAACGCGGTGGCTTGCCGGGCCACGGCTGCGCAAGCCGCCACCCTGCGCGCGCTGCCCGGGGTTGCCCGCGTGGAGGCCTGGCCGGCGGCCCGCGCCAACGCGGCGGCTCAGCCGGGGCATGCGGCCCGTGCACTGCTTCCTCACGCTACGCCGGGGGCTTCCCCCAAGCCCATTCTGGCTAACGACTACCTCCTGGCTCGCCGCCAAACCGCGCACCTCGACGGTCCGGCGCTCCGGGCGGCGAACCTGAACGGCCGCGGGCTCCGCATCGCCATCTTTGACGTGGGCTTCCGTGGGGTACCCGAGCATCCTGGCTACCAGGAGCTGGTCGCCAGCCGGCGTATTGTGGCTACCCACGACTTCCTGAAGAACCGCGCCGACGTGTACCAGGGCGGCAGCCACGGCACCGAGGTATTAGGGTGCTTAGCGGGCCGCCTGCCCGCCGGGCCCAGCGGCGCGCCCGGGCCCGTCCTGGGCCTGGCCCCGGGCGCCGAGTTCTTGTTGGCCCGTACCGAGCAGTTGGGCCGCGAGCGGTACGCCGAGGAAGAAGCCTGGCTGGCCGCCGCCGAGTGGGCCGACCGCCTCGGGGCCGACATCATCAACTCGTCGTTGGCCTACACCGAGCAACGCTATTTCCCGGAACAAATGGACGGCCGGCGCAGCCTCATTGCCCGCGCCGCCAACCTGGCCGCCCGCAAAGGCATGCTGGTCGTAAGCGCTGCTGGCAACGACGGCGACAACGACTGGGTACGCATTGGCACGCCGGCCGATGCCGATTCGGTCCTGGCCATCGGCGGCCTCGACCCGGAAACCGGTCTGCACATTGATTTCAGTTCCTACGGCCCCACGGCCGACCGCCGGGCCAAGCCCAACCTGGCCGCCTTCGGCATTGTGCTCACCACCACACCTACTGGCTACGAGCGCCTGGAAGGCACGTCGTTCTCCGCGCCGCTCGTGGCCGGGTTCGCCGCTTGTCTATGGCAGCAGAACCGCGAGTTGACGGCCGTGCAACTGTTTCACCGCTTGGAGGAGTCGGCGGAGCTGTACCCGTACTTCGATTATGCCCACGGCTTTGGGCGGCCCCGGTACCAGCCCTTCACCAGGGCGGCCAGGTCCGCCCCGGCGGCGGTTGTGCCGACCTTCGACTTCGTGCTACACGACAGCTTGGTGGCGGTGGTTCTGCGGCCCGCCGCGGCCCGGCGCCCGGCGGAAGAGTTGCCCTTGGTGGCCGACCAAAGCCAAGGGCTCGGGCCCGTGGCGCCCGCCCCGGACGGCCCTGCAAACCCTGCTGAGGCGGTGGCGCCCGTGGGTCGTGAGCAGCCCCTGGCGCCGGGTACTGCCCCGTTGGCTCCGCTACCCGAGCCCAACTACCCGGCCTATCTTTACTGGAACCTGGCCAACCGCCGCGGGGTGCTCCGCCGGTACGAAACCCGCGCCGTCATCCAGCGGGTGGTAGTGCAGGTGCCGCGCCGCCTGCTGCGGGGCGGCGACGTACTACAGGTTTATTTCAAAGGCTATACCGCCAGGTATTCGGAATGATGCGCGTGTACCCAAAGTTTATGGTCAGTCGGCCCGCGGCGCGGCTTGCTCGGTGGCGGCGCCTCGGGCTGGCGCTCGGTTTTGGGGCGCTGGCGGGGCCGTGCCCGGCCGCCCGGGCGCAGCAAGTGCTGGTGCAAGCTAACGTGGCCGACGACACGGTGAAAGCCAGGTTTGGACCCAACCGCGCCTATTTTGCGCATGCCTGCCTGGGGTATGGGCTGGCCGCCGGCCCGGCGGGTGCCGGCGCCGCGCTGCGGTACGGGCCTGCTTCCGCCGAGCTGCGCGTCGGCGGTCGCCTGAAGGCGCGCCTCACTAACACGTTCGCGCTGAACCTGGACCTGGGCTATGCTTACCAGCACTACGGACTGGCGCAAAACGCCCACAAAACCGTGCCTACGCCTACCCCGCACCGCCGCGAAAGCCTGGGCTTGCACCAGCTGTACTCGGAATTCAGCCTGCGCCTGAACACTGGCCGCCGGGGCAACGTCGTCGGGCAGTACCTGGACTTGCTGGCCGGGGTGGGGCTGGTAACCGGCTCGAGTCATACTACCGAGGACGAGCCCAATCCTGGTATTAAATCGGTGGAGACCACCGAGTACGGGCTGCCTTACCTGCGGCGCTGGACCGGCAGCGCGGGCGCCCGCCTGGGCTTCGACCGCTACGCCCTGGTGGGCCGCTACCGGCTGACCTCGGCTTTTGGCCCGGACTATGCTAGCTGGCCGGAGTTGCCTCGCTGGGTGCTGGGTGTTGAACTGGGAATATTCTGAGCAAGAGCTGCTCCATTTTTAGCTCTCTCGCCGAGCCTTTACCGCCGTTGGGCCTTTACCGCAGACTTTCACCCAGCCGGATGCTTTCACCCAGCCGGTTTTTTCCGCCGTTGCCCTTTTTTGGTGTTTATACTTACGCTTTCCCAGCTTATCTTTCGAGTGTTAAATTCTTGCTAGCGTCTTTATTCTATCATATTTTATTAAATACTCCCCATGAAATCTTGTATCGTTAAAAGCGCGGGCCGCGCGTTGGTTGCCAGCTGCTGGGCGTTGCAGCTCGCCTCCTGCGTGAGCACCGAGCACGAAGCCAGCATTGTTAAGCAGGAAGCCCGCGCCATCTACCGGCCACCTGTTGCCGGCTCGCGAATTCGCGTCAACAGCCGCACTGTGCTGAACACCGTGAGCATCGCCCACGTCTTCTCTAACCCTAAAGCTCTGGACAACTTCACGCTGCAGCTGCGCGGTCCCCGCGTGCTTACGGGGCAGGCCCACTTCATTGTAACCAATAGCGCCGGTGATACCCTACGGCATGAGGTGCTCCCCGCCCGGGCCCTGCTCGGCGAGTCTGCCTCGCGCGACCCATTGGCAAGCAGCGTACGCGACCGGGAAATAGCCATTTTGCAGAGCATGAACAGCTTCTTCGCGGCGGGCAACTTCTCCCGTCCCGCCATCCCCACCGATGCCGCGCCGCCGACGGAAGTTGACAGCAAAATCTGGTCGGCTTTGAGCAGTGACAGCACTGCGGTGGGTTTCGACTACCCCAGCACGGGCGGAGCCGAGCGCCGCATGGCTTACGTCCGTAAGCTGCGTAAAACCATCGTCATTGATCAATAGAAAAGAAATAGCTAAGCCCGAAGCTGGGGAAAACCCGGCGCTGTTGCCCAGGTTTTACGTATTGACTACTTTCACCGCCTAAAACCTTTCGCAACTTTCTGAGCTATGAAGTTTTTGCTTTCTTTCTTCGGCGTGCTAGCCGCCATTCTACTGTTGGTGCGCTTTGTGCCCACCGCCCCCATCAACCCAGTGCTCCCGATTGGGCCCCAAAAAGAGGTAAACGGGCACAACGCCGACGTACCGCCGGGCGACGCTGACCCTGACGCTACCAACGAAACAGAAGAAGCTGAAGAAGCCGAGGAAGGAGCCAGCAGCCAGGTGCCCGCCGCGTTGCCCGGCCGAACCTACGGGGCCGTTATCACCGCCGAGGGCGCCCTGCCGATGAGTGCCCTCAACACCACTCTGGGCACCCGCGATTCGGCCCAGCTGAAGCTGGCGGGCAAAGCCTCGGCCGTGTGCCAGGCCCGCGGTTGCTGGATGACCCTGCCTACCGCCGACGGCCGGCAAATGCGCGTGCGCTTTCGGGATTATGCTTTTTTCGTACCCAAAGACCTGAGCGGCCACACCGTAGTTGTGAGCGGCTGGGCCCACCGCAGCACCGTGCCCAAGGAAGAGCTGCAGCACTACGCCAAAGACGCCGGCAAGTCCAGCCAGGAAATTGCGGCCATCACCCAGAACGAGGAGCAGGTGACGTTTTTGGCTGATGGGGTTCTGGTGCAGGATTGAATCGGCAATAACTAGCCGGCCGCCGGGCAAACTTGTTTGGTGGACTTGTGGTCTTTCTTAAGTAGAGAAAATGTATTTAAGTGTCAACCATAAGTAAGCATACGAAAAAGAGCATCATGCCTCATCTGGCGTCCGTTGGTCGAAGCAGGATGCTCTTTTTCGTATGCTTACGTATGCTCATGGACTTAGAAGATGGGCAGATATCTACGTTCCAAGGAAGGGTTTGAATACAGGTATTCAAGTTCTCAACCTAGTAACCTTGTTTGGCTCTCCCGAATGGCGAAAGTAGGCCAGGCTTATTTCTTTTTGAAGTTTGATGCATTATATGCAAATGGCGAAAGTGAAGAAGAGGATTTTGATGCATTGGAGAAGAGGCACCATTTGAAACCTATTTCGGATATAGCTGAAATAAAAGACGAAACACCTACTTCTTTTTTCAAATCCTTGTCTTATGCCAAACATCCTGTTGGGAAGCATGCACACCAGATATGGCAAGCCTCTCAAAGCCAGGCTAACCCTATAGTAGGTATGACTTTGCATGGCTATGGCGGTTTCCGTGTGCAGGAGTATCAGTATCAGGATCTTTTACAATTTATAAATAAGCCAGTAGCTAGAAAAGCACAGCTTTCTCTGGACGATATAAGAATGTCTGGTGCTTCAAAAAATTACGAGGAATATCAGCTTCCCCACGATTTGCCCGCCGGAAAGGTGAAGGAAGCTGGTGATTATCTTGAAACTAAAGGAGGAACGGTTGAAACCAGAGGCCTGTACGCCCTGGCTTTATCCATACTACATGACGCTTTAATATTTGGAATGAAGGAATTCGATATTTGCGAATCGGACATGAGTTTTTCCCAACCGCTTTATTTCTCAAGAGTGGCCCCAGTGCCCGAGCCTCGTTTTGCAATAAATGGATTTTATCAAACGCCCAGTGGGTGGGTTCTTTAATTAGCTTACGGACAAAAAAGCGATTGGCTATTATGTATTTGAGCTGACAAACAAGAACGATTGGAGTTTCACAGCGAACTGATTATGGGATCAAGGAACTGACTAACTCAACTAGTATGAAGCAGGCGGGCCTTCCATCAGGAGCCTCCGTGAAAATCACGCGCTGGCGGTCCGCCCCCCGTGCTCACCTGGAATTGTTCCCAACGAAAAGCTCATCTAAAGGAGAGCCTCTTATCCGGGGTGTGCCGACAAAATCAGCCCAGCCATTCCCGCGATGGGCTCCGCTCGGCAGGCCCGCCTTATTTTTGGGCAAGTTCCGATTACCGCCCACGCACATCGAACCTCCATCATGCCCGATACTTCCGCTGTTCAGCAACGCATCCAGGCCCTCACCGAGCGGCTGCACCATCTTAACCACCAATATTACCAGCTGGATGTGTCCGAGGTATCGGACCAGGAGTTCGACCAGCTCCTGGCCGAGTTGCAGGGGCTCGAAGCCGAATATCCCGACCTGGCCCTGCCCAACTCGCCCACGCGCCGCGTGGGCGGCACCATCACCAAGCAGTTTCCTACGGCCGTGCACCGCTACCCCATGCTGAGCCTGGGCAACACGTATTCGGAAGACGACCTCCGGGAGTTTGACGAGCGGGTGCAGCGGGGCCTGGAAGGAGCCCCGTACGCCTACGTCTGCGAGCTGAAGATCGACGGCGTGGCCATGAGCCTGCGCTACGAGCACGGCCAGCTGGTGCAGGGCGTGACCCGTGGCGATGGTACCCGCGGCGACGTGGTGACGGCCAACGTGCGTACTATTCGCACGCTGCCCCTGGCGCTGCGCCCCGACCCCGACCCCGACCAACCCCAGGATTTGGAAGTGCGCGGCGAAGTGTTCATGCCCTTGCCGGTTTTTGCGGAGCTGAACGCCGAGCGTGAGCAGAATGGCGAGCCCCTGCTGGCCAACCCGCGTAACGCGGCCAGCGGCGCCCTGAAGCTGCAGGACTCGACCCAGGTGGCGGCCCGCAAACTGCGGTTTTACGCTTACTCGCTGCTCACTCCGGGCCGGCACTTTACCAGCCACAGCGCTGCCCTCGAAGCCCTGAGCCGCTACGGCCTGCCGGTGTCCGACACCTGGCGCCGAGCCGCCAACATCAGCGAGGTGCTCGACTTTGTGCACTACTGGGCCAAAAAGCGCTTCGACCTGCCCGTAGCCACTGATGGCATTGTCATCAAAGTCGACAATCTGCGGCAGCAGGACCAGTTGGGGTACACGGCCAAGAGCCCGCGTTGGGCCATTGCCTACAAGTACCCGGCGGAAGCCGCCCGCACTCGCCTGAACGAGGTTATCTACAACGTGGGCCGGACCGGGGCCGTGACGCCGGTGGCCCTGCTCACGCCCGTGCCGTTGGCCGGCACCGTGGTCAAGCGCGCTACTCTGCACAACGCCAACCAGATCGGCTTGCTCGACCTGCGCCTCGGCGACTTGGTGTACGTGGAGAAAGGCGGCGAAATTATTCCCAAAATTACGGGGGTCGACCTAGCGGCCCGGCCCGCCGAGGCGGTGCCGATTTCCTACCCCACCGAGTGCCCCGCCTGCGGCACGCCACTGGTGCGCCCCGAGGGCGAAGCCCACTTCCGCTGCCCCAACGAGCGCGGCTGCCGGCCCCAGCTCAAGGCCCGACTGGAGCACTACGTGTCGCGCCGGGCGCTGAACATTGATGGCCTCGGGGCCGAAACCGTGGGCCGCTTCTTCGACCTGGGCCTCGTGGCCACGCCCGCCGACATCTACGACCTGCCCACCCGGCGCGCCGAGCTGGTGACGCTGGAACGTCTGGGCGAAAAGAGCATCGACAATCTGCTGGCCGGCATCGCGGCCAGCAAGCAGGTGCCGTTTCCGCGGGTGCTCTTCGGGCTGGGCATTCGGTACGTGGGCGAAACCGTGGCCCAGAAGCTGGCGGCGCACTACCGCAGCGCCGAGGCGTTGATGAGTGCTTCGGCCGAAGAAATGGCCGCCGTGCCCGAAGTCGGCGGCGTGATTGCCCTGGCCGCGGCCCAGTGGTTTCAGCAGCCCGAAAACCGCGAGCTGCTGGAGCGCTTGCACCGAGCCGGGGTGCAGCTGGCCGTAACCGGCGAAGCCCCCGTGCCCGCCTCGGACCGGTTGGCGGGGCTCACGTTCGTGCTTTCCGGAGTGTTCGAGCAGCACAGCCGCGACGAGCTGCAACAGCTTATCACCTCCAACGGGGGCAAAATCACGGGTTCCATCAGTAAAAAGCTAAGCTATTTGGTGGCCGGGGACAACATGGGACCTGCCAAGCGCGAAAAAGCCCTGTCGTTTAAAGTGCCTATTATTTCGGAAGCCGAACTGCTGGCGCTGCTGCCTACGGCCGAAGAACCGTCAGCCCCTGAGGCGGTAGCCGCTGCCGGACCGGGCAGCCAGGGTGAGTTATTTGGGTAGCGTCTACCGACTACGGGAGCCTGTTTTAAACCGATAGCGTATATTTCACGTAGCTCCGTAGCGGTCGGGGTTGGATCCCCACCAACGAAGGATATTTGGATAATTCTATGAACGCTTTCATTTTCTGCTCTGTCTAAAAAATAATACTTTGCTAATTAGGGCATGCCGCCATGAGTGGTCAGCTGCAAACCTGCTATGCAGTGATTTTGGTGAACAGATGCTTGAAAAGGCTTATTTTGCTTAATATTGACATACTTCATCGGATAATTCAAAAATAGAATTTAACTTACTTTTATCGAAAAAAATGTCAGAAAAACAGGATAAGTTTTTGTCTATGGCCTGGAATTCCGACATTTGTAAAGCAAATCCTCTAAGACTATGCGCGCAACGCTCCTTTTGCTTCTGCTTTTCGGGCCAGGATTGACCTCATTGTCGGTGCGCGCCCAGTGCTTGACGCTAGCTGATATGCTCTCCATTGGCGCGGAGCCTGCGGCCCTGACCTCGCCGCAGGTGGTAACGGCGCACCTCTCTTCGGATTGGGTATTTACTGCCCCAACGGTTACCTCACGCGACGCTTTTTGGACGGTTCCGGGTGAGGGCAATAGCGCTTTGGTCACGTCCCAGCTTATGGTACGGGCTCAGCGGCCGGGGCAGGACGTCATTCTCCGGACCACCCAGGGATCCTGCGTGCGTCAGGTACGCAGTGAGTTGAAAAGCCGCAAGCTCCCGATGCAGGCCGTGACCTGCCCAAACTGTGAAGCCTTTCGGTATCAGGGGGAGGGTTTCGAGACCACTATTTACAGCCAAATGAAAGGCGACTATCCCTTCGTAGTGGTGGTGCACCAAGTGCCCGCTGCCGACAACGCGACCAAGAACTCGGGGGCTAAAGTGGTTTTGCCGATGCTGCCAGCCAAAAGGACCGACACCACCAGCCGGGCCCTCGCCGACCAAAAAGGAGCCATCCTTGATGGACGGGCCTTCCCCGTGTCTACCCCCAAGAAATAGCAAGCCTAACGGCTCGCTCTACTGGAGGCTAGCTTGAGGCAGCTTGCTACTGTTAGCCCTGCGTGAGGGTTAATAGTAACAAGCTGCCTCCGCGTTTGTAGTCGACACCCCTTTGAGTAGTAAGCAGAAAAGCAGGCGGTTCTGCTTAACTAAGCAATAGCATGGCTATTGCGCAAGTAGTGACGCCGCTGCAACGAAGCCCGAGTATGCTTCGGCCCCCGGGATGGGCTAAAAGCAGGAGCATTCAGCCGCGAATTATCTTCCTGGCCTGATTTGGGGGCGCCCAAGCTACTTATGCTTTACGCGCAAGGCTAAAAGCTCTGCACGATGCTATTGTGCAGGGTGCGCGGCTTCCAGTATCCGCTGGCAATGATGCGCCGAATGGTAAACAGTGGGTCGTTCTGGTCGCGTTTTTCAGCTAATGAAAATGCCGCTACGAAACCGCGCTTCTTAAGCTCGGGGAAGGCCTGCTCGTTCCAAAGACCGAAGGGGTAGGCGAAGTAATTGATTTTTTTGCCGGTGATGGTTTCCAGCGTTTTGGTGGGTTTGTCGATTTGCGTCTCCCAGTCTTTCCCCTGATATTTCTTCACATTGTGGTGGTCCCAGGTGTGGGAGCCAATGGTGTTGCCTTCGTCGGAAAGCTGCTTCACCATGGCCTTGGTCATGTAGTGCGGGCGGCCCAGGCTCACGGTCATCACGAAGTACACGGCCTTGTACCCGTATTTATCCAGCTCGGGGCGAGCGATGGTGAACTGATCGAGGTCGGTATCGTCGAAGGTGAGCATGATGGGCTTGCTCGGCAGCTTGGCCCCGGTGGTCAGGTAAGCATACACCTGGTCGGGCAAAACGGTGTGGTAGCCGGAGTCGGCCAGCATTTTGATGTGAGCCCGGAACTGAGCAACCGGCACAATGTAGTCTTTGGCGCCTTTCGAGTCGCGGGCCGTCCAGTCACGAATCTGGTGGTAGCAGAGAATCGGCACTTGCGGCCGGGCCAGGATAGCGGCGGCATTGGCGGTGCTGCCCGCCGGAATGGTTTTGGGGTCGGGGGCCGCGTTGGCCTCGTCGGTCGAGGTGGCCTGGGTGCCGGAGGTGCCCGCGGCGGGGTCAATCACCGCGGCCTTCGCCGGTGTGGAGCTGGTGGCGGCTTCGCCGGTAGTAGCCAGTTTTGAATCGCAAGCGGCCAGCACGAGCGCAGCTGATAGGAGGGAAGCGGAAGGCAATTTCATGGGCATAGGGGCGCGTCGCACGCGTCTGCTGAAGAAAGACAGCGGGAATAAATGAGTGGAGCAGTCGGCGGTGGGGTGGCGGGCGCGTGCGACGCGCCCCTACCTTTGCACAAAACTACTCTGTAAGCTCCTGCATGAACAACTCCGGCTCTCGTCTTCCCGCGTTTTATGGTACCGGGGTAGCCCTGGTCACTCCGTTCACCCCCGGTTTTGCGGTGGATTATGCCGGCTGGCGGCATCTGCTGGACTTCTGCATTGAGGGCGGCGCGGAATACCTGGTGGTGAACGGCACCACTGGCGAATCGCCTACGACCACGGCCGCGGAAAAAGTCGAGCTGCTGCGCACTGCTAAAGCCCACGTGGCCGGCCGGGTACCGCTGGTGTACGGCATCGGCAGCAACGACACCGCCACTGCGGAAGAGCTGCTGCGCACCACCGACCTGAGCGGTGTAGCCGCCGTGCTGTCGGCCAGTCCCGCCTACAACAAGCCCAGTCAGGCCGGCCTGATTGCCCATTACCTGCGCTTGGCTGAGGCCAGCCCGGTGCCCCTCATTCTGTACAACGTGCCCGGTCGCACGGCCTCTAACCTAACTGCCGAAACCACGCTGCGCCTGGCTAAGCACCCCAACATCATCGGCATCAAGGAAGCCAGCGGCCTGCTGGAACAGTGCCTGACCATTGCCTCGCTCAAGCCCCGGGACTTCCTGCTGCTTTCCGGCGACGACCTGCTCACGTCGGCGCTCATTGCCTGCGGGGCTGTCGGCACCATCTCCGTGCTGGCTAACGCCCTGCCCAAGCGCTTTTCCGACATGACCCGGGCCGCCCTGGCGGGCGACTTTGCCACGGCCCGCCACGAGCTTTTCCGCCTGCTGCCCCTGAACCCCCTGATGTACGAGGAAAGCAACCCCGTGGGCGTCAAAGCCGCGCTGGAGGCCTTGGGCGTGTGCGGGGCGGCCGTGCGCCTGCCTCTGCTCGAAGCCACGCCGGGCCTGAAGGAGCGCATCAGCAAGGCGTTGTAAACCATCCCTGCTCTCATGAAAGTCAACCAGTTAACCGACTCAATATTCACGGTAGAGGATTTCCTGACTCGGGAGGAATGCCTGGCTAATATTGTACTCAGCGAAAAAATTGGCTACGAGCCGGCGAAGGTCAACACGGCCGCCGGTGCCCGGTTAAGGACCGATATCCGTAATAATAACCGCGCATTTTACCGCAGCGAAGAGCTGGCTCAAGCGCTCTGGGAAAAAGCGCGTCCGTTTGTGCCGGCGCAGCTGGGCCACAGCACGGCTATTGGGCTAAACGAGCTTTTCCGGTTCTACCGCTACCAGCGCGGCCACCAGTTCAAGGGGCACTTCGACGAAAGCTACATTCGCAGCGACCAGGAAGCCAGCTACCTCACCTTTATGGTTTATCTGAACGATAATTTTCAGGGGGGCGACACTGTGTTTCAGGGGCGGAGCATTCAGCCCCGGCAGGGCATGGCGCTTATCTTCCTGCACAGCCTGTACCACGCGGGCAGTGAGGTAACGCAGGGGGTTAAATACGTGCTTCGGTCCGACGTAATGTACCGCACGCAGCCGGCGAGCCTCTGAAGAGCTTAGTTCCGTCCCGCCGCCCCGAAGGACACGTACCCCTTGCGGCAGTAGCTTCGGTGAAAGCCTAGTCAAGAAGATATTGGTCTATATTCCAGATTGATAAATAACAGGCTGAACCCTTACCAGCCACTGGCCAGCACGTCGGCCACGTGCAGACACTTAAGCGGCAGTTTTTCTTTCTTGATATAGGCTTCCAGGTGCATAAGGCAGCTCACGTCGGTGCTCACGATGAAGTCGGCGCCGGTGTCGAGGGCGTGTTCGACTTTCTGCTGGGCCATGGCCACGGAAATGGCTTCGAACTTGACGGCGAAGGTGCCGCCGAAGCCGCAGCAGGTGGTGGTTTCGGCCATCTCTATTCTTTCCAGCCCGGCCACGCCCTCCAGCAGTTGCCGGGGCGCGGCGCGGATGCCGCACTCGCGCAGGGCCGAGCAAGAGTCGTGGTAGGTGTAGGTGCCCGCCAGCCGGGCGCCGGGAATGGCGGTAACGCCCAGCACGTCCACCAGAAATTCGGTCAACTCATGGGTACGGCCTTGCACGGTCTGGCAGGCGCTTTGCTGCGCGGTTCCCGCAAACAAGCTGGAGTAGCTGTTGCGCACCATGCCTACGCACGAGGCCGAGGGACTCACCACATAGCGCGGTGGACGGTCGTCCGACGCTTGAGGAGCGGCAAAATCCTGGAGAAACTTCGCGGCCACCGCCCGGCTCTGGGACTGGTAGCCGGCATTGTAAGCCGGCTGGCCGCAGCAGGTTTGGTCGGGGTTATACTGAACTTTCACCCCCACCCGTTCCAGCACCTTCACCATGTTCAGGGCAGTGGCGGGATAAAGCTGGTCGACGAAGCAAGGAATAAAAATATCGACGGTGGGCAGCATGGGTAGCAATGCTAAGGGGATTAATGTAAGGCAAAGACCTCCGTGGCGGCGGACCGGGCCCGCGAGAATGCTTCCAGGTCCAGGCCGGGCTCCTGCCCGCGCTCGGCCAGAAAAGCCAGGAGGTTTTCGGTGGCCATGTTGCCCGTCAGCTGATCGGCGGCCATGGGGCAGCCGCCGATGCCGCCGATGGCACCGTCGAACCGGCGGCAGCCGGCCTCGTACGCCGCGCTTACTTTCTCGCGCCAGGTGGCCGGCGTGGTGTGGAGGTGGGCGCCGAACTCAATCGCCGGAAAGGCCGGAATCAAGGCCGAGAACAGTGGGGCGATGGTGGCCGCCGTGGAGGCCCCGATGGTGTCGGACAGGGCCACGACCCGGACGCCCAACTGGGCCAGGTGCTGGGTGAAGTCGGTCACAATTTCCGGGCTCCAGGCGTCGCCGTAAGGGTTGCCGAAGCCCATTGATAAGTAGGCGACCAGGGTTTTGCCGGTGCGCTCGCACAGCTCGTGCATGGTGGCCACGTCGGCCAGGGCCTCGGCGGTGGTTTGGTTGGTGTTGCGGCGCTGAAAGGTGGCCGACACCGAAAGCGGAAACCCTAAGTAGCTGATTTCGGGGTACTGAATGGCCGTCTCCGCCCCGCGTACGTTCGCCACGATGGCCAGCAGCTTGGTGGGGGAGTCGGTCAAGTCCAGGCCCGCCAGCACCTCGGTGGTGTCGCGCAACTGCGGAATAGCTTTGGGCGAGACGAAAGAGCCGAAGTCCAGCGTATCAAACCCGACTTTTAGCAGGGCGTTGAGGTAGGCGATTTTGGTTGCGGTGGGAATAAAATCAGGCAGGCCCTGCATGGCGTCGCGGGGGCATTCGATTAGCTTCATGGTCGGAGAGGGTGAGCACAGCCAAAGCGGCCGCGTAAAGGTAGCAGCTCGGTTCAGGCGGGGCGACGAGCGGCGAGGCTTTCTCTCCGCTGCCAAAGCTCACTCCGGGCCCGGTCCGGGGTGGGCTTGGGCAGCGGTATGCGCTTTTTAGAGCAGTTCTCGCCTAGGAGAAAAGAATTAAAAATTAAAAATGAAGAATTAAAAATGAAGAATTAAAAATTCAGATGGTCCATTTTTTAATTCTTCATTTTTAATTTTTAATTCCAAAAGAACCGTTCTAAAATGTAGGATGGCCGGTGGATCAACTAATTCCGCGGGGCGTGCCTACCCGGTGGCCAACGAACTACGCCGCCTTGGTTCATGTTCAGAGGGCATGCTTTTTATCACGGATTTTATCCCGCAGCGGCGCCTTACGCAGCCGCTCCTGGGATTGATGCGGCCAGTCCTGCTCGGGGGGCTGCTTGGGCTCAGCGGCTGTAGCAAGCAACAGACGCTGCAAGCGTTGTTTCAGCAGTCGACTCCCCACCAGAGCTACGCCCGCCAGCTGCACCAGGCCAACCTTGACCGGCGGCCGGCGGGCCGGGCTTGGCTCGCCGCTGCCGACCAGGCCCTGCGCGATTCACTGGTGGTGAGCCTGCCCTTTGCCGAAACGGGCTACTTCCGGCCCGAGCGGCCCACGGCCGCCAGCTACCGCTACGCCGTTCGAGCCGGCGAGCAGGTGCACGTAAGCCTTGCGCTGGCCAAAAGTGCGGCGGTCCGGGTGTTTCTGGACGCGTTTGAAGTAGTGCCGGGCCGTCCGCCCGCGCCCTTGGCCAGCGCCGACACGCTCGTACTGGAGTTTCGCTACCGGGCCGAGGCCGACGGCCAGCACCTGCTCCGGGTGCAGCCCGAGCTGCTGGCTGCGGGCCGCTACACCTTACGCGTGGCCCGCGAGCCCAGTTTGGGCGTTTTCCCGGTGCAAGGCCGCTCCGATGCAGCGGTCGGTAGTTTTTGGGGGGCCGCCCGGGACGCCGGCACGCGCCGCCACGAAGGCATTGACATCTTTGCCCCGCGCGGCACCCCGGCGGTGGCGGCCACGGCCGGTTACATCACCCGCACCGGCGAAACGCGCCTCGGCGGCCGGGTGGTGTGGCTCGCCGATACTGAACACGGCAACCACTTGTACTACGCCCACTTGGATAAGCAGTTGGTGGAGCCAGGCCAGCACGTGCGGGCCGGCGATACCCTGGGCCTGGTTGGCAACACCGGCAACGCCCGCACCACGGTCCCGCACCTGCACTTCGGCGTGTACCGCAGCGGCCAGGGCCCCCTCGACCCTTTGCCCTTTGTGCGCCGCCCCGCCCCGGCTACCGCCCTGCCCGGCGGGCCCGACCGGCGGGGCGAGTACGTCCGGCTCCGCACGGCCGCCTGGCTGCGGCCAACCCTGGTCGCCGGAAAAGGCCGCGCTTCGCGGCGGCTGATCCAGCTGTCCGGGCAATTGCCGCTGTTGGTAGTAGGCCAGCAAGGAACGAGCTTGCGCGTGCAGACTCCCGCCGGCCAGCTCGGCTACCTCGACTTGCAGGCGGTGGTGGGTGCCGCCGCTACCCCATTACGGCGCCTGCGGCTCCCCGCCGCCACCGAGCTGCTGGCTCAGCCGGCCCCCAGCGCTCCGGCCGAGGGGGCCCTGCCTGCCCGAACGCCGGTCGCAGTCCTTGGCCAAGCCGAAGCCTATAGCCTGGTGCGCGGCCCGCAGGGCGAAACCGGCTGGGTCATGTTGTAGGCCCCGCCACGGCACGGCGGGGCAGTTTTTCTTACCGGCGGGCCAGCACCCGGGCTTGCACCAGCTTGCCTCCTTTGTCGTAGTACTCGGTTTTAATGAGGCCCACGGCCGGGTCGTAGTAGTCGACTTGTCGGCCAGTGCTTTTCAGCGTGAGGTCGACGCGGGCTTCGGTGGCGAGTTCGCGCTGGCTTTCTACGACGTAGCAGTTGAAGGTTCCGACCGGAACAGTGACGCTGGTTTGCCCGGCCTGCACTTTGCGCTGGTGCACCAGGGTCCGGACTTTAGCCACGCTCACTGAAGGGCTGCTGACCTGCACCATGGCGCCGCCCTGAGGCAAGGCCGTGTTAGGAGTTGGCTGGTTAGGCCAGGCCAGGGACGAGCCCTCGTAGGCGAACCGGCGGTCACGAAAAGGCTTGAGCCCCTCATAGTTAATTTCGTCTAATCCGTCGGTGAAGACGGTATCGTGGCGGCACAGGTAAGAGAGGTCTTGCTGTTGCAGCACCTGGTTGCTCGGGCTGTACAAGCCACTTTTTAGCTGAACTCTCGTCGTCACCACCGCCTTTTGTTTTTTCTTGGCCGCCGTCGATTCGGTACGGATGCTGAGCACCCGGTAGCGCCAGGAGCCCACAGGCTTGCCTTTGGCATCCAGCAGCTGGTAGTCGATGCTCTGGCCTTCGCGCAGCCCAAACGGGTGCGTGCAGCCAGTGGCACTTGCTTGAATGGGCCGCTGGGCCGCGTCGGCCCGGCGCAGCGAATCGGTCGAAGGCTGAGACCAGCCGGGGCCCGAAATCAGGAGCAAACCAGCCGCCGCGGAAAGAGAGCGAAGAGTGAAATAGGACATAAAAGCAGAAAATCAGTGGAAAGTAGTGGTGAAAATCGGTACTACATCAACGGTGCCATGAGCTGAGCAACCCGGGGCATTTCGTTGCGTTAGCAACTCCAAGGCCGTACTTTGCGGCCCGTTGGGAGGCGACGCTCGTAAGGGCGCCCTCTCGTATCACCTCAGCTAACCGCAACCATGCCAGATTCTTCTTCTAATAATAACAGTAACTGGGCCGATATGGCTGCCTCGCTGCTCGGCAAGCTTTCGGGTGGGGTCGAGCTCAGCTGCGCGTTCGACCAGATCGAGCTGCAAATGCCCAATCCGCAGAACCCCAACGGGCCCGCGACCACCTGGAAGCTAAATGGCTCGCTCCGCATTCGTACCCGGGGCGAACAGGCCGGTGGTACCCGGGCCACGCCCGCCGCTCCCCAACTACCGGCCAGCTCCTCCGAAACCGGTGCCTAGTACCCTCGAAATTGAGGCCCAGCTGGTCCTTACCTGGAACGGCCATGCCCTGCAGCTCGCCGCCGCCGGTACCTACCTGATCCTGAACATTCCCAGCCAGCAGGTGCTCGACCAGCTCACGGCCGGTCCGCCCCGGCCGCCGGGCGCGGCCAAGGCTCCCAAATCTGCGGGCCCCGATCCCATGCAGCAAATCAACGACTTAGCCCGGCAGTTGGGTTGGGTGCTCGATTTGCGGGTAGGCGGCAAAACGTACGTCACTTTTGGCGTGCAGCGCACCCCCAAGATTACCCTCAATGCCGTGCTGGGCAAAATAGGATCATTCTTTCGATAGCGCGTTTTTTAGGGGCAAATGGGGGTTTGCTGCAACTAATTTTGGCTCGATTAGTTTGGAAAGATACATTCCTCCCCAACCCAATGAACTCCGAACACGAACACGAACACCGGGTCGGGGCCCGGCGGCGTCCATCGCCATTCAGCCGCATCGAGCGGCTGCCGCCGTTGCTGGTGGCGCTGTACCTGGCGTTGGTGGCCATCACCGTCATGTTCGTGATGCTGGTCGTAGCGTACGTCGTTACCCGCCTACGCAGCGGCTTGCCTACGGGGCTGTACGCGCTGCCCCGCTATTTCTCGCTGAGCACCATTGTGCTGGTGGTGAGCAGCTACACTATCGGGCAGGCCCCCCGCCTGTACGCGCAGGACAACCTGGGCAGCCTCGCGCGTTGCCTCGGCGCGACTCTGCTGCTGGGCGCCATTTTCGCGGGTTTGCAAGTACTGGGCTGGCGGGAGCTGCTGACGCAGGGAGTTGCCTTTCAGGGCCCTGCCAGCAGCAGTAGCGGCCAGTTTATTTACCTGATTTCGGCCCTGCACGTGGCCCATCTGCTGGGTGGCATGCTGTTTTTGTTGGCGCTGCTGCTGCGCGTCATCCACGCCAACCGCGATGCGGTGCGCACCCTCGTTTTTATCCGTAACCCCTACCACCGTCGCCAGTTGAGCCTGCTCGGCACGTACTGGCATTTCATTGATGTGCTCTGGGTTGTTCTCTTTGCGGTGTTCCTGTTTATGTATTAACCGGCTAAACGCCCGGCTCAACCACCCTTTTAGACTAGAAGAATCGCGGCCCGCCAATCGTTGAGACGCAATAAAACGCCTGCCTCAAATGGTCTGAGCGTTATACCCTCACTAAAAAAAGCAACACTCTAGGGCCACGGCCAAAAAAGAGCCGTTAAGTGCCGCTGCTGGCTGCTCTGGGGCAGGGGCGGCATAAATCAACCCAGCCAGCGTAGCGCAAGGCCGGCTACGGAATGACTTCCAGCCAGCCCCGGTACTTACGGCCGTCGGTGTACGTGACGAAATAATAATACAGGCCTCCGCTGCCTTGGCCGGGCCAGTGGAAATCCCGGTCGGGCGACTCAAACACCGGTTGGCCCCAGCGGGTAAAAATCTTAATGCTCATGAATTGCCGGTCGCAAAAATTCACGGGCAGGTCGGGTAGCCGGAACTCGTCATTTTGCCCGTCCCGATTGGGCGTAATGACGTTGTAGAGCTTCACCTCCAGCGAATCCGGGCTTTTTACCCGGAAGCGAACCTGCTGCACTTGGGGCAGTGGCCTACAGGTCGCATCAATCAGCTGAAAGGTCACGACGAGGTCGCGGTGTAGGTTCGCGGCGGCGCAGCTCACATCCCAGTGGAAGGCGCCCGTTGCCCCGCCCGTGCCATTGGTAGGGGTGAAACGCATGCCGGCACTAGCCAGGTCGAAGCCCCCATTGCCGTCGAGCGAGCTGCCGGTCGCAGTCAGGGTAAGTCCATCACGGTCCGCATCAGTGCCGCTAAAAGTGGCGGTGTACTGCCGGCCCAGTGGCAGCTCCACTAGAGGAATGGGCTCGCCCGCTTTGGGCGGCTGAACATCGGAAACCAGCACGGGCGGGTGATTGGCATACCGCACCACCACTGGCACCGTAATGGTAACCGCCTCCCGGGCATTGCACGGCGCCGATACCGCCGTGAACTGGAAGTTGCGAACCGAGTCGGCTCCCACCGCCGGGCAATCGACGCGCCACGTGAAGCGGCCGTGCTGCTGGTTACCCACGGTGCCTTGCGAGAGGGTAGCCCCGAGGGTACTGGGATTAAACCCCTGGCCGGTCATCTCCAACTGGAGAGGATCATTATCAGGGTCGGAAGCGATGACGTCGAAGCTCACTAAATCGCCCACCCGCACTCGTAGCGGTTGCGTTGGGCCGGCCGTGGTGGTAATAGTCGAAGGGGAGTTGGGCGGCGGCACGGCGGTGAAAGCCACCCGTACGGTATCGCGTTTGGGGAGGCTGCACCCATCGTCCGCTACCACGACATCCAGCAAAAAAACCCGATCCCTGGTATCGAAGCATTCCGGGAAGCAGAGCGTGGCCGTGAGGGTGTCGGGGGCCCCGGGGCTGCGGACCAGCCCGCTGGTGGCAGTGGTGAAATTAGGCAGCAGCCCCGCAAAGTTGACCGGATGCAGCGACAGCGACAGCTGCGATCGGGGGTCGGAGTCGGTGAAACGTAGCCGCACGCAGCGGTTGCTGCCCGGCGTCAGGTGCAGGGTGTCGCGGCCGGGCCGGTAGGGTACTTTGCTGGCGGGGTTGGGCAGCAGCAGCACTTTGGGCTTGGTATTGAAGGGGCAGCTTAAAACCATCAGCTGGAAATCGCGCCGGACTTCGCCGATTTTCTCACCTCTGCGGTATTCCGAGCAGCTCACTCCGAACGCGAATAAGCCCTGGTCGAGGGGCCGTACCGTGAGCCGGCCCGTGGCCGGATCAATCGCCAGCGTGGGGCTGCCCGGGATCTGGTTGAGCGTGCCCAGCGGGGGGCGGATCGGCACGCCCGGAATAGGTGGGGGCGAAGGGCTCCACGTAATGGGGGCATAGGGCGCGGGAGCGGCCACGGCGGGCTTGGGCACGTTGTTGTCGGCGTGTCCGTTGAGCGGGGTTACTAGGCTGTATACCAGGGAGTCACCGTCGGGGTCGACGCCGCCGAACTCGTAGTAAAAGAGCTCGTTGACGCAGGCATAATCGGCCAGGGCCGGGAAAATGCGCGGCGTGGAATCGAGGAACGGTCGGCCGCGCCGCACTACCGCCGGAAACTCCAGGTAAAACGTCTGCGCGGCATTGGAGGGGGCCACGATGTTGCCGATGCTCACGTTGCGACAGCACCGCTCCACGGCCACGTAGTATCCTTGCGGACTATCATAGGTATCGGCCGCCAGAGTAATGTTCCGGCTGTATACCAGCTTGCGGGTGCTGAGGGTGGGCTTGGTGCAGGCCGGGTTGGTGTAGTTAACGAAGGTGTTGCTGGCCAGGGGCAGCAAGACGTTGGCCATGCGCCTGTTGCTGCCTTTCTCGAAAATGGAAGCCGTCAGGTCACCATCCAGGGCGGAGGCGCTACCATTCACCGCATCAATGTAGAGGTTGAGTACCAGGGTGTAGGAGCTGCCACTAGTATGAACCAGCTCCATTTCGCCGCCCACGATGTGGGTCCCCCACGCCGGGCCGATGCATGCCAGCCAACCGCAGATAAACAGCAGCAAAGCAGGAAGTCCCGGGTCTGGTAAGCAAAGGCGAAAAGGCATTCGACAAAAAAACAAGTAACTAATACCCTAATTAATGCGAAATATACGCTGCCGAAAGCCAACGCCCGATTTCGGGAGCGAGGCGGCAAATAGCCCTGACTCCCAGGTGGTATAAATCGGATTTTGATTTGTCCGTCTTACCTTCGGGAGCTAAAATTCGTCTTTTGGAGCGGACGCTAAATCAGAGTAGTCGTTTATAACTACTTTGTAAGGTTCTTTTCTTGTCACTTCTAGTTATCTATGCGCCCGTTAATTTACGTTTTCGCGGTCAGTGTACTGGCGGCGTTGCCATTTCGGCCCAGGGCCCAGGAGCCGTTGAGGGCGGCCTACGTTCCCCAACTCAGTGAGGAAGCCCCGGATGGCGGCCGGGCCTGCGCCGCGGCGCGGGTGCCATCCGCCCCGCGCGAGGCCACTGCCTCGGTGCCGCACCGCCGCAAGATGGAGCGGTACGACGTGAAGTACTACAAGCTGGACGTCGCGCTCGAAAACAACTCGCTGAACGTAGCCGGCTCCGTTTGGATGCGCGTCCGGGTCAAGGGTGAGGACCTGGATTCGTTAGCGTTCGAGCTATATCAAGCGCCGGTGGGCTCGCCCGACGGCACGGCCACGCTGCTCATCGACTCAGTGGTGGTAAACGGGCGCCGCTCGCCCGGCATCCGCCGGGCCGGGCCCGATGCCACAGCCCGGTTGGCCCAGCCCGCTCCCGCCAACTCCTTGGCGGATGCCCGCATTTACTACCACGGCACCGCCCCAAGCGGCAGTTCGGCCGCCATCGGTAATGGATTAAATAATCGCAGCCAGGTACACCTCGACACGTATAGTGGGGCTCCCTCATTTCCTTACAACATTACCTGGTCGCTGTCGGAGCCATTTTCGGCGCACGAGTGGTTTCCGTGCAAGCAGGTGCTCACCGACAAAGCCGACTCGTCGGATGTGTGGGTAACGACCACGCTGCCCAACAAAGTGGGCTCGAATGGCGTGCTGGTGCGCACGGTGCCCTTGCCCGGCAATAAGGTGCGCTACGAGTGGAAATCCCGCCATCCCATTGATTATTACCTGATTTCGGTGGCCATTGCGCCCTACGTCGAATACATCAACTACGCCAACCCCGCTGGCGGCCCCAGCATACCCATTGTCAACTACGTCTACAACCAGGCGTACCTCGACTATTGGAAAAGTCGTATCGACCTGACTCCGGGCATGATCGAGAACTTCTCCGCTCTGGTGGGTCGCTATCCTTTTGCCGATGAGAAGTACGGCTACTCCATGGCGCCCATCTTCGGCGGCATGGAGCACCAAACCATGACCACGCAGGATGGGTTCTCGCCTCTGCTTACGGCCCACGAGCTGTTTCACCAGTGGTTTGGTGATAACGTAACCTGCGCCAGCTGGGCGGACATCTGGCTCAACGAAGGCTTTGCTTCCTACGGAGAGTACCTTTACTTGCAATCCTCGGGCAGTCCGGCCGATGCCCGCGGCTGGATGAACTCCGCCCATCAGGCCGCTCAGACTGATGCGGGTAGCATTTACGTATCCGACACCACGAACACCCGCCGAATTTTTAGTTATAGCCTGACCTACAAAAAAGGTGCGGCCGTCGTTCACATGCTACGCTATTTACTGAACGACGATACCAAGTTCTTTCGGGCGCTTCGTACCTACCAGGCCCTGTATCGTGGGTCCGCGGCCCGGACGGCCGATTTGCAGCGCGTATTCGAGGGCGAGGCCGGCCGGCCCCTGGAATATTTCTTTCAGCAGTGGTTCCGGGGCAAAGGCTATCCCACGTTCCAGGCCCGGTGGAACCAAGTGGGCAATACCTTCGTGCTGCGCGTCAATGAGGAGGCGTCGGTGCCGGCAACCACGCCGTTTTTTGATACCGACGTCGACTACCTGCTCACTTTCTCGGACGGCAGCACCCAAACCGTGCGCCGGCATCAGGGGCAGGTTTCCGAAACCTTCAGCTTCGCGGTGGCTGGTACAGTCACGAGCGTCGCCATCGACCCCAACCAGTGGATTCTCGACCTGCCCGGCCCGGCCCCCGTTCGCGACAATACATTGACCAGCAGTCGCTCAGCCGCCGGAATAACCCCCCTGACCTTGTATCCTAACCCCTGCCACGACCAGCTACGGCTGGCCGCGCTGCCCGCTGCCCAAGTCACCGCCGAAGTCCTGGACGCAACCGGGCGCCGGGTGTTGCGTCAGGTGGTGCGGACCGGCTCCCCTCAGCTCGACACCCACGCACTGGCGCCGGGCCTGTACCACTTGCAACTGCTCGGCTCGGGTCGGGAATTATTGGGGCAGGGGCAGTTTGTTCGCGAGTAAAGTTTTCTTCTCGGCGTTTTCTTCTTCCGGACCTAAAAAAGCCGCTCCATTGTAGAGCGGCTTTTTTAGGTCCGGAAGAGGGCATTATCCGCAGCAACTGGTCCGCTATTCACTGGCTAGTCTGGGTTAGCGTCCGTTAAGGCCGGGTTCGGTCATTTAAAAGAGGTCGTAATACTCGCGTACCAGCGCTTGGGTAGCCGCGTCAGCCGGGGGAGCATCAAGCAGGCATTTCAGCAGCTCATCAAACGAGCCCGGGGCCGTGAAACCAGGCTGCCGCACGGCGTTGCTCATCAGGCGGATAAACACGGGCTGCTGGTTCATGGCCACCAGATCCACCGTAATCAGACCAAAGCGTTGGTCGCAGTGCCCCGTTTTAGGGCAATCGACCGGGTTAGGCTTGTAGAGCTGCTTGAGGGTAGTGGCCGTGTGGTTGGCGTGGTGCTGAGTGCACTGATCCGCGCAGGCGCGGTGGTAGCCCAGGGCGAGGATGCGCTCGCCCAGGTGCTCGTAAAAATGTCGAAAATTGCCCGGGCCGATGGACGGGTCGTAGTGCAGCAGCGCACCCTGGCAGCCGCTTTCCTGCAGCAACTGCACCCGCAGGCCGCGGGCCCCCGCCGCGCCACCCTTGCGGAGGTGGTATGCTTTGAAGTACGGCCCGAGCCAATTCAGAAATACGCACTGCTCAACCCAGGCCGCGTGGCGCTGCACCTGGGCCGGCGACAAAGTCACGGTGTGCCAGGTTTTCGGAGCTGCCGCTTTAGGGCGAAACAGGTGGTGGATGAAGTCAAACAAAACGGGGGAAGTTAATAGAGTCCAAACACGAGCTTGGCCAAATAGTTTGTGGCTCCGAAACTGGACGAAAACCGCCAATTCCTCGAGCATCAAGTACGGGAAATTCGGGCCCGCTTGCGGTTGGCCTGTTTGCTGCAAACAAAGGCCGGCTCCCATCGGGAAACCGGCCTTGCTACCGTGCGTTGAGCCCGTCGCGGCGCTCTACATTATTTCACCCGGGTCCAGGTCTGCGACTTGCCGATGAGGGAGAAGCCAATGTAGCCTTTCACTTCCATGGTGTTGGCATTCTCCATCTTCATGTAGCAGGAGTAAGTTTTGCCGCTTTTGGGGTCGTAAATTTTGCCGTTATCCCACTTGTTCTCGTCGTCGTACTTAAAGCCTTGCATGAACACCAAGCCCAGCAGCGGGCGGCTTTTGAGCTTGGGGTCCGGGTTTTGGGCATCGGTTTTAGGCTTGCCGGTAGCGGGGTCGTTGGGCAAGGTCAGGGTCACGATTTTGCCGCATAGGAGGTCGCCGCATTTGTAGATTTCAAACGTAGCCTTCTTCTCCGAGTTCGTCCAAATCCCGAGTGGAGACATGGTTTGGGCGGAGGCCATGCGGGCAATGCCTAGCACCAGGGCAACAAATAAGAACAGTGTTTTTTTCATTTCCTAAAGGAGAGAGTTGGTTTTGTGGAAAAGGTAAGGAAAATTCCCGGAGCACCTACCGGCAACCTTCAGCCCTTTATGGCAAGTTTACGGCCAAGTTCGGGCCACCCGCCGGATTATGGGCAGTAGCGTCCTAGCGGGCAAAATAATTAAGCCTGGGAATCAGGTTGCAAGCCCCAATCAAGGTCAGTTTGACCGAAATAAGGGCCCTGAACTTTGAACCTTCGTGCCGGCTATTAACTTTACCGTCCAGTAGTGAGTGCTACGGCCCCGTTCAAGCAACCCTAATGTGCTGGGCCGCGCGAGCGGGGTTATGTCGAACGTAAAGAAAGGAGGTACAAAATGTCTAGTAGTCCCAAACAAATCCTGCCAAGCCTGTCGAATGTCGTACGCTTCACCGCAGTACGCGCCTAACAACAGCTTCGTGGGGTAGCTCCTAAGGCTTCCCACATTCGGCCAGGTCTTACTCTTGAAAGTGACGCCGGAACTGTACCCCAGTTGCGCCGCTTGGTAAGATTTGAAGGATTAGATGCCCGGTTTGCCCAGCTGCCCTTTAGTGGGATGGCAGAGGCGGACCGGGCATCGTTGCGTTAGCGGTAGCGTTAGTACAAGAGCCACCGGGCTCATCGTGTGGGGGCTTGGGCCGGGCCCGCCTCGCCGCCGCGAAACCAGTTAGCTACGGGCCCAGCCGCCCGCCAGCGTCATTTCCCCTCCGCACCCGCCGCGCTAGGGCGTGGTGTTAGGGTCCGGCTCCAGCACGCGCCGTACCTGCATAAAGCGCCGCTCGTAGTCGGTGCCTTCCACTTGGCTCACCTTCACCCCGGGCTCCCGCCGGGCCGAGGAGGCGTGCACGAACCGCAGCGGTACCTCCCCCCGGTCCGACACCACAATGCCCGCGTGGCCGGGCGTAGTGCTGGTGGTATCCGTGCCCGTAAAAACCACGATGTCGCCGGGTTGGGCCTCGTGGCGCGCCACGGGCCGGCCCACCCCAATAAGCAGCGCCGTGGAATGCGGCACCGCTATCCGAAAGCGAGCAAACGTGTACCGGATAAACCCGGAGCAGTCGAACCCCGTGAGCGGGGAGCTACCGGCGTAGGCGTAGGGCGTACCCCGCTGCGCCAGCCCAAACGCCACCACGCTATCGGACCGGGTTGGGCCGCCCGGGGCTTGAACGTCGCCGCGCAGAGCGGCCCCGGCCGAAATCGACCTGGCGGGCGCGGCCGTTGGTTGTGTCGAAGTTCCCGCCGTCCGCCGGGAAAGGGACGCCGGCCGATTCAGTCGGGGCAAAATCAAGACCATGGCCGCCGCTAATCCCACAAAAACCAGCCATACGAAGCGCATACTTATTCTACTTGCCAGGCCGGCGCCGGTACGGTTAAGCGCCACCCTAACCTCAACGTCCCAAGGGGTCGCTAGGTTGGAGCGCGTAGCGCGGGCTTACTTTGCGCCCCTGATTCATTTTAACTGTTTGTCAATGCTCAGAAAATCAAAAGTACACCTTTGCTCCGTGGCCCTGGCGCTGCTAACGGCCGGCCCGCCCGCTAGTGCGCTCCCCGTGGCCGTGGCGCCCACCCTGCGCTACACGCTGGCCATGCCCGCCCCCCAAACCCACTACTTCGAGGTAAAAATGGAGCTGGGCGGCTTTCCGGCCGACTACACCGATGTGAAAATGCCCGTGTGGGCCCCGGGCTCGTACTTGGTCCGTGAATTTGCGAAGAATGTGGAGGGATTACAGGCGCGCACCGCCGCCGGCCAGCCCCTGGCCGTGGAGAAGATCAATAAAAACACCTGGCGTGTTCGCCACCCTAAACAGGCCAGCTTCCAGCTCAGCTATCGGGTTTACGCCTTCGAGCTCACGGTGCGCACCTCTTTCGTCGACGCCGACCACGGCTACCTGAACGGCAGCAGCGTATTCATGTACCCGGCCGAGAACAAGGGACTGGGCAGCACGGTGGTAGTGCAGCCGGCGGCCGGTTGGACGCAGGTGAGCACCGCCCTGCGCCCGGGCCCGGAGAAATTCACCTACAAGTCGGCCAATTACGACGAGCTGGCCGACTCGCCCATGGAAATCGGCAACCAGAAAGTGCTGGAGTTTACGGCCAATGGCACCCCGCACCAGGTAGCCATGTACGGCACTTACACCGTTGACGAAACCAAGCTGGTGGCTGATCTGAAAAAGGTGTGTGAGGAAGCCCACCGCGTGGTCGGCCAAAACCCGCTCGACCACTACCTGTTCATCGTGCACAACCTGGAGCGCGGCGGGGGCGGGCTTGAGCACCTCTATTCAACTACCCTGCAAGTAACGCGCACCGCGTACGGCACCGAGGCCGGCTACAAGTCGTTTCTGGGCCTGGCGGCGCACGAGTACTTTCACCTCTGGAATGTGAAGCGCATCCGCCCGGTGGCCTTGGGGCCGTTTAATTACGACCAGGAGAACTACACCAACATGCTGTGGGTGAGCGAGGGCATGACGGAGTACTACTCCAAGCTCATCAACGAGCGGGCTGGAGTTCTCACCCGCGACGAGTACCTGGGCAAGCTGGGCAATGCGATAACGGAAGTGGAAAATACCCCCGGCAACCGCATCCAGTCGGCCGCCGACGCCAGCTTCGACGCCTGGATTAAGTTCTATCGCCCCAATGAGAACTCCAGCAATGCTCAAATTAGCTATTACTCCAAGGGCGACCTTATTGGCACCGTCCTCGACCTGAACATTGCCGAGGCCACGAAAGGAGAGAAGCACCTCGACGACGTGTTCCGTCTGCTCTACGACACGTATTACAAAAAGGCCGGCCGAGGCTTTACCGACCAGGAATTTCAGGATGCCGTGGCCACCGTCGCGGGTCGTCGCTACGACGAGTTCTTCCGCAGCAGTGTGTACGGCACCAAGCCGCTCGATTATGCTACTGCCCTGGGCTACGCCGGGCTGGCCCTCAGCAGCGCTCCGCTCAGCCCCGACGGCACGCTGGGAGCGACGCTTTCGACCCGTACCGGCCGGTTGCTGGTGGCCGGGGTAGTGCGCGACGGGGCGGCCTGGACGGGCGGCCTCAACGTAAACGACGAGATCCTGCAAATTAACGGCGTCGCGCCCGGCGAGGGAAACCTGGCGCCCGTGGCGGGGGCCAGCAGCGGTACGCTGGAATTGAAAAGTGCTCCGGCGGGTACCGAAGTCACACTCCAAGTGCGCCGGGATGGCCTCACGCGCGACCTGAAGCTGAAAATGCTGGCTAACCCCGACCGCAAGTTTAAGGTGCAGCCCCTGCCCAGCCCAAGCGCCGCCCAGCAGCGCGTGCTGGCCCGCTGGCTGGGGCCCACCAAGTAGGCGCAGGTACGCATAAAAAAAGCTCCTTGCTACCAGCAAGGAGCTTTTTTTATTATTCGAGGGCTAAACCTAGAGCCATTTTCCGGTTCGTGTCTATAACGTCTGGCTCCCCTCTCCTGCGGCTTCGCGCATGAAGCGAACTGGGGTCGGGGGTGAGGTTTTCAGCCGCTGAGTCCTGAACGCTGACCTAATAATTGCTCTAAATAATTCGGCTTAATTTATTAAATGCCGGTAGCCCCGCGGGGCTTATCGAATGCGCTTCAGGGCCACTTCGCGTACGGGCGCAATCACCAGCGGCACCTTCTCGACCTTCACCGACGAGGTATCAAGCCCGAAATACTGGTCTTCCGAAGCAATGAACTGGCGGATGTAGAAATACGCCTGCATCACCAGCTTCTCGACGGTGGGGAAGTCGTTTTCGACGCTGAGGAATTTCTCCAGCACCACGAAGCGGAAGTCACCGGTTACGTGCTGCTTGTTCAGCGATTCGTAGCGCGAGGTGATGTCGACCTCCTTGTTACGCACCAGGTCCTCGATCACCTTGCGGAAGTAGAGGTTGATCCGCTGCTGCACCCGGAAGCCCAGCCGGAAATTGATGCGAAACACGTCGTCGGGCGCGACTTCGGTCACTTTGTACTCCATGGTGTACGGTTCATCCGTGGTATCGACGTGGATAAACCAGTAGATGTCAGCTCGTTTCGGGCGCTTTTGGAAGATGGAGTAGATAATTTTCTGCTCAATCTCCGAGCTGCGCTCCGCTGAGGTGAGAAACACCAGGTGGGTAGAATATTTGGGGATGGATTCGTCGTTGCTAAGCTGCTTAAGGGCATCCACGTAGGGTTGGAGGCGCACGAATTCGGTAAGGCGGCGCTTAATGTAGAAGGCTTTGAGCCACACGTACATTATGCCCACCAGCGTGCCGCCAATGGCCAACGACACCCACCCGCCGTGCGGGAACTTGCGCATGTTAGCAATCAGGAAAGCTCCCTCGATAAGGCCATATACTGCCGCGAAACCAACGACCAGGGGAACCGCAACTTTCTTTGAGCGCAGCCATACCGTGAGCAGAATGGTCGTCATCAGCATGGTTAGGGTGATAGCCAGGCCGTAAGCCGCTTCCATGTTGGTTGACTCGCGGAAGTACAGCACCACCCCGATGCAGCCCAGCAGCAGCAGCCGATTCATGCTCGGCACGTAGAGCTGCCCCTTCACGTCGGTGGGGTAGTTGAGCTTCACCTTGGGCCACATGTTCAGGCGAATGGCCTCGGCAACCAGCGTAAACGAACCCGTGATAAGGGCCTGCGAGGCAATAATGGCCGCAATGGTGGCGATGCCGATGCCAATGAGCAGGAACCACGAGGGCATGAGCGCATAGAACGGATTGCGGCCGTCGAGCGGCTGGCCCTCGTGCTGCAGCAGCCAAGCGCCCTGGCCCAGGTAGTTGAGCAGGAGGGTGCTTTTTACGAAAATCCAGCTCAGGCGAATATTGCCTTTGCCACAATGGCCCAGGTCGGAGTACAGAGCCTCGGCTCCGGTCGTGCACAGGAACACCGACCCCAATAGCCAGAAGCCGCCCGGGTAGCGCACCAGCAGGTCATAGGCATAATACGGATTAAAAGCCTTGAGAATAATGGGGTTCTGGATGATCCAAGCAACGCCCAGTACGCCTAGCATGCTGAACCACAGAAGCATGATGGGCCCGAAGGCCTTGCCCACAATCTGCGTCCCAAAGCTTTGCAGCAAGAACAGCCCCGCAATAATGCCAATGACGATGGGCACCGTGGGGATGTGGGGCGACACGGCCCGCAGCCCCTCAATAGCCGAGGCCACCGAGATGGGTGGCGTAATCACCCCGTCGGCCAGCAGCGCCGAGCCCCCAATGATGGCCACCGCCGACAGCCAGGCTCCCCGCCGCCGCACCAGGGCATAAAGCGAGAAAATGCCGCCTTCGCCGTTGTTATCCGCATTCAGGGTCAGCAGCACGTACTTGACGGTAGTTTGCAAAGTCAGCGTCCAGATGACGCAGGAAATCCCCCCCAATACCAGATGGGCATCAATCAGGTCAGGCACCCGGCCGCTCTTCAGGATGGACGACATCACGTAGAGGGGCGAGGTCCCAATGTCGCCGTAAATAATGCCGAGCGCAATGAGCAGCCCGGCGCTGGAAACAGCGGTGTGCGAATGTTTAGAATCCATGCGGGATGTTAAAGTCGGTACTCAGCGGTTGAGGGCTACAAAGAAACTGCCGGGGCGCGAAGGTAGCAGCTAAGCCAGCGGAATACACTTGAAATACACTTACGGCGACGGCTAAAAGCGGCGCTAGCCGACCGGTAGCGAATCATCAGCCGAATTTGGGAGGGCTGCCTCCCCGGCCCCTTGAGCCGCCTGCGCCGCCAGGCGAGTCGCCTCATCGGCGGCGGCGAGCAGCGCCGCCGCCTCCTGCGCGGCCTGGTCGTGCACCCGGAAGATGCGGCGGTTGATTTCCGCCGTCAACTGCTGCCAGGGTGGGGTTTCGCCGGGCAGGGCGAAATTAACCATTTCGCGGCCCAGCCGGTACAGGCGCAGGCGGTTGGTGCCGCGGTGCCCGTAAGCCAGGAGCAGGGCCGTCAGGGCCATACCCAACATGGCTGGCCCGGTGCGCAGCCAGTTTTGCAAAAAGGCAATCATGACCGCTGCCAAGCCCAGCCCACCCAGCAGGTACCACAAAATCCAGCGCACGGGCGTGAGTTCGGCGCGTTCTAATTCCAACAGCAAAAACGACTGTCCCCGCACGGTGAGCATGGTTTCGGTCAAGCTTACCCGCCCATCGGCACTGTGCAAGGGCAGGAGCGGCGGTGGGGACCCCCCGGCCGGGGGGACGGTGCCTTCGCCCGGGCCGGGGACCTCAAAGGTAGCCCCGGAAGAAGCTTCCGGGGCCACAATTGGGGCGTTGGTTGATAGCTGGGCTCCGGCGTCGGTCGCGGGCTCAGCCAGGGCCAGGGTAAACGTCGCGGGCGCCCAGGTGGGCGCGGCAGTGCGTGTGAACGCGCTGGCTGGTAGCGGCAAAGCCACGGCCGCTGCTCAGTTATTCACTTTTACCAGCTCCACATCAAAGATGAGGGCCGTATCGCCGGGGATGTCGCGGCCCGCCCCGCGTTTGCCATACGCCAAGTCGGAGGGGATGTAGAGGCGGTACTTCGAGCCTTCGGGCATGAGTTGCAGCGCCTCCGTCCAGCCGGCAATCACGCCGTTAACGGGGAACGTGGCGGGCTGGCCGCGCTGGTAGCTGCTATCGAACACGGTGCCGTTGATCAGGGTGCCGTGGTAATGCGTGGTTACCGACGAGCCCAGGGTGGGCTTGCGGCCGGTTCCCTGCGTGATTACCTCGTATTGCAGGCCGCTGGGCAGGGTGATCACGCCCGACTTGGCGGCATTTTGGGCGAGGAAGGCTTCGCCTTCGGCTTTGTTGTTATTCATGGCGTTGGGGTCTTGGTCTGCTTGGTCATCATCGGCACTCATTTGCGCCTGCAGTTGCTGCATAGCGGCCTGCATCTGCTCCTGGGTCATGCGGCTGGGGAGGCCTTGGAGGCCTTCTTTCAGCGCCCCGGCCAGGGTGTCAACGTCCAGTTCAAGCCCCTGCTGGGCGAAGTTGCGGGCCAGGTCGCGGCCGATGATGTAGCTCACTTGAGCTTGGTGGGAATCGAGGTTCATAAAACCAGGGGGTGATAGGGTGAAGGGGTGAATGCGGAGTTGGCTCGCTGCCGGATTGAGGCAAGGTGAGCCGCCACCAGCTGCCAGTGGAAGCCCAGCCGGACGGGTTACGCCGTTGTCGAGGCAAAGTTCCAAAAGCCGGGCCGAACCCAAAAACCCGGTCGGAATGGCCGCCAGGCCCACCAAAAAAGCCCGGCTAGGCGGCCGGGCTTTTACTGAATTGTTGGCTGCGGGAGCAGCAGGGCGATAAAACGAGGCTAGCAGTAGAGATGCTGGTCGTCGTCGCCGTGAAAGAAGAAGGTCAAGTCAAGGTCGGCCAGTTTGGCAGCCAGGTAGCTCACGCCACCTAAAAGCAGCAGCGACGAAAACGATAATGCGGTGGTCTTTTTCATGAATAAAGAGGAAATGACCTAAGTGTAATTCCTGGGCAAAGATACGACAAATAGCGGAAAGTGTTATGCATGCATCACGATTTTGCCAGAAATAATTCAAATGAAGATCAGAGGCTCACAAAATACCGGTCGAATAGGTGGCTTTGAATTCCTCGTCTGATGCTGCCTTACGGGCCTACTACTCAAAAGCTTGTTCAGAGCGTACGCCCGTAGCTCGTCGGGTCGGGAGGGCCGCTGCTGATTGAAGGCCATCTTGGGCATTCCCTATAACCAGGAAAGCCTGATGTTTTTGCCTTGCTCTTGCCTAAGGCAAGGTTGCCGGAGCGAGCCCACTGAGCTTTTTGTGCGAAAGAGACCGAGCCTACTCCAGTGTCGAAGCTGCTGACAATAACGGTTGCTCAACGCCGAAATCAGCTACTTCGACCACTGCGCCCGGGGCCAGGTTGCCCAACTGCATGGCGCCCACCCGCACCCGGATCAGGCGCAGGGTAGGGAAGCCCACGGCCGCCGTCATTTCTCGGATCTGTCGGTACTTGCCTTCGGTGAGGGTGATGGACACCCAACTGGTGGGCCCGTGCCGGTCGTCGCGGATTTTGCGAGTACGGGGCGCGAAATCCGGCGCCGGGTCCAGCCGGGCGGCCGCGCAGGGGCTGGTCTGGTACCGCACGTTGTGAATGCCTATTTCGACGCCAGCCCGCAGTTGGGTAAGGGCCTCGTCATCGATGAGCCCATCAACCTGGGCGTAGTATTCCTTTTCAATCTTCTTGCTGCGGACGTATTCGCTCATCCTGCCATCGGTGGTGAGCAGGAGCAGGCCTTCGCTGTCTTCGTCGAGGCGGCCAATGGCCATAATGCCGACGGGGAAATCGTGAAGCTCCCCCAGCTTCCTCTTTTTCGGCTCGCCGACGAATTGGCTCAGGTAGCCATAGGGCTTGTGGATGAGAAAATGGCGGTGGAGCACGACAGTGGGCTGGAATTATATAGCGGCAGGCCCGGGTTTAACGAGGCGTAATTCGGATCCGGTTGGGGTAAAATTACCCGCGTACAGGAGTAGTCAGCTGTAGTCGTTCACTTACCCTGCGTAGCATTGGTTTGTATAATTCTACGATTGTATTTGTTAATGCGACCTTGGGTGGCATGATGGCGGAGAGTAATTCGTGAAATGCATTAGCGCTGAGCGAAAGGTGCGACGGTGAAGTTCCACCGCTTGAGACTATCCGCGATAATTCGGGAGGCCAACTGCATGCCTTTGGGCGTCCAGTGAGTGTCGGCGGCGTAGTAGTAGAGGGTTTTAGGTTGTGCCTGCGCTGCTTCCCGCAAGCCTTGGCTCAGGTCTACCACGTGTACGCCGTGCTGTTGTAAGGCCTGATTAAGCCCGGTAATATAATTAGTGCGGGGAGTCAGACCAGGCGGGAGCCGATCTGGGTAGACTACACTTTTTTCGGGAGCGACGGTGAAAATAAGGTGTTGTCCGCGCCCCTTAAGTTCCTGATCGATTGCCGCAATGTAAGTAGCAATGCTATCCAGCTCGCTTTGCGACGTTTTTCGCGGCCGGATGGCTTCATCCGAGCCTAGAAAAAGCATGGGCGCTACACCGGCTGGCAAGTCGCGTCTTCCCAGGATGATGAGGTCGGTATGCTTTTTTAGCAACGCCCACTTAATCTCTTTCTGTATTTTATCCATCAGGGGCTTTAAGAGCGAACTACCGCTCAGATACACGTCGAGATTAGCTGGCCATAACAACGACTCCCGCCATTGCCAGCGATGCTGGTCTGATAGACGGAGTGATTTTCTCCGTTCAGACAGCTCGGTAAATGCATCAATTTTAGCACGTTGAGTGCTCTCCCAAATCACTAATTTTGCCTGGCGATAAGGTGCAGGCTGGTCTTCCAGGAAGCGAGCCATTGTCAGGGTTCCTCTTCCTTCGATGGCCTGATTGCCAACCGATAAACCAGTTACGCGGGCCAGGCTATCCGCGAACGAGTTATTATTAGAGAAGGAATCTCCGCATAAAACGGCGGTGAATGGTGCTGAGGAGCGCACGATACGAAAACCCTGCTCATCGGTTTCAAGGTAGACGGGGGTGCTGTCCTCGGCCGCCGAATAGTAGCGGGACAGGCTAGCTACGCCCAAGTCGCGGCCTAAATCGCCTTTGGTACGGGTGAAATCACGCTGAAGGGGCTGATTAGGAGATTCATTTAATTCCCGAGAACCTTGAAAAAACTGCCAGCTCTTGGGGCGGCGTTGCCAGGGCCTGGCTAGATTATCAAATAAGACCAGGCTAAGCCACAGCGTTCCACTTACGATTAATACTAAGCGAATCCCCGTAGCAGAGCCTTTTGGGCTAAGCGCCGAGTGGTCAGCAGCATGGTAGGGAGGACCAAAAAATATCGCTCGGGCTCGCGAGTAAAACCTATTCCAATGACGACGCACGAAAAAAACTTATTAAAACTGGAAGTAGAGGAACGGGCTATTTTGGCGGGTCATAATCAAGATGATGCTGCCAACCAAGCCGAGGCCATAAACCATTGCCGTGCGAAAATTCAAGCGAACCGGCTGGTTCCATAGATTTGGATAGGTCATAGAAACTACTGTCGCGAATGCCAAAAACAGCAGGCTGATCGGACGCGCTAAGTGCAGCGGAGTAATTGGCTGGTTGCCTGCATAGCCGACCATGTTGCCCAGGATGCGCAGGGCAATGTTAAAGTCGGTAGCCCGGAAAAATACCCACCCCACGAGTACCAGCAGGAACGTTGCGAATCGTTGGCCCCAAACGGGCAGTTGTTTCAAGGGGTGACGTACTCCTAGTGCCCGCTCAATGGCTTGCAATACCCCATGGTAAAGTCCCCAAAAGATAAACGTCCAGCCCGCGCCGTGCCAGAGCCCACCCAGCAGCATCACTAAAATGAGGTTGAGGTAGGTGCGGTACTTGCCTTTGCGGTTGCCACCCAGCGGTACGTATAAATAATCGCGCAGCCAGCTGGACAGGGAAATGTGCCAGCGCCGCCAAAAATCCTGCACGCTCGTGGACTGGTAGGGCGAATTAAAATTCTGGATGATTTCAAAGCCAATCATCAGGCCCAATCCCACGGCCATATCAGAATAGGCCGAGAAATCGAAGTAGATCTGCATGGTGTAAGCTAAGCTGCCCAACCAGGCGTCGAGTACCGTCGTGCCGGTCTTGGCGTTGAATACGGCGTCGGCTAGGGGAGCCACGTTGTCGGCAATGACGAGCTTTTTGAGCAAACCGGTCACGAAAAAAACAATTCCCACCGCAAACTTGCCCTCCGAATGCTCCCGGTCCTTGAGCTGACGGTCAAGGTCCACGTAACGCATGATGGGCCCCGCGATAAGATGCGGGAACAGCGAAATGAAGCAAAAGAAATCAATGATATTATTGGCCGGCTTTACTTCCCGGCGGTAAATATCAATGGTATAGGATAACGACTCGAACGTGTAAAAGCTGATGCCAATGGGTAATACCAGGTTGGCCAGGATGGGAGCGTAAATAGGCAGGTGCAGCCAGGTAAAAATGCCGTTGAGGGTACCGGCAAAAAAATTGTAATATTTGAAGAAGCCAAGCACCGACAAGTTTACGATGATGGTCAACGTCATCAGCAGCTTGCGTCGGCTTTCGGTCTCGGCCCGGTACAGGTGTTTGCCAATGACGTAGTCCGAAGCCGTCGAGGCCATCATCAGCAAGCAGAAGAGGGGATTCCACCAGCCGTAAAAGACGTAGCTCATCACCGTGAGCCAGGCATTGCGGGCTTTGATGGTCCGCAACACCCCGTAATAGACACCGAGTAAAATTGGTAGAAAAACGAACAGGAAAACGTAGCTGTTGAAGAGCATAAAGAAAGCAAGCGCTGGATCAACGCTTCCACAAAACTACGATGGCAAGCCCAACCGCCGCCCATGAATCGTTCGTCGGGGGCCGCACCCCCCTTACCCAAACACCTTCACCCGCTCGCCCTTGTGCTTGGTTCGCAGGTGCTGCCGGATAATCTGCTGGATGTCCTTGTTGTCGGCATACGGCTGAATCACCTCCCGGAAATCAGCCAGCTTGCGCGCCGAAAACGTCTCGTCGACGTACCCGAAACCCTGGTAGCGCCCGTTCTCCACCAGCACGATGCTCTTTTCCAGCTCGGTGCGGCCGGCGCCGATCACGACGAACGTTTCGTGCTCGTAGCTGATGCTGTCGATGGCCTCGTCGACGCGTAGGTTATAGCTCTCGGGGGGCTCCTGGCCCACGCAGGCCCCCTGGCAGCGGTGCACCTGATAGTCGAAGCAGCCACCCTGCGTTTTGTAGAGGCCGCAGAGCTTCTGGCAGAGGTTGTACTTGGCTACTTTATGGTACAGGAAGCCCTGGGCCTTGAACTGATTGCCAAGGGCAATGATGGGAATTTCGGCGTTGCGGGCATCGGCCCGGCCGTAGGCCAGGCGCTTGTAGCCCTGTTCGTCGATGCGCAGGTAGATGCCGGCCGGGAACACCGAGCGCCGTTGCTGCCGGTTGTAGGCGGGCTTTAGCTGCTTGATCAGGTGCGACTCATAGAGCAGCGCGACCAGCTCCGAGCCGGTTAGCTCCCAGGTGATATCGGCGATGGAGTTTTTGAACTCCAGGCTCTTGCGCGACTTCACATCCACGGCGAAGTGCTGCTGAATGCGCTTGTAGATGTTAATGCTCTTGCCCACGTAAATTACCTCGCCGGCCTCGTTGTGGAAGTAGTACACGCCCGTGGCCTGGGGCAGGCTAGCCACCAGGGCCGGCGATACGAGCGGCGGTATCAGGGCCGTGCGGATGGCTTCCTGCACGGCGGCCACGCGCTTGGCGGAGGGCGCTTTGGTGCCGTCGGGCCGTCGACCAGCCGGGGCCAGCGCATCCACGCGGGCCAGGGTATCGGCTTCGGGCGTCCCGTTTGGCCCGGCCTCGCTCTCCTGCGTAATTTTCAGGAGCCGGCCAAAGAGCAGGGCCGTGGCGTGGGCGTCGCCGGCGGCCCGGTGCCGGCCTTCGAGCGGAATGCCGATGTTCTGGCAGAGTTTGCCCAGGCTGTAGCTGGGCTGACCGGGAATGAGCGACCGGCTCAGGCGCACGGTGCACAGGGTTTTGCGCGAGTAGTTATAGCCGAGATCAGCAAACTCCTTTTTCAGAAACGAGTAATCGAACCGCACGTTGTGCGCCACAAACACGCAGCCTTCGGTCATCTCCACCACTTTGCGGGCCACCTCGTGAAACTTGGGCGCGTCGCTCACCATATCGTTGGTGATGCCCGTGAGTTGGGTGATAAAAGGCGGGATGCCCCGGCCGGGGTTGAGCAGGGTAGCGTATTCATCCACGATCTTTTCGCCGTCGTGGAGGTAAATGGCTATTTCGGTGATGCGGTCCTGAGTGGGCTGCCCGCCAGTGGTTTCAAGGTCGATAATGGCGTACAAGGCGCGGCGAGGGAAGGTGGTCGGTAAGAAAGCTAACAAACGTAGCCCGGCATAAGGTTGCGGCACTGTCAACTTTGAGGTAACCGCTAGCGCAGTGGGCTTTTTGCACTTTCACCAAGGTAAGCAGACTGGCAGAAAACACGCGCTTTTTCTGAACCATCTAAACCATTAGCACTGGCACTGGGATGGGTGTTCCTTAGAAGGCCGTCGTGCCCTTCAAGAAATAAAGCTGGTTTGCCTGAACTAGGGGTGAGGGGCCTTACGGGCGCGGTGGCGCAGTCTGCCCGCCGTTCTAGCCACTCGTAGCCGCACCGGGCACCACATAAAAAAGGCAGCCCCAAAAGGGCTGCCTTTCACGATTGGCTGAGCGCCGGTACTATTTCGCTTGTGCTTTCTGTTGAGTTATCCAGTTTTTGGCTTGCAACACTTGGCCGTGCTGTTGCTGAAGCACGCTTTGAACCTCAGCGGGCAGGTTGGCCGACTTGAGGGCCGTTTCGTACGCTTGCAGGGCTACGGAGTCGCCGGTTTCGCACTCGCCCAGAATGGCGGTGTCGTTTTGGCCGGTGATGGCCGATTTGATGTTGATCCAGCCGTGGTGCACGGCGGCGGCGGCATCGGTGAGCAGGCCTTCAACAGTGTTGGTATTCTCGATATTCAAGCCAAGCTGGCTGGCTTGCTGGGTCAGCTCCGACGCAAACTGAGCCCGCTGCTGAGAAAGCCGGCTTAGTTCTGATTTCAGTTGGGGGTTGCTTACCCCTTCGGCGGCTTCCTGGTAGCCCTTGGCGCCGGTTTTGTTGATTTCGACCAGATCGTTATAAGCGCGGGCGGCGGTTTCGGTGTTCGTAGTCATGGATTTGTAAGAATTATATGGAAAGAAAAGAATGTAGGCTAACGTATACTGCCAAGGGGCCGCCGTGGTTGCATTAAAAAGGCTGGCGGGCCCGGCTCAGATCCGCTTGAGCATGTGCCAGAACTTGCTCAGCAAGCCGGGCTTGTCGTCGGATTTGTCTTTGGGGGTATCCTCGCCGTCGGTCACGTCGCCGAGCAGGAAGCCCCAGGGTGCCGTGGTCTTGTTCGCGTCGAATACCACCTTCAGCACGGCAATCAGCGGAATGCTCAGAATCATCCCCGGCGTGCCCCACAACTCGCCGCCGAGAATAAGGGCTATGATGGCCGCCATGGGGTTAATGCTCACCTTGGAGCCGGTAATGGTGGGGGTAATGAAGTTGCCTTCCAGGAACTGCACGAACACGAACACCCCCACCACGCCCGCCGCCTTCGCCGGGGAACCCGTTTCTACCAGCGTAATCAGCGCCGGGATGGTGGCGCCAATCATAATGCCGATGTAGGGAATAACGGCGAGTACGGAAGCGAAAATGGCAAAAAAGACCGCGAACTTCACTCCCAGCAGCAGCAGGCCGATGGCGTTGAGCACCGACACGATGACGATGACCGTGAGCAGCCCGGAGATGTACGCCTGCACCACTGTCTGAATGCTGTCCATGGTGTGCAGCACGCTCGTGCGCTTATCCGGCGCCACAAACCGGAACATGAACTGCCGCATGTGGTCGCGGTAGTACAGAAAGCAAAAAATGTAGATCGGAATCAGGGTCAGCACGCTCAGCACGCCGGCGGTAGTGCTGATGGTACTGCCCAGAAAGCCGCCGGCCGACTTCTTGGCCGAGCTCAGCGAGGAGTCGATGAGCTCGTCTTTACTCATCACCCGCATCCCAAACCGGTCGTGCAGCCACCGCTGGCCCTGGTCCAGGAATACCACCAGCTTCTGCTGAATCAGGGGCAGCTCCGCTTTCAGATCTATTATCTGGGTGCCAAACACAATGAACAGCCCCACGATGCCGCTTACCAGCAGGAAAATGGCGGCGATGATGGCTAGGGCCCGGGGCCACCGCCAGCGTTCGAGCTTAGTGACCATGGGCAGGAGCAGGGTGGCGAGCAGGGCCGCAAAAAACAGCGGCAGCAGAATGCCGTCGAGCCGGTGCAGCACAAACACCAGGAGCGACAGCCCAATGAGCAGGAAGGTGTAGTGCACGGCCGGCGCCAGCTTGGCTTCGGGGGCCGCCGAGGGTTGCTGGCCAGGGTGGGAGCGCGGCGTTACTCGGTTGAGGAGCGGAGGAAACATGCGAGAGAAGAGAAGAAGAGGAATGTGGCGGGCCGGATCCCAGCGGGTGAACCCCGGCCTCCTAAACGGTGTTGAAAGCTAAACTAATTAGCGGGGCGATACTAAACAAACTGGCAATATTTCTTGCCCCCCCGCTTATTTCTGCGTTATTTTACCGCAAAACTGGACAACAGTTGCCCCAATGAACAAAGAACTATTGACTGACGCTCCGGAAGTACAGACGAAAGTCGCCGACCACGGCTATAATGAAGACAGCATTCGCTCGCTGGACTGGCGCGAGCACATCCGCCTGCGGCCCGGCATGTACATCGGCAAGCTGGGCGACGGCTCCGCGTACGACGATGGCATCTACGTGCTGGTGAAGGAGGTAGTCGATAACTGCATCGACGAGCACGTGATGGGCCACGGCCGGACCATCGACATCAAGATTTCCGACTCCCGAGTGCAGGTGCGCGACTACGGGCGCGGCATCCCGCTCGGCAAGGTGGTCGACGTGGTGAGCAAGATCAACACGGGCGGCAAATACGACTCCAAAGTGTTTCAGAAATCGGTGGGCCTCAACGGGGTGGGCACCAAAGCTGTGAACGCGCTGAGCGGCTACTTCCTGGTGCAGAGCGTGCGCGATGGGGTGATGAAGTCGGCCGAGTTTGCCCAGGGCAAGCTGGTGCACGACCCGAAGCCGCAGAAAACCAGCCAGCGCAACGGCACACTGGTCGCCTTTCAGCCCGACGACACGATTTTCAAGAACTACCGCTTCATTCCGGAGTACCTCGAAAATCAGATCTGGAACTACGTCTACCTCAACGCCGGGCTGACCATCAACTTCAATGGGCAAAAATACTACTCCGAAAACGGGCTGCTCGATCTGCTCGCCCGCAAGGCCGACGTTGAGCACCTGCGCTATCCCATCATCCATCTGAAAGGGCCGGACATTGAGCTGGCCATGACCCACGGTAACGACTACGGTGAGGAGTACTATTCCTTCGTGAACGGGCAGTACACCACCCAAGGCGGCACTCACCTGGCGGCTTTCCGCGAGGCGGTGGTGAAAACCGTGCGCGAGCACTACGGCAAGGAGTACGACGCGGCCGACATTCGCGCGTCCATCATCGCCGCCATTTCGGTGCGGGTGCAGGAGCCCGTGTTTGAGTCGCAAACCAAAACCAAGCTGGGCTCAACCAATATGGGCGAAGATGGCCCCACGGTGCGGGGCTTCATCCTGGACTTCGTGAAGGAGCAGCTCGACAACTACCTGCACAAAAACCCGGTGGCCAAGGAAAACCTGCGCAAGCGCATCGAGCAGAGCGAGCGCGAGCGTAAGGACATGGCGGGGGTGAAAAAGCTGGCCAACCAGCGCGCCAAGAAAGCCAACCTGCACAACCGCAAGCTGCGCGACTGCCGCTTCCACCTGGGCGAAAACGCCAAGGATGGGGCCGAAAAAGAGCTGCTCACCACGCTCTTTATTACCGAGGGCGACTCGGCCTCGGGCAGCATCACTAAAAGCCGCAATGTGGAGCTGGAGGCCGTGTTCAGCCTGCGCGGCAAGCCACTGAACTGCTTTGGGCTGAAAAAGAAAATCGTGTACGAAAACGAGGAGCTCAACCTGTTGCAGCACGCCCTCAACATCGAGGAAGGCATCGAGCACCTGCGCTACAACCGCGTGGTGGTGGCCACCGATGCCGACGTCGACGGCATGCACATTCGCCTGCTGCTGCTCACCTTCTTTCTCCAGTTCTTCCCCGATCTGGTGCGCAACGGCCACGTGTTCATCCTCGAAACGCCGCTGTTTCGCGTCCGCAATAAGAAAGAAACCATTTACTGCTACAACGAGCAGGAAAAGCAGGCCGCCATGCGTAAGCTGGGCCGCAATCCCGAAATCACCCGTTTTAAGGGCCTGGGCGAGATCTCGCCGGAGGAGTTCGGCAAATTCATCGGCGAAAACATCAAGCTCGAGCCAGTTATCCTACAATCCGACCGTAGCATTCAGCAAGTGCTGACGTACTACATGGGAAAAAACACCCCTGACCGTCAGAACTTTATCATTGATAACCTGCGCCTTGAAAAGGATTTGATAACCAGCGACGTGCTCCCCGTGGCCGAGATAGTGGAAACCGAATAGAGCGGGCGACCAAGGCCCGTTTGGTAACTACCAAACGGAGCCTTGGTTGTCTAACCAAAACCGCGCTTATCATTCGGGTCAAATAGCTGATCATGGGTCTATTCGAAAGCGCTGGTCCTGTGGGGTAGCTTGCTCAGGATAATAGTCTGCGAAGCGTGAACGGAGCTTTCTGCTTTGCTGCGCCCGCCAGGAGCTAGCATTCAGGCTTGGGCGAATCGGCACTTAAGCAATCGAAAGGCTTTGCTCAGTAAACTTTAACGGACCAGAAAATTTCTGGCCAAGATTCAATTTAATCATAGAAAGTAACAAAAGATTGCTTTTGAACGGGTTAACCTGGTAGAGTGAACGAAAAAGAAAAAAAATTACAAGCTTTTGGGCCCTGAATTTTGGTCATGTTTAATTTTCTCCGTAGGTTTGAATCGCCGCCTAGGGGTAGACTAGTCGGCACATTCCGGAAAAGCCCGAGCCTTTGGCTCGGGCTTTTTTTGTTTTTATCAAAAGAATCTGCTGCCAAGCTTTAGGCCGAGGGGCCGATAAAAAGTTTGGCTATTATTTTTAGTTTGCGTGCCAATGAATAATTGCCGTAATTTGAAGGATTAGCCGCTTTGTATTCCTGACCCAAGCGGGCCTGGCTTACCTGATGGCTAAATATTTTGGGAACTTTCCGGCCCGGCTACTGATTGTGATTTACGGCGCTCCGCGCTGATTCTGGTATTTTTGACGGCAGTTCGCCGACTTCTTTCGTTTCCCTCGTGGCTACTCTCGATACTCCCACTCCCGATTCTTCCGACCACCATTATTTGCAGCCCGGTGATTCGGTAGATTTTGACCTAACGGCTTCCTCGTCCGCCGGGGCCGACCCCGAAGAAGCTACCAGTTCCGCGGACCAGGACCAGGCCGAAGCCGGCGAATTAGCTGCGGCGGCCGACTTGTTCGGTGCGGTGGCCCCGCCTGCTCCCGAATTAATCGTTGAACCCGAAACCGAGGAGGAGCCCAAGTTTGCCCCCGGCGAAACCATTCACGACGTGACCACGGTGAAGGGCATGTACCAGAACTGGTTTCTGGACTACGCCTCCTACGTGATTCTGGAGCGGGCCGTGCCCGCCCTCGAGGATGGCCTCAAGCCCGTGCAGCGGCGCATTCTGCACGCCATGAAGGAGATGGATGATGGCCGCTTCAACAAGGTGGCTAACGTCATTGGCCAAACCATGCAATACCACCCCCACGGCGACGCCAGCATCGCCGACGCTATGGTGAACCTGGGCCAAAAGGACTTGCTCATTGAAACCCAGGGCAACTGGGGCGACGTGCGCACCGGCGACGGAGCCGCCGCGCCCCGTTACATCGAAGCCCGCCTGTCGAAGTTCGCGCTCGACGTGGTGTTCAACCCCGATACCACCGAGTGGCAGCTGAGCTACGACGGCCGCAAGCGCGAGCCCACCACGCTGCCCGTAAAGTTCCCGTTGCTGCTCGCCCAGGGCGTAGAAGGTATTGCCGTGGGCTTGAGCACCAAGATTATGCCCCACAACTTCCGCGAGCTGTGCAAGGCTAGCATCGACGTGCTGCGGGGCAAAGACGTGCAGCTGTTTCCGGACTTCTCGACCGGGGGCCTGTGCGACGTGACGCACTACAACTCGGGCATGCGCGGCGCCAAGATCCGCCTGCGGGCGACTATCGAAAAGGTCGACAAAACCCTGCTCATCATCCGCGACATTCCCTACGGCACCACCACCACGGCGCTGATGGAAAGCATCGTGAAGGCTTCGGAAGCCAACAAAATCAAGATTAAGAAGGTGGTCGATAACACGGCGGCCGCGGTGGAGATTCAGGTGCAACTGCCCGCCGGCGTCTCGCCCGACCTGACCATGGACGCGCTGTATGCCTTCACCGACTGCGAAATCAGCATTTCGCCCAATACCTGCGTCATCATCGACGAGAAGCCGCGCTTCGTGGGGGTGGAGGACGTGCTGCGCCGCAGCACCAAGGCCACGGTCCGCCTGCTGGAGCGCGAGCTGGAAATCCGCCAGGATGAGCTGCACGAGAAGTGGCACAACGCTTCCCTGGAGAAAATCTTTATTGAGAACCGCATCTACCGCAAGATCGAGGAATGCGAAACCTGGGCCGACATTCTCGAAACCATTGACAAGGGCCTTAAGAAGTTCGTGCGCATCGCCGGGGAGAAGGCCCGGGCCGACGACCAGCGCCTCGTGCTGCGCCGCGCAATTACGGAAGACGACCTGACGCGCCTGACGGAAATCCGCATCAAGCGCATCTCCAAGTACGACGGCTTCAAGGCCGATGAGTACATCCAGCGCCTGGAGGCGGAGTTGGCTGAAGTGGCCGACCACCTCGCCAACCTCACCCGCTACGCCATTCACTACTTCGAAGGTCTGCTGAAGAAGTACGGGGCCGGGCGCGAGCGCAAAACCCAGCTCCGCACCTTCGACGTGGTGACGGCCCAGAAAGTAGCCATCGCCAACCAGAAGCTGTACGTGAACCGCGTGGACGGTTTCGTGGGGTATGGCCTGAAAAAAGACGAGTTCGTGTGCGACTGCTCGGATTTGGACGACATCATCGCCATTAAGCGCGATGGCACGTTCACGGTGACGAAAATTGCGGAAAAAACCTTTGTGGGCCGCGACATCCTGCACGTGGGCGTTTACAATAAGAACGACGACCGCCTGGTGTACAACATGGTGTACCTGGATGGTGCTTCGGGCATCAGCTTCGCCAAACGCTTCCTGGTGTCGGGCATCACCCGCGACCGAACGTACGACCTGACCAAGGGCACCAAGGGCACCAAAACCCTGTACCTGACCGCCAACCCCAACTCGGAGTCGGAAATTGTGAGCATTCAGCTCAGCGACAAAGCCCCCGCCCGGGTCAAGCAGTTCGACTTCGACTTTGCCGAGCTCAGCATCAAGGGCAAAGGCTCCATGGGCAACATCGTGACCAAGCAGCCCATCAAGAAGATTACGCAGAAAACCCTGGGCGATTCGACCCTGGGCGGCCGGGAGATTTTCTTCGATAGCGTGGTGGGCCGCCTCAACACCGCCGGCCACGGCCGCTACCTGGGCACCTTTGATACCGAGAACACGGTGCTGGTGGTGTACAAAGACGGCAGCTACGAGCTGAAAGCGCCCGATCCCGCCTTGCACTTCGATGTGCCCAACATGCTGCTGCTGCGCAAGCTGGAAGCCGACACCGTGGTGAGCACGGTTTACTTAGAAGGAGAAACGAAGGTTCACTACGTCAAGCGTTTCCGAATTGAAACCAGCACGCTCGACAAGCGCTTCGCCTTTATCCCCGAAACCAAGGGCTCGAAGCTGCTGGCCGCAACCGCTCACCCCGAGCCGCTGGTGGAAATCAAAATTCAGCGGGATAAAAAAGCCGACAAGGAAACCGAGAAAATTGCCCTGCACGAGTTCATCGACGTGAAAGGCTGGAAAGCAATGGGCAATAAGCTCAACTACTTCAAAATCCACGCCCTGACCTTGCTCACCGACGAAGGGCCCGAGCCGCCGCGCCGCGAAGTAGCCAAGCGACGGGCAACCGCGCCCGCGTCCAAGCCGGGCGAGAATGGGAGTGCGCGGCCGCGCCCGGAGCCGACCGGGGCGGTCGACATCACGGCCGAGGAAGTAGCCCAGGCCCGCGAGCTACTCAAGCGGCCCAAGGCCCAGTTGGGCTTATTTTAAGGGATAAAAATGAGCGGTGACATAGTTAAGAGCGGAGCGAATGCCAACTTTAGGTCGGCGTTTCCGCCGCGCTCTTAACTCCGCTCGCTCCGTTTCTTTGCCCCTATGCTCGTTGTAATCCAGTTGTGCCTTACGCTCGTTCTCCGGCCGTGGCGGTGCTGGGTAGTGGGGGGGCTGCTCTGGAGCCTGGCGGTGCCACCCGCCGCCGGGCAAATACGGCATCGCCCGAACCACGTCGCGGCTCCCGTCGCCAAGCCCGCCAGCAAAGCGGTGCCCGCCGACCCGCCGGCCGTACAGGCCAAACTGACGCGGGCAGCTAGCCTCAGCAGTGAGTTTAAAGACTCCGAAGCGCTGGCCCTGTACCAGGATGTGCTGAAAACCGTGCCCAGCCATTACCTGGCTTTGTGGCGCGCCGCCGTGCTCAGCGTCCGAATCGGGGGGCGCTACTCCGACGAAACCCGCAAGGCCGCGTACTTCGACGCTGCGCGTCGATACGCCGAACGGGCCCTGCTAATCCAGCCCGAAGGCGGCGAAAGCAACTACGCCGTGGCCCTGGCCTTGTTTAACCAAGCCTCCCTGTACCGGGCCGGGGCCCGGCTCCTGGCTTTTCGCAACCTGCGCTCGCACGTGTACCTCGCCACCGAACGCCGGCCCGATCTGCCGGAAGCCTGGCAGCTGCGCGGGCGTTGGCAGTACCGCGTGGCGCACTACAACTTGCTCGAGCGGGTGTATAGCAAGCTCGTGCTGGGCGGCGTGCCCGAGGGGGGCAGCAGCCGCGAGGCAATGGCGGCCCTGGAGAAAGCGCGCCAGCTGGCTCCGCAAAATATCCAGTTTTGCTACGACCTGGCCCGGATGTGTCGCTATCAGGGGCGCCGCCAGCGCGCTATCGAAGTGCTGCGGGAAGCCGAGAAGATTCCGCCTGTTACCAGCGAAGACTTGGTCGTAAGCCGACTTTGCCGCCAAATGCTGCCGCCGCTCCTGCGCGCGGCAGCCCGCCACCAGCGCCGAAACCCGGCTCAGGAGGAGGCGCCCACCGTCAGCCCCGACCCGAATGGCCCGAAGCCGCCGCCGGATACCCTCGGCAAAAAGGAAGCCCGGTGAGCTTGCCCGCACTGCTCAGTTACGGAGCTGAAATCAGCACCTACTACGTTTGCTACGAACGCGTTGTAAGCACCAGGCTTTGCTGGACCATAGCCGGCCGAGCCGGTATCTTTTTTCTTTGCAGAAATAATCGCTTTCTCAATGGTTTATTTTCGGTTATTCCCGCTTCTTGCAACGCCGTTGGTGCTGATGGGGCTAGCGGCTTGCCATTCCGAGCCGGCCGAGCGGCCCGATACGCTCGTGAACCTAGCCACGGTGCAAAGCGGCCCGCGCGTGCAAGCGGATGAGCTGAATGGTGCCCTGGCCCGGGAGCCGCGCAATAAGGCTCTGTTGGCCCGCCGCGCCACGTTGCGCTTGGCCGCCAGCCAGCCGCGCGCCGCCCTGACCGATATAGAGGCAGCCCTGGAAATCGACGATGCCGATAGCCGCCTGTATTTTCTGCAAGCGCGGGCCTTCCGGGCCCTGAACCAGTTGCAGAGTGCGCTGGCCGCGGCCCGGCAGGCTGCCGAATACGGTTATTCGGGGCCGGAATTGCCCTTGCTGGTGGGCGAAACCCACCTCGCGGCGCATAATTACGCCGCCGCCCTCGACAACCTCGATCGGACCCTGCGCCTCGACCCCAACCAACCCGCGGCCCTGTTTTATAAAGGCCTCGCTTACGCTGCCACTGCCGACACAACTACTGCCGTTCAGTATCTACAGGATGCGCTGGCCCAGGACCCGCGCGAGCCCGAAATTCTGCATCAACTGGCGTTTCTGCTGAATGCCTGGCGGCTGCCCAACGATGCCGCTCGCTACGCGGCCCTCGGCATGAAGCTCGACACTACCTCCGGCTTGTTGTGCTACGACTATGGCCGCCAGCTGGAGCTGCGGGGTAGCCAGGATAGCGCCCTGTGGTATTATCGCCGGGCCCTGGCCCTGGACACCACCGTCTACCGCGCCGATTACCGCCTAGGTCTGGCCGCGGCCAAAGCACGTCAGCCGGTCGCGGTTATTCAGCACATCAGCCGGGCGCTGCGCCGTAACGCGCGCCTGCCCCAGGCCCGCGCCCTGCTCGCGGAAAACCTGGAAGCGCAGCATCGGCTTAAGGAAGCGCTGGCCCACTACCGGTTGCTGGTCGCCGAAAACCCCGGCAATACGCACTGGACCTTCAAGGTCTGGAAAACCAGTGAGCTGGTACAGGCTCAACTGCCTGATAGCTTACGGACCACGCCGCGCTATTATTACCGCCAGCCGTGGACCCCGCCCAAGCGGAAACCCGCATTGCCGGCCCCGCCCTTGCCGCAACAACGAGGGTAGCCCATTCTCAGCGAAAAGAAGACCGTGGGCATGAGGCAGCATTGGCAGCGCCGACGAAAGCAGCGCCGAGTTAATTTTAGGGCGAGCTAACAACCCCATACCGCCGCCGATATGCAGGAAAATTGGTTGGGGGCCGCGGCCTGGCCCGCATAGTTGCGGATTTACTTATTTCGCGACGCGTAACTTGCGCCTCCTTTGCGCACATCGCAGGCAATAATTATGCTTAACATTACCCTCCCCGACGGCTCGGTTCGCCCGGTCGAGTCCGGTACGACTGGCTACGACCTGGCGGCCAGCATCAGCGAAGGCTTGGCCCGTAATGCCCTGGCCGTCCGCGTCAACGGTGAAGTTCGCGACTTGCACCGTCCGTTTACCGAAGATGCCTCAGTCGAAATCCTGACCTGGAACGATGAAGCCGGCAAAGCCACGTACTGGCACTCCTCGGCCCACCTCATGGCCGAAGCCCTCGAAGCCCTCTACCCCGGCGTGAAGCTGGCCATCGGCCCGGCCATCGAAAATGGCTTTTACTACGACGTCGATTTAGGCGAAGGCCGCAGCATTTCCAGCGAAGACTTCCCCGAGATCGAGAAGAAGATGCTGGAGCTGGCCAAGCACAAGAGCCGCTACATCCGCCAGGAAGTTTCGAAGGCCGACGCCATTGCGTATTTCACCGAGAAGCAGGACCCCTACAAGCTGGAGCTGCTCGAAAACCTCGAAGACGGCCACATCACCTTCTACACCCAGGGTGGTTTTACGGACCTTTGCCGGGGCCCGCACATCCCCGATACCAGCACCATCAAGGCGGCTAAGCTCATGAACGTGGCCGGGGCCTACTGGCGCGGCGATGAGAAAAACAAGCAGCTCACCCGGCTCTACGGCATCACGTTTCCCAAGGCCAAGGAATTGGCCGAGTACCTCGAGCGCCTGGAGGAGGCCAAGCGCCGCGACCACCGCAAGCTGGGCAAGGAGCTCAAGCTGTTCGCCTTTTCGGATAAAGTAGGAGCGGGGCTGCCCCTGTGGCTGCCCAAAGGCACCGCCCTGCGCGAGCGGCTGGAGCAGTTTCTGCGCCGGGCCCAGGTGAAAGCCGGCTACCAACCGGTCGTGACGCCGCATATCGGGGGCAAGGAGCTGTACGTGACCAGCGGCCACTACGAGAAATACGGGGCCGACTCGTTTCAGCCCATTAAGACGCCCAACCCCGGTGAGGAATTCTTCCTCAAGCCGATGAACTGCCCGCACCACTGCGAAATCTACAAGACCGAGCCCCGCAGCTACCGCGACTTGCCCGTGCGCTACGCCGAGTTCGGCACGGTGTACCGCTACGAGCAGAGCGGCGAGCTGCACGGCCTGACGCGTGTGCGGGGCTTTACCCAGGACGATGCCCACATCTTCTGCCGGCCCGACCAGGTGAAGGACGAGTTTAAGAAGGTAATCGACATCGTGCTGTACGTGCTCAAAGCCCTGGACTTCCCGGACTTCACGGCGCAGATCTCGCTGCGCGACCCCAACAACAAGACTAAGTACATCGGCTCCGACGAGAACTGGACCCGGGCCGAGTCGGCCATTCAGGAAGCCGCGCTGGAAAAAGGGCTCAACACGGTAACCGAGTTAGGGGAGGCCGCCTTTTACGGGCCCAAGCTCGACTTTATGGTCCGCGATGCCATTGGGCGCCGCTGGCAGCTCGGTACCATTCAGGTCGACTACAACCTGCCCGAGCGGTTTGAGCTGGAGTACGTGGCCTCCGACAATTCGCGGCAGCGCCCGGTGATGATTCACCGGGCCCCTTTTGGTTCGCTAGAGCGCTTTGTGGCCGTGCTCATCGAGCACTGCGGCGGCAATTTCCCGCTGTGGCTCACCCCGGAGCAGTTCATCGTCTTGCCAATTTCGGATAAGTACCTCGACTATGCCAACGAGGTAAAAGCCCAGTTGGAGCAGCACGCACTCCGCGGCACCGTCGACGCCCGTGACGAACGCATTGGCCGCAAAATCCGGGATGCCGAAATGGGCAAAATCCCGTATCTGCTGGTAGTGGGTGAGAAAGAAGCCCAGGATAACATCATCTCCGTGCGCAAGCATGGCGAAGGCGACTTGGGCTCGATGGCCTTGGAGGCTTTTGTGCAAAGTGTGCAAAGCCAGATGACCGAAGTGTAAAGCCGTACGGGCCGCTTTCGGTGGGGGAGTGGTTGAATGATAAGTGCCGGCCGCCGTCGTGCGCCTTCAACAACTCCTCTTCCACCCGTCAGTATTACTATTTTGGGTGAGCTTGTCTTTCCCATTATAAATGCCGATATTTGCCCGCTGATTACCAGGCCATATCCGGCCTAACATGCCTTAAATATTATTTGCCGCCACTTTTTTAGCAGGAGGACCAAACCATAGCAGCTCCGAATCGTCGGTACGTGCCCCGCCAGCAGGTGGAAGAGCCGTTCAAAATCAATCAAAAAATCCTGGCCCGCGAAGTCCGCCTCGTGGGGGATAACGTCGAACAAGGTGTTTACCCAATTGACCAGGCCCGAAAAATGGCCCAGGATCAGAACCTCGACCTCGTTGAGATTTCTCCCACGGCCACGCCGCCCGTCTGTCGCGTCATCGACTACTCCAAGTTCAAGTACGAGCAGAAGAAGAAAACCCGCGAGCTGAAGGCCAAGCAGACCAAGGTCGTTCTTAAAGAAATTCGGTTTGGCCCCAACACCGACGAGCACGACTTTGCCTTCAAGGTCAAGCACGCCCAGGAGTTTTTGCGCGAAGGCGCGAAAATCAAGAGCTACGTGCACTTCGTGGGCCGCAGCATCGTGTTTAAGGAGCGGGGTGAAATCCTACTGCTCAAGTTTGCCCAGGCCCTGGAGGACCTCGCCAAAGTAGAACAGCTGCCCAAGCTCGAAGGCAAGCGCATGTTTCTCTACCTCGCGCCCAAGGCGGCAGCCGTCGTGAAACCGGCCAAGCCCGCAACTCCCGACGCCAAAGCTGAGAAGAAAGCGCCCAAACCGGCCCCGGCCGCCGACAAAGCCCCCGAAGCCACGTCGGCGTCGACCAACCCGGAATAGATTTTACCCGGTTGCGGATGGCTTCCCGACCCTTGGTCGGTCAGCAATCAACAATCAACAACCAACCCCCAACCCCACTACAATGCCGAAAGTAAAGACGAAATCCGGTGCTAAGAAGCGCTTTGCGCTCACCGGAACGGGCAAGGTGAAGCGGAAGCACGCCTTCAAGTCACACATCCTTACCAAGAAAACCACCAAGCAAAAGCGTGGTTTGACGCACACCGGCCTGGTGAGCAGCTCCGATATGAGCCGCGTGCGCCAAATGCTTAATATTTGATTAAAAATGAAGAATTAAAAATTAAAAATGCGCCCTTCCGCGTCGTCAACTTTGATTTTAATTCCTCAATTAAAACAACGCATCTTTCAGGTCGTCATCCTTAATTTTTAATTCTTCATTTTTAATTTTTAATTAATTTTCACCAGGCTTCCGGCCGCAAGTTAAGCTTCAGCAGATGCTGAGCGCCGGCTGCCAAAAACTCCTCAGGTTATGCCAAGAAGTGTCAACCACGTGGCCTCGCGTCACCGCCGTAAGAAAATCATGCGTTTGGCGAAAGGCTACTACGGCCGTCGCAAAAACGTGTGGACCGTTGCCAAGAACGCCGTTGAAAAAGGCCTGCTGTATGCGTACCGCGACCGTAAAGTAAAGAAGCGCGAATTCCGGGCCCTCTGGATTCAGCGCATCAACGCCGGCGCCCGCGAGCACGGCCTGTCGTACTCGCAGCTGATGGGCGGCCTGAAAAAGGCCGGCATCGAGCTCAACCGTAAGGTGCTGGCCGATTTGGCTTTAAACCACCCTGCCGCTTTCCAGGGCATCGTGGAAAAAATAAAGTAGTAGCCGGTGCGTGCTATTAACCAAGAAAACGCTGGCCCTAGGGTTCAGCGTTTTCTTGTTTTTAGTCCTGGCTTTTCGGTTTCAGCCTAAGCCGATTGGCCCTGGTTAAAAAGCCCACCGATGCCGTTCCACTCGCTTTGGTGAGCGGCCCCAAAACAAAAAACCGCTTCAGCAGGTAGCTGAAACGGTTTCCGAAGTAGCGGGGACGAGAGTTGAACTCGTGACCTCAGGGTTATGAATCCTGTGCTCTAACCAACTGAGCTACCCCGCCGGGTTTTGTGGGTGCAAAGGTAACGCTACAATCAGCCCCAACGCAAGGTACTGGGGCAAAAAACACTGTATTTCTCCCTCGTGGCTGAGGTCAGCCCCTGGTTTGACCGAGCCTCTTCGCTCTCATTTAGTATGGCCTTGTCTGATATCCAAACCAAAACGCGGTTCGTGGTGGAATTTCCCATCAATGCCTCGCCCAAAATACTTTTCCCCTACCTGGCTACGGCCTCGGGGTTGGCGCAGTGGTTTTGCGACGACGTGCGCTACGTGGAAGGCCAACGCCTCAACTTTATTTGGGACCAGGAAAATCACTACGCCGAAATCTCGGGCCAGCGCCTGAACCGGGCCGTGCGCTTTGTTTTTCTCGATGAACACCGGCAGCCCACACCCGACGCGAATTTTCTGGAATTTACCCTCGACTCGTCGCAGGTGACCGATGAAGTCTACCTGCGGGTCATCGACTATTCCGCGGCCAACAACCTCGAGGAACAGCAGGAGCTGTGGGAAGGGCTAGTGGCCAAGCTGCGGGAGCAAGTAGGCGGCTGAATGGTAGTTGTTGGTTTAATTGTTGTACTTTGTCAGCCCTGCTGTGGCATCGAGTGGCTGGTAGGCCCGTACACAGTTTTTCTGGGAGAAGGGAACCGTGAACGGCGGCCAGTTACTTTACCTGACAGCGGACCATAAGCAACCGATACCACCCCATGCTTAAAAAGCTCGACAAGCTTATTCTGAAGGCCTTTGCGGGCCCGTTCCTGCTCACCTTCGCGGTAGTGCAGTTTATTCTGCTCACCCACACCCTGCTCAAGTACCTCGACGACATCATCGGCAAGGATCTGGGCACGGGGGTACTGTTGCAGCTGCTGTTTTTTTTCAGCGTGCTCATCGTGCCCATCTCGCTGCCCCTGGCCGTACTGCTGTCCTCGCTGATGACTTACGGCAACTTGGGCGAGCACCACGAGCTAACGGCCATTAAGGCATCGGGCATTGCCCTGACCCGGATTTTGCGGCCCGTAATGCTGCTTACCCTGGGGCTGGCGGTGGGCGCCTTCTGGTTTAACGAAACCATCGTGCCGCGGGCCAATCTTAAAGCGTACAGCTTGCTTTGGGACGTGCGGCAACAAAAGCTGGCACTGGATATCCGCGAAGGTGTTTTTTACAACGGCATTCCCGGCTTTACCATCAAGGTCGACAAAAAAACGGGTGAAAACGGCGACCGCCTGCACGGGGTGATGATTTACGACCACACCCAGAAATCGGGCAACGCCACCGTCATGCTCGCCGATTCGGGCCGCATGTTTACCCGCTTCAACGGTGGATATCTGGGCCTGGAGCTGTTCCACGGGCACAATTACGTGGAGCAGCCCGACGCCCAGGACCGGGCCGGCGCTACGTTCATTCGCCAGGGCTTCGATCATAACCTGGTCACGTTTTCGTTGGCCTCGTTCGATTTAGGCCGCACGAAAGAAGAGCTGTTCAAGGAAAACCGGATGATGCTCAACATCCCTCAGCTGAAGCGTTCCACCGATTCGGTGCAGAAGAAGATGCGAGTTGAGCACCGCCAGCTGCTCCGGCAAACGAACACCTACTATTCTTTTCTCCGCTTCGATACCACCGGCCAGGCCGTCAAGCGCAAAGTCGAGGGCTGGCAGGTTCCGGTCGCTCGTTTGTCCGCCACTACCACCCCCATCCTCCAGCAGGCTATTAACCGGGCCAGTAACGTGCGGGAATTCACCCGTCTAAACGCTGAGCGCCTGATTGAACTGGCCCGTAACTCCGCCTTGTACCGAATAGAAGTATACCGCAAATACTCGCAGTCGGTAGCCGTCCTGCTGATGTTTTTGATTGGGGCGCCGTTGGGCTCCATCATCAAAAAGGGGGGGCTGGGCGTTCCCATTCTGGTGTCCATTCTCTTCTTTATTATTTACTACGTGGTGAGCATTATGGGCGAGAAATACGGCCGCGAGTTCGTGATGCCGGTGGGCTTGGGCATGTGGCTGTCGAACCTAGTGCTGCTGCCCGCGGGCCTTTTCTTCCTGTACCAAGCGTACAACGATTCCGGCCTGCTGGAGCTCGATTTCTGGCGGCAGTTGCCGCGGCGACTCGGCATCCCGGGCCTGCGCAAAATCACGGAACCGGCAGTCGAGTAGGAGGGGACTTAGGGCAGGAGTGAAGGGCCGGACCGGAAGGTTTTTTAGCTCATCGAGTTATTCTTCGCGTTTCCGCTATTAATTCCTCATTAAAAACCGTACCTTTGCGGCACCTCAACGTGTGGGGTAGCTAGTCACCTTTTTACCACTCAAAATCTAAGACGGGGTAACACCTATCAACCGATGATTTTAACTACTGAAGCAAAGCAGGCCATCTTCGAAAAGAATAGCCTGCAAAAAGTGAAAACCGATACCGGTTCGGCCGAGTCTCAAATTGGCTTGTTCACCCACCGTATCAACCACCTCACCGAGCACCTCAAGACCCACAAGAAGGACCACAGCACCCGCCTGGGGCTGCTGAAGCTGGTGGGTAAGCGCCGCCGCATGCTGGATTACCTGCAGCATCGCGAAATCAACCGTTATCGCGCAATTATCAAGGAGCTGGGCATCCGTAAGTAAGTCCAGAGTCGGAGAGTAGGGAGCCTTCCACCGAAGGTTCCCTACTCTTTTTTTGTTCGGGTCGGTTTGGCGCCGAGGTCGGCCCGGGGCACTGTTTCCCATCGGCGCGCTGTTGTTGTGTTTCCCTGAGTAACGAAGGCCGCGCACGGCGCTCGTTTTTGGCTGCTCGCCCGCTGTCGCTTTTCCAAGCAAACCCCGCTGATGTCCCAACCCCACGCTATTACCAAATCTTTAGCGCTGCCCGACGGCCGCGTCATTACCATCGAAACCGGCAAGCTGGCCAAATTCGCCGACGGTGCAGTGGTCGTTCGCCTCGGCGATACCATGCTGCTCGCCACGGTTGTTTCGGCCCCGAGTCAGCGCGAAGGCGTTGACTTTCTGCCACTGTCGGTTGACTACCAAGAAAAATTCGGCTCGGCGGGCAAGATTCCCGGCTCGTTTCAGCGCCGCGAAGGCCGCTTGTCGGACTATGAAATCCTGGTCTGCCGCCTCGTCGACCGCATCCTGCGGCCCATGTTTCCCAAGGACTACCACTACGAGGTGCAGGTGATGATTACCCTCATCTCGGCCGACAAAGAGGTGCAGCCCGACGCGCTGGCCGCGCTGGCGGCTTCGGCGGCCCTGTCAATCTCCGACATTCCGTTCGCGGGGCCGATTTCGGAAGTACGTGTGGCACGCATCGACGGTCAGTTTCACATCAACCCCAAGACTTCGGACCTGGCTCGCGCCGACATGGACCTGATGGTGGGCGCCACTGCCGACTCCGTGGCCATGGTGGAAGGAGCCATGCAGGAAGTGAGCGAGGAGGAGATGGTAGCGGCCATTGCCTTCGGCCACGAAGCCATTAAGGCCCAGGTGCAGCTGCAAAAAGAGCTGGCCGAAGCAGTGGGCCGCACGGCCGACTCGCCCACCCGCGAGTATCCCCGCTACGAGGAGGACGAGGAACTTAAAAAGCGCATTCACGACGCCGTGTACCAAGGGGCGTACGACGTGGCCCGCAGTGGCAACACCAGCAAGGCCGGCCGTAAGGAGGGCTTCGCGCAGGTGAAGAAGACTTTCCTGGACCAGCTGCTGGCGGAGCAGCCCGAGCTGGACATGAAGATGTTCAGCCGCTACTACGGCTCGGCCGAGAAGAAGGCCATCCGCGACATGATGGTGAAGGAGCGGGTGCGCCTGGACGGGCGCCAGCTGACTGAAATCCGGCCCATCTGGTCGGAGATTAACTACCTGCCCGGCGCCCACGGCTCGGCCATCTTTACCCGCGGCGAAACCCAGAGCCTGACCACCGCCACGCTCGGCACCAAGCTCGATGAGCAGATCGTGGATCAGCCGCTCACCAAGGGCTTCTCGAAATTTATGCTGCACTATAACTTCCCCGGCTTCTCGACCGGCGAAGTAAAGCCGAACCGGGGCGCGGGCCGGCGCGAAATCGGCCACGGCAACCTGGCCCTGCGCTCGCTCCGCCAAGTGCTGCCGCCCGAGGACGAAAACCCCTACACCATCCGCATTGTGTCGGACATCCTGGAGTCGAACGGCTCCAGCTCGATGGCCACGGTGTGCGCTGGTTCGCTGGCGCTGATGGACGCCGGGGTGAAGATTTCGGCCGCCGTGGCCGGCATCGCCATGGGCCTCGTGCAGGACAAGGAAACCGGGGAGTACGCCGTGCTCAGCGACATTCTGGGCGACGAAGATCACCTCGGCGACATGGACTTCAAAGTGACGGGCACCGAGAAAGGCATTTGCGCCTGCCAGATGGACATCAAAATCCAGGGCTTGAGCAACGAGATTCTGACCGCCGCGCTGCACCAGGCCCGCGAAGGCCGCCTGCACATTCTACGCGAAATGGCGAAGACCATTTCGGCCCCCGCGCCCGACCTGAAGCCTCATACGCCTCGTTCGCACAAAATGCTGATCGACAAAGAGTTCATCGGTGCGGTAATCGGACCGGGCGGCAAAGTCATCCAGCAAATCCAGAAGGATACCAACGCCACGGTGATCATCGAGGAGAAGGATGATAAAGGCCACGTGAGCATCTACGCTGCCAACCAGGAGGACATGCAGGGCGCCATCGACCGCATCCGCGCCATCGCGGCCCAGCCCGAAGTAGGCGAGGTGTACAAGGGCAAGGTGCGCAGCATTCAGCCCTACGGCGCGTTCGTGGAAATCATGCCGGGTAAGGACGGCCTGCTGCACATCTCGGAGGTAACGCACGAGCGCATTCAGACCCTGGAAGGCTTATTGGAAGTAGGGCAGGACATCGACGTAAAACTGGTGGAAATCGACAAGAAAACCGGTAAGTACCGGCTCTCGCGCAAGGTGCTGCTGCCCAAGCCCGAGACCGCGGCGGCCAGCAACGGCGAAGCTAAAGCGTAGCTTGACCGGCTAGTCCCGAACTATTGTCAGCGGGAGCCTGTTGGCTTCCACTGACTACGGGACTAGCCGGGCGGCTTTTTCTTACGTATAACCCCATCGATATCGTTCCTACCTAGTCCCATGAGACAGTTAAAAATCAGTAAGCAGATTACCAACCGCGAAAGCCAATCGCTGGATAAATACCTCCAGGAAATCGGCAAGGTTGATTTGCTCACGCCCGACGAAGAGGTGACGCTCGCGCAGCGCATCCGCGACGGGGACCAGCAAGCGCTGGAGAAACTGACCAAAGCCAACCTGCGCTTCGTCGTATCGGTTGCCAAGCAATACCAGAACCAGGGCCTTTCGCTGGGTGACCTCATCAACGAGGGCAACCTGGGCCTGATCAAAGCCGCCAAACGCTTCGACGAAACCCGGGGCTTCAAGTTCATTTCCTACGCCGTGTGGTGGATTCGTCAGTCCATCCTGCAGGCCCTGGCCGAGCAGAGCCGCATCGTGCGCCTGCCCCTGAACCGGGTGGGCTCGCTGAATAAAATCAGCAAGTCTTTCTCCGAGCTGGAGCAAAAGTTCGAGCGCGAGCCTTCGCCCGAAGAAATTGCTGAAGTACTCGAGCTGACTACTTCGGAGGTGGTCGATACCCTCAAAATCAGTGGCCGCCACGTGTCGGTGGATGCGCCGTTCGTGCAGGGCGAAGAAAACCGTCTGCTCGACGTGCTCGAAAACGAAGACGAAGAGTCGCCGGATATGGCCCTGATGAACGACTCGCTCCGCAAGGAGGTGCAGCGCGCCCTGAGCACGCTCACCAAGCGCGAGGCCGACGTTATCACGCTGTACTTCGGGCTGAACGGCGAGGCCGCCCTGACCCTGGAAGAAATCGGCGAGAAGTTCAACCTGACCCGTGAGCGGGTGCGCCAAATCAAGGAGAAGGCCATTCGTCGCCTGCGCCACACCTCGCGCTCGAAAGCGCTGAAGCCTTACCTCGGCTAATTCTGCTTAGTTTTGTTAATAGAAAACCCCGACTGTAAGGTTGGGGTTTTTTGTAGCAGCACCGCTGAGAAACGCCTACAAAGAATTTCGTCTTCAATGTCAAACTCAATCACATTTACTTGTTGGAATGGGGATGAGCCACTTGATATTCAGTTAGAGCCCGAAGCAATCCGCTTCAGGGTCTTACCAGGGAATGAACTAACCTTCACCGGGAAGTTATTCTCAACTGAGAATTTCAAGTGGGCTTTACGCATTGAGCACCACAGTAAAGACATTCAATTAATGCCTGATGTTGACGAACTGTTTGAAATAGAGATTTTTGAAAACGGTGTCCGCTTAGACAACTGGCACAACTACATGTAAGCCCTGCGGCTATTTTCGACAGCTAGCTGTTTTACATTCTCACTCAACGCTGTGCGACGGGCAACCTCGCGCTACCCTCTTAGAAATGTCTGAACACATTAAATGCCTGATTATCGGCTCCGGCCCGGCCGGTTATACCGCCGCCATTTACGCTGCCCGGGCGAACATGGCGCCGGTTATGTACATGGGCCTGCAGCCGGGGGGCCAACTAACCATTACCAACGACGTGGAGAACTTTCCGGGCTACGCCGACGGCGTCAACGGCCCGCAGATGATGGAAGACCTGAAGCGGCAGGCCGCCCGCTTCGGCACCGACATCCGTTACGGCATTGCCACGGCCGTAGACTTTTCGGTGCAGCCGCGCCGAGTCACGATTGATGAGACGGTGGAGCTGACGGCCGACGCGGTTATCATCGCCACGGGGGCTTCGGCGAAGTGGCTGGGGATTCCTTCGGAGGCCCGGCTCAACGGCTCGGGGGTTTCGGCCTGTGCGGTGTGCGACGGATTTTTCTACCGGGGGCAGGACGTGGCCATCGTCGGGGCCGGCGACACGGCGGCGGAAGAAGCCACCTACCTGGCCAACCTGTGCCGCAAGGTGACCATGATCGTGCGCAAGAGCGAGATGAAAGCCTCAAAAATCATGCAGCAGCGCGTGTTGGACAATCCCAAAATTGAGGTGCTGTTCAACACCGTGACCGATGAGATTCTGGGCGAGCACAGCGTGGAGGGGGTGCGGGTGAAGAACGTGCTGACCCACGAAACGCGGGAGATTCCGTTAACGGGCTTTTTCGTGGCCATCGGCCACGAGCCTAACTCCAAGATTTTCCAGCCTTACCTGCACCACGACGAGCAGGGCTACCTTAAAACCGTGCCCGGCACCAGCAAAACCAACCTGGATGGAGTGTTTGCCTGCGGTGACGTGCAGGACTACACCTATCGCCAAGCAGTTACCGCCGCTGGCAGTGGCTGCATGGCGGCGCTCGACGCCGAGCGTTACTTAGCGGCGTCGGGCATACACTAAATTCCTTGTATTTGCGTGTTAGCAAAGACGAGCGTTACCGTTCGTTTCTGCTAACCCATTTTGTTCAGCCCAAACGGCCCGGGGCAAGGAAGTGTGAACCTTTGCCCCAGCCCTTTTCTGCTTGCTTTTGACTGTTCTAAAAAACACTGCCTGGCGCCCCTTACTGCTGTTGCTGGCGCTTTTGCTGTTTCTGGCCGGCCTCAGCCCGGCCCAGGCGCAACGCCGCAGGGGGGCGCGCGCCACAAAGGCCGGTAAGCCCGCGGGTGGGTCCGACTTCTTTCGCATCAAAACGCCGCGCATGCGCTACGTGCGGCCCGATACTACTACGGTTATCGAGACCGAGGAACTCCCCGATGACAATTCCGACGCCGCCAAATCCATCTATTTCAATCCGGCCAAAACGCTCAGCATCGTGAGCGAAGACACCTCGACGCTGAACAACGGCAGCCAGGAAATCGTGGAAATGTCGGAGGAAGTACTCATTGACTCGTCGTGGGTAAAAGTAGCCGGCTATTATTCCATCTGGGATACCCACAGTGTGAATCCGTACCGCGTGGACGGCCGCAGCTACCGCGACTCGCTTAAGCTGAAGCTGACCGACCCGCCCCGCCAGCGGTACGCCAAAATGCCCCTGGTGAAAACTCCTATTACCTCGGGATTCTCGTTCCGGGGGTACCGCTGGCACTACGGCATGGACCTGGACCTGGAAACCGGGGACTCCGTGAAGTCGGTGTTCGATGGGGTCGTCCGCATCAGTGCCTGGGACGGCGGCGGCTACGGCAACTACATTCTGGTGCGTCACTACAACGGCCTGGAAACGATTTACGGCCACCTAAGCAAGGCGCTGGTCTCGGTGGGGACGTTCGTGAAAGCCGGCCAGCTCATTGGCTACGGCGGTAGCACGGGCCGGAGTACGGGTTCGCATCTGCACTTTGAGGTTCGCTACCAGGGCAACCCCATCAACCCGGCCTTGATGTACGATTTTCCGGATTACAAGCTGCGTAAAGACAATTTCACCATTACCTCGCAGCTATTCAACTACTACAGCCGGGCCCTGGGGCGCGGCCGGGGCCGGGGAAGCCGGAGCGGCCGGCCTTCGCGGGCCCGCCAGGTGGTTACGCACAACGTTCGGTCGGGCGATACGATGTCGGAGGTAGCCCAACGGTACGGAGTGCGGATAAGCACCCTGAAAAAGCTGAATCCCAGTATGAAAACTTTGCAGCCGGGTCGAAAGCTGCGAATTAAATAGTAGGCTGGAAGTCAATATCAGTCAGGTAGGTATCTACTAAAGCTGAGCTATTGGCCCGAACGTCGGATAACTATCCGCGAGCAACCATCAATTTAGCAAAATCTCATGAAGCTTGATGTCTTGGCGCTGGGCGCCCATCCCGACGATGTAGAAATGTCGTGCACCGGTACCTTGCTGGCCAGTATGGCGGCGGGTAAGCGGGTGGGAATTATCGATTTCACGCGGGGCGAATTGGGCACGCGCGGTACGCCCGCCATTCGGGCGGCCGAAGCGGCGGCGGCCGCCGGCATCCTGGGCATCGAAATCCGCGAGAACTTGGGCTTGCCGGATGGCTTTTTCCGCAACGACCGGGAGCACCAGTTGCCACTCATCGCCGCCATTCGCCGCTATCAGCCCGACGTGGTGCTTTGCAATGCCATTCAGGACCGGCACCCTGATCATGGCCGGGCCGCGCAGCTGGCCACTGACGCCTGCTTCCTGGCCGGCTTGCGCATGATCGAAACCCTTGGCGACGACGGCCAGCCCCAGGCTGCCTGGCGGCCCAAAAACGTGTATCACTACATTCAGGACCGCCAACTGACGCCCGCCTTCGTGGTCGACATTACGCCCTACTGGGCCAGAAAGTGGGAGGCCATTCAGGCTTTCAAAAGCCAGTTCTTCAACCCCGCCAGCGATGAGCCGCAAACGTACCTGTCGAGCCAGGAGTTTGGCCGGTTCATGGAAGCCCGTGCCCGGGAGTTCGGCCACATCATCGGCGTCGAGTTTGGCGAAGGATTCACCGTAGCCCGGCCCGTGGGTGTGCGCGAGGTGGGGAGCTTGCTGTAGCAGTCCTCAACCCGGGGTGGTGTTAGGTCGGCTTGAATAGATGGGATATCCAAGGAGTTACCAGCAGGTTTTCGAAACGGTTAAATCTAATCACACTTGAGCGCGGCTGAGCTAACTGCCCTATTTCGCTCGATAACTAACTGGTGGCTTTTGGGCGAAGCGCGGGCCCGCTGCTGCCAACTCTTCAAAGCCTGCCACGTGCATGAGTGCTAGCGAAACGATTGAGCGTTTCAATTTCTTGGTACGAGCATCTTGTCAGGGGATAAGATGGTTATTATTGAGGTGAAAGACGCGTACGATTTGGGTGTGATTTTAACCTGGATTCGTACAACTCGTGCTTTAATAACTGGACAGCGAGGTCTTAGTTTACTCCTGGGTGCCTACATAAGCAGCCTCAGTTGCGTTGCCATAAATACCAGTAAGTCAATGATAAAGGCTTGTTAGCAGAGCGCCAGCGAGCCGCTTGGGGAAACTTAACCGGAACAAAGTGGAATATTTTCCCGTTCTTAACGGAAAATATTCCCATCTTTGGGAAATATATTCGTTTTATGCCCATGGCTGCTGCTGCTGCATACCCCTCCGCCGTTCACACGCCCGCATTGATTGGGTTAAAAGCCACTGTGGCCGATTCCTTCGCTCTGGTGATGGAAGCCCGCACCGGCGTCCCGGCCAAAACCGCCTTCGACGTCGCCACGCTGCTGCAACTGAGCGCTGATGAACTGGCCAACTTGCTTCACACCACCACGAAAACACTACGTGCCTACCGCGAAGGCAAAAAACGCCTGGGGCCCGCCGCCAGCGAGCAGGTTCTCAAGCTGCTCGCCTTGTCGAGTCAGGGGGCAGAGGTGTTTGGCACCATCTCAGCCTTTCGTCGTTGGCTCGACAAGCCCGCCTACGGCCTGGACAATCAACGTCCACTCGCCCTACTCGAAACCAGTGGCGGCATCGATCTGGTAGCCGACGAAGTCAACCGCATCGCTTATGGCGACTTCGCTTAGTCGGTGTTAAGTTATTGGTTACTTATTGGACGGCGCCGGTGTTCTGGAATTCGGTATATTCGCAGATTATAATACCTAAATAAGCCGTCAACAGCCATTACCGGCTACTACCAACCTACAACGAGCAACCACCCCCCGTGGAAGTCTACCGCATCTGCCTGGCTAAATACGCCGGCGAACTAGTCGCGTCCGGCAACCCCGGCCGCTGGAACCTACGGGGCCAAATGGTCATTTACGCCGCCGGCAGTCGGGCGCTGGCCTGCCTCGAAAATGTGGTACATCGTAGTGGCGAAGGCCTCAACAACCTCTTCCGGGTTATCCGCATCGAGATTCCCGACCCGCTGACCATCGAAGATCTGCCGCTGGTCAACATGCCGTCCGAATGGCAAATGCCGCGCCACTACGCCCGCTGTCAACCCCTGGGTGCCGCCTGGTACCAGCGCCAAACGGCCGCTGTACTACGGGTACCCTCCTCTATCATCGCCCATGAGCACAACTACGTGCTCAACACCCGCCACCCCGACTTCGCGCAGATTCGCATTGCCGGCTGGGAGGATTTTGCGTTTGACCCGCGCATTAAGGAAAATCTAGCCTGATCCTTTAACAGGCTTGCTGGTTATTGCCAGGATTGCTGGCGCGAGTTTGGCGCAGCGTAACTCAGGCCGACTAGCGGGCGAGGCTGTGCCTCGCATTAGAACGACTCGGTGGAGTGGCCTGGCATCCGCAGTTCCGCCTTCTTTGCGGCAGTGGAGGCGCAGGTCCACCTCAAGGGTGGTGACGAGTTACGCTGCGCTAAACTCGCGCCAGGTGGGGGCAATTTTGGACGGGGTGACGTTTATAATTCTGGCAGAGCAATACTATTCTCCTGCGGATACTGCCCATTCTCAAGGAAGTAGCAATAGCGCCGAAGGTCAGTTTCCGCCGGTCCATTGAGATAAGCAATGTATAGCTGCGCTTGGCCATTATTCATTTCTGCTACTTCTGCGCTGGCCAGATTATTCAACAATTGCTCTTTATTACGCCACCAGTTTTTGCATAGCTCATACGTCCAGTATTCATTTCCATTAGAGGAATAGCTGTCGAAAACCTCTACAGCGGCTGCGTCGAGCACGCGAAGCAATTCGTAATAAGAGGTTGGCTGCTTGAATACATACTCACAGCAGTCTGCATCATTCATTACGTTCTCCGGGGCCTGCTCAACACCCATACCGCACGTGTCGGACTCTCCGGAATAAAATGGTCCCGGGAAGTTAAAAGGGTGTTTCCTAGCCCAGTGGTCTTCATCTAAAAAAGCAAGATTTTTCCCCTCTGGCTCCCTGAAAAGCAGTACTTCTTTTCTTAAGAAACGGTCAAAACAGGGCCGATAGAAAAAGGTAGTGAAGTCCCCGTAATGCTCCAGGAACTTTCGACTCTCTTCCTCTATGCTCAGAAAGCCTTCAGCTAAGCGGGGCGAAAAAAGAGTGATAGGCGCATCAATATCCCCTTCGGGCGTATCAAATGCTGTTGGCCCCGCGGGTTGCGACGGGCTTTTAGCTTGGAATAAAGACTTGATGACTTGAAAGACGCTCATAACAAATGTTTTATTCCAGGCCCAGCATTCTACCGCACCCCCAACCGGTTTCGCCGCCAGCCCGAAACCTCTGTGCCCGGTGTCGCCCCAGTGGCAGCCGCCGGCTTGGGCTTCTTCTCGCTGAGCAGCATGGCGGCCAGGACCGCAGCTACTTGCGCCATAGCGGGATCCGGGGCGGCGGGAGCGAGGGTGGTGGGTGTGAAATGGTCGCGGATGAAGTTGGTGTCGAAGTGGCCGCTGACGAAGGCGGGGTGTTGCAGCACGTAGCGGCCGAAGCCCAGGGTAGTTTCAATGCCGGTGATCTTATACTCCTCGATGGCCCGTAACATGCGCGCAATCGCCTCGGCCCGATCGGCTCCAAAACTGACCAGCTTGGCAATCATCGGGTCGTAGTAAATCGGAATGTCCATGCCCTGCTCAAAGCCGTCGTCGACCCGCACACCGGGGCCCTGGGGGCGCACGTAGGTGCTGAGCGTGCCAATGTCGGGCAGGAAGTTGTTCTGCGGGTCTTCGGCGTACACCCGCAGCTCCAGGGCGTGGCCGGTGATGCTCAGGTCGGCCTGCGCGAAGGCGAGGGGCTCGCCCTGGGCCACTTTTATCTGCTCTTTCACTAAGTCGAGCCCCGTAATCTGCTCCGTAACGGGATGCTCGACCTGGAGACGGGTATTCATCTCCAGGAAGTAGAAGTTGTGTTGGTCGTCGAGCAAAAACTCCACGGTGCCGGCGCCGGTGTAGTCGCAGGCCCGGGCCACGTCGACGGCGCATTGGCCCATCCGGGCGCGCAGCTCCGGGGTGAGCACCGAGGAGGGTGCTTCCTCGATTACCTTCTGGTGGCGGCGCTGAATGCTGCACTCGCGCTCGAACAAGTGCACGATGTGCCCGTGCTCGTCGCCCAGCACCTGAATCTCAATGTGGCGCGGGCCAGTTACAAACTTCTCGATGAACACCGCGCCGTCGCCAAAGGCCGACACTGCCTCGTTAATAGCCAGCTGCATCTGCTCCTCAAACTCGTCGGCGCCGTTCACGATGCGCATGCCCTTGCCGCCGCCCCCGGCCGAGGCCTTGATGAGAATGGGAAAGCCCACTTCCTGCGCGATCTGCCGGGCGGCGGCCACGTCGGAAATGGCTTCATCAGTACCCGGTACCAGCGGAATGTTGTAGGCCTTGACCGCCTGCTTGGCCGAGAGCTTGTCGCCCATGATTTCCATGGCCTCGGGCGAAGGGCCAACGAAAATCAGCCCGGCTTCGCGCACGGCGCGGGCAAAGCCAGCATTCTCCGAAAGGAACCCGTAGCCCGGGTGGATGGCGTCGACGCCCAACTGCTGGCACACTTCGAGGATTTTATCGCCGCGCAGATAGCTTTGGGCCGAGGCGGGGGGGCCCACGCACACGGCCTCGTCGGCGTAGCGCACGTGCAGGGCGTTGCGGTCGGCCTCCGAATAGATGGCCACGGTGGCAATGCCCATTTCTTTAGCCGAACGGAGGACGCGTAAGGCAATTTCGCCGCGGTTGGCTACGAGCAGCTTGGTAATTTTTTTCATGGGTGGGGTGGGGCGCCGGTTAGCGGAATGAGGGGCAAGAACGTCTTAGCAATCGACCCGTCGGGCCGAGCGGAGCGAATGTGCTCGCGTGAGAAAGTAACCAATGGTTAAACAGCCCTGATTACTAGGGAGATGTATGCCAGATGCGGTGTTGCGCCCGGCAGGACGGTCTTAGCTTGTTTATTTAATGAAGGGCTCGGTTACTCGATTTTATCGATGACAGGCCACAAAGTAAAGTTCGAAACCTGAGGTTAGCAGCAAGCCGGCCGGGCATTATCTGGTTGTGAAGCCCAAATTATGCACATCCGCGGTCCAGGGCTATCTTTGTAATTAGGCTGGTTCCACGGCATTTCAGCAAGCATCGCCCGAGCCGTTCTCCGCTTTTACTTATCACCTAAATTTCCGTTTTCAGTGGATATTTTCGACCGCATTCTGGCCAACCGTGGCCCCTTGGGTTCGCATTCGCACTACGCCCACGGCTACTTCGCTTTCCCGAAGCTGGAGGGCCAAATTCAGCCCCGTATGCAGTTTCGCGGCAAAGAAGTGCTGACCTGGAGCCTGAACAACTACCTGGGGCTGGCCAACCACCCCGAAGTGCGGCAGGCCGACATCGACGGGGCCAGCGAGTACGGCATGGCTTACCCGATGGGGGCCCGCATCATGAGCGGCAACTCGACCCTGCACGAGCAGCTGGAAAACGAGCTGGCCGACTTCGTGAACAAGCCCGGTGCGCTGCTGCTCAACTTTGGCTACCAAGGCGTGGTGAGCATCATCGACGCGCTGGTAACCCGGCACGATGCCATCGTGTACGATGCCGAGTCGCACGCCTGCATCATCGACGGCGTGCGCCTGCACCAAGGCAAGCGCTTTGTGTTTTCGCACAACGACATGGCCAGCCTCGAAAAGCAGCTGGAACGAGCCAAACGCCTGACCGACGAAACCGGCGGCGGCATCCTGGTTATTACGGAGGGCATGTTCGGCATGTCGGGCAACCTCGGCAAGCTGCCCGAAATCGTGAAGCTAAAAGAAAAATACGACTTCCGCATCTTCGTCGATGATGCTCATGGTTTTGGCACGCTCGGGCCCACCGGGGCCGGCACGGCCGAACATTTGGGCTGCCAGGACGGCGTAGACCTAATTTTTTATACGTTCGCCAAGAGCATGGCGAGCATCGGAGCCTTCGTGGCCGGGTCGGAAAGCGTGATTGAATATTTGCGATACAACATGCGGAGCCAGATTTTTGCTAAATCGCTGCCGATGCCGCTCGTGATAGGGGCCCTGAAGCGCCTCGAGCTGATTCGCAATCACCCCGAATACCGGGAAAAGCTCTGGACGGTGGTGCGGGCCCTGCAAAGCGGCCTCAAGGAGAAAGGCTTCAACATTGGCACCACCGAGTCGCCGGTGACGCCCGTATTCCTGAATGGTGAAATCTCGGACGCCACGGCCCTAACCTTCGATCTACGCGAGAATTACGGCATTTTCTGCTCCATCGTCGTGTATCCGGTCGTGCCCAAGGGCGTGATTATGCTGCGCCTTATCCCCACGGCCATGCACACGCTGGAAGACGTGCAACAAACCATTGAGGCCTTCGAGGCCATGGCCAGCAAGCTCGATAAGGGGCTCTACAGCAAAATACCCTCGGCCGCCCAAACGGCTTAAAGAAGCTTACTACGGCACTTGGCGCCGGCTGCCCGCAAGGGTGGCCGGCGCGTTTGTTTTTGAATAATTCTAAGCTAAGAGGTTTAGTGTTACTTGCTGGAATCAAGCTTTTTTCTCCGAAAAACAGCCCTCAAAAGCTGGGAATGAGGTTTTGAAAAAATAGTGAAAAACTTGCTTGCATTTGAAATCCCTGTATATTAGGGCCGGCTTAACCCCCACTGTATTCATTTTTCACCCCCAATTCCAACCCCCAATGAACAATTTCGGCAAACTGAAGGACCTCGTAATGTCGCTCGAAGAGGACTTTTCGAAATTCTATGACAAGCAGAACGCTGCCGCTGGTACCCGCGTGCGCAAAGGCATGCAGGAGCTGAAGACGATGGCTCAGGCATTCCGCACCGAGGTGCAGAACACCAAGAACGCCAGTGCTGCCGCCGCTGGTGGTGCTAAGAAAGCCGCTCCTGCTGCTAAGAAAGCCGCTCCCGCTGCTGCTAAGAAAGCCGCTCCTGCCAAGAAGAAGTAATCCTGGCTACGCCAAAGAAAAGGCCCCGCTGCAAGCAGCGGGGCCTTTTCTTTGGCCAACAAACAAAACGTTGAGGCTTTAGACTACTTCTATCAGGAAGTAATTTTTCTTGCCCTTTTGCACCACGAGGTACTTACCCGTCAGCAGCAGCATTTCGGCCGCCGGTGAATCGGTCGAAGCCAGCTTTTCGCGGTTAATGCTCACGCCCCCGGCTTGAATCATCTTTCTGGCTTCGCCCTTGGAGGGGAAGATTTTCTGCAGGGTGGCTTCGCTCAGCAACGACACAGCCGTGGCGGCCTCGAACGTAGTACGGAGCACGCGGATGTGGGGAACCCCGGCGGCACAAACATCGAGCAGGGTGGCTTCGTCCAAGGCTTGCAGCGCGGCGCGGCCGCCTCGGCCAAACAGCACCTCGGACGCGGCAATAGCGGCTTCGGTAGCCTCAGCCGAGTGCACGCGGGTAGTCACGTCGCGGGCCAGGGCCTTTTGCAGCGTGCGCAGGTGCGGAGCCTGGGCGTGCTCGGCTTCCAAGGCTAGGATTTCGGGCTCGGTGAGCAGGGTAAACACCCGAATGAGGCGCGGCGCGTCGGCGTCGTCAGCGTTGTAGAAGAACTGGTAGAACTGGTACGGCGAAGTCAGGGCTGGGTCGAGCCAAACCGTGCCGGTCTCCGACTTGCCGTACTTGGTACCGTCGGCCTTGGTAATGAGCTGGCCGGTGAGGGCGTAGGCTTTCGATTTTCTGCCTGGTAAAATGATTTGGGAAGGAGTTGCAGCAGACTCACGAGCAGAAGTTTTGACTTCTTGCGTAAGACGGCGTATTAGTTCCGTTCCCGTGGTGATATTACCCCATTGGTCGGATGCACCCATCTGCAAGGTGCAATTCAGTGTTTTATAAAGGTGATAGAAGTCGTAGCCTTGAAGCAGTTGGTAACTAAATTCAGTGTAGCTAATACCATCACCAAATTCATCCTCGCTGCTGTCAATGCGGCGCTTCACCGAGTCCTTGGCCATCATGTAGTTTACGGTCAGGTGTTTGCCGACTTCTCGCAGAAATTGCAGAAAGCCGAAGTCCTTGAACCAATCGTAATTGTTGACCACCAACGCGCCGGTGGGGCCTTCGGAGAAATCCAGGAACTTCTCCAGCTGGGCCCGGATGCCCTCCTGGTTGCGGCGCAGGGTGGCTTCGTCGAGCAGGTTGCGCTCGGCCGACTTACCGCTGGGGTCGCCAATCATGCCGGTGGCCCCGCCCACCAGGGCCACGGGGCGGTGGCCCGCCCGCTGCAGGTGCACCAGGAGCATGATGGTGGCCAGGTTGCCGATGTGCAGCGACGCGGCGGTGGGGTCGAAGCCAATATAGCCGGTGACGGGGGCGTGAGTCGCCAGGTGTTCGGCCGTGCCGGGCATGGCGTCGTGAAACATGCCGCGCCAGGTCAGTTCGGGAATAAAATCCAAGGAAGAACGAGAAAAGAGGGGTGAGGAAAATTGCGCGAGCGAGGCCCAGGCGGGCTGCTTCCGACCCGACAAAGGTAGCAACCCCGTAATTTTGGTCTTCTGTCGGCTCGTGTCCGCGCCACTTTTTCATTCCGCCCTCTTCACTTGATACAAGACGCCGACGTCGTTCTTCAGCAGCTCCAGCAGCGGCAGTTTCAACCCGTGTATTTTTTGCAGGGCGAAGAGCCCTATTACATCGATGCGGTGGCCGACCTGATCGAGAAAACCGCTCTGGCCGAGCACGAGCGCAGCTTCAACCAGGTCATTATTTATGGTAAGGACGTCGACGTGGCCGGCATCCTGGGCCAGGCCAAGCGCTTTCCGATGATGGCCGAACGGTCTGTGGTTATCGTGAAGGAAGCCCAGACCGTGGCCGACCTGGAGCAGGAGCGGAGCTGGCCCTTTCTGGAGGCCTACCTGAAAAATCCCCTGCCGAGTACCGTCCTGGTGTTTTGCTATAAGCACAAAACCCTGGACAGCCGCAAGAAGCTCGGCAAGCTGCTCAGCGGCAAAGACTCGCCGGCCGTGCTCATGACCAGCAAGAAGCTCTACGACAGCCAGGTACCCGCCTGGCTTACGGCCAACGTGCGCGGGCGCGGCCAGCAGATTACGGGGCAGGCCACCGCCATGCTGGCCGAATACATCGGCGCCGACCTGGGCCGGCTGGCCAACGAAGTCGATAAGCTGGTGCTGAACTTAAAGCCCGGCCAGCCCATCGACGAGGAGCTGGTGCAGCGGCTGGTCGGCATCAGCAAGGACTACAACATCTTTGAATTGCAAAAAGCTCTGGTGCAGCGCGATGTGCTCAAGGCCAACCGCATCCTGGGCTACTTCGCCGCCAACCCCAAAGCCAACCTGCTCATCCCGAACCTGACCCTGCTGTTCGGCTTTTTCAGCAAGCTGCTGGTGCTGCACCAGGCCGGCGCCAACCCGCCGGATGGGGTCTACAAAAGCCTGGGCATCATGAACAGCTTCGCCCAAAAGGAGTACCAGCAGGCCTTGCGGGCCTACCCGGTGGCGCGAGTGGTAGGCATCATCCACTTAATCAGGCGGGCGGATGCCCAGAGCAAAGGCATTGAAAGCGGCTCGATGGACGACGGCGAGATTCTGCGGGAGCTGGTGTGGCTGATTTTGCACAACGTGCCGGCGGGGGTGCTGGAGTAAGGCTGCGGGCTGCTCGAAGGACCGGTCCTTCCAACAAAATACTAAACTACACCCAACCTCATGCGGGCCCATATTCACTTCGACCACGGCTTACCCCAAAGCGTCAACAACTATCTGGCCCTGGACGGCTTCCGGCAAATGGGCTGGGAAATCGTGCCCTACACCGATGCGGAGCCCGTGCGTGACCACGCCCCCGACGAGGTGGTGGTCGGTCACATCGCGGCTGTGCGGGCCAGCCTGCGGGCGCTGGGGTTGCCAGTACCCGAGGAGTTGGGCTATCCGGCCTCGTTGCACCCGTTCCTGGGGCGTCGGCTCTGGCCAAGCACCATCAACGCGATGGCGAGCGATGCCAACCAGTGGCCGGTATTCGTGAAGCCCATGCACGACGCCAAGAAATTTACCGGGGTGCTGGTGCGTAGCGTACGCGACCTAATCGGATGCGGCGACCAGCACGAAGACACGCCCGTGTGGTGCGCCGAGCCCGTGCAGTTCGTGGCCGAGTGGCGCTGCTTCGTGCGCTACGGCCGCGTTCTGGACGCCCGGCCGTACAAAGGCGACTGGCGGGCCCACTTCGACCCAACGGTAGTGGAGCAGGCCCTGGCAGCCTACGCCCCGGAAGCCCCCGCTGCCTTTGCCCTCGATGTGGGCCGTACCGCTACCGGGGCCACTCTCGTCGTGGAAGTGAACGACGGCCATTCACTGGGCGCCTACGGGCTGATGCCCCTGGCCTACGCCAAGTTCTTGTCGGCGCGCTGGGCGCAGATGACGGGCAGCGAGGACTACTGCGATTTTTGATTATGACAAGCCACCGACGACGGAATAACCGAACTGCTACCCGGTGCTAACCCAAGCCAACGATGGCTGGGTGATGCAGCAATGAGAACCGACTTTCCGCGTTAGCTGGGCAACCTACAGCCTTTTATCGCTACTTTTGGCGAGTTTTCGGGCCCCGAGCGGTTCCTCCACGCAAGGTATTTACATGAAGCTATTTCCCCGGCTGGCACTGGCTGCCGCCCTGAGTGCCACGGCGCCGTTGGCTGCCCAGGCCCAACAAACCCAGGTTTTTGCCGCCGACGAACGGTTTTTTCAAGAGGGGTTGGAGCTGTTTGACCGCGGCCAGTACGGTGCGGCCCAGGAGGCCTTTCGCCAGTACCTGGCCATTGAGCCCGTGCGCATGGGCCAGGCCGGCCCCACCGCCCGCGACCGCACCGCCGATGCCGAGTACTACATTGCCCTGAGCGGTCTCTACCTGCTCCATCCCGACGCCGAAGGGCTGATTCTGGACTTTGCCGAGCAGCACCCGGCCCACCCGCGCTCTGCGGTGGCGTATTTCGAGCTGGGCAAGTTTTACTTCGACCAGAAAAACTACGAGTCGGCCATTCGCTACTTTCAGAAAGTGGCCCCCGACAACCTGACGAATGCCCAGCGGGCCGAGTCAGACTTTAAGCTGGCCTACAGCTATTTCGAGCAGAAAGATTACGAGAAGGCCCGGTTGCTGTTCGACCGGAACAAGCGGGTTGAGAGTGAGTACAAATACGCCAGCGCCTACTACGCCGGCTATCTCGGCTATCGGGCGGGCGACTACGCCGCCGCCCGCGCCGACTTGGCCGTGGCCGAGCAGAACGACGCCTACAAGTCGGTGGTGCCTGCCGTCATCACCCAGATTTACTACAAGGAAGGCAATTACGATGGGTTGATCCGCTATGCCTCCCAGGCCCTGCAGAATAGCCCGCCCCCGCAAAATTCCGACGAAATTCAGTTGCTGCTGGGCGATGCCTATTACCAGAAGCAGCAGTACAAAGAAGCCGCCGCCAACTTCGATAAGTATGTCGCTACGCACAAGGGCCGAATCGAGCCCGCGCTGCAGTACAAGATTGGCTTTGCCAATTACAAGATGGGCGACTATAAAGGCGCCATTGCCAGCCTGAAAAATGTGGCGGTGCAGCGCGACTCGCTGGGCCAGAACGCGGCCTACCACCTGGGCTTGAGCTACGTGCAGGCCAACCAAAAGCCGCAGGCCGTGACCGCCTTTGAGGCGGCTCGCCAGGCCACGTTTGATAGAAAGATTGCCGAGAATGCCACCCTTAAACTGGGCCAGGTGCAGTACGAGCTGGGCAATCTACCGGAAGTGATTGCCGTGCTACGGGACTTCCGCAAGAAATTCCCCCGCTCGCAGAACCAGGCGGCCGTCGACGATTTGCTGAGCACCAGCTTTCTTTCGTCCACGGATTATTCCCAGGCGCTGGCTTACCTCGAAAGCCTCGACGACCGGAGCGACAAGCTAAACGCGACCTATCAGCGCGTGGCGTACGCCCAGGCGGCCACGCTCTACAACAATGGCAATTACGGCGAGGCCCTGCCGCTGCTCGACAAGTCGTTGAACTTCCCGGCCGACGACGGCCTGCGGGCGGCCGCGCAAGTGTTGCGGGGGGAAATCTACAGCGTGGGGCAGCGTTACCCCGAGGCCATCGCGGCTTATGTGGCGGCGGCTCGCACGGCCCGGCAGGGCGGCGTGAGCCCCGAGGAAGCGGACTTCGAGCAGAAAGCCCGCTACGGCCTCGGCTACGCCTACTACAACACCAAGCAGTACGACCGCGCCCGCCCGCAGTTCCAGGCTTTCCTGAACGACAGCGACGCCAAGCCGTCGGACCCCAACTACTACGATGCCACCCTGCGCCTGGCCGACACCTATTACGTGGCCAAAAGCTATCCGCAGGCGCTGGACCTCTACGACAAGGTCATCATGGCCAATGCTGCGGATAAGGACTACGCCTACTATCAGAAGGGCCGTACGCTGGGCCTGATGGGCCGCCGTGACGAAGCCAACAATACCTTGGCCACCTTGCTGAAAACCAGCCCGAATTCCCGCTACGCGGAAGAAGCGGTCTTTCAGCAGGCGCAACTGGCGTTTGAGGCCGGCGAATACGAGGCTGCCGTCACGGGCTTCTCGCGGCTGCTGACTAATCGCCCCAACAGCCCGTTGGTGCCGCCGGCCCTGCAGAAGCGGGGCGTGGCCCATGCCAACCTGCAGCAGCAGGAGCAAGCCGTGGCCGACTTCCAGCGCGTGCTCACCGAGTTCCCGCGCAGCGAAGCCGCCTCGCAGGCCATCTACAGCCTGCAAGAAAGCCTGGCCGCCCTGGGCCGGACGGAGGAGTTCGACGCCGCGCTGGCCTCTTTCAAACTTCAAAACCCGGATAGCAAAGCCACCGAGAGCGTAGAATTCGAGGCGGCGAAATCGCTGTATCTGGCTGAAAAATACCAGCCGGCCATTCTACGCTTAGAGTCCTACTTGAAGCAGTACCCGCAAACCTCGCTGGGGCCCGATGCCCGCTTTTTCTTGGCGGACTCCTACCTGAAAACCGGCAATAAGCAACAGGCTCTGACTCGCCTGCGCGACGTGGTGACCGAGGGCAAAAGCGAATTCGTGAACCGTGCCGTGGGCCGCCTGGCCGACTTGGAATACGAGAACAAGAACTACACGGCGGCGGCTAAATACTACGAGCGCTTGCGCGGCGCCAGCACCAACCGCCGCGAAGTAGCCAATGCCACGCTGGGGCAGATGCGCAGCTTGTACGAGAGCGGCGACTACCCCGGCACCCGGCGCGTAGCCGAAGAGCTGCGGACCCAGGCCGGGGCCACGGCCAATGCCACGAATGCCGCGCTGCTCTACCTGGGCAAGGCCAGCCTCCGAGCCAATAACCTCGACCAGGCTGTCACGGAGCTGACCACCGCCGCGACGGCGGCCCCCAACGATGTAAACGGGGCCGAAGCGCAGTATTATCTGGCCGAAGCGCTTTTCAAGCTGAAGAAAAACGAGGAAGCCAAGGCCGCGGCCCTGAAAGTGAATTCAGACTTCAGCAACTACGCGTTGTGGCAGGGGCGGGCCTTTCTGCTGGTGGCTGAAATCTACGCGGCCGAAGGCGACAACTTTCAGGCTCGCGGCACGCTGAACTCCATCGTCGACAACAACTTCCCGGTGGCGGAGATTGTCGAAACAGCCAAGCAGCGCCTGAAAACACTGGGGGCTGACCAGCCGGACGAGTCGGCCCCGCCCAAATCCGCTCCACCCAAAGCCAACCCACCCAAGGCTGCTCCGCCCAAGGCTACCCCGGCCAAAGGGGGCGCTAAGTCGCCGGCCCCGGCAACGCCGGCCAGCGGCAAGCCCGCCACCCCAGTGCCGCCCAAGGGCAAGCCGGCGGGGCCCCGCACCAACCTGCGCGGCAACGTGGCCGCCCCGGCCGATACGGCCACCCAACGCTAAGCGGGGCGCATTTTTTAACTGAAAACCATTTGCTGATGAAGCGTTTGTCGATAAGTAGTTCCCCGCTGGCGGCCCGCCATCGTTCGGGGGGAGTGGCCGGGGTGGTGCTGGCTGCCCTGCTGGTGGGGGCGGGCGCCCCCGCCACGGCCCAGCCCACCAAGCCCAAACCCAAAACCGGGCAGATTGAGGAAGCCGAGATTGAAGTTGTAAAGGAGCGGGTGAACCAGCTGCCCGAAGCCACCCGCAACTTCGATAAAATCAAGCTGCCCGCGGTGCCCAAACCCGAGCGGAAGGTGACCTATACCTTTCCCGATTTCCAGCTGCCGGCCGACCGGCTGGCTCCTTCGGTGAAGGTGCTGACCATCCGAGCCGAAGAGCCCGTGCCGCTGACCGGTAACTTCGTGAAGCTGGGCCTGGGCAACTACGGCACGTTCTACGGGCGCGGCTACTTGCACAGCACCCGCAATACCGACCACGCCTACGGCCTCGATATCAAGCACGTAAACTCCCTGAACGGGCCAATAGACGGCAAAAACTCCGGCGTTTCCCAAACCAGCGGCCACCTCATGGGCGAAATCTACCGGGGTACCGCGGCCTTCGGCGCCACCCTGGATTTCGGTCGGGAGCGGTATAACTTCTACGGCTACGAGAAAGCCGCCAACCAGTTGGCCCCAATTCCTACGCCCGAAGCCAAAGAAATCAAGCAGGTCTTCAACCGCTTCGGAGCGAAGGCGTACGCCCACAACCGGGCCCCGGACGAGGTGCTGACCTACGACGCGAGCATTGGCTATCAGTTTTGGACCGACAGCTTCGAGGCCACCGAGAACAACTTTATGGCTAATGCCAAGGTAGGCTACGCGCTGGGCGAGGCCAGCCGCGTGACCCTGGCGGCCGACGCTTCGTTTATCTCGGACAAGGACATCGCCCCAGGAACTCAGGCGAGACCGGCGGCCGCGCCCGACTTTACCCGTACCCGCAGCTTCATTCAGCTGACGCCCGGCTATGAATTCATTCATAAGCGCATCGCCTTCGTGCTGGGCGCTACCCTGGGCCACTCCTCCGATACCACCACCAACGTGAGCAAAACCGTGCTTTACCCGGCCGTGCGCCTGGGCTACACCGTGGAGCCGGAAAAATTCATGGTATACGCCGGGTTAGGGGGAGCTTTGCAGCGGGTGAGCCGCTACGACCTGAGCACCGAAAACCCCTGGTTGAACCGCGGCCTGAACGTGGCCGACACCCACCGGGGGCCCACCATATACGCCGGCTTCACGTCGACGCCGGCCCGGGGCCTGGAGTTCAACGTGCGGGCCTCTTATGCCCGCGACCGCAACTTGTACTTCTATCTGAACAACGCGCTCGACCCCACCAAGTTCGACCTCGTGTACGACCGCAACGCTACGGGCGTGTTGAACATCCACAGCGAGCTACTGTACAATGCGGCCGAGAAATTCCGCCTGGGTACGCGGCTGGACTACAACAACTACGCGCTCAAGAACCTGCCGGAGCCCTTCCACCGCCCCGACTTCCAGGGTTCGGTATTCGGCACGTACAACGTGTTCGATAAGCTGATGCTGGGGGTGGAAGGCTATTTCTACTCGGCCAGCTACGGCATCAGCTACCGGCCGGCCGCTAGCCCGGGGGCGACCAGGCAGCCCGACTTTTACCGGGCCACCGACCCGATTATTGACCTAAACCTGCGCGCGGATTACCGCATTACGCCAAAAATATCCATCTTTGTGATGGGTAATAACCTTGCCAACCGTCAGTATCAGCGCTTTTACGGATATCCCGTAAAGGGCATCAACGCGATAGGGGGAGCATCTTTTACGTTTTAGATTTCTAGTTTCCAAGGCCTTATTTTGGTGGTGGCAACCGCGCCGGGGTCTTAACTACCCCGATTCGGCCGCCCGGCTTACGCAAACCAGCAACCATCAATAATCAACCAGCAACCCTCCGATGCACCTCGCTGACCACATCCGCCCCCTGCTCCGTGAACACGACTGCGTCATTATTCCGGAATTTGGGGGCTTGGTGACCGAGATGTCGCCGGCCCGGGCCCAGCCCGGCCGGCAGGTGCTAAGTCCGCCGACCAAGCTGGTGGCGTTCAACCAGGCCCTCACCCGCAACGACGGCCTGCTGGTGGACGCCCTGACCCAACAACTGGGCCTTGCTCCCGCGCAAGCCCGCGAGGCCGTGCGGACGGCCGTGGCCAGCTTGCAGCAAGAGCTGGCGGAGACCAGCCGCACGGAGCTGCCCGGCATCGGCATTTTTCGGCGGGCCGAAGGCCGGGGCCTGGCGTTTGAGTACACCGGTACCGATAATTTGTTACCCTCCGCCTTTGGCTTGCCGGAATTAGCGGTTCGCCCCGTACGCGCCAGCGTCGCCCGTGGTTCCCAACCGCTATTGCGGAGCGCGGCTACGCGCCGCTCACGCTGGGCCCGCCTGGCGTCAGCGGGGGTTATCACGCTAGCTGCTAGTTTGTTACTGTTGGTTAATTACCAGTTCGCTTCAACTGCTGGCTACCTGCCCGCCGAGTGGCGGATGCAGCTGCCCTGGCTGGTGTGGGCCCAAAACCACTCTGCCCCGGCAACTTCCGCAACGGAGCCGCAGCAGGCTACCTTGGGGCAGCACGATTTTACCAGCGCTCCCCCGGCGGCCTCCGCCGAAGCGACCCCGCTGGCTGCCTCTGCGGCGGTGCCTGCCCCCGAAAACAGCACTCAGCCCGATGCAGTGCCGGCCGACGAAGCCGCGGGCAATCCGGAAACGACTCCCGTAGCGGCCGCACCCACCGAAAAGGCCCTCGTTGCCGCTCGCGCTGGTGCAAAAGCAAAAATCAGTAAACCAGCGCTTAGCGCATCAAAAGCGGCTGGTGAGCGTTGGGCGGCGCGGCCCGCGGCGAGCACTATCGCCGACGCCTCCACGACAATTAAAACCCGCACGGGGCGTTATTACGTCATTGCGGGCGCCTATAGCACCCTGTCGCGCGCCGAGCTGGGCCGTAAAGAATTAGTCCGCGCCGGACACGCCGCGCACATCATTCTGCCGCCCTACGGCAGCCGCTTCTTCCGCGTCACGGCGGCTGATTACCCCGACCTGGCCTCGGCCCAGCGGGAAGCCCAGCGCTTGCGCGTCAGTACGCATTCCGACTATAATACTTTGAAATTTTAACTGTTCGCATGTCCCTATTCTTCTTGCAAGTGGCAGCCCCCAAGGCCGATGCTGTAAATACCGCTGTCACGGCCGCTCCGGTAGTGCAAGCCGATGTTCCCGTTATTGATCTTATTATGCGGGGGGGCTGGATCATGCTGCCCCTCGTGGCCCTGTCCATTCTTTCCGTCTACATCATCATCGAGCGGTACTTCACCATCCGCCGGGCCGCCGGCGACCCCGACTCGTTCATGAACGGCATCCGGTCGCTGATGGTGAAGGGCGACCTGGCCGGGGCCAAGCTGCTCTGCGCTCAAACGGCCTCGCCGCTGGCCCGGATGGTCGAAAAAGGCCTGCGCCGCATCGGCCTGCCGCTGAAAGAAATCGAAACCAGCGTGGAAAACGTGGGCAAGATTGAAATTGCCCGCCTCGAAAAGAACATCAGCATTCTGGGCATCATTGCCGGCATTGCGCCCATGATCGGCTTCGTGGGCACCATCATTGGGGTAATCAAGATTTTCTACTCCATTGCCGCCACGAAAGAGTTCGGTATTCCTCAAGTTGCCGACGGCTTGTACGTGAAGCTGGTGACGTCGGCCACTGGTCTGGTGGTCGGCATTATTGCCCACGTCGGCTACCACTGGCTCAGCATCCTGGTTGAGCGCATGGTGTTCCGGATGGAAAATTCGGCCATCGAATTCATGGATATTTTGCAGGATAATTAATTGATGTGGATAATGTGGAGATGTGAAAATGTGGGTAATGTGAAAATGTGCTGATATAGGCACATAAGTAATCATTGGCTCATTTTCACATCTCCACATTACCCACATTTTCACATCAATAAGAAATGAATCTTTCGCGCCGTCATCGCCTCACGTCCCACGTCGAGACCGGGGCCATGAACGACATCATGTTCTTCCTGATGTTGTTCTTTCTTATTGCTTCTACGCTGGTTAATCCTAATGTCATCAAGCTGCTGCTGCCGAATGCCAAGTCGAGCAAGCAGGTGATGAAGCAGCCCATTACCATTTCGGTCGACGCGGCGGGCACGTATTTCGTGAATAAGAAGCCCGTTAATCCCGCGGCGGTAGAGCCGGAGCTGGTGGCCCTCATTGGCACCGCGCCCACCACGGAGCAGCCCACCGTGGTACTGCGCGTGGACAACTCCCTGAACGTCCAAAAGCTGGTGGATATTCTGGAGATTGGCAACCGCCTGAAGCTGAAAATGGTGATGGCCACCCAAGCCCAACAGGCCGCGGGTAAATAATGAGTTGATTCTGGCGGGGCTGCCGGATCGACCCGCCGCTGCGAAAACGGTTCTTTTTTGAAAACGGTTCTTTTTTGTAGGTAGCGTAACAATTCTTCCGGCGTCCAGCATCTTAGTATCTCAACCATTCAGCACCTCGAAAATGGCTATTGACTATCCGGAACCGCACCGCCGCGAAGCCTTGATCGGAACCCTCGTGGTTCATGGGCTGCTGCTGCTGCTGTTCATCTTTACCGTATTTAAGGGGCCCAACCCGCCACTGAGTGCGCTGGGGGGCGGCGACGGCGTAGAGCTAAACTACGGCCTCGACGAGGCCGGCTCGGGAGATGTGCAAAGCCGGGCCCCGGCCAACAATTCGCCGAACCGGGCCGACAGCCGCCCGCCGGTGGCCAGCCCCGACCCGCAGCCCCAGCCCGTGGCGGCCACGCCCGCGCCCACGCCCGCCGAGCAGGCGAAAGTCATCACGAGTGAGGCGGAAGAAAGCCCCGTTGCGGAAGAGCCCGTCAAAACGCCGGCGCCACCCAAAGAGGAAGTGAAACCGACCCCCCGGCCGGCCCGCAAAGTCGCGGTGGCCTTTTCGCCCAACGGCAGCGCCACCGGCGGTGGCAATGGCGCGAACGGCAGCAGCAACGAGCCCACCGGCAACAACAACGGCGACCGGCCCGGCACCGTGGGCGACCAGGGCAACCCGAACGGCTCGCTCGATGCCAAAGCCCTCTACGGTGCGCCGGGCAGTGGCGGCAGCGGCAGCAGCCCCGGTAGTGGGGGCCTGGAGATGAGCGGCTGGGCAATTACAAATGTCCCAGAAATTCCCAAGCTTGATGATAACCCGGGGGTAGCGCGATTCAAAATTATAATCGATGCGGAGGGGGAGGTTCAGGCAGTAACAAAAGTGTCGGGCAGCATCTCGCCGGAGCAGGCAAAGGCTGTCCGTGATGCCCTGCTGAATGCATCCTTCCGCAATGTTAACGGTAAGGCCGGTGGAGCAACGGGATTTTATAACTTCCGCTACACAGTGAGATAACTAGTGGTTGCCATTAAGCGTCTACCTTCTGTTGTGCAGCGGGTAGGTTAAAGCTGGCTAGGGCCTCCAGTGGATCATGCTAAGCTGGTCGAATTTATAGCCAGTTGGATAATAAAGCCTGTTATTAACTTGCCCGCTGCAACGTTACTTTACCTAGATTCGTGACTTACTCCGAAACCCTGGCTTACCTCTACGACCAACTGCCCATGTTCCAGCGAGTGGGGGCCGCGGGTTTCAAGAAAGGCCTGGGCAATACCGAAGCCCTCGTGGCGGCGCTGGGGCACCCCGAGCAGCAGTTCCGTAGCGTACACGTGGCGGGCACCAACGGGAAGGGTAGCAGTTCACATTTGTTAGCGGCGGTGCTGCAAGCGGCGGGCTACAAAGTGGGGCTCTACACCTCGCCGCATTTGCGGGAGTTTACCGAGCGCATTAAAATCAATGGTCAGGAATTGCCGCCCGACTACCTGGTGCAGTGGGTAGCCCGCTGGCGCCCGTTGTTTGAGGAAGTGCAGCCCTCGTTCTTTGAGATGTGCGTGGCCCTTGCCTTTGCCTATTTTGCTGAGCAGCGAGTAGACGTGGCCATTGTGGAAGTCGGCTTGGGCGGGCGCCTGGACTCCACGAACGTCATCACTCCGCTGGTGTCGCTCATCACCAACATCAGCTTCGACCACCAGGCGCTGCTGGGCGATACCCTGCCCGAAATCGCCAGCCAGAAAGCCGGCATCATCAAGCCGGGCGTGCCGGTGGTGGTCAGCCAAACCCAGCCCGAAGTAGCGCCCGTGTTTGCGCGCGAAGCCGCGGCCAAGCTAGCGCACCTGGTCATGGCCGACCACATTTATCAGGCCGCTTTTGCCGCCGAGCCCGCTCCGGCCACCGGCTTGCGGCCGTTGGTGCTCACCCAACACGGCCGGCCCTACCTGCCCAACGCCGAATTGGGCCTGGCCGGCGACTACCAGCGGTTTAACCTGCCCGGCGTGCTGGCTACCCTCGACGAGCTGCGGGCCCAGGGGTTCCGCGTCACCGAAGCAGCCGTGCGCACCGGCCTGCGCCAGGTGGTGCCCCTAACGGGCCTCCGCGGGCGTTGGAGCATCATCGGCCAAAGCCCGCTGGTGGTGTGCGACACCGGCCACAACGTCGCGGGCCTGCGCTCGGTGGTGGCCCAGCTGCAGCGGTTGCCCAACCAGCAGCTGCACGCCGTGATTGGCGTCGTGAACGACAAAGACGTGACCAGCCTGCTGACCCTACTGCCCCCCACGGGCACTTATTACTTTTGTGCGGCCAACATACCGCGGGCCCTGGCCGCCGAAGAGCTGGCCCGGCAAGCCGCGGCAGCGGGTTTATCGGGCCGGGCGTACGACTCCGTGGCGGCGGCCGTAGCGGCGGCCCGCACCGCGGCGGCCCCCGAAGATGTGGTGTTCATCGGTGGCAGTACCTTCGTAGTAGCCGAAGTAAACGAGCTGTATACTAACTAAGAGGGAAGAATACGAGAGAAAGAATAGCCATTGGAGTTATTTTCTCCTTCTCACGCTTCCTTCCTCATTTCTGATCCCTTCTGCTTTGCCCCGCGTCAAACTGCACCGTTTTACGGATAACGCCACCCGGCCCGACATCATTGAACCCGGCAAGCCCGAATACGAGCAGCTCGGGGGCCGCTGGCGCACGAGCTTCTTTGCGGCCCCGCACCCGCTGACGCTGGAAGTAGGCTGCGGCAAAGGGGAGTACACCGTGGGCCTGGCCCAGCGGCATCCCAACCGGAACTTTCTGGGCCTCGACATCAAAGGCGAGCGCATCTGGCGGGGCAGTACCCGGGCCACCGAGCTGGGCTTGACCAACGTGGGGTTCGTCCGGACGCGGGCCGAGGCCCTGGCCGCGCAATTTGGCCCCGGCGAGCTGGATGAAATCTGGATTACCTTCCCCGATCCGCGCCCGCGCGACCGCGACATCAAGCGCCGGCTGACGTCGCCCCGCTTCCTGGCGCTGTACGAACAATTGTTAACTCCCGGCGGCCTGCTGCACCTGAAAACCGACAATGCCGGTTTGTTTGACTACACCCTGGAAACGCTAACCGCGCGGCCTGGCACTGCAATAGAGCGGTTTACGCGCGACTTGTATTCGGAAAGCAGTCCGGAATTTGCTGAAGCGCAGGCTATTCAAACCAACTTCGAAGGAAAGTATCGGGCGGTGGGGGTCCCCATTAAGTATGTGCAGTTTCGCCTGACGTGAGGCGGAGCACTTCCTGACAGCCAAGTCCATAAGTTTAGCTAGGTGCCTAAGTTTGTTTATTGTAAGTGCGATTATTATATTTGTACTGACAATTCAACAAGCTCTTAAAGCGATAAGCGTATGTGGACAAAGTCTCATTCGATAGTAACCAAGGACGTTACCAAGGAACAAATGTGGGCCCTGTTTGCTGATGTAAACAATTGGCATACCTGGGACAAAGGAATTGAGTTTGCCAAGTTAGAAGGCAGGTTTGATAGTGGGAACAGGATTACACTAAGACCTAATGGCGGACCTACCTTAAAGGTCGATTTGATCGAGCTTATTGAAAACAAAAGATTTCTCGTGCTTACTCATTTCCCGTTTGCAAAAATGTACGTTGAACATCGCTTCGAGGAAGTTTTAGAAGGATTAAAAATAACTAACAGTGTTTCAGTTAAAGGATTATTAGGCTTTATTTGGGTAAAGTTGGTAGCAGCGAAAATCGCTGAGGCCTTGCCACAGGATACCGAGCAACAAATAAAAGGAGCTTCTAGGTTATGAAGCAGTTATTCCGAAGCATATTAGGAGCTAAAGAAGAGGCCTCCGACCTTATCATTCCCTAAGTTAAGTGAGCTGCGATGAAATCACCAGATAATATTTTTAAGATAGAAAGACCAGAGGAAAGCTCCGGCTTTTTACTATGGCAAGTAACCAATCTCTGGCAGCGAGAAATTAAGAAAGCATTAGAAGCATACGGGTTAACTCATGCACAATTCGTTCTGATGGCAAGCATTCATTGGCTGGCTGTCCAGGAACAAGCTGTAACACAGATAGTCCTGTCGAATCATACTAAAATCGACCCGATGACAACCTCAACTGTTTTGAGAACTCTACAACAAAAAGGGTTTGTTCAGCGACAAGAGCACTTGACGGATACCAGAGCAAAAACGGTTGAGCTTACGGGAGAAGGAAAAGAAATAATCAAAAAAGCAGTGATTACAGTTGAAAAATTCGATCTGGAGTTTTTCTCCCTACCTGATGACAAGATGGCTGAGCTCAATAAGAGTTTATTAACCTTGCTTGACAGAAACAGAAAAAATGCGAGCTGAGCTAAGCACCGTTCGGTTACAGGGGCTACGAAATCATGGAAAGCATACAACAACTATTCTCTAACTGGCCGGCAGCACGAGCACCGGCAGCTTGCTGGCTAGCAGGACCTGCGAGGTGACACTGCGATGGAACAGGTTGCTCATAAAGCTGCGCCGCCGGGCAATGAGTATTACTAGGTCGTAGGCTTCCGGCTGGGCAGCTCGTAGGATGGCCGCCGCGATGTGCCCGCTCACCACAGTGTGGCTCTGTACTGGCGGCAGGCCGAGCGTTAAGCCCGTGCGCTGCACGGAATCGAGCACAAGGGGCAGCTCGGCGGGCCCAGCGTCGGGCACCACGTGGAAGATGGTGACTTCCGCTCCCAGGACGGTCAGGATGTGATGCGCCGCGCATTGGTGGTCGCCCAAGGAGAACGGCGCGCCATCCACAGCCAGCAGCACGCGCTTCGGCAGGACCGTGCTGACCACGGAATGCGGCACTACGAGCATGGGGTAGGGAGCATGGCGCAGCAGGTCGAGGGAAGTGGTCTGCACCAGTTCATCGGGCGTATCTGAATAGTCAGAGCGGCCCAGCACCACCAGCAGCGGATGATGCTCACGCACGGCTTCGGAAACGGCAGAAGCTACCCCCCCGTGGCCTACTTTGGCCTCCACGGGCACCTTGGTTTGGCGGGCCACGCTGTTAAAAGCCAGGGTGGCGGCGGCCTGGTTTTCTTTCGAGAGCACGCCGGTGAACATTTCCGGATCCAGGATGGAGCCGCGACGCACGTACAGCAGCACCAAGCGGGCCTTTAAGGGCTCGGCAAGGCACGTGGTGTAGTCCAGCGCCTTGTTGGCGGCCGGAAAGAAATTCGTGAGAATGAGCAGGGAAGGTTCCATGAGTCAGCGGCAATTTTAACGGTTCGTTCTGCCGCAAAGGACTGGCAGCGAGCCTGCCCGCGACCTGTCGAAAATTAGTTAATCACCTGATTATAGTCATGCTTTCCGGGGGCGAAGAGGGGGAACCTTGCAGCACTAATTACTACTCCCGCCATGAACGTCAACCGGCAACACCTGAAAAAGCTGCTGGCGGCCGGCCACATCCCCCCGGTGCCAGTATTCGTGGGCAGTCTCATGGCCCTGCGGGTGGCTGGCCTCTACCCGCGCCACCCCACGGTACACCAGCTGGGCCACGGCAACGTGCTCGATTTCAGCGAGCCGCCCTTGGTCACGGAAGTGGAGCAGTCGAAGGCACTGAATGACCGGATGGGGCGCTGCATCATTATCTCGACCAACGGCATGTACACGGGCAGGCGCATTGTGCTCCATCTGCCCTACCGCTTGTCCCGCCCCCTGGATACGCTGCTCATCGGCTACCAGGCGGAAGGCACCCGCGGCCGGCGCCTGCTGGTGGGCGAAAAGCCATCAAAATGTTCGGCGAAATGGGACCCGTGCGTTGCCACGTCGAGCAGCTCGACGGATTCTCAGCTCACGCCGACCGCGCGGAATTGCTGCAGTGGCTCGACCAGTTTGAGCCCGCGCCCGGGCGAACGTTCGTGGTGCACGGCGAACCGCCGGCCACTGACGACCTGGCCGCCACCCTGCGCCTGCGTCACTGGTCCCACGTGGAAGTGCCCGAATACCTGTAGGTCGTCTGCCTGTTCGAAGGCGGTGATTTACCCTGCACTGATTTGCTGATAAGTTTCTCATTTTACTGCATTTGACCATGAAACCACTTATGATTCTGGGACTGCTGCTGAGGCTGAGTTTCTCCGGACACCTGGCCATCGGGCAGCGTCCGGCCGCTGCAATTCCGCCAGTAGTAATGCCACCGCGCGTTGATGAGCTGGTGATTACCAACGTGAACGTGGTCAATGTAGACCACGGCGAAATCGAGCCCCACCAAAACGTGGTGATGCGCGACGGGGTCATCCTCTCGGTGGGTAAATGGATTCCCGCGGGCCGGGGCGTACCCACGGTGGATGGCACCGGCAAGTACCTGGTGCCGGGCCTCTGGGACGGGCACACCCATGCCCTGACCTCGGTGGAGGACGAGCGGGTGGCCTTGCCGCTGTACGTGGCCCAGGGCATCACCAGCATCCGCGACGTGACCACGGCCCGGCCCCTCAACGACCTGCTACGCACCTACCAGTCGCTGGAAACTGGCGGGCGGGTGGGGCCCCGCATCGAGCTGGCTGGCCCCGTGCTCGACGGCTCGGGCGACTGGCGCAGCGGTTTGGGCCTGAACGCCTCCCGCACCGAAGGCTGGGCCCGGGCCGAAGCCCTGATTCGGGCAGGCTGGTGCAATCTACAGCCCGGGCCGTACCTGTCGCACGATGCCTTCCGGGGCATTGCCTCGGCAGCCCGGGAAGGGCGTGTGCACTTAATTGGGCCGGTGCCCGAAGCCGTGCCGGTGCTGGATGCCGTCTCGGCCGGCCAGTGCGGTATCGAGCAGACCGATAAGCTGCTGCTGGGCTGCTCCAGCCGCGAGGCCGAGCTGGTGGCAGCGCGTGCCCTGGCTTTAGGGGGTGCCCGGCCGCTCACTACCCTGCAAAATCGCATCAAGGCCCAGCAGCACGACATTCTCGCCAGCTTCAGTGCCAGCCGCTGCACCGAACTAGCCCAAGCTTTGGTGGACTACTGCATCTCCGTGACGCCGGGGCTAGTGGCCCGCGACTTTAGCCTCCGGCGCGATGTCGACCCGGAAGACCCGCGTCTGCGTTCGGTGCCGGCCGCCGTGCGCCAGCGGTGGGCCCAGGCCCGCCGCGACCGGCCGCGCCTGTCGGCTAGCAAGTTGGCTACCATCCGGTTGGCCGACTCGCTGCAACGCCGCATGGTAGCCACTTTTGCGAAGTTGGGAGTGCGCCTGGTGGCCGGCTCCGATGCCGGTTCTGATACGCCTAACCTGTTCCACGGTGGCAGCCTGCACGAGGAACTGGAGCGTCTGCAGGCTATTGGCCTCACGCCGGCCGAGGCCTTGCGCGCCGGCACCGTGAACCCAGCCATGGCCACCGGCCATGGTTTTGACCTGGGCCGCATCTATGCCGGTTACCAGGCCGACGTGGTGCTGCTCAATGCCAACCCACTCGATGACATCCGCAACCTGCGTCTGATTCAAGCCGTGGTGCTGCGCGGCCGCTTGTTCGACCTACCCGCCCTGGCTGGCCTGGCCACGGAAGCCGAGCAGGCTGCCCAGTTGCAGAGCGCGGCGCAGGCCACGGCTATTGTGCGATAACTGCTTGTCTGTCCATCCCGCACTCGCCGCGGCCTGGCGGCCCAGCTACCACCCGGTGAAGCATGGGTTTAGTTCAAGGTAGTTGCGGAAAATTGGATTAGTCGGCTTGCTTCCTTGAATCACATTTCGGTTTATTAATTTTCCTGTTATGCTGGCGGCCATTCGTTTCTGGTTCCTTTCCATAGGCTTGACCCTGCTGCAATGCAGTACTACCCCGCAGGGCTTGCCAACAGCCGCTGTGCCGGTGAAAATGCCCTTTTCTGCTGTTGAGCCCGTGTCGGTGGCCCCGCTGATTTGCACCCTACTCGATACCATTGCCGCGGCCAGCCCGGCTCTGCAAGCCGGCCCGGAGGTGCGGGCCTTCTATGCTCCGGCCTGTGCGCCCGCCTGGACCACGCCTGCCGACACCCTCAACCCTGATGCCCTCGCCGCCCTGCGCCTGCTGGGGCGCGCTGCTGAGTTCGGTCTGCCCGCCGATTACCTCCCGGCACCGCTGCTGGCGCTGCGCGACTCGCTCCGTCTGCCGGCTGCTCCCCGACAGCGCGCCTGGCAGCTGGCCCGGCTGGAAATAGGCCTCAGTGATGCTGTGCTGCGCTTTATGCGCGACCTGCACCGGGGCCGCCTGCGGCCTTACACCATGCCGGCCCGCAGCAAAGGAGGAAAGGAACAGTGGCAGTCGGTGGCCGTGCTGCAGGCGGCGCTGGGCCAGGGCCGGGTAACGGCCGCCATGCTGTCGGGCCAGCCAGTCAACCGCGAGTACCAGCAGCTGCAGCAGGCCCTGGCCCAGTGGCTAGCGCAGCCCGCGCCGCCGGATTCGGCCGCCGCCCGCCGGGCGCAGTATGAAAAAGCGGCCCTCAACCTGGAACGCTGGCGCTGGGAAGCCTGGGGCCCGGTGCCCGAATACGTCTACATCAACCTGCCGGCCTACGAGCTCCAGGTAGTGGCCAACGATGCCGTGGTACGCCACCACCGTGTCATTGTCGGCAAGCCCGAAACGCCCACGCCCACGCTCAGCAGCACGATTCGCTACTTTACGCTGGCCCCCGACTGGCACGTGCCACACTCCATTGCCACCAAAGAAATGCTGCCCCGGCTCAAGGAAAACCCCGGCTACCTGGGTTTGAACAACTTGTCGCTCTACGACGAGCGGGGCCGCTGGCTCGACCCGTACTCCATCAATTGGGTGGCCGTGACGGCCGCGCATTTCCCGTACACCATCCGGCAGTCGGCAGGCTGCGAGAACGCCCTGGGCAACGTGGTTTTCCGCTTTGCCAATCCCTACTCAGTTTATTTGCACGACACGCCCATGCGCCAGTATTTCGACCGGCCCACCCGCGCCTTCAGCCACGGCTGCATCCGCCTGGCGGAGCCCCTGGCGCTGGCAGCTTACCTACTGCACCGCGAGGGGCGCTCCGTGCAACTGCCCAACGAGGCGGCCTGTGCCCGCCAGCCCCAGCCTCACGACGTGCGCTTACGCCGCCCACTGCCGCTGTTTGTGCGCTACGCCACCTGCGTGGGCGAAGCGGGCCACCTCCGGTTTTTCCCCGACGTGTACGGCCGTGACGAGGCGGTGCGACGGAACTTGTTCGAAGCAGGCGCAGCAGTGAGAGTAAAGTGAAAGTGGGCGTAGCAAAACATGACGAAAATCATGGGGCAAGGCTAAACTGCGTCAGCGTGCCGAGGGCGCCAAATAGCGAATGTTGGGCAATCTCATTTCCCACCGTGCCCGGCCTGCGGGCGCATCATTCGGCATCGTCACTTCCTCACTCTTACTTTTCGGTTTTGCTGGCTGGTGCGCTGGCTGCGTTAAGCTCGCAGTTGGGCGCCCGTCGCCAGCCTAGTCACCACTGTTGGGCTCGTAGAAGCGGCAGAGCAGGTTCAACACGGTGCTTCTGCCGGCGCCGCTCATCAGGGCCGTGGTATCGCCGGTCACGATAGTCAGGCTGACGTCGTGCCGGTGGGGTAGGTGAAGCTGACGTGGCGCACTTCGAAGGTGCCACCCAGGTGCGTGGGCTGCACCGGTCCGCTGGGCTCCACGGCATCGAGAGCGTCCAGCATTTCTTCCTCGTAGCCTTTGCGCACGAAGCTTTTGATGACCACCGCCGACTCCATGAGGTTAAGCAGCCCGTGGTTTTTGCCTTCTCAGGCCGGCAGCGCCCTGGCCCGAAGCTTCAGGCCAGGGCGCTGCCGCGTCGCTAGCGGCGCTTCAGCAGCATCGGCACGCTGCGCAACAGCAACAGGGCCACCACGCCGCTCACGGCCACGAGCGGCACCACGGAGTTTCGAATGGGCCGGAAGCGGCTGCTTCCTTCTTTCAACTCGATGAAGCCCATGGGGGACAGGGTGACACCCCCGCCGCCCCCGGTGCCGCCCTGCGCGTTGGGACCGGTGCCGCTCCCGCCGCCAAAGCCGTACATGGCCCGCGCTACAGGAATCACTGTTACGCCATCGCGCGACACGGCCTCGCCGTACACCGTGCGGGCCGTGACCGAGCTGCTGAGAATTTGGGCTAGGCGCTCGGCCAGCGAAGGCGGGGCAGTGACGGAAGTGGCCGCCAAGGAATCCGTCGCTGATATTGGTATTTCGGCTAATATTTTTCCAGTTGGGAGAGGGGCAGTCGGGGTCATGATTTTAAATAAAGTAAGAGGTTGTTGCGAAGCCTGGGCTTCCAAGTTAAGTTGACCAAAGAGAAAACTACCTGATCAACACTGGTCGTGACCGACCGAGCTGCTTAAACCAAGTAGTCCGTTTGTGTAGCACGGGGCTTGGGCATCTGACAACGGCCGCAAGCGTTGCGCCGGTGTGCTGCTCCCGCAAGAGCACCCCAATGATGATTACAGAATCAGACGCCGCCGGTCAACGTAGCCAATATTTTGTCGCATCTGATAAGTGTGAACAAAAGCGGGCGGGGCCGCGCCAGAAAACCAGTTTTGCACCTCATAGTGAAGCTTCTAGTTGGCGCTGCCGGCGCTCTAGCCCCCATTGAATGAGCGAATGGCTATTGAGTAGTGAACAGGTGCAGCCAGCTTCATGCTGCCTCGAAATTTAGCACCACCCGGCCTTCAATTTGTCCGGCTTTCATAGCCTCCAGCACCGGGTTTATGTTTTCCAGAGGTTCGCAGCGGTAGTGCACCTTCACCTTGCCCTCGGCGGCCAGAGCCAGGCTTTCCGTTAAATCCTGACGGGTGCCGACGATGGAGCCGCGCACGGTTTTGCGGGTCAGCACCACGTCGAAGATGTTGAGCTCGAAGCTGCCCGGCGGCAAACCTACCAGCGCCAGCGTGCCGTGGCGGCGCAGCATGTTCACGCCCTGCGCAAAGGCCGGCTGCGAGGGCGCGGTGATGAGTACGCCGTGCCCGCCACCAGTGGCCCGCTGGATGGCAGCCACGGGAGCTTCCCGCTCGGCATTCACCACCACTTCGGCGCCCATGGCCTGGGCCAGCTGCAGCTTGTCGTCGCGCACGTCCACGGCCGCCACGCGCATGCCCATGGCCTTGGCATACTGCACGGCCAAGTGGCCCAGCCCGCCCACGCCCGAAATCACTACCCACTGGCCGGGCTTCACCTCGGTTTCTTTTAGGCCTTTATACACCGTGACGCCGGCGCAGAGGATTGGCGCGGCTGCCTGAAACGAGAGATTATCGGGCAAAATGCCCACGTAGTTGGGGTCAGCCAGCACGTATTCGGCGTAGCTGCCGGGCACCGAGTAGCCGGTGTTTTGCTGCTGCTGGCAGAGGGTTTCCCAGCCCGTGAGGCAGTATTCGCAATGCCCGCAAGCCGTGTGCAGCCACGGTACGCCTACCCGGTCACCGACCATAACGGCCGTTACGCCCTCGCCCACGGCCACCACCGTGCCCACACCCTCGTGGCCCGGAATCAGGGGCAGGGTCGCTTGCACCGGCCAGTCGCCGTTGATGGCGTGCAGGTCGGTGTGGCACACGCCGCAGGCCGCGACTTTCACCAGGATGCGGCCCGGCACCACCTTGGGCACGGGCACTTGTTCAATTTGGAGGGGCTGGCCGTAGGCATGAACCACGGCGGCTTTCATGGTGTGGGAAGGCATGGGGAAGTTCGGGCATCACGCCGGCCCAGCACCGTTGCTGGCCGGCGTGTAATGACGGTCCGAAATAAGCGTAGCTAGGAAAGCAAAAACCTGATAAAAGTCAGGTCGAAACGCGACTTTTATCAGGTGAAAATAATCGGCGCCTTGCCGCCCCGACTCCGCTGCGGGCGAGCCGGGCGCAGGTTCCCGGTAATGCAATGGAATATTCTATTTATTGAGCCGCGCACTGACACGATCAGTGAAGCGGTTGATCCGGTCTGCGTATCGCACGTGTGTGCCACTGGTGTGGCGCGGATGGCCAGCGGCTAAAGTAGCGCTGGTCTGGCTCCGGCTGCCGCCGCGTCGGACGGAAAAGGCCCAGCGCCGGAAACCGGAAGCCTTGAAGTGGGGGAGGTGTGGGCGTTCGTCGGCCGGGGCAAGCACAAAGTCGGGTGGTGGCTCGCGGTCCAAAGGGCCCTGTGCCGCATCATGAGCGGGGTGATCACATAATCGGTACCTAGTAAAGCTAGCTATTCAATTTCCAGCGCTTCAAATACGGCTTCGAGCTGGTCGAAGTCGCGCAGGCCGGGCTTCACCTCGTCGCCGGAGGGAAACACCAAGCCCGCTAAAGAGAATTGACTGACCAGGTCACGGGCTCGGCTCGGGTGCAGGCCCGTGCCCAACCACAGCGGCCCGCGGCCCGCCAGCTCACCCACTAAGCCCAGCGTGGCCGGTCCGGCCGCTTCAGGTAATTCTAACACGAGCCCCGCTACCGAAGGGGGAAAGAGAAAGTCTGCGGAGCGGGACTCCGCGGCCAGCTCTAGGTAAACGGGAGGGGCAATTTCGGCTAATTCCTCCGCTGGGCGCGGGCGCCGCAGGAGCACGGCATCGAGCGCGCACTCGGTAGCTATAGCATTGATTTCAGGGGCGCTGAGCTGGTCGAATTCACCTATTAGCTCAACGCCGGCCACCCAGCCGGCCAGCTCCTTAACGGTTTTCGGGTCGAGGTAGCCGGGCAGGGCGGGGTCGAGAACGAAGGTGAGTTTATCGGCGCCCATGCCGGCGCAGTAGCGCGCATCGGAAAGGTTGTTGATGCCGCGGATGAGCAGAGGAACGAGGTGGGGCACGGGGAGTGGAACGTGAGGCGAGGCGGAACGGAGAGCGGCTACCCAGCCGGGGCTGCCCGCTGCTCCGCCGCAAAAGTAGAGCCGGGGCGCCGGCTGGACGCGTTCTGGTAGGGCGCCTCGGCCGTATCTTCGTCCGCATGAATCCTACTCGCCGTGCCCCGCTGCTGGCCCCCTCATTTCTGGCCGCTGACCTGGCCAATCTGCAAGCTGAAACCGAGCGGCTGGCCACCAGCGCCGCCGACTGGCTGCATTTTGACGTCATGGACGGCCGCTTCGTTCCTAATATATCGTTTGGTTTGCCGGTGCTGCAAGCCGTGGCCCGCTACGCCAAGCAGCCGATTGACGTGCACCTGATGATTGAGGAGCCCCAGCACTACTTGGCCGCTTTTCGCGATGCGGGCGCTACCAACATCACAGTCCACTACGAAGCCTGCCCCCACCTGCACCGGGTGGTGCAGCAAATCAAGCACCTGGGCTGCCGGGCCGGGGTGGCCTTGAATCCGCACACGCCGGTGGCGCTGCTCGAAGACCTGGCCGCCGACCTGGATGTGGTGCTGGTAATGTCGGTAAACCCCGGATTTGGGGGCCAGGCCTTCATTCCCAATACCCTGAAGAAAGTGGCCATGCTCAAGGAACTGCTGCTCGATACCGGCTCCGATGCGCTTATTGAGGTCGACGGCGGCGTGAGCCTGGACAACGCGGGCCCGCTGGTGGAAGCCGGCGCCGACGTGCTGGTGGCCGGCAACTTTGTATTCAGTGCCCCCGAAGGGCCGGTGGCCACGCTGGCCCGCCTGCGGAAGCACCTGGACGAAGTGGAAGCCGGCTTGCCAAACCTGTCGGCGGCAAGCCGTCAGCAATAGACGCGGCGCTCACACGTTTTAAGCCTCGTGAAACAACTCGTTACGCCGCCCCCGTCCCCTGTGTTGCCATTTTCCAAAATTACGGGTTGCCGCGTGGCCCCCGCGCTACCCTTGGCCTTGTGGCCGCTGTTGGTAATGCTCACCCCCCAAGCGGCGCCGGCCCAAACGCCAGGTTCTCTTGAGGCCCCCGCGGCGGAAGTCGTGACCGTCAGCGGCACCCTGCGTGATGCCAATGGCAAGCCGTTGGAACTGGCGGTAGTGGGAGTGGAGGGTCAGCCGGGCGGGGCTAATACCACCGCCGCCGGTACGTTCTCCTTATCGGTGCGGGTGCCCCCGCTAGGACAGGCCGTCGTGCTCGTGGTGCGGCGCCTGGGCTACCTGTCGCTGCGGGTGCCGCTGAAGCTGCCGGCCGATGCCACCAAGCCCTTAAGCCTGATCATGCGCTTGGATACCAAGGCGCTGGGGGGCGTGCGGGTAACTGCTCGGGCCGAGCAGGGGAATTCCCGCGAACAAGTCAGCATCACGCGCATCGACCCCCGGGCCGCCAAGGAAATTCCTTCGCCATTCGGTGATTTCAATGCGATTCTGAAGACGCTGCCCGGGGTGGCATCTAATAACGAGCTGAGCAGCACGTACAACGTCCGCGGCGGTAATTACGACGAGAACCTGGTGTACGTCAACGGCTTCGAGGTGTACCGGCCGTTCTTGGTGACCGCGGCGCAGCAGGAGGGACTGAGCTTCATCAACCCCGATTTAGTGCAGCAGGTAGAGTTCAGCGCGGGCGGCTGGCAGCCGAAGTACGGCGACAAGCTGGCCTCGGTGCTGAGCATTGAGTACAAAACGCCCCGGAAGTTCGCCGCCTCGCTCACGGGCAGCCTGGTGGGCGGCGCGGCCCACGCCGAGGCCCGCTCCGCCAACGGCCGGGTGAGTTACCTGGCTGGCGTGCGCTATAAAAACGCGCAGTACGTGCTCAGCTCCCTGAAGCAGGCGCAGGGCGGCTACAACCCCACGTTCTACGACGCCCAGGCCTTCGTAACCATTGGCCTGGGCCCGAAGGACGACCTGCAGCGGACTACGCTCGGGCTGCTGGGCGTGGTGGCCCACAACGATTACCGCTTCTCGCCGCAAACCGGCCAGGCTACTTTCTCGACCGGCCTCAACCAGTTTACCCGCGTTTTTATTGGCTACGCGGGCCGCGAGCGCATGCAGTTCGACACTTACCAGAGTGGGCTGAGCCTGAAGCACGACTTCTCGTCGCGGCTGCAGATGGAAGTGCTGGGCTCGGCCCTGGTTTCGCGGGAATTTGAGTTTCGCGATGTGGAAGCCGCGTACACGTTTGCTGAAATCAACCGCGACCCCAACTCGCCCGACTTCAACCAGGCCGTGCGCCAGCGCGACATTGGCTCGCAGTTTAAGCATTCGCGCAACTTCCTAAAGGCCCAGATTTATACCGCTGAAACCCGCGGCCGCTGGACGCCCGGCGGCGAGCATACCGTCCGCTGGGGCGCCAAAATCGGCCGCGAAAAAATTGACGATACCCTCGACGAGTACAGCTTTGCCGACTCGGCCGATTTCGTGCCCGATGCCCGCCGGCTGCGGCTGCGCACCGACTTGGGCCTGACCAGCACGCGCAGCCAAGGCTTCGTGCAAGACACCTGGAGCCTGGATACGCTGCGCACCCTGACCTACGGCGTTCGCGCGCATTACTGGACTACCAATGGCCAGCTCGTCATTAGCCCGCGGGTGCAGTACTCGCAAATCAGCCGGCGCCATCCCAACCGCTCGTTTAAGGCGGCGGTCGGGGTGTATTACCAGCCCCCGTTCTACCGCGAGCTCCGCGACCAGCAAACCATTCAGCTCGGGGTGCAGCGGGCCTACCTCAACCCCGAGCTGCGGGCCCAGCGCTCGTACCACTTCATCGTGGGCAAGGAAATCAGCTTCCAGCAGTACGGCCGGCCCTTCCGGTTCTCGGCCGAAGCCTACTACAAGTACCTGACCGACGTAGTGCCGTACGACGTCGACAACGTGCGGCTGCGTTATTTCGCCAAGAACAACGCCCGGGCCTACGCGGCGGGCTTCGACGCCCGGTTGAGCGGCGAATTCGTGAAGGGCGCCGAGTCCTGGTTTAGTCTGGGCGTGCTCACCACGCGCGAAAACGTGGACGGGGACTCCAGCAGCTCCTACAACGCGGATGGCCGCCTGATCAGCCGGCAAGCCAAGGGGTTCATCCGCCGTCCGCAGGACCAGCGGCTGAACGTGGGTATATTTTTCCAGGACCACATGCCCAACAATCCTTCGGTGCGCGGCTACGTAAACCTGGTCGTGGGGACCGGGCTGCCGTTCAGCCCGCCCAACCAGCCCGATTTGCGGGGGACCAACGCGCTGGTAGCCACCTACCGGCGGGTGGATTTAGGGTTCTCCAAAGTCGTGGGCCTCAAGAACGCCAATGCGGTTAAAGCGCATTTCTACAGCTTCGAAAGCCTATGGCTGGGCCTGGAGATTCTCAACGTGCTGGCCGCCAACAATGTGGCTGGATATAGCTACCTGCAGGATGTGAACGGCGTGACGTACTCCGTGCCCAGCTACCTGTCGCAGCGCGTGGTGAACCTGCGGCTGATTGCCCGGTTCTGACCCCCGGGCGCTAGTCTTTGTGCACGTCGCGGAAGCGCAGCATGTCGAGCAGGCGCAGCTCCTTAGGGGTATCGAAGCCGCAGGAAGTTGTGAATTTTTCCGGGTTGTGGTAGGTGCCGAAGAGCATGTCCCACCACACAATATCGCCGTAATTGTTGGCGTGCTTCTCGTATTCGTGGTGAATGCGATGCATTTCGGGCCGCTGAAAAATGTAGCCCACCCAGCGGGGCGTGCGGACGTTGGTGTGGTAAAAAAACTCGCCCAGGGCCGTACAGAGCGTATAAATGGCCCCGGCCTCCGGGCTCAGGCCTAGCAGGGTGTAAATGAGCAAGCCCCCAATAATGGAATTGACCGTCATCTCCAGCGGGTGCTTATAGAAAGAAGTAATGACTTCGATGCGCTGGGGGCTGTGATGAATTTGGTGGAAGTGCTGCCACAGGAAATCGACCGTATGGCGCCAGCGGTGCCACCAGTAGAACACGAACGTAGCCACGAAATACGCCAGCAGGCCCCCGGCCCAGGCCGGCACGTGCCGCGACAAGTGAAACAGCGAATACGCCGACAGCCACTTCTCCCAACTGAAACCGGCCACGACGACCACCAGCAATTGCAGCAGATTAACGGCCAGCACCCGGATGGTCCAAGTGGGGACGGCCGGTAGCTTCCAGCCCGGGAAAAGGCGTTCGAGCAGAAAACAGCCGACGAATACGGCGAAAATAAGGGGGAGCATGGCCTAAAGTTTAAGGGGTGAAACAATACCCCAAAGGTGCCGGCCAGCCCCGGCCATTTTCCTGATAATTGTCATATTCGGTTCCGGCCGGGAGCCTTAAGCGGGCTTGTTCCGTAGCCGGCTCAGGGTTTCCGGGGCCATGCCCAGGTGGGAAGCAATGTGTTGCACCGCCACCCGCTGAAACACCGAGGGAAAGTCCTGCAAGAGCAGCTCGTAGCGCTCAATGGCCGTGCGCGAGCGCAGGTGCTGGGCCCGCTGTTCACTCAGCACGTAGTATTTCTCAATCAGCCGCCGGCCGATGAAGTTGAATTCGGGGAAGTCGTGGTACAGCGCTTGCAGTTGGTCGTACGTAATGGAGTGTACCACGGCGGGCTCCAACAATTCCAGGTATTCTTCGGAAGGTTGCTGCGTGAGGAAGCTGACAATGGAGATGACAAAATCGCCTGCTTGCATAAACCAGGAGGAGATTTCGCGGCCGTGCAGCAGCGTGTAGCCCCGCACCAGTCCGGTTTCAAGGAAGTATACTTGCCGCGCCACTTTGCCCGGGGCCAGCAGCAGCGTGCGGGCGGGCAAGTACTCCCGGACGGTTCTTTGCAAAATGGCCGTCCGCAGTTCCTCGCCTAAGGGCTGCACCGAATTTAGAAAAGTAAGCAGGCTCGACATCTCCCGTTTTTTAGCGCAAGTACGGGCGGCGCTGAAAATTATTGCCGCCTGAGTAAACTTTTCACTAGCCTCATCGGTAATCGTGCGGCAAACCGAAAAGGGCCGGTTAGCTGCTGGCCGTTTGGTTTTCTGTCCTACCTTTGCCCTCCATGACCCGATTGGCTCGCTTATTTACTTTGGCTGTTACGACCCCTCGGGCCTTCCGTCTGGCCGCGGGTCGGGTCGTTGGCGTGGGTGCTTCTCACCATCACCACCATCTGGGGGAGGCCGGGCTGTGCGCCGGGGGCTGCTAAGCTGGCCCCGGCCGCTCGCGCCTCCACCGCCGCCGTCCGGTGAGCAGTAGCGCCGGACTTCACGTCTTACCATTCCGGGAAATTCTGCCGTCATCCCCCGCCGCGCGGAATTTAGTGGGGCTCTTTGCCGGGCCCGGCCCGCCTCTTACCCTTTTCATGCTCCGATTAGCCATTCAAAAGTCCGGTCGCCTCAGCGAGGACTCGCTCGCCCTCATTCGTGAATGCGGCATCAACTTCATCAGCAGCTCCTATAAGCTCAAAACCGAAGCCACCAATTTTCCGCTCGAAATCCTGTTTCTGCGCGACGACGACATTCCCGGCTACGTGCAGGATGGCGTGGCCGACCTGGGCATTGTTGGCCAGAACGTCCTGGTCGAGGCCGGTTTCCCAGGCCTGGAGGTGGAAGCCCTCGGCTTCAGCAAGTGCCGCCTGAGCCTGGCCGTGCCGCGCGCCGCCGCCTATCCTTCGGTGGCGGCCCTGCAGGGCAAGAACATCGCCACCTCGTACCCGAACATTCTGGGTCGTTACTTGGCCGAGCACGGCGTGCAGGCGCACTTGCACACCATCAGCGGCTCGGTGGAGATTGCGCCCAGCATCGGCCTGGCCGAGGCCATCTGCGACATTGTGAGCAGCGGCTCTACACTGCTCGGCAACGGCCTGCGCGAGGTCGAAACCGTGTTTCGTTCCGAAGCGGTGCTCATTGCCCAGCCCGGCTTATCCGCTGAGCAAGCCGACCTGCTGGAGCAGCTGCGGTTTCGCATGCAGGCAGTTCGCCGGGCCAAGCGCAACAAATACATCGTGCTGAACGCCCCGCTGACGGCCCTGGACGAAGTGCGCCGCCTGCTCCCCGGCATCAAGTCGCCCACTGTCACGCCCCTGGCCGAGGCGGGGTGGGTATCGGTGCAGTCGGTGGTGCAGGAAGACGAATTCTGGCACATCACCAGCCAGCTCAAAGCCGTCGGGGCCGAGGGCATCCTGGTGCTGCCCATTGAAAAAATGATTGCTTAGCCCGGTTCGCCATGCAGCTGTTTTCTTACCCCGACCCCCGCACCTGGCCCGCGCTGCAGCAGCGCCCGGCCGCGGGCGAAGCGTCCCAGGTAGCCGACCGGGTGCGCGCCATTTTTGCCCAGGTACGCGAGGGTGGCGATGCGGCCCTGCTGGCCCTGGCTGCCGAGCTCGACCAGGCCCCGCTCACCAGCCTGCTGGTGTCGGAAGCCGAGCTGGCGGCCGCCGCGGCTCAAGTGCCCGCCGACCTGCAAGCGGCCATTCGCCAGGCCCGGGCCAACATCGAAGCCTTCCACGCCGCCCAGCGCGAGCCCGAGCTGCGGGTCGAAACCATGCCCGGAGTGGTCTGCTCGCGCCGGGCGGTGCCGGTGCAGCGCGTGGGCCTGTACGTGCCCGGCGGCTCGGCCCCGCTGTTCAGCACCCTGCTGATGCTGGGCGTCCCCGCCCGCCTGGCCGGCTGCCCCCAGGTGGTGGTGTGCACCCCGCCCCAGCCCGATGGCTCCGTGAGCCCGGTGATTTTGTTTGTTGCCCAGCTGCTGGGAATTACCACGGTGGTGAAAGCCGGTGGGGCCCAGGCCGTCGCCGCCCTGGCCCTGGGCACGGCGAGCGTGCCGGCCGTCGATAAAATCTTTGGCCCGGGCAACCGCTACGTGACGGCCGCCAAACAGCTGGCCGCCGCCGAGTACGGTGTGGCCATCGACATGCCCGCGGGGCCCTCCGAAGTGCTGGTCATCGCCGACGCCAGCGCCAACCCCGCTTTCGTAGCGGCTGATTTGTTGTCGCAGGCCGAGCACGGGCCCGATTCGCAGGTCGTGCTGCTCAGCGATTCACTCAGCGTCGTGGAGCAGGTGCAGGCGGAGCTCGAACTGCAGCTGGCCGCCCTGCCGCGCCGTGCCGTGGCCGCCCAGGCCCTGGCCAACAGCCGGGCGGTGCTGTTGCCGGACCCGGCCGCCATGCTGGCGTTCTCCAACCAGTACGCGCCCGAACACCTCATCCTGGCCACCGATGCCGCTGAGACCCTGGCCCCCCAGGTAACCAACGCGGGCTCGGTATTTCTGGGTCACCTGACGCCGGAGGCGGTGGGCGACTATGCCTCGGGCACCAACCACACGCTGCCCACCGGCGGGTATGCCCGGCAGTATAGCGGCGTGTCGCTCGCCTCGTTCGTCAAAAACATCACCTTTCAGCGCCTGTCGGCGGTGGGCCTGCAAGCCATTGGTCCGGTGGTAGAGGCTATGGCCGCCGCCGAAGGGCTGACCGCCCACGCCCGGGCCGTCTCGCTGCGGCTCGCCGCTCAGCAGGCCGGTGGCCGTTCGGGGGAGGACGCCGCTATGCCCGCTCCGCAATCAGCCCCAGCCGAAGCGGCCAGTCCGTACGCGGGTCTGATTCGCCCCAGCATAGAGCGCATGCAGCCGTATTCTTCGGCCCGCGATGAGTTTGAGGGCCTGGCGCCGGTTATGCTCGACGCCAACGAAAACAGCCTGGGGTCGGTGGGCCCGGCTGATTTTAGCCGCTATCCCGACCCCCACCAGCGCGCCATCAAGGCCGAGTTGGCCCGGCTCAAGGGCGTTTCCCCGGCCAATATCTTTCTGGGCAACGGGTCCGACGAGGCCATCGACCTGCTGGTGCGCCTTACGTGCACACCCGGGCAGGATGCGCTGGTCGTGTGTCCGCCCACCTACGGCATGTACGAGGTTGCGGCCAACCTCAACGACGTACGGGTTGAGCGGCTGCCGCTCACGCCCGATTTTCAGCTGCCGGCTAATGCGGCCGAGGTGCTGGCGGCATCGGCGGCCAAGCTGGTATTCCTGTGTTCGCCCAACAACCCCACCGGCAATTTACTGGCGGAGGCGGCCGTAACCACCATTCTGCGGACGTTCAAAGGGCTGGTCGTGGTGGATGAAGCCTATGCCGACTTCGCGAATGCACCGAGCTGGACCACCCGCTTGGGCGAGTTTCCGCGCCTGGTGGTGCTGCAAACCTTCTCCAAAGCCTGGGGCCTGGCGGGGCTGCGGCTGGGCGTGGCGTACGCCGCGCCGGCCCTTATTGCCTACTTCGATAAAATCAAGCCCCCCTACAACATTTCGGCAGCCACCCAAGCGCATGCGTTGGCGGCGTTGGCCGCCGCTCCGCGCCTGCCTGAGCTGCGGGCCGAGCTGCTGAGCGGTCGCGCGTGGCTGGCTGAGCGGCTGCCGCGGCTGTCTTTTGTGGCCCACGTTTTCCCTTCGGACGCCAATTTTCTGCTCGTGCGCTTTACCGTCGATGCGACGGCCGTGTATCAGCAGCTGCGGGCGCGGGGCATCGTGGTGCGCAACCGTACCACCCAGCCTGGCTGCGCCGGCTGCCTGCGCCTGACCGTGGGAACTGCGACCGAAAATGCCCGGCTACTGGACGCTCTGACGGAAATTCAAACCGAACTCGCCGCCGAGGCAACGGTTGTGCCCTGAACATTCCCGGGTTCGGGGTTGGTAATCGGGATTCCGTATTCCGCTGACCACCGGCACCCGGCTCCCAATAACTTAATCCCATTGAAGTGAAGAAGGCCCTGTTTATTGACCGCGACGGCACCATCCTCGTGGAACCCCAGCCCAGCCAGCAAGTCGACAGCCTGGAGAAGTTTGCCTTTCTGCCCGGCTGCATCAGCGCCCTGGCCCGCATTGCCCGCGAGCTGCCCGAGTACGAATTAGTGCTGGTAACTAACCAGGACGGCTTGGGCACGGCGAGCTTCCCCGAAGACACCTTTTGGCCGGCACATCGGCTCATGCTTGACATCCTGGCCGGCGAGGGCATTCATTTCGCGGCCGAACACATCGACCGCAGCTTCCCGCACGAGGGCCTGCCCACCCGTAAGCCCGGCACCGGCCTGCTCGGCCGCTACCTCGAACCCGCCAACGACTATGACCTGGCGAGCTCGTACGTCATCGGTGACCGGCTCACCGATGTGGAGCTGGCGGCTAACCTCGGCAGCCAGGCTATTCTGATAGGAGAGGAGCCCGACTCCCGGGCGGCCCTTACCACTACCAGCTGGGAAGCCATCTACCAGCATTTGCGCTACCCGGCCCGGGTAGCCGTGATGGAGCGTAATACCAACGAAACCCAAATCGCGATTCGCCTGAACCTGGATGGAACCGGCCAAACCGACATTCACACCGGCTTGGGTTTCTTCGATCATATGCTCGAACAGCTCGGCCGGCACAGCGGTGTTGATTTATCCATAAGTGTAAAAGGTGATTTACACATTGACGAGCACCACACCGTAGAGGATACCGCCCTGGCCCTGGGGACGGCCTTTGCCCAGGCGCTGGGCGATAAGCGGGGCCTGGCGCGCTACGGGTTTCTGTTGCCCATGGATGAGGCCCTGGCTCAGGCAGCCATCGACTTCTCGGGGCGTCCCTGGCTGGTTTGGAACGCAGAATTCCGCCGCGAGCGGGTAGGGGACTTACCCACGGAACTGTTTTTTCACTTCTTTAAGTCGTTCACTGACAACTCCCGCGCAACTCTTAACATTTCGTGTACCGGCGATAACGAACACCACAAAATCGAAGCCATCTTCAAAGCGGTCGCCAAATCCATCAAGATGGCCTTGCAGCGGGATAACTCCTCAGCCATTCCCAGCACAAAAGGTATTCTCTAGGAATAGGGCCGAACGATCTTTTTTATCCAAATGTACAATAAAGGGAATGAGTTTGTGTAGTACTGCCATTTCCCAAATGAATAAATATAGATTACCTTATGGAGATTGCAGTTGTAGATTATAAGGGAGGCAACGTTCAGTCCGTGCTGTTTGCCCTGGAGCGGCTAGGAGTACAGCCGACCCTGACCGCCGACCCCGAAGCTTTACGGAAAGCAGACAAAGTGCTGTTCCCCGGCGAAGGAGAAGCGTCATCCGCGATGCAAGCCCTGCGGGCGGCCGGCCTCGATGTGGTGCTGCCTACGCTCACGCAGCCCTTTCTGGGCATTTGTCTGGGTATGCAGCTGCTCGGGCAACACAGTGAAGAGAATAATACTTCTTTACTGGGCCTCCTGCCATTCACGGTGCAGCGCTTCGTGCCCGATGCTGCCCACAAGGTCCCGCACATGGGGTGGAACAACCTGCAGGCCCTGCGCGGGCCCTTGTTTGCCGGGGTCAGCGCGGCTGATCACGTATACTTTGTGCATAGCTATTATGCCCCGGTGGGAGAGTACACCACGGCCCAGGCCTTGCACCCAGCCCCGTTTAGCGCGGCGGTGCAACACGGCAATTTTCACGGCGTCCAGTTCCACACGGAGAAGAGTGGGGCGGTCGGAACCCGTATACTGGCCAATTTTCTCGATTTGTAGGTTCTTTTTTTGCGTATCCTGTGGAAATTATTCCCGCCATCGACCTGGTAAACGGCCACTGCGTCCGGCTGAGCGCCGGTGACTTTGCTCGCCAGACTACTTACGATTCCGACCCCGTCGCCGTCGCCCGGCGCTTTGCGGACGCCGGCCTGCGCCGGCTGCACCTGGTGGACCTCGACGGAGCCCGCGCCGGCCAGCCGGTGAACCTGGCCGTGCTCGAAGCCATTGCCCGGCAAACCACGCTCGACATCGACGCGGGGGGCGGTATTCAAACCCAGGCGGCGCTCACCCGGGTGCTGAATGCTGGTGCGGCTCACGTCACGGCCGGCAGCCTGGCCGTGCGCGAGCCCGCCACGGTCCACGCCTGGCTGTCGCAGTACGGGGCTGATACCGTCTTTCTGGGGGCCGATTTCAAGGGCGAGCACATCATGGTGAATGCCTGGGCCGAGCAAAGTCTCTTAACCCTGGCTGGTTTCATTGCGAGCTATTTGGCGGCCGGAGGCACGACTTTTATCTGCACCGACGTGAGTAAGGACGGGCTGCTGCAAGGCCCGTCGCTGGCCACCTACAAAACCCTGGTGCAGCAGTTCCCCAGCGCCCGCTTCATTGCCAGTGGCGGCGTCACCACCGTGGCCGACCTGGAAGCATTGGCCGAAGCCGGGATGTACGGGGCCATTATTGGCAAGGCGCTGTACGAAGGCACGATTGCATTACCGGATCTGCGGCCTTTCCTGTAAAGCCTGCGCAGCGGCTGGTTCCCGGCTGGGTGGCGCTATCCTCAGTTTACCTCATTACGCAAAACCTTCAACACTTCCGTGGTCAAAAAAAGACTCATTCCCTGCCTCGACGTCCGCGACGGGCGCACCGTGAAAGGCGTTCAGTTCGAGGGCCTGCGCGATGCCGGCGACCCCGTCGCGTTGGCAGCCCGCTACGCCCGGGAAGGTGCCGACGAGTTGGTGTTTCTCGACATCACTGCCACCAATCAGCGCCGGCAGCCGCTCACCGAGCTGGTGCGTGATGTTGCCCGGGTACTCGATATCCCGTTCACGGTAGGCGGCGGCATCAGTACGGTGGCCGATGTCGAAGCCTTGCTGCTGAGCGGCGCCGATAAAGTATCGATTAATTCGGCCGCCTTGGCCCGTCCCGAACTTATCCATGAGCTGGCCCAGCGGTTTGGCTCGCAGTGCGTGGTAGTAGCCGTCGACGCGCGGCTAGTCGAAGGCCAATGGCAGATAATGACGCGGGCCGGCACGGTAGCGACTGGTCGTGAAGCCGTGGCCTGGTGTCGGGAAGCCGCCAGTTTAGGGGCGGGCGAGCTGTTGTTGACTTCCATGAGCCACGACGGCACTAAATCCGGCTTCGCGCTGGATTTAACGCAGGCGGTGAGCGAGGCCGTTTCAGTGCCCGTAATCGCTTCGGGCGGGGCGGGGCAACCGGCCGATTTTACGGCTGTTTTCCGAGCCGGCGGGGCCGATGCCGCCTTGGCTGCCAGTATCTTTCATTTCAACGAAACGGCCATTCCCACTCTTAAGCACTACCTGCACCTGGCCGGCATTCCGGTTCGGCTGTAGTTATCCCGGTCGACTTTTGTTACTTGTTTGTCTTCGGCCAGTCGCATGCCTGGCTGCCTAAAGGGCCTGTAACCCACTAATACTGCTTGCTAATGACGCCCGCCTTTTCCATTACCGCTGCATTACGTTTCGATGCTCTTACCGGCCTGATTCCGGCTATTGTGCAGGATGCTGATACCGGCCAGGTGCTCATGTTGGGCTATATGAACGAGGAAGCCTGGGCGCGGACCCAGCAGGAGGGGCGGGTTACGTTTTTCTCGCGATCTAGGAACTGCTTGTGGCTCAAAGGCGAAACCAGCGGCAACCACCTTAAAGTAGTCAGCTTGCACGTCGATTGCGATGCCGACACGGTGCTGGTGCGCGCGCTACCGGCCGGGCCCACTTGCCACCGCGGTACCGTAAGCTGCTTTGACCAGCCGCAGCAGGCTCAGTCGCCCGCCGCACCCGTTGGCTTTCTGGCGGCCCTGGAACGATTGATTGTGGAGCGGCAGCAGTTTCCGGAGCGGGCTCCGACTTCTTATACGGTCTCGTTATTCAAGAAGGGAATGCCGAAAATTGCCCAAAAAGTAGGAGAGGAGGCCGTAGAAACCGTAATCGACGCCGTAGCTGGGCACCGTGACAGCTTGCCGGGCGAAGTGGCTGATTTACTCTACCACTTGCTGGTACTACTCGTGGCCGCTGGCGTACCAATGGCTGAGGTTATTAGTGTTTTACAAGAACGTCACCGGCTGCCGAACACCAGGCACCTTACGGAAAAGTAAATTCAAATAGACAATACTTTATCTGCTATTCGGTGCTGTCTTGATCAACCGTGCTGAGCCTTCCCTAATTGAAAATTTTGTCACTATATTGTGAGATGTGACCCTCTCCCCAGCCAAGTAAGGTTTCTAACACCGGGCTTACTGATTGCCCGTACGCTGACAAGGAATACTCGACTTGCGGAGGGACTGCTTCCACCACTTTACGGACCACAATCGCGTGGAACTCTAGCTCCTGTAACGAACTAATGAGCATTTTTTCGCTTATCTCAGGAATGGCCCTTTTCAAAACGGAATAGCGCCTTGTTCCGCCGAATAGCTCGGCGATGATCAGCAACTTCCACTTGCCACCGAGTACTTCCAAACAGCATCGGATACCGCAGTAATTCAACGGGCGGCCTTGTTCGACAGCTACATTCCGTGGATAGAGTGACTTGTATTGTTTCTTCATACCTACTTACAAAAATATCAGTACCCTGCTTTTTAGCAGTGGATTATAAATGTAGGTAGTTTTGCCCTGACTAATCTGATAACCATGAGAAAGATAGCCATAGTCGGTGCAACGGGGATGCTAGGCCAGCCAGTGACCAAGGAATTTGTGCAGGCTGGTTTTGAAGTAACGATACTAGCCAGGGATGCCGAGAAAGCTAAAAAGGTTTTGAATGCACCAGCTAGGATTGTTCAAGGGAACCTAGAAGATAAAGGCAGTATCGAGCGGTTGCTCGAAGGGCAGGAGGGGTTGTACCTGAACTTATCGGTAGACCCCTCCAGCAGTGAGAAAGATTTTCAACCGGAGAGAGAGGGCCTTCAGCATCTTATTGAAGCTGCCAAAAAATCAACCATTCATCGGATTGGGTACTTATCGTCCTTAGTTCATCGCTATCAGGGGCAGAATGGATTTAACTGGTGGGCTTTTGACGTGAAGCAGCAAGCCGTTAAGGCGATAAAAGGAAGTGGGATAGCCTACGCTATATTTTACCCATCTACGTTTATGGAAAACTTCGACAAAGGTGCTTACCGCCAGGGAAATAAGCTTAATCTTGCGGGCACGTCAAAATACCCCATGTTTTTAATAGCCGGTAGCGACTACGGAAAACAAGTAGTAAAAGCCTTTGAGCGCGACCACGGAAATAGCGAATACGTAGTGCAGGGGCCAGATGGGTATACCGCGGATGAGGCGGCCCGCATCTTTGCGAGCAACTATACTAAAGCCCAAATCAAAGTCGTGAAATTGCCTTTTAGTGTGCTACGATTCCTGGGGATGCTGACCAATAAATTCAACTATGCAGCAAACATCGTTGAGGCCCTCAACAACTATCCCGAAAAATTTGAAGCGGCGGAGACCTGGCAGGAGCTGGGAAAACCACAAACCAGATTCGTCGCCTACGCAACAAGTACCTGACCGCGGCCAACTACCCGAGTTCAACGATGCGGCCCTCGGCTTGGCCGGTGTGGCCAAGGTTCATGACCTGATGGATTTACCTATGGCCATCGACGTGCTGTTTGGGGTTAAGTTTCACGCTATAATCGCGAAGCTTTGGCTTTAAGCCTTTAGTTGCCTTCGGATTTTTTCGAGTAGGGCCAGGGCTATGCTAATATCCTCTTCTTCAGTAATGGATAAGGTGGTGTTCACGCCTGGCCCGCTGACCTGAATTTGGTATGCCGGGGTTGTTGGTAAGGGGGCTAATGGTGGCGTTACCGCCTGAGTTGGCGTCGGCAGTGGTGCTGACGTAACTGGTGCTGGTGGCTTCGTTACTGTTTCTGGTTGAGTTAATGCTTTGGGTTCTGGTTGGGAGCTTTCTGGTTCGGCTGACTTGGGGATATCTCCTAACAGGCCGAATAAGCTGGCAATGGCATCAGAGTTACCCGGCTGGCTGGTGGGCGTAGCTGGGGGGCGAAGAGTGGATGAGGTGAGGGGCCCCGGAGCTAATGTTGGATTAAGCTCGGGTGAGGTTAAGGACGTGGCTGCTATAGAGGGAGTGATCCCGGCTGAGCCACTAGTGAGTTCAATAGGCTCTTTTCGGAAGGTGTTAACGGTTGGTTGGGGGCTCGCAAGCTCTCGTCGGGGCGACTGCTGAGCTGCCAGTGCGTCGATATCGGCAATGATATTTCGCTCATCCAGGAGGCCCACCATCCGGCACCCTTCCACGAAGGCCTTTGCCACGCCCTGGGCGTTGATTTCTTCTACGCCGAATTCGCGGATGAGCATTACGTCCAGCATCTGGACAGGCAGCTCTCTGGAGCGAAATTTTCGGCATAGTTGGGTGAAAAGGGGTGGGGTAAGGAAAGCTTCGCGGTGAAACACGAGTTCCTCTTGCTTATCATAAGCATGCTTGATGCGCTTAAATAGCGTAGTGGACGTGAGCAAATCGCGCTTGCTGGTGAGGAGCCCAAACTTTACCGCAGAGCCAATGATGGCTTTAAAAGAGCCACTCACCTTGCGATTAAGCTTTCGAGCTGCTGTTTCGATGGCACATTTCCCACCGGTATCGTCGATTACTTCAGCTAATTCCCAAGCGCTTGCGTAGGTTGTGCGGGGATAGTCTATAAGTTTGGGCATAGTATAAGGGAAGTGCTGTACGGTCGACGGTACAAGTATATGGGGTACGGGTTAAAAAAATTAAGGTTTAAAATAAAGTACATAAAAGCATAAATCGATAAGTGATTTTATGCTTTTATGTACTAAGGCGACCTATTGCCTGGATTGATATTATACTAGTAGACTGCTTTCGATTAAAAATGAGCAAGTATACTTGAAGTAGTTCGCAATCCCGTTAGTATTAGACTATCACAAAAGAGTAAAAGCTACTCAGAAGCTTATGCGACAAAAGCCGCTAAAGTTACAAAGATGTTTTGTGCTGCATAAGAGATAAGGGCAGGAGAGAGGTGCTTTGGCATTTCAAAGTAAATAACAGCACATAATTGATACTAAATTTTTTTACTTTTATGTACTTTGAAATGCGGATGAGAAGACACAACCAGGAAGGATCTTTAAAAAGGATCTTTAAAACTATGGGATACTAAGCTTACCACATCATAGTAGATAGAGAACCAGTTAGGAACAGATAACAGCATAAGATCCATAGCTACAACCCGCACCGAGCCAGCGTGAGTGTCTCAAGCAACATCAGGACCTGCGACGTGTCGTGACGGCAGGTCCTAAGCAACAAGTGCAATTCGTCATCCGTCCACCAAAGCAGCGCCCATAAGCTTACAGTCCGTTTGTTTGCGAGTTCCGCCAGCGCGGTGGTGGGTCCACACATGACCATAAACAAATGCACAAACTTTGTCAACCGATAGTATGAGCCTTAGAGTGTCACTTTGACTCGCACTCAATATGAGTGGAACATGAAGAACCAAATCGTGTCGCTGCCATGACCAATGCCGAACGTTTCGCTTATGCCAACCAAGTCACTGGAAACAGGTTGTTTCAACGCTCTAACAGGCTCGCCAGGATACCTTGGATACAGTCACATAAATTTGCTAAAACAAGCTCAAACCAATGCCTGCCCAAATCCGGTAATCAAGCTAAGCTTGTAAAATACACCAGCATGTAGACGACCAAAACTTAATTTTATATTTGTCTTATAATTTATATTATGTTAAGTAAGCTTTTTTCAATCCTTTGGAATTGACCGGAAATAACGCCATCGATTCCACTTTCGTCGTCACGTTTCCCTTCCATATTATGAATCGATCTTAATACAGTTGCAAAGCAAGCGCGTGGTGCGGGGCCCTGCCCTAGCCGAACAGTTTGGCGTGAGCCTGCGCACTCTGGAAGAAGCCGGTTTACCCGCGAAGAAGCCATAGCCCTGCTGATGGCAAAAAATTAACTGCTCGCTTCACCGATGACACCACCGCCCAAACCACGGCGGCTGTGGACAAACTGCGGGCCGTGCTCCGCCAGCCCAACCTAACCTAACGGCCGCGGACACCCGGCGCGTGGTGCACCCCACTACCAGATGGGCTATTCGGGAGCCACCATCGAACGCACCATTAAGCCTATCGGCGTGTACCTGGATCGGTACTGGCACGTGGTGGCATATTGCCGGCTGCCAAGAGTTCCACGACTTCCGGCTCGACCGCATTGTGCATTTACAACTGAGTGACGACACCTTCGCGCCCCACCCCGAAACCTTGCAACAGTACTGGCAAAAGCAAGCTGCCCGCTGGCCCACCAAACGGCCGTAGTACGTTTTGCCCCCGTCGCGGCGCGCCAAGTATGGGATAGCAAACACCAGTACGGCTGGGTGCACGAGCACCCCACGGCAGCGGACGAAACCGAGATTTCACTCTCACAGCCCACCTATGTGCCAGCCCGCTCCCAACATCGCCCCGGCTCCCACCCTGCTCCATGCCCTGGACCGGGAAATAATTCTCACCCGCCGCGTATTCGAACGCCTGCCAGACAGTCAGCTCGACTGGCAGCCCCACCCCAAATCCAGAACAAAACCTCCGACTCAGGCCTACGCAGGTTTGCTTGACGGCTGCCAAGCGGCAATCAAGTCCATGTGAAACGGGGCTTTGGGCGGCAAGGGCTGGTCGGAGAAGGCGTGGTAAATAAGGAATAAATAGCCAAATGATATTATTATGTGAATAAAACGCTCGTTCACTTAAGGCGCCCGTGTCACCCATATAATTTAACCAAGGCCAAGCATGAGAACCGCACTAGGGTTGAACAGAAGCGGCGCATAGTCAGCTGGAAAGTGGAAGTCAGCACCGAGTAAACGAAAGAAGGCCATCCAAGCCAGTGGCCTTCTTTCTTATATAAAAGTAGCAGGGCTTATTTCTGCACCACGAAGCGCCGGCCGGCGCTTACGCCACTAGTGGTTTCGATGGTGTAGGTGTACACGCCCGCTGGCAGGCGGTCAGTGCGCAGCAACAGATGATTAGTGTGGTTATCTACTTGATAGTGCACCACCACGCGGCCTGCCGCATCCAACACCCGCAAGGTGCCTACTTGCCCCTGCGCTATAGCGTAAGGCAGCTGGATTAGCTCATTCGTTGGGTTCGGGTAGGGTTGCGCTAAGGCTTCCGTAGCGCCAACCTGTGTGCGCAACGGCGTGTAGGTGCCACCCAGCGCGTACACGCGGGTTACCTCAATGTAGGGGCCACCTCCAAAGATGGAACTCGTCCTAGTAGCGCCACTAATCAGCATCTTAGTACCCGTAGGCGTGTTGTAGAACTGGGCGAATTCAGCGGTGTCGCCGGCTGCCAGCAGCCCACCGCTTTCGTTCCATACCCGCATCACGTCTTTTTCAACGAAGGTTGTCGGATCGACGTCATTGTAGAAGGCCACGTACTCCAACGCTCCATCTTGGTTGAAGAGCTTGTCGGTTACGCCCTGAATGTAGCGGAGCGTAACGCCGGCCACGGCGGGCACCGTGATGGTGCGGAAGATGGAGTGGTCTTGGTTATAGATGCGCAGCTGTGGGCTGCTGGAAGACGGCACGTAATATTTCACGCTGCCATCGGAAAGCTTGATGGTTTCCAGGTAGCCGGCGTACCGTTTTTCCAGCGTTACTTGGGCCTGAGCTGATGCCGTGCCCACTACTAGGAGTGCGAGAGAGAGTAGAAAATGTTTCATTGGGTTGTTTAAAGGGTTTTAGAATGAACAAAGGTGAAAAAAAACAATAAAAAGTGCATATCCGACCCTTTATAGGCCTCAAAATAGATAGAAAGCCCTATCGTAGCCGGTCGGCAACCGCTCTTTCACGTTCCGCCCGTTTTTGAGCACGTCCCGTGTGATATTGATGCGGGCAGTAAGTGAGCTATCTACGTCTGCTCGACGTGCCGGGACTCTACGAGCCCACCGCCGACGAAGCCACGTTTGATTTTAATCGCTTGCAAGCGTGAATAAACTTTAAATTGTGGGGAATAGATTAGCGCCGCCATTCGACACAAAAAAGCCCATCCGCGTTGCGGATGGGCCTCTCCCTCTCATCGGAGATTAGAGCTTATTTTTTGTTGAGTGACTGAATCTTCGCGTTCAACCGCTCCGAATCAGCGTTGCGGCCCAGACGGAAGTAAACTTTCTGCAGCGATACCAGCGTGTTGCGGTCGTCTGGCTGCAGCTGCAGTGCTTTCTCAAAATACGGTACGGAGGCTTCGAAGTACTTCTTGCCTTCTGCTTCGTATTTCTTGCCCGATACCTGATACGTTTTCAAGTCCATTTTGCTAGCTTTGGTGTACGCGTCGGCAGCCCGGTTATAGTTCGACACCCCAAGGTTGAACTGCGCATCGAAGTTATTCGGGTCCAGCTCAACCGCCTTACGGTAATCTGCCAGGGCTAAATCGTTCTTTTTCTGCTGGTCGTACATGGAACCACGTACCGCATACAGGTTCGAATTGCTTGGATCGGCAGCAATTGCCTTGTTGATTTTCGCTAAAGCATCGTCGCCCTTACCGCTAGCCAGCGACAGGTTTAGATCCTCCAACATGAAAGTCTTGTTAGTGGGATAAGCAGCAAGGGCCTGCTGGATTACCTTAGCCGCTTCGGCATTGTCTTTCTGCTGCCTGGCCATTTGGAGCAGACGCAGATACACATTTACCGATTTGTAGTTCATCCCCAGCAGCTGATTATAGCTTGCCTTTGCCCCTGCGAAATCCTGCTTCGCTTCCGAGGCATAAGCTGAGTAAAGTACCGCCGTTGTGTCCTGCGGCTTGATCTTGGAAGCCAGCTTATAACTCTCAATGGCCTTGTCATAATCCTTGGCATTGTAGCTGTTCACCCCCTCATTAAAGGCTTGCCCATACAGGGTCTCCCTCTTGGCGACGGCCTGCTTACCAAATTCCCCGGTTGGACCGTCGAGCTCGACAGCCTTGGCATAAGACTCGTAGGCCTTTTGCAAGCCCTCACCGGGTTGAAGCTGTTTGCTATAAATGGGGCTTTCAAGCATGCCTTGGTAGATCTCGCCCCGCGTGTACCAGGTTTTGGCTTTACCGCTGGTTTTTTCGTTGACGATGGCCTTGTCGATATCAGTCCGCGCCTTATCAAGCAAGCCCGTACGCTGGTTGAGAATTGCGTTAGTAACTGCGGAAGTTTGAGCCGACGCTAGCGAAGGCATACCTCCCGTGAGCAAAGCGGAGGCGCCCAGGATGAAAAAAGTTTTCTTCATAAAAGTGAGATGATGGGTCCTTTTCCAGTGACTGAAGATGGTCTAAACTACCAGCCACCCCGGCAAAGGCGAAAAAGTTTGGAATAAAGGGTGAGAAAAAGTGCTATTCCAGCACGGCAAAAAACGACCAAAGCCGCCATTGAGTTCGCCAAAAATAAACGGGGCGGTCCAAATGGACCGCCCCGCTCCTATTCAGCTATTATGCCAGATCTTCCGAATCTGCTCCGTCGTCGGTAATAATCTCCTCGATTTCAAGGTCAGCGTCCCCATCGACTCCGTTATTGGCTTCGGCAGGATCATCCGAGCCTGCACTGATCCGCAGAGCACCATCGGTTTCCGACTCGTCTTTCTCTTCGGCGGCCACTTTAGCCACGGAGGAAATCTCATCGTTGCTACCAACCTTAATCAGACGAACCCCTTGAGTAGCGCGGCCGATGGTACGCAACTCGTTCATTCGCAAACGAATAGTAATACCTGATTTATTAATAATCATCAGGTCATCGGTGTCGCTCACGGCCTTGATGGCGACGAGACGGCCGGTTTTCTCCGTTATTTTCATTGCCCGGACGCCTTTGCCACCGCGGTTAGTTACGCGATACTCATCGAGCGCGCTACGTTTGCCGTACCCGTTTTCGCTCACTACCAGGAGTTCCTGCGAAGGATCGGTCAAGCAAACCATGCCCACCACGCGGTCGCCGGGCTCGGTGAGGCTAATGCCCCGCACCCCCGCCGCCGACCGGCCCATGGAGCGCACCTTGGACTCGTTGAAGCGCACAGCCCGGCCGGAGCGCAAGGCGAGCACTACTTCTGAATTCGGGGCGAGCAACTGCACATCCAGGATTCGGTCGCCTTCGTTGATGGTGATGGCGTTGATGCCGGCCGTGCGAGGGCGTGAATAAGCTTCCAACGGCGTCTTCTTCACCGTGCCCTGCTCGGTGCAGAACATCAGATAGGTATTTTCCAGGTAATCCGGGTCCTTCAGGCCCCGGACGTTGAGCACGGAGCGAACGTTGTCTTCGCGCGGAATCTCGATGAGGTTCTGGATGGGCAAGCCTTTGGTAGCCTTCCCTCCTTCTGGCACCTCGTATACTTTCAGCCAGAACACCCGGCCCAATTCCGTGAAGAACAACAGGTACTCGTGGGTAGTGGCCACGAATAAGTGCTCGGTAAAATCGTCCTTTTTAGTAACGGCCCCGCGGGAGCCCATCCCGCCCCGGCCCTGCGCCCGGTACTCGTCGAGCGAAGTACGCTTGATGTAGCCTTCGCGGGAAATGGTGATAACCATGGCCTCGTCGGCAATCATATCCTCGGTCGAGAAATCGCCACCCACGTAGTTGATTTCCGTGCGGCGGGCATCGCCGTACCGCTCCCGGAGCTCCTCCAGTTCTGTTCTGATGATGCCGCGCTGCAACGCATCCGACGCCAACACCGCGTTCAGATGGTCAATCAAGCGCATCAGGTCTTCGTACTCGGCCACGATCTTATCGCGCTCCAGGCCAGTAAGGCGCTGCAAGCGCATGTCGAGGATGGCGCGGGCCTGCACCTCGCTCAAAGCAAAGCGCGTGATCAACTGGCCACGGGCCACCTCGGGGTCCCGCGAGCCCCGGATCAGGGCAATAACTTCGTCGAGATGGTCGAGCGCAATAAGCAAGCCTTCCAGGATGTGGGCCCGTTTTTGGGCTTCGGCCAACTCGTACTTGGTTCGGCGGATAACAACCTCGGCCCGGTGTTCAACGAAATAATGGATGAGCTGCTGCAGGTTCAACGTCATGGGGCGGCCCTTGACCAGGCACACATTGTTGACGCCGAAGGAGCTTTGCAGCTGCGTGTACTTATAGAGGTTGTTGAGCACCACGCTGGGCATGGCGTCGCGCTTCAGGTCGTACACAATGCGCATGCCGTCGCGGTCCGACTCATCGCGCATGTCGGAAATACCCTCAATTTTCTTGTCGTTGATGAGGGCGGCCGTTTTTTCAATCATCGACGCCTTGTTCACCATGTAGGGAATCTCCGTGACGACAATTTGCTCTTTACCTGTTTTGCTGGTTTCAAAGCTGGCTTTGGCCCGCATCACGACCCGGCCGCGACCGGTTTCGAAGGCCTGCTTCACACCCTCATAGCCGTAGATGATGCCCCCCGTGGGAAAGTCGGGAGCCGTCACGTACTGCATGAGCTCGGCCACCGTGATGTCGGGGTTCTCGAGGTAGGCAATAATGCCATTGACTACTTCCGTAAGGTTGTGCGGGGCCATGTTAGTGGCCATGCCCACGGCGATACCCGAGGTACCGTTAACCAGCAGGTTAGGGAATCGGGCCGGCATTACACTGGGTTCTTCCAGCGAGTCATCAAAGTTGGGCTGGAAGTCAACGGTATCCTTGTCCAGGTCGCTGAGCATCTCGTCGGCCAGCCGCTTGAGGCGGGCCTCCGTATAGCGCATGGCAGCCGGCGAGTCGCCATCGACCGAGCCAAAGTTACCCTGGCCATCCACCAGGGGATAGCGCAGGCTCCAATCCTGGGCCATGCGCACCATGGTGTCGTACACGGAGGTATCGCCATGAGGGTGATATTTACCCAGTACTTCGCCAACAATACGAGCAGATTTTTTATAGGACTTGTTGTAGCTCACGCCCAGCTCGCTCATGCCGTAGAGTACCCGGCGGTGCACGGGCTTGAGGCCGTCGCGCACATCGGGCAGGGCCCGGGAGATGATAACCGACATCGAGTAATCGATGTAGGCGCCCCGCATCTCGTCTTCGATATTAATCGGAATGATTTTTTCGCCTTCCGCCATTGAGGGGGTTTATAGGCAGCCGAAATAATCCCCTTAGAGGGGGGATTTAAGCCGCAAGTGAGAGGTTCTTTATACGCGTGCGAAGATACGACAAAAAGGCCACAACGACAAGCGCTGCGGCCTTTTTCAGGCGTTTTAGCCCGCCTACTTCAGCGTCTTGCTGTGGTCGTTACCGCGCTTATCCTTTTCGGGCGTATAAATCTTGATTTTCTCGCCGATTTCCGGATTCTGTTTCTTAAACCAGGGCTGCCCCCGGTACTTGACGCCACTGTGCAGGTGCACCTTGCGCACGTGGCACGATTCCATGGGGCAGGTGCGACAGCTTACCCCCACGAGCAGCAACAAACAAGGAACCAGACGGCAGAGCAGCTTCATAACGCAAAGGTAACGGAGAAAGGAAGCGGTCGAGGCGGCTGTTTTCCAGGAAAAAACGCCGCTAGGAGTCCACCCCATCCCACTCGGCCAAAAACCGGGCCACGTAGCTTTCCATGAAAGCGTGCCGCTCCTGAGCCACTCGCCGGGCCTCAGCGGTGTGCAGCCGGTCTTTAAGGTGCAGGAGCTTCTCGTAGAAATGGTTGAGCGTGGGCGCCGCGTTTTTTTGGTAGCTGGCGAAGCTGTCGTGGGCTACGGGCGCTACGGCCGGGTCGTGCAGGGGGCGCCCTTTGTGCCCCCCGTAAGCAAAGGCGCGGGCGATGCCAATGGCCCCAATTGCGTCAAGTCGGTCAGCATCCTGGACTAAAGCGGCTTCGATGGAGGAAACCGGTGTAGGTACCCCTAGCCCCTTGAATGAAACCTCCCGGATAATGGTCTCCACCCGCGTAATCACGCTTTCCGGGGCCCCCTGATGGTGCAACCATTCCCGGGCGGCGCGGGGACCGGCTTCGTAGTCGCCGTTGTGAAACTTCCAGTCGGCAATGTCGTGCAGCAGGGCGGCTAGCTCGGTCACCTCCCGGTCGGCTTCGGGAACGGCCGCGGCGAGGCGCCGCGCCATCAGCCATACCCGGCGGATGTGGGCCCAGTCGTGCCCGCTGCCCTCCTGGGCAAACTTTTGTTCGATAAAATGGGCGGTGGCAATGATTAAATCCAATGGAAAGTTCAGGTTTTGAGTCACCTACTAAAATGAATGCATGAAAATGGGCTCACAAGGTTGCATCAAGCAGTGCTCATCGATACTAGTCTTTGTTCTGAGAAGTGGAGCTGCATTCCTTATACCCAATACAATATAGCCAGGACCATTCATTGGGAAATTAACGACTACTTCAAGCAGTCCAAGCTCCTTCAGGTGATGTCTAACATCCACTAATTTGGCACCAAAATAAAATTGCTCGCTATGCAGCAGCACGATACTACCTTCTTCCTGCATTTAGTTTAGCGGTTCAGAGAAAGGAACCTCATTTTAAACGGTGGTTGTGCAAAATCCGCAGGGGACTTAATTTCTCCACGGGCTAGCGGTTTTGCACCCACTTGTAAAACACGACGAGGGCAGGCACATAAGAAACGGAAGCCGGGCAAACAGGAAGCTTCGGGGGGCTCAACATCATGATGGGGCCGAAAGCCCCGTTGTCTAAAACGATAAGCGCAAAAGCCAACAGCAGGACCACAACTTGTGCGGTTGAGGAAGCGCCCTTTCGAGCTAACTAAAAAATGGGTGCGTAGAGCAGGAGAGCCACCCCTATCCCTATAAACGTTGCGAGGTATGCCAAAGCGAGCCAGGGAGGACGAGGTTCTTGAACAAAGAAATTATGTCGTTGGTCCTACTGCTGCTGTCGTTGGTCCAAGTGGTGGGAAAGGAGCTAGGAAGCGGGCAAGGAATTGGGCAAATTTGATTTACCATACTTTTTTCCCGTTTTCTTATGAGTTATCAGTCAATGGCCAAAGCCGTTAATCAACCTCACCACCAACCCTAATAAACCTACCGTGACGACAGCTTTACACTTCCGCAACCCCTCTTGACCGAGGGCTGGCACTGGCCATCCTAGGGGCCTGGGCCCAGAAAGGCAAGCATCTGACAGCTTACCACCAAAGTCATAATTATCTACCAAACCTTTTTCATGAAGACAAATTTTCACGCATTCGCCCTGGGCCTTGCTGGTCTGGTGCTACCCTCACTCTCCTCCAGCGCGCAGGCGCCCGCTACCCGTACCTGTGCCAGCATGGAAGCCCTAGCCGCCCACATGGCAGCCGACCCCGCGTTGGCCCAGCGAATGAGAGACATCGATAACCAGGCGTTGCAGTACGCGGCTCAATCCAAAGGGACGGCCCAGCGCACCATGGCTTCGGTTACCATTCCGGTGGTAGTGCACGTGCTGTATAGCACAGCCGCGCAGAACATCTCCGACGCGCAAATCGCCTCGCAGATTACTGTGCTGAACGAAGACTATCAGAAACTCAACGCGGACGTGAGCAAGACGCCCTCGGCCTTTGCCGGGTTGGCAGCCAACGTGAACATTGCCTTCACCCTGGCCAAGCGCGACCCCACCGGCAAGGCCACCACGGGCATTGAGCGCAAGTCGACCACCATCACCAGCTGGGGCTCCGACGACCGAATGAAGAGCACCGCCACCGGCGGCCTCAACGCCTGGAACAGCAGCCAGTATCTCAACATCTGGGTGTGCAACCTAGGGGAAGGATTATTGGGCTACGCCCAGTTCCCCGGCGGCGGCGCGGCTTCTACCGATGGCGTTGTTATCCTCACCAACGCCTTTGGCCGCAACGGCTCGGCGCAGGCACCCTTCAACCAGGGCCGGACAGCCACGCACGAAGTGGGCCACTGGCTGAACCTACGCCACATCTGGGGCGATGCTTCCTGCGGCAACGACGGCGTGAGCGACACGCCTACTCAGCAAGCCCCTAACTCGGGCTGCCCGTCTTTCCCAAAACGCAGCTGCGGCAACACCACCAGCGGCGACATGTTCATGAACTACATGGACTACACCGACGACAGGTGCATGTACATGTTCTCTACCGGCCAGAGCACCCGCATGAACGCCTTGTTTGCCACCGGTGGCGCCCGCGCTTCGCTCAAGACCTCGCTCGGGGGCACGCCTCCTGGCGGACCAGGTCCCGGCGGACCGACTCCCGGCGGACCGGACGACACGCAGGCGCCGACGACGGCAGTTACGGGCCCATCGAGCGCTTCGGCGAGCTTCACGGCCACGTTCACGGACGCCGACAACGTGGGGGTGACCAACCGGTTCTACCAGCCGCTGGAGTGGCGCACGGACGAGTGGCGGGCCAACCGGGGCAACGGCTTCTACAACGACAACTTTGGCAACGCCGCCCTGCACCCGGACTACGTGACGGGCCTCGACGACTGGCAGGGCACCTGGGCCGAAACGGCGGCGGGTACGCTGCGCCAGAGCAACACGACGGCCACCAACACCGGCCTCTCGACGTTCCTCTCGCAGACAGCCGGCGGCAACGCCTACGTGTACAACTTCGCCGCCAAGGTGAACAGCACCAGCGGCACGCGGCGCTTCGGCCTGCACCTGATGGCCAGCAGCAACACGCTGCGCGAGCGGGGTAACTCCTACCTGGTCTGGTTCTCGCTCGACCAGCAGACCGTGTCCATCATCGAAACCGTGGACAACGTGCTCAATGCGCGCGTGTCGGCCCCGGCCGTGCTGACCAGCGGCACGTTCAGCGACTACAAGGTGCTGTATGACACGAGCACGGGCACCATTCAGGTCTTCCAGAACAACAACCTGGTGGCGAGCTGGACCGACACGACGCCTTTGACGAGCGGCACGTACATCTCCTTGCGCACGGCCACGGCCGACGTGGAGTTCGACGACTTGAAGGTGTACAAGAGCCGCGGCGCCTCGGCCACTATCACCGTGGGCTCGGCCAACACGAACGACGTGCGCACTTCGGGCACGCCCGGGGCCAAGATCAAGAGTCTGGTCAAGGACGCAGCCAACAACTGGTCGGCCCCCGGCAACCTGGACGTGAACATCACCATCGCCGCCGCCCGACTGGCCACCGCCACGCCCCCGTCCACCGCTGGGGCAACCAGCGTGTATCCTAACCCCGTCATGGCGACCGATGGTCAGTTCACCGTGGGCTATAGCATGGCGGCGGCCGGCGAAGTCACCATCGAGCTCCTCGACGGCCAGGGCACCCGCCTCGCCCGCATGGTGCGCCGGCAAGCTGCGGGCACCCACCAAACCACGGTGCCCGCGCAGGCCCTGGCCAAGCAGGGCCTGTACTTCGTGAAGCTCACCACCCCCGGCGGCAAAAGCCAGCTCATTCAGGTGCTGAAAAACTAATGCCTTCCCATTGGCGACGGCGGAAAGAAGGAATGCGGGTGCCGGGGCGCCAACCCCAGCCCTACACCCTTCTTTCCTGCCCGCCTGTGGGACCGCAGTCAATGACTAAGAGGGTGTTGTGAACTTGTGGGCGAAATTAGCGGGGATGCAAGTTACCCGCCGCGCTTATCACAGCGACGTCACCGACGAATGGGCCTTTGTCGGACTCATGCTCGCTAAAGCCACCAGCCTCAATTTACTCACAGGTCCATAACACCGTCGTGAGCTAACTGTTAGCTGAAAAGGTAGCTACAAATAAAAAGCCCCTCCACGGTACTGTGGAGGGGCTTTAAAATTACCAAGAGCCTCCTGCCGGGATCGAACCAGCGACCTACTGATTACAAGTCAGTTGCTCTACCAGCTGAGCTAAGGAGGCGTTGAGGTGGCGCAAAAGTACGCAACGCCCGCGCTTTTGCCAGCCTTAACACCCGTTTTCTATTAAAAAAGAAGCCCTGCATTGTTAACGCAGGGCTTCTTTTCGCTGATTAGCAGAATATTCCGGCTTATTAGCTGCGAATAAATTTAAGCTGCTTTTTCAGGGCTTCGATACGCTTCTGGCCTTCGGCGATCCGTCCTTCGTACTCTTGACGCAGCTGAGCCGCATTTTTCGAGCGGGCAAAGAAGTCCAGATTGGTTTGCAGCGTGGCATGATCGTTCTCCAGCTCGTTGATTTCCTTACGCAGGGCCATTTCCTTACGCGATAGCTCCTGCTGGGCCTGGGGACGGGCTTTGAGGCGGGCAACTTCCACCTGGAACAGCAAGTCGTGGCGGTCGGCGTAGCTCAGGTCCGGCACGTGGTCGAGGTATTTGCCGAGCAGGCCCAGCAGTTGTTCTTCGCTGTGGTCGGAAGTCCCCCCCCCGTCGGGCCCGTCAAACTCGGCCGCCCAGCCGGCCAACAATTCCCGGAAGCCTTCCAGCGTACCAGGGTTATCAGCGCTGAGGGCATTCACTTGCTCGGCAATGCGGTCAAGGTGGGCGGTTTGCTCCACGGATGACTGCTTCACTTTCTCTTCGCGCTGGCGGGCCTCGTGCTTGGGCCGCTCAAACACCGCGTCGCAGGCGGTCCGGAAGCGGTGCCAGAGCTTGTCAGCCAGCTTATCGGGCACGCGACCCACTTCTTTCCACTCCTTCTGAACCCGAATAACGACCTGCCGGGCGGCATCAGCATCGGGGTTCTGGGCCGCTTCTTCCGCCTGCTCGATGAGGGCGACCTTCGCTTTCACGTTGGCTGACTTCTCGTTGTCGAGCGACTTGAAAAATTCATTTTTGCGGTTGAAAAAGGCCTTGTAGGCTCCCCAATACTGCTTGTTCAGCGCGTCGGCCTGGGCGCGGGGCACGAGGCCGGCGGCCTCCCACTCAGCCTTAATTTCCTGCAGCTCGTCGGTTTTCGAGCGCCACAGGTTTACGCGGTCGGTATCGAAGGTAGCGAAGGGCAGTACGCGCTCGAGCAGAGCCTGCTTCACCACGAGGTTGGCTTTCTCCTGAACCGAGCGTTGGTCCACAAACTCTTTGCGGCGCTGGTGGAGGGCGTCGGAAGCGGCAATAAACCGCTGCCACAGCGGCTCGCGCTGGTCGTTGGGCACGGGGCCGATGTGCTTCCATTCCTCGTGCAGCTTGGTAAGCTCATCAAGGGCCTTGTTAATGCCGGGCACCTGGATCAGCGCCTCGGCCCGCTTAATCAGAGCTTCTTTGGCCTCCAAGTTGCGGCGGCGGTCCAGGTCCTTCATTTCCAGGAAGCGCCCTTGCTTGCTGTAGTAAATGTCGAGCAGACCGTGGTAAGTATCCCAGATGGCTTGGCTGTCGGCCTGGGGCACGGCACCCGTGGCCTTCCACTCGGCTTGCAGGGCCTTGAGCCGGGCGGAGCTGTCTTTGGTTTCGGCGGCCTCCACAATACCACGCAGTTGGTCGAGCAGCTGCTTTTTCTTGGCCAGGTTTTCGACGCGGCTTACGTCTTCGGCCTTGGCCTCTTTGGCGCGGCTCTCGCGGAACTCCTGCAGGGCCTTATTCAGCTCCTGCTGCCCTTCGGGCTGCTGGAAGGCGAAAGCCTCGGCCCCCTCGCCACCTTCGGCAAACTTTTGGCGGGCCGCGCTGCGGGCCAAGCCCACGTTGGCCTCGTACTGACGAGTGAGGTCCTGAATCTGCTTGCGGTTCTGGCGGGCGTCGGGCCGGCGCAGCAGTTCAACCAGGTAGGCCGCCTGCGCGGGCAGGTCGAGCGCCGTGAAATCGGGGGCGGCCGTTTCGGGTACGTAGGCATTATCGCCCTCAGTCCCCTCCGCCTCGCCGGTGGGCTCTTCCCCCGCGTCAATGGCTGCCACGTCGGCCGGGGCCGCGTTCAGGGGGGTAGCTTCGGAGGTTGACAGGTGAGCTACGGCGGCGGGGGCGGCATCCAAGTCATGGGCCGCCACCAGGGAGGTAGTCGGCACGGCGGGGGCCTGGTCTTCTACCGTGGCGGCAGCGCCGGAGCTGCTGAGGGTTTCGGGGTCGGCCAGGGGCGCGGGGGCGGCGCTGGCAATCTGCTCAGCGGCGGGCAGCGCCTCGACAGCGGGCGTTTTGGCCCCGTAGTGATCCAGCGCCCGTGCTTGCGGCGCGGAGATGTCGTGGCCACTGACGGAGCTCGGCTCGGCGACGTGCCGTGCCGTTTCGGCGGCCGCCCGGGCTTCGGGGGTGCCAGCATCGGGCACGGTTTCGCCGATGGTTGAGGCCGCCGAAGCAGCCACGACGGGCTCGGCGGTACCAGCCCCCGTAGGCTGGTCGGCGGGAAGCTCGGGCGTGCCTTGGGCGGGCTGCTCCGTCTGACCTTCGGCCGTAGCCGGCTGGCCAGAACCAGCTTGTATCTCAGCCAGGCGACGTTGCAGAATGGTCATGTTGTCCTCGGCAGGCACAGGAGTGCCGGGAGTGTGCGGGGCGGTAGGGTTTTCTTCAGCAGCCATATAGATTCGAAAAAGCCAGCTCCGCGCTAGGAGCCAGAAGCGAGCGCAAAAAAGTGGAGAATTGAAATAGCGATATAACCTAAGGCTGCGTTAGTTCAGGCGGGGATCGACGGGATAGTTAGCCAGTACTTTAAACCGGCCACCTTTTTCCCGCAAAATGTCCCGCCAAAAGGCATCCGATGCCAAAGTAAACACTTTCCCCGCGCTTGCCGGGTGTCGTATCCAACTCTGCCCCTGCATTTCGTTAGCTAACTGGCCCGCTGACCACCCGGAATACCCCGCGAACAGGCGCACGTCGTCGCCCTCGACGACGCCACTGCTAATGAGACCGAGCAACAGCTCAAAATCCCCACCCCAGTACACGTCCTGGCCCAAATCAGTCGCGCCGGGCAGGTCGGCCCGGCGGTGCAGATAATGCAGGGTATCGGGCTCGACGGGGCCGCCCACGTAGATGGGCAGGTCGGCCACGGCCGGGCCCAACGTGGGGGGCAGGTCCAGCACGTCGGCCAGGGTAAGGGTAGTGAGGCGGTTAAGCACCAAGCCAAACGTGCCTTCGTCAGGCTCATCGCGACAGAGCAAAACCACACTGCGCTCAAAAGTAGGGTCGCCGAGAAAGGGCTGAGAAATGAGCAGAGTACCGGGGCGCATACGTATTTTTTTTAAGGAGGAAGGCCGCGAAAACCACTAGAGCAGGCCACTAGCTGGTATTGGCACGAGACGGACCGCGCTAAGGTTTCAATCAGCGGGAAATAAGCAAGGAATAATTGGTGATCAGCTCAGTTGCCCAGCTGCCTCGCAACTGTCGTTACTTTGTACCCTGAGCGTGGTTCTTAACCAGAATCTTCCTTGTTATTTTCCCAGACTGCCGCTGGTCCAAATTTGTTCCTTTGACGCCCGTTCGGCAGCGTACTTCGGGCCCCTAAGACCCGGAAATGAGCAGTCGCTATTGATTACCCTTCGAATGACCGACCCGCACCTTGCCAATTTACGAAAAACATACGCCCAGCGCACCCTTTCCGAAGCCGACGTGCGGCCCGATGCCATGCAGCAGTTTCGGCTGTGGCTGGAAGAAGCCGTGGCTGCCCAGCTCGACGAGCCCACGGCCCTAACGCTGAGCACGGTGGGGGCCAACGGGCAGCCCTCTTCCCGGGTGGTCCTACTCAAGGGCCTGCCCGATGACGCCTTTCTCTTCTACACCAACTACGAGTCGCGCAAGGGCCAGGAGCTGGCCGCCCAGCCCCTGGCGGCCCTTAACTTCTTCTGGCCGGGGCTGGAGCGGCAGGTCCGGGTGGAAGGCCGGGTAGAAAAAGCTCCCGCAAGCCTGTCGACCGAATACTTTCAAAGCCGGCCGCGCAGCAGCCAGTTGGGGGCCTGGGCCTCCCCCCAGAGCCAGGTGATTGGCAGCCGCGAGGAATTAGAAGCCCGCGAAGCGGCCCTCAGCCGCCAGTTTGGCTCCCAGGACCCGCTACCGCGGCCTCCGCACTGGGGCGGCTACCTGCTGCGGCCCCAGCGGCTGGAATTCTGGCAGGGCCGCCCCAGCCGCCTGCACGACCGGATTGTGTACGAGCGCGCGACGGACAATAGCTGGCACCGAACCCGGCTGGCCCCCTAGCTTCTCCCCGATTGGCGGCATACCCCGGTTGGCCGTGGGAACCTCAGGTGCCCCCTACCGGGTACGACTCCGGTTTGCTGGAGGCGCGAAGCCCCAGGTTTAGTTAGCAGCACCAGCCCGAGCGGGACGGGGCTTTTTTGTAAAATGTTAAACGAAGCATTTTGGCTGAGATTCAACCTTTGCGCGGCTGGCGCTACAACCCGACGCTGAGCGCTGACATTGATGCGTACGTGTCGCCGCTGTTCGATGTAGTTTCCGCGAAGCAGCGGGAAGCCCTTTACCGCAACCCACTCAATTCCATTCATTTGTCGGTACCCCGCACCGATGACCCCGCGGCGGCGGCCCTGGCGCGACTGCGCGAATGGCAAGCCAACGGCGTGCTGTGCCAGGATGAGCTGCCGGGCCTCTACGCGTATTATCAATATTTCAGGCTGCCGGGCAGCACCCGCGAATACTGCCGCAAAGGCTTTATGTGCCACATTCGGGCCTACGAATGGGCCGAGAACGTGGTGCTGCGGCACGAAGACACCCTGCCCGCTTCGGTGAATGACCGGGCCCAGCTGCTGGCCCGCACGCAGTTCCAGACCAGCGCCACTCACGGCCTGTACCGCGACGAGGACTTCGCGCTGGAAGCTTATCTGGACGAGGCCATGCGGTCGCCGATTTACGAAACGGTGGAAGATTACCAGGGCGCGCGCGACGTACTGGCCGTGATTCAGGACGCGGCGGTAATCCGGCGCTTTCAGGCGGTATTGGCGAGCCGGCAAGTCATTCTAGCCGATGGCCACCACCGCTACGAAGGCTCGCTAACCTACCGCCGCGCCCGGCAGGCCGCCAACCCGGCCGCCATCGGCCGCGAGCCGTGGAACTACCACCTGATGTACCTCACCAACGCGGCGGCCGACGACCTGCGCATTTTAGCCACCCACCGCCTGCTGCTGGAGCTGCCCGACCAGCTGAGTGAAGCCGAGCTGCTGGACCGCCTGACCCCGTATTTCAACGTGCTGCTGAAGGATGCCGCGCACGATTTGCCCGAGATAATTGCGGGCAAGCCGTGGGCATTTGGGCTATACCTCGGCGGGCAAGCCTACAAGCTGCGGCTGCGGCCCGAGGTTCACCCCCTGCTGGACTGGGATACCACCCCGGAAGTAAAAGCCCTGGATTTGACGGTGCTCCACTTTTTCGTGCTGGAAAAAGCGCTTGGCATCGTGGGGCCCGACGCCCAACGGGCCTGGCCGGGCGTGGCTTACGTACGCAACTTCGCCGAGTGTTTGCAGCGCGTGGATCGGGGCGAAGCCCGTGCGGCCTTTATCGTGAACGAGGTAAGCATGTCCGAAGTAGAAGCCGTGTGCCATTCCGGGGCCGTGATGCCGCCGAAGTCGACCTTTTTCTATCCCAAAACCATTGGCGGCTTCCTGTTCAGCAGCATTGCCGACGACGAAGCGGGCAACATATTCACTGAGCAATTTCTCACCCACTAAGCCCCAACCGTATCCGCGTGAGACTCGTCCTTGCTTCTAATTCGCCCCGGCGGCGCCAATTGCTCACCGATTTGGGCCTGAGCTATGAGATTCGGCTGCGGGAAGTCGACGAGGACTTCCCGGCGCACCTGCGCCGGGCTGAGGTAGCGGAATACCTGGCCGCCCGCAAAGCCGCCGCTTACGCCAGCGACCTGGCCTCGGACGAAGTGCTGCTAACGGCCGATACCATCGTGTGCCTGGATGAGGATGTGCTTAACAAGCCCGCCGACGTGGCCGAAGCCACCGCCATGCTCACTCGCTTGCAAGGCCGGGCCCACGACGTTTTCACGGGGGTGTGCCTGCGCTGCGGCGACGGGCGCCAAACTATATTTTCCGACCAAACTACGGTTCATTTTCGCCCACTCACTTCGGCTGAAATTGCTCACTACATTGCCTCCGCAAGGCCCTTCGACAAAGCCGGGGCCTACGGCGCGCAAGACTGGATAGGCATGGTGGGGGTCACCCGTCTGGAAGGTTCCTACTTTAACGTGATGGGCCTGCCCGTGCACCGGGTCTGGGCTGAGTTGGAGGCGCTGGGCGCTTTGCCAGCCTTTGGGCACGGCAGTCGTTAAACCACCTTCGACATGCGCTTAATACTACTGGTGACTGTGCTGGGTTTACTGGCCGCGAGTGCCCTGCTCGGATTGATTTACGGCCCGGCTGGCTACGCGCAAATCGCGGAATTAAGCCATATTGCTTACTTCGAATCCGCCGGACCGAGCTATCTGCCGCTCGACATTTCACTAGCTGCTTATGCCCAGTTTCGCATTGGCATCCTGGTTGCGTTGGCCATTAGCTTGGTCAGCACGTTCTTCTTACTGCTAAGACCGTCTTTCCAACGAGAGGGCAAACGGCTCCTTCAGGAACTACGCAGGGCCCTTTCGGCCTTAAGTCGCACTATCGCGGCCCTCAGCGCAGCCGAATTGTGGCTGGCGGGCCTGCTGCTGCTCGCCCTTGTTGGGGCGCCGTTGGTTCAGTTGTTAATCGATTCCCTTAGCCCCGACGAGCTATTGTCCTACGATGCTTTCGTGCATCAAGGGCCGGTGGCAACCACCGGATTTTATCCCATTCCGAATAACCACGTTCTGTACAACTTGCTTTGCTGGCCACTAAAACAGGTTATGCCCGGCCATGTGCGCGCCATCATGCGTCTGCCTTCGTTCCTGATGGCCACGGTGGGCACGGCTGTAAGCTACCTGCTGCTCACTTATTTTCGGAGTTTTCGAGTAGCTACCGTGGTCACGGCCTTATTTGGGCTTAGTGAAATTACCGTCACCTACGCGGCTTCCGGACGCGGATACTACCTGCAGTTCGTGTGCCTGGAACTGGCTTTTTTTGCGGTGCTCACGCTGGTGAGCCGGTCGCGCGGCCGACGCCTGGCGTGGGCGGCATTTATCGTGGGTTGCCCGGCGGGGCTATACGCCGTGCCCACGTTTGCGATGCCAATGCTGGCTTTGCTACTGGTGCTGCTCGCGGCCGGAGCTACGGCCCCGGCGCGACTCCGAAAGCCTTTTCTCCTACAAGTCGGTGGGGCGGCGTTGGCTATTGGGCTAATCTCGGCGCTGCTTTATTGGCCGGTTGGCAGCCTTTCCGGCTGGTCCCGGCTGCTGGAAAACCGCTACCTGGCGTCCTGTTCACTGGCTGAATTTCTGCACCGGGAGCAATCTTATCTGTACGAAGCGGCCAATCTGCTTTACGGCCCGCCCCGAGCGGCCCTCTTGCTCTGGGCGGGCATCATGGTTGTCACTCCGTTGATGCTGGTCCGACCAGGGCTCAATTCGTCTACCCGTTGGTTAGCCAGTACCTGCTGGGTCCTGTTGGCGGTTCCCGCGGCCCTAATGGTCGTGAAACAACTGTTTATTCCCGCCCGAGCGCTGCTGTTCACCACTTATTTTTTGTATTTGCTGGTGGCGCTGGCGGCCGATTACGGGTGGCGGCATTGGCCCCGGCCGTGGGCTACCCGCGCCGTCGCGAGTACCCTAGCCGCGGTGATTTTGATAAAACTGTTCGCCCTGAGCAAGCACTTACCAGTTTTACTACGCAGCCGCGAAAAAACGGAGTCGATTGCTCGGGCCTATCAGTGGCTACGCCGGCAACCAACCGGCCCGGTGTTCACGGAAGACCACTATCACGGGCTGCTGTTTTATCACTTTAACCTGCTCGAGCCTACCCCCTTGCTGTTGCAGTACGAGCACCATCCCACCACCAGCCCTCGGTACGTGGTATTGCCCAAAGGCCAGCCGATAAACCCCATTGAATGGGCGGCTAGCCTGCCGTTGCAAGTGCGGTATCAGGATGATATAGTTACTATCTATACCTCACCCAATTTTAAAACCACCCCCGCGAAGCTGGTTCCGTAGCCGCCCGAACCAGCTCTGGCGGGCTTACCCTCCCCTTCTCCGTCAACAGTTCCAGGTAGCGCCTTGCCTGAATTCACGGTGCAGCCGATTGCCATGCCCTCATTTCCTCATTCTGCTCCTGCGCCTAATCCCCGACCATCTAATCAACCGGAGAATGGGGCTAATGAGACTTTCAGTACTCCGGGCTGGCGCTTCTTTTCGCTGGTCGGCTTGTTCCTACTGACGCTTTGTGCGGGGTATGCCGCCGCGATATTGCACAGCGTTACCTGGGCCGAAGCCCGCCAGCTGGACGCTATCTGTCCGTTTTTCCCCTGGAATACGCGGCTCTTCTCGGCCCAGGACCTACGGCAGGCGTGGCAGCTGCTGGCCGCGCTGGCCGGAGCCGGCGGCATTGGTACGGGAGCCCTGGCCTTCGGCGCCCCGGGCCGACGGGAAGTGTTTTCACTGGGAAAAAGCCTCCACGCGGCCTGGCAAGCCCTGGTCGACGCGGCCGTTTCGCTAACCACCCGGGAAAGGTACACTGCCCTGGGGCTGCTGGCTGCCCTGACGCTGTTGCGGGCGTACCTGAGCCAGGCTTCGGTAACTCCCGAGCGCGATGACGCTGGTTCCTACGCGCTTTTCGTGAGCCAGGGCTTGTTTGCGACAGCTACCTATTATCCGGTCCCCAACAACCACGTGCTGTCCAATATCCTGGATTGGCTGTTCTACCGGGTAAACCCCGATTTCTGGTGGACCATGCGCCTGCCGGTGCTGCTAACCACCACGGCTACCACGGTGCTGCTATTTCTGGGCTTGCGGCACTGGCGCCTGGCTTTCCGGCCCGCCGTGGTGGCGGTATTGCTGTTCAGCCTCTCGAAATTAATCGTGCATCATTCCGCCGTGGGCCGCGGCTACTGGCTCTTAACGGCCTTTGCGGCGGTCGTGTTTTTTGCTACCCTGGCCCTCACCCACGGCACCCGGCAGCCGCGGGCGGCCTGGGTACTGCTGGTCGTGAGCGGCGTGCTCGGCGCTTATACCGTCCCCACTTTTGCCCTGGTCATTGCCTCGGCTTTCTCGTGGTTGGGCTACCAGTTCGGTCGGCAAAGGGCCGCGGCGAATATCCTGCGGCTAGGGGTGGCCGGGCTGCTCGTGGTGGCGGCCACCTTGCTCCTGTACGCGCCAATGCTGTTTGTATCGGGCCCCACCCTCTTTTTCAGCAACGGCTACGTGACCGCTCACCCCTTCGGTGAGTTCCTGGCGGGGCTACCCACTTACCTGTGGCAGTCAGAAGGTTTTCTGACGGGTCAGATGCAGGTGGGGGCCGTGCTCACGGTGTTGGTCGGGGTGGGCAGCGCAGTCCTGATGCGGCGGGCTTCCAACGGCCAGCTACCGGCGGAGCACGCCGTTTTCTGGCGGCAGCTGGCTCCCGCGGCCTGGTGGTTTTACGCCCTTCCATACGCCATCATTGTCGCCAAACGCGTATTTGCTCCGGACCGGACACTGCTTTACAAGGCCTTCTTCTTATTCGTGCTGCTGGCAATGGTAGTTGAATGGCTACTGCGGCACCCCAGGCTCGGCCAGTGGCGGGGCCTACGCCCGTGGCTGGGCACCTTGGCTATTGTGTGGACCAGCTACCAATTGGTTAATCTGTGGCGCGACAACCGCGGGCCCCACCAGCAGAACGTCGAGTATCACGCGGCCTTCACCTGGCTGGCCCGCCAGCCGCGCGGCCCCGTGCTGGTGCCCGAGCCCCGGCACAGCATTTTCCTGCGGCTGTACTTTAAGTCGGAGCTCCCGGCCCAAACGTGGCAGCTCGATGGCCGGCCCCACCCCGGCCGGGCCTACCAGTATGTGGTAGCCTTTCCCAATAAGCGCGGGTATTTTCAGCCGAAATTCACGTACGAGCCCGCTTTCCGCAACGCGGAAGTGGAGATATTTCGCGTGCCGACGGTCGGGCCGGCTCCGGCGGGCCTACCGCCTTACTGGTATTTACATGAAAATCCATAAGTGCGCCTAACCACGAGCCAGCAGCGCAATACCCACCACAATCAGCCCCAAGCCGGCGACCTGGGCCGGCGTGAGGGCCTCCCGCAGCAGCACTACCCCGAGCACGGCCGCCAACAGCACCGAGCCGCCCACAATTACCGGCGTGCCCACCGCAGCCGGAACCCCGCGCCGAAACACGACGAAGGAGAGGATCTCGGCCAGCCCGACTCCCAGGCCCGCCAGGGCCGCCAGACCTAGGCCTTGGCTGGTGATGGGCAATGGTTGGCCTTGGAGCCGAAGCTTGAGCAGCCACGCGCCGCCCAGGGCCGCGGCGACCAACTGCAGCACCACCGCCCCCACCGCCGGGGGTATGTGGCTGGCGGCGAGCTTAAGGAAGAAGTTGTAGAGCGCCAGGCACAGGGCCGTGAGCAAAGCAAGGGGCAGCCAATTCATAAGTAATTCCAATAAGCTTGTGGCCGACCGGGCGGCCGGGGCATAATTCCTACACCAGCTTATAGTTCCGATATTCACCAACGCGGTACCCCGTTAGCTGCTCTATTACCCGTTTGAAGTGGTCTTTCAGCCGGTAGCGGTTCCGGGTCAGGTCGTGGTCGAAGCTCCAGTTTCTCTCCCGAATGCGGGTGGTCATCACGGCCGGGTGGGTGCCCGTGAAGCGCTGCAGCGAATCAATTTGACTGTAGTCAAACTCCTCGGCTTGAGCGATGTTCTGGGTCATCCACTCATCGGAGTGCCATAGCTTGCCGAAGGATTCTTGCTTTCGCTGCATGGCGGCCGGGGTCTTCACCCAGCCATAATGGTGCACGGTGGCCGCCAGCAGCTTCACCCGCAGCTTGCGGGTGCCGTCCACCCGAAAGCCTTGGGCGTCGCGGTAGGACTGCACGCCAATGCCCGGGCGCACAATGCGGATTTCGCGCCGATACCACCGGTACGAATCGCCCACGTAATCGTAGGAGCCGTAGAAATGACGGTAGCTCAGCAGCAGTCCTTCCACCTTGGGGTCGCCAGCCCACCGCTCCATACCGGCCCGGATAGCCGGGTAATCGGCCTCGTGCAACACCTCATCGGCCTGCAGGTAAATGGCCCAGTCGGCGTCGGCGGGCACGGCCGCCAGGGCCTTATCGGTTTCCACGGCCAATACCCGGCCGCCCGTGCGCAGGCGGTCGTCCCACACGGTTTCAACGATGCGAATCTTGGGCGAGCCGATGCTCCGAATCAGGCCCAGGGTGTCGTCGTCGGACTGCCCCACCGCTACTACTATTTCGTCGCACAAGGGCAGCAACGAATGAATGCTTTCCAGCACCGGGTAGTCGTATTTGACGGCATTGCGGACAAACGTGAAGCCGACTGCTTTCATGGCGGTAGGTTAACGAAGCTGTTCTTTGAGAATCTCCAGCTCCACGGCCGGAGCCACTCTTTCGTACAGCACCCGGTACGCGGCCGCGGTAATGGGCATGTTGACTTTGAGCTTTTTGTTTAGCTCGAAGATGCTTTTCACGGCGTAGTAGCCTTCGGCCACCATGTTCATCTCTAATTGGGCCGATTTCACGGAGTAGCCGCGGCCCACCATGCTGCCAAAGGTGCGGTTGCGCGAAAACTGCGAGTAAGCCGTCACGAGCAAGTCGCCGAGGTAGGCAGAAGCCGAGAGGTCGCGCGGCTGGGGGTTGATGGCCTGCAGGAAGCGGCGGATTTCCTGCACCGCATTACTCACCAGCACGGCCAGGAAATTGTCACCGTAGCCCAGGCCGTGGGCAATACCGCCGGTCAGGGCAATGATGTTTTTCATGACGGCGCAGTACTCGATGCCATCGAGGTCGTTGGCCGGGTGAGCCCGCACGTAGCGGTTGCGCAGCAGCTCGCAAAAACCCAGCGCCAGCTCGGCATCGGGCGAGCCAATGGTTAGGTAGCTCTGTTTTTCCAGGGCCACTTCCTCGGCGTGGCACGGCCCGGCAATAACGCCGAGTTGAGCCCGCCCCAGCCGAAACCGCTCGGCCACGTAGTCGGTTACCAGCTGGTTCTTGCCCGGAATCATGCCCTTGATGGCCGACACCACCCGCTTGTGTTTGAGCGCGTCGCGGTCCAGCTTGTCGAGCACGGGCTGCACGAAGGCGGCCGGCACGGCCAGCACCAGCCAATCGGCTTCCTCAATGGCTTCGTCGAGGTCAGCGGTGGGGTATACCCGGTTCAGGTCGAACTGCACCGCCGAGAGGTAGCGGGGGTTGTGGCGCGTGCGCAGCAGGTGCTGGATGTCGTCTTTGGCCCGCAGCCACCAGTCGACCCGGGCCCCGTTTTCACTGAGGATTTTAGTAAGGGCAGTGGCCCAGGAGCCGCCACCGAGCATGGCAATTTTTTCCAAGGGAAGAGGAAGTTGGGAGGGATTGGGACGCAAAGAACGACAAACTCTCTTCCTCCGACGAGCCCGGGGCGTTTTTGCCTACGCCGAACCAGGCCGGGTACGACCATTGAACCAGGGCACGGCCCGGTTCAGACCAGCCGCTCAATCCGGTTACCTCTCCCCTGTTCGCGGCGCGAAAACGCTTCGGCCGGTGGCCGCGTCTTTTCCGCTATTTAGCGTCGGCGTCTTCCTTCAGGGCCTCCTTATTCAGGCTTTTGGCATCCTTGATTTCGACTAGGGAGCCGTTCTTCAGGGTCTTGGCCACGGCCCGGAACGGTCCGCTGACGACCTGGGCCCCCGCCGGCACCCCGCTCAGAATCTCAATGTTCTGGAAATCGCTGATGCCGGTTTTCACCGGGGTGAGCACCGCCTTGCCGTTTTCGATGACGAACACCACCTCCTGAATTTCCGCTTTAGGCGCGGTGGTCGGCTCCATGATGGTAGCCGTGCCATTGCCGCGCCCACTGCCCCCCCGGGGGCCACTCTTTTCGGCTGATTTCACGGTAGCCGAGTCGGAGCGGGTGGTAACGGCCGCCAGCGGCACGCTCAACACCCCGGTTTTACGGTCGGTGATGATGTCGACCGAAGCCGTCATGCCGGGGCGGAACGGCACGATGGTTTGCCCACCCACGGTGCGCACCAGGTGCCGGTAGCTTTCGGGCAGCAGGCGGATGCGCACCTCAAACTCGGTTACGGCCTCGGCCGTCAGGGCATCTTTGGCGGTGTTGGCAATGTTGGTTACCAAGCCCTTAAACTGCTCGTCCTTGCTGCTGTAGGCATCAACCTCGACGTTTACCGAGTCGCCGATGTTCACGTTGTTCACGTCGTTCTCGTTCACGTTCACCCGCACCTCCATGTTGTTGAGGTTGGCGATGCGCATGATTTCGGTACCCGCCATCTGGGTGGTACCTACCACCCGCTCCCCCTTCTTCACGTTGAGCTTGCTCACCGTGCCGCTCACGGGCGAGTAAATGGTGGTTTTGTTGAGGTTCTTCCGGGCTTCTTCCAGCGAAGCCGCCGCCGCGCTCACCGTACTCTGCGAGGCCCGGATTTGCTCGCGGGCGCTGTTGATTTCTTCCTGCGAGGCATTATAAGCCGCCTGGCTGGCCTGGTAGTCAGCCAAGGAAATCACCTTCTGCTTGTAGAGCGAGGCATTGCGGCGGTAGGTCAGCTCGGTTTGCTTGGCGTTGGCCAGCAGTTGCTGGAGGCGGGCCTGCGCCTGGGCCACGTTGGCGCGCTGGGTGCCTACCTGGGCGCTTTGCACGGCCACCTGAGCCTGGTAGTTATCGGGACGAATGCGCAGCAGCAGCTGGCCCTTACGCACGGAATCGCCCTCCTGAACGTACAGGGCAATAATTTCGCCGGACACGTCGGGCGAGATTTTCACTTCGGTTTCCGGCTGCACCTTGCCCGAGGCGCTCACTTTCTCGACGATGTTGGCCGGGCCGGCTTTCGCCACGAGCACCTCCACGGGCGGGGGCTGGCCTATCCAGCCTTGTTTTTTAGCCACGGTGTAGCCTACGAGCAGCACCACCACCGCGCCAATGAGCAGGTAGAGTAAACGGTTGTTTTTCATGTAATCAGGTGATGGAATAATCAGGCAGTGAGGTGATGAGGGAGAATTGGGCTGGAAGCCCGGACCAACGGAAACCACGCTTTGGTGCACCGCCACCCTTCTTCGCTAGCTCATCATTCACATTACCAACGGCTTGCCCTGATAAAAATCGAGCACCTTGCGCCGGAAGAAGAACTCGTACTTCGCCTGAATCATGTCTGACTCGGCGGCGGTAAGGTTGTTGCGGGCAATGTTGAAGTCCGTGCCGTTCAGCAGGCCGTTGTTGAAGCGGATTTCGGCGTTGCGAAACGCCAGCTTCAGGGCCTCTACCTGGCGCGAGCTGGCCGCGAAACGGCGCTGAGCCGCTAGCACGTCGGCGAAGCTCTGCTGAATGGTCTGGCGCAGTTGCAGCCGGGCTTGCTCGGCGCGGAGCTCGGCCTGCTGCCGGCCGAGCTGGGCCCGCTGCACGCCCACCCGGTTTTGGAGCCCGTTCACAATCGGGATGTTGAGGCTGAACTGCAGAAACTCCCCGCGGTTGTCGGCCAGCTGATCCAGAAACTTGTAGGGCAGCTGCTCAAAGGAAGTTTGCGGGCTCAGCAACACGTAGGGCGAAGGCACATACTTGCCGGGCATGGTGGGGTCGGGCTGCAGCACCGGCACCGGCACCGGCTCACCGCTTACCCGCACCTGCTGGGTGCGCACCGACGAAAAGCCCGTTTGCACGCCGCCGGCAACGGTCAGGCGCGGGTAGTAGGCGCCCCGGGCAATGTCGATGCCCCGCTGCGCGCTTTGCACGCGTAAATCAGCGGCCTGAATTTCGGGCAGGCGCTGGCGGGCCAGCTCAAACGTGGCGTTGGGGTCGAGCTCGTTGGTCGTGCTGGCGGCAAAGGCCGTGGGATCGGGCAGGTCCGGTACGACCACCTCAAATTGAGCGGCCGTGGCCGGGTCGAGGTTGAGCTGCTGAACCAGGGCCAGCTGGGCCAGGGCCCGCTGGTTCTGGGCCGTTACCAGGGTGCGCTCCTCACTGGCCAGCTGAGCGCGGCTGTCCAGCAGGTTGCCTTCGGCCACGGCCCCGGCTTTGAGGAGCTTTTCGCTGCGCGTCACTTGTTCGCGCACGGAGTTCAGCCGGGCTTCGGCGGCCCGAATCAGCTCATTGGCCAACAGCAGCTGCAAGAAGGACGAAGCCACGTTCAGCGACAAGTCGTTGCGGGCCTTGTCGATGTCGACCCGCGCGGCCTGAGCATCCAGCACTCCCTGCTTCACGGTATTGCGCAGCTGAAACCCCGAAAACAGCGTGGCCTGGGCGGTGGCTGAGAAGTTGTTAGACCGCACGTTCAGCTGTTGAAACTGATTGGTGAACGGGTCGCGGTTGGTGCCGAAGTTATAGCCCTGGGTGCCACTCACGCCCGCCGTGGGCAGCAGCGCGGCCCGGTTGAGGCGCTGCGTGGCTTCCTGCTGCTGCGCCGTAAGCTCGCTCTGGCGCACGCTCAGGTTATGTTGCAGGGCGTGTTCGACGGCGCGTTGCAGGGTCCAGGGGCCGGTGGTGGTCGGCGCGGGGGTGCCCAGGGCCGCGGCGGGGGGGCTGGTGGGGGCCGGAGTCTGGGCTTGCGCCGGGGCTCCCGCCAGCAGGGTGCCAACTACCGCGGCCAGGGTGAAGGACCGGGTAGCGGGCGCATTGACGGTGGTTGTTTGTTTCATCGCGCAGAAAAGTTGGTGCTTGGAGAACGGGAAAACGGTTGCGGGGCCCGCTCTTGTTACGACGGGCCGGAGCGGCTATTCCAGCGTCGGAATGGAAGTAATGCGCTGCACCCAGCTCAGCTGTCGCAAATAAGTCAGGGTTATCTCTTTGATGGGGCTGTCCATTTCGATGAACTGCCGGGCCGCGTCGTTGCGGCCCTTCCGGCTCACGAACATGGTGGCGATGTTGCAGTCGTCGTGGGCAATAACCGAGGCAATGAAGGCGATGGAGCCGGGAACGTCGTGGGCATCGATGATGAGCGTGTGCAGGGAGCCGGAAAAATCGGCCGGAAACCCGTCTACTTCCACAATCCGGATAACGCCGCCGCCCCGGCTCTGGCCCACCACCTCCACCCGGTGGCCGGTGGCCCCGTCCAGCAGGTTCAGCTTGATGGTGTTGGGGTGCATGGTCGAGGCATTGCCCACGCTCTGAAACGTGTAGCGCAGGCCCGCTTCGGCGGCGTGGTCGAAGGCCGTGCGGATGCGGGTATCGTCGGGCGCGTAGCCCAACAAGCCGGCCACGATGGCGCGGTCGGAGCCGTGGCCTTCGTAGGTGCGGGCGAAGGAGTTATAGAAGGTGACCACCGCCTCGGTGGGCACGGCGCCTAGAATGCGGATGGCGGCCCGTGCGATGCGCACCACCCCGGCCGTGTGCGACGAGCTGGGCCCAATCATCACGGGCCCAATCATATCGAAAATACTTGATTTCTCGGCCATGCGCTTACGCTGGGTTAACGGCTTTGGGGCTAAAATTAGCGGATTGAGGCCATACCATCCGCCGCGATGGTGGCCGGGTGCTCGTCGCGGATTACCAGATGCCGGGTGCTCATTATTCGTTGCCCGGCCCCCGGGCCGAACCCCGGCAGCGCCCGGCACGGGTTGCGAGAATCAGGGGCAAAGATGCCGCTCCGGCGCGCAAGTTGCGTCCGGACTGGGGCGGCGCGCGAATCGGCGTCCCGGAACCTGGCTATTTTACCGATATTTGCCGGCCCCAGTCCGGGCGCTTTGCCCTCCACCCCTCTCCTTCTCCTGCATGTCCGCACCTCCCACCCCGGACGAATTTTCTCCTGCCGTGCTCGCTCAGCTGCGCCGGCTTCAGGAGAAATACGCCCCCGACGGCCAAGACCTGGCCGCCTACCTCGAAGGCCTGTACCACGCCAAGTACGTCAACTATTGGGACTACATTGAGCTCGATACGCTGCTGTCGCTGCAGCGACCGCTCACCAACTTCCCCGACGAGCGGATCTTCATCATGTACCACCAGATTTCCGAGCTGTACTTCAAGCTCTGTCTGTGCGAGTACGAGCAAATCGGCAACCTAACCGCGCCGACCCTCGAAGAAATCGTGCTGCGCCTGGGCCGCATCAACCGCTATTTCGAAAACCTCATCGATTCGTTCGACGTGATGGTCGACGGCATGGACAAACACCAGTTTCTGGACTTCCGGATGGCCCTGATGCCGGCCTCGGGCTTCCAGTCGGTGCAGTACCGAATGATTGAGATTGCCAGCACCAGCCTCGACAACCTCACCGACCAGGTGAAGCGCCAGGCCCTGGGCGAAGCGTCGGCCCACGACTACGGCCAGCTGCTGGGCTGCATTTATTGGAAAGCGGGTGCCACCGTGGAAGAGAGCGGGGCCAAGGCCCTTACTCTCATCGAGTTCGAGCGCAAATACACCGCCGACCTGGTACGGCACGCCGAAGCCTACCACGACCGCAACGTGTGGGTCGTGGTCCAGCGCCTGCCCCAGGAAGACCGCGAGCACCCCCACCTGCTCCGCGCCCTGCGCCAGCTCGACGTGAGCGTGAACGTGAACTGGCCCCTGATGCACTTCAAGTCGGCGGTGCGCTACCTGCAGCGCAACCCCACCGACCTGGCCGCGACCGGTGGCACTAACTGGCGCAGCTACCTGCCCCCCAAGTTTCAGCGGCGCATTTTCTACCCCCAGCTCTGGACCGCGCAAGAACTCGCCGACTGGGGCAAAGGCTGGGTAGAGCAGGTGCTGGACGAAGGCCCCAAGCGCAAGAACCGAAGCTAAAGCCCCAGGCGGCGGACCGCCCACACGGGGTAGGCCCCACGCGCCCGGACCGGCCCCGCGCCAGCCCGTTACCAGCACCCGGCTGGATAACCTTCCGCCTAAGGTGTCGTTCAATTGGATAGCCCAAGGGGACGTTTGTCCCCTCCATTGAACAAACCCACCAAGGACATGCCAGAGACCCACTATCTCGAAGACGTGCTGAATACGCCGCAGAAAAAGCTGGCTTTCTTTCAGAACGTGATACTGCTCGCCGCGGCCGATGGCCGCCTGAGCACCGACGAAGGCGACTTTTTGCTGCAACTCGGCAACAAGCTCGGGTTGAAGCCGGCAGAAGTAATGCCCATTGCCGACAACCTCGGGGTGCTCAGCTTTGTGGTACCCGCCGAGGGCCTGCAGCGCACCCTGGAGCTGCAAACCCTGGTGCAGATGATGCTGCAGGACGGGCAAATCGACGCCCGCGAGTACGCCTTGTGCCTGGAGTACGCCCACCGAATTGGCTACGGCAAGGCCATTCTCGACGACATGGTGGCCCAGTTGGCCGGGGACCAGCCGGCAGCGGCACCCAACCCGCCAACGGTGCGTTAGCCCCAAGGCGCGAATCGGACCAGCCGCTGTTGGCCTTGATTAAAAGTTTAGTTCAAAAGTCGCATTTGATACTCAGCAGACTCGCGTTGCGTACCGTTAAGTAAAGCCATCAGGAGCACCAGACCGGTACTTTGCTTGGATAGCCTTGTTCCAGGCACTGCTTTTTTGCCATAGAAGGCTCTGCACTAACGAAAAGCTTGCACGCAGACCACCTGAGATTTTTAAACGATATTCTTAAATAAGGGCAATACCAAAAGTTTAAAAATGATAGTGAATAGAAAAATTGCAATAGTGACGGGCACAAGCCGACTTAAGGGAATAGGGAGAGCTATTTGTATCGAACTGGCTAAAAATGACATTGATATATTTTTTACTTTTTGGAGTGAGTATGACAAACAAATGCCTTGGCAAACTGACGACAACGAGCCAGACTTAATTCAAGCAGAAATAAGCGCTTTAGGAGTCAGATGCGAAAAGTTAGAGTTTAACTTTTTAGGTAAAGAGGGCGTGGAAGCATTGCTAAATGAAGTAAAAAACAAGCTGGGCTTTCCAACAATACTGGTAAACAATGCGACTTACAGCACCCAGACAAGCATAGACACTATTACGGCCGAAGAACTGGACAAGCATTACACAGTAAATTTTAAAGTTCCTGCCTTGTTAACGGCAGAATTTGTCAAGCAATATCAAGGGCATAAAAACGGAAGAATCATCAACCTGACCTCTGGCCAGACGTTGAGTTTTATGAGTAATGAAGTTGCTTATGCGACAACAAAAGGCGCCATTGAAACTTTAACCCGAACGATATCGCAGGAAATTGCGAAAAAAGGAATAACAATAAACGCGGTCAATCCAGGGCTGACTGACACAGGTTGGCTTGACGAAAAGCAAAAAAGAATATTTAGCGAAAGATTTCCAATGGGGCGCCTCGGACAACCAGAAGATGTTGCCAAGCTAATCTCATTTCTTGTCAGTGAAAACGCCGAATGGATCACGGGGCAAGTAATTCATTCGGAAGGGGGCTTTGTGCGAGAACATTACGGCAGCTAACATCGGTCCTACAAAAGGGCTGTTTCCGTGCCTTCGTGGTCATTTTTCAAACTCGCGTGCCGACTAGATGTGACTTTTGGCCCAACCGCTATTACGACTTCTGCAACACTAAGGAGGCTGGTTTTCGTATTGGAAAGCCCGCCTCTTCTTATTTCATTCGTCTTGTCCGCCATGACCCATTCCGACCAGCAAACCATCGACACCACCCTCAACCAGTTGCGGGCCGTGCACGCCAACATGGGCAACTTGTGGGACGCCGAAACCATGGCCACCTTTTACTACAGCGTACTCAGCGGCACCGTCGCCCGCAATGGGCCCGAGGTCGCCAAAGCCATCAGCAGCATGACAGCCGAGGTGTTCGACAACGCCTCCAAGTCGCACGCCAACCTGGGCAGCCTCACTAACGGCCTGCCCCACCGCGGCCCCGCCTCTTCCGACGAAAGTTCTTCGCTGCGGTAAGAACGGCCTATTCGTCGGCCGTCAGGCGGGAGCCGGTTCGGGTTTCACTCATCCGCCAGTACACCAGCAACGCGCAGCCGGTTACGTACCAATAAAACCACTCCTCCACGCCCTGAGCTTTGGCGAAAAGGGCCGCGTACTTGGCCGGCCCCCCGAAAACCGCCACGGTAAGGGCAAAAGGCAGGCCCACACCCAAAGCCCGGATTTCGGTTGGAAATAATTCGGCTTTCACCACGGCGTTGATGGAGGTGTAGCCGCTTACCACGAACAGCGCGGCAATTAGCAGGGCAGCGGCCAACTACTTGCGCGAAGACACCCTCAAGCGCGCCACCACCCGCCTAGTTAACTACCAGCACCGCCAGTGGCTGGCCCAGCACTGGGGCGGGGGCACACTCTCCTCTTCCGACGGCCAGCGCTTCCCCGTCAGCGGCAAGATTCCTTTTACACCCACACCGCCGACCAGTACGCTCAGTTCGGCAGCCGGGCCATTTCCTCCACTACGCGCGCCGCCACGTACGTGCTCGACAAGGTGCTGGGCAACGAAACGGAGATGCCCCTGCTCGAGCACACCACCGATACGGCCGACGTGCTGGTCAATGGCTTGCGTCCCCTGAGGTCCTTACCGTAATTCTTGGTCCAGTTACTAACGCAACCCCTTTTGTAAGAACTCCTATAAGTAAAAAGCCAAAAAGAAGTAGCCTCGATCTTGTCAACGGGCCAAGGCTACGCAGGATGACCCCGAAAGCTCTCTTAAGGAGTTTAAAAATACAGGAATCTTACATGAATAGCGATACTTTTATCACAGTATCTTGTGCTGCCCCAGTCTCTGCTGCGGAAAGGCCTATTGCCGGCCGTGCTGCTGGCCGCCGTTGCCTTTTACGTCGTCGTTAGCAACGGTTTTGCGTTGCCGCCCTTCCTGTGCCTGGCCGAAGCGGTAGGTGACCGTCACGCGCCCAGCCTGTTGATACGCGCGGTATTGCTGGGTTTCAGCAAACTCCGGGGTTTCAATGCGGGTGCGGTAGGGCCAGTACCGGTGGAAGGGGTTGTCGAGGGTGAAAACAAAGTCGGCTTTTTCCTGCCACAACGACTTTTTAACACCCAGGGAGTAATGGAGGTCAGCCGGGCCGGGCCCTTGCAAGTCGGGCGTGGGCCACGAGTAAGAGAAAACGGCTTGGGCAGTAAAATTTTTGGGCAATACGTACGACGTATTTAAACTCAAGCCGCCCGTGAACCCGCGCTGCGCGATGCCCAGCGCCGGCGAGCGGCGAGTGATGTACTGCATGTCGGGCCCCCCGCTGAGGTCCCAGTTTTTCAGTGGTTTCGCTGAAACGTAGCCGTTGAGCTGGTAAAATGTGTTGGCCGCCACGTTGGCGAAGGTTTGGGCCGTAATGCCGCTGGCGTCCGTTGCCAGACCGTAACCGCTGGCGAGGCCGCGCACGGTCTCTATGGCGTTGCCCGTGTGCCGCACCGACGCGGATACGCTAACCGTGACCTGTTTCACCAGCGTGTTGTAACTCAGCTCGTAGCTATCGGCCAGCTCCGGATCGAGGCGTGGGTTACCAAATTCGTAATTACGCGGGTCACTGCGGTTGACGAAGGGGTTGAGGTAATCGATGAACGGGCGGGTGATGCGCCGCGAGTATACGAGGCGCAAGCTCTTGGCCTCCGAAAACGCATACTGGGCGCTGCCGCTGGGCAGCACGTGGGCGTAAACTTGCCCAGTCTGCGTGCCGGTGGTGCGAAAATCGACCGTGAGGCGGGTCCGCTCGGCGCGGGCGCCGAGGCTGAAGCTCAGCTTCTGGGTCAAGCGGAAGGCATAGGTGGCGTAGAGGGCCTGCACCTGCTGAACGTAGTTGAAATCGGTGGCGCCGTCGGGCTGGGGAACAAAATCGGGCTCCTGGTCGGGCTGGTAAGCATCGGTGGTAGCCACCGAGCCGGTGCGTCGGTAAATGGCTTTGCCCCCCGCTTCCAAGGTACAGAATTCGCCAAAGGGCTGGGTGAAGTCGGTTTGAACGGTGAATTCGCGGCCGGGCGTGCGGCTCCGGCTGCGCTCGCGGGAACTGGCGTTCCCAGTTGTGCCGGGGGTAGCAAAGCTGTCGAACTGGTCGGCGTTGTAGCCAAAGGCCGCGTCGTTGCGGGCGGCTTGGGCCACTAGGCTCCATTCGCGGCGCGGGGTAGCAAAGGTGCGGAGATAGGTGCCGGTCAGCTCGCCACTCAAGCCGGTCGACCGGCTTTGGATGGCGCGCCTCTGGAACTGGTTTTGCGCGGGGTTGCCAGCGTATCGGGTGGTAACATCCTGCCGATCATCGCCGCGCCACCCGTTCACCGAGCCAGCCAGCGAGAAGCCTTGGTGCTCAGTAGGGTCAAAATCGAGTGCCAGGGCACTGTAATAGGACTGGCCGGTCGACCGGCCGCTGCCGTTCTGGGTCAGCTGGCCGGGGCGGGCCAAGTCGGTGCGTTCCAGGGAAAACCCTGCCGGTCCGTACCAGCGCCCGGCGCTGAGCGAGGTGCTGAATCTGATTTTGCCTTTTTGAAAATTAAGCGAACCGCCGCTGTTGGCGTCGCGGGTGCCGGCGGCGGCGTATACGTCGCCGTGCAGGCTGCGTTCGGCGCCCTTCTTCAATACGATGTTGATGATGCCGGCCGTGCCTTCGCCGTCGTATCGGGCCGACGGGGCAGTGATCACTTCAACGCGCTGGATCTGCGCGGCCGGAATGCTTCGGAGCGCTTCCGCTAAGTTTTGCGCCAAAGCGGGCGCGGGCCGGCCGTTGACCAGCACGGTGAAATTGGCCGAACCGCGCAGCCGGGGGGTGCCCTTGCCGTCCACAGTCAGCAATGGGGCTTTACGCAGTACGTCGGCGGCACTGCCGCCGGCATTGGTTACGTCCTGGGCGGCATGGTAGACGAGGCGGTCGGGACGCACCTCCACCAGCGGCTTTTCGCCTACCACAACGGCTCCGGCCAGGGCCGTAGCGGCGGGGGGCAGGTGGAAAGGGCCGGCTTCCGTGGGACCCGTCGGGCCCACCAGCACGGCGCGGGTCTGAGTGCCGTAGCCCAGGCAGCTCACGCGCAGGCGGTAAGCGCCGGGCGCTAGGTTTGCCATAGCGAAGCGGCCCCGGTCGCTGGTCGTAACGCCAGCAATCGGCTCATCGGGGGGGGCCACGGCGGGCAACAATACGACGGTGGCGTACGGCACGGGCTCGCTGTTAGTCGAATCCAGCACCGTGCCCCGCAGACTACCGGGGGCGGTGAGCCCGAATGGGGCGGCAGGCACCTGGGCGCGGGCACTGGGTGGGGGCAACGCCCCTGCTGCCAGCAGTGCCGCCCAATACGGCAGGTATAGTTTCATGGGGCAGACCGGCGAAAAGGGAGTAGACGAAGGCCCAGCGCTGCGCGGGTCACGCGCCCCGGCGGCGTTGGCTGCCGCCAGAAGCAGTTGAAAACCCATTAGCAATGGGCTCTCGACACGCAGAATACGCACCGGCAAGGGAAAGCGGGCCAACGATAAAAACCCCACTGGCGTGAGCCAGCGGGGTTTAAAAGAGGCTAACCCAGCGGTTAAGCCTAATGAATAGTGCCGCTGCACTCACAGACCCAACTATTGCCTCAAAAATCTGAAGCGGAAATAGCAGCTAGTCTACAGAGTGCCTATGCACTGACAAACCCAAGTTCTGCCCGTACGTCTGTTACTAAGTACCCTTTTGTTCCTCGCTGTCCTAAGGTTTCTGAAACACTTGTACTGAGCATCTGATGCGCTGGTACCTTCGCCAGTTGCACCTTGCGCAGATCCCTGTTTGGGACGGCTAGCGGGGGAAGAAGAGTTAGAAGGGTTCCGGGGAGTGGCAGAAGCCGACAGGCTTATGGCGGCGAAAATAATTAAGAGTGCGCTTTTCATGGAAAGATTTTGAAAAGAGTGAAAAATAAGGCGTTAAAAGTCAGGCTTGCCGCGGCCGCGGGCTTGGGACCTGCTTTTGGTGATAGAAGCCTGATTGTTTTACAAAGCTTCGTCATTAGCCCCGCCCATCCTAGCCCGCCTCGCGGCAAGTAGGACCAACGGCAGCCGCGGTTGGCCCAACGACCTAAAATCTTGGCCAAATGGTACCTGATAATGGCGTACTTGCCTCAAATCCACTGGGTCTGCTTCCGTGAACTTCGAGCGCATCGTGCTTTTTTTAGCGATGTATTCTTCCGCCTGCCCGTCGCGGTCGGCGTTGCGCGGAATGCCGCGCTCGCCCCCGTCGTAGGCAAAAACCTTATCGGGGTGGTGGGCCAGCTGCTGGGCCAACGCGGCCCCGTCGCGCACGAGCAGCAGCCCGCGCCGGGCCAGCACCGGGTGAAGGACGGCCAGCAAAACGGTGGCCAGGCGGCTGACGCGGGTCTGCGAACGCACGGCCCCGTTTTGGTGCAACAGGGCGCGGTAGGCGGTGGCGCAGTACTGCCCGCCGCGGTCCGAGTGCACGACAAAGTTCGGGCGCGGGCGGTTGGGCCCAAAAGCCCCGCTGCAAGGCCGTGGTGACCAACTCCTCGGTCATGGTGGCCATCACGTGCCAGCCCACGACGTGCTTGCTGGCCACGTCCCAGAAGGCGCACAAATAGGCCCAGGAGCCATTGGCGAGCGGTAAATACGTGATGTCCGACACCCAAACGTGGTTGGCCTGAAAGGCCCGGTACTGGTAGCAGCACGTGAAGCTCAGTTGGCCGGACTTGATGGCCGTGGCCATCTCCATAAACAGCAGGGCTTTGTAGAGCGACGGACGCAACCGGCCCTGCGCATCGAGCACGTAGGCCCGTTGCGTGAACGAGAGAAAGTCCAGCGGCACCTGCGCGCTCAGGTGCCCGTCGTGCTGCTGGTAGTAGTGCGTGGCCCGCCACAGGTCGGCGCGGGTGGTCGCTTCGTCTACGACCAGAGCTTTGACCAACGCACCGAGCTTGGTCTGCAGGCGCAACGAGGCGGCGGCCAGCGCCTCGTGAAACAGCGCCTCGCCGGCTTGCTGCTCAGTGGCCAGGCGTAATTGCTTCAGTTGCTGGCGGTCTTCGCTGAGCTGGGCGGTCGTGACTTGGTGGCGCTGCAGCAGCGCGTCGATGCGCTGAAGCTTCTGTTCCGCCGCCACGTTGGGGCATCGACCAGGGCGCGAATCTGGGTCAGGGCCTGCAGGTGTCAGTAGCCCCGGCCCGTTACCTGGCTGGTCAGATGCTGCGTGGCGGTGCGCTGCTGGTAGAGCCTCTCCTTGACCTGCTCGCGGCACTGATTCACGGTACTGGTCATGGTTTGCAGCAGCGTATCGACCAAGGCATCGCCCAGCTCGTAGTACTGGTGCACCACAAAGCTGAGCAGGTAGAGGTAGCGCCGTTCGTCGCGGCGGTAGAGCTGCGCGGCCTGGGCCCGCAACACGTACTCGGCGTAGTAGGTAATAGCCTGGTCCGAGAGGCGCAGACGTTGCCAGAGCGGCTGCAGCTGCTCGAGAAGCTGCCGCAGGGAGATGAAATGGTTGACCCGTTCGCGGATTTCCCCGGCCCGCAGGCCTTGGCGGATGCGCTTGAGAAAGGCGAGCGGGTAGCGGCGGTCCGCCTCCGCCTCGCGGGCGTCGGGGTCGTCGGCGGCCAGCAGCCGGTCCAGTAAGCGCTGCTCGCCGGGCTGCAGGTGCTGCGGCAAGCGGTGGAACAGCCGTTTCTCAAACGCGAGCAGGGCCCGTGTGTTGTAGGTAGGCAGCTCCAGCCGGTGCTCGTGAAGAAACAGCACCAGATAATCGAAGACGGCCGACGGCTTGAGGTGCTGGCTGCTCAGGCGCACAGCCTCCTGGTACAAACGCTCCGTCGCGGCCGCGTCGAACCGCGCAAATTCACCAAGAAGCGGTGCCAGCTGATTCTGGTCAAGTAGGGCCTGGACCCGCAGAACCACCGCGACATGACCCACAAAATCCTGCTCACGATTTTCGCCATGCTGACCGAGTTGGGGCGCGACTTCGTCTCCGAGCGCACCAAGGAGGGGTTGCGGGCGCGGCGCGAGCAGGGCCTCCTGCTGGGCAAGCCCAAGGGCGTGGTGCAGCCGTCGATGTACGACGTTGACCGCGAGCGCGTCCTGCACCTGCACGCGCTGGGCGTGCCGCTCACCACCATCGTCGACGTGCACCTGAAGGCAAGTATCTCTCGCTGAATAACTACCTGGCTAAGCTACAGCGCCAGCCGAGCCGGAATGCTACCGCCTAACCGGCCGAGTCGGAGGTTTTACCCTATTTGTTTAACAACACCCTCCTTACCGTAATTCTTTGTCCAGTTACTAACGCCCCCCCAGCAGGGCCGCCCGCCGGCCGTGGCGTGGCGGTCGGCATAGGCTCCCAGCAGCCACGCCCCGAGGGGCCGCATCAGAAAGCCCCCCGCAAAAATGGCAGCCGTATTCAGCAGTTGGGCTGTGGTGCTGCCCTTGGGAAAAAATACTGGGGCGAAATACAGCGCAAAGGCCGAGTACGCGTACCAGTCGTACCACTCCACCAAATTGCCAATGGAACCGCTAACAATGGAGCGAAAGCGCGAAACGGAGCTGCGGGAACTGTTATGCCACGAATAAACGGGTTATGATTGGTTGCGTCGGCTCTCGAGCCCTACTTGGGCAGCGTGCCTATCCCCCGTCGCACCCAGTGCGCTAACTTTGTTAAGTAGTTGTTAGGCCTCGGCCATTACCCTAAAGGATAGACACCTTTCACTTACACAAATGTTAAAAGAGTTAGAGATATTACTGCCCCCCGAAGTAGCATTTAACGAATTGGCACGTTACGAGGCCATTTTGAAGCAAGCGGGTTTGCGGCCCGGGGAAGCTGATTTTGTGCATTTACGCCGGCGTTCAATCGACGCGCGGGGCCGTCACCCCCTCGTGCGGCTGCGGGCCGACATCTACCACACAGCCCCACCAGTGGAAGTGTTCGGGCCTTGGTTTGTTTATCCAAATGTGAAACATAGTAGCCGTTCTGTTTTGGTGATTGGGGCCGGCCCGGCGGGTTTGTTCGCAGCCCTGCGCTGCATCGAGCTGGGGCTGAAACCCCTCGTGCTGGAGCGGGGCCGCGACGTGCGCGCCCGACGGCGAGACTTGGCCGCCATCAACAAGGAGCAGCTGGTCAACCCCGATTCTAACTACTGCTTTGGCGAAGGCGGGGCCGGCACGTATTCGGATGGCAAGCTTTACACCCGCGCCACCAAGCGGGGCGACGTGGGCCGGGTGCTGCGGCGCCTGGTGCAGCACGGTGCCACGCCCGACATCCTGGTGGACGCCCACCCCCACATCGGCACCAACAAGTTGCCCGCCGTGGTGCAAGCCCTGCGCGAGGCCATCGTCGATGCCGGCGGCGAAGTACGCTTCGATACCCGCGTGGTGGACCTACTACTGGAAAATAACCGGCTGCGGGGCGTAATCACGGCTACCGGCGAGGCGCTGGAAGCTGAAGCAACCATCCTGGCCACCGGCCACTCGGCCCGCGACATCTACGAGCTGCTGCACCGCCGCGGGGTGTTAATCGAGGCCAAGCCCTTCGCCCTGGGCGTCCGCGTGGAACACCCCCAAGCCCTGATTGACCAGGCCCAGTACCGCCGCGCCGAGCGGGGCCTGCTGCCGGCGGCCTCCTACTCGCTGGTGCACCAAACCGAGGTAAGGGGGCAGCAGCGGGGGGTGTTTTCGTTCTGCATGTGCCCGGGCGGCTTCATCGTACCAGCCGCGACGGCCCCGGGTGAAGTAGTAGTGAACGGCATGTCGCCCAGCCGCCGCGACTCCCGCTTTGCCAACTCCGGCATTGTGGCGGCGGTGGAACTGGCCGATTTGGACCTGGAGCAGCACGGACCGCTGGCGGGGCTTCGTTTTCAGCAGGCCCTGGAACAGCGCGCCTGCCAGGCCGCGGGTAGCACCCAGCGGGCTCCGGCCCAGCTGCTGGGTGACTTTCTCAAAGGCAAGAGCTCGGCCACGCTGCTGGAAACGTCTTACCAGCCGGGCCTGGTGCCCGTGCCCATGGACGAGGTCTTGGGCACGACGCTGGCCGAACGGCTGCGGCAGGGCTTTCGCGATTTTGGCCGCAAAATTCCGGGCTACGCCACTAATGCCGCCCAGATTGTGGGGGTGGAAAGCCGTACCTCCGCCCCGGTACGCATCCCGCGCGACCCGGATAGTCTGCAACATCCGGTGGTAACGGGCCTGTTTCCGTGCGGCGAGGGCGCAGGCTACGCCGGCGGTATCGTATCGGCAGCCATGGATGGGGAGCGCTGCGCCGAAGCGGCGGCCAAGGTTTTGAGGGGGGCGCGGTCCTAGCGCGGGCTTGCGGTTGCAGTGGGGTTGTAGGGGCCGTGCTTGTGCGAAACCTCACCCTAACCCCAACTGACTGTTCACGGCACAGGATAATTTTCCCCGGGTTCTAGCCTGCCGGGGGAAATTATTCAAATGGTGCTTCAATAAGGCATTAGGTCGGCCTTAACATCCCTACTCCACTGCCAAAAGCGACCATTGAATTGAACCCTTTATCAAACGCCATATGCCTCCGCTAAATCACTGTACTTATCTAAATAATCGGGCTGGCTCCGTATAGCGCCCAAACCGATAAGATCGAATTCATCTTGATGCTGCGTTGCCCGTACGCCCAGGTACCGCAACGCCTTATTGATGTTATCGACGCTTTTATTAAGGTTATCTATTCCCTTGAACACCCCGCCGTATTGCTGCCCCAAACCACTAAAGTAATCGGTTGTGATAAGGGCATATACAGGCTCGTTAGGCCACAGTACGTCACGCATGATTTTGGCTATTGCCGCTTCGTTTGGAATGATCAATTTTGAGTGAATCCCCGGTAGGTGCTGCCAACAAGCGGAATAGTAATGATCAATATGAAATAGGGTGAGCCCCTGTTTTAGCCTAACTGGCCGCATATCATATTCTGCGGCTTTTGCTTCGTTAAATGCACTTCTGATCAGTATGGCAGTTATGTGGTGGCCCATGCTAGCAAAGCGTTTTTGATAAGCTTTCGGTTGAAGTAATACTTCTCCCTTAAAACGGCGGGAACTGTCGCGGTTGACGGGGAGCCTGGTCAACACTCTAGCCTGGAGGAAGAATCATTGCTCCTCCCAGAAAGATACTACGGGAATAGAGCAGGAAGAAGTGAAGGTGGAAGAATTGCTTGAGCGCGGACCTTCTTTAGGCTTATGACGTATATTTGCGACATACTTCATAGCTGGTCATGACTTACGCGAAAACCACGGCCTTTACGGCTGAGCAGCAACAACTGGCCCGCGTGGCCAAGGCACTGGCCCACCCCGCCCGGGTAGCCATCATTCAACTGCTGGCGTCCAAAACCACCTGCATCTCCGGCGACATCGCCGCCGAGCTGCCGCTCTCACGAACTACCGTGTCGCAGCATTTGCAGGAGCTCAAAGCGCTGGGGTTGATTCGCGGCGAGATTGACGGGCTCACGGTCTGCTACTGCCTCAATACCGCATTGCTGAAACAGGTCCACCAGCAGTTCACCGGCTTCTTCCTGGAAGCTACCGCCAATACGGCTGGCGGGCCCGCAGATGCTTGCGCCTGCTAATCTTTCTTTTAACCCCAACCTTACCATGAAAATCTCCGAACTGAAACAGTCCCTGGTCGGACTAGAAGCCGTTAATTTTCGTCTACCCACCGGCGAATACCTGCCCGCGCACTTTCATGTCACGGAAGTTGGCCTGGTAAGCAGGCATTTCATCGACTGCGGCGGGGTGGAGCGCTGGGAAAAGGTGGCGAGCTTCCAGCTCTGGGAGGCCGGCGACTACGACCACCGGCTCGCGCCGCAGAAATTCCTGCACATCCTGAAGCTGTCGGAGAAAATCCTCGGCAGCGAGGACCTGGACATCGAAGTGGAGTACCAGCAGATCACCATCGGCAAGTTCGGCCTCGCCTTCGACGGCCAGGACTTCGTGCTGACCTTGAAGCAGACAGCCTGTTTGGCCCAGGATGCCTGCGGCATTCCCCACCAAGCCTTTGCCTTGCCCCAATTACCGATGGCCGGTGGCCTTTCCGGCAGCGGGTGCTGCTAAAGCATTTCCACCGCGCTGCCCGGCTGGGCGGCACCGTTTTGCTGCTGCTAGAAGCTTACACCTGTTTTAGCCATGACCATTCAACCGCTTACCGAAGCTCATTGGCCGGCTGTGCGGGCCATTTACGAGGCAGGCATTGCCACGGGCCACGCCACCTTTGAAACGCAGGCCCCGGCCTGGGAAGCCTGGGACCAGGGGCACCTGCGACACAGCCGCCTGGTGGCCGTGGATGACGCCGGCACCGTACTGGGCTGGGCGGCTCTCTCGCCCGTGTCGGGGCGCTGCGCGTACGGGGGCGTGGCCGAGCTCAGCGTGTACATCGCAGCCGAAGCTCGGGGACAGGGCGTGGGCCGGCGGCTGCTGGAAGGCCTGATTGCAGCCTCGGAAGCCCAGGGCATCTGGACCCTGCAGGCGGTCACCTTCGAGGAAAACGTGGCTAGCATCGGCCTTCACACCCGGGCGGGCTTTCGCATCGTCGGCCACCGCGAGCGGATTGGCCAGCACCGCGGCAGGTGGCGCAACACCGTGCTGATGGAACGGCGCAGCCCAACCGTCGGCAGCGCCTGACTGCCTCTTCCCTATGGGTATCGGCACCACCCTAAACCAAGCGCTCGGTTCAACCCAGCCTTACCCCGTGTTTCCCACACCGGGCAAGGACTGGGTTGAACCGAGCGCAACCTAGGGGTGGCTCGCGCTACGGCAGCTTAATGAGCTTTTTCCGTTGCTCATAGCCGTGCTTGCCGCGCACGATGAGCAGGTACATGCCCGAGGCCACGCCCCCGCTGGGAACCGTGAGCTGGTGCCGGCCCGCGGCCTGCCGACGAGCAGTGAACAGTGATTGAGCCAGGCTACCGTTCATGGCTTGCAGCTGCACGCTCACCTCGTCGGCTTGCGGCAATTCATACGTCAGGGTAAAGGTTTCCCCAACGGGGTTGGGGTAGACCTCAATGGCTCTTTCCCGTTGCTTTGCCGCAGGGGCTGAGCGGAGGGCGACGGAGTTGGGGCGAGGGTTAGCGGATGAAGGGAGTATATGGATGTTGAGCGGCTTGCGGTCTTCCACCACGGTGCCATCCTTTAAGTAAACCCGCGGCTTGAAAACATACGTCCGGTTTTCCGTGGGCGTCCAGGTGGTGTAAAAGCCCTCTGTTAAGGCATCCAGCTGGCGGCCTAGCGGAATGTTCTGCCACAGCGGAACGGCAACCCCATCGAGCAATAGCTCAACTCGATCCAAGTTTTCCATGAGGGTTAACTCCACCTCCTCCGGATCGATGTCCAACTCATTCCCGTAGACGTCTTCCGGGCTTATTTCTACCAGCGCGCCCAGCTCAAGCGGCTTGTTTACCCCATCCCTTATTGAGTAATTCTCCTCGTAAGAAGAAGAAGGCGCACTGTGTTGGATTACAATATTGTGGGGATTGTTGTTGAGATAGAGAATGGGGTACTTGGCCGTGCTGCTGCCTTCGTAGGAGCGGTTTTCGTAGGAAGCTATTACCTTGATACGCTCATTGGCCGCCAGGGGCCGGCCCAGGTTGAAACAGATGATCCCGTACGCATCGGTCGACCAGCTATTGACGCCCCCGTTCAACAAGGGCGTTTCGGCGCCGCCCGCAACTAAGAACGCCTGGATCCCGCTTTGGTTTATCAACAAGTCGCCCCACTTTTCGGCCACGAACAAGCAGGGCGTGGCAGCGGGCATTGTCAGCCACTTTTCGCCGTGGATAATGGCATTCAGTCGGGCTCGGATCTTGTCTGTGCTTTCTATGACAGTGGCCGGGGGAATATTAAAATCCGAGCGCTTCACCTCTTCGACCCCCGTGGCCTGAATCGGGCCAATCACTAACACTTCCTGTTCTAAGGCGGTATTCGGCGATTTGACGGTGAACTCCGGGTCGATTTCCAGCTGCATGATGACTCCCTCCTCCGTGAGCTGTTGGCCGGGCGGCACATAGAAGGCATCTACCGCGAATCTGGCCGCTACGGCATAGGAAAGCGACCAGGACGTGAAAATGCTGAAGTTGGAGACCGAACTGTGATGCCGGGCGGGA
>NZ_JACXAD010000011.1 GCF_014699115.1 Hymenobacter montanus
AGCCGTAGGCCCGCTGCACCCCGTCGCGCCCCCGCCAGGTCTGCCCCGTCAGGTTCCCGGTGTATTGCTCGTAGCCGCGGGTGAAGCCCCGCTCGTAGTGCAGGCTCAGACTGAACAAGTCCCGCGGGTCCGGGGCATAGGGGTTGTTCACACTCGTCAGCCAGCCGCGAATGTTGTAGGCGTAGTCCACCTCCTGCCGCAGCCGACCCGTGCCCACGGTCTTCGTCAGCGACTGCCCCAGCTCATTGTAGGCCACGCGCGCCAGCGGGGTGGGCTGGGCCTCGCCGGGCAGTTGCTGACGCGTGCTCACCAGCCGCCCCGTGTGGTCGTAGGTGAAGAACTCAGCTACTTGCACGGGGGCGTGGTTCGGGCCCTCGTGCATGCTCACCGTCTGCAGAGGCTGGCCCGTGAAATTCAGGCGGGTGGTGACCAGGTCGAGCCCACCCCGGGCGTTGGTGCTTTGCACCTGCACGGGCCGGGCCCGCTCGTCGTAGAAGGTCGTCGTCATCAGCCACGCTCCCGCCTGCGTCCCCTCCACGCCCAGCACCCGGGTCTTGGTGCGCGTGACCAAGCCCGTGGTGCGCAGTACGTCGGCCACCGGGGCCGTGCCCGCCGCGAACTGCCCGTCCAGGCTCGGGTTGTAGGCCACATCGGCCGTACCCTGCGCGTCCTGGTCGAAGTTATAGTCGTCGTAGTAGGTCACCGTCAGCACCTGCCCCGGCCCGAAACCCTGCTGGCCCAGGCGCGGGAAGGCCTGGTCGGTGGTGTAGAATTGCGGATAAGCACTGCCAGTGGCCGTGCGCTGCTCGTACTGCTGGGCCGCGTCAGGGGTAGCGTCGGCCTGCGCCTGCAGCGTCTCGCGGTCCACCGTCTGGGCGTGGGTCACCAGGCCGGTGAGCACGACCCGCCCCAGCGCGTCGTACTTGCTCCAGCTCCACTCCCGCCGCCCCCGCTGGGCCGCGTCCTGGCTCAGCACCGCCCGGTCCAGCTCGTCGTACACCACCCACGTCTCCCCGTCCGTGCCCGGCACCTGCTTGGCGATTTGCCGACCGCGGCCGTCGAAGCGGTAGTGGAACAGGAAGGGCGCGGCACTGGTCGGCAATGGAGCTGGCCGGTTGCCCAGGGCCAGCACCCGCTTGGTGGCTTCGGGCGGCAGCACGTAGCGCTGATGGCCGAAGTCGTCGTAGACATACGCCGTGCGCAGCCAGCGCCGCCGCGTGTCCGCCCCGCTGCCGGTGCGGGCCCCTTCCACCTGCCGCAGCACGGGCTGCCCAAGCTTGTCCTTCCACTCGATCGTGGCGTAGCCCCCGCCGCCGGGCCCGGTCTGCTCGTCGGTGGTTTGCACCCCCCACAGCTCCCCGGGGGCGTAGTAGCCCTGGTAGCCGGGGTCCCGGTCCTGGGCCTCGTAGCCCGGGACAAAGCGCGGCACCGAGTCCTGGGCCGTGTTCGGCCGCTCCAGCCGCTCTTGCGCGTGCCCGCTGGTCAGCTGCCAGCTCTCGCCGGGCGCCGCCTGGGCCAGCACCCGGTTCAGGGGCGAGGGCTCGAACAGGGTTTCGGCGTAGGCCACCCCCGTCGGGGCCACCCCCCGGGCCGGGTCGTCGGCCGGCAGGGGCCCGAGCCCGGTCGGCTGGTAGAACTGCGCCTGGGCGGTCAGGGCCTGCACGTGGTAGCCCTGGCCCGTGGCCTGGGCCGGATCAGCCGGGTAGGGCAGGTACTGGCGGGGCTCGCGGCCCAGCCCGTCGTAGGCCTGGGGCTGGACCAAATCCCGCCGCTGGGGCGAGGCTTGGTGCTGCACCGTCTGCACGGGCCGCCCCAGCCCGTCGAGGTACACCGTGCGCATGGCCACCGAGTCCACCGGGGCCCGCGGCACCCGACTCGAGTCGGTCAGCGCCTCGCGTGGGGTCCAGGTGCGCACGAAGTTCACATCGCCCTGGGACGGAGCGTTCCAGTCGATGGGCTCGGCGAGGAGGGGGAGGATGGCCGGGCCCCGGTTGGTGTCATCGGGGCGGTTGCGGGCCAGCGGGGGGTAGGGCAGCAGGTCGGCATAGACCATCGCCGAGTAGAGCTCGGTCGGGGCCAGGGCCCCGTCGGTGAACCAGCGGTTGTGCTCGGCTCGGCGGTAGGTGCCCTGCTCGGCGGCCGTGGCCACTTCCCAGCGCTTGGTGGCCAGCGTATCGCCGGGTAGGTTCACCCACTGCCCGGCCACCAGCCGCTGCCACTGGTAGCGGTAGACGTGCGCGGCGGCCGGGCCCGGCACCCGCAGCTCGAGCACGCCCCCGGCCAGGTAGCGGGCCGTGTCCACCCCCACCGGCGGACGCTGCCCCCGCCCGTCGGCGTGGCTCAACCGCGCCAGCCCCGAGCCTTGATAGAGGCGCTCGAGGCTGGCGAAGTCCAGCCGGTTTTCTTGCACGTCCAGGCTGGCGGCCAGGCCCGTGGCCCCGCCCAGCTCCTCGACGCCGGTCAGCTCGTTGTCGGCCAGCGTGAGCAGGCGCAGGGCCGGGCGGGTGAGCACGGCCGCCGGCAGCGTGCCCGAAAGGCGGTTGCCGCTCAGGCTCACCCAGGCCAGGGCGCCGCCGGCTCCGAGCGTGGCCGGCAGCGAGCCCGTGAAGCGATTGTTATTCAGCGCCAGGGCCTGCAGTTGCGGCAGCTGGCCTAGCTCGACCGGCAGCGGGCCGCGGAGCTGGTTGTCGCTGGCGGAGGCCCAGGTCAGGTTTCGCAGCCCGGCCAGTGGCGCCAGCCCCCCCGTGAAGCGGTTGAAGGACAGGTCCAGCTCGCGCAGTTGCGCGCAGCGGCCCAGCCCCGCCGGCACGGCTTCGCTGAAGCGGTTGTGATCCAGCGCCAACACCTGCAGGGCAGCCCAGCGGCCCAACGAGTCGGGCAGGGCCCCGCTGAGCTGGTTGTGGGCCAGGTTCAGGTACGTGAGCTGGCTCAGGTAGGTCAGCGAGTCGGGCAGCGGGCCGCTGAGTTGGTTGTCCCCCAGCCAGCACTGCTGCAAGGCGTTCAGCCGTCCCCAGCCGGGGGGAATGGCCCCCGTCAGTTGGTTGCCCCCCAGCCGCAGCACCCGCAGCGGACTCGCCTGGGCCAGCCCCGCCGGCAGGACACCGGCCAGCCGGTTGAAGCCCAGGCGCAGTTCGCGCAGCGAGGCCGTCCAGCGCGGGGGCAGCGGCCCGCTGAACGCGTTGTACTCGGCGTCGACCAGTTCCAGTTGCGGCAGTTGCACCAACCCCGCGGGCAAGGGGCCCCGGAGCTGGTTGGCATTGACGCTCAGGCTCCGCAAGGCCCGCAACTGGTCCAGGCTGGCGGGCAGACGTCCGCGCAGCCCGCACTGGTTCAGGTTGAGCCACTGCAAGCGCCCGAGCTGGCCCCAGGCGGCCGGAATCGAGTCCTGGATGGGGTTCTGCCAGAGCTGCAGACTCGTCAGCTCGCCGAGCTGGCCCAGCTCGGCCGGCAGCGGGCCGGTGAGCTGGTTAACGGCCAGCACCAGCAGTTGCAGCTGCCGCAGCTGGCCCAGGGCGGGCGGGATCGGGCCGCTCAGGCGGTTGGCGTACAGGTCCAGCTCGCGCAGGCGCCAGAGCTGGCCCAGCTGTGGGGGAAGGGGCCCGGTGAGCAGGTTGTCGCTCAGGTTCAGGTGTTCCAGACGCACCAGGCGGCCCAACTCGGCGGGCACGGGCCCGGACAGGCGGTTCGAGCTCAAGCCAAGCACCCGCAGCGAGTCGAGCTGGGCCCAGGCCAGAGGCACTGGCCCGGTGAACTGGTTTTGCCAGAGTTGCAGTTGGCGCAGGTTAGGCAGGCTGCCCAGGCTGGCGGGCAAGGGCCCACTCAGGCGGTTGCCGGGCAAGTACAGCACTTGCAGGCCGCGCAGCAGCCCCAGGCTGGCGGGCAGCGGGCCACGCAAGCCGTTGCTGTACATGCCCAGCTCGACTACGTCGCCGTTGGCCACCCACACCCCGGCCCAGGCCGCGGCCTGGGCCAGCGTGGTGCCCGTGAGCCAGTTGGTGCGGGTGGTCCACTGCGGGCCGTCGGTGGCGTCGTAGAACTCCCGCAGCACCCGCAGCTCAGTCGTGTCGGCCACCAGGCCCTGGCCTGGCGGCACGGCCTGGGCCCGGGCTCCGAAAAAGGCGGCGCTCAGCCACAACAGCGCAGTCAGTGCCCAGCGCCCACCGGCGCGCGGGAAGAAGTAAAGAGCAGGCATAATCAGCAAAGAAAAGTAAGGAGAAAGAACCCGCGGCAGCGCGGCCCGGGCTTAGTGGCCGGCATAGTGGTACTGCTGCTGGGAGAGCACCCGACCTTGGTCATCGCGGGTGCGTAGCAAGCGGCCCAGCCCGTCGTATTCGTAGAAGGTGGTGCGCCCCGCCGGGTCGGTTTGCGAGGTCAGGCCCACCAGGGACTGCTGCGTGAAGGTGGTGACGCGCGCCTGGGGCAGTTGGCGGCGCAAGGGCTGCAGCAGCTGGCGCACCTGCGCGTCAGTGCCGGGATGAGGGCCGGCCAGCTGGCGCACGGCCGCCGCGCCCAACACGGCAATTAGCTGGCTATAAGTGGCGTTTTCCACCTGGGCCACGAGGCCGCTGCGGTCGTACCCCCATAAGTAGCTGGTCACGGGCGCGTGCGGCAGGCGGCGTTCCACCAGCAAGCCCGTGGCCGGGTCGTAGCACACGCTATCCGTTGGGGCGTAGCGCGTATCGCTTTTGAATGCGGTGAAGGCCCCGTTGGCGCTGCGCTCGGCGTTGGGCCCGGCCACGGGTTGGCTCAGGCGCAAGTCCCAGTGGCCGGCCGCGTGCCGCCCGGCCGGACCATAAAAGGTTAGCTGCCCACCAACCAGTGCTGAGTCGGCGTCCGTCAATCCCCGCCGCCACCGCTGCGTTTCCACCACCGGGTTGAAATGATTGACGCGCAAGGCCACCACCGCCGGCCTGGCCGTGTAGTCGCTCAAACGCTTGTAGTGCTGAATGTCCCAGCCCATGTTGGAACGAGTGGCCATGCGCACCAGCCGCTGGCGCCGGTAGGAGGAGCGGGTGCTGGAGGCCAGCACCGCCCCCTGTTCGTCGTAGCGCAGCTGCTCCGTTAGAACGGGTGCCTCAAAGGCGGCGTGCAGGTCGTACATGTCCACCCCGTATTGCTCCGGTTCCTGCGTGGCAGGAATAGTAACCCCGGGGAGAATCTTCGATCGCAAGCGAGACCGAATGGTGATAAAAGATACGACACTGTCCGTTGCATAGGTGTAGTTTTCACTGCTCGCTAATTGCCGCCCCCCTGGGCGCGATGGATCCTGCCGGTAAATCAGCCGCCGGTGCAGTACCACATCGTTGAATTGTTGCGGGCGGTGAGTAAAATAACTGACTGTCATTCCTTGGTCGTTTCCCTCCCGCTCGGTGACTTCGCGGTAATAAAAACTATATTTATTGAATTCATTGCCCAAACCTTGATTATCCGAGGACGTGATGGTGAAACTGCGTGTCCACGCGTAAACAGGCAGCCCGTTTGTGGGGTCTAAGCAGCCTCCGGATGATCCTATTCCAGATTCACTATAGGACCATTGGTCGAAGCCCATGCCGTACTGCGGCAACAGCGAGACCCCGGAGGGCGATCGGCCCAGCCCGGAATCGTAGGAATACGTGCGGACCAAGGGCGGGGCGCCCGCAGCCGTCGTAGTCGTGCGCCGAACCCGCACGCCGGGTCCGGGCAACCCGAACTTGAACAAGGTCGAGTCCCGGTAAGCCATATGAACGGTTAGGAACATGATCTCGTCGTTCTGCTCCACGTACAGCTTTGCCACGTAGTTGCCCGGCATCAAATGAAACGTGAAGTCCTTGCCGTCGGTCGACGCCGGGGCCCGGTACGTACCGGGGTCCTGGTTCGTAATGAGCGCGTCTCCCGTGGGCAAGCGCTGCCAGATGTTGAAATCCTGGAGCCGGTTGTTGCTTTCGGTAGGCTGACGCGAGAGCCCGACCAGGACCTCGCCTTCCTGCTTAACTTCGAACGGCAGAAAACCCGACGTGGTGACCGGTATCCGGCCCCCGTCCAAAGGCTTCGCGGTGCTGGGATCGAATCCCACCGGGCCCAGAACGATTACTTCTTCAACCAGGGGAATGTCGGTGGACTCCGCCGCGAGGCGCCCGGGCTCGTACTCCCAGCGGCTCGTTCCTCCGGTGGGGTAGCGAACCTGCTCCAAGGCCCCCGCGACCGCGCTCAGGAAGTTTGGGCGTCGGTCCGCGGCCAAGCTTCCCAACCGCGGGTCCGCCAGCAGCGTAGGTACTGTGGTTGTCGTGTAATCACCGTTACGAATGGCACCGTTGGCGTAGCCCCAGTAGTCTTGCGCAGCACTGCCACGGGCGAGCATATCTCCTGCAACATAGAAGAAGCGATAAGCCGGCAGCGCCATTCCGTTGGCGCTTTCCTGCAGGGAGTCAAGTCGTAGCCGGTACTCCGTTGAAGTGTTTCCGTCAAAATGGGATTGGTATAGCTGTATGCTTCTTATCTCCCGGCGGCCACCGGTTGTGGCGATCAAGCGCACCCGTTGTAGTTCGTGACTCGTGCGGTTGCGCACCAGTAGCAAGTGCCCGCCCCGGCCCGTAATGGAGTCTAAGTACTGCGACTCCAGACGATTGGGAAACATAAAAACATTATGAAACGGATAATCCGCCGGCGAGCCGCAATTTCCGGTGGTTTCGGGCAGCGTAACGGAGAATTGGCCCGTGGTAACGGAGCACCGATTAGGAGCTAGCTCAAAGCCGTGGTTGGTGTAATAAAAGCGCAGCGTATCGGCGTTGTCGGTAGAAATGATGCGCGTAAGCTGCCAAGCCGACGTATAGGTGCCCAACGTGCTGAAGGTCGAACCGAAATTGTTGTGGTTGGGGCGGGTCTGCTCCCGGACTTGAAATTGGTAACGTATCCCGCTTTCGGTGGTGATCTGGAAACCCCCGCTGGCAATCCGGCGGATGTGCAAAGGTTGTTGGGGGAGCAATATAATGGCGGTATCTTGCATAACAAAGCGGCCCGACGCTCCCCCCGGTAACGAAAAAGAATACACATCCGGCGCCGAATCCGCCAACCCATCGGCCACCCGCTTAAGGTAGCGTTGGTCGCTCACGCCGGCGTAGACGTTCGCCGGGCGGTACTCGTTGCCAGCGCCAACGGGGGCTCCGTCGTACAGGCCGTTGACTTGTACGCTGATGCTTGCGCCCGCCTGCAGGGCCCAGCCGAGCCCCACCAGGTCCCAGGGCTGGTACACCTGAAGCCCGGTATACGAATAAGCCAACGAAACCGGCAACTGCAACTCCCCGGAAGTTATGTTGGCTAACGGAACTGCCAATTGCGCGGCGCCAGTGGGCAGGTCAACCAGCTTTTGCGAATCAAATCGCGCGAAGCTGGTGAGGGTCGGCGACGTGGGAACAAACTTGGGCGGCAGCAAGTCCATGCTCCGGTCCTGCGCTTGGGCGCTCACATAACCAAGAAGGACGATGGCCGACAGCCAGGTTCGGCAATACGTCAATGCGCCCGCGAATGCCTTGTTGCCAAGGCGGCCCAGTACTGGTGTCTTCATGCGAAAAATAATAGAAATAGTGGTTCTGGGCCGCCAAGGTGTTATTAGACCCACGCACGCAGGCGCCCGGCTTTGCTATGCAGCGGAGCTGGGCAGGCAATAAGGAGTTGACTTAAAAGCGAAGCATTGGTAAGGGCAACGGGTAGAAATGGGGCTGGGCCAGCAACCGGCGCGGCCACGCGAAACATTAAGCCGCCCCAGAACGGCGGTCAAAACACCCATGACAGCTCGAATGCCACAGGAACAGCAGAAAGCAACCCGCTACCTAACAAAGCTGTCACGTAGTTATGCGGGAAAACACTACCCCAGATGGAAACCTGGATTAATGACCGCAAATTAAGCTCGTTTTACTTTTTCTGGAAATTATTTAATCTATTAATACTACAAGCTCAAGCTTTGTATTATTTATCAACTTAGTAATGAATGATATAAAATATCAATAAAACCTTATCCTATCCGCTTAACCAGGTGCCTATCAGCAAGTCGCTCCCTTCCCTGCCGTCACTTCGTACGTGTCTGAGAGTTCATAAATCTTTCGGGCGGGTGGTGTGTATGAACCGGAGGCCAGGCATCTGCCTCCCCCGTTAACAATACCCAAATCAGGGGCGCAATACGCCCGCCCCAAACTTTTGACCGGTTACTTTGTGCCCGCATTATTTACAATCCGTTGGTGGCTCATGCTTTACTCCAGCGCTTCCCAGTGGGAATTTTTCGCAAGCCTGCAGCCCCCTGGCCGAGCTGAGTATCTCGCTAAAGAACAGCAAGAAGCGGCCCGGCCGGACTACCCCGGGTGTAGCAAAGCACCTCCCTTAAGGATGGCCACTACCCGCTTGAGCAAAGCCGGTGTAGTGCTTCGCCGGGCTCGCCTGCTGAACTTTGCTTTTTAAGGTAAGTGTCAAGCCATATGCCACTAGTTTTCGCGCACTATTATTCTTCCGGCCGTTTTTCGCGGCACCTGTTATGGCTAGCCTGCCTGGCGGGCGTGCTGGGGCTGCTGGCGGCGCGGGCCCTGGTGGCCCTGGCCCCCGTGGCGGGCGTGTTCGCGGTGCTGGCCAACCCGCACTTGCGGCGCGACCTGCCGGCTTACTGGCGCAACGGGGCCGCCCTGCGGGCAGCGGCCATCGTGGCTTTTTTACTGCTGAGCAGTTGCTACACCAGCGACTGGCCGGTCTGGCGCCACGAAGTATTTCGCAGCCTGCCCTGGCTGGGGGTGCCGCTGGCTTTTACGCTGGCGGTCCCGCTCACGCCGGGGCAGCGGCTGTCGGTAGGGGCATTCTTCGTGCTGGGCACTACCGCCGTGGGCCTGGCCACCCTGGGCCAATACCTGCTGAACCCCGCTCAGGCCAACGAAGCCATTCACATCGGGCAGAACATGCAGGCCATTACCCGCGTTTTTCACATTTCGTTTGGGGTTATGCTGGCCCAGAGCTTCTTCTGGGGCCTGCTCCTGCAGCGGCACCCGTTAGCGGCCCCTTGGCTGCGGGCCGCGCTGCTGGCGTCCGCCGGAGCCATCCTGCTGGTCCTGCACGTACTGGCCTACCGGACGGGGCTGCTGGTGCTCTACGTCGGGCTGCTGGCGGTAGTGGGCTGGCTGCTGGCCCGCCGGCACCTGGCCTGGGGCCTGGGGTTGCTGGCCCTGCTGGGGCTGGGGCCCTGGCTGGCCTACCACACGCTCGAATCGGTACGGCAGCGCACCAACGCCACCGTGTGGGATGTGCAGCAGTATACGCAGGGGCACGACATCAACAACTACTCCCTGGCCCGCCGGCTGGCGGCAATGGAAACGGCAATCACCGTCATCCGCCAGCACTGGCTGCTGGGCGTGGGGCCGGCCGATAGCCACGCGGCCATGATGGACCAGTACAGCTGGCGCGATTTCGGGCTGCGGCCCGCCAACCGCATCGAAGTACACAACCAATACCTGGATGCCCTGCTGGGCGGCGGGCTGGTAGGGCTGGCCCTGTGGCTGGCGGTGCTGTTTTGGCCCTTGGCCCAGCCCCGGACCCGGCGCAATCCCTACATCTGCTTTTTTATCCTCACCCAGGCCACGGTCATGATGGTCGCCGACGTGCTAAGCCTGCAAATTGGCCTGAACATGTTCGTTTTTGGCTACGGGTTTCTGGTGGTAGCGGAGGAAGCCCAGGGCAACAATCCCGCGCCTGCTGCTGGCTGACCCGCCGCGCCTGAGCGCCTGGGCCAAAGCGGTGTGGCTAGCTGATAAGAAGCTCCTACCCTGAGCTGGCCGCCTGCTCCCGGCCACGTGCGGCCGGCCAGGCTTACACCGAGAGCAGCCAATTAGAACCAGCACTTTCCCGCGGTACCAGGCCGTGGCATCGTTTACCCGAAGGCGGCTATTCAATGCCCGACACGACGACTTCGGTCGGGGGCCCGCAGGAAAAGATGTAATTCGGAGCTTGCCCTATTCGGGATTTTATCGGCGTACCGCTTTGCCCCGCCGTCGACCACCAGACGCTGGCAAATGATACCGTGACGGCGCGTTGCCGCGCCACCGGCGAGCCGAGCCACCTGCCTATGATGGAGCTCCATACCTTTATCATTCAATCAATTACTCCCTTCAGGTTTTTTGGGAGAACGTAGGGCCGGAACTTCTCCCGCAGCGGGGTTAAAGAGCCGCGAAACATGGCGCGGGCTCCCGAGAATTTCCGTTTCGACAAGGCTTGGTCCTACTGGAAAGGAAGCCCTTCTGGTTTTTCTTGCTGAATATAGCATATTTTGCGTGCCCGTTCCTACGGAACGCTACTTCCTCCACTCTCATCTACCACGCTATATGCACACTTCTACCCTGCTCCGGCAGCCGTTTCTTCGTTTAGCGAGTTTGAGCGCTATCCTCGCTGTTACCCTGGCAACGCCCACGATGGCTACTAACCCAACCGCGAAAGTGGTGGCTTCCCCGGCTACTACCCAGTTGGAATTCGTGGCCAACGGTAATCAATGGCCCCAATCGGTTCTCTTCGCTACCGACGTGCCCGGCGGCAAGCTGTTTTTTGAGCGTAACCGACTGGTGCAGGCACTCTATGATGTGAAGCAAATAGAGGCGCTGCACGACAAAGGGCCCGATAACCAGCAGCACCGATTAAAAGCGCATGCCTACTCGGTAACCTTCGTAGGAGCCGACCTGCAGGCCACAGCCAAGGGAGAAGCTCCCACGGGCTCGGCCAACAACTACTTTATCGGGAACGACCGCGCCAAGTGGGCTAGCAACGTGCCCATTTACAACGAGGTCCGCTACGAGAAAATCTACCCCGGCACCAGCCTCCGGTTTTACACCCATGACTCGCACCTCGAATACGACTTTGAGCTGGCGCCCGGGGCGGACGCCCGCCAGATCAAACTGCGCTACGAAGGCCAGCAGAAGCTCAGCCTCGTGAATGGAGCCCTCCAAATTACCACCTCGGTCGGCACGGTAGTCGAGCAGGCCGCCATCGCGTATCAGCTGCTGAAAGACCGGCGAGTGCCGGTGCCCTGCAAGTATCGGCTCGACTCGAACAACAACCTGACCTTCGACTTTCCCCAGGGCTACAACCATGCGCTGCCGCTGGTCATCGACCCAGTGCTGGTGTACTCTACGTACTCGGGCTCCGCGGCCAGCAACTATGGGTATACCGCCACGTTCGACGAGCAAGGCAATCTGTACGCGGGCGGGGTGGTATTTAATCAGGGCTACCCTACTACCATCGGCGCCTACGACGTAAGTTACGAGGCCGGCCAGGACTATGGCATTATGAAGTTCAATCCGGCCGCCGCGGGCGCCGCCTCCAGGGTTTATGGCACCTACATTGGCGGCGGCGGCGACGACCACCCCCACAGCATGGTGGTGGATCCGATGGGCAATCTGGTTATTTTAGGCTCTACCAATTCCGGTAACTTTCCTACTACGGTCGGTGCTTACGACCCCTCATATAACTCGGGAATCGACATTGTAATCTCGAAGCTCAGCGCCAACGGCCAGCAATTACTGGCTTCCACGTTCCTGGGCAACAGCGGCCTGGACGGACAAACGCCGAGCACGCTGCGTAAAAATTATGGCGACGCTTACCGCGGGGACATCACCACGGACGCGGAAGGAAATATTTATCTGGCCTCCAATTCCGCCTCCGCCAACTTTCCGATCGTGGGCGGCTTTCAGCCAACGCTGGCGGGCAACGCCGACGCGGTGGTTGTAAAAATGAATTCCGGCCTCTCCTCGCTCGTGTGGAGCTCCTTCCTGGGTGGCAGCAACAACGACGCGGCGTATTCCATCCAGGTCGATGGGGCCGGCACGGTGTTCGTTAGCGGGGGCACGTCCAGCACCGACTTCCCGGGTACCTCGGGCGGCCTCAACGCCACCTACAAAGGAGGCGTCAGCGACGGATTTATCGCTCGTATCGCGCCGGGTGGCAACAGCCTGATCCGGAGCAGCTACGTGGGCACCAGCGGCTACGACCAGGCTCACTTCGTGCAGCTCGACCTTCAGGGCAACGTCTACCTCTACGGCCAAACGGATGGAGACTACCCCGTAAGCCCAGGGGTGTATTCCAATGCCAACAGCCGCCAGTTTATTCATAAAATCAACCGGGAGCTTACTACCTCGCTCTTCTCTACGGTGATTGGCAATGGGCCCGCTTCCGCGCTGAACATCTCGCCTACGGCCTTCCTGGTCGACAACTGCGGCCAGATCCTGCTGGCGGGCTGGGGCGGCCAACTGAGTACCAGTACCTCGATTACGAACATGCCCACCACCCCGGACGCGCTTATCCGTACCGTCACGGGGGGTGGCTACCACTACATCATGCAGCTGTCCGCCAATGCGGAGAACCTGGTGTACGCCACGTATTTCGGCAATGGCAACGCCCACGTCGACGGGGGAACCTCGCGCTTCGACAAGCGCGGCGTCATCTACGAATCGATGTGCGTGGGTACTGTGGGTACTGGCGGCAACGACTTCACGACGCCCAATGCCTGGGCTACTGCCAAGGGCTCCGGCTCCTACAATAATGCCGCTTTCAAAATGGACGTCTTGCAGCTGAACGCCACCTTCACGGCTTCCAACATTCCGGCGGGACCGCGCATCCGGCGGGGCTGCGCACCGTTGACGGTTTATTTCACGCGTCCGTCCCTCACGGGGGTAAGCTCCATCTGGGACTTCGGCAACAGTCTAACTTCCACCAGCAATGCTGTGCAGGTCAGCACCGTGTACCGAAACCCGGGTCGCTACGTGGCCAAGCTCACCGTTTTCGACCCCGCTAACTGCCTGCAAAGCGTTAGCTCTACCGACACCATCGAGGTGTTTGGCCTGCCCCCCGCGGCGGCCGGCCCCGACCGTACCATCTGCGAAGGGAACTCCGTTACTATTTCGGTACCCGACGCCGGGCCGGGCGTGACCTACAACTGGTTTCCCCCGGTCGGCCTCAACACCACCTCCAGCCGCACCGTCATCGCCTCGCCGACGGCTAGTACCTACTACCTTCTGACCACCACTACGCCCAACAACTGTAACAGCCGCGATACCGTGCTGGTGAATGTAATCCCGCGGGTGCAAGTCAGCATTGCGGCCAGTACGACCAACGAGTTTACGGGTACCCCCATCTCCTTCACTGCCACCTCTCCCAGAACCTCGGCCACGCTGAGCTACCTCTGGAACTTCGGTGATGGGCAGACGAGCACCGAGCGGACTCCCGCGCACACCTACACGGAACCTGGCAACTATCAGGTGCGCCTCACTACCCGCTCTGCGCAGGGCGAGTGCGAAGACGTGCAGGAGCTGGCCGTGCTGGTTCGTAAATATGAGCTTCCCAACATCATCACGCCCAACAACGATGGCAAGAACGATACCTTCAAGCCTTTCGTAGCATTCCAGCCCGTGAGCATCAGGATTTTCGACCGCTGGGGCAAGCAGGTATTCGAGCAAGCCAACTACGTCGAAGGCTGGGGTAAAGATAACGTACCCAGTGGCCTGTACTACTACAAGATTGACAGCAACACCGGCGAAAGCTGGAAAGGCTGGGTGGAAGTAGCCCGCTAACCCGGGCTTACGATATCCAGCCAATAGTATTGAGTTGTTAGTACCGCGATAAAGGCTTGACTTCTTAATTAAGTCCTACTCAGAGTTTATTGGGAAAGGGCCCCGGAACACGGTTCCGGGGCCCTTTTTTGCGTCTTTGTCCCGTCCGGGTATGCATTGACTCTTTTCTAAAAGTTGTCATGAAAAACCCTTCTGAACCGCATGTTGCGACTTATGCCACCAATGCGGCGCAAAATGTCGACGCTATCTGCCAAACCGTTGCCCAGGTTCGGCCCAACCGACGCGCCTTGCAAGGAACCCTAAACGCCTTGCACTCCGCCCTGACCACTAACCGCAGCCGTTTGCGCTTAGTGGTGCGCGGTGTTTTAGACGCCCTCCACGACGACCCGCTGACGGTTCTTTCGCGCGCCAAGCTCGCCGTTGCCGGCTTACCCTGAAATGAGCTGGCCACGTACTTATCCGGACTTGCCGAAACCAACGAATTGGACGCCGAGTCCCTTATGGCAACGGTACAGGCCCTTGAAGCGAGTGGCCAACGCCCCGGCGCGAAACCGGGCGTTAATTCACTGCAAGCCTTCGAGCTCGCGCTGGCCGACAGCCCGGATGCGCGCTTGCGGCGGTTGGGCTTTGCCGCGCTTTTGGCGCAATCCGCCCAGGTAGCCGGCTGGACCAACGCTCTGCGAACGCGCCTGGACTGGTATCGCCGGGACCCCGCCCCGCTCGTGGCTGCCGCAGCGCAGTTCTTTTTCCCTCCGCCCAAAGCAGAAACGGCTAGCGTCTCCCTCCTAATTGATCTGAAAAATGAGGGAAGAGTAGAGGCAGCTTTCTTGGCGAGACTAGGCTGGGAGAATGCTAATTATGCTCTCTGGCGGATTCCGGACAAAAAAGTCGGTACTTTGAAGGGTAATTTCCCCTGCCCAAACAGCCCCGAAACTCAGGTTTTTGGGGCTGTTTTTTACACCCATTTTGGGCACTCCGTAGCTTTATGGCTACCTAAACAGCCGCTTTTATGATGTGCCCTTGTTCTTTCGATTGGAAGCTTTTTGTTGACTTCTTAAAAGCACTCTTATCATTTCCCGTCGTCTTGTTGGTGCTTAGTTTAATTATTCTAAACAGGTATCGGGTAGAAATAAGAAAAAAAATATCTGGAATGACTAAAGCAAGTGCCGCTGGAGCAGAACTACTCTTCAGCCCAGAGGAAGTCATAGCAATCGTTGATAGTTCAGCCAAAAATCTAGATAAGGAAAGCAGCACGCCCGAGGGTCGATGCGAGACTTTCTACGCTTATTAAGCTACTTAAACGATAGTTTTAAAATGGTATTCCAGCAAACACAAGCGCAGTTGGCTGCGGATGGGAAAAATATAAATGACCCTGTCGAACTAATTAAGCACAAACAAGAATGGGTGGAAAAAATATTGCAAATGCATCCTGCGCTGGTTACTCAGTATGGTAAGGATGCGATGCACAGAGCAATAGACAATAGAATTTTGGCCTACTTAAACTTTGCTAGGGCTGCTGGCTACCAAAATCCTGTTACTTAATGCGAGTCGCCATCCACGCCCGCGTGCCGACAAAAGACAAAGGCCAGGACACCGCCAACCAGCTCCACCAACTCCGAGTTTGCCGAGCGCCAGGATACCATATATAGGGTATATACCGACCAGGAGAGGAGTCGGGCGGTAAGGTCCTCGCCGAGCACGCCACTTATCGCCTTCATCTGGACTTGGCACTCGGCCGAGCGCTTATCTGCTGGCAGTTTGGATAAGCATCGGCTAGCCTCCTTATCCCAGAGAAGCTCGGGCCACGCAATACCCAGGGCGATGGGCATCACTTTTCGATTTAGAATCACCTGCAGGCGCACTGTATTGAGGCCATTTTTCTGAGCAGGCGTGCGAAGACAAACTGTTGCTGAAAAATTCACGTGGTAGACACCAAATGGGAAACCCCTAGAAAAACTGCATTTGCTGGCTGCAAACGGGCTTTTCTAGGGGGTTACAAGGCTGCCAAGCCTCAAAGTACCAGAGACGGTGGCAAAACCCAACACCCGGAAAGCTCGGTAAAATATATATTATTAGTGGCTTACCGAATAGGAAGCGGCTGTTCTATTTCAATGGGTAGCGTTAGGGGTAGCGTTTTCCATCAAATGCCGCCGCACCTCCCCCTTGTCGAAGCCCAGCGCCTCAATCACCTCCCAGAGCCGCTCAACCGTCACGTCGGGCGCGCTGGGCAGGTAAGTTGAGATATATCCCCGCACCCGCCACAACTCCGTAATGTCGGTCGCGTCCAATGGGTACGGCCGCCGATGCGGGTTGTCGGAGTGCAGCACCACCTCGTCACCCTTACCGCTGATGCGCACGCGAATCCGTTTCAGCATCACGCTTTCCGTCGTCACGACCACATAGATGTCATCTGGCACCAGCAGCCGCCAGTTGTCGACATAAGAGCATACCACAATATCCCGGTGGTTTAGCGTGGGCTCCATCGAATCACCAGCCACCTCAAACGCCCGAAACTTCCCATGTTCGAAGCCCGGCACCCGGTAGCGTGGTAGGTCTTGCACAAACACCGCCTCGTTGTGCTGTAGCGCATAGCCGGCCTGGGCGTGAATCGGCACCATCTCCATGTTATCGTCGCCGTCTTTGTCGACGGTGATGGCCACCACGTGCCCGCTGTTCACTACAGGCGCACGCCCAGCGGTTGTCTTCTTTTCTGCAGCAGGCACCGCGCCGCCGGTTTCCCCAAGCAGCATCGGCCCCTCACCCAGCACCAACCATGAAGACGACACGTCAGGAAAGGCACGCAGTATGTCTACAAGTGTAGGAAAACTTGGCTCTGTGCCTTGCAAAATTTTGTACATTTTGCTGTTAGTAGCATACCCAAGTTTATGCGTTACACTGTTGGCATTCAGGCCGTAATGTTGTAGCATTTCGTTGATGCGGTCAGTCACGGTGGCGTTTTTATCCATAATAATAGGTATTCAGGTGAACTATACGCACAATTTTTTGCGTACACTTGTAAGCAATGAATACAATGGGAATTACCCAAATGTACTCACTTACCCAATAACTACCTACAATTATGCACACGGAAGCCAAAGAAAAAAGCCCGCTGCAAAAGGTGCTCGACACCTTGCCCACCCGCCACGGCGTCATCCGCGAGGCCCAGGAAGCCCTAGCCGAAGCAGGCCACACTATCAGCCGACGCGGCCTGTATGAGGTGGTGAAAGCAGCAAGAACCCCAAGCTCATTGAGGCCATCCTGAACGCCGCCGAGGCCGCTAAAGTCCGCGCCGCCGAACTAGACGCCCGCACTGCACAACTAGCCCAAGCGTAGTCATGCAAACTGCCTACATCGTGCCAGCGGCTGAGTGGGACAGCCTCACAGCCCGCCTTACCCGTCTGGAAGCCGCTGAGCAAGCTCGTCAGGATCCAGCACCGCCACCCGATGAGGTCCTAAGCACTCGTGCCGCCGCCGTCCACATCGGCCTTTCCCAGGATGCCTTACTACGGGCCCGCCGCGCTGGCCGCATCCAGGGCGTCCGGCTCAATGAAAAGGACTGGGGATTCAAAAAGTCGGTGCTCGACAAGTACCCCCGCCGCTACCACCGCGCCGCCCAGGCACAAGCCGCATGAGGGTGCTGGTAGCCTGCGAATATTCAGGCATCGTCCGGGATGCTTTTCTAGCTGCCGGCCACGACGCGCTAAGCTGCGACCTGCTGCCCACCGAGAACCCGGGCCCACACCACCAAGGCGACGTGCGCGAGCTACTGCGCGAAGGCTGGGATTTGATGATAGCCCACCCGCCATGCCGGTATCTGAGCTACGCCGGAACACGACACTGGAATGCTCCAGGACGGGCTGAGAAACGCGAAGAAGCGCTGAAGTTCATGAGGGAGTTGTACCACGCCCCCATTGAATTTGTCGCGGTGGAGAATCCAAAAGGCTACCTAGGGCAAGCATTCAGACCAGCCGACCAACATCAACCCTTACGAGTTCGGTGACCCCACACGCAAGCGAATAGGGCTTTGGCTGAAAGGATTGCCGCTTTTACAAGCCACCGAAGTAGTAGCCCCGGCCGCACCAATACTGAGCCGGCGCAGAAGAAGTAGCGGCAATGTGAAGGACCGCCACTTTGTGGAATGTGCAAAAAGCTGGAAAGAGCGCAGCCGCTTCTTTGCTGGCATCGCCGCCGCAATGGCAAGCCAGTGGGGCGACCCAGCCCGCCTAGCCCGCCTAGCCCGCCTAGCCCGCCTAGCAAAACAGACAAGTTTTCAATTTTCCTAACCCACCAACCACATGACCACTGAGCTTATCCCCATCGTCGGCCCTCAGGCCCGAAAGTCTCTGCTCACCATCCAGAAGGCCACCGTTAAAAAGCAACTGCTCTACGCTGAGTTCACCGAGCAGTTGGACTTGCAAGCCAAGCCGCGCCCGTTCACCATGCAGAGCGCCGAGTTGGTACACCCCGACCTCGAACGCTGCTTTGCCCACCTCGTGCCCCACTTCTGCCTCCTGACCGAGCAGCTAGACGAACACGCCGAGTACGACACCCCAGCCGGCTACTGGCCCATGCCAGGTGAACCGCTACCCGTCCACTTCGATAGCTACGGTGTCACTGGCCTCATCATCGGCGCCAAAAACGGCGTCACGCTGATGGGCTTCCGACAGCTGGAAAGCGGCAAGGTGCTCAACATGACGGGCCAGTACGTCAGCTTCGCCGAGACGTCAGAGGAGTTTGAGGAATCCGACGCCTGGCACTACCAGCACACTGACGAACTGCAAGGCGCGGTAGAAGTGACCCTCGAAGAAGTAGAAGCCGCCCTGCGCGGCAAGTGCAGCGAGGCCGGCCGCCAGCTCGACATGTTCGTGCAGGAAAAGGAGGTGGAAATGGGGGAGCGCGTCGAAGAGCAACCCACCAAAAAGCGCAAAGCCAGGCGCAACACCGCCACCACTGCAAATGCAGCTGAATAATGAAGCTGCCCGCCCTACAATTCTACCCCGGCGACTGGCACAAAGACCAAGGGGTGCAGGCCCTTAGCCTGGAGGAACGCGGGGCTTGGTTTGAACTGCTGCTGATGATGCACGACAGCGACGAGCGCGGCGTATTGCTGGTGAACGGAAAGCCTATGCCAGAAGCAGTTATAGCGCGCCGCCTCGGGTTGGTTAACCAAACTGCCAACCAAATTCTAACCACCCTCTTGGAATTTGGGGTAGCAAGCAAACGCGAGTCAGACGGAGCCGTTTTCTGCCGCCGCATGGTGAAAGATGAAAAACTGCGTTTGCTGCGAACAGAAGCAGGTCGGAAGGGCGGCAACCCGAATTTGCTTAACCAAAAGTCCAAGCAAAAGCCAACCACCGTGGTTAAGCAAAAATCAACCCCTTCATCTTCATTTACAACTTCGGTTAATAGAGAGAGGGGAACGGCTAAAGCCGCCCCTCCCGCGCCTCAAACTTCGGGGCTTGAAAAGCACCCTAACGTTGGGAAGAAAAAGGGCACGGCGCTGGCCCGGCCCACCCTGGCCGAAATAGAAGCCTACGCCGAGTCCGAGCACGGCGCCGAGGCCCGGGCCGAGGCCGCCCCATTCTTCGACCATTTCGAGAGCAACGGCTGGCGCGTCGCCGGGAAAACCCCGATGGTGAACTGGCAAGCCTCCTTCCGCAACTGGCTCCGCCGCCGTCCGCAGTTCGCGCCGGCAGCCACCACCGGCCGCGCCGGTGCAGGCCCAGCGGCCACCCCAACCCGCGCCCGCAGCGCCCCTAAGCCCAACGACCCCAAACGCTACAGCTAAGCGACCATGAGCAACGACAAAAATCAACGTGGAGTAGCTTCAGCCCACCGCGCAGCTGCCACCTCCGCGCCCAACGTGGGCCACCTCCCGCCCCAAGCACTCGACCTCGAAGCCGCCGTACTCGGTGCCGCCCTCCTCGAAGCCGACGCGCAGCGCATCATGCTGGCTACACTGCCCGACGAACAGGTGTTTTATTCCACCGCCCACCAGCAAGTGTACCTGGCCATCCGCGACCTAGTGCAGGCCGGCCGCCACGCCGACCAACTCACCGTCGTGCAGCAATTACGGCACCGCGGCACCTTGGAGCGCGCCGGCGGCGTCTTCGCCGTGGCCAAACTGACCCTGAAAATCAATTCAGCTGCCCACCTCGAAACTCACTGTCGCATACTCCAAGAGCACCACGCCCGCCGCGTCATCATCACCACCGGCACCGAGCTCACGGCCTACGGATACGACAACACCCGCGACCCACTCGACCTGCTCACCGTCGCGCAAAGCAACCTCACCAGCCTCCACCGCAGCCTCGAAACCAAAGCCAGCCAGACAGCCGCCCAGGCTTTCGACACCACATTTGAACGGTTGGCCCACGCCGTGACCCAGCAAGGAACCACGGGCATCCCCACCGGCATCACGCAACTAAACGGCCTCACCGGCGGCTGGCAACCGTCCGACCTCATTTTGATGGCAGCCAGGCCCGGGATGGGCAAAACCGCCGCTCTGCTCCACTTCGCCCGCACCGCCGCCCTCGAACACGAGCATCACGCCGCCATTTTCAGCCTCGAAATGCCCACACTGCAACTCATGCAGCGTCTGGTGGCCAGCGAAGTGTCCGGTTATTCCAACTCCGACCTGCGCCGCGGCAACCTTCCCGGTGGCCTCGACCAGGTAGCCCACATCCGCCAGCAGGCCCAGCGCCTCCAAACCCACGGCCACCGCCTCCACCTCGACGACACGCCCGGCATCAGCATTCAGCAGCTGCGCGCAAAGTGCGCCCGCCTCCACGCCCAACACCCGCTAGGCATTGTGTTCGTGGACTATATCCAACTGATGCGCGGCGACGTCAGAGGCAACCGGGAACAGGAAATTAGCAGCATCAGCCGCGGCCTAAAAGAACTGGCCAAGGAGCTAAATGCCCCGGTTATTGCCCTAAGCCAGTTGAGCCGCGATGTAGAAAAGCGCGGCGGCGACAAACGCCCGCAGCTCTCAGACCTGCGCGAGTCCGGCAGCCTGGAGCAAGACGCCGACAGCGTAGTATTCCTATGGCGCGGCGAATACTATGGCATCAGCGAGTACAGCGACGGCGCCAGCACCACCGACACTATTCTGTTCGACATCGCCAAGCACCACAATGGCGCCATCGATGAGGTAATAGCCAGTTGCAAGCTCCGAAACGGCCTTTTCTCGGACTTGGGCGGTAGTCAGTTGCCATTCTGATGAGCACCACCCGCTACTACCGCGCCACCTGTGGCAGCCTTTACCGTGTGCGCCAAGTGCCCGCCACACGCCAGCTGGGAGCACACACCATGCAGGCCCGCCACAGCCCCAGCGCCGTCGAATTCAGCCCCGAGTACCCCACCACCACCGCCGAAGTTGCTCGATTGGTCAGCGTCGGCTCATTTTTCGAAGTGCCATGCCCAAGCCAGGAAATTCCAGGTGGGCCGCCCACGCCCGACCAATCATTACCAAGGTAATCCGCGAAAACCCGGAGGCAGACGAGAAGCAGTTGCGCCAGCTGATTTCGGAGCAATACCCCTACGGCATTCGGGAACATCACCCCTACAAGCAGTGGCTGCTGGAAGTGCGAGCTCAACTCAACCTACGATTTCGCGGCAAGGTCACCCGCGACAAGCCACCCAAAAATCTGCCTCCAACCCCACTTTTCCAGCCGTAGCCATGCCCAAAGTCACCACGCAAACCCCGCTCGACTTCGGCACCCTCACCGCCGAGCAGATTACCGCCGCCATCCTGGGCTACCTCGACGCCCACGGTTTTACCGCCTGGGCCCAGCCCAACCGCGGCGAATACGACCCCAAAACTCTGAAGTGGCGCCCACATCCCAACAGCCGCCGGGGTGTGCCCGATATTCTTGGTTTTCGGCGCACTGACGCCAAGTTTCTGGGCGTCGAAGTCAAAGCCGGCAGCGATAGGCCCCGTCCCGAGCAGACCGAGTTTCTGAATGAGTTGAAGGCGGCCGGCGGCTTGGCTTTCATCGCATATGACTTCGCTGGCTTTGTGCAGTCGTTCGAGCGACGCGGCTTGCACCTCGTGCCCACCATGGCCACCACCGCCGCAACCACCGAGGCAGTACCCGCAACAACTAACCATGAGCTTTTACTACCACCCCAGCACCGGCACCTTCCACCTGCAAGAAGTGAAACGCCCACGCGTAGTGCCCGGCCACGAACGACACTGTTGGCTGAATAAACACCTGATGCGCGGTCAAAGCAGAATGTGCGACAAATGCGGCTGCAAAAAGACGTACCACCGCGATTACAAAACAGAGTACCTAATGCCCGATTTAGTGTTGCCTACCATCCAACGCCCACCATGCACCGGCTCAGCAGCACCTGCAGCACCGCCCGCGCCGCCGGTGTCGGCCGCTACCGCCACCCCCAACGCTGCTCCAGCACAACCTTATCTGACGAGCCTACCAGGGCTCACCACCACTTACGACGAGCCAGCCCCTTACCGCCATGATTAAGATTCCCGGCCTAAATACCTACTTCGGCGGCAAAGGCGGCAGTGGTACCTACCAGCGTATCATCAACCACATTCGGCCACATGACACGCTGGTAATCCCCTTCGCCGGTAACTGCGCCGTCACCCGCGCAATCAAGTGGCCCGGCCGCGTACTCATCAACGACCTCGATACGGCGGTGGGCGACGCCTGGCGCGCCGCCAACCTCGGCCCGCGCCTGGAGGTGTACAACCTCCCCGCCCTCGATTTCATCCGCAACGCCATCCAGAGCCCCCGCGTCGGCCGCCTCGTTATCTACTGCGACCCACCCTACCCACTAGACAGCCGCAAGAGTTCCAAACTAATCTACAACCACGAGATGACCCACGAGCAACACGTCGAATTGCTCGACGCCATCCGCTGGCTCTGCGTCGACTGCCTCGTCAGCACCTACCCCAACGACCTATACGCCCAACAGCTCAGCCACTGGCACCGCACCGAGTTCCAGAGCATGACCCGCAAAGGCCCCGCCACCGAGTGGCTGTTCTACAACTATCCCACGCCAACGGTGCTGCACGATGACTGCTTTAGCGGCGAGAACTACCGCACCCGCGAGTACACCAAGCGCAAGGCCGCCCGCTGGGTAGCCCGCTACAAAGCCATGCCGCCACACGAGCAGCAGCGCATCTTGGGCCAGATTTTGGAAAATACACCGCCAGTCTTATTGAAGCAACTTATGGCCAATTAACAGCATTGCTAAAGGAGAAACAATAACTACTGACCTTCTATTCCATATGTGTGCTTGCAATGTGCCTTATGCTTTTGATACTCTTGTTTATGTTCCTTAAGCTCGGGAAATCTGTCGAATTCGCTGTCAGCAGCTTCCCAAGCTCTTATTTCCCGGCTACATACAGAACCGGGGTCTTTACTGTTTATGTCTGTTATGCTACAGTCTCTCTTGATAGGGTCTAACAAATGGCCTATTTCGTGCATCAATTCGTAAATAATAATCCGTTTGCACTCAAAGGAGTTGTCGATGCGTATTGTACTGGACTTGTCGATTTCTGAGCCTAGTCCATTTCTGTTTTCAAGCAGGATTAAAACAGGCTTTTCATAAGCCTTTTTTATCAAGTATTCTAGACACTCATCAAACTGTGATTCATGGACTGCATCCTTGAACTCCTGTATCTTTTTAATGATACTCTCTTCTCTAGTAAGCATGTATAAAGATAGTTATGCAAAAAATTGAAGCGCCATCAGAGTAAGCGCACAGCCGAACACCAAGCCTGGCCAATCGGCATCGTTTACGACGGTACTCGAAACTATTCCAACTGTGAAGCGGGTTGCATCCTAAATCCCAAATATTTTGGGTAGTCTTAACCAAAACAACAATACGTTATGCCTATCAAGCCCGGCCCCAAGCCTAAAAAAGAAGACGGCACAGATGACCGCAGAAGAAGGGTGACTCCAGAAGTTCAGCCGAAACACCCATCGCTGAAGCCACATAAACACCAGCCTGGCAAATAGTGTTTACCTTCTCATTCAGCCCTTTTTTTTTCAATCATTTAAAGTTGATGAAAAAGGGCTGAGCTTTTGCTTTACACTGATTTATGAGATAAGAGTAAGAGCCTTTGTTGGTTGAAGTAATTCAAATAACGCGCTGACTGGCACGTTGCCCAACTCAGAAGGCTCAATTTTTTCTAAGCCACCGCCGTAGGTCCGCCCTTCATTTACCAGGTCGGCCGTGGTAATGGCGGACAGGGCCTTCCACACCAGGGCCAGTAGCTCCGGGTGCTGCCGCGCCCGGTTACGCCAAAACGCTTTCGGGTAGAGCATCAAAAACGAGTTGGTGGCCACTGCCTTCGATTCATTTAGAATGAAGCGAAACGGCCCACCGTCTTTTCCCCCACGGCCCATGTAGGTGCATAAAATGGGGGCTGGTTCCCGCGCTTCTTGCAGGTACCAGAGCTTGCGGCTGTTGCAGAGGTATTTCTTGCTAACGGTTCCAATGCCGGTTTGCAGGTACGCCCACGCCTGGGGCTGCTGCACCGCTAATTCCTCCGGCGGTTGCCGGCAATTGAGCAGAAACAGTTGCTCCACGTTCAACGGATACCCCGCTGCATCGCCGTGGATGACGTCGCTTTTCACATAGCGCGGGCTGGGCATAACAGGTGTCAGCACCTCAGCCGGTAGGCCGTGCTGCTGGACCTGCTCGGCTGTGAGCACAAAGAAGCTGTTGTCGCCGGTGGCCAGGCCCCGCTTCACGTCGAAAAAGTCTTTGAGCACTGGCAGCGGCCCAACCACCGGCACCGCTGCGGCCACGTCCACATCGCGGGCACCGTTGCGAATGTCCCGGGTCCACTTGGTTGCGGGGTCCAAATCACCGTGCGCGACGGTTCGGCTGTGGGTGGGCGTGAGCAGTGAGCCGCCGTAGCTCAGCTCTACCCGGCTGTTAGCCGTAGGGCGTCCTTTGCGGTACCACACCACGGCCGACGACACCAGCGCGTCGTCGAACTGCACTTGCTCACTCTCGAATAAGTGAATCCGGGTCAGCTGCACCTGCTCCAAGAGAAAGCGCTTCACCACTACCCCGTAATTAACGTCCAGGAACTCGCTGGGCACGAGGTAAGCGGCCACGCCGGTATCGCTTAGCCAGGCTTCCCCTAGCATCATGAAGTAGTTATAAAGCCCGGTCAGGCCACTCGGCCGGGTGCCTCCGTAACGCTGCACCACGGCATCAGCCAGGGCAACCTTCTTCGCGGCTACCAGGTGATGATGACGCACGTAAGGCGGGTTGCAAAGCAGCAAATCAAACGGCTCCGGCGTGGCTTCGGTAAAGTCCGTCATTCGCAGTTCTAGGGCGTTTGGCGCGTACAATGCGGCGGCCGGAACTCCGTAATGGGGGTCCACTTCGTAGCCCACTGCCTGCGTAATAAGGTACTCCCCTGCCTGCTCTAGCAGACTATTGAAGAAAGCGCCGGTGCCAAATCCCGGTTCCAGGTAACGAATTTCGGTTTGAGGCAACAAGCTCAGCCCGTAGCGCACCACTTCATCAGCCACGCGGGGCGGGGTCGCAAATTGCCCTAGCTTGTTGCGCCCCAGGTTCGTTTTGGCGGCATCGAGGCCGCGCAGCATGGTCAGCCGCTGGTCTTGCAGTATGCTCATAGCCCCATCAGCGCAAAATCCTCTACCCGGTGCTCCCATACCCAATCCAAGCCCTCCTGCGCACTGTACCCTAGGTACGCGCCATCGAAGTAGCCGCATAGAAATAACACCAGGCGCACGTCCTCGCCGTAGGTGTTCTTCAGCATCGTAAACTTCTGCGCCTCTTCCTTCCGGCGCTTGTTGACGTTGGCAAAGTCGCCGGCCGACTTCGCTTCCACCAACAACGGAAAGTCCGTCACGGCCGCGCTTAGTGGCTTAATGACTGCATCCACCGGGATTTTCACGGTCAGGCTGCCTTGGTCGACGGGCACGTCCATTCGGAAAGAGAAGGTGCCGGGCGGCATGGTCTGCGCGGTAAAGCCATGCGCGCTAGCCAGCTTCTTGTAGCCGCGTGCTGTTAGCCAGGCTTCGATGTACGCTAGTTGCCGCACTTCCTGGGCGTTGCGGATAATAGGGTTGGTCAAGGCTCCGCAATAGCGGTCGGCTACTACCGTCGCCGCCCGGTGTGCGTCGCCTGCATCCGGCGTTGCCGGGCTGCCAATCCACGGAAACACGTCCCGGTCTAACAGCCGGTCAATGATGTTAATTATCTGCCCTAGATGCGCTGGCGTGGTGTTTCGGGCTAATGCCTGCCGCTTCTCTATCGAGGTAATGATGCCCTTCGGCACGCCTGATAAACCCACGAGGCGGTCAACCGCTAACGGTGGGCAAGTGCTGTGCCGTAGCACCGGCAACATACTGGGGTTGGCCCGCAGGCTGATTAGGGTAATGTCCCGTAGAAAATCAGTGTCTTTAAATGCTTTCTCAACAAACTTGGTCGCCTCTATTCGACTGTCCCGAAATGCTTTCGGGGCAAAATTCATGAACCAATCGTTGTATAAATCGACGGAAGCGTTGGTGTCTTTCTTCCATTGCAGCGGTTTATCGCTATTCACCATGTGGACTTGCTTAGCAGGGTTTGGCGTAAAAGTACCAGATTAAGCGTGGCTAGCCAGTCGGACATCATGCCCGGCCAGTTGACCTCATAAGTTTCAGGTGGTGGAGCAGGAGCAAGCAAAAGCAGCAGTATTTTGCTTGCTCCTGCTCCACCATCCTACTGCTCACCACCAGCCCGCCCAAACCCAGGCCCGCATACCTCTGCCAAGGCAGTGCCTCCTACGCCTACCACAGCACCACCCGATGCGATGGCTTGGCTTGGTGCACAAGCGAAGTAAAGCAAGTCACCGAGGCCCAAGCTAAGAAGCTCGGCCGCCGCCCATGCCGCCGGTGTCACTAAGCATCTGATAAGAAAAGCCCATTTCCTTTACACGTTCCGTCTGGCGTGTAAAGAAAACGGGCTTTTGTTTACAGATGCTTCTTACTTCGACACCTGATTTTTCTTCCGGTCCAGAATGGCCGAAATAGCCACAATGGCCACCTGTGCAATGATTCGCCACATAATCAGAAAGGGAAAAGATAAAAGCTGGAATCCCGGCCAACTCATCCGGTAAGCTCAAAATGTGGCCAGTCGTGCAACTGTTGGTCATCGGTGCACCCGTCGTGGTCCCAGTCGCCGCCCCATACCACCCGTGCATTGGCCGCAAGCATCAGCCGCGAAAACAACAGCAGTGCCCCAGCGTCCCACTTCACCGAGCCATCCGGCTGCAGCAACGCCACATCCAGCGCCCAACTCGGCAGCTTGTTATGGTTCGAAGTGCCTGCCTTCTGGTAGGTGACGATCCGCCCCGCCTCAGATGCCCCCGCCGGAAATACAGGCAGGTGCGCCACCACCCGCAACTTATTCAGCGTAGCAAACGAGTACAGCTTCGGCCGGCCCTGCGCGTAGTAAGCGGCCTAGGTAGCGTTGGACCGGTAGCTCTCGGTGATGATGGGTAGCCCCAGTAGCATCAACTTCCGGTCGCCCATCCACCGCCCCAACGCAACAGCATAGGCTTTCGATAGCTCAGGCCGCACCTGGGCCAGCCGCGTTGCCTGCGTCATTGCCTGGAATTTACTGAGCGCTACCATCAGCAGCCGGAACTGAGACTGGCGAAATAACCGAACCCGTAGGAACTACCGCCGCCGAAATAACGGGCACCACGTCAGCCGGTACCTGAACCACCGCTTGCGGCTGCTGTAACGCCTTGCGGATAGTCGCCCAGATGGTCACTACGCCTACCAACAACTGAATGATAACCGCCCCCCACGCCTGAACCTGGTTAGGCGTCGGCGGCGTCAGATTGTTCACTACCACTTCGCCGAGGAAGCCGCCACTAAGAATTTGGCCTACATGACCAATTTTGTTGCTGCTGAAAAGCATGAATGGCATGAGTTGGTGCGTATTAATATTTGCGTAAATATGTACGACAAAAGTAGGTACATAGATACCAAAAGACGAGTACTTATTTTCATTGCTTGAATTTCACTTTTCAGTAGTGGGGCGCATCCCCCTCCGCTCCCGCTGGTCGCTCCGGGGGGCGGGCTGTCCAGGGGTCCGCTTCGCTCCCGTGCTGCGCACCCGGCCGGGGCCCGCTGCTCGACGATACTGCCCGCCACAATGGTAGCAGCTGCGACAGCCCCGCCCGGCCCTTCCTATCCCTTGCGCTTGCTATTGATGCTTGGCGCTACACCGGAATCACCGATAGCGGGCCAGGCCGCGCCGGAAAAGGCGCCGCCCGTCCCTACCGCAACCCACCGCCCCGGCCCGCCTCCCTCCGCGTGGGCATGGTGGACTACGCTCCGTGCCTTCGCTTGCCACCACACCCACGCTCCGGTCGGCCGGCCTCTCACCACCGCACCGATTCAAGGGTTACCACAGGTCGTTCAGGCGTGGGAATGTGGAAAAGGCTACCCACAACAGCCCACCGCACGCTTTTCCACATTCCCACACCACAGGCCGGCCAACGCTCCGGGGGCCAGCTTGGGCTAAGGCCCGCGCCCCCTTCGCTCACCGCAACCACAGAGACTGAAGAAACAGCCACAGACGCCACGCCAAAAGCCCAGACGCCAACCCACCGCACTGGCCCAGGTTGCCAATCCGCAAGGTCGCCGGCTCCTCGCGTCGCCACCTCCCATGCGGGGCCCCCTGGCCGTTTCCCACGCGCATCTTGCGGCAACAGCGGCTGAAAGCGGCGGCAGCGGCTACCAGAACGGCGCGGACGTCGGCCCCCGCTCACAGCCTGCGCGCCGATGCCGGCGCTGGGCATTTGGCTCATGTCGCTCCGCGCACATTTCCGCCTAGGGCGTCCGCTGCGCGGGGCTAGCATTTAGGGGTAGCAGGTCGGCCGCGACGGTAGGTAGCCGTTTTTGCGGTCTGGCATCACGCAGGCAGTACGTTCAGCAGTCGGGTGGGGCGTTTCAGGGCTGGCGGTTTTGCGTCGCGTGGCGGGCTTATTTTCGTGTTGATCTCAGCTGCCACCACCAGGGCCGCCGTGGGCCTGCCTCGTTGAGCGGGGCGGTAGGTGCCGGCATGGCCACCACCGCCGCCCATGAAGCTACAGGCCCAGCCCGCCTGGCACCGGGGCCGTGCTGGGCGCCGGCTGTAGCAGCCACTCTAGGGGCTTGCCCAGCTTGGCCGCCTTACGAGCCGCGTCCAGGGTCCCGCGGCTCTCACCGTCCCACACCACTAGCACTAGGTCGGCATCTTTCACCACTAGCAGGTTCCGCACCAGCGGAGCTCCGGCTCCGTGGGCGCGGTAGTCAGGCCGGTGCACCCGCAGCGGCACCCGGGTGCCTTGTGCCCAACCAGCCGCTTGCCCGTCCACGCCCTCGGCCCCGCCGCTTACCACCATTGCCAGCCGACCAGCATCGTGCAACTCACGCAGCCGCCAGGTCAGCTCATGGCAGTAGTCCACACTCCGGCTACCCACCACCGCCACCACCAGGCCGCGCATGGTACCAGCCCCATTTTGTATATTTTTCATACTACAAGTTGCGCACTTTTTACGTCTTTTGCTACACATATTTTACATATATTTTTATGCATTTATGCATCCTTTTTGGTGTACTTTGCGTATATTTGTATGTAGTCCGGGAGAGGCCTGGACGCCAGCGCTGCACCGGTGGGCCCCCGGCCAGTAGCGCATCCCACGGCTAACCCATACAGCCATGTTGCACACCCCTTGCCCCCGCACCGCTGCCGCTTTGGCCCGTTGCCAGGTCCGCGCTCGCCGCTCCTCGCTTTGGGGCAGCTTCATTATTCGCACCGCAGAGCGCCGTCGCGCCGGCCTCGTAGCCTCCGCCAGTTGCTACGCGCTGGCTGCCTTCAGTGAGCGCTTTGGCTTGTGGGCCTTCTATCCTGCCTGTTGGGCCGCTGGCCACGTGCAGGCGACCAGCGTCGCCCAGGTCACTTGTGCCGCTTGTGGTGAGTCAGCAGACCTATTACACCAGTGCCGTTGCTGCTATGTGCCTGCTCAAGCCGCCCGCTTTGCTCATGTCTAGCACTGCCATCGCGCCCGCCGCCTTCGCTCAGGAAACGGCCCAGGTCCGCATCGTCGCCGCTTGGGCCCGCTTAGAGGAAATCCTAGCCCAACTGCCACCGCCGCGCCCGCTCCCCACCGCTCAGGGCCGCAGCCACACGCTAGCCCCGCTCATCACTAACCCGCTCGATCACCCCGCCACCGACCCCGACCGCTGGGCGCAATTCATATAGCCATGCAAGCCCGCCGCATCAAAGTCACCCCACACTACCGCCAGCTTCATCCGCGAGTCCGCATCACGTCCAAGCTCATGCTCCAAGGCAACTGGCTAGAGGCCGCCGGCTTCGCTCCCGGCACAATAGCCACAATTGAAGTACAGGCCGGCCGCCTGGTCATCACTCCCGCCACCACCTAGCCACCAGGCCCGCGCCCCCTACCGGCGCGGGCCACAACCGCTCCCGCCATGATTGCCCGCATTTCGCCCGCATTCCCCAAGTTGGCCGCCGCCTGCTTTCCCGTGCCCGGATGCATGGTGCGCGGCTACGCCAAGGCTGCCGGCTACTGTGTCACGCTCTTTCCGCCCCAGCCGTGGGCAGGCCCCGCGGGCTATCCAGGGAGTGGTGCCACCTGCTACGAGGCCCTGGCCGCCGCCGTGCAGTTGTTCCACGAATCGGCCCACGCCTACCCTGACGCCCGCCTGCTTGCCGCCGCAGGCAGCTACTCCCCGCCGCAACCGCCGCAGGATTTCCCCGGCGACGATGAGCCAGAGAGCACCGACGACAAGGAGGAAGAAGGGGGCGAAGCCTTCTATGAGCCTACGCCAGCCTGGGCACCAGAAGAATACGACGACTAGCAGTACCCACGCCACCAACGGCATAGGGGCCGGCCGACAACAGGCCCCACTTTTTCACCAACCCCAGCAACCGCCCCAATGGCAACCACCAAACAAGTCGCAGCCAGCGCCGCAGCAGCCGCGCCCGCCGCAACAGCTACCCCCAGCCGCGCCTACCTCACCCCCTCGGTGGATGAGGCCAGCGGCGAAGTAGTAGAAGTATCACGCTTCAAATACCTGCCAGGCCACCCGCGCCAGATTCGCGCGGACCTAAAAGCCGGGGTGTTCAACGTCAACGGGCAAGAGGTGCTGGGCAAGACGCTGACGTTTATTCCCGTCGCCCTGCGCATCTTCTCGGATAACATCCTGAATATGGGCCGCAAAGTATGGGCCGAGCTGTTTTTTATCGACAAGTCAGGGGCTGTTTGCGCCGTGCTGTTCCACGGCTACAGCGTCGAGAACCTGCAAAAGCTGAACGCCAGCCTGTTTTACGACGACCTGAACCTAACCGACGTGGAGCTAACCGTTACCCCCGTCAAGAAGCAAACCGAGAAGGACGGTAAGCCCGCCACCTACTTCATTGCCGAGTTCAGCTACAAGCCCGCCGACCCCGCCGAGGTGCGGGCCCGCCAGGAGTTTGCCGAAGATTTCGACCTCTACCGCGAGGAAACGCTTACCGGCATGGCCGATATGCGCATCGTGCAGGGCTACCGCATCCCCGAGGGCTACCAATTCCCCGAGCAGCGGGCCGCCAAGCAACTCCCCGCGTCGACCACCGCCGAAGCCACCCAGGCCGCTTAGGGCCGCAAGGGCTGCAACTGCCACAAGTTGCGGCCCCTGCTTTTAGTAAGCAGCAACAACCCGTCAGTATGGAGCGCAGCAGTAAGTTTCCGAACCTGTCCCGCTACTGTTTCGCGTGGGAGTGGCTGGCTCAGTTTCGCGTCTATAAGCCCGCCAAACAGAAAAAAGAATGGATAGACTGGGCCGAGGGGCTACTAGCCGAAGATGCCGCCGAGTGCCGCCGTCTGGTAGCGCGACACTGCCAGGAAAAGGGCTGGAAGCTGCGGGAGCTCTATTTCGTGAAGCCGTATCGTCTGGCCTTCTGTTTCGACCGTGACGCGCCTGGTGACGAGTTCCTGAGCCCCGAAGAGCAGCGCAATGTTTGCCCAACACCAGCCGCCGAGGGCATCGAATGGAAGCCTAAAACAGCCGCCCAGCTACAACAGGAAAAGGCCCAGGCCAGAGAGCGGCAGCGACTACAACAACAATTCCCCTTACTGGCCGACATACTGGCCCCCACTCTTTAGCTTCATGTTCACCAACCTCACCCACCACCCCGCCATCACCCAGGAGCAGCACCGCGCCCTGCCCTTCGTGAGCAATACCGACCTGAGCCGCCTCGCCGATGAGCTCCTGGGCCGGCCGCAGCGTGATTGCGCCGCCGCCTTCGCCTTCGGCACTCACTTTCACGGCGCCACCCTGGAGCCGCGTCTGTTTACCCCCACCAATGACCAGGACCCCGTCGACCACCGCCAGCGCCAGCAAGCCGCGCGGCTGGCCGCCGCCATCCGCCGCCGGCGCTACCCGCGCCACGTCCTCTATCTAGGCCAAGCCGAGCAGTCGTACACGGCAACCCACGAGGCGACGGGCATCACGGTGAAGGTCCGGCCAGATCTGCTCATCGACAGCCCCAAGCGTCGCCGCCGTACACTTATTGATTTCAAAACCACGAGCTGCAAAGACTTACCCCAATTTCTAACCACCGTCGAGCAGTACGGTTACGATCGCCAAGCCGCGCTATACGCCGACGTTCTGGGCGCGCACCGCGTGGTACTCATTGCTGTGCAGAAAAAGGCATCAAAAGGCCAAGAGCCGCAGGTATGGGTAGTTGAGTTGAGCATGACACAAATGGAGACAGGGCGCAAGAAGTATAGCAAGTTGCTGCGGTGCTACGCCGAGCAGCAGATGGAGCAGCAGTTGGTAAAGGTGCTGGCTAAGGGCTTCGGGGGGGCTAAGCTGGTAGCGGCATAAGCAGGCCAATCAAAGCACAAAGAGAAAAAATGTTGCGGAGCATTGGGCAAGTTGTCCTAGTGGGCAGGCAGAAGCTGTGGCTATACATCAGCCGAGCGAAAACCACTAGGCAGCAAAAGGTGTAGGTTGGAAGCTGATGGGCCTGGGAACTGAGAAGTTGCAATGCCAGACCGCTGAACGGCTATTTGCCGCCGTCGCCCTACTCAACGTCGTGGCCAGCCGCAGTCGACGAGAAAAAACTTGCGCTATTTCTTCCATGACCCGAATTTAACTTAAACACCTTCTCAAACATGCGCTCAGTGACGGTAAGGGAGGGGGCAAAAGCGAAGAGACGGAGAATAACGATAAACGACTTACTAGTTGAAGACTGACCAAGGTCATAGGATGAATTTATTAGATATCATAATTCTCATTATCAAGATAATAATAACCGATAGATTAGATTTTAATCTTACTGAATTAAATAATATTTATAACGATTGAAAAGAGCTTAACTTGCGCTCATTAATCCGTGCTTCTACCAGGGGCAGTGTTTTCCTGCACAGATACCTGACGCCCATGCTCTTGAGCAGTTTACTCTCTGCCGTTTCCGCAACTTTTCAGTGTCGCTCTGGGGCGGCTGGGGACTATGAAGCTTCCTTTTGGGTGCGGGGCCAGGTCCTGCCGAACGTGTCGCTGAGTGGCGGCCATCAGCTCGACAGCGGTCCGCAGCTAATAACCACTGCCCCCGGTGGCTGGCAAAGGTACCGTACCCGCCTGCAATTTACCGCCCCCGGCCGCCTCATCCTAGGGCCCCCATCCGCAGGAGCCTCGGCGATACTGGATGAGCTGCGTTTACATCCAGTGGACGCGCAACTGACCACCTACACCTACCAGCCGCTGGTGGGGGTGACCTCGCAAACCGACCCGACGGGCCGCACCCTATTCTATGAGTACGACGGACTGGGCCGCCTGCTGCGCACCCGCGACGAGCAAGCGCGCATCCTCTCCCAGCAGCAGCACCACTACGCCGGCCACTAAGCCCCGGCCGCACCACTTTCTTTTTGCTTCTCTTCGCCTGGTTCCCTTCGTTAGATCGTTATGACTGCTCTTTATTCTTTCCCGCGCGCCGGTGGGCGCTTGGCGCTGATCATTTTATTGGCGCTGGCTGCTATCCTGGGGGCGCAGGCCCAAACGGTGCCGCCGGACCAGGGGTTGGTGGCCGACACGACCGAGCTGCGGGTGCTACGCCAGTTCTATTACGCCACCAACGGCCCGCAGTGGTGGCGCCAGGACAACTGGCTCCGCGGCACCACCCTGGACCAGGCCGCCACCTGGTACGGGGTGACGGTGAGCGAGGGCGACGTAGTCCAGCTCGTGCTGAGAAGCAATAACCTGCACGGGCCCCTGCCCGCCAGCCTGGGCCTGCTCACCCACCTGCAGCTGCTCCACCTGAGCAAGAACCACCTCACCGGCCCGCTGCCCGAGGCCTGGGGCACGCTCACGGCCCTGGCCGACCTGGACTTGGCCGCCAACGAGCTCAGCGGGGACTTGCCCGCCGCCCTGAGCCAGTGCACGCGCCTGAGTTACCTGAACCTGGCCCGCAACCGCATCACGGGCTCGCTACGGCCGCTGGCAGACCTCATGAATCTGTCCTCGGTCAACCTGATTGGCAACCAGCTCAGCGGGCCGCTACCGGCCGAGCTCTGGCAGCTGCCCCGGCTCATTGACCTCGATCTGAGCGTCAACCAGCTCACTGGCCCGCTGCCCCCCACGCTCGGAGCCCGCAGTATGCTCCAGTCCCTGAGCCTGAGTGGCAACCGCCTCACGGGCACGCTGCCGGCGGCCGTGCTCACCGGCCCGGCCCTGCGCTCGCTCAGGCTGGCCGACAACGAGCTGACCGGCATTGAGGAACTGGGCGGGACCACGGGGCGGGGCGCTTTCCTGGACGTGCAGGGCAACCGGCTCGGCTTTGCCAGCCTCGAGCGCCTCTACCAAGGTCCGGGGCAAGCGCGGCTGAGCTACGTCGACGCGCGCGGGCAGCGGGCGCCGGAGCGGGTCGACACGGCCACCTACCAGGCCGGGGGGCCGCTCGTGCTGGACGTGCGCCCCTCGGCCGCGCGGCACGTCTACCGCTACCAGTGGCAGCGGCTGGTGGCCGGGGAGTGGGTGAGTATGCCCGGCGATACGCTGGCCACCAAGCGCTGGGAAGCGGCCACGGCGGCCGAGCAGGGCACCTACCGCCGGGCCGAGCGTAACCGCTGGTTCACTAACAGGCCGCTGGCCCCGACCGAGCTCTACTCGGTGATGGTCTATGCCGACCTGCTGCCCTACGCCCCGCTGGCCCGCAACCGCCCCGACGACGCCAACCGGGCCCCGGGCCTGTTCCTGCCCGGCGCTCAGGCCGGGCTCCTCGACCCGAACGCCCCCGTGGCGGAGCTGAACTTCGTGCGCACCTGGACCCCACGCGAGGCGCTGACCGACTCGAGTCGGGTGCCGCGGGCCCCGGTGGATTCGGTGGCCATGCGCACGGTGTACCTCGACGGGCTGGGACGGCCGGTGCAGACGGTGCAGCACCAAGCCTCGCCCCAGCGGCGGGACCTGGTCCAGCCCCAGGCCTACGACGCCCTCGGCCGCGAGCCCCGCCAGTACCTGCCCTACCCGGTCGATTCGGGGCGGGCCACGGCCCAGGGCTACCACGAGCAGGCCCTGGACGACCAAGCGCAGTTCTACCTCCCCGGCCCGCTGGGTCCGTTGCCCGCCACCGACCCGACGCGGGGGGTGGCCCGGACGGGGGTAGCCTACGCTGAAACGCTGTTCGAGCCCTCGCCCCTGAACCGGGTGCTGGCCCAAGCGGCGCCTGGTGAGAGCTGGCAGCTGACCAGCGGGCACGCGCAAGAGCGGCTGGAGCGGCCGAACATGGCCCAGGACTCGGTGCCGCGCTTCGTTCCCGGCTACGGGCCGCAGGACCGGGACCCGGGCTACCAGGGCTACTATGCCCCCGGCGAGCTCTGGGGCGTGCAGACCACCGACGAGCAGACCGGGCCAGGCGGCGGGGGCTATGCTACGATCGAGTGGAAAGACAAACAGGGGCAGACCGTGCTGCGCCAGGTGGAAGGGGCCCGCACGGGCAGCGGGGCGAGCACTCGCCGGCGCTGGCTGCGCACGGCGTACGTCTACGACGACTTCGGCCGCAAGCGCTACGTGCTCCAGCCTGAGGCCACTAAGCGCGTGCTGGTGTTGGGCAACCGGCCGGCCCCGCTGCCGGCCAGCGCCGCGCCCTTCCTGTTCCACTACCGCTATGACGCGCGTGGCCGGGAAATCGCCAAGCAGGTGCCGGGCACGGAGGGGGAGACGTGGGTGGTGTATGACCAACTGGACCGGCCGGTGCTGAGCCAGGACGCGGCCCAGCGGGGGCGGCGGGAGTGGAGCTGGAGCAAGTACGACGTGCTGGGGCGGGTCGTGCTCACCGGCCTGGTGACCCACGCCCAGGCCGTGGACCGCGAGGCCCTGCAGGCGCTGGCTGATGCTACCCCTGACGCGGCCCAGCAATATGAGCAGCGCACGAGCAATGGCAGTGCCTATGCGCATTTCTACACCACCGACCAGGCCTTCCCGCGCCTGGGCCAGCAGGGCTTCGGGCCCGGACAAGTGCTGACGGTCACCTACTACGACGACTACAACTTCGACCAGGACGCGCAGGGCACGGCGGATGTGCAGTACAACCCGAGCCTGGACGGGCAGTTCGCGGCGGGCACGGCGCCGGTGGCCGACGTACTGCGCACCACGGGCCTGGTCACGCGCACCAAGACCCGGGTGCTGGGCGTGGGGGCGACCGAGGCGGGGGCGTGGCTGACGACGAGCACCTTCTACGACGAGCGCGCTCGCCCCGTGCAGGTGCAGGCCACCAACGCCCGCGGCGGCCTGGACCTGGTCACCACCCGCCTGAACTTCTCAGGCCAGCCGGTACAGACGGTGAGCATACACGAAGGCCCAAACCACGCCCCGGTGGTGGTGCGGGAGTTCTTCAGCTACGACCACGCGGGGCGGCTGGTGAGCACGAGCCAGCAACTGCCCGGCGAGGCCCAGCCCACCCCGCTGGCCCGGGTGGGGTACAACGAGCTGGGGCAGTCGTTGACGAAGACCGTGGGCACGGGCCGGCTGCGGCAGGAGGTGGACTATGCCTATAACATCCGCGGCTGGCTGACGAGCGTGAACAACCCCTATGCGCCGGACCCGCAGGACCTGTTCAGCCTGAGCCTGCACTACGAGCGGGGCTTCACCCAAGGCTATGAGCAGTATAACGGGAACCTGACGGGGCAGACCTGGCGGGGGCGCGACGGGGTGCACCGGGCCTATGGCTACGTCTACGACCCGCTCAACCGCCTGCTGCAAGGCGACTTCGTGGCCCGCACGGGCGGCAGCGGCAGCCTAACCGGAGCGTGGCGGGCGGAGGAAGACCGCTACCGGCTCAGCTTCGTCAGCTATGATGACAATGGCAATATCGCCACGCTGCGGCGGCGGGGGCTGCTGGCGGGGGCCACGCGCCTGGGCCCGGCCCAGTACGGGCCGGTGGATGCGCTCACCTACCGCTATGCGGGCAACCGGTTGTTGGCGGTGGACGACCAGGTTACGACCAACCAGTTGCCGCGCCCGCGGGGCTACGAGGGAGCGCCAAGCTCGCTGGCGGGGGACTTCCAGGAGGGCGGCACGCACCTGGGCGAAGAGTATGTGTATGATGCCAACGGGAGCCTGACCCAGGACCGCAACAAGGGCATCAGTGGCATCACCTACAACCACTTGAGCCTGCCCCGGCTGATTCACTTCGGGCAGGGGGCGGACTCGCTGGTCTTCCGCTACTCGGCCACGGGGCAGAAAGTGGCCAAGCTGGTGTATCAGACGGGCAAACCGGTGCAGCGGACGGACTACTTAGGACCGTATCAGTACGAGCAGGACAGCCTGCGCTTCTTTCCCCACGCTGAAGGCCGGGTGCTGCGCTTTGTGAGCGCCAGCAGCGGGGCCGTGCGCTACGAGCGGGAGTACACGCTCAAGGACCATTTGGGCAACTTGCGGCTGGCCTATCGCCTGGGGCAGATGCGCACCTATGTAGCGGGCCTGGAGCCGGGCGAGGCGGAGCGGGAGCGGCGGCAGTTCGACTCGCTCTCGGTCAGCCCGCCCGTGGCTCAGCTCGTCGGGCCCCGGGCTCGCTCGGGCCAGTACGCGGCCAAGCTCAATGCGGGGGGCAGTTCCCCGCAGCCGCTGGGTGCGTTGAAGCAGTTGGCCGTGCAGCGGGGCGATACGGTGAGCGTGATTGCGCCGGGGCTCTACCCACAAGCGGTGCAGCACAACGTGTGGTTCTCGCTAGCCTCGTTCCTGACCGGGCTCTTGCAACCCTCGCCCAGCCAGCCGACGCCGCCCGAGGGGGTACGCCGGGGCGGGCTGCCGTTGCTGCAAGTGGGCGTGGCGGCGGGCTTGGCGGCGGTGCCGCAGCTGAGTGGCGGGGTGCCCCGGGGGTACGTGCGGCTGCTGGTGTTTGATGCGGACAGCAGCCTGGTGAGCCAGCAGACCCAGCAGCTTACCAGCGCGGCGTTGAACAACTATGAGTCGCTGCGCTTGCAAGTGGTCGTGCCGCAGGATGGGTACGTGAGTGCGTATGTGGGTAACGAGAGCAACGTCGACGTCTTCTTTGACGACGTCACCGTCGAGCATCGCCAAGGCCTGCAAGTGCAGGAAACCCAGTACGACCCCACGGGCCTGGAACTGGCTGGGCTTACGCGGGAGATGCCGGGCTTGAAGCCGCTGAACCAGTACCGGTGGAATGGCAAGGAGTTCCAGGCAGACCTGGGGCTGAACTGGACCCAGCTCGACTGGCGCATGTACGACGCCCAACTCAATGACACGCATGTGGTGGACCCCGAGGTGGAGAACGGGCAGGAAAGCCTGTCGCCGTATGCCTTCAGCTTCGATAATGCCGTGCGCTTCAATGACCCCAATGGGCGCTACCCGGGCGAAGGAATTGGGGGCGCGCTGATGGCAGTCGCCGACTTTACCAATGCCTTCGTGAACGCGGTGGTGTCGAATGCGACGACCTTACCTGGGGGCAACCAGTCGGTTGGCAACGGAGTGCCGCGTGTGGCGGCGTACACCCCGGCGGCACACGCGGGCCAGGTCGTCGGTGATTTGGCCAGCGTCGCGCAAGGCATTTGGCAGATGGGGGAGGGGGCCGTGGTAGCCACCACCGGGGCCGTGGGTGGGGTGGCCTTGGCGGAAACCGGTGTGGGGGCTGTGGCGGGGTTTGCCGTAGCGGCCGGGGGCGCAGCCGTTGCGGCTCACGGCGCCAATACAGCTGGCAACGCCATGCATAACCTGCTCAATAGTGATAATGGCCGTGTCTATGCCAGACCTGCCAGGAGGACAGCAGATAAGCCTGCCCATAATAACAAATTGGGCGACCAACCAGCAGAAGGTTATACATTGCGGGACCGAGACACAAAAGGTGTTAACAAATTTGGAGAAACAACCAACGGTGAAAGCAAGAATGGAGCTGGAAACCAAAAAAGGTACTCAAACAGTTATTTAGAGAAGACAAATTCATTCTACCAGAAAGAGGTTGACGGTACGAAAACAGGAATGCACAAATGGCAAACAGAACAAATTCGCAAATACAAAGCAGATAATAATGGGCAGCGCCCGCCACTTAACAAATCGGATTACTGATGATACTCTGGATTAGCGGCATTGTTGAAGCTGAGGTTGGCGATGCTTTTTTTGAAACAATGAAAATTGTTCAATCAGGTCTCAATACAATCACCAAAGAAACTGACTTTGGCAACGCAATTGAAAAAATTAGGGTCGTATTTATCATAAACCGTGACCCTACACCGGAATATAGGAGGTTCGGTAAAAAAGATAAAACACTGGATGCGCGAGCTCGTATCAATTACATTGAATTTCGAGATTCGTCCAAGATGCACCGCATCAGAATGTTTATTGAAACAATAGCTGAAGTTATAGGAAAAACCAATAATTTCAGCAACGAAGAATTTGATAAACAGAGCCTTCTTGTAAGATTGCAAAGTGTCGTCCTACAAAGCAGCTGAGTAGTGGGGTGCCCCGGGGCTACGTGCGGCTGCTCGTGTTTGACGCCGACAGCAACCTGGTCGCTGCGCTTGCAAGTGGTCGTGCCGCAGGACGGGTACGTGAGTGCCTACGTGGGCAACGAGAGCAACGTCGACGTCTTCTTTGATGATGTTACCATTGAGCATCGCCAAGGACTGCAAGTGCAGGAGACGCAGTACGACCCTACGGGGCTGGAACTAGCTGGGCTCACGCGGGAGACGCCGGGCTTGAAACCGCTGAACCAGTACCGCTGGAATGGCAAGGAGTTCCAGGCCGACCTGGGCCTGAACTGGACCCAGCTCGACTGGCGCATGTTTGATGCCCAGATTGACCGCCTGCCCGGGGTGGACCCTGAGGTGGAGAAGGGCCAGGAAACGATGTCGCCTTATGCCTTCAGCTATGATAACGCCGTGCGTTTCAATGACCCCAACGGCCGGTGCCCGACTTGTCCGGATGCGGGCACTATGCAAACGGCGTGGCAGGAAGGGGTCGCCGCAGGGGAGGCTACGGGCGTACCCGCAGCGGCCTTGCCTGTGGCCATCTTGGTGACGGCTGGGGTTCTGATCGGGTCCGTGTGGGACCAATTACCTTCGTTACCTTCTCTAGAGCCAGGAGTCGTCACGCAAACGGCGACGATGGGTGGCTCTAATTATTATTTACCCCAAGGCTCAAAAGGATATCCCTCTGCCAAAGACGCTAACGGACGCGTCGACGCGAGACCAGCAAGAAGAGTAGGGGAAGGATCTAACAAAGGAAAACTCGGAAAAAAAGAGACCCGAGACCAAGTGAAAGAAATTGCCGATGACCTAGAAAGTAGTGGTCATACCATCACCGGCGGAGGGGGCAGACGCCCAGAAGAACGTATTCCTGGGCCTAAAGGTAAAAATAAGGGTAGTTCTTATCCAGACATTACGGCAACAAAAGATGGCAAAACGGTTCGAGTGAATACATATGATTCTAACAAAAATGGTATGCCAGACAAACGAGAAGCTGCAAATGCTATTCGGATTGGAGAACAAAAACCTAATGATGATTTACTATTAATTCCAAAACGGAAATGAGACCTGGAAGCAAACAACTCCTTTTCTTTCTTACTCCTGCCGAGCTTGTGGAGCTAATGGCAGCTTTTGAAAGTCAGAATGTAGTTTCATATCACCAAGCTGGCACTTTCCCCTCGCCCAAGACTCTAACAGCATTTTCGCTAATAGAGGAGGCTTCGCTCGGACACCTTACAAGCGGTGATTGGAATCAGTCACCCACATATTTGATATCTGCACCAGAGACCAAAATTGTTGTCCGAGAAATCATATTGCAGCGAGGAGGGTATTCGTATGCCATTGACCAGCAAAAAAACCCAGACACAGTAGTTTTCAAACCTAGCGGCATCTTTACTGAGGGGATATTGGTGGCGGGCTCCTTAGTGACTGGCTCATCCACCGCGTATTCTACAATGACATTCCAGGCCTTTGCCAAAATCATCAAGCAGCGCACTACCAGAATCGGTGTTTTTTATGTTGGTCCAGATGCTAGAGCAAAGCTTATGCTCGGCTGGCGGTTAGTTACTACTGCATCCTCTCCTAAAGAGTATGATTTAGCTCTCGATTAGCTTCAGCTTAAACAAGCAAAATATTCCATGTAACCGTAATTGTGTGCAAGTTCTTCACTTACGACCACGCGGGCCGGCTGCTGAGCACGAGCCAGCAACTGCCAGGCGAGGCGCAGGACACGCCTCTGGCTCGGGTGGAGTATACTGAACTGGGGCAGGTTCTGGGCAAGACCGTGGGCACGAGCCGGCTGCAACCGGATTCTTGCAGCCCTCGCCCAGCCAGCCGACCCCGCCCGATGGCGTGCGTCGCAGGGGACTGCCGCTGCTGCAAGTGGGCGTGGCGGCGGGGCTGGCCTCGGTGCCGCAGCTAAGTGGGGGCGTGTCCCGGGGATACCTGCGCCTGCTTGTGTTCGATGCCGACAGCAACCTGGTCGGGCAGCAGATCCAGCAGTTAGTGCGGCGTTGAACAACTATGAGCCGTTGCGCTTGCAGGTGGTCATGCCCCAGGACGGGTACATTAGAACTGATGAATAATCCAAGACTTCGCCTGATACTTCTATGCCCTGCTGCCAAAAAGATTGTTTTGCCGTAGCTTATGGCTCAACCGTCCAGCGAGTCGTCCACACCTGGGTACCAGTGGTAATCGTAACCACGTAGATGCCAGTGGTGGCCGTATTGGGCAGCAACAAGGGCACATCAGCGGTGTAGGTAGCTGGCTGGACCTGTTGGGTCGTAACCAGACGGCCTACCATATCCCGCACCGTCACCATCACCTGCTGGTCACTCAGGCCACGCAAGGCTAGCCGGCCGGCGCGACCAGCAACCGGGTTCGGATAAACGTTGGCCTGGGCCGCCTCGCGCGCAGTGGGCGCGAGGGTCACGACGGGACTATAGGTGGCCGTACCGTCGGTATCCACTTGGCGTAGCCGGTAATAGGTTAGCCCGGTCAACGGTTGCGGGTCGCGTAGCTCGTACGCCCGCGACAGGCTGCTGTTCCCAGCAGCTGGTTGGCGGCCTGCTTCCTGATAGTGGGTCCCGTCTGCCGAGCGCTCCACGACAAAGTACTCGCTGCGCAGTTCGCTGGCGGTAGCCCAGCGCAATATGGCCTGGTCCTCATTCTGTAACACAGCTTGGAAATGGGTTAGGGTTACTGGCAAGGGCAGCGCGTCGTTGCGGGTATAGCGAATCGGAGCGGTCCAAAATTTATCCCCATCCGCTTGGGTAATAACCGCATAATAATAGTACGTCGACGTGTTTGGGATGGGGTCGGTGTAGGTGAGAGTGGCGCTGCCCGCGCTGGCGGTAAGCTGCGTGGGCAGCGCACTGCTGCCTGGAATACCACTCATCAGCACGATAGAAGACACCGCATCGCCAGCGTCGGGGTCTACCACAGACACGGTGAAGGTAGGCGCACCCGGGCGGGTGAGTACGCTGCCCATGGGGGAAGTGCCGACGGAGAACGTTACCTCCGTATTGTCATCATCGGCGGCATAAAAGCGACGCTGTTGTAAAGCATCAAACAGCGCTGCACGGGTCAGCGTCGGCGCCAGTAGGACTAGGCGAGCATGCGAAGAGCGCCCGAATACGCTGTAGTGTGAGTCATGGTCCATCGTTGGCCCAACATGGTAGCCCTGTCGCAATGCCTCCTTGTACCGTGCCTCGAAGGTGCTGGTGCTGGGATTACTATAGTCAGTGGCCGTGGAGAAGGCCGGCCCTGACCGCATGGCCGCCCCCACCAACACCTGAGCCGTCGTGGAGTTGAGCGGATTACTGAGCAGGCCGTTGTAATCCGATGCCTGCGGATGAGCTAAGTAGGCAATGGCGCCGGGCTGTTGGGCCACGAGTGCAAACAGGTTCGTGTAGTTGCCTTTCGGCGAGTACACATCGTAGTTTCCTGGCTCCCAACCGATTAGCCGGTCATAGCCATATATAATTACGTGCCCACCCCCGCTGATGGTGCCGTACTCCATGCCATACAGTGTGACAAAGGTTCCGTCCTGGTTGGCTGCATTGGCCTGCGCCAAGCCCAGGGCGTAGTTGGGCAGACTCATTCCGGCTTGGCTGTGGTTATGCTCCGAGATCCCCATGAAGTCGAAACGTTGAGCCAGGCGCCCCAGGGCGTAGTCATCGGCGGGCGTCGAAGCACCTGAACTGCTCGCATCCTTGTTTCCATCGGAATAAGCGGAGTGTCCGTGCAGGTTGCCTCGGTAAAAATTATAACTGGTGCTGGTTGGCGGTTGAGGCGCCACGGCCGAGGCCGTGGCGGGGGTGCTGGTCAGGTAAGCCGCGGTGCAGCCGCTGCCGTTGAACTCGTACACGGCCGCGTGGTAGCGCAGGCCCACCGTCAGCCCTAACACCGTGACGCTCGTTCCGGTACCATCGTAGACTACGTACTCGTCGCTGCTCAAGGCGGTGCCGCTGCCATAACGGACATGGGCGGAGTAGCTGGTGGCATTGGCGGGCGTGGCAGTTACCGCCTGGGCCGGGCGCACGACCACTAAGCGGCGCGCGCCGTTACCGTTCTGCCAGGTGAACGTTAAGCCGTTGCCCACTGTAGACGGCGTAGCCGTGCCCTGGCTGGCGGGCAGCGTAGGGGAAGCCGCGACCACACAGGGCGGCGTTGTGAACGAACCGGAGAGGGGAGCACTTTGCAGGTAGTTGGCCGCGCAACCGGTTCCCTGCGCCTCGTAGGCAGTATAGTAATAAGTGGTGTTGGCCTGTAGATTGGTCAGGGTAGCACTCGTACCGGTGCTGTTGTACACGACGTATTCTCCCGAAGCCGGGCTGCTGCCAGATCCAAAGGCTGGATTGGCCGCGTAGGCGGTTCCATCAACTGGTACACTAACCGGAGCCTGTCCGGCACGCAGTACAACAAGGCGAGCGGTCCCGTTGCCCGATGCCCAGTTCACCCGGGCACTGCTGCTTGTGAGCTGGTCGACCATGCCTGCGAGCGGACCCGCGGTGGGCTCGGGGCCGGGTACGCAGGGCGCTGTGATGTAGAAGTTGTCGAACAACGCCGCCTCACTACCCGTGGTCGCGTGGTTCCAGAGGCAGCCCACATAGGGCAGGCTAACGCCCGTATACGTCGCGTCGGTGCCGGTGCCGATGGCCTGGAAGGTGCTGGTGCTGGGGTCTTGAAAGGCGGTGGTACTGGTACCTGCCTCCATCGTCCAACTGTCGTCGTCAGGAAAATAAGAGACGCGCAGTGTTAGGTAGGCCGTACCGTAATCGGTATTGGTGGTGAAAACGTTGGTCAGGTTTGAGTTTCTGCCCAGGCCCCCGGCAAAGCGTACAAGCCTAAAAGGATCAGGTGTGCCGGAATTGCCGACCACCACCGCGTAACCCGTCGTGGTATTGGCCAGCAGGTTGTCTGAGCTGGCCGCCAGCACGAACGCTACCCCGTAATTACTTCCGTCAAAGCCGCTGGGATTCGGGCGGGACTGGCGCAGGTTAAACGCCCAGGTGAGCTGTCCCGTATTATTACTGAGCATGGGATCATACTGCGTGGCGACGCTCCGGACAATGTAGTCCCGGCCCGCAGTGGTTCCGTTAGATAGCTTCAGTTGGTTGCCAACGATGGCGCAGCTACTTGATGACGATGATTCCACCTCCGTCCACCCATTGCCCACGCTGTTGCTGGCCGGGCGGTTGAAGTCGTCGAGTAGCGTGATGTTCTGGGCTTGCGTCGCCCCTACGCTTAAACTGAGGAAAACAAGTAAACAGAGGAAGTGAGGATAAAGACGCAGCATGCGGACGTAGCTAGGTAAGCTACAAAGATACGTGCGATAGTATTAACTAACTGTTAAACAATATTCTTATTCGAATGTACAAGGGGCAGAGGTGGATGTTGCGGGGGTGTGGCGCATGAGCAGGGTAGAATCCCTCAGCAATGAAAATGTCTCGGTCCCAGCTCTTGCAAATACCCTTCGCCGCTTCGTTCGGGTAGTTGACCAGGAAAATAGCGTGATTTAGCCAAGCCGCTACTGCTGCTTTTCCGCTCAGTATACTTTTGCCCTACAAGTATCCCTGCACGGGGTGGAGATGTGGAAAGGAAGGACCTCTCGTGCAGTGGCTTTCAGGTTGAACCGGTGGGGTAGACACCGCTCAGCCCGAGCCGCCACTTCAAGGCCGCTGCATTGGTGCGGCGGCCTTTTTGTGCCATGTCGGGTGCCTAACAATAGCCCAAGCCTCGGCTCCGCAAGCATACCCGCGAATATGTGGTGAGCGAGTTAGCCGAGGCGTTTTAAATGAGTTCGGCTGCGGTCACAGGTATTCTTTGCCGGGCGTAGGGTGCTATCGCAGGTAACCAGTCTTTTGTAATATACCAAAGGCTTGATGCAGCAACCCAAAGAAATCAATTTTAAAGACAATAGTAGGAGCCATTACATTATTTCCGTTTAGGGATATTAAATTCCCATAGTATAAGTTACGACCGCTTCCGTATTTATATAGATTATATTGTACGCTTTGCTCATTATGTGGGTTTCTATAGTTAAAGGCAGCATTAAGGTCGTGCGTAAACTGATGCTGCTCATAACCTAAAATGGGCAGCATCAAACCAATGAGCCAATCTTGGTGGATTTCCGCAAAGGTTTTATACTCCTCGCTGCGCTCATGTTGCATCGTCCGCCGAAGCGCTTTTTCCATCGGTTCGCTTCCTCCTAAGATTTTATGGAGAATCTTCAACGAGACAGCCGCTGGAATCTGCCAGTCCCTGACTTCGTGGGCCGAGGGAGAGCTTAGCCCGAGTGAGCCCGCATTAAGACGACTTCTCACATTGTAACCCGTCATAATTCGGCGTACCATCAACGCCTCGGCATGTACTAATTCGGTCAATACCACTTCAAGCAAGCTCCGCCCGTTCCCACGGTCCCCCCGCAGTATGTGTTCTTCGTAATAGTGTTTGCTCTCCTCGTTAAACTGAACCGCCTGCACGATTTTATCCACTGCCTTTCGAACCTCTGCTGCGTTGTTGAAAAAATAGACTTCCTTGCTGTAAAACTTGTCGATATAGCCCGAAAAGTCCGTGTCGGCCCCATAGCGGGTTAGGAAAATGTTCTTGATGTTTTTGATGTCGCACACGAACAAGACCTTGTCAAAACCAAACTTGTTGCGGTTGGTCTTGTGATAGTCGAGGTGAGCGCTGAAAATATTGAACAAGCGAAAAATATGCTCGGGGTCGATGCGGTCGAGGTCGTCGATAATTAGCACCTTGACTTTGGCTTGCTTCTCCGTGGCGAGCCGGGTAATGCTCTCTTCTAAGAACGCGGTGATGTGGTCTGCCTCTAGTGTGAAGTGCTTGGCAATCTCTTCGGCCGCTTTTTCTACCTCACTATCAACGCCGGGCATGTTCCGTTCTTTTTCAAGTTCCTGTATCGTAGTAAGCCACCCATACAACGCTCCCACAATGGTTGGGATGCCTTCAGCGGATTTGTTGAGCAAGGGCAGCACCTTCATAAAACCCTCGGCAATGCTCTGTGCTTTCCCCGGCATCGCCACGCCATAAGCTACGCTTCGGTTGATTACCACCGGGTCAGTATCCAGCTCCAGGCCGTGGTGGAGCAGCAGCTCAAATAAGACGTCGTACTTGATGAGCTTGAATATGTCCTCATTGGCCGAAACCGAATAGTTTACCGGGGCCAGCTTTACAGCCAGGTACTCGCTGTTGGTCGGTGCAAAAAACTTATCCAGAAAGTACGTCTTCCCGATACCGAAGGCTCCGGAAAAGATGATGCGGTCGTTGTTTTCTTCCTCAAAATGTTCCTTGAAAAGTGCGCTTTGGTGCTTAATCGAGATTTGAATGGACATATAGAAAGGAGGAAAAGTAGGGCTATCAAGCTACGAAAAAGCCCCGACTGGTGGGCCGGGGCTTGGCTTGGTCATCGGGTGGCTGTATCTGAATCTGACGGCCAATTCTCTTCGTCCTCAGCGGGGCGGTCGTTATCAAACTGCTTAAACGAGTTCCACTCGGAGCGACGTACTCCTGGCTTGGGTTCAAGTATATAGGTTTTGTTACCTATCTTAAGAGTGCCCAACGTCTTGCCTTGTCCATGCTTTTTCACTGCATTAGCAACAAAGTAGGCCCACAGTTGCTGGTTGCCCTCAAGGGGAGACATGGCATCTTCTGTAACACTGATGCACAGCATCGTTGTGTCGCTGTGCAGGGAGAAATGCTTGTAGCGGTAGGGAATGAGTGAGGCGTTGTAGGGCATATCGAAAAAGATTGATTTCTGCCCCAAGCTACGGAAAAGCCCCGACCTTCCTCAACCGGTGTTTTTCTTATTTCTGGTTTCAAGCCTGCCACTCCAGGCTACCCTCGCCCGCGTCTGCATCCCGAAATGCATCCTCATAGTCCGGTTGCGCCCTGGTCTTCGTAGCTTACATCTTGTGCCCCGTCGTAGTCGAGCACTTCCTCTTTGTTCAGTTTTACCGTTGCCATAACAGTAATGTTTTTCATTCCTGCTAAGGTAAGTAGTACTAGCATAGATGGCAATGATAAAATGTATGAGGGAAAATATGATGGAAAGTATGATGGATTCGTAGGGCTGCGCTAGAAATGCCATAGTACCTTTGCCCCACTCGCGTTACCAAGTCCCCAGACTAACGGCTACCCTTGAAAAAGGGAAGGCCCGAACTGTTGGAGCAGCCGGGCCTTCGAGAAGTGCAGGGGTTTTCTGACAACCCTTTTACTTCATGCAAAATGGAAAAGGACAAAGCGAGTGCGGGTTTTGAGTTGGAGCTCAAAATCCGGATGCCACCGAAGCTGTTCAAATGGCTTCTGTGGCTTCTAGCGGGCGGCGGCGCCCTATCGGCAGCCGCAAGCCACTGGATTAACTAGGGCAAGGGGCTGGGCCGCAAGGTTCGGCCCCTTGTTTTTGTGGGTCTACGATACAAATCTAACAGAAGTTTATTAGATTCTATCAACAAGCGTGGAATATTCCATAGGACCTGCTAGCTAACACCTGTTGGTAGCCAGCGGTTTGCGCCTCTATTTTTTCTGCATTTGTTGACGATTCGCCTCAACGATTGCCCCACGCAAAAGGTGGCCTATGTCGGTTGTGCCGCAGATGAATGATGCTACAGCCTGCCTCCTCGCTTGTTGAAGAACTCGTCCACCATGCTCTTTAAGTGGACCGTGCTGGTGTGCATGTATTCGCCCCGCAGCAATACCATAGATGAATCAAGCCGTTCATCTGTCGCCAGCCAAAAGGCGCTGTAATCGGCTGCCGCGTGCGCATACAAGGCGTTTTGGGATTTAACAGAAACGTCTTTGTGCTTAAAGATTATGTGACCTTCGCTTGGAAAGGTATTGCGAGCCGGCGAAACCTGGTCGAATCCAGCAGCGGTAAAATCTTGTGCAGTGATTTCTGGCATGGGTAGAAAATTAGGATGTTGGTCTGCCAAGCTACGAAAAAGCCCCGGCTCGTTTGAGGAGTCAGGGCTTTGTTATGAGGTGGAGGGGAGAATCGAACTCCCGCCCTCTATCGACTCTTAGGCGTTCATTGTCCGGGTTACCGAGCACGGCTAGAGCATTTACCGTTACCAACGCTCCACCGAAACGAGGGATGCTCCAACTGTTATTACTGCAAGTGTTGCCATAATCTTTAGGTTTAGAAGTTTAACAATAGCCACAAGAAACGGAGCCGTGTAGTGCAGGGCGAAGCTCTCCGCTACAAACTTCACGGTTCGTGAAACGATGGGTTTATTGGTAAATGCTCTAACCGCTGCAATCAACTTTGCGGACGAACACACTAAGACGCCGGCCTAGGCGCCACAGGTGGCGCGTTTTTCCTTTACCTAAATATATGCGAATAGCAGGCAATTCTGTACTAGATTGACTACTAGCTGTCGATGGTGATGCCCAAGCGACGGGCTTCGTCAAGGGCGAAGGACGCTAAGCGTTCGGGGTGTTGGGTATCTGCACGGTTGCTTCGTCCAGATTCCGAAGCAGGACACTAGCAAAGGAAAGCCATTCTAGCGCACGCTGGGCATCGTGGGTGCCGCCTAGGCTGTGGGCCTTTGGGTTGCGAATGGCCAGCATGGCTCCCCGAAAAAGCGAAAGAAACCCCTGCTGCTCGTCGGGGCTATTGCCGATTTTGAGCACGGGGTTGCCGGGCGAAAAAGCAGTTTCCATCAGTCGCGTGCCGCTGCCGGTGAGCTGCGACTTCTGCTGCACTGCACGGTCCAAGGCAATGCAGGCATCGAGCAGGGCTTGGCGGTAGTGGCCAGTGGCGTATAAAGAGCCGGCGGCGTGCTGGATGGTGGGGTGCAGGTAGGTGAGTGGAGAAGTCGTAGCCTGCTCAACCGCCCTTTCACTAAGCAGTTTCGGTGCTTCAAACGGGCCGTACTCTTGTTTTATCCAAGCCAACCAGCGATTAATTGTATTAAGCGCATAATCAAAATCCTTAGCGGAATTCTTTATTGGACCTACGTCGGTTGGCGATGATACGAAGCTAGGCTTGTACTCTATCGAATAAGGTAAGAGAGTGGTCGTTACCGCCCGTACAACAGTCTTTGTTGTTACAGGGGAAGCCGTTGGCAGCACTGTATGTCGGGCGAAAGTAAAATAAAAATCAGCCCTATTATACTTAATTACAAGCTCATTGTGAGTGTTCGTTAACTCGAAGTCTTGCTCTATAAGTCCTCGATTGCGAATAGCAGCACGGACTTGATTGATATATCTAGGAGTAATCATAAATGGTTATTTCGCGCTACTTATCCAGCCCTAGCCGGTCAATGATGTATTCGCTCCGGCCCAGCTTGGTATACTCAGCATCGGTGAAGGAGAGGATAGCCCATCTGCCCGGTTCTGTGACTGGCTCCACCCGCTGGCACCTAGCCACGTAGCAGTTGCTGGTAATGGTAAGCAACACCAATGCCCCATAGAGCAGCCAGCGATTGCGGCGCTGCTGGCGGGTAAGGGTACGATGATAGCCGTTGCGGTAGCGGGCGGGGAGGTGGCGCATGGGTAGATAGAGGACTGCCAAGCTACGAAGACGCCCCGACTATTGCATTGAGAAAACTTCCTCTTTTTTCCCTAACCAGAAAGTATTTATAAACCAGCAACACCGAACCTAATCAGCCAAACCAGTTACAGTCCTGCACCAACTGTAAAAAACTTACCCATACTCGCTGCCGGTATAGTTACAAAAAGAGGTTAGCCTGCTTTTCCACATTATGCTGAAGTCCAATATATTACAAATAAGACTCAAGTCCTTCCAGTTATTGAAACTAAAGAATAGGTTGGAATGGGCCTCTTACACCCAGTATCTTTAGCCTATCGCACGGTAGTCTCCCGCCAAAGCGCCACCTGTAAAAAGGTGAAGCCCCGGCTGCTGGTAACAACCGAGGCTTCTAGAAGTGGGTGCGTACACACCCTTTCTTCAAGCAAAAATGAAACGGGAACGTACGAAACAACTACTGCAAAAAGTCTGCGAGGGCGTTTTGCTCGGGTTGGTGAGTGGGGCAGCGAAAGCCATTGGCTTTGTGTTGCTCTCTCACTTCCTCCGGTAGTGGTCAGGGGGTTGGGCCTTGTGCCCGGCCCCCTGTTTTTATATACGCACAAAGTAACGCAAAGGAATCCATAAGTTGCAAAAGCTAACAACTTTTGTGGTCAAAAAATCACAAAAGTTGCAAAACAAACAGAAAACTTGATAGAAAAGCCAAAGGATTTGCGAAAAAAGTCAAAGGATTTGCGAAAAAAGTCAAAGGATTTGCGAAAAAACCAAATACTTGCGAGGAAAAGTTGAGAGAGTTGTTGAGGAAACAAAGATTTGCGTTAAGAATTGTCGGGGTGCGTTAGACCTCCCGCAGAAGCTGGATTTCTGTTTGGTTGGCTTCGTCGGCCAGGTCGTAGGAGTTCACGGCATCCAGGCGGTAGGCCGCGCCGTGCAGATAAACCGCCCGGCCGGGCGTGAGCTGGCGGTACAGCGCTGGCGTCAGGTTGCCCGTGCACTTCGCCAAATGCCCCCGCACGGCCCGGCGCACGGTGTCGGCGTAGTAGGTAGCCACTGCGCCGGCGCTGCCTGCCCAGCGCAGCGAGCCGTCCCAAGCCGAGGTAGCCTCAGGGCGAGCTTATATAGAGAACTTACTTATCCAATCCCAGCCGGTCAATAATGTACTCGCTCCGGCCCAGCTTGGCCGTGCTTGCCAATTTGCCCAGCTTCTCATACTTGGCATCGGTGAAGGAGAGAATAGCCATGTACCCAGCCCAGTTCTGTTACTGGCTCCACCCGCTGGCACCCGGCTACGAAGCGGTTGCCGGTGATAGTGAGCAGCACCAGTGCCCCATAGAGCAACTGGCGGTTACAGCGCTGCTGGCGGGTGAGAGTACGGTGGTAACCGGTACGGTAGCGGGCGGGGAGGTGGCGCATGCAGTGGGTAGAGACGCCAAGCTACGAACAAGCCCAGCTTATATTAGGGCTTGGGCGCTTTGTTGTTTGCCCCAGCGTACCCTGTGCAAAAGGTGGCCTATGCTGCTTCGCGCACATGAAAAAGGCTTTTAAAGCGGTGAGTCAGCTCCTGACACAACAAGCAATTATATGCTAGATCAGACAAAGGGGTAACCGAGGCAAGCGGCATTTTTAAAAGCACACCCTCCCCGCGGCCTAGCTGCCTACGTCCGTGGCCGTAGGGCTGGTGGCTGGGCTGTTGGCCCGTTTGAAATAAGCGTATGCACGATAGGTAGAGGGCAATACACCTGTAGGAACAAGAATACCTGTAGCGAACTCTTCTTGGGCTCGAGTGCCTACATTGGTATCGGTCACAACTACACCGAGTACTGTACTATAGATAGCAAAACCAATCAGGTCAGTTGGTAGTGCGGCCGACCCATCGGAATTATCACTCCACGTAAGCAATAATTCACGGGTCACGGCATTCGCCTCCACTCCAAGGTTCAGATTCTGCACCCCACCAACGATACCAGAAGAAATGGACAGCCGGGCCATATCGATGCTGGCAACCATCCCGTTGTCGGTTACCAAGTCAGCATTGGCCCGCTGGAACGCGTTTTGTGCCGTGATTTTCGCCGCGGCCACACTGAAACCTTGACGGATAACAGGTGCCAGGGCACTGGATAGCCGGGCCAACAAGGCAAATTTCCGGCGCTGGGCGGCCTGGGCAGGCGTATTGCTGCTATTGTTACCCACCTTCTGCCGCATCAGGTTAACACCATTTGCTTTGCTAAATGTCAGCTGCCCCGCGCTACCCTCAATGTCGCCGAGTAAACTTCTGATTTGCGCCATATTTGAAAAGGTTAAAACAGATTATTGCTTCTACCTAACTCCTAGCCTCCTCCTAGCTGTGGAGCGCTAAAAGCCCCGACCAGACTAGACTGGCCGGGGTTTTCCATGCTGCACCGCTCGGATTAAACTAGTGCCACGTACGACGTGGTGCTCGAATCCGCCCCATCCGCCCGGGTGAAAAACGCATAGGCCGCGTAGTTGGCTTTGTTGGCCGCAGTCAGGCCCGGCACCGCCAGTACCTGAAGCGAGGCGCTCCGAGCGGCCCCCTGGATGGTATAGGTTGCCCCCGTCGCCTTTTCGATGACCACCACCGTGATCTTGTCCGTAGGTAGGCCCTCTGTCCCATTCGCGTTGTTGGCGAACGCAAACGAGACACTGTTAGCCGAAGCCGTCGCCACCAAGTTCGCCACTCCCAGCACCGAGCCGGCCGACAAAATCAGAGCCGGGTATAGGATACTACCCACAGCATCCGAATCGGCCGTGGTGTTCTTGAAGTTCGCCCCGATAAAGCGGTTGTAGCTCGTCTGAGCACCTTCTTTCAGAAAGCCCCGCTGAATCGCCACTGGCATCTTACTATAGGCTATCGCCAGCTCCGCAAAGCGGGCCCGGATGGACCGCTGCGCAAATGTATTGCTGCCATTGGACCCCACTTTTTGCCGCATGATATTGATCCCATTGCGCTTGGTGAATGTCATTTGCCCCGCGCTGCCCTCGATGTCACCAAGGAGGCTCCGTACTCGTGCCATAATTGAAAAGGTAAAAAGGTAAAAAATGAAGTAACTGCCTGCTCATTGACTGCTCTACCAGGCACAGGCGCCCCAGTGCAGTAATTTTTCTTGCTTCGTATACACCCGCCAAATGGCGGGCCGAATCGGCTCCGCCGTGCCGCACTTCCATAAACCTCGGCCCGCATTGCGCGCCAGCAGTTCCTGCCCGGCGCGGGCCGGCGCCGCCCCACCCGGCGCGTACGCCCAGGCCCAGCCCCGCACCACCAGCAGCGAATCCAGCGCCACCGCCCGGGCTGGGCCGAAGGCTACCGGCTGCAGCTTCACCTGGCCCAGGTTCCGCCTATAGGCGTCCAGCCCTTCGGCCCGTACCAGCACGTACTTACCTAGCACCCGCGCCCGGACTGAGTCCGTAGCTTGCCGCCCAAAGGGCTGCCCCGCCTCCGGCGCGTCCACGCCCACTAGCCGCACCGTCGCCACACCCGCGACCATCTGCACCGAATACGTGTCCGCGTCTAGCACCCGCACCACTTTCAGCATGCGCCACCCACCCACCGGTAGCACCACCGGGGCCGGAGCTGGGTACAACTGCCGCCGCAACTGCGACGCTCGCACCGTGATAGCTGGTGCCTGTTGGGCGCGCACCACACAGCCGCGCGGTGCCACCGCCACCCCCATAGCAGCTACGACCACCGAGCCGGCCGCCAGTAGTACCCGAACACCCAAACGAAGTAGCCCCAGCCTGTTCATGGCCTGAACCTACTAACGTCCTTATCTCGTTGTATATTCGCATATCCCACACCCCCCAGAACTACCCCGTTTTATGGCACAGGTCAGCATCCGACCCAAAGAAGCGGCCCACCTTCGCGGTACCGGCTACGATGCCGCCAAAGCCCTATTGCAACGCATTCGCGCTCACTTCAACAAGGCCGCCCGCACAGATGTCAGCGTGGGCGAGTTCTGCCAGTTCACCGGCCTGCCCCTGGCCGAAGTAACCGCCGCCCTGCAACCAACCTACAAACAGGGTTAACCCCAGCCTGCCAAGACGTAATTCACGCCTGCCCCCGCTTTTCAGTGCACGGGTTTTTCCTGCTAGTACTAACCGCCGGCCTTGCATCCTCGACGACCCCGCCGCTCTCGGCGATGACGGCCGCCGAGGCCGCCCGCCCCGGTCAGTACGTGCACGTGCGCGCCACCATCGCCCGCACCTACAACGCCAGAAGCGGCTACGTCTTTCTAAACCTCGATCAGCCCCGCCCGGCCTGCCTGTTAGAGGTTGTCGTAAAGCCCGAGTTGGTGGGCAAGTTTGCAGCAGCACCGACGCAACTAGCGGGTCGTGTGGTGCTAGTCCAAGGTTACGTTCAGGCCGCCGAAGGCTCCACCGCACAAATCTGGCTCGACTGGGCTCCCGTGCTGTCCATCGCTCCCTGACCTTCCCACACCCGTCGCATCGTCTGGTGTTGCAAGTCCTCTATCACCTTCGCATAAATAAGCGTGGTTTGAATCTTGGCGTGCCCCATCACCTTTTGCAGTACCTCTACCGGCATTCCCCGAAGCAAGCTTTGTGTTGCAAACGTGTGCCGCGCCGTGTGCGTGGTCAACAACTCGTACTTCGGCACCGAAGATTTAATAATTACTCCGTCCACCTGCTCAGCAACTACCACTGGCGCCGTTAGTCCAGCATACTTCCCAACTCGTTTCAGGTAACGATTCATCACCTGGTTAGCCAGCACCGGCAGCAGCCGCAGCCGTTCCCGATCAGCGTACTTATCCAGAATAGCTCCAGCCGCTTCCGTCAGGTAGATGCTTACTCCGGTCCGCGTCTTGGTTTGAACCAGCCGCAGCACCCGCGCACCGTTCCACTCATGCAAATTGCCTGGCTGCAACGCCCACACGTCCGAATAACGTAACCCAGTATAGCAGCAAAACAAAAGCACATCCCGCACCCGCCCCAAGTACTCCGGCAGCATGACCGTGGCCAATGCCTTCAGGTCATCGGCCGAGAGCCACATTTTCACCACATCTGCGTGGCGCCCCTGCAACTTTCGCAGTTCCACCCCCACCGCAAGCCCCCGCTCCTCCCGGCACCACCGAAGCAACACCTTCAGCCCGCGCACCACCGACGCCACCGTGTTCTGGGCCAGGTTGCGGTCGAAGCGCAGGTAAGTTAAAAGCCGGTCATGTGTAGCCAGGTCGTAGGTAGTGGGGTCCAGTAGTTCACCACTGGCCTGCTCATAAGCCACCAACCAGCTGCCCATCATCTTACGTTGCCGCAACGTATGATCCGCATATCCCCGAGCCCGCAATGCAAGCCCATGTTCCTCATTTAGTTGCGTGAGCGAGTACTGCTCGACCACCGCCACTTTCGCCGCAGGGGCAGGGCGCAGCGCAGCCCGCAAACCCGCCAGCGTCGGCGCTTCGCCCGTCGCCCGCAGGGTGCGCCACCAACTCAGCACATCCGCCGTGAGGCGGGCCAGCAGCCGGTTGGCATCTTCCGCCAGCGGGTAAGAGCGCCGGAACTGTTGCCGGTCAGCATTCCAGTCAGTAACCTTGCATTTCTCTCCGATAGAGCAAGCCAGCCGGGCACCGTCGAAGTACACAATCATTTGCACCGGGCATTCTCCCGCCGCGTTTTTCTTCTGCTTACGCAGCACAAATTGGGTAACCATAATGGGTAGCGTCCAGGGTCGCGTCGCTCACGCCGTTAAGTGAAAGATTCACGCCTAGGAGTACCGATTCCCCCAGACGCAAAAAACCCGGAAAACGGCTTTCACGGCGTGAGAAGCGGTTTTCCGGGCCTTCCGGTGGTGGATTATTGTACCAGAGACGGGACTCGAACCCGTACGCCTATTCAGCAAGGGTGTTTAAGACCCTAGTGTCTACCAATTTCACCACTCTGGCTCGTTTCTGATTCTTGCCACGATACGTTTCCGTTAAAGCGTGGCAGTTGGGGCAAAGTAAGCGTAAATTTTCTATTCTATTATCATTATGAACCCCATTGATGTGGTCAAGTTCCAGAGGAATTGGCTTATCAAGCCAATGGGTAAGCTTACAAGAAAAACAAATTCGGATTAACCTTGCTTCCGCAATCAACCTAGCCTTAAGCCTATATGATTGATAGCTTGAGCCTATTACGAGCAAATCATCTAATTCGGCCGTCTTATTGATGTTTCGATAGCGCGGTCCTACGTTCCAGCCGCTCCCGGTGAAATGACTGGTATCTAATCCCATTTTTTGAATCCGGTTATGCACCGTCTTGTAGTTCCCACCGGCTGGTACCAAGCCGATACGGCCCAGCACCTGTCGCACCGACAAGCTCCCGGCCACCGCTTGCCGGAACTCGTCGTCGGTGCTCAGACATTTTCGGGGGGCGGCCATAGGGCGGGTGAAAACAAAAAACGCTGCCCAAAGACAGCGTTTTAACTTATTTGGAGCGGGAGACGAGGTTCGAACTCGCGACCTCGACCTTGGCAAGGTCGCGCTCTACCAACTGAGCTACTCTCGCGGGAGGTTCAGTGTCATTACCATGACGCTGAATGGTTCGACAAAGGTAAGGGTCTTTTTTGGCCAGGCAAGGGATAAGCCTGGAAATTTTCCCTGGCCGGGCCTTTTTTGCTCATTTTCAGAGCAAAAAATTTACGCTTTACCCAGCGCGAGCTTCAGCTCATTCAGCTTCATCAATGCCTCGATAGGGGTCAGGGCATTCACGTCGAGGTGCTGGAGTAGCTCGCGGATGCGTTCCAGCGCCGGGTCGGCGGGCTCGAACATGCTGAGCTGCACCGTGGGGCGCGGTGCCGTCGCCACGGCCGAGGTAGCCCGCGGGCGCGGAATAGCAGCCCCCGCCTCCGAATCCGGAACAACTTCAACGGCGTCCGTCCCCCGGCTGCCGGGCCGGCGCTGCCCGTTACGCGTGCTTAGGTCGTCCAGCAGATCATCGAACTCCGTGGGCACGTCGTCTTCGGCCCCGGCGCTGGTGCGCTCCACTTCGAGGTGGTGCATGATTTCATTGGCGCGCAGCACCACCGACGTGGGCATGCCGGCCAGCCGCGCCACGTGAATGCCGAAGCTGTGCTCGGAGCCTCCCACCTGCAGCTTCCGCAGGAAGAGGATGCGCCCGTCGGCTTCCTTTACGGCCACGTTGTAGTTGCGAACCCGGGGGCACTCGTCGGCCAGTTGGTTAAGCTCGTGGTAGTGAGTAGCAAACAGGGTTTTGGCCTTGGCCTTAGGGTTGTTGTGCAGATGCTCCACGATGGCCCAGGCGATGCTGATGCCGTCATAGGTACTCGTGCCCCGGCCAATCTCATCCATCAGCACCAGGCTGCGGTCGGAGAGGTTGTTGAGGATAGACGCGGTTTCGGTCATCTCCACCATGAAGGTACTCTCGCCCTTGCTCAGGTTGTCGGAAGCCCCCACGCGCGTGAAAATCTTGTCGATGATGCCCACCGTGGCGGCGTCGGCGGGCACGAAAGAGCCAATCTGGGCCAGCAGCACGATCAGGGCCGTCTGGCGCAGCAGGGCCGATTTGCCGGCCATGTTGGGGCCCGTTATCACCACGATTTGCTGATCGTGCTGGTCGAGGCAGATATCATTGGGAATGTAGCTTTCGCCGGGCGGCAGTTGGCGCTCGATAACCGGGTGGCGGCCCGCCCGGATGTCGAGCACGGCGCCGTCGTTTACTACCGGCTGCACGTAGCGCTGCTGCCGGGCCGTGAGGGCAAAGCTGGCCAGGCAGTCCATCACGCCAATAGCGCGGGCGTTTTGCTGAATGTGGGGCACGAAGTCGAGTGCGGCCAGCACCAGATCGGTGTAGATGCGCTGCTCAATCGCGAATAGCTGCTCCTCGGCATTGAGGATTTTCTCCTCGTACGTTTTCAGCTCCTCGGTTACGTAGCGCTCGGCGTTCACCAACGTTTGCTTGCGAATCCAGGACGCGGGCACCTTGTCTTTGTGGGCGTTGGTGACTTCGAGGTAGTAGCCAAATACCTTGTTGTAGGCCACGCGCAGCGACGAAATACCAGTGTTGCGCTGCTCGCGCTGCTGCAACTGCAGCAGGTAGTCCTTACCCGAAAAAGCCAGCTCACGCAGCTCGTCCAGCTCAGCGTCGACCCCACTGTTCAACACGCCGCCCTGGTTGGTGAGCAAGGGGGCATCCGGCTTGATTTTAGTGGTGATTTCCTGGCGCAGATTGTCACAGGAGTTAAGCTGGTCGGCCAGCTTCACGAGGGCCTTCACGCCGGAGGCCGCCAGCCGCTCGCGCATGGGCGCGATGGCTTCCAGGGCCCGGGCCAGTTGGAGCAGCTCACGGGGGTTCACCCGGCGTACGGCCACCTTGCTGATGAGGCGCTCCAAGTCGTTGATCTGGCGCAGGTGCTGGGTGAGGTCGCCCAGCAATTCCTCGTCCGCCACCAGGGCCGCGACGGTGTCGAGGCGGCGCTGAATCTGGCTGACTTCCTTCAGGGGCAGCACGATCCACTTGCGCAGCAGGCGGGCACCCATGGGCGTCAGCGTCTGGTCGAGCACGTCGATGAGCGGCACGCCCCCCGGGTGCTGGGCCTGCACCAGCTCCAGGTTGCGCACCGTGAAGCGGTCGAGCCACACGTATTTGTCTTCCTCCAGCCGGCCCAGGCTGGCGACGTGGCCGAGGTCGGAGTGTTTGGTTTCGGCCAGGTAGTGCAGGATGCAGCCGGCTGCCACGATGCCTTCCTTCAGGGCATCAACCCCAAAGCCCTTCAGCGAATTGGTTTTGAAGTGGCGGGTGAGGGTCTCGTACGCGTAATCGTTGCCGAACACCCACTCATCCAGGGCGTAAGTGCAGTAGTTGGGGCCAAAGTGCTGCTCAAACTCCCCGCGGCTCTTTTTGCAAAACAGAATCTCGGCCGGGCTGAAGTTTTGCAGCAGCTTGCTCAGGTAATCGAGCGTGCCCTGCGCCACCAGAAATTCGCCGGTGCTGATGTCGAGAAATGAGATACCCGCCTCCGACTTGCCGAAATGAATGGCGGTGAGGTAGTTATTGGCGCGGCGCTCCAGCACGTTGTCGTGCATGCTCACGCCGGGCGTCACCAGCTCGGTGATGCCGCGCTTGACCAGGCCCTTAGCCGCTTTGGGGTCTTCGAGCTGGTCGCAGATGGCTACGCGCTGGCCCGCCCGCACCAGCTTGGGCAGGTAGTTGTCGAGGGCGTGGTGCGGGAAACCCGCCAGGGCAATCTCGTTGGGCGTACCCCCGCCGCGCTTGGTGAGCGTGATGTCGAGAATGCGACTGGTCGTGATGGCATCCTCACCAAAAGTCTCGTAGAAGTCGCCAACCCGAAACAGCAACACCGCGCCGGGGTGCTGCTGCTTGAGCAGGTAGTACTGCTTCATCAGGGGCGTATCGACCGGCGAGCCGGGCGTGATGTGGTCGGGCCCAACGGACTTTATCGTGAACTGTTTTTTGGGAGCAGACAAGGCAAAGGAGCAAGTTGCACGAACTTTGTCGTTCGCGTTTTTGGAAAGTAAATAAGCAGCCCGGGGCCAGGCGGGGGCAGTTTCTCAGCCGCTTCAAAGCGTACCACCTCTAGTCAAACCAAGGATGCGAGCTACAAAGTTCGCACTATAAATTATGCGAAAACTCACAATGGCCGAGCTCAACCGGGTGGCGGTGGCGGACTTCAAAAGTACACCCAAAAGCCCGGTGGTGCTGGTGCTCGATAACGTACGCAGCCTGCACAACGTGGGGGCCGTATTTCGCACGGCCGATGCCTTCGCCCTGGAGAAAATCTGGCTCTGCGGCATCACGGGGCGACCGCCGCATCGCGAAATCACCAAGACGGCCCTGGGTAGTGAGGCGTCGGTAGCCTGGGAGTACGCCCCGGCAACGGTGAGTGCCGTTGCCGCGCTGAAACAAGCCGGCTACCAGCTAGTGGCCGTGGAGCAAACCACGAGCAGCGTGCTGCTGCCGCAGTTCCAGCCCGAGCCGGGCCGGCCGCTGGCGCTGGTGCTCGGCAACGAGGTATTCGGCGTCGAAGACGAGGTGCTCGCTTTGTGCGACCGGGCCGTGGAGATTCCGCAGTTCGGCACCAAGCACTCGCTTAACGTGGGCGTGGCGGCCGGCGTGGTGCTATGGGACGCCCTGGTAAAGCTGGGCGTGGTATAAGCCCGGGCGCAAAACATCTGCTCCGCGCCGACTAACGGGCCGCTACTTTGTTGTGCCCCTATGAACCTTGACTCCTCCCCTACGCCCCCACGGCCGGATGCGGCCCTGCTGGCGCTGCGTCCCAGCGTGGCCGCGGCAGCCAGTAGCCCTACCAGCACCGTTGGTGACTTCCTGCATGCCACCCTGCGCCCCGTACTCAAGCTGCAAAACGACGCACTGCTGCAAGTGGTAGCCGACTTCGTGCACGACCACCACCTGCCACTGGCCACGGCCGCACCGGCCGACCAGCAGCGGCGGCTCAGCGAGCTGCTGACCCGCAACGTGAAGCTGCGCTACACCATCGTAGGGATCGTCACGGGCGTATTCAGCAGCGAAGAATATATCTTCTACCGCCAGCACCGCGCCGAGCTAAACCGCCGCCTACTGGAGCTGGCGCAACGCCGCGTACTCGACCAGCTAGCCAGCGTAACTACTTTGTAGCTTATGTATCACCTAGAGCAGCTCTCGTATAGGAGAAAAGAATTAAAAATTAAAAATGAAGAATTAAAAATTGACCAGCCGATTTTTAATTCTTCATTTTTAATTTTTAATTCTTTTCTCCTATACGTGCCAGCTCCCCTCTCCTGTGGAGAGGGGCCGGGGGTGAGGTTTCCCCACCACGCAAAATACGGCCCTCGAAACCACACTTAAGCCTGGTAACGCCCGGCGCTAATCATACTGCGAGTCGCGCAGTTGCACCGGCTTGTTCTTCTTGCGCAGCCGCAGGTTGAGTACTTCCACCGTCAGCGAGAAGGCCATGGCAAAGTAGAGGTAGCCCTTTTCCACTTCTTTATGGGCGGCTTCCATCACCAGCATAAAGCCAATCATGATGAGGAACGACAGCGCCAGCATCTTGATGGTGGGGTTCTTGTTCACGAAATTGGCCACCGTTCCACTGAAGGCTAGCATAATGCCCATGGCCGCAATCACGGCCGCAATCATCACCAGTACATTATCGACGAGGCCCACCGCGGTCAGAATGGAGTCGAAGCTGAAGACGATGTCGATAGCAATGATTTGCAGGATGATGCTCAGCAGCGTGGCCCGCTTGGCCCCGTTCATTCCGCCCTCATCTTCGTCGCCCTGGAGCTTGGTATGGATTTCAGTGGTGCTTTTGTAGATCAAAAATAAGCCGCCACCCATCAGAATAATGTCGCGCCCGGTCACTCCGAACGGCTCCGTAAGCCAGGGAAACGGCAGGTTGAATATGGGCGCCCGCAAGCCCACGATAAAGGAGATGCACAGGAGCAGGCCCACGCGAAACAGCAGCGCCAGCAACAAGCCAATGGTGCGGCCCCGGGCCTGCTCGCTTTCCGGCAGGCGGTTCACCACAATCGAAATGAAGATGATGTTGTCAATCCCCAATACGATTTCCATGAAGGTGAGCGTCAGCAGGCTAACCCAAGTGGCCGCGTGGGCGAAGGCAGTAAAATCGTACATAGTAATGAATGTGAAAATGTAAGAAAGTGGAAAGGTGAGAAATGAGACTAATTAATAGAATTATTCTCCACATTTCCACATCATCTCATCTTCACTTTTTTAGCTTTTCATGTTCACAAACTGCAGCGGCAGGCCGATGTCGGCTTTGCGCAGCACGGCAATGGCGGCCTGCAAATCGTCGATTTTCTTGGCTGAAACCCGCACCTGGTCGTCCTGCATCTGGGCTTCTACTTTCACCTTGGCGTCTTTAATGGCTTTGATGATTTTGCGGCCAAACTCTTTGTCGACCCCGGCGCGCACCTTAATGGTTTTCTTTACCAAAGCGCCGCTGGGCTGCTCATCAGCCGAAAAGTCGAGGCTGGTCCCGTCGATGCCCTGCTTGACGACGCGGCCCAGCAGAATGTCTTCCAACGACTTCAGGCGCATGGAGTTTTCCGACGATAAGAGAATGGTGTTCTCCTTTTTATTCAACTCAATGCCCCCCTTGGTGTCGCGCAGGTCGTAGCGGGTTTGCAGCTCTTTTTGGGCCGTGTTCACCGCGTTTTCCAGGGTTTGCGGGTCTACTTTACTCACGATGTCGAAGGATGCCATAACGGGGTGGGGCGTAGTTTTGAAAAGAGAAGGCGGCCGGAGCCGGGGCGCAAAGGTAACAACCCGAACCGGCCCTGCTCGCGTCACGCTGCCTACTGTCCCGCTTATGCCCCAGCCCCCTACCCTTACTGTCCGCCCGCCCCGCACCCCCGCCGACTGGGCCGCCTACTATGCCTTACGCTACGCCGTGTTGCGCCAGCCCTGGCAGCAGCCCCCCGGCTCGGAGCGCTGCCCCGCCGACGAGGAGCCCGGCACCATTCACGCCCTGCTGCTGGCCAACGACAGCGAGGCCGACCCCGGGGCGCTGGCCGTGGGCATGTTGCAGCCCGTCACGGCCCGGCAAGGCCAGGTGCGCTTCATGGCCGTGGCCCCGGAAGCGGCCGGGGCCGGGCACGGCCGCCGAATACTAGCCGCCCTCGAAGCCGAAGCCCAAGCGGCAGGGCTGACCGAAATCGTTCTGCACGCGCGCGAGTCGGCGGTGGGGTTCTACCAGCGGCTTGGGTATGCGGTGGTCGAGCCCTCGCACACCCTGTTTGGCGTGATTCCGCACTTTCTGATGCGCAAGCAGCTTTCCGACCAGAACAACGGGTAGCGTCAAACCGGCGCCTGATTCTCCGGTGGGCGTAGGGCTGGAAGTTACCAAGCAACGGGAACCAGGGGTGCCGGAGCCAGCGGCTACCCCAGCTGGTCTGCTCCCACCCGGCCCAGGTGCGTGTTCCGAAAGCAGGTAGCGTATTTGAGGCCATAGCCCAGCAGCCGGTCGAAAGCACTATGAAAGAGGAGCACCGTGCCCGCCAGCAGCAGCACTGGCTGTCCTAACCACCAGCCGCCCCCGCCTATTGCCAGGGCCACTGCCTTGTGGTGGGCGACGTTGTAGCAAAAGGCGCCAACGCGAGGCCCGGCCCAGTAGCCCGCCATGCTGAGGTCCGGGAGCAGAAAAGTGGCGGGTAGCACCCACCAGGCATAGGGCAGATGGGCAAAGACGACCAGGGCGAACAGTGTTTCGGCCAGTTCTTCCGTTTTCAGTAGGGTTTTCATGAGAGCGCTGAGAGGATACGGGAGTAAAATGAACACCCCAAAATTCCCCCTGTGAAGACCCAACCAACGATAACAAAAGCTAAGAAATGGCGCTGAGGCCGCACGCTCTCTTTCTACGTTTTCTTACCCCGATTGCGCGCTACCCGTCCCCGGATGCGGCTCAGGGAGACGGGCGTAACTCCAAGATAGTTGGCGACCAGATGCTGGGGGATGCGCTCCAGAATCTTGGTTTTGCCGCTGGTTAGCAGCGCGCGGTAGCGCTCTTCGGGCGAGAGCAGCAGTTGCTCGACCAGGCGGGCGTCGGTACCGAGCAGGTGGTATTCGGCCACCAGGCGTCCGAACCGCTCGTACACTGGCCGCTCCTCGTAGAGTTGGCGCAGCACCGCGTAGTCGAAGACTACTAACTCGGTGTCGGTGAGCGCCTGAATGCTGAACTGGCTGGGCTGGCCCGTCAAGCAGCCCGGGTAATCCGCCAGCAGGTGGTTTTCGAAGAAAAAGTAAGTGGTGCGCTCTTCCCCATCGGGCCGGGGGTAGTAGAGGCGGCAGCTGCCGTTGAGCACCAAAGCCAGCTCGGGCCGGTACTCGCCGGCTTGTACGAAATGTTCGCCGCGGAGTAAACGGCGCGGACGCAGGGTATCGACCAGTGGTTGCCAGTCGGCGTCAGTTAAATACGGAACGAAGCGGTGAAGGTAGGCGCGCAGCGGGTGCATGAAAACCAAGAATTTAGGCTGGTAAGATGATAACTCTGCCCGTCGGAGCTTGTTAAGCAGCAGCGCCAAGGCCCGCTGCCGAGCCTAGTTAACCTGAGTTGTGAACTAACCTCATAGCGGTGGGAGGTTGGTAGTAAGTCAGTAAGTAAAAGAGGCCAGGTGGGTAAGAGCCGCGTAGCGGTCGTACCCGGCTAGTCCGTAACCTGGGTTAATTATACAAACTAACTTTTCAGCAAACTTGCCGCTACAACCCTGTCGATTATAAGTACTGGCCTCTATCAGCACGTCCTGCTTCGGCTCCACGGGCGCACAGGAGCAGGATCGCCTTTCTCTATACCAGTACTTTTGACCGACTACTTAACTTCTTCAATCCACGAACGTGTCCGAAGCTCTACCCCCCAACCGCCCCCTGCCTGAGCTGGCCGCCATGGTGGCTGCCTACAACCGCATGAACCAGTACGGCCAGGCCAATGGCATGGCGCTTACCGTGCCGGTGCCCGGCCAAGCCGAATACCGCATGACCATTCAGGAAGCCCACCTTTCCTCCCCCAACACCTGCCACGGCGGGGCGCTGGCCGGCCTGATGGATGCCGCCCTGGGCGCGGCTGCGCTTTCGCTGGCCCTCACGACCCAGGAGCTGGTATCGACGGTGGAATTTAAAATGAATTACCTGCACGCGCTACATCTGCACGATGCACTCCTGGCCCGGGGCATCGTCGACCATGCCGGCAACAAGCTGGTGGTGAGCAGCTGCGTAATTTACCGGCTGGTACCGGGCCACGAAGACCTGGCCGTAGCCCGCGGCTTAGGTACCTTCAACCGCTACCCTATGGATAAGCGGGACTTTGCCAAGTTGATGCTGCCTTAAAGAAGCGGCCGCTCCGCCCCAGTATGCGCTACCTACCAAAAGCCCCGACTCTGGGCGGAGGCGGGGCTTTTGGATTATCCAGGGCAATGGTGGAAAGCGAAACCTTCGCTCCGCTGACCTTCCAGTGCTTCGTGCTCACGCGAGCTGATTACGAACTTTAGAGCTCAGCACTAGCTGTATGCATGGGTACGGGCTCGTATTCATCCTCAATATCGTTGAGTTGTGGAGCTGGCACTTTGCGTACGTTGCGAGCACAGTCTTCGTCGCGGTGGTTGCGGCCCACGGTGAACTCCACCCAGTCGCCTTCGCGCAGGTCGTTGAAATCGCCCTCGGTAAGGTCGGCGTAGCTGAAAAACAGGTTGTTAGGCGGCATCACGACGAAGCCAAAGCCGTTCTTCAGGTTTTTGATGGTGCTCATGCCCATGGTGCCCACGGGGCCGGCGGCGGTGGGGCCAGTGGGCCGGACCAGCTTGGGAGCGGAAACAGTGCTGGGCGCAAAAGCAGCCGGCTCGGCCTGATTCACGAACAGGGCTTCCACCACCCGATCCTGGGTTTCCAGGCCGCGGTCGATGACGTCGTGCATGGCAATTGGATAGGTCACCTGCTCGAGCAGTTGCTGCGAGGCGCGGGTAACGCGGGTTTCGCCCTTGAAATCCTCGTACTTGAAGTCCCAGTTCAGCAGCATCACCCGGGTGCCCACGGTGTTGAGCTTGCGGATGAGTGGCACGTAGTCGCTGTCGCCGGCAATAAGCACCACTACATCAAGGGTTTTATGCAGGGCCAGTTCCAGGGCTTCGAGGGAAAGCCACACGTCGATGCCTTTTTCCTGCAGGCGGCCGTCCCGGGTTTTGAGGGCCATGTAGTGCGTCTGCACGCCCATATTCATCAGGATATCGTCGAGCAGGCGGTCGTGAAACAGGCGGTCTTTGTCGCGGGCCTCGGTAGCCGACAGGCGACCACGGAAGAAATGGGCGTCGGTTATCTGGGCCAAGCGCACATCCACATCTTCTTCTTCAGCTACTTGATGTCGAATATACTCGTGCAGCCCTTCCAGGCTGATCCGAGCTTTGCGCTCATGCTGAAAATAATAGTAATCGCTGATCTTCAAAAAATAGTTGCCGTCATAGAAGACACCAACCCGAATCAAGGGGCTGTTCATCTGGTTCATGGTGATGCGGTTAATTTAAAGTTATGAAAATGTTTCTGTTAAGACAGGGGACAGAGACCATGTGGAATAATCACCAAAGCAAGATACAGTTGTATTTCGTAAGTCCACGACGATTAGGATGAAACTATGCTTGCCGGTTGTCGTCAACTTCGAGTGAATACAGTCTCCGAATGGGGGATCCCACTGGGCCCTAAACGATAATTTGAGGTGGTAGAGTTTAATGAAACCGCTAAATAATAACATAAAATATTAAGAACAACGTCACAATAAATTGAAATAGCTATTACGAAGCTAGTATTATCAACTGACTTATGCAACAGTATAGCCCACCAAACGAGCCTATTACTACAGTTCGGGCTGCTTTTGCAAGGCTGCCTAACCATTAAAAACTAGTATTGCCCACCACTAATCCCAGTACTAACAGGGCATATCCCGCGCAAATAGCCACTTCCAGCAGGTTACCACTGGCCGAGCCGGTGCTGATAAGCGGTAGCTTGAAAGAGTACTCGAAAATCGGTAGAAACCACCTAACCCCGGCCTTAGTCAAGGTATCGGCGAAGAGATGAGAGGCATAGCCGCCCCCCGCGAACAAGGCAACCCCGCGCCAGCCCAGCTGCTGGTCGGCCAGATGGCCGATGTACGTCCAGAGCGCGGTCGCCCAGATGGTGTGCGTCCAGGAGCGGTGCGAAGTAAACGGCGCCAGCGCCACAAAAGTGCCCAGCAAGCTTAGCCACAACTGCTCGGTGTACAGGCCCGCTACCACCGTAGCCAGGCCGGTAAAGAGCAGGGCCAGGCGCCGCGCCGACCCGCCTTGCATGCCCACGCCAATCAAGCCAAAAGCCAGGGCGGCCGTGTAGTACAGTCGTTGCTCGGACCCGGGCCGCAGCTGCAGGTAAGCATACGCCGCGATAATGAAGGCCGCCGCGCCAAAAGCCCAGCGCACGTAGTGTTGAGTGAAGCCCAGGCGCTTGCTCAGGCGGCTTTCGGGGTGGTCGAGGTCCGGTGCCAGGCTGGAAAAGCCGGCCAGGGCAATGCCGGGCAGCGAAAATGGAATACCCGGCGCCAGCCCGGCGATGGCGACGCCGGTGATGAGGCCGATAGCCAAATGAGAAGAGCCGCGCATTACCAGTTATGAAGCATTCATTTTCAGTTAATAAGCTATCCGGATGCCGAGGCTGAAACCAACAGCTAATAATGAGCAGCTGACAACTGCTCGCAAAACTACGAGAACCGCCGGAAACCTTACGGTTAGCTCTGCTGTATCGTAAATCGCGGCCCGACCAGAACCTCTTCTGGCCGGGCTACTGTATTTACTCTTCACCAGCCCCTATTTCGTGCAAGTAGCTGATTTTCTTCGTCTCTACCGGCTTTCTCCGGAGTTGCAAACCTTGGCTGCCCGCTTACGCGGGGCGGCCAAGCCCGACCCCAGCGGCGTGCGCCTGCACCTGCGCGGGCTCGTGGGCAGCCAGGATGCCGTAGTAGCCGCCGCCGTGGCGCACGGACAGCACCCGCACGTGTTTGTCTTACATGATAAAGAGGAGGCGGCCTACTTCCTATCGGACTTGCAACACTTGCTGCCGGAGGGCCCCGAGGTGCTGCTGTTTCCCAGCTCGTACAAGCGGCCGTACCAGTTCGACGAAACGGAGAACGCCAACGTGCTGATGCGGGCCGAGGCGCTGAACCGCCTGAACACCACCCGCGGCGCCACCGGGACCAGCATATTCATTATCACGTACCCGGAAGCCCTGACAGAGAAGGTAATCAACCGGCAGAGCTTGGTTAAGAACACATTCAACGCAAAAGTTGGCGATAAGCTCGACGTGAACTTCCTCGGTGAGCTGCTGGGCGAGTATGACTTTGAGAAGACTGACTTTGTGTACGAAGCCGGCCAGTACGCCGTGCGCGGTGGCATCGTGGACGTATTCAGCTACGCCAATGAGTTGCCGTTCCGGCTGGAACTATTTGGTGATGAAATAGAGAGCATCCGCACGTTTAACCCCGAAACCCAATTGTCGGTGGAGCCACGGCCCAGCATCAGCATTATTCCCAACGTGCAAACGAAACTGCTGCAGGAAACACGCGAGGCCTTCTTCGACTTCCTGCCCCGCACGGCTTGTATTTGGATGAAGGATGTGCGGCAGACGCTGGACGTGGTGACCGATCTATTTGAAAAGGCCGAAGCTAATTTCCAACAGATGCTGAGTGAGGCTGGCGGCATGCAAATCGTGAGCCGGCCGGCCGACTTGTTCGAGTCGGGCAAGAACTTTAAAAAGCTGCTCGATGAGTTCGCGGTGGTAGAATTTGGGAAGCGGTTTTATTTTAAAAATGCCGATACGTTTCAGTTCACGGCCAAGCCCCAGCCGAGTTTCAACAAGGAATTCGAGCGGATGGCCAAAAACCTGAAGGAAAACCAGCAGCGCAACCTTACAACCATCATTACCGCCGACACCGTGCGGCAGGCCGACCGGCTCCGAACGATTTTTGATGAGCTGGACAATAACGTCAAGTTTCAGCACCTGCTGCTGGCGCTGCGCGAAGGCTACGTGGACGAGCAGCTGCAGTTGGCCGTGTATACCGACCACCAGCTGTTCGAGCGCTACTACCGGGCCCAGGAAACGCGGAAGTTCTCGAAGAAGAAAGCCCTGACGCTACGCGAGCTGAAGACCCTGCAGCCCGGCGACTACGTGACCCACCAGGACTACGGCATCGCGCGCTTCGCGGGCCTGACCCAGGTGGAGATAAACGGCCAGATTCAGGAAGCCATCCGGCTGGTTTATCGCGACGATGACTTGCTGACGGTCAGCATTCACTCGCTGCACAAGATTGCCAAGTACAGCGGCGCGGAGGGCGCGCCCCCGACCATGAGCAAGCTGGGCTCGCCGGAGTGGGAGAACAAGAAAAAGTCGGTCAAGAAAAAGGTCAAGGACATTGCGGCCGACCTTATTCGCCTGTATGCCAAGCGGAAGACGGCGCCGGGCTTTGCGTTTTCGCCGGATGGCTTTATGCAGGCGGAGCTGGAGTCGAGCTTTATTTACGAGGACACGCCGGACCAGGCCAAGGCCACCGAAGACGTGAAGCAGGACATGCAGCAGCCCCACCCCATGGACCGGCTGGTGTGCGGCGACGTAGGCTTTGGCAAGACAGAAGTAGCAATCCGGGCGGCGTTTAAAGCCGTGGCCGACGGCAAGCAGGCTGCCGTGCTGGTGCCGACTACCATTCTGGCCATGCAGCACTACAAAACCTTCCGCGACCGGCTGGCTACCCTGCCCGTGACGGTGGAATACATCAACCGCTTCAAATCGACCAAGCAGATCAAGGAAACCTTGCAGCGCGTGGCCGAGGGTAAAACCGATATTCTCATTGGCACGCACCGGCTCACGAACAAGGACATCAAGTTTAAAGATCTGGGCTTGCTGATTATTGACGAAGAGCAGAAGTTCGGGGTGAAGACTAAAGACAAGCTCAAGGAGCTGAAAGTGAACGTGGACACGCTTACGCTCTCGGCTACGCCGATCCCGCGGACACTGCACTTCTCCCTGATGGGCGCGCGGGACCTGAGCGTAATTGCCACCCCGCCGCCGAACCGGCAGCCGGTGCAAACGGAGCTGCACGTGTACGACGAAATGCTGATTCGGGACGCGGTGGCGCGGGAGCTCAAGCGCGGCGGGCAAGTGTTCTTCGTGCACAACCGCGTGAAGGACATCGAGGAGATGGCCGGCACGATTCTGCGCTTGGTGCCCGATGCGAAAATCACCTACGCCCACGGGCAAATGGAGGGCGAGCTGCTGGAAAAGCGCATGATGAAGTTCGTGGAGGGCGAGTACGACGTGCTGGTTTCGACCAACATCATCGAGAGCGGCCTCGACATTCCCAACGCCAACACCATCATCATCAACCGCGCTCACCTGACCGGCCTGAGCGACCTGCACCAGATGCGGGGCCGCGTGGGCCGCTCGAACCGCAAGGCCTACTGCTACCTGCTCACGCCCCCCGTGGCCCAGTTGCCGGCCGATGCCCGCAAGCGCTTGAGCACGCTGGAAGAGTTCTCGGACCTGGGCGCGGGCTTCAACGTGGCCATGCGCGACCTGGACATTCGCGGCGCGGGCAACCTGCTTGGGGGCGAGCAGAGCGGGTTCATCAACGACTTAGGCTACGAAACCTACCACCAGATTCTGGACGAGGCCGTGCAGGAGCTGAAGGAAACGGAATTCCGCGATTTGTTCTTGGGCGACGCCAACAGCCAGCAGCGCCTGCAACAAGCCGCCGGCGCCGGCCGCGCCCCCGAGTGCAACGTGGAAACCGACCAGCAGGTACTTATTCCGGAGCAGTACGTGAGCAACGTGTCGGAGCGCCTGCAGCTCTACGCCAAACTCGACCGCGCCCAGAAGCCCGAGGAGCTGCGCAAGCTGCTGACCAGCATGGTAGACCGGTTTGGCCCCCTGCCCGCTGAAGTGGAGCAGCTGGCCGACATCGTGCGCCTGCGCTGGCAAGCCTGTCGGGTGGGCTTCACTAAAATCACGCTGAAGCGCGACACGCTCAAGGGCTTTTTACCGGCCGACGACGACCACAAGGCTTATTTTCAGGGCGAGCAGTTCGGCACCATTCTCAACTACGTGCAGACGCACGCCCGCACGGCCAGCCTGAAAGAGAAAAAAGACCAGTTGATTGTGACGTTCGAGGAAGTGCGCTCCATTCAGCAAGCCCGGGGGGTGCTGAGCGAGCTCAGCAGCGAAGAAGCCGTAACGGCCTAAGCCGGGCAGTAGTTGTTAAGCCAACGGTCGTTGCCGGAACGCCGTAAGTAAAGCAATCCTTTCCGCAATTTTCCTTGATCCTTCATGAAAAAGCTCCTCATCCTGGCCGCCGTATTGGCTGGCAGCATGGCTAGCGCTTCGGCCCAGACCCCGCGCTCCCGCGAGGGCTCCCATTCGGCAGCCGAAGCCACCTCCACCCGGACCACGGCCAGCCCCGCGGCTAGTCCTATCACTCAAACGCCTAACTATTCGCCCGGCAACGGGCAGCGGTCGGGCCAGAAAATAAACACGGCCCCCGCCACGGGCCCAACCCGGGCCTCGCGCTCCAGCTCCACGGCGAAGTCGGCCCGGCAGGGTGGGGCCACGGGTAGCACCAACATTGAGAGTATCAGCAAGGGCTCCAATAATTCGCCGGCCCCGAAGAAGTAGGATTTTCCGGGCTATTCCCTCCTACGAGAAAGGGGGCCGCTGCACGTGCAGCGGCCCCCTTTCTCGTAGGAGGGAATAGCCCGTTGGCTTCAAAGCCGTCGAATTCATTTACTCTAAAACCTGCTCATAGGGCGGGTCCTGGCGCAGAGCAGCCCTCATGCCAGGCCAAGCTACCGACGCTATGCTGATTCGTGTATCTTAGCCTTAATATTTAAATTCCCCTTCTCTTAAACAAACTTTCTGCTCCGCTTCTGCATGAAACACTTCTCCTTCCTGGGGCTGGCCCTGCTCGGACTCGCACCTTGGCTGGCTTCGGCACAGCCCGCGAAGCCGGCCGGCCGCTACGCCATTCAGCTGGCCACCGGCCCCGTCACGCCCGCTGCCAATTTCACCGATTGGCTGCGGCAGCCCGCCACCACTCCCCCCGACGCCTGGCAGGGACAAGTGTTCCGGCTGCTACAGTTTGAACAACTGCCCACCGAAGCCCAGAAGGCAGCATTGGCCGCCGCCGGCGTCCGGCTGCTCGACTACCTGCCGCACAATGCCTGGACGGCCGTGCTGCCGGCCAGCCTCCCACACCAGCGCCTGGCGAACGTCGGGCTGCGCAGCCTGCAGCCGGTGTCGCCCACCTGGAAGCTGGCCGGTGACCTGGCCCGCGACGTCATCCCCGACCATATGCGGCGGGCCGGGGGGCTGGTGGAGGTGAATGTGCAGTACTACGCTACCCTCACGCCCGCCCAGGCCGCGCAGGCCCTGCGCCAGACCTCGTTTCAGGAGGCGGGCAAGCCGATGTTTCCGCAGCAGTTACGGGTGCTGTGCCAGCCGGCCGACATTGCCCGGCTGGCGGCGCTGTCCTGGGTGAGCACGGTGGAGCCCGCCACGCCACCGGCCGAGCCGGAAAACTTCCGCGGCCGCACCGACCACCGCGCCAACGCCATCAGCACCGACTACGGGGCGGGCCGCCACTACGATGGGCGCGGCGTAGTGGTAGCCCAGGGCGACGATGGCCGCATTGGGCCCCACATCGACTACCAGGGCCGCTTCGACCAGAGCGCCGCCGGACCCAGCAGCGGCAACCACGGCGACCACGTGGCGGGCATCATCATGGGGGCCGGCAACCTCGACCCGCGGGTGCGCGGCAACGCTACGGCGGCTTTCAACCAGTATTTCAACTATCCCAACAACATCAACAGCGTCCCGACCTCCTATGCCGACGGGCGGCGGGTGCGCATCACGAGCTCCAGCTACGGGGATGGCAACAACGCGGGTTACACTAGCTTTACGCGCACCGTCGACCAGCAAACCCGGGAGCGGCCCTACCTGCTGCACGTGTTCTCGTCCGGTAACTCCGGCGGCGATAACTACGGCTACGGCGCGGGACCGGGCTGGGGCAACATTACGGGGGGCCACAAAATGGGGAAGAACGTGATAACGGTGGGCAACGTGCTTTACACCGACGCCCTGGCGCCTTCCAGCAGCCGCGGCCCCGCCAAAGATGGCCGCATCAAGCCCGACGTGTGCGCCGTGGGCACCAGCGTCACGTCGACCATCGACCCGAATACCTACGCCGTGTTCACGGGCACCAGCATGGCCTGCCCCGGCGTGTCCGGCGTGACGGCCCAGCTAGTGCACGCCTACCGCACGCTCAACAGCAACCAAGAAGCTCCCAGTGCCCTGCTGAAGGCAGCCCTGCTGAATACGGCCGAAGACCTTGGCAACCCCGGCCCCGACTTCCTTTTTGGCTATGGGCGCATAAATGCCCTGCGCGCCGTGCGAGTCCTGGAGCAGCGCACCTATCTGACGGATGCCCTCACCACGGGCCAGACGAAGACGCACACGCTCACGATTCCGGCCGGCAAGAAACAGTTGCGGGTGATGGCCTATTGGCATGACTACGAGGGCGCCATCAATTCCAGCACTAACCTCGTCAACAACCTCGACCTGCAGGTAACCGCGCCCGGCGGCACGAGCTACAAGCCCTGGGTGCTCGACCACCGGCCCACCGTGGCGCAGCTCAACGCCAATGCCACCCGCGGGCTCGATTCCCTGAACAACGTAGAGCAGGTGACATTGGACAACCCCGCCGCCGGCGCTTATACCGTAACCGTGCGCGGTAAGTCAGTACCCCAGGGCCCGCAGGCTTACTATTTGGTATACAGCTACCTGGAGGACGGGGTGGAGCTAACGTATCCGCTCGGTGGGGAAGGCTTCGTGCCGGGCGAAACGGAGGTACTGCGCTGGGATGCCCCGGCCGGCACCGAGCCCTTCGCCCTCGACTACACCACCGACAATGGCGCCACCTGGCTCCCAATTGCGGCCTCCGTGGCGGCCACCACCCGCTACTTCGACTGGACGGTCCCGGCGAGCGTGGCTTCGGGCCGCGTGAAAGTGCGCGTGACCCGCGGCAGTGCCAGCAGCCAGTCGGTGGCGCCGCTCACCATTTCGCCGGTGCCGGGTAACCTGCGCCTCGGCTACGTGTGCGCCAACACCGTGAACCTGCAATGGGATGCTGTGGCCACGGCTACAGCCTATATAGTGTATAAACTGGGAGCCGAGTACATGGACTCGGTAACGACCGTAACGAACACCTCCGTGGTGCTGCCTGATGTGGGGGCCGGGGCGGAGCAGTGGTACAGCGTACGCGCCATCCGACTCTCGGACGGGCTGCGCAGCCGCCGTACCCGCGCCCTTAACCAGCCCGCCCGCCTCAGCAACTGCCCGATTGCACCGCTCATAGCGTTCGAGGCCAGCCGTACGCTGGTGTGCCCTGGTGTGCCCGTGACCATCACCGACCAAAGCCAATCGACCCCAACAACCTGGGCCTGGATCATTACGCCCAGCGCTGGCGTCACGTTCGTAGGGGGCACTTCGGCTGCGTCGCAGAGCCCGCAGGTACAGTTTGCCAACCCCGGCACCTATAACGTAACGCTACAGGCGAGCAACACCTACGGCTCTTCTACACTCACTCAGAGTGAGCTGATTACCGTCACGAACGGGCAGGCGCTGCCGCTGGCCCAGGACTTCACCACCAGCACGTTCCCGCCCGCCGGCTGGCTGGTGAAGAATCCTAGCAGCAACTTCACCTGGGCCCTGAGCCCACAGAACGTAGTGGGCCCCGATGCGCTGTCGCGCCGGGTACCAATGGTCGACGACTACAACGATTCGCAGCGCGGCGCCGAGGACTACCTCATCACCCCGCCAATGGACCTGACTACTGCTACTGGCAACGAGCTGACCCTAAGCTTCTGGGTGGCCCATGCTGCCTACGGCGCCGGCTACTCCGACGGCCTGCGGGTAGACGTGAGTACTGACTGCGGCACTACTTTCCAGCCAACCGGCTACCTCAAGCGAGGCTCCACGCTAGCCACCGTACCAGGCTTCCAGACTTCGGAGTGGGCCCCGGCTCGGGTTGCCGACTGGCGCCAGGAAACCGTGAATCTTTCCAACCTGCTGGCGGCGGGGGGCCCGGCGCGTATTCTTGTGCGCTTTGCCAACCTCAACGACAACGGCAATAACTTGTACGTGAGCAATGTACTTCTGCGCTCCCGTACTGCGCTGGCAACCAAAAACGGTCAGAACACTAATCTGGGACTCGTGGGGGCCTACCCGGTTCCTTTCAGCCAGGAGCTGCACGTGGAGCTGGCCCCCGTTAAGGCGGGCCCCGCCACGCTGGTTCTGCTCGATGCCCTCGGCCGCGAAATGCGCCGCGAAACCCTGACCCTGCGCCTGGGGGCTCAACAGCACCAACTGGCCACGGGCTCGCTACCCGCCGGGGTGTACACGCTCCGCCTACTCACGGCGGCCGGCAGCCAGCAGTTAAAAGTGGTGAAGTAAGCAAGCCGTACGACAGGCTGCACGATCTGGGTAAAGCAACCGATGACGCTCGGCGTCTGGCAAGGAAGCGTCTCATCTAGAGGCGCTTCCTTTGTTTTTGTCCGGTTAGGAATCCGCGACTATACGCTAACCTACTGCTGGGGTGCGAGCAGGTAAGCAGCTCTCGCATAGATGAAAAGAATTAAAAATGAAGAATTAAAAAATGGACCAGCTGATTTTTAATTCTTCATTTTTAATTTTTAATTCCTACAAAACAGTGTGCTGAATGCCATTGACTGGATGGCTGGAGTCTGCGCACCGAATGCCGACGACTACCGCGTTTTGTGTTTACAAACGATGTAGGTCAGGCTCCCCCTCCCGGAAGAGACGGGGCTGGTCCCACAGGGGGCCCGTGAGGTTGATGCGGACATTACTCAGGAAACACTGCAGCCCTCGGGTCCGCAGACGGGCCCATTAGCGACCATTGCCGGGGCAGGCTCAGTGGGCTGGAGCTCCTCCCACACCTTTTCTAACACTTCAGCAAATAGCTCAGTGGGCTGGGCACCGGATACGGCGTACTTGCCTTCGAACACGAAAAAGGGCACCCCGCGCACGTTCATTTGGTGGGCCTGGTGCTCGTCGTGACGCACGGCCTCGGCGTAGATGCCATTGGTGAGGGCAGTGCGGGCCTCTTCCGCGTCGAGGCCTATTTCCGTGGCCAGCTGCACCAGCGTATCAATTTCGTTTAAGTTCTGGCCTTTGGTGTAATAGGCGGCCATGAGGTGCTCCTTGGCGGCCCCCTGCCGGCCGTGCTGGCCCGCTAGGTGAATGAGTTGATGGGCTAGGAAGGTATTGGCCGGCACGGCCCGGTTGAAGTCGTACTGCAAGCCCACCTCCGTAGCCAGCCTGCTCACCTGGTCAGCCATGACCTTGGCCTGAGCCACGGAAATGCCCTTTTTGTGGGCCAGCGACTCGTGCGTGCTCCGACCAGGCACCGGCTGGTAGCCGGGGTCAAGCTTGAAGCTGCGCCACACAACTTGCACACGGTTGGCGTAGGGGAATTGCTGCAGGGCCTGCTCGAAGCGGCGCTTGCCAATGTAGCAAAATGGGCAGACGATGTCGGACCAGATTTCAACTTTCATGTAGGGGTCAAGTCAGATTGAGACAGGTACAACTACCGCCCTCATAAGGTTTAGCCCTTTCGCTTGCAAGCGTAAGTACCCCGGACTGCCCGGTCGCCGTGGAACGAGTTGTTCTCGCGAGCGACTGGGTGGTCCGGGGTACTTACGGGCGTGGGGTAGGCCGTTTTACGGGCCACCCTTACATGGCTTCTGCTTTCACGTTGACGCGCTGCTTGGCCAGGTCGTTAAGGATTTTGTCGGTCTTCTTCTCTTCCTCCAAGGTCTGGCGCAACAGCTTAGCAGCCTGGTTCAGGCCCAGGTCCTCGGTCATGCGCACGGCCGTGCCGTAGCAGGCAATTTCGTAGTGCTCAATCTTCTGGGCCGCGGCGATGAGCATGGCATCGAGCACTTCGGGAGTGGACTCCTTGCGGAGCAGTTTTTCGCTGTCGCTCATCAGGCCCTTGATAGCGGAGTTAACCTCACGGCCGGGCTTGACTTCCATAAGCTCCATGATTTGTTCTAACCGGGCTACTTGTTGTTGAGTTTCGACGCCGTGGCGCTCGAAAGCAGCTTTGAGCTGGGGGTCACTGGCCTTTTCGACGAGCAGGGCCTGGCCTTCGAGAGCCAGGGTTTCGGCGCTGTACAACATCTGGATGTCGTGCGCGAGCAGGTCGCGCATGGTTTTCAGCTCATTCACGGGAAAGGAAATTTAAGGTGGAAAAGAATGCTGGAGACGAATACTGGAATATGTTATAAAAATGCGGCCCAGCCACTGGAGCCAGCAGCACGCCCTTTGGGTTGCGTGTGGATTTCGCAGTCCGAGGCTTCCCTGCGGGGGTAGTCAGCTGGTGTTACTCTGCCAAGGGGTTCACCAGGGTTTTGGCTAGGCTATTCAGGATTCCGTTGGTCCTTTTTTCCTCATCGAGGATGCCATCAAGGATGGTAGCAACTTGGTCGAAACCCAGTTCCTGGGCCAGGTACACGGCCGTGCCGTAGCCGGCAATTTCGTAGTGCTCGACTTTTTGCGCGCCACAAATCAGGGCGGCGTCCAGGGCTTCGGGCGTGGCGTCTTTGTGCATTACCTGCTCACCTTCGGCGATGATGCCGGCCATGCCGAGGTTCTTGTCGCCATCGACGTCGATTTCGAGCAAGTCTGCTACCTGCTCAAGGCGCTGGATCTGGTGCTCGGTTTCGTCAAGGTGGGTTTGGAAGGCCTGCTTCAGCTCGCTGCTGCTGGCGTTTTGAATCATGCGGGGCAGGCCGGCGGCAATGAGTTTCTCAGCGCTGTACATCGCCTGCACTTCGTGGTCGAGCAGGTCGCGAAGATCTTTAATCTGAGCCATAACGATTTGGGGTTTAGTGGAAAGAGTATCTTGGCTACGAACCGATTACCCTAAAGTTGACGGACTAAACCCTACGTGTTAAGAATCAGCTACTTTTTCTGCAGTGGTGCAGCTTGGAACGAAGGCAGGTCTCAGGTCGAAACTGTCATCGCCCCCAACGCCAGCCAGGACAGCATCATGCTGGGATTAACCCATCACCAAAGGCCATGGCTTGAGCGCGGCTTGGTTCATGACTAGCCTGGTGCGGCGGGCTACCTGGTATCTCACGCTGGTTTAACAGTTGCTCCCTGGCTCCCCTTACGTTCCACAACTCGCTGCCCTACAAGGCTGTGAGCTCAGTCGGAACCAGAAAGCAAGGCAAGCGCCGCTGCTGCGAGGACCGTTACCGCAACGGCAGCTTTTCGCCTGCGGCGTTTAGCATCTCTATCCTGGCCTCGCCTTGCGCGTCTACATAGAGTTTGATGCGCGGCTTACCGGACTCGTCGCGGATGAAGAGGCCGGTTTCTTTGCGGTTGTTTTTGCCCACAAACAAGCGCTCCTAACCAATAAGCCGTTTGGCTTGCAGCTCGGCTACTCCCTTCTGATACGCTTTCTTATCATGAAGCTTCTCCAACGAATCAACGTGTTGTAGGAGCTGCCCTGTCGTGAAGTTTTCGGGCCGGTCCCACAAGCGCAGGCCGTAGCTTCTGCTGCGCTGCTGGCCTTCGAGCCCCTCCTGGTACTGGAAGGCTATTACCTGATCGTTCTGGTACTGGTCGAAGGAAAAACCCATGCTCGAAGCCTGTTTTCGGCCCCCAAATGTCAGGCCGCCGCATTCCTCGCCTTCGTTGTTGAAGAAAAGAAGACCGGCGGGCCGCTGGCGGGCCGGGCCCATTTTGCCGCCGTCAACAGTACCCGGATGTTGCCGCTGCTCATTGCTGATAACCATCCGCAGCGCGCCGTTTTTCTCGACGATGTTGATGCGCTCCACATCAATCTCTTCGAATCGTTGCGGCTTAGCGCTGCGGTTGAAGGCCAGCGAGAGAAAACTGACAAACACAATGGTCGAGGTTATGGCATAGATCTTTAACCATTTCAACTGTTTCAGAATCATCTGTTCCATGTCAGTAAAGGGGAGAAATCAGCAAAGAGATAAATTGAACAAAAGCCGTAACGAGCGTAACAAAACATAGTTACAGAAGACAATAGAAAATTCGCTAGCCAGACAAGCTGCTCTGTCTTCACGCACCAGGGTTTTCCCGTCGTCGCGGACGCCTTAGCCTCCATCCATCGCGGTTCTATCCCCCTACCCCAGCATTCACGAAATCTCAAGTATTAGGCTCTTCCCAGCCTTAGCGCTTGGCGAGCTCTCTTCAGCACTTGAGCAGCCACAGGTGGGAGATGGGGTTTCCTATCTTTGCGCCATGCGCCTCCCCTACCGCCGGCTCGTCGTTAAAATCGGCTCCAATGTTCTTACGCAGGATAATGGCTTGCCCGACCTGGCCCGCATGGAGCAGTTGGTAAACCAGATTGCCGGGCTGAAAGCGCAGGGGTTGGAAGTTATTGTCGTGTCATCGGGCGCCGTGGCAGCGGGCCGCAGCCTCATCACCCTGCCGACAAAGGCCGATGCCGTGCGCAGCCGCCAGCTGCTGGCCGCCGTGGGCCAGGTGAAGCTGCTCAGTACCTACGCTGAGCTGTTTGGGCGGCACGGGCTGCTCTGTGCCCAGGTGCTGGTGACCAAGGAAGATTTCCGCGACCGGCAGCACTACCTTAACATGCGCAACTGCTTCCAGGAGCTGCTGCAGCGCGCGGTTATTCCCATTGTGAATGAGAATGACGTGGTTTCGGTCACGGAGCTGATGTTCACCGACAACGACGAGCTGGCCGGACTAATTGCCGCGCAGCTCGATGCCGACGCCCTGGTAATCCTCACCAACGTGGACGGGATTTTTGATGGCGACCCTCGCCTGCCCAGCTCCCGCCTCATCCCCGAGATTGCGCCCACGGCCACTGGCTTCGCCAACTTCGTGACGGCCCAACGCTCGCAGTTCGGGCGGGGCGGCATGCTCACCAAGTGCCACATGGCCCACAAAGTGGCCAAGCTGGGCATCAGCGTCCACGTTGCCAATGGCAAGACAGCGGACATCCTACCCGCCGTGCTGACCCAGAAGGCCCCGCATACCTGGTTTCAGCCCAGCAAAACGGCCTCGGGTAAGAAGAAGTGGCTGGCTAACTCTCAGGATTCGGCCAAGGCGGAAGTGCGGCTAAACGCCGGGGCGCGCGCGGCCCTCACCGCCGCGGGCAAGGCTCGTAGCCTGCTGCCGGTGGGGGTGGTGGCGGTGGTTGGCACCTTTCGCAAGGGCGACATCATTCGCCTCAGCGATGAAAGCGGCCACTTACTGGGGTTGGGCATCGCCGAGTACGGCTCGGAGAAAGCACTGGAGCGCCTGGGCCTGCAGAACCAGCGCCCACTGGTGCACTACGACTACTTGTTTCTCATCCCTACGTCTGCTTAACCGTGGAGCTGCAACCGATTTTTGAAGCCGCCCGGCGGGCCAGCCGCCCGCTGGCGGCCTTCGCGCCCGCCGCCACCGATGACCTGCTGGGCGACCTGGCCGCGGCCCTCGAAGCGCAAACCCCCTTTCTGCTGGCCGAAAACGCCCGCGACCTGGCCCGGATGCCCACCAGCAATCCGAACCACGACCGGCTCCGTCTCAGCCCGGAGCGCCTCCGCGACATGGCGGCCGACCTGCGCAACGTAGCCGCCCGGTCCTCGCCTCTGGGCCAGCTCATTGCCGAAACAACCCGGCCCAACGGCCTGCACCTGAGCAAAGTGCGCGTTCCGCTGGGCGTGGTAGGCATCATCTACGAGGCGCGGCCCAACGTCACCTTCGACAGCCTGGCGCTGTGCCTGAAAACGGGCAATGCCTGCCTGCTGAAGGGCGGCTCCGACGCGGCCTTTTCGAACGAGGCGCTGCTGGCGGTGGCCCGGCCCGTGCTGGAGCGCCACGGCCTGCCCGCGGCGGTGGCCACGCTCCTGCCGCCGGACCGGTCCGCCACCGCGGCCCTGCTCGCGGCCGTGGGCTACGTCGACGTGCTGATTCCGCGCGGCAGCCAGCAGCTCATCAGCTACGTGCGCGATAACGCGCGGGTGCCGGTTATCGAAACCGGAGCCGGCATCGTGCACACGTACTTCGACGCGGCGGGGGATTTAGCCAAGGGCCAAGCCATCATTCATAATGCCAAAACCCGCCGGGTGAGCGTGTGTAACGCCCTGGATTGCCTGCTCATCCACGAGGACCGGCTGGCCGATTTGCCCGCCCTGCTGGCTCCGCTGGCAACGGCAGAAGTGCAGCTTTTTGCGGATGAGCCCGCCCACGCTGCCCTGGCCAGCCACTACCCGGCCGCCCTGCTGGTCCCGGCGACGGCAGCGCACTTCGGCACCGAATTCTTATCCCTGAAGATGGCCGTTAGAACCGTGAGCTCGCTGAGCGAAGCCCTGGACCACATTGCTCAACACGGCTCGCAGCACAGTGAAGCTATTGTGTCGGAAGATGCGGCCGCGCTCGACACCTTCCTCAACACCGTGGATGCCGCCGCCGTGTACGCCAATGCTTCCACCGCGTTCACCGATGGGGCGCAGTTTGGGTTAGGTGCCGAAATCGGCATCAGCACGCAGAAGCTGCACGCCCGTGGCCCCATGGGCCTGGAAGAGCTGACCAGCTATAAGTGGCTGGTGCGCGGTAATGGTCAAATCCGAACTTCCTAACCGATTATGAGCGCTTCCGTTGCTTTCCGCGCCGTGCTGGAGCCGGGTGGGCCCAGCTTCATGCCCACGCAAACCATCGTGGTGCCGCCGGAGGTCCTGGACGCCTTGGGCAGTAAGGGCGTCCGGCGCGTCATCGTGGGCATTGGGGAGCACACGCTACGCCTAGGCCTGCTGCCGCTGGCGGGCGGGGGCCGCTACCTCATGCTGAACAAAGATGTCTGCCGCACGCTGGGCATCGAGCTGGGCCAGGAGCTGGCCATCGAAATCGCGGCCGCCCCCAACCCTGACCACGTCGACCTTCCCGACGAGCTGGCGGAGGCCCTGGCGGCCTGGCCCGAAGCTGAAATGGCTTTTAACGCCTACAGCGGCGCCCACCGCCGCGCCATGGCCCGCGTCGTCGCCGAGGGTAAGCAACGCGAAACCCGCGTCCGCCGCGCCGTTACGCTGGTAGAGCGGCTGGCGCGGGGTGCGCATCCGTTTCGGCGCGACTGAGGCCTTGGTGCCCAGGCCGCCGGGCTTAGTCTTTCAATACGATGCTGATGACTTTGCCCGGCTTGTCGACCACAAACTTGCACTCCTCGAACTTAGGTACCGCGATGGTGGGCCGGATGTTGTTCGAGAAAGCGTAGGGCTCCGTCGGAATACCGATGAAGTTCTTGTCAATTTTCTCGTTGTTGTTCAAATCCTGGGTGATGGCCACGGCCCACTCCCCTTTCGGCAAGTCCACGGGCAGCGTGAACTCCCGCTTACCCTCCGGCTTCACTGCTTTGAAAAACGCCCACTTGCCCCGCTTTAAAAATCCCGCGGGCGTGTTGTAGAAGTACAGCCGTACGGTGGACGTGGTCGACACCAGCGAGGACACCACCACGGTTACCGGGGCAGTATCAACCGCCGGCGCGGCAGCACCCAGCAGGCCACTACCAACTACTAAGGAGCAAAGCAACAGCATTTTCATAAGCGAAACGGGGAGAAGGACTGACAATGGAAGTACGGCTCCAACGCCGCCCGCATCGAAAAGAGTTCGGCGGCCAGCGGGGTGGATGGCGGCAAAACGGCTGAAACCGGGCCTTTTTCGCCGTAGAAAATTCCTTTAGCGACGGCCCCTGCCCCCGTGCTGTGCAAGCCTACTTCGACCAATTTCAACAACTGGCTAACGTAGGCGCCTACCACGAGCTGGACACAACAAGAGGGTCTGCCAACAATTGACGCTGCCTCTAAGCAATTTGGCCCTTGCTAGGTTGAGCCCGCAAGGCCCTGGCCAAAATGGAGGCGCTTTGCAGCAGTTCATCGGGTGTTAGCGCGGCAAAGCCTAAGCGCAGGTGCGACGCTTGGGCCTCGGTTTCTAGTTGGTAACGGTGGCCGTCGCCAATACCCAAACCCGCGCGGTGGCACTCAGCCGATAAGCGGGGCACATCCACTGCCTCCGAAAATTGCCCCCAAACGGCCAAGCCGCCCGTTGGTTCCTCAAAGGAGAACCACTCCGAGACGTGCGCGCGCAGTTGGTGGCAGAACACGTCGCGGCGCTGCTGGTAGTGGTTGCGGGCCCGCTTTAGGTGCGCGCTCATATCGCCCTCCGCGAATAGCTCGGCAATGCATTGCTCTAGTATACTGTCGCCTTGGTGGTCGACGAGAAACCTCAGGTTTCCCATTTCTGCCACGAGGTCGGCCGGCCCCACCAAGTACCCCACCCGAATGGAGGGAGCGAGTGCTTTGCTTAACGAGCCCACGTACAACACCCGCCCGGTGCGGTCGGCGCTAGCCAACGGCAAAATGGGGCTGTTGGCGTAGTGAAAATCAAAATCGTAGTCATCTTCTAAAATAATGAAGTTGTGGCGCTCGGCCAGTTGCAACAGCCGCACGCGGCGCTCGGCGGGCAGCGTCACGGTTGTGGGGTAGTGATGGTGCGGGGTAATGTACACGAGTCGCACCGCCTGCCGCTGGCAGAGTGCTTCTACTTCGTCGACGCGCAGCCCTTGCTCATCCACGCTTACCCGTTGCAGGTGTGCTCCTCGGTACTCAAACAAGCGGTTCGCTTCGGGGTAGCTGCGGTTGCCCACCACGACTGTATCACCGGGCTGCACCAGCAGTTGGGCCACTAAGTACATCGCCATTACGCTGCCCCGGGCAATGAAGACATTATCCGGCTGGGCGGCGATGCCCCGGGTATCGTGCAAGTAATTGGCCAGTTGCTGGCGCAGGGCCGCGTTGCCAATGGGGATGGTGTACCCAAACAAATGGCGGTTGGAGGTGCGGCGAAATACCGTGCGGTACTTGCGCGCCAAGGCCGTGAGCGGGGCCAAGCGGGGGTCGGGAGTGCCGCCGTCCAGAATTAACGGGGCCAACCCGCGGGGCCGACTCACGGCTGGCAACCGAGGATACGTAAACCCGGCCCGGGCCACGGCTGGCGCCGGTGCCTGAGCTGGCCAGGGCTGAACCTGCATTTCAGGAATCCGCGGGCTGACGAAGGTTCCCTTGGCGGGTACTTGCTCTATCCAACCCTGCGCTTCCAACTCGTTGAAGGCGCCCACCACCGTTTGCCGGTGCACGGCCAAGAGCGTGGCCAGCGTGCGGGTGCCGGGCAGCTTTGTTTTTGCCGGCAATATTCCCCGCAGAATAAGCCCGATAAAGGCGGCCGTTATCTGCTGGTTCAGCGATGCGGGCAGGGAGCGCTCTAGGCTGATGAGCGTTTGATACGGCAGCATGGCTAAGGCTAGCTAATTTTTAGAGTTTGGCGGAAGATAGACCCCGCCACAAGGTACAGGCAAAAGGCTTTGCTGTTTTCTCCTGGTTCAGCGCGCAGGTTGGTTGAGCAGCGGCTTCGTGAGAGCGCTCGTGCTGGACTAGCCATTATGTAAAAACTGGTCCAGACTACTAGGCCGGCAGGCACCTACTTTTGGTTGTCTTCCGCCACCGAATGCTTGTTTCACTGCGCCCCTAATCAGCCCTCATTTTCATAAACAGTTCATCAATACCTCAACCACTACCTATTTCCATGCTTCTTTCTCTCGATTCCCTTCCCGCTTTGGTATTGATTGACTTTCAACAAGGTTTCGACGACATTGATTACTGGGGAGGCGAGCGCAACAACCCCGAAGCGGAAACCAACGCGGCCCGCCTGTTGGCTTACTGGCGCGAACACCAGCTCCCTATCTTTCATGTCCAGCACTGCTCAACCAACCCAGCCTCGCGGCTGGCACCGGGGCAGTCGGGCCATGCCTTCAAGCGGGAAGTAGCCCCTCGGCCGGATGAAGTGGTTATTCAAAAAACTGTCAACAGTGCTTTCATTGGCACCGACCTGCGCCAGCAATTGGATGAGCCACAACTCACCACTCTCGTTTTCGCTGGATTAACCACCGACCATTGCGTTTCTACGAGTGTGCGCATGGCCAGGAATCTCGGGTTCAAGACGTTTCTAGTAGCCGATGCCTGCGCCACGTTCAGCAAACGGGGCATTAATTCAGAAACGTTCAGCGCCGAGCTTATCCACCAAACGGCGTTAGCTAGTCTGCAAGATGAATTTGCCACGGTGCTGACCGCAACGGAGGCTATTCGGCAACTGGAAGCTCGCCAACACTCGACGCCTTTTCCTCATGCGGCTAAGTAAGTTGATGAATCAACGCTACCACACATAACCCGACGGTTTTATACCCGACCGTTCTTGCAAGGAGTGCTGCCCAGTCGCGCGTTCTTGCTCACGGCAAGCAACCTCGGCCGCCAAAACCCGGTAAGCACCGCTATAGTAGGCCGCCAGTGGGCGGCGCATCTTTGTGGCATGGAAGGGTTAACGAAAATAGACGACCTCGGCAAGCCGCGCGTCGTGATTGTGGGCGGCGGCTTCGGTGGCCTGGAACTGGCCAAGGCCCTGGCCGGGGCCCCGGTGCAGGTGGTGCTGATTGATAAGCAGAACTACCACGCTTTCCAGCCGCTGCTCTACCAAGTGGCCACGGCCGGGCTCGACGAGGGCGACATCGTGGCGCCGTTTCGCAAGATTCTGAGCACCCAGGAAAACTTCTACTTCCGGCTAGCCGAGGTGATGGCCGTGAACACGGCCGACCAGGTGGTGGAAACTTCCATTGGGCGGGTGCGCTACGACTACCTGGTGCTGGCCACGGGCGCCACGTCGAACTACTTCGGCGATGCCGAAATGGCCAAAAACTCCATTGCCATTAAAAGTGTGGAAGACGCCCTGGAACTGCGCAACACCGTGCTTTCGAACTTCGAGCAGGCCCTGCAGCTCGGCGACCGGGAGCAGCTTAACAGCCTGCTCGACTTTGTGATTGTGGGCGGCGGCCCCACCGGCGTGGAGCTGGCCGGGGCCCTGAGCGAGCTGCGCAAGCACGTCTTCCCCAAAGACTACCGCGAGCTGGATTTCAAGGAGATGGACATCCATCTGGTGCAAAGCGGCCCGGTGCTACTCAAGGGCATGTCGGCCAATGCCTCGCAGCGGGCCCTGGAGTCGCTTCAGCAGTTCGGGGTGCAGGTGTGGCTCAACGCCCGGGTGAAGTCCTACGACGGCTACACCGTTACGCTCAGCACGGGCCAGCAGCTCATCACCCGCACGCTCATCTGGGCGGCCGGCGTTACGGGCGCGCCCATTAGCGGCCTGCGCGCCGACTGCCTGCTGCCCGGCAACCGCTACGGGGTCGACGACTTCAACCGCGTGCTGGGCTACGACCACATTTTTGCCATTGGCGACATTGCCGCCATGCGCAGCCCCGACTATCCCGAGGGCCACCCCATGGTGGCCCAACCGGCCTTGCAGCAAGGCCGGCTGCTGGGCCAAAACCTTAGCCGCCTGCTGGCCGGCCAGCCCTTGCAGCCCTTTCGCTACCACGACAAGGGCGCTATGGCTACCATCGGCCGCAACCACGCCGTGGCCGACATTAAGCTTTTCGGCCGGGAATATCACCTGCAGGGCTTCCTGGCCTGGGTGGCCTGGAGCATCGTCCACGTGGTATCCCTCATTGGTTTCCGCAACCGGCTGATGGTGCTGTTGAGCTGGACCTGGAGCTACTTCAGCTTCGACAAGGGCCTGCGCTACATCATCGGCAAAACCAAAGCTTCCTTGGTAGAAGCGGACGTGGATGGCAAGGCCATCGTGTAAAACTTTGGGCGATAGGACGCCGCCTTCGCGGCGTTAATCTTCAGGGTTACTGCGAAAGTCCCGCAAAACTCCACCGTTAGGGAAAGTCGAATTTCCGGGCAAGCGGAACCACTACGGCCGGAGTTCAGAGCGTAGTGAATGCTCGTGCAACCCATTGCACGGGGAGCCGGTCAGGGGCTTAGAGTACTTTAACCACCTAGCCTTTTTCTGACGATGCGTACCCCTCTCCTCCTCAGCTTCGCGCTGTTCTCGCTCACCTTCTTTAGCTGCCAGCGCCACAAGTGCGAGGACCCGCAGCCCCAACCTAAGTGTTACTCCGGCGTGGTGGTCGGCGATCTGTGCATGGATGGCGTGATCATTAATGTGGATGCTGCCTACCCCATTGGCCTGCCTGCCGATACGCTGGGCAACAACTTGATTGCCGCTGTCAATACCGACGATCTAGCCAGCTTCAACCAAGTAGGCAAACGTATATACTTCACCTACCGCAACGACCCTAGCCAGCAATGGCCTCTCCGCGTCTGCCTCGCCAACACGATTCCGCTGCCGGTGCCCCACCTCGTGTTGAGCAACCTGTCCGAGACGGGTTGCCGCAGCAACTCGCGGTAGCACCTGGCAAGAATATTCCGCTACCAAACAAGGCCCGGCCAAATTGGCCGGGCCTTGCTGTAGATGGTTAGTAGCGGGGTTTGGGCTACTTGATTTGCAGCTGGTGGCCAACTACTCACAATCAGCAAATTAGTCTCTGTAAGTTAATATTTTAAAGCTCTTACAGACTCGGACGACCTTAGCGAACTTAGCTCTCTTCCAGGTATGCTTTTATCAAAGAAGCGTGTGACAAAGGTTTGCTGATATTATAGACGTCCCCATTGGTTTCGTAATCGAGTAAAACCAAGTCCTGCGTTTTATTCCATTGCCTGAGTTTTTCCGTCAGCTCGGTGGTTAGTTTATGTGCTAGCACCCATCTGTAAACGGGCAAGTATATCTGCAGCCTGGCTTCCAGGTACGGCAATAGTTCCTGCCCATTTACACCTTTGCGGTGCCCCAGGGGCTGCCCCCATTTCCTGACGGTTCTTTTCAGGTTTTTCATGGTAGTATTTTGAAAACAGCCGGTATCCACATCATTTCCTTCGAATACTTTCAGCCCCTGCCAGATTCCTTCGACGGACTGCGCAGTTTGTCCGCCTGAATAGGGAATAGGAATTCCACCATGCGGATAAAAGGGACTAAATCTGACAAACTCATCAGCTGACTTTGAAGTAACATCAATGATTTTAGCCCCAGGATAGCGTTTTACCAAGGTTTGTTCCGCTTTTTTGCGGCTGTCAAGATAGATTTCCATGCCTTTGTTTTATGAGACAGTTTACACTACATACTAACACAGTTTAGGACGTAGTTTGAAGGTGGAGTTGGAAGAGGCTGGAGCTAAATAGCCGCAGGCAGTTTCGGTAAACTACTGACCAATAAGGGTCAGGTCGATGATGGAGCTGCGCCAAATGCGAAGGCTTAAAGCCGGACGTCAAACGCCAACGGCTCGATTACCCACTGGCGGAGGGTAGTCCGGTACACGACCCGTACCCCCGCCTCGACTGGCGTCCGCAGGCGCAGCACGTTAAACAGCACCTGCGCATCGACGCCCACGTTGCGGTAGGCCCGATTGCCGGGTTCCGCCCGGTTCTCGCCTTGGGCCGCGTCGCCAAACACGGCGGCCCGCAGGCGCTGCACGTACAGCACCCGGCCCAGCTCCCAGTGTGTGAAGGCCAGGGGCAGGTTGTAATCGAGGCTGGCCACCCGCAGACGGTCGAAGCTCACGTAACCCTCGCCCCGCGCGAACGAGACGGCCGGCGCGAACTGGTACTGCGCCTGGTTTTGCCATTGGTAGCCCGCCCGCAGGCGGATGGCGTGATGCCGGCCCAGCCCCGGCAGGTAGCCAATGACCTGCGCCCCCCACTGCGCCGCTTCCAACCCGCGGGCAAAGGGCGTGGTGCGCCAGGTGCCCAAAAAAGCGCCGCCCAGGCGAGGTGCCACGTCACGGGCACTGCGCTTGAGCTGCGAAACGTAGCTTACCGTGGTTTGAATAGCGTTCAGGGGCTGGCCGGGACCAGTTTCCGAGCGTTTGCGGACGGGCAGGTCGTAGTCGAACACCCGCTCGTGCAGGTAGGCTGTACCCACCGACAGGGCGCGCAGGAACTTGGAGCGCGTCAGATTCAGCGGTAGGCGCAGCCCGGCCGAGAAGCGCGTGTACTGCCACTGGTCGCGGTAGGTCTGACCCTGGTAAATCACGGCCGCGTCGCGTCCGCCGTAGGTTACGTCCACGTCCACCACCGGGTACAGGGCCTGGTAGCTCAAAGCTCCCGTTGCGCTAAAGGTGCGCTCCGCTTGGTCGTAGCCCACGCCGGCAAATACGGAAGTGGTGTTCAGCAAATCCTGCGACCGCAGGCCCAGGCTCACGGCGTTGCCCGACGGGCTTTGCACCACCCCGTAGCTGAACAGGTTGAAGGCGTGGTGCAAAGGCGAGTAGCGCCGCACGCCGTAGCGGGGGGCCGCCGAGTCGGGGCGCACCAACAGGCGCGGCACCAGCTGCCCCGCCGGCTCCCGGGCCGCCAGGGCATCGGCATAGGGACTTGGAGCCTCGGCCCGGGCGACCTCGACGGGGGCCCAGGCCGCGGTATCGAGGGGCATCTCGACCACTCGCGCCCCGGTGGCCCGGTAGTCGTGAAAAGCCAGGGTGCGGCCATCCGGCGACACCGCCGCGTGGTAGGCGCCCAGCGGTCGGGAGCTGACGCGGTACGTTTGGCCGGTGCGGGTGCTCACGGCGTAGAGGTTGTCGATACCCGACTGCGAGGAGTTGTACAGCACGAAGTTGCCCCAGGGCTGCGGGTTGGCCAGGTTTACGTTCGCCACCGGCAGCAAAGCGCGCGCCGGATCAGCCCCGGTCGGATCGAGGACGGCAATGGTTTTGCCAGCGGCGCTTAGCACCACGGCCACCACCCGGCGCCCGTCGGGATGCCAGCGGGGCTGCTGGTAGAAGTCGTTGCGCGGGTTGGGTAGCACCTGGGTTTCGGCACCGGTTTGGGCATCGAGCACTACCAGCGCGTGGTGGTAGCCGGCATCGGTGCGCACGGCCACAATCTGGCGGCCGTCGGCCGAGAGGGCCGCGGCGGTGTAGCGGGCGCCGCGACCCAGCCGGGTAAGCTCCCCGGTCTTCAGGTTCAGCAGCTTGAGCTCCGACGCGATGCGTTGGCCCCAACGCGCATCCGGCTGAAATTCCGGCCAGAGCGCTTTGCCCGCGCTCACCGACAGCATCTCGGGCAGGTTGAGCTGGCCGGGCACGAATACCTTGCGCTCGGGGCCGTGGCGGCTGAGCAGCACCAGTTGCGGCACGTAGGCCAGGCCCGTTTTCAGGGCCAGCACGGTGCTGTCGGTCACGTACTGTGGGTATTCGTATTGGGTAAACACTGGCCCGGTGGCGGACCCGGCAAGCTCGCGCACTGGCGGGCCGGCGGGCCGGGCGGCCTGCTGCACCCGCCAGGTCGAGTCGATTTCGGCCATGGTGCGGCTGTAGAGCTGCTCCACCGTCAGGCCGGTGGTACGACGGATGCTCGCCGAGAACGAGAAAGGGTAGAACGGAAACCGGTAGTAGGTATCGAGCACCGACGACCACACGGCGGGCCCGTAATGCGTTTTCAGATACGACGTCATAAAATAGCCCAGCACGTACCAGTCGGGCACGTGGTCGCGGAAAGAGCCGTTCACGGCCTTTTGGTAGCTGTAGCGGCGCCCGGCCAGCAGGTTGGCCCGCAGCCCCAGGCCGAAGCTCGGGATGCGCCCCCGCCCGCTGCGGGTGAGGGCGGTTTCGGTGCCCACGGCGTCGCCTTCGAAAAACCACTGGGGCACGCCCACGGCCGCAATGCCCAGGGCCCCGTCGCCCAACAGCGGGCCCAGCACCCGGCCTACTCCCTGCCGGGCCTTCTCAAACTGGCCCACGTGGCGGTATTCGTGCACCGCCAGTCCGTCGAGCCAGTCCACGGTGCCGAGGGCCAGGCCCTGCTGCGGGGTGGTGAAAAACTCGGCGTGCCGCGGCAAAAAAGTCACGAAGCCGTTGCTAACCGTCGTTTGGTTTTGCAGTACCACACTGATGGGGCGCGGGCTCACCCCGAGGGTGGCTACGTCGGGCTCGTGCAACTGCTCGAGCCGTGCGGCCGTGCGCTGCGCGGCCGAGTCGAGCCCACCCGCGTACAGCACTCTAAAATGCGGGGTGCGCACTAGCTGCCAGCGCAACGACGGCGGGTTCTGGCTAAGAATGGGCAGGCTCTGGGCTTGCGCCTGATTTGATTCGAACACGAAGAGGCTCAGCAGCCCGCAGCCCAGCAAACAACGCATGTAATACTCCTGGTAAAAAGCTACTCGACAACTAAAAAACGAAAGAACGGCAGGCGGCGGTGCCCATACTACGAAAAGCTTGCTTAAGGCTCCGGTAGCGAAGCGGAAAGTATGATTATGAGTCACTGACCTAGTGTGGCCACGGGCACCTCACGGGAGACCTGCGGAGTTGTCCCCAGTAGGTCAAATCCTACCGGGGACAACCCTAATTGCAGGCGCGAAGCCCCAGCAGAGGAGTACCTGATGCTCGATACAGGGGCCAGAATACCACTCCAAAATCAGCCACCGCACTTCTATCCGAAGCTTACTCACCTTGCTGATTACCTGGCTGCTACTGCCGTGGCGGTGTAGTCGGAGAATACGCCATCCAGGCCCAGATCGTAGAAATGCTTGTATTCGGCGGTGGGATTATTTTGGTAAGCGGGCAGCAGGTACCGGGGCTCGTTGCGGAACGTAAAGGCGTGTACGAGCAGCCCGCGCTGGTGCGCCCGCTTGATAAGGGTAGTGGGGGGCAGCTTGGCCGTGGGCGTGTAGGGCTGAATGTAAGGCTTCCAGGGGCCAATACCGGTGGCATAGGTTTTCACGAAGTCCAGCCCGGCGTCGGTGGTCAGATCCAGGAAGGTGCGCTGGTCGCCCGCAACCACGAAATCGTAGGGTTGCGCGGCGGGCGCAACCAGCGTCAGGTTGCCGCTGGCGTCCACGTCGGTGGCATCCAGCAGCTGCACCGTTTTCACCGTCGACTGGTACTGGGTGCGAATGGCGCGCAGGTTGGCGACCTCAAACGACTGCACAAACACCGGGGCGGCGCGGTTATTCCAGCCCGCGGCGTCGAGCGCTTCCAGCAGCTTGCTAGTCAGGGGCAGTCCCAGGGCCTCGTGGAACGTGGGGTGCTTGGTTTCGGGATAGATGCCGATGGTCCGGCCTTTGGCGCGGGTTTGCGCTTTGGCCAAATCGATAACCTCCTGGAAGGTGGGGATGTCGTAGAGCCCGTTGAACTGCTGGGGCCGGTCGGCCAAGGCCTGCCTGGCTTTAATAGTTCTGAGCTCCGCCAAAGTGAAGTCGCTGACAAACCAGTCGTTGTAGGCCACACCGTCCACGGTTTTAGTGGTTTTACGATTCGCGAACTGGGGCAAGTCAGCCACATTGGTCGTGCCGGACAACATGGGCTCGTGCCGGCAAACTAGCACTTGGTCTTTGGTCAGCACCAAGTCCTGTTCGATGAAGTCGGCCCCGTCGTCAATGGCCCGCTGGTACGACTCGAGCGTGTGTTCGGGCAGCAGGCCCGAAGCTCCGCGGTGCGCGATTACCAACGGAGCCTTGCCATCGAGGGTCTTATACGAAAGTGGATTCACGGATGAATTGTGATTTATCTTACAGGCGCTGATTGCCAAGAGGCAAGTAGCAATAGAAAAGGACAGCAGCTTTCTCACAGCTCAGTGGTTGGCTTTCCTGGTTGACGCGCCGGCAAATTCGACTCGCAACGCCAGCTCTCAACCAAAGCACGAGTTACTAAATTATTGCGGAGTTGGGGGGAGGCCGGGCAGCTGACACGCTCTGGCGACCTGCGGCTCAGTTACATTTGCGCGGCATTAAAAAAGCGACGGCTCCCCTACGGAGCCGCCGCTTTTTATGCTTATCAGCACTTCTTACGCGGAAATCAGGTCCCTATCCGGCACGCTACTGTCTTTGAGCGTGGCCGTGCCACGGTCTCTGCGCGTGATGCGGGAGTAGAGGCTGATTTCCTGATCGAACAAGAACTTGAAAAAGAGCTTGGTGTAGCTGGTGTGCGCCAGCAAGGGCTCGTAAAACTCCGGGGCCACGCTTTTGAGCTTGGGCAGGTTGTTCCACGGAATGCTGGGCATATCGTGGTGCTCGTTGTGGAAGCCCACGTTGAGGTTGATCCCGTTGAGGCGGCCGTAGTAGGAGTAGGTTTCCTGCTCAGGGCTGAGGGTGAGGTAGTGCTCCTGAATCCAGCGGGCGCCGAGGGGGTGCAAGCCCACCGAAAACCAGAAGCTGAGGAAGAGGTAGAGCAGGGCCGTCCAGCCGAAGAAGTAAACGATGGCCGCGTCGAAAACAACCTGGGCCACGATGTTGGCCACCACGTACCGGTCGATAGTAGCCACTTCGCGGCAGCGCGCCGTGCGAATCACCTGAAACAGCGGAAAGAAAAACAACCAGATGGCCTTACCGATGCTGTAGTTGTGAATCAGCTTGGCCTCGTACCAGTCGGGCAAGTCGGCGTCGAGCTCGTGTACGCCCTGGAACACGTGGTGCTTAATATGAAAGTTCTTGAAGCTGATAGCCGTAGGAAATACCGACGGGAAATTGGCCAGAATGCCGGTGGCTACGTTCTGCCACAGCTTTTTAAAGACCAGGTTGTGGGCGGCCTCGTGAATTACCACAAACAGGGTGTGCGAGAAAAAGGCCCCCACCAGGTAGGCCACGGGAATGGTCCAGTACCACGCCTGGTTGCGCAGCAGGTAGGCCAGCGCAATCTGGGCCGCCACGCAGCCCAAACCAATGAGGAAGGTAATGGGATTGCGGGTCATCAGCTGCTTCACCTCGGGGTGAGCCTTGATGATCTGGCGAGTGCGTACGCGGTGCGGCTCGGTAGCCGTGGCAACGGTAAAAGCAGTGGGAGCTGGGGCCATAGAAGACTGAAAATGGAGGCGGCAGAAAAGTTACTACACCTCGACCTTCAGACAAAAATACGGCAAATAGGTTCAGGTTTGGCTAGCGCGGCCGGCTACATTTGCACCAGCCAGGCTTTGGCCGTCTCGATGTCGTCGAATGTGGCTACCACCGGCCCCCCCGCCGTGAACTGCAGGGTAAGGTCGGTGGACAAGCGGCTGTAGACGTTGGTTGAGTACACCCAGGCGAAATATTGCAGGCCCGCCGCCGCCATGGCCGGGAACCACTCGGTGCCGCCCCACTCGGCGGCTTCGCTCCACATACTGGTTACGCGGGTATTATCGTTCAGCACTTTATGACAGCGCTGGGCCTGCAGCAGCCGCAGCATTTCCATAGCCCCGTGCTGCACGCTGGCCAAGTCCTGGGGGCCGTGCCAATCTGCGTGCAGCCACTCATGCTGATGGTCATAGGCAATGGTAATGTGAGGGGCTTCGAGTAATGTTTGCAACGACATAGCGGGCGGTAAGAGGGCAGTGCGCGTGGCTACGGGAAATACGTAGCAAAGGATGCGAAAAAAGCAGAACCAGTAGAACTATTTACCCCTATCAGTAGTAAAAAATACTCGTTGCTTATAAATCAGGGATTAATACTTACCCCGCCAGCTACCAGGAATCTTCGCTGTAACACCGCTTTTACTTACGCTGCCTCCCCAACTAAATGGCAGCGCTGACACGTTTCCGGTCAGGAACCCCTCTGTTGTTCCACGAGTTGAATTCACTCACGGTTGAGCACGTTTAGGGAAAGCAGAGCTGACGGGGCCCCTGGCGCGGACCAGCAGCCGGTACCACGAAAGTCCTCCGGGCAATTTCGCAGTATCAGCTCAGCCCCCGACACCAATTGCGTGTTCCGCGTGTATAGTTGCAAAACAGTCGCAAGCTAAACCGGGTTTAAATTCGTAGAGTACAGACTACGCCGTAAGGTTTCACCCGGGGTCTTGCCACTCCAAACCACCGCTTCCGGTACTATTCCCATCTTATCCATGAAAAACCGATTGAAATCCCTTGTTGGGTTAAGTGCATTGGCTTTCACGTTTGCCTGCGGCTCGCCGCAATCGGCCGATGCGCAAAACCCGCCCCGGTCCACGGCTGGCTTCGCGCCAGCTAATCTAAGCGGCTTGGCCATCGCCACGTTTGCCGGCGGCTGCTTCTGGGCGCAGGAAGAAGCGTTTGAGCAGCTGAAAGGCGTGCAGCAGGTGGTGAGCGGCTACGCCGGCGGCGCCAAAGCCAACCCGAGCTACGAAGAGGTGGCCACCAGAACCACGGGCCACACCGAAACAGTGCAGATTTATTACGACCCCAAGGTTATCAGCTACCAGAAGCTGGCCGACATCTTCTTCACGGCCTCGCACGACCCCACCCAGCTGAACCGTCAGGGCCCCGATGTCGGCCCTGAGTACCGCTCGGCGGCATTCTATCGCACACCCGAGGAAAAGAAAGTGCTGGAAGCGACCATTGCCAAAGTCAATGCGTCGAAGAAGTATAGCGGCAAAATCGTAACTCAGGTCGTGCCGTTCCAAAAGTTCTGGCCCGCCGAAGCCTACCACCAGGGCTACTACCGCCTTCACCCTGAAAACCCCTACATCGCCCACGTATCGGCAGCCAAGGTGGAGCACGTGAAGCAGGCTTTTCCCGAAGAATTAAAAAATCCGCTTTGATACTCCCCTGCCTAAAGACGGGCAGCTTTCAACTTAACGTAAGCCCCGGCCCAACTCTGCCGCGGCTGGCACGCAAGCCCTGACAGCCGTGGCTCTTGTCCTCTTCCAATTTTAACGCCCGCCGGGCCTCATTAGCCCGGCGGGCTTTTTGCGGTTCTGCGCAGTTGGCTTGAGAGATGCAATGGTTCGGCAAGCCGAAGGAGAGGACTCTTACGCGGACCAAATTTAAAGACGACAGAAAGTGGGGAAGGGGCAAATTGCGCCGGCTCGGGGCTTTTGGCGGCCAGTAACCGCAGGCCCGGGATGAGAGCTTATCTTTGAAAATAGAAGCCGTGCGCGGCCGGCTGCTTTTTGTTATTCTGCTCTTCATGCCCGCCCCTACTCCGCAACTCTTGGATTTTGAATTGCTATTCGCCGCCCTGCCCGCCCCCTACGCGGCGCTGGCCCCGGATGGCACCATCCTGGCGCTGAACAACGCTATGGCAGCCCTGCTCGGCCCGGTAGCGGCATTAACCGGTCAGCCCTTGGTAGCCCTGCCCGCCGCGCTGGCGGCCGTCGACAACCGGGTAGCCCCCCCCGCCACCTGGGCGGGGGGGCTGCTCGCCGCGCAGGCCGGCACCCGGCAAGTACTGGCCCCGGAGTGGGCCGACGAGCAGCCGTTGGCCGGGGCCTCAGCCCCCACGTATTGGGAAGCCACGCTCCACCCCGTGCCGGCGTCGGACTCAACAACCAGCGCATTGCGCTACGTCCTGGTGCACCTGCTCGATGTGAGCCAGCAACCCCGTATGCAGCGCATCCTCGACCAGTTGCCGCTGACCATCACCACCATGGAGGGGCCGGACCTGACCTTTACGTTTCTTTCGGCTACTGCCCGGCAAAAGATGGGGCCCCGCACCCAAATGGGCCGGCCAGCGGCCGAATGCCTGCCGGAAATTGCCGCGCAGGGCTATCTGGAAGTACTGCGGCAGGTGCTCGCCACCGGGCAACCCGTTGTTGGCCACGAAGAGCGCAGCCTCCTGCTCGACCCCGCCACGGGCGTCCTGCGTGAGCACTACAACAACTTCGGCTACCTGCCACTCCTGGACGCGGGCAGCACCCCCACGGGCGTGCTGGCGTACAGCCTCGATGTGACCGAGCAGGTGCAGGCCCGGCTGCGCAGCGAGGCCCTGGCGGCCGAAAACCAACGCCAACAAGAGCAATTTCGGCTGCTCACCGAGTTTATTCCGCAGCTGGTGTTCCGGGCCGACGCTACGGGTCGGAGCACGTACGTGAACCAGCGCTGGCGCGACTACACCGGCTGCCCGACCGAGCAGCCCGGCCCGGAGCACCTAGGGGCCACCATTATCCACCCCGACGATTTCGCCGCAGCTGCCGCGGCCTGGCAAACAGCCGCGGCCGAAGGGAGCTACTACGAGCTGGAGTATCGCCTACGCCGCCACGACGGCGAGTACCGCTGGTTTCTGACTCAGGTGCAGCCCCTGCGCGACGCTACCGGCCAAGTGACCGAGTGGTTCGGCACCTGCACCGACGTACACGAGCAGCGCCAGATTCGGGCCCAGCTGCAGCAACAGGACCAGCGTATGCACCGCATCCTGGACGAGCTGCCGCTGGTGCTGGGCGTGTACGAAGGCCCGGAGCTGCGGCCCAGTGTGGTGCTGCCTAAAATGCAGCGGCTGATGGGCTCCCGCCTCCAACTGGGCCGCCCCCGCCACGAGATAATGCCCGAAATGAACGAGCAAGGCCACGGGCAGGAAACCATGCTGCGGGTGTACGAAACCGGCGAAGCGTTCCATGCCCTGGAACAGGCCATCACCTTCACCGACTCCGACACGGGCGAATCGCGCTTGTTCTATTTTAATACGGGCATGCTCCCGCTGCGCGCGGCCGACGACCAACCGGTGAGCGCCGTGCTCAGCTATGGCATCGACGTGACCGAGCAGGTGCTGGCCCGCCAGCGGGCTGAGGCCCTGCAGGCCACGGCCCAGGCCGCCGACCAGCGCCTGCGCCACGTAACCGAAAGCCAGCCTTCCATCACGTTCATCAGCGATGAGTACGGGAACGTGCTCTACATCAGCCCGCAGTGGCACGAGTACACCGGCTCGGACCCGGCCGAGCCCCTCGATGAGGTGTGGCAGCGGTCGTTGCACCCCGAGGACCAGTTGCGGGTGCAAGTCGCGTACGCCCAGGCCCTGGCCGTCGGCGGCCCGTGGCGGTACGAGTTCCGCCTGCGCCGCCACGATGGGCAATACCGCTGGTTCACCAGCCAGGGGGTGCCCGAGCCGCTGGCCGAGGCGCAGGCGGCCGACCGGCCCCGCCAGTGGTTTGGCACCAACCTCGACATCCATGAGCTGCGGGAGGCCCAACGCCAACTCGAGCTCAAAGACCAGCAGCTTACCCAGATTCTCACCCAAAGCCCGACCCTAATTGCCACCACCACCGGGCCGGAGCATCGCTTCGCGTACACCAACCCCGGCTTCGACGCCTTGCTCGGCCAGCGCGCCCGGCTGGGCGAGCGCCTGGGCGACTGCGCGCCGGAAGTGGTGGAACAAAGCTTCGGGGCCCTGCTCGACCAAGTGTACCGGACTGGGGAGACCTTCGTGGGCCAGGAAGTTCCGCTGGAGCTCTACGACTCCGCCACGGGCCAGTTCGAGACCGCTCATCTCAACCTGACCTGCCAAGGCCGGCGCGACGACGAATCTCAAATCATCGGCCTGATGGTGTTTATTGTGGACGTCACTGAGCAGGTGAGGGCCCGGCGCGAAGCCGATGTCTTGCAGGCCGAGGTGCAGGCCGCCGACGCCCGCTTGCGCCGGCAAGCCGAAGCCCTGCCCATTATCACCTTCATCACCGATGGCCAGGGCGAGACCCTCTACGTCAGCCCCCAGTGGTATCAGTATACCGGGCAGGCCGCCGGGGGGCCCTGGGCGGAGGTCGACGCCCACTGGCGGGAGGCGCTCCACCCCGACGACCGCCCCAAAGCCCTACGCCTGATTCAGCTAAGCATAGAGTTGGCCCAGAACGGCCGGATGGAAGTGCGCCTGCGCGGAGCCGACGGCCAGTACCGCTGGTTTCTGACCGAGGCCGTGCCCGAGCTGGATGCCACCGGCCGCCTGGTACGCCGCTACGGCTACCTGCTCGATGTGCACGAGCTGCGCGAGCGCACCCACGAGCTGGCGCGCAGCCGCGAAGACTTTGCCGCCCTGGCCGACAACATTGCCCAACTTGCCTGGATGGCCGACGCCACGGGTAGCCTGTTTTGGTACAACCAGCAATGGTACGAGTACACGGGCTCGTCGGCCGAGGAAATGCAAGGCTGGGGCTGGATGAAAGTGCACGACCCCGCCCTGGTGGAGGGCGTGAACGAGCGCTACCTCGAGTGCATCGCGGCGGGGCAGCCCTGGGAAGATACCTTTCCCCTACGGCGCCACGATGGGCAGTTCCGCTGGTTCCTGAGCCGGGCCCGGCCCATCCGCGACGCGGCCACGGGGGCCGTGGTGCGCTGGTGCGGCACCAACACCGACGTAACGGAGCTGCGCCAGCTCCAGACCCAGCTCGGCGCCAGTGAGGAAGAGCTGCGCATCCAGGCTGAGAGCATTCCGCAGCAGGTGTGGACCGCCTTACCCGACGGCACCGTGGACTTCTTCAACCACCGCACCGCAGCTTACGTGGGCGAGTCGATGGAGAAAAACGGGGCCGTTAACTGGCTCAGCTTCGTGCATCCCGACGATCGGGCCGACATGCAGGCCAACTGGGCCCAGGCCATTGCCAGCCAGCGCTACTACGAGGCCGAGTTTCGCCTGCGCCGCTACGACGGGCAATACCGGTGGTTTCTGGGCCAGGCCCAGGCCCGGCGGGCCAACGGGGGCCAGGTGCTGAAGTGGTACGGCACCAACACCGACGTGCATCAGCAGCGCGTGCTGCAGGAGCAGCTGCTCACGAGCCAGGCCCGTTTCCAGCAGCTGATCGAAACCCTGCCCCAGATGGCCTGGACGGCCAACCCCGACGGCGCGACGAGCTACTACAACCAGCGCTGGTACGATTTCACGGGCGGCACTTTCGAGGAGCTGCAGGGCTGGGGATGGGAGCACTTTCTGCACCCCGACGACCTGGCTCCTACCCTGCAGCGCTGGCAGCACAGCCTGGCCACCGGCGAGCCGTTCGAGGGCGAGAGCCGCTGGCGCAACCACCAGGGCCAGTACCGCTGGTTTTTGACCCGCGCCGAGTGCCTGCGCGACAAAACCGGCGCCATCACGGAATGGGTGGGCGCCAACACCGACGTGCACGAGGTGAAGCAGGTGCAGGAGCAGCTCGAAGCCCAGAACGCCCGCCTGATGCGGACTAATGAGGACCTCGACAACTTCGTGTACACCGCCTCGCACGACCTGAAGCAGCCCATCAACAACATGGCCGGCATCTTTGAGGAACTGACCCGCACGGCTTACTTCCGCGACCCCGAGGCCATTAAGCTCATCAGCTACTTCGAGCGGGCGCTGGCCCAGATTTTTGGCACCATCGACGACTTGAGCGCCATCGTGCGGGGGCAGCGCCAGCAACAGGAAGTTCCGGCCGAAACCGTGGCCCTGGCCCCCCTGGTGGCCGAAGTCATCAATAGCCTGCAAGACCAGGTGACGCAGTCGGGCGCGGCGTTTGAGCTGGACTTCGCCACCTGCCCGGCAGTAACCTTCGTGCGGCCTAACCTGCAAAGCCTGCTCTTCAACCTGATCAGCAACTCGCTCAAGTACGCCGCGCCCGACCGCCCCCCGCGTATCCGCCTTAGCAGCACGCCCGAGGCCGCATCCGGCCGCCCCGTTCTCACGGTGCAGGACAATGGCCTGGGCATCGACATGGAGCGGTTTGGGCCGCAGCTCTTCCAGCTGTTCCGCCGCTTCCACACCCACGTCGACGGCACGGGCATGGGGCTCTACCTGGTGAACCGCATCGTGCAAATTCACGGCGGCCGGCTGGAAGTAACCAGCACCGTGGGCGAGGGGACGACGTTTCTGATTTATTTGTAGTTTTTGAGGATGAGGGGATGAAGAGAATTAAAAATTAAAAATGAAGAATTAAAAATTGACCAGCAGATTTTTAATTCTTCATTTTTAATTCTTGAAAAACTGTACACTGACTTGATAATCGCTCTAACACTCCATCACCCCAACACCTTGCTTCAATCCAAGCTGCCCGACGTTGGCGTTAGCATTTTCACGCAGATGACCTTGCTGGCCCAGGAAACCGGTGCCATCAACCTGGCCCAGGGCTTCCCCGACTACGACCCGCCCCAGGAGCTGTTGGAGGCTCTGGTCCGCCACGCCCGCACGCCGGGCCACCACCAGTATGCCCCCATGCCGGGCCTGCCGCAGCTACGCGAGACCATTGCCGCCCAGGTCGGGCGGCGGCACCCCGAAGCGCCCGCGCCCGACCCGGCCACGGAGGTTACCATTACGGCCGGAGCCACCGAGGCCCTGTATGCCGTGCTGGCCGCCGTGGTGCGGCCCGGCGATGAAGTGCTGGTGTTCGAGCCGGCGTACGACCTGTACGGGCCGGCCATTCGGCTCCAGGGGGGCGTGCCGCGCTACGTGCGCCTGCCCTCCCCCCACTTCCGGCCCGACTGGGACGCGGTGCGCCGGGCGGTGTCGCCCCGCACGCGGCTGGTGCTGGTGAACACCCCCCACAACCCCAGCGGCGCCGTTTTCACGGCCGACGACTGGCAGGCGCTGGCCCTTGTCCTGGCCGGCACCAACGCCTTGGTACTGAGCGATGAGGTGTATGAGCACCTCGTGTTCGATGGCGCTCCGCGCATGAGCGCCCGCCAGCACCCGGAGTTGCGCGCGCGCAGCTTCGTGCTCTCCTCCTTCGGCAAAAGCTACCACGCCACGGGCTGGAAAGTCGGCTACTGCATTGCCCCACCCGCCCTTACGGCCGAGGTGCGGCGCGTACACCAGTTCCTTACTTTCGCCGTGAGCACGCCCACTCAATACGCGTTGGCTGAAGTGCTGGCCGCCGACGCGACCGATGCCCACGCCCGCGGCCTGGCCGAATTTTATCAGCAAAAGCGCGACGCTTTTCGCAGCTTGCTGGCCGGCACGGGCTGGGACCTGCTGCCCGTGCCCGGCGGCTATTTTCAACTGGCGCGCTACGGGGCTTTTTCCGCAGCCGGCGACCGATCCTTTGCCGAGCAGCTGGCCCGTGAGAAAGGCGTGGCCGTGGTGCCGATATCCGCCTTTTACCACGATGGTTTCGATGAGGGGCTGATTCGGTTTTGCTTTGCGAAGGAGGCCACTACCCTGGAAACGGCGGCGGCCAAGCTACGGTAGCCAGACCACCGTACGGCTCATTGTTGCTGAGGTGATCCTGCATACAGAGGTAACCGCATAAACGCATAAAGCATAAATATAGAACGACCCTGAAGGGTCTTCAGCAGGCGGGGGAGCAGTATGACCGGCTTTTAGCCGGGTGCTTCTGCTCAAGCAGTTAAATTGCGCGCCCTGCCTGCGGCTCGTCCAAGCACAGTCGTCACATCGACCCGAACATTCGTTGCTACCCCATGCCTGACCTGACCGTTTCATTTATTCAAACTGCCTTGCACTGGCACGATGCGGCGGCCAACCGGGCGGCCCTTGAGCAGCACCTGGCGCAATTAACTGGGCCGACCGACCTCATCGTACTGCCGGAGATGTTTACGACCGGCTTCAGCATGGAGGCCGCGACCCAGGCCGAAACCATGGCGGGCCCAACCGTGGCCTGGTTGCGCGAGCGGGCCGCCGCGCACCAGGCCGTAATTACGGGCAGCATCATCATTCGGGAAAACGACACTTACTATAACCGCCTGCTGTGGGTGCGGCCCGATGGCCGCCTGAGTACCTACGACAAACGCCACCTGTTCACGCTAGCCGGCGAGCAGCACGTGTACACGCCCGGCGCCACTCGCCTCGTAGAGCAGTGGCGTGGCTGGTGCATCTGCCCCTTGGTGTGCTACGACCTACGCTTCCCGGTCTGGAGCCGCAACCAACGCAGCCAGCCCTACGACTTACTGCTGTACGTGGCCAATTGGCCTGCCGTGCGTCGAACCGCCTGGACGACGCTGCTTCGGGCCCGGGCCATCGAAAATGTGGCTTGCGCGCTAGGCGTGAACCGCATCGGCCGCGACGGCCTGGGCCACGATTACGCGGGCGAATCGGCTCTGCTCGACGCGCGGGGCAACTACCTGCTGGAGGCGGAGAACCAGCCCGGGATTTTCACCCATACGCTGCGCCGGGCGGAGCTGGAGGACTTCAGGGCCAAGTTTACGGCCTTAAGCGACGCGGACCCGTTTGAGCTGCCGGGGCTTTAGCCCGTGTTGCGGCTGCGGCCAGGGCACCTCACCCCCGGCCCCTCTCCACAGGAGAGGGGAGCCTGACAACTAGGGTACGGAACTGTAAACGGATTTAAGTTTTCGGCTATCTCTGTACGAGTGCCTATATAGTGTGATATCGGGCTCCGTGCAGAGCCAGTGCTCTTTATAATTGACTTAGAGCCTTTCTCCGTTCCGCGTCCTGGTCATCTGGCTCCCCCTCCTGGGGCTTCGCGCCTCCAGCGAACCGGGGCTGGGGGTGAGGCGCACTGTCTCCTCACCTACCGCACCAACAGCCGCTGGGTGGTCACTGCCCCATTGTGGCCTTCCACCCGCACGAGGTAGACGCCAGCGGCCAGGCCGCCCAGGTTTAGCGCGTGGCGGCGCTGGGCCGGGCCCGGGGTTCGCACCACCCGGCCGGTTAGGTCGAGCAGGGTGAGGCGGGTGGGAGTGGCTGTTTCGGCGGTGGCGGTAGCCGTGGTGGGGTTGGGGTAGATGCTCAGGGCCAAAGCCCGCGCCGCCTCGGGCTGGCGCGCCGTGACGATGCGGTTGCGGGTGCCGTAGCTGAGGATGCCGCCGGCCTGGGTTCCGATCAATAGCTCGGGGGCACCGTCGCCGTTCAGGTCGGCGGTGGTCAGGGCGCTGTGAGAGTAGATGCCCAGCCCTAGCCGGGTGGACTCGTACTGGCCGCTGATGGGGTTGTAGAGCAAGTTGGTGCGCTCCGTGAAAGTACCGGTCTGGGCCCGGTAGTTGGCGAAAAATCGCAGCAGCCCGGTAGCATCGACGGTGACCAGGTCGAGGGTGCCGTCACCATCGAAGTCGGCTACCGTGGGGCTTAGGTTATCGGGGCGCGCCCCGCCGGCTTCGCGAATGCCGCCGAAATCATTGTTCGCCAGCACAAAGGCATTGTCGAGGGGACCAGTGCCCCGGTTGCGGAAATAACGCAGGCTCATCCCCGGCTCCGAGACCTCGTTGGTGCCAACGAGGAGGTCGACGTAGCCGTCATTGTCCACATCGGTGAAGCAGGGCATGTCGCCCCGCGTACGGGGCAGCACGCCGCTCAGCGGGGCTCCCTGGGGCTTCAGGCTGACGGCGTTGGCGGCGTTGAACGCCACGGGCTGACCGGCCGCAGCCGTGTTCAGAATGTAGTACAGCGCGTTGCCTGACGCCTTCCAGGCTCCGTAGGCCAGGTCCAGGGCCCCGTCGCGGTTGAGGTCGACCAGCACGGGCTTGAGGCCCTGCAACTGTTGAGCGGCCAGTCCGAGGTAGTCGGCCGTGACGAGGCGAAACACGGGCCGGGCCCGGGTGCCCTCGTTGCGGTAGTACGCCAGGGCGGCCCGGTATACACCACTGACGCGGTCGGCGTGGTTGCCCACGAGCAGGTCAGGTAAGCCGTCGCCGTCGAGGTCGCCAATGGCGGGAGCAGCTCCCTCGCTCACGTCCAGCATGTCGCTTTGCAGGAAGCCGGCCGGGCGATAGGCGAAGTTGGGCGCGCCAGTGGCGGCGGTATTCTCAAATAGCTGCACGTGGCCGCGCAGGCTCACTTGATCGGCAACGTTGTTAACCATGTTGGGCGCCACCACCAGGTCGGGGCGACCGTCGAAGTTAGCGTCGAAGGAATAGCCCGCGGGGAACACGGGCACTCGCACCGGGGTGGCGGCCGAAGGGAAGTTCGAGCTGATGCCGGCCGGCGTGAGCACGGGCGCCAGCGTAGTGCCCTGGTTGAGCAGGCGCGTAAGCTCGGGGCAATTGTCGCGGCCATCGAGCACGTCCTGGTCGCCGTCGCCGTCGAGGTCGAGCAGCAGCAGGCTGTGGCCGCCGGTGTGGGTGGGGCGGGCCGTAAAGCACGGCTGGCCGTTGAACTGGTAGCTGCCGCAGCCGCTGCACGCCTGAATGCCGCCCCAGTTGCCGGTAACTTGGGTGAAGTCGAGCGCGTTACCGCAGGGGCCGGAGCTGCTGTTGAGGTAAAGCTCAATGGTGGTCGCGCTGATGAAGTCATAGGTCATGATGTCGAGCTTGCCATCGCCGTTCACGTCCTGGATAGCCGGCAGGTTGTAGCCGCCAATGGTGAGGTTGATTGTGCCCGCGAAGGGCCCCGAAAACCGAATCTGGTTGGTCCTGAGCTGGAAGCTGGGCTGCCCATCAACCAGCACGTTGCGGAACACCCGGATTTCCCCGCCGTTGATGTACGTAAACAGGTCGGGCCGGCCATCGCAGTCGTAATCCCGCAGGAGGGCCCACTGGCGCAGGTCGGCGGGAAAAAGAGCTTCGTACTGCGGGGCATATTGCCACCGGCGCCCGCCCGGCGCGGTCGGAGCCGCCACGCTCAGAAAGGTATAGCAGCGGCTACTTTCGTGGTCGAAGGCGAACAGGTCGTTTTGCCCGTCGTTGTTCAGGTCGATGGTGCTGAACTGCGGCGTATTGAGCCCCCCGGCCCAGGCATTACCGAGCGTATCGGTACCCTGCACCACCTTCGCCACGGGCCGGTACTCGAACCCAAATCCCGCGCCCGCCTGGGCCCGGGCAACAACCGAAAAAGCCAGCAGCGCCAGCAAAAGAGTAGTAAAACGGAGCATGGACTCAACGATTCAGTTTAAATGATTAGCCGCTGGTAACGGGCGGATTGGTGGTTGCCAGCGCTTGGCTGGCTCAGCTGGCTTGGGCATTTCGGTCGCCAGTTAGAATAGCGCCTAACAACCAGCCATCAGCAACTACTAGTAACGAATATCGCGCGCGTTTCGCGTGTGAGCGTGGTTGAGTATTCATATTTGTAACAAATTACCCTTCGGTTTGCTCTTACCATTCAGCCCATGCTGCTTTATTCCCACTACCTGGCCGCGGGAGGCCACGTCAGTACCGACTCGCGCCAGCACCAGCCGGGCACGCTGTTTTTTGCGTTGAATGGCCCCAGCTTTCGGGGAGCTGATTTTGCGGCGCAGGCCCTGGCCAAAGGCGCCCGCCACGCCGTGGTCGACGACGCCCAGCTGGCCGCTACCGACCCCGCCCGCTACACCTTCGCGCCCGACCCACTGCGGGCCCTGCAGGAGCTGGCCCGGCACCACCGCCAGCAATGCGCTATTCCGGTGCTGGCCATCACCGGCTCGAACGGTAAAACCACCACCAAGGAACTGCTCACGGCCGTGCTGGCCCAACAATTTCGAGTGCTGGCGACGGTCGGCAACTTCAACAACCACATCGGCGTGCCCCTCACGCTGCTGCGTCTGCGGCCCGGCGAGCACGAATTCGCCGTGATTGAGATGGGCGCCAACCACCAGCGCGAAATCGCGGCCTACTGCGAATGGGCGCAGCCCACTCACGGCCTCATCACCAACATCGGCAAGGCCCACCTCGAAGGCTTTGGCGGCCCCGAAGGCGTGGCCAAAGGCAAGGGCGAGCTGTTCGACTACCTGGCCCACGACCGCGGGGTCGTTTTTGTGAATACCCTCGACCCCAAGCTACCCGGCTTGGCCGCGGCCGTGCCCACGCGCCTCACCTACCCCGGGCCCGACGACACCTACCCCGTTACGCTGCTGGCGACCGAGCCCACCCTGGCTCTGCGCCTGCCCGACGGCACCGATGTTGCCGTCCAGCTCACCGGCGACTATAACTTCCCGAACCTGGCCGCCGCCGCCGCCGTGGGCTTGCACTTTAACATTCCACCCCAGAAAATAGCGGCGGCACTGGCCCACTACAACCCGCAAAACAATCGTTCGCAGCTGCTGCGCACCCCCCACAACGAGCTGCTACTCGACGCCTACAACGCCAACCCGAGCAGCATGGCCGCCGCCGTGCGCAGCTTCGCGGCGCGCCCCGTGGCCGCCGGGCAAACCAAGCTCGTGGTGCTGGGCGACATGTTCGAGCTGGGCGAGGATAGCGCGCTGGAGCACCAGCAACTGGGCCAGCTGCTGGCCCGGCTGCCCCTGCCCACCATCCTGCTGATTGGCTCCGAGATGGCTGCCGCCGCCAGCGCGGCCGACCACATCCAATACTTCGCTACTAAGGCTGAGGCCGCGGAATGGCTGCGCCAGCACCCCGTGCGCGGCCAGCAGGTGCTGGTGAAGGGCAGCCGCGGCATGGCGCTGGAAACGCTGGTCGAGCTGCTCTAATTGGGAGTGTGTCTGCTCTTGCTGGGCACTACTCGTAAGGACCAGGCTGCTAAAACGGGCTGATGAAGTCCTTCAGCAAGGGCAATTCCTGATCTTTCCCCGACACCAGGGGCGCGACCTCGGTGCCCCAGCTAATGTTCAGGTCCGTGTCGTCCCAGCGCAGGCCGCCTTCCGCGCTGGGCGCGTAGTAGTCGCTGCACTTGTAGAGAAAAATGGTATCGTCCTCCAGCGCCATGAAACCGTGGGCAAAGCCGGCGGGAATGTAGAGCATGTTGCCCCGCTCGGCTATCAGCTCCACGAGCTGGTGCTGGCCGTAGGTTGGCGAGTCCTTGCGCAAATCCACGGCCACGTCGAGGGCCCGGCCTTGGCCAACGCGCACGAGCTTGGCCTGGGCGTGGGGCGGGCGCTGGAAGTGCAAGCCGCGCAGCACGCCTTTTTTAGACTTGGATTGGTTGTCCTGCACCCACTGGGCATCGGCGCCGGCTTGGGCCATGAGCCGGGCGCTGAACGTTTCGAAAAACACGCCCCGGTCGTCGGCAAACAAACGGGGAACAAACTCGACCAGACCAGCCAAGGCATACTGCTTTACTTCCATCGGCGCAAAGGTAGAGAGTTAAAAAGAACCTTTACGCCAAACCCGCCGCCTATTTTGGCGCGATGCCGCCTTGGTGCTCCGCCACCGGGGGAAGGGTACTGCTGCGCCCACTAGGCCACTTGCACCTCAGCAATTGCCGTCAGGTACTTATCCAACACCAACTGCTCATCGAATCTGGTTTCGGCCAGGTGGCGGCTGGCGCACCCCATACGCTGCAAGTCGGCTTCGGGCAAGGCCAGCACCTGGAGCATTTTGGCGGCGAGGTCGGCGCCGCTGCGCACCTGGCAGAGGTAGCCGTTGCGACCATCGACCACGGTTTCGCGGCAGCCCGGCACGTCGGTCGTTATAAGGGGCTTGCCCACCGCCGCCGCTTCGAGCAGGGTTTTGGGCGTGCCTTCGCGGTAGCTGGGCAGCACTACGCAGTCGGCCCGGTGCAGGTGGGCGGCCACGTCGTCGGAGCGGCCCAGGTATTCGATGTCGCCGCGGCGCAGCCAGTCCTCGAACGTGGCCCGGGGAACGCCCACCCCACCCGCCTCGTCGAGGCCACCGAGCAATTGGATGCGGGTGCCGGGCACGGCGGCCCGGACGGCCTTGGCCGCTTCGAAATATTCCACCACCCCTTTCTCGTACAGCACCCGCGCCACCATCAGAAATACAAAGGGGGTTTGGCGCGTGAACTCCGCCGCGGGCCGGAACTTGTTGACGTCGACCCCCGAGCCGGGCAGCAAGTCGGTAATTTCGGGCCGCACCAAGCCGTGGTCGAGGAACAACTGCCGGTCGTCGCCGTTCTGGAAGAACACTTTGTGGGGAAAGCGAAAGGCAAAACGATAGAGGCCTCGCGCAACCCGGCTCACGAAGTTTTTGATAATGAACACGGTACCTAGGCCGCTCACGTTGTTGATGCTGGGCACGCCGGCGAGCCGCGCCGCGATGCTGCCGTAGATGTTGGGCTTGATAGTGTAGTGGAGTACTACGTCGGGCTTTTCGCGCCGGTAAATTTGGTAGAAGCGGAAGGTGAGGGCCGCGTCTTTCACCGGGTTAGTGCCCTTGTTCTCCATGAGGATGGGCACGAAGCGGCAGCCGAGCTCGGTTTCGAGGCGCGCCGAATAGTCATCGGGCGGGGCAATAGCCAGCACTTCGTGACCGGCGGCCTGCAAGGCCCGCACGAGGCTGGCGCGGAAATTCCAAATATTCCAACTGGTATTGATAACGATGGCGACGCGCAAAGTGGTGGAGCGTGGGTGGGAAACTAGAGGCAAAGGTCGGGCCCCGGGCGGTATCCCGGCTTGGTGGACTCCACCTTTCGCTCTTTCGGCAGCCCGGCCGTGATATTCGTTGCTTACCTGGTACTTTGGGGCCCGATTGTGTGTTATCCTGGTTATGAACCTTCAACTTGCCGCTTTTTCGCTGCTTTTGCTGCTGCCGGCCCCGCCCACGCTGGCCAAACCACCGCTGGAGCCGGGCCAGGCTATTTACCAAAAAAACTGCGTACGCTGCCACGGCACTAACGGCAAGCGCGGCCTCAACGGGGCCCACGACCTTACCAAGAGCAACCTCAACGCCTTCGGGCGCACCTACCTGGTTACGAACGGCATGGGTAAGATGCCGGCCTTTGGCAAGGTGCTCACACCGGCTCAGGTGCAGCAGGTAGTAGCCTACTCCCTCACGCTGAAGTAGCCCGCCAGGAGCCGGCAGCAACCAGGCCCGGGCGGCGGGCTTTTTGTTTGGCGGCTATCTGAAAATAGTTATTGTTTCCCCATCGATGGCAAGCACCTCAAGGCCCAGTCTCAACGGGAGTAGAGAACGGGGCGCGGGCACGTCCGTACCACCCTGCGCTTGGCCCGACAACTATGACGCTCCGCTCGTATCATCTGGCCTCAGACTTCATATTTATTAAAGTAGCGGACTTGATTGGGTCTCAGCTGCAAACACCAGCCAGGGCCGCATCCACCACAGCCAATTCGGCCACCCACTGAGTTAACGTTGGGGTGAACGCCCGATCGGGAGGCATGATGTTAGGGCGCGCCTGCTAATTGGCTGCCCAGTGCTTGCTATGGGTAATAGATGCGCCCCATGGTGATTAGCCAATACTTAACGCCGTCTACCAAGGCATCGTGATTGGCACAGGCCAGTTTTTTTGGCCTTGATGCGCTCCGGGCAGTGCCAGGTGTGATAACCGACTTGGCTGACACCCCAACTTCTCAAATCATTGTGGGTCAATGTTTACATCTGGCGTTGGTCCAGCTTCCACAGCTTTTAACTAAGGCTAATAGTGGGCAAATAGAAAAATTTACATATCGGCTGTTGTAAATCAATTATTTATATATCTACCTTTGAAACCATTGACCCAGAATAGCTCCGCGTAGCTAACAGGAGCCAGTTGAAAATACTGGCCCTTCCAACCAGCTCGTGCCCTATTGCACCTTGGCGGCTTTCGGGATTGATGCCATCCGTCACTTCGGCCGTGCCCGCGCACCTACCGTTCGTTTCTACTCCTCCACTCAGCTCACTACATGGGCACTAACCTAACCCAATCGCTCACCTTAAAAACCCTCAAAAATGAAAAAAATCTTCTGCACCGGAGTGCTTCTTGTCGCGGTACAATTGACAGGCTTTGCCCAGTGGACTCCTACGGGAGCAACGGGCAGTAGTACCATATATAATACCAATACTACTGGGAGCGTGGGAATAGGTATTTCTTCTCCGACAGTCCCTTACCAGAAATTGCACGTAGATGGGAGTATACACATTTCCCTTGAAAACTCAATTGGATTTAATCAAGCTGATAATTTTTCCTACAATGGTCGCAACATTGGCCATTATTCTCTGGGCTGGTATACAGAAGCTGGTGCTGCAGTAGCTAATTTGTCTGGATCTGCCGGAATTAGATTTTTTACAAATGCCGCAGAAAGAATGTTTGTTACCTCAAATGGTAATGTGGGTATCGGTACCCCAACTCCCTTGGGGAGGCTGGATATCAATCCTGGTGGCTGGAATAACATACCTAAGATCTCATTCAATCAAGTTGATGATAATCCTTCCATCCGTTTGTATCGCCCAACGGGCTCAATAGTCGGAGGGAATCTTACGTCCTGGGTCTGGTGGATTGAAAATGATGCATTTGGAACGCTTTCTTTTAAAACAGGAGGCCATGCTCTTGCGGGCAGTGAAAGTGTCGCCGCTAAAATCAGCTTTGACCGAAATGGAAACGTTGGGATAAATACCAGTGACACCAAAGGCTATAAGCTCGGTGTAAATGGCTCTGCTATCGCCACTTCGATGACGGTGAAGCTGAATGCGAACTGGCCCGATTTTGTCTTTGCCGAAACGTATGGTCTGCGTTCCCTCTCCGAAGTAGAAAGCTACATCAAAGCCAACGCTCACCTTCCCGAAGTTCCCTCGGCTGCCCAAGTGGGCAAAGACGGCATCAATCTGGGCGAAATGGATGCGACCCTCCTCAAAAAGATCGAGGAGCTTACCCTCTACCTCATCGAGCAGGATAAGCAACTACAAGAGTTAAAGAAGGCGAATGAGGTCTTGCAAAAAGAAGTACAGGTCTTGAAAAGATAGCCCAGCTTCTAGCGAGAAACAGACATGAAACACCTTACGCACCTTCCTCATGATAGATATACTTTACGCTAAAGCCTCGCACGAGGACTTCCTTAGCACCGCCCTATGCCAACGATTCCGGGTTAAATCGTTGCGGATGGTGTTTGGGCTATCCCTGGGGCTGGCCCTGGCTGCAATGGCCCCAGCACTGGGCCAGCGAAGCTGCGGGTCGGATTATGAGCAGCAGTATCAGAATGCTACGCCTGATATCCAGCAGCAAATGACGGCGATTGAGCAGCAGACACGGCAGTACCAGCTTGATATCACCAACCGTACGGCACTAGCTTCTATCATTACCATCCCGGTGGTGGTACACGTACTTTATAGAACGCCCAGCGAGAACGTCTCCGATGCTCAGATCCAATCCCAGATTGACGTGCTGAATGAGGACTTCCGCAAGCTCAACGCCGATGTGAGCAACACCCCGGCGGCCTTCGCCAACCTAGCGGCCGATATGGAGCTGCAATTCGTGCTGGCCAGCCTCGACCCCAACGGCAACCCCACGACGGGCATTGAGCGAAAACCGAGCACCAGAACCACCTGGGGCACCAGCAACGACATGAAAAGCACCAGCACCGGTGGTTTAAACGCCTGGCCGGCCGGCCAGTATCTTAACTTGTGGGTGTGTAACATCGGCGGTGGCATTCTGGGGTACGCGCAGTTTCCGGGCGGGGCGGCCAGCACCAATGGCGTGGTTATCACTACCACGGGCTTTGGCCGTGGCGGCTCAGCAGTGGCTCCCTTCCACCTGGGCCGCACGGCGACCCACGAAGTGGGTCACTGGCTTAATCTGAGGCACATTTGGGGCGATGCATATTGTGGCAATGACCTGGTGGCGGATACGCCCACCCAGCAGACGAGCAACTTTGGCTGTCCCGCGTTTCCCCATCTTACCTGCGGCAATACGACCAGTGGCGATATGTTCATGAACTACATGGATTATACCAATGATCCTTGCATGTTCATGTTCACAACCGGGCAAAAAGACCGCGCGCAGGCGCTATTTGCGGATGGCGGCCCATACCAGAGTTTTACTGCCTGCCCGAATCAGTTGTTCATTTCTCAGCCCTTGACCAGCAGTGGCCGGTACAAAGCTAGCAGTGCGGTAGTAGGGAGCGGCCCAATTTCTACTGGCCTCGGGGTGGTATACCAATCCGGTAACGAGGTGGTATTGAATCCTGGTTTTTTTGTGGATGGCAGTGGCGGCGGCAGCTTTAGAGCAGTGATTGCGGACTGCAGCGTCAACGCCCGATCTGCTGAAGGTGACCGGCTGCTGAGTACGCAAGCGGGTAGTCAGGCTGCCACCACTCGGAAGCAGTTTACGCTGGAAGTGTATCCGAACCCAGTCAGTGAGGACCTGCACGTCATCGTAGCCCAAAGCAAAGCATATAGCGCCCGCATTTATAACAGCTTAGGGAGTGAAGTTCAACGCGTGAACTTGCAGCCCGGACAAACCAAAGTAGATGTGCGCAGGCTGCCACCAGGTATTTACTACATCCACACAACCTCGGAAAGCGGGTTGACTACCGCCCGCTTCCAGGTAAGCCGATAGCAGCATTGTTCAAAGTCTGATTTCGCCTTCCCCAAAGCCTCAATTACAACCCTGGGCCTTCCCCGATCTGGGCAGCTTCCGTTGCAGTAGTTGGAGCAGCCGGTTTTCATGCTTTCCCTATCCGGGGCTGAGCGGCGGCCAAAAAGCCGCGCCGGTCACTTGACCGGCGCGGCTTTGCGTTTTAGGAGGGCCAGACCTGGACAGGCCGGGGCGTTGTATTTGGTTTGTTTTAGGGGCCGCCCATAACAAAAGGCCAGCCTCTCTTAAAAGCTGCCCTTAGCTAGCACCGCAGCGTAGAGAGGCTTTTCGTAGAGTAGTGAGAGGATAAGATCAGTCTCCGTCGGATAAAGTTTTGGATCAAACTTTTACTCAATGCCAAAAATGCGACAACTTAGCGGATAACCCTTCCAGCAGCTACGCGTAGCCATTAGCTACTTAACTCTCCATATGGCAAACAAACCCACCTCCGGCGGCCGCAAACCTGGCGGCAGCACCCGGCACTTCACCACCGACAACGCCAAGCCGGGCTACGTAGCCGCCAAGAACAACGGCGCCTACAATACCGCTAAGGAGCAGGAAACGGCCGTGCTCGTGGCCGTGCCCCCGCGGCGCCAGTCCGACGCCCAAACCACCGAATACCTCGACGAGCTGGCTTTCCTTATCGAAACGGCCGGCGCCACCGCCACCAAGCGCTTCGTGCAGCGCCTCGACAAGCCCGATATCCGCACCTACGTGGGCGAAGGCAAGCTGGCCGAAATCAAGGCCTACGTGCAGCACGAGGGCACCAGCATGGTGGTGTTCGACGACGACCTTTCGCCCTCGCAGCTGCGCAACCTGGAGGCCGAGCTGCTGGTGAAAATCGTGGACCGCTCGCTGCTGATTCTTGATATTTTCGCCCTGCGGGCCAAGTCCGCCACTTCGCGCACCCAGGTAGAGCTGGCCCAGTACCAGTACCTGCTGCCCCGCCTCACCGGCCTGTGGACTCACCTGGACAAGCAGCGCGGGGGCGTGGGCATGAAAGGACCGGGGGAAACGGAAATTGAAACTGACCGCCGCATCGTGCGCGACCGGATTGCCTTCCTCAAAGACAAGCTCGAAGACCTCGACCGGCAGAGCCATACGCAGCGCAAAGCCCGCGGCGGCCTCGTGCGGGTGGCCCTGGTGGGCTACACCAACGTGGGCAAGAGCACCCTCATGAACGTGCTGGGCAAGGCCGACGTGTTCGCTGAAAACAAGCTCTTCGCCACCGTGGACGCTACCACGCGCAAGGTTGTGCTCGACCAAACGCCCTTCCTGCTCTCCGACACGGTCGGGTTTATCCGCAAGCTGCCCACCCGGCTTATCGAGAGCTTCAAGAGCACGCTCGATGAAATTCGCGAAGCCGACCTGCTGCTGCACGTGGTCGACATTGCGCACGCCGGCTTCGAGGAGCAGATTCAGGTGGTGAACGACACGCTGGCCGACATCGGCGCGGCCGACAAGCCGGTGCTGCTGGTGTTCAACAAAATCGACCAGTACAAGCCCGACGATTCGCAGCACGACCCTTTCGGCGAAGTACGCGAGGCCGAGGACGATGGTACCGCCCCGCGCCCGCCGCTGGCGCAGCTGCAAGCCACCTATATGGCCAAGCTGCACGACCCCGTGGTGTTCATCTCGGCCCAGGAGCGCACCAACCTCGAAGAGCTCCGCGAGCTGCTGGCCCGGCGGGTGGTGGCGCTGCACCAGCAGCGCTACCCCTACCAGACGGTGAACGAGCAGAATGGCTAAGCGGCCGGGCGGGACGGGCAATAAAATATCTTTCCCTCAGCTATTTATGAAAATGAATAGCCACGATTGTTTTTTTCGCGTAAGGGGAGCGCACTGGTTCATTTCGCTTTTACGTATGCGTTGTCACTCAATAATTCGCATTGGGCTGCTGGGATTCGTTCTGCTGGAAGCCTCTGAATTGGCGTGCGGCCAGGTGTACCCGCCCCCTGCGCCCACGGCCACGGATACGGCCACCAACAACCTGGGCAACCAGCGGCGCTTTGCCAACCCCTCCGTGCTGGGCATGGGGCCGAGCAAGGGGCTCGTCGTGCGCTACGAGCGCATGCCGCGCTTCGGGGTGTCCTCCTCGGCGCAGGTAGCGGGCCTCAAGGATTTCAGCACCGAGGCCACTAAAAATGCCCGCCTGTCCATCAAGGGCTACATTCCGGCCTGGAACCGCCCCCACCTGAAGGTCATCGTGGGCCTGAGCTACGAGCGGGAAGAGTTTCAGTTTGCCCAGCTGCCCACCTCCTACGAGCTCTACGACAACATCGAAAACAAAGGACTGAAAAGCACGGCGGCCCAGATTGCGGTCATCCGGCCCGTCGATGACGTACACTGGTATTTGGTGCGGATAAAAGGCGAGCTGAGCGGCGACTATACCTCCAAGGAGCTTACCCGATCCGACTACTCCCGCTTCACGGCCGAAGCTATTTATGGCTGGAAGCGCAGCCCAAACTTTTCGTGGGGCGTGGGCTTCCAGTATGGCTACACCTTCGGGCGGCTCAGCTTATACCCCGCCGTGGTTTACAACCGCACCTTCAGCCCCCGCTGGGGCGTGGAGGCCCTGGCACCCGCCCGCGTCACGCTGCGCTACAACGTCAACTCCAACTCACTTTTATACGCCGGCTACTCCGTCGACGGCCTCAACTACATCGTGCACCTAAGCCGTACGCCGCTGGAACGCAAAAACCCCGACGGCACTTCCGACGTCAGTAAAGTCCCGCTCCGCACCCTGGAGCTGCGCGAAACCGAGGTAAAATTCCGCCTGCGCTGGGAGCGGGAGCTGTTCAGTTTCCTGTGGCTGGGTGCCGAGGCCGGCTACCGCTACAACTACGCCTTCGACGCCTTTGACCGCACCAACGCCGACCGCGAAAAAATCATCGATTCGAAGCTCAATGGCGCTCCCTACGCCGGCCTGGAACTGTTCATCACGCCCCCCCGCAAGCTGCTGGAGAAGGCGGGCGTCCGTCGTTAAGCACTTATCTGAAACAGACCGAAACGTGACCATCGTTCGCCAGGTCGGGCCCGGGCCTTATCAAGCCAGGAACGCAGCCTCCGGCGTGGCCGAGTACTTCCCTCGCGCAACGCCGCGAGCCGGACGCCCTGCCTGGTATGACGAGCTGGCTATTTTTATTGCGGGTACTAAGGCAGCAGGCGGATGACGAAATTCTTTAGAGGGTTCTGTTGATGATCGTTGCGTCGGGTCCACCTCACTGCTCATTCAACTGCCAGTTGTAGTCCAGATAGGAGATCTTGGTATTTTTCTCCATTTTGGTGGTGGCATACCGATTGACCCAGCTCACCACCGACTGGCCATTCTTGGTCCAGTCGCCTTTGTACCAGTCGAAATACTTCGAGAGTTGGGCCGCTTCTTGACCGGGCCTGTTCTTGGCCGGGTTATTTAGAAAATCACGGCCCTGGTCGTCGAGCTGGCGGTCGAGCTGACTGGCGGTGTACGCTTCGTTGCGCAGGCGAGGGCACGAAATGGAGGCGCACACCAGTGCGAAGTGAATGCGCGGGTCGTCGTACTTCTTGCGCAGGATGGCGTGCTCGATGTTGTCCAGGCTCATCGCGGTGCCCCCAATGCGGAAGAACTTGGCGGCCCAGGGTGTGGTCACGAAAGGAATCTGGATTTTCGGCCCAATGTCTTTGATGCTCTGCACGGGGTAATGGTCCAGGATGAGGCGGATGGTGTAGGCGTTGTAGGCGTTGATCCAGTAGGCCATCTGCTCGGCTTTGCTCCAGTTGGCAGCCGGGGGGTTCTTGCTCAGCAAGGCCAGGTAGTCGTTGAGCTCCTTTTGGTCGGCCTTCCAGCCCTTGTAATTGACCAGCCCTTTCTCGTTGACGTACTTTTTCAGCAGCTTATCATACGCGCCGTGGTCGAACGCCACGGCGGAGGCTGCAACGGCTGCCGGCGGCACAGCGGGGATGGCCTTGGGTGAGGCAGAAGCCATAAGAGCCACCATACAGGCAGCCAGCGTGAAGGTGGCAAGGGTAGTTGCTTTCATCATTTTATGAAGATACCAGTGCACGCGGCAAAATGAATCGCGCAGTGCCCCTAACGAGCTGGTGAAACTAGTTGAGCGGTATCCTACTCCCTCAAACAGCGCGGTAAATAGCCCGCCAGCCTTTGTGCCACCATGATTAAATGGCACTGCCGCCACTGCTCAACAAGGAGCACGGCTTCTACCGCTAAACCATATCGGGAGCCGTGGTTTTGGGTTGGGCATAAAGCAGATGGTGCCGGGCGCACGTCACCGACGCGCACCCGGCACCTCCTCAATCTACTTAGTTGTCTTCTCTACCCCTGCCGAGAGCCGCCGTCACCGGCGGTAGCGAGCTGGGGCGCCGTTTGGCCGGAGCTACAACAGTACGGTAGTAGCCGTAGTTTTGTCGACGTAGATAACGCCGTCGCAATACTGGACTAAATTGATGCCCTGCGCAGCTTTGACGTCCTCAAGACCACTGGCCCAAATAGCGCCCGGATTGTAGAATAAATAGCGCTGATCTAAGGCGCTCCGAAGCGCGGCATCCTGCGACACGCTGGCGATGTCCATAAAAAACAGAGGCTTCTGCATCATTGACAAAGCCGCCGTGAAGCTTTGAGGGAGGGGCCGTAGCGTAAACGCTTGGTTGCCACTGGGGGTGCTGGCCCGGAAGCTGCCCTCGTTGAAAAAGAGGGCCACGGCGTAATAGCGGTTGCCGTACAGCTCTTTCAGGTTGGTGCCCATCCACTTCTGAGGTCCACCGGCGCCGGGCGACATCCCTTTTTCAATGTGCCCGTTGTGGGCCATCACCATTACTTTCGCGTTGTTTTCGTATTCCGAAGCCCACTTCAGGTTCTGGGCCATGTACTCGTCGCGGTACGCACTCCCAGCGTAGCCAAGACCACCCTGAGTCATGCCCTGCAACAGCACTTGGGCGTGTTGCACCGCCAACCGGTAGGTGGCAACGCCGCTTTGGGCCGTTAGGGCCGCCTGGTTGGTGGTGAGGTAGGCTATCACCCCGTTGATGCGGTCCTGGTATTGCCGGAAAATTCCCGCACCCTGCGCGAGCTGCTGCTCCGGGGTTAACCCGTTGAACTCCGGATATCCCTGGCGGATGCCGGCCGTGGCCTGGTCGAAGGCGCTGACGTAAGAAGGGGCGTTGCTGGTAAAGTAGGCTTGCAGCCAGTTCACCGAATTCACCGCGCCTTGAGGTTGCGCGTCGACCCCGTAAATCTTGAGCCGCTCGGCCTCGGTCTTGCCCACGTTGTAGTTCTTCATCCATTCCACGAGGGCCGCGAATTCATCGGTGGTGTAGATCCAGTAGCCCGAGTTTCGCAGGATCTGGGCCAGGTTGCCCTGTCCCGTGCGGATGTAGTTGTCCAGAGCCACCCCGGCGCCGAAATGGATCTCCACGGCCACCATTTTGAGGCCCCAGTTAGCTACGCCGTACCGGAAGAGGCGGGCCCGCATTTTGTTGAACTCGCTGGTGCCGTGGGTCGCTTCGCCCACGCCGATAACCTGCTTGTCTCGCAGAAGGGGCGAGAGCGCCTCCAGGTCGGTGGTCGGGCCGGCGGGGTCAACCGTATTGAGCGTGACTACCTTTGTGGAAAGCCGCTCGATTAATTGTTGAGGGCTCAGTTCTTGTTGAGGCGGGGTGGGATTAGGATCATCGGATTTCTTGTTGCAGCCGATCAGGCTCAAAGCCAATAGGGCAAGGGGTAACAGGGCGTTAGGTTTCATAGGTCAGAAAATGAGGTTGGTGGAGGCCCTGTTAACGGAACTCTCTCTCCCTCGTTTTCATAATAATGACAAAAACCATTTGAATAGTACAAACGCCGTTCGTCCAGCCCGGGGAAGGACTTGATCAACCTCGTTGGGTGCGGAGGCGGTCAGCCAGTAGGGCGGCGAACTTGCGGCCCAAGGGGATGCGGGAACCATTGGTGAGCACCACTTCGTCGCCCTCCAGCCGGGCCACATGATTTAAGTTGACGATGAACGACTTGTGAGCCCGGCAAAACTGCGCGGCGGGTAGACTTTCCTCCCACTGCCGCATGGTTTGCAGCACCACCAGCTTGCTTTCGGGCAAGTGCAGCCGCACGTAGTTGCCCTTGCCTTCGAGGTAGTGAAGGTCGGCCAGCGCCACCTGTCGCGGCAGGCCATCGGCTCTCACCGTAACGTGCGACGGCGCGGCCGGTAAGGCAGAGGCCCCGGAAACGCGGGCCAGCACTTTGTTGAAAGCCGACAGAAAGCGTGGGAAACCAATGGGTTTCAGCAGGTAGTCTACCACGCCCAGCTCGTAGCCTTCGAGCGCGAAGCTCGTGTGGGCCGTGGTCAGGACCACGGCGGGACGGATGGGGACGCTGCGCAGCAGCTCCACGCCGTTGAGCTCAGGCAGGTCGATGTCGAGAAATATGACGTCGACCGCACGGGTTTGGAGGAACTGGTAGGCTTCGGTGCCGTTGTAGCACTGCCCCACCAGCTCGGCCTGCTCAATTTTGGCCAAATGGCTTTTCATGACTTCGTGGGCGGGGGCCTCGTCGTCCACGACCAGGCAATTCAGAACGCGGGTTTCAGGACTCATCATGGGATAGCGTTAGGCAAAGGTGCACGTCGAATACTGAATCGGATTCCTGAATGGTGAGCGTATGGTGGGGGTATTGCAAAGCCAGGCGCTGGCGAGTGTTGGCCAGGCCGGTTTTAGTGGAAGTAGTAGCCGCCCGCAGCCTCGCGTTGAAGGTGTTTCGGCAATGAAACCGCAGCTCGTTGCCCGCGAGAGTAGCCTCGATGCTCACTACGGGGTGCGCCAGCTGTCCCCCGTATTTGAAGGCATTTTCTACGAACTGAGACAGCAGCAGCGGGGCAATGCGCAGCACCGTCCGAGGAGCATCGGCCAACCAGGTCACCTGCCCGCGGTTGCCCAGCTTCTCGCGCTCGTAGCGCACGAACTGGTCGATAAAGTGCAGCTCTTCCGCCAAGCTCACCCGGTGCTGCCGGCTGCTTTCAATCTGATAGCGCAGCAGCTCCGACAGCAGCACCACGTACTCGGGCACCCGGTCGGGCGTACTCACGCTCACCCCGTAGAGGTTGTTGAGGGCGTTGAAGAGAAAGTGGGGGTTGAGCTGGGCCCGGAGTAGGGCCAACTCGGCGTGGGTGCTGGCTAAGTCGTTGCGCAACTGCTGTTGCGCCCGAAAAACAACGTGGTAAATCAGGTACAGTCCCCAGCCAAATAACATCACCAGCAAGCCGCTGAAGAAGATATTCAACCAGTTAGTGGGCCGGCGCCAGTCCGTTAGCCCACAGGCTACGGTCCACAGACTAAGGGTCCCCGCGCAGCCAAGCAGGTAAGCACCATACCGCTGCCGCCGAAAAAGCCGCTCGTACAAGCCCCAATTGTGCACCCAACAGAGCAGGTAGCAGAAAGTGTAGAACCCCAGGAACCGCCATAAGAAATCAGGCTGCGTCTTTAGTAGCTCCTGCAGCCCCGGCCAGTTAAACCCGATTACCACCAGGAAAAGCAGCCCATAAAATACCGCATTACGCTGCCAAGCAGCAAGTTGAAACAGCCACCGATTCATTCGCTAAAAGTACGCTGGCTTTCCCTGGCCGGGGCAGATTATATGACGAATGGCGTTGATCAGAAGACCTAGGCCTGCGGGGGCCCGCTCAGCCGCTCCCGGCTGGCCTGGCCGCTGGCTTTGCGAGCTTCGCGCGGCTGGGCGCCTGGGTAGTGCTAACAACCGTCCGGCGCCGACGTCACTTGTACGGATGAGGCGGTTGCTGAGCCAGGATGCCCCGGGCTTGAGGAGATCAGTCCCTTGGTAGCGGGGCGTCCATCTTTATTTGAAGATGGGGCTATGCGGTGCCATCTTTAGCTCCGCATCTGCTCTTATTCCCTCGTCGCCCTTATCCCTCCTGCCCATCATGAAGTCTCTCAAGGCCAACGGCCACCAATTGGCCGACCCGGCTTTCCAGCTCACGGTACTCCGGACCGAAGTGGCCGAAACGCTGCACCTGCCGCTGTTTCACGAGAAGCTGCGCGGGGCGGGCCTATTTCCGCTGCGGCCGGTGGCGCCCGCCGTCCTGCAAATCAACGTGGGCAAGATGTGCAACCAGGTATGCCGCCACTGCCACGTCGACGCCGGCCCCGACCGCCAGGAAATCATGACCCGGGAGACCATGCAGCTCTGCCTCGACGCGCTGGCCCAAACGGACATTCCCACGGTGGACCTGACCGGCGGCGCCCCCGAGATGAACCCGAACTTCCGCTGGTTGGTGGAAGAACTCCGCAAGCTGGGCCGCAAGGTGCTGGTGCGCTGCAACCTCACCATCATCGTAGCGAACAAAAAGTACTACGACCTGCCCGAGTTTTTCCGGCGGCACGGGGTGGAAGTGGTCAGCTCCCTGCCGTTCTACAGCGCCGCCAAAACCGACCGGCAGCGCGGCGACGGCGTGTTCGACGATTCCATCAAAGCCCTGAAAATGCTGAATGCCGTCGGCTACGGGCAGCCCGATTCAGGCCTGGTCCTGAACCTGGTGTACAACCCGGCGGGCGCCTTCCTGCCGGGCGCGCAGAAGGGCCTGCAAGACCAGTTTAAACGGGTACTACTGAAAGATTTTGGCATCGTGTTCAACGAGCTGTTCGCCATCACCAACCTTCCGGTGAGCCGCTACCTGGACTACCTTATTGAGTCAAAAAACTACGCCGGCTACCTGGAAAAGCTGGTCACGGCCTTCAACCCGGTGGCGGCGGCGGGTGTGATGTGCCGGACCACCATTTCCGTGGGTTGGGATGGCGGTTTGTACGACTGCGACTTCAACCAGATGCTCGACCTGACCGTGGCCAGCCCCGTGCGGCACATCCGGGACTTCGACGCGGCCACGTTGGGGCAGCGGGCCATCGTGGTTAATCAGCATTGCTACGGGTGCACGGCGGGGAGCGGTTCGAGCTGCGGCGGGGCGGTGGTGTGAGGGGGCCTCACGTGACCCCTGCGGGGCAGGCCCCCTCTCCGGGGGAGAGGGGGAGCCAGATGATGGGGAGCATTGTAGCACTTCATTTCCCTGCTGGCTCCTTACTGGCACACGTTAAGCCAGCAACTGCGCCTTCGCGATGCTGGGTTCCAAATACGGAACTTCCACTTATTGACTTATCTTTAAACTCAAACAACTGGCTTTGTTATGACTTCTATCCCAATTGATGTGCGAAGTGAATTGCACGAGCTAATTGATACCATCCAGAATCAATCGGTTTTGCAAGCTGTTTACACACTGCTGGCCGCCCAACGGTCAGCTACTTTGCCTCCCGCCGTGCTCAGCGGCGAGGAAGCCGCGGCGGTAGCGGAAGGAATCCGCCAGCTCGATGTCGGCGAAGGCATACCTCACGAACAGGTTATGACCGATATCTGGCTCAAATATGGCCGCTAGTAATGGCAATAATCTGGTCGCCAAGGGCAAACGCGAATTACCGAAAACAGGTCCAATGGCTGGAAGAAAACCGTGATGCGCGAACCGTACTACGTTACCTGCGCGAAATAGCCACCGCAATCGACCGTATTTCCTCGCCCGATGCCGTGCAGTACCAAGCCGTGGCCGATCACCCGAACACGTACTGTTACCGACTGAATAAATTCACGGCGCTGTACTACCGAATTTCCGGCGAGAACGTCGAAATAATCACGTTTTTTGATACGCGTCAGCATCCCGACAGCCTCAAGCTGCCGTAGAATTACTTACGCCGCTTCAGCTTTTTCAGCCAGGCGTAAGTGGCTTCCTGAGCCCGCAGGGGCTTCTCTTCATCCTTGGGCAGGATGAAATGGTTCTCAAAGTCGCGGGCCTTTACGTTGTCGTGGCGGTGCAGGTCGAGCAGGTGGCGCACTTCGGCGCGCAGGGCCTCGTCGAGGATGGGGAAGGCCACCTCCACCCGCCGGTCGAGGTTGCGGGTCATCCAGTCGGCGGACGCAATGAAGACCTTTTCCTGGCCGCCGTGGGCGAATACGTACACCCGGCTGTGCTCCAGGTACCGGTCCACGATGCCCCGCTGGCTGATGTGCTCGCTGAAGCCCGGCTGACCCGGGATCAGGCAGCTGATGCCCCGCACGATAAGCTCGACGCGGACCCCGGCCTCGCTGGCGGCGTAGAGCCGGTCAATCAGGCCCCGGTCTTCCAGCGCGTTAAGCTTGAGGATGACGTAGGCTTCCTTGCCTTTTTTCGCCTGCTTGATTTCGTAGTCAATCAAGGCGTTGAGGCTGGTGCGCAGGCCGAAGGGCGCTACGAGGAGCTGGGCGAACTCGGGTGCGGTTCGCGGGTCGCGCAGGTAGTCGAATACACGGGCGGCTTCGCGGGTCAGCCGCTCGTCGGCCGTGAACAGGCCGTGGTCGGTGTAGAGCCCGCTGGTGCTTTCGTTGAAGTTGCCGGTGCTGAAGTAGGCGTACTCGCGCACCGTATCGTCGGCCTCGCGGCGGGCAATGAGCAGCAGCTTGGCGTGGCACTTCAGCTCGGGGGGCGTGAAGATGACGTGGGCCCCGGCCCGCTGCAATTTATCGGCCCAAAACAGATTAGCGTCCTCATCAAACCGGGCTTTCAACTCAACCACCGCCGTTACCTGCTTGCCGCGCCGGGCGGCTTTCAGCAGGGCCTTGACCACCTTGCTCTTGCTGGCCACGCGGTAGAGCGTAATGCTGATGGCCCCCACGGCCGGGTCGGTGGCGGCTTCGCGCAGCAGGCGCGTCACGTAGTCGAAGCCCTCGTAAGGCAGGTGCAGCAGGTGGTCGCGCCGGCTGATGGCGGCCAGCAGGCTGCCCGTGCGGGGCAAAGTGGGGTGCGCCAGCGCCGGCCAAGCGGGATAGCGAAAGCTCGGCTCATCGAAATCGGGGAAGCCAAAAAAGTCGCGGAAGTTGTGGTAGCGGCCGCCCTCCACCAGCTCCTCGTCGCCGATGCCGGTTTTCTGCTTGATGGCTCGCAACGCCTCGGCGGGCAGGGCAGGGTCGTAAAGCAGCCGGGCCGGGAAGCCGGTGGCGCGCTTGGCCAGGCTGCTGCGGATTTTCTCCATGAGGTTACCCGACACCTCCTCTTCGATATCCAGCTCGGCGTCGCGCGAGAGCTTGACGGCATTCACGGCCACCTGTTGGTAGGCGGGGAAAAGGGCGGGCGCACCCACCCGAATCACGTCGTCCAGGAACAGTACGTAGCGCTCTTCGCCCTCGTCGGGCAGGCGCACGAAGCGCCCCCCGTGCCGCTTGGTGGGCAGCTCCATCAGCAGCACCCGCTGGGTGTCGGGAGCTACTTTCCGGTCGCGGGGCTGCCGGAGGTGGAACGCGAGGTATACCGTCTGGTCCTTCAAGAAGAGGTGGTGCAGGGTATCGTCGAGCACCACGGGCGAAAGCAGGTCGCGCACCTTTTCCTGGAAGTAGGTGGCCGTCCACGCCCGCTGCTGGTCGGTCAGCTCGGCCTCGCTCAGCAGGTGGATGCACTGCACGTTGAGGGCGGGCAACAGCAGCTCCCGAAACGTAACGCCGAACTCCTGCTGTTGTCGGTACACCTCGGCCAGCACCTCGCGCAGCTGCCGCTTGGGCCGCTCGCCGAGCTTGGCGCGGGTTTTCTTCTTCAGCTTCACCAGCCGCCGCAGCGTGGCTACCCGCACCTTAAAAAACTCGTCCAGGTTGCTGCTGAAGATGGCCAGGAAGCGGAGGCGCTCCAACAGCGGCACGGTGGGGCTCTGAGCTTCTTGCAGCACGCGGGCGTTAAAGCGCAGCCAGCTCAGGTCACGGGAGAGCGTTTTCATTGGAAGGGGGTGGCGGGAGCAAGAGAGAACAACCGGATGGGGTGAGGAGGAGGGAAAATCCCATCTTCTTCATCACTCAACTACCCGGCAAGCGGCTAGCTCGCGTTGCGCGGGTAGTCGTAGAAGTAAAACTCGGCGTTGGCCTTGCTGACGGCTTCCCACTGGTCGCAGTCGAAGTGCAGGCAAACCACCGCGGCCGTGGGCATGTCGGGCAGGGCCGAGGGCGACAGCTCGTTAGCCGTGTCGGTAATAGTCGGGTTGTGCCCCACCAGCAGCACTGAGTCGGCCGCGTCGGGCAGGTTGCGGATGATGGCGAGCAAGCCGGCGACGTCGGTCCCGTAGATACCGGGCTCCACCACGATTTTCTCGTGCGAGTACTGCATCTCGCGGGCCACCAGCATGGCCGTGCTCATGGCGCGCACGGCGGGGGAGCTCACGATGAGGTCGGGGCGGATGTTGCGTTTGGCCAGGGCCTTGCCCATCGTGGGGGCGTCGTCGCGCCCCCGGTCGTTGAGCGGGCGCTCCTGGTCGCTTAGCTCATCGAAGTTCCAGCTGGACTTGGCGTGGCGAAGAAGATAAAGGGTTTTCATACGGCGAAGCTAACGGCAGTTTGCTTACCCCGGGTGTTGTGAAAAGGTTATGCAGCAGCCTCCAACGTAGTAGCCTCATCCGCGGCCCCGGTTCGCTGGAAGCCCAAAGCCCATGATGGCGAGGGCTTGTTGGTAATATTACTGTTAGCGCTTCTCAGATCACTGCACTGGAAGTAGCCGGTGAAACCTCACCCCCGGCCCCTCTCCACAGGAGAGGGGAGCCAGATGGTGCATACGCTGAATGGGAAACGGCTCTAGAGTAAGGATAACTGCCTTCGGGTTGCGTCCATTTGGGCGCGGCAATTACCTTCGGCGGCGATGCTCCCCACCTACCTTCGCCGCTTCCAGAAACTCCGCGTGGCCACCAGCCGCCAGCACGGCGAAGCGCCCTACAAGCCCGCCCTGCTGCTGGCTGTGCTCGAAGGCATCGCCGACGGCTCCATTACGGAGAACCGCATCGAAATCACGCCCGAGCTCATCGCGGCCTTCAAAGCCATTTGCGCCGACCTCAGTACCTCGCCCCGGTTCACGGCCGCCAACTTCGCCCTGCCCTTCTACCACCTGCGCTCCGAGGGCTTCTGGCACCTGCACACCTGGCCCGGCCTCGAAATCCTGCTCACCACCTCTAATTCCGTCCGCAGCTTCCGCCACCTGCGCGACGTGGTGGCCTACGCGGCCCTCGACGCCGACCTCTGGCTGCTGCTGCAAGCCCCGACCGCCCGGGCGGCCTTGCGCCAGGCGCTACTCACCCGCTACTTCCCCCAAACTCAGGGCCGCTACCGCCCCCGCGCTGGGCAGGAGGCCCTGGGCACCATCCGCCGCCAGATGCTGGAGGAGCCGGCTGCCCTCTACCGCACCCACCTCCGCCCCACCGACGAGCTCGACCTGACGGTGCGCAGCAGCCTGTTCAAGCGCCTGGTGCTGGAAGCCTACGACCACACCTGCGCCGTATCGGGTCTGAAGCTGCTCAGCACCCGCAGCAGCCCCGTGCCCCTGCTCGACGCCTGCCACATCGTGCCCTGGGCCCTGAGCCACGACGACACCCTGCCCAACGGCGTGGCCCTGTGCCCCAACCTGCACCGCGCCTTCGACCGCCACCTGTTCTGGATTGACGCCGACTACCGCGTGCGCGTAGCCGAAGACTTTGGCGAGCTCAGCGGCAGCGAATACGGGGTGCGCCGCTTCGAGGGGCAGGAGCTGCGGCTGCCCCAGCGGCGGGAGTGGTGGCCGAGGCAGGAGAACCTGGAGCAGCAGGCTAGCGCCAAGCAAGCTCTGTAAAGAAAGTTGCGTTTCTTTTACAGATAGTGAAACCCTTTGTAAAGAAAAACGACTTTTCTTTACAAAGCTGGAGCAGCTATTCCTCTGGCAGTTCATTCAATGCAAGCTATTTGGCAACCCTCTTTGCTCCCACCTAGTGAAGAATTGGAGACGCGGGCAGTGTTAAAAAAGCTACCGGGCGCTCACAGCGCACTTGCTGAACTTAAGGGCTTGGTTTCGGCCATTCCTAACGAGAGCATCCTTTTGGATACGCTGCCCTTACAAGAAGCCAAAGACAGCTCAGCCATCGAAAACATCATTACCACCCACGATGAACTGTATAATGCCGAGCTGCACCTGGGCGAGACCCAAGCAGCCAAAGAAGTGCAACGATACGCTTCGGCGTTGCGACTAGGCACCCGGCTGGTGAAACAGTTTGGCTTCCTGAGCACAAACCACATCGCGCAAATACAGGAAGAATTGAAACGTGACAATGGAGGCTAACGCAAGCTGCCAGGGACTACGTTGAAAAATCAGCGAGGCCAAGTCGTTTACACCCCTCCACAAGACTCAGCCGCCATATTGACCTTAATGGGCAACCTTGAGCAATACCTCAACGACGATTCCCTACATGATATAGACCACTTAGTGAAAATGGCCGTGTTGCACTTTCAATTCGAAAGCATTCACCCATTTTACGATGGCAACGGACGCACTGGACGAATCCTCAACATTCTGTATTTGGTGCTGAAAGGCTTGCTCGATATTCCGGTGTTGTACCTCAGCCGGTTCATTACGCACAACAAAGCAGATTACTACCAATACTTGCAAGCCGTGCGCGACACCGGCGCGTGGGAGCCCTGGCTACTCTATATGCTAACCGGCGTCGAAGAAACGGCTCGCGAAAGCATCGTTCTAATTAGAGAGATGCGCGAACTGATGCAAAACACCAGGGAAAGGATTCGCACCTATAAATTTTACAGCCAGGACCTGCTCAACAACTTGTTTCGCCATCCCTACACCCGTATTGAATTTTTGCAGCAGGAGCTGAACGTAAGCCGGCCCACTGCGGCCAGCTATCTGAATCAACTGGCCAAAGATGGCATTCTCATCAAGCACAAACAGGTAACGTCACATTACTACGTCAACCAGCCACTATTTGAGTTGCTCTCGCGACTATAGTAATTCTCTGTTCTGGATTGACGCCGACTACCGCGTGCGCGTGGCCGAAGATTTCGGCGAGCTCAGCAGCGGTGACTACGGCGCACGCCGCTTCGAGGGGCAGGAACTGCGGCTACCCCAGCGGCGGGAGTGGTGGCCGGGGATGAAGAATCTAGCGGCGCAGCAACGAGGTAGTCATGCTTAAACAGACTCTTCTGAGAAAGTAATTACGTCCGCCATCCGCTCAGCCTGCTCTAGCACCAAATCAATGGCTTTTTCCTGCTTGTCTGGGGGATAATTGTGGCGCCGAAGCGTAATGCGAACCAGATTGCGCAAGCGGGCGCGTACGCTCTCGCGCTTCTGCCAGTCGATGCCGGTGTTGCGCTTAATTTTATCTAGCAGCTCAGCAGCAATCTTGCGCAGAATATCATCGCCTAGCGTGCCAGCGCTGCCATTGTCATTCAGTGCATCATAAAAGGCTAGTTCGGCGGAACTAAGGCCCAAAGCATCACCCCGATTATCGGCATCCCTCAATTCTTGAGCGAGTAACACTAGGCTATCTACTAAGTCAGACAGTTGCAGGGCGCTTTGGATAACCCGGTTGCGGTGGTTTTCCAAAGTTTTGTCCAGCCGCTCAGTAAAAAGCTGCTGCTGCACGATGTTGGTGCGGGTGCGGGAATGAATCTGGTCGTGCAACAGCTTTTGCAGCAGCTCAATGGCTAGGTTGCGCTGGGGTAGGTCGCGCATCTCGGCCAAGAAGTTATCTGATAGCATACTCACGTCGGGCGAATTCACACCGGCTAACGTAAAGATATCTTGCATCCCTACGGGCTGCACGGCCCGGTCGAGCAGTTGCTTCAGCAGGTAGCGGCTCTGGTTGCGGTCTAGTTTGCTTTCGGGGGTGCTGCTTTCGCTGATAAAGCCACGCACGCCCTGGTAAAAGGCCAATTCGTCGCGCAGCTCCTGCGCTCCCGGTAGGGTGCTGCATAGGGCAAAGGCTTTGCCTGCCGCTAGCACCTTGTCGAAAAATTTCTTGCGTTCGTCGTCGGGCAGTTCCAAGATGTGGTTGCTAACCTCGCGCAGCCGTTGCAGGCTTTCGTCAAGGAAGGTGTTGCGGTACTCGACTTTGTGCAACAAGTGGCGCACGTCGCCCACAGCCTCTTTTAGCTCCGTCAGGGCGCGGTCCAGGTCGATGGTCAGCTTGTCACTGCCGGTGGCACCGGGGTTGGTTTTGCCACCCTCGGTTGTGTAGGTTTTTAGGGCGCGCTTTAGTTCAGTGGCAATGCCAATGTAATCGACAACTAGGCCGCCCGACTTATTCTTGAATACCCGGTTGACCCGCGCAATGGCCTGCATAAGGTTGTGGGCCTGCATGGGCTTGTCGATATACATGGTGTGTAGGCTGAGCACGTCGAAGCCCGTAAGCCACATGTCGCGCACGATGACGAGACGCAGCGGGTCCTTTGGGTTCTTGAAGCGCTTCTCAAACAGCTTGCGCACACCCGGTGCGTAGAGGTGCGACCGCACCGGCTCCTTATCAGCGGCTGAGCCGGTTATCACCACCTTGATGACTCCGAGCTTCTCATCGTCGCTGTGCCACTCGGGGCGCAGCTTCACGATGGCCGTGTAGAGCCGGGCGCAGATTTCGCGGCTCATACCTACTATCATGGCCTTGCCGCCGCCCTCGATGTTGCCGTCGGCCGAGCGCTGTTCGAAATGCGTCACGATGTCAGCTGCTATCTGGTCGATGCGGGCTGGGGTGCCAAAGACTTGTTCCCGGCGCGTGGCGTATATCTTTTCGGCTTCGCGGTGGGCGATGTCGGCCGCGTCGGTACCCACGATTTCTTCGGCTTCCTCGTTTATCTCTACGATTTCCTCCTCGTCCTTGATTTTCTCAATGTCGGGCAGGCGGCTGGCGTAGTAGATGGGCACGGTGGCCTTGTCGCGCACGGCATCTTCTATGTCGTAGATGCTCACGTAGGGGCCAAACACCTGGCGCGTGTCCACATCGTCGGTTTCGAGCGGGGTGCCGGTAAAGCCCACGAAGGTGGCCAGCGGCAGGGCGTCGCGCAGGTGCTTGGCGAAGCCGGTTTTGTACTTGCCGCTCTTCCGGTCCAGCTTGCTACTCAGGCCGTACTGCGAGCGGTGGGCCTCGTCGGCAATCACCACGATGTTGGTGCGGTCGGAAAGTTGGGGGAAGGTGGTTTCGCCCGGCAGCGGGGTGAACTTCTGGATGGTGGTGAAGAAGATGCCACCCGAAGGCCGGGCGTCCAGCAGCGCCCGCAGCTGCTCACGAGTTGGGGCCTGCACGGGCATTTCCTTGAGCACATCCTTGGCGTACACGAACTGCTGAAACAGCTGATCGTCGAGGTCGTTACGATCAGTCACGATCACCAGTGTGGGGTTGCGCATTTCGGGCTGCTGGCGCAGCTTACCCGCGAAGCAGGCCATCGAAATACTTTTGCCCGAGCCCTGGGTGTGCCACACAATGCCGCCCTTGCGCGAGCCGGGCTCAATGGCCTCCCGGCCCGGTAGCCGGCCGGCGTAGGGCGCGGGCTCGTCGTGCACTATCGGCAGTATAATATCTGGCTGCCGGGCGGCCAGGATGGTAGCCTCCACAGCTGTGCGCACGGCGTGAAATTGGTGGTAGGCAGCAATTTTCTTAATTAGGTGCCCATCCGCGCCAGGCTCATACAGCACGAAGTGGCGCAGGTAATCCAGGAACAAGTCGGGCTTGAAAAAGCCGCGCACTACGGTTTCCAGCTCAAATTCCAGGTTGCGCTGGTCCCGCTCGGCCAGGATGGTACGCCAGGGCATAAACCGCTCTTTGTCGGCCGTGAGCGAGCCCACGCGGGCGTGCTTGCCATCGGACACCACCAGCGCCACATTGGCCAGAAACAAATCGGGCAGCTCCTGGCGGTAGGTTTGCAATTGGTCGAAGGCAGCCCACACGTCCGCCTCGCGGTCGAGTGGGTTTTTCAGCTCAATCACAGCTACGGGCAGACCATTGAGGAAAGCGACGAGGTCGAGGCGGCGGTTGCGGCGGTTGGCAACTACGGTAAACTGGCTTATCACTAGCCAATCGTTGCGCTCCACGTCGTCGAAGTCCACCAGCCAGGCGCGGTCGCCGCGCATTTCGCCCGAGGGGCTGGGCACGTCCACGGGTACGCCGTCGGTGAGCCAGCCGTGCAGCAGGCGGTTGCTTTCGGTGGCGTTGGGGTGCTGGGCGCGCACCACGCGCTCGGCCACTTCCTGCACCACAGCCTCAGGCAGGGTGGGGTTGAGGCGGCGCAGGGCAGCCAGCAGCCGGCCGGCCAGGCTGGTGTGATGGAAGCTGGCACGCAGGGCGTCGGGCGTGTGGGGGGCTACGTCGGGGCCGTGCGCTACCTGCCAGCCGGTTTCTTCAAACCAGGTACCGGCGAGTTGTTCGAGGGCATCTTCGGATATAAGCGCCATGGCAATAAACTATAGTTTTTTTCTCTCCCGTAGTAGCCCCACCAGCAAAGCTTCAATAGCATCATCATGGTCGGCCGGAGAGGGTGCATCATACCAAATAGGATAAATGCCGTGGTCGGTCAAAAAGCTTTCCCTTTCACGCAACCAATCAGCATCAGTAGGCAAAGGCAGAAATGCAAAATGCTCGGGCTGTCCAGTATCAGCTTTAGCAGTTTTTTTTAACACCTGCATAGTGCGGTCTTGCGCCAAGCTACAGCCCATAAATAACAGACTCTTGCCCCCAGCTACCCGACTTAGCTCGCGGCGCAAATAGCTTCGTGCGGCGTAAGCTTGCTTGTACTCTTTACTAAGAAATACGCGTTGGCTAGGATAACGCTCATCGCCATGCAGTTTAATTAGCGCAGGTTTGGTATCATCATAGTATTGCTGGACATTTTCTAATTGCTGATTACCATGCAAAACAAATTTGAAATCATACCCCTCACTTGCGTAAACGTCCTCCAGAATGTTGTCGTAGTTTGTTGTGAATACCCAACGGTGAAATAGATGCGGCAACAAGTGTACTGGCCCTTGTATAGCGTCCGGTGACACATCAAAGTGAGTGCGCATATGGTCCATGAATAAACGACGCCCCATATGCTTGTGTACGAGGTCAGCCGCTGCCTCATAATTCATATTCGCATCGCTCAGTAGATTTTCCAGTTCGCCAATAGAGCAACGCTTAGCCTCAGGTGGAGCTTCACGCAGCTTGCGCAGGAAATCGGACCACAACAGCATACCTGACGAAAGCGACATACCTGCTCCTACAAAAGCGGCTACCTGTTGCCGCTCGAGTGCATTAATCAGACGTTTAAAGCGCGCTTCGTTGTGAGGCGGCTCTAATGCCAAAATAGTGCGCAAGCGCGCAAACCTACCGGGTAGCCATTCCTCATCACGCCAGCGCAGGTACTCTGCATAGTAAGTTTGAGAGCCTGGGTCCAAAATGGCCAACGGACTCATCTTCACGCCACCAATCTGCACGTCACCATCAGCAGCCAAATCGGCCCGCACCTGCTCCTCAAACTCGCGTATCAGCCGCTTCATGGGGCATTAGTTTAGGCGAATTTCGCCGGATAGAAGTTTGGGCAGGAGTTCGTCGCGTAAGACTGCAAGATTTTTCATCTCAGCCCTATTTGTTTCAATCAAAGAATGTATTGGCGTTATAAAATCATCAAACGCGTCAAGAGTGCTTTTATCTGGTGAAAGCATCTTAATTGAGCGCAAATAGGATACCGGTCTAGCAATAGACGGCACCCCTGACGAAGAAGTGTTTGCTAATATCTGATGCTGCCCTGCGTCGGAGCTGAAATGGTAAATCAAGTAATTAGCTGACGTCACCGTAGTGTCGGGCCGAAGGAAAAATTGCCGTTGTGAGAGGATATATCTGTCATATTGTGAAGCATTCGGAATCAATGCTACTTGACCAATACTACCTGCATGTGTAAACACAATATCCCCTCTTTGTACAGCGGCTTTATTGAGTTGCTGCGCGTGTTCCTCCGTAACAAAATTGAAGCTACTGTCCTCTAGCATAAAGGTGCGTAGGTGCTGGCCGCTGATTACGGGCACTCCTTCAGGTACAAATGTGGAAACCTTAATTGATGAGCCAAACGGGCCCATTGCGACGCGTTTAGCCAATTCCTCCACAGTTTTTATTTTCCACCCCACCGGAATCTCCCCCATCGCCGAATCCTCCAACGCTGCTGGGAACAGCGCCAGCAATTCCGGCATGAGGCCGAGGCGGCGGCAAATGCTGTCTTCCGGCTCGCCGCTGGCTTTGGCCCGCACCGGGTCAAAATCCACGAACCATGACTGGAAAAGGGTGCGCGCCAGTTGTTCTAGGGTGGCGTTTAGTTGGCTGTTTAGCTCGATTTTGTCGTCTAGGGTGCCAAGGATGTGGGCAATGCGGCGTTGCTCTGCCAGCGGGGGCAGAATAACGGGTGTATTGCGCAGGATACCCAAATTTGTATGAGGTACACCCACCTTTATGGCGTGAGCATCAATGTAAGCTAGCTGTTCCGGAGAGCTGAAAATGTAATACAGAAAAAGCGAGTCTACCTTCTGGGGGTCTGGTGTTAGCTTCATCTGACTTTGTGATACTATGTAAGTATCATATAAGCCATGAGGCACTAATGCAACTTGTCCAAGAGTGCCCCTTTGAGTAAAAATTAAATCACCTGGACGGGCAGTATTCGCTGCAAGTGCTTGAGCTTTTTCTTCTGTTACAAACACAAAGTCACCACCAATTTGGCGCGAACCCATATTCTGCCCGCGAATTACAGGCACCCCTTCTTTGACGTAATCTTTCGATACTAAATTAGAACCAAAAGGGCCGCCTACAAGGGCATTTTTTTTGGTGTCTGCAATATCCCCTATGGTAACTACCGGCCACTCATTCGCCATAACCCAACCCAATTAAATTCTCTTCAATAACCCCTTGCAGCCGCGCACTTTCTGCGAACTGCTCGCGCAGGCGGGCCGCTAGCTGCGGCATCACCACTTCAAACGACTCGCCTTCGCGCTCCTTGGCTTCGGCCCCCACGTAGCGACCTGGCGTCAGCACGTAGTCGTGGGCTTCGATTTCAGCTAGGGTGGCGCTCTTGCAAAAGCCGGGCGTGTCGGCGTACCCGGTGCCGCGCTGCCAGTGGTGGAAGGTTTCGGCCACGCGCTCAATGTCGGCTTGGGTGAAGTCGCGCAGCACCCGGTCCTTCATGTAGCCCACCTCGCGGGCATCGATAAACAGGACTTCGCCGCGCCGGTCGCGGCGGCCATCGCGGGCTACCTTGCTTTTGCTGAGCACCCAGATGCAGGCCGGAATCTGGGTATTGGTGAAGAGCTGGCCGGGCAGGGCCACCATGCACTCGATGCGGTCGTCCTTGATGAGCTCGCGCCGGATGTCACCCTCCGTGTTGGTGTTCGACGACATCGAGCCGTTGGACAACAGCAAGCCCATGCGCCCCGTCGCATTCAGCTTGTGTAGCATGTGCAGTATCCAGGCAAAGTTGGCGTTGGCGTTGGGCGGCGTGGCGTAGTCGGCCCAGCGGCGGTCGTCGCGCACCTGCTCCATGCCCCAGTCCTTGAGGTTGAAAGGCGGGTTGGCCATTACGAAGTCGGCCTTCAGGTCCGGAAACTTGTCACTAAGCAGCGTATCGCCCAACTGAATGTCGGCCTCGATGTTGCGAATCACCAGGTTCATCTGGGCCAGCCGCCAGGTGGTGGGGTTACTTTCCTGCCCATACACCGCGATTTGCCGCTTGCGCTCTTCTACCGCCTTCTTGCGCTCCTTGTGATTGAAGGTTTGCTTGTCGGCGTGCTGCTCGATGAACTTTTCGCTTTGCACAAAAAATCCCCCCGAGCCGCAGCACGGGTCGTACACCCGCCCCGAGTAAGGCTCTAGCAGCTCCACAATCAGCGACACCACCGACTGCGGCGTGTAGTACTGCCCGCCCTTCTTGCCCTCGGCGCTGGCAAACTCACCCAGGAAAAATTCATACACGTGCCCCAGAATATCCTTGGCACGCAACTCGCCGTGGTTGAATGGGATGCCGGCCACCAAGTCAAGCAGGCGACCCAACTTATCGGGATCAAGCTGCAAGCGGGCAAAATCCTTGTTCAGAACGTTTCTCAGCTTCTTCGGATTGTCGTCTTCAATGGCCTGCATGGCCCGGTCGAGCAGAATGTCGAGGCCCTTGAATTTTTCCGGTTCACCCTTTGGGTTGTCTTTGGTCACACTACCGGGTTCAATCAGAGGCGGTCCATCCAGCACAATTACCGGCTCGCCAGGGGCCAGCTTGGCATTGGCTTGCAGAAACTGCCAGCGTCCGCGCGGGGATACCCAAAAGATATTTTTCTCGGTGTAGTAGTCGCGCACTTCCAGCTCTGCTTTCAGTAGCTCCGGCGCAAGCTCCTCGCCCAAAAAGTAGTCGCTGTCAGGGTCGGCAAACTGCTGCTTCAGCTCAGCCCGTCGGTCTTCAAAGGAATCCGAAATGTATTTCAGAAAAATCAGCCCCAGCACGATGTGCTTGTACACGGCAGCGTCGAGGTTGGAGCGGAGCTGGTCGGCCGAGTTCCAGAGGCGGCGGTCCAGGTCTTTTAAGAACTGTTGGGATTCGGAAGGAAGAACCATTTAAAACATAGCTTAAAGGCGGTTAAAAAGATTATTTAATCACCTCGGGAAGTAAAGGCACGAAGGTAAACTTACGCCTTCAAGTTTTAACCAATATTGAGCAATAAGGCAAAGAGAACCCCCTGCCGCTTCCGCAGCAGGGGCCTCTATAGTGGGCGCCAGTGGCGAAGCGTAGAACTTGAGTGGCAGGCAATAAGCAACGGCTGCTGTGATGATTCGCTCGTTGCCAGTAATAAGAAACTCCCAAAGGAGTGCCGCTACGGAAGGCCCCGATGTGGACCTTTCACCGCACTAATTCCCAACGAGCGGGAAGCCACCACCCCAACGAAAAAAGGCCCTGACTATCCAGCCAGGGCCTTTTCTGAGGGCGATGTTAGTACTCTGGCCGACTCCAACAAACGGCTGCTAGAGCAGTCTATCGGTGCGTGTCCCTGTCGTCAGGCTCTCCTCTCCTGAGGAGAGGGGCCGGGGGTGAGGTTCCCCGGCTGCGCCCGGTACACGGACCGATAAACCATTGCTATCAGCAATTACTCCTTCTCGAAGCGCTGGCGGATGGTTTCGCTGCCGTTGCCGATGGTGAGGTAGTACAAGCCCTTGGGCAGGGCGCCCACCTCCACCTGGCCGCGGCCGTTGTAGCGGGTTCCGGTCATTTCGTGGCCGCTCATGTCGTACACGCGCACGGCGTACCGGGCGGCGTCGGCTCCGGCCGGCAGGCTCAGGTTGAGCGCCTCAGCGGCGGGGTTGGGGTAGAGCGACACTGACTTAAGGGCGGCCATTGAGCGCGCCGCGCCGGTCGAAGTAGCCAGTGAAGCGCGGGGACCGCCGGCCGCCAGCACGGCGTTTATGCGGGCGCTCTGGCCGGGCGAGAACATGTACATGCACTTGTCGTCGGTGTAGTCCATGTAATTCATGCTCATGTCGCCCTGGTTCGAGCACGACACGTGGGGGAAGGCCGCGCAGCCGTAGTTCTCCGCCCCCTGGTTGGGGGTATCGTCGACCAGGTCGGAGCCGGTGCAAGCGCCGTTGTCGTCGCCCCAGATGTGGCGCAGGTTCAGCCAGTGGCCCACCTCGTGGGTGGCGGTACGACCCAGGTCGTAGGTGGTGGTGTAGGTGCCAGCGGAGTACTTGGCCCGGCTCCCAAACGCCGAGTACAGGATTACCACGCCGTCGGTACTGGCCGAGCCGCCCGGAAACTGCGCGTAGCCCAGCAGGCCCTGGCCCAGGTTACAGGCCCACAGGTTGAGGTACTGGGAAGCGTCCCAGGGGTTGTCGCCGCCGCGCTTCGAGCTCTTCACGGCGTCGTTGGTACTCCAGGAGGTCACCTTGGTTTGCTTGTGAATGATGCCGTTGGTGGCGGCCCCGGTGGGCGTGCGGGTGGCCAGCGCAAACCGCACCCCCACGGTGGCGGCGGTGAAAACGCCGGGGGTGTTAGCGGCGTCGGCATTCAACTTGTTGAAGTCTTCGTTCAGCACGTCGATCTGCGACTGCACCTGGGCATCGGAGATGTTCTGGGCAGCGGTGTTGTACAACACGTGTACGACCACGGGAATGGTGATGATGCCCGTTGCCGCCACCGAGCGGTTCAGGCCCTGGGCTGCGATAACGCGCCGGGTGTGGGCTTCAATGGCTTCCATGCGTTGGGCCAGGGCCGGGTCGGCGGCCATCTGGGCTCCCAGCACGTCCATGGCACCGCAGGCGCGGCGGGAGATAGCCGGGGGAGTCAGGTCTTTGGGCTGGCTGGTTGCCAGACTCTCAATCGTGTTTTGCGCCAGCAAAGATCCGGCACTGCCCAGAATGGCTAGCGCGGAGAGGTATACTTTTTTCATGTAGCTGTGGTAAATAGAACGAAAATGAGAAGAGAGAAACGATATTTATCGACGGCCAAGCTAGGAAAAAATTTAATTATCCTCACATCCTGGCATCGGTACCTTCTTAAGCTTTACCGCTTACCACACCATTATATGCTAATAAAAAGTACCGAACACTGCGTTATTTGTAATAAAGTCAACTCATTACCAGAGTTGATGCTAACCCCATACCACTATACCCGCGCCTCTAAAAAGCCATAATATTGTACACATCTTAGGGCATAAGCCGTTTTACCACCTTTATGTCAGCACCAAGTCTTACGCCAAAATATATCACGATTCACGCAATAAACAGGACTGATTTAAAATCAAATCAACAAGGAAGAGGCGGGCTAGCTTACTCTCTCCATCTGCCTCTTCGATCTTAATGGTGGCCCATACCCGTAGCTGGTACATCACCAACCGTCCAGCAGTTGCGGTAGCGCTATCTAGTCGGCTGGCGCCCCTTCTCTGAAGGCTTCGTGCTTCCAGCTTACCGGGAACAAGCTCCGGAGGGAGCACGTGATGCTCCTTTAAAAGAGGCCCCCTAAAACAGGAAGTCAAACCCCACGAACACCAGCTTCTCCTCCCCGACCGAATACGTTGCGTTGATCACGGCCTGCTTGAGAATATCGACGTACACCCCGCCCCCAACTCCGGTGTGGAAGGCGCCGAGGCCCGTGCGCATGTCCTGGTCGGAATACACGCGGGCCGCGTCGGCCAAGCCCAGAATGCCCAGCTTGCCGGGAAAGAGGTAGGCATTGAACGTGAGAATTTGCAGCCGCGCCTCGAAGTTGCCGTACAGGCTGCTGCGGCCGGCGTAGCGGGTGCGGCGGTAGCCCCGCAGGTTGGTAGTGCCACCCAAGGTGTTGGCCTGGTAGAAGCGGTAGTCGCCGATGTTGCGGGCCACGCCGATGCGGCCGGCGTACGTAATCTGGAACGGGAGGTTGGGCGTGAGGTAGGCCCGCACCTCTGAGCTGAGGCGGCCAAACCGCAGCTGCTCACCATTGAGCTGAAAGTTGTACTGGAACTCGTTATACCAGCGGATGCCGATGCGCGGGTTCTTGGGCGAGGAGCTGGCGTCGAGGTTGAGGTAGAGCAGGCCGCCGAGGTACTGGTTGGTTTGGAAGTCAGAGGCTCGAATACCAAAATGGCGGTTCTCGTACGTCAGGTCGCCGTTCCGGGTCAGGCTGTCGCGGATAACCGAGCCGAGGGGGTCCTGCTCTACCCGAAACTGCTCGTACTGTGGCCCGACGCCCAGCTTGAGGAAGCTGAACAGGTTGCGCTCCAGCGTGGGTGCCACCGTGAGCTTGGTGAAGCGCACGCGGTAAGCCGAGTTCACGGTCTGGTTGGTAACCCGGGCGCGGTTAGCGTCCTCGGTGGCCAGGTTGGCGGTATTATTGCCCAGGCCGAAGAAGTTATAGAGCAGTTGCGGGCCGTAGTACTGGGCCACCACGCGCAAGTCGTTCCGGCCAAACAGGCGCGTAAACTGCCCCGTGTACCGCAGGTTATAGGCCGAGCGGGCCGGAGCAAAGTTGGCCGCCAGCGTTTGCTCCGAGGAGAATGGCTGGCGGCGGAAACCGTAGCGCCGGTGCGTAACCCCGCCCCCCACCAGCACGCCGTCGTCGATGTTATAGCCGAAGAACAGGGCGGGCCCGGTGTAGTTGAGGCGGTAGTCTTTCAGGTCGAACCGCTTCGGGTGGTCGTAGCGGCTCACATCCACCCCGGGCTCGAGGCGCAGGCGGGTTTCCCGGCTCGGGATGATGACGTTGCCAGTGTCGGCGTCGTACACCTGGGTGCGGTGCTGGAAGCCGGCCACGTGGCTTCGGTCCACGATGGTGTCGCGGCCGGTGCCCGCGATGATGCGTAGCTTGATGGCCTTCTTCACGTCGCCCTTCACCTCGTACACGTCCTTGCCGCTGATGCCGTACAGGCGCAGCTCGTCGGTCACCTGGTGCTCCAGCACCCGATCGTACAGCACCTTGGTCACCTTGCCTTCCTTCGTGATTTTGCGAACCGTCACGTGGGCGTCGCCGTTGGGCAGGCGGTCCACGGTGAAGCGCTCGTTTTTACGGGTGCCCCTAACTTCCACGATTTTAGCCACCACGTTGGCGTACTTGGCCGCGAGGTCGGGCAGCAGGTCGCGCCGGCTTTTGAGCTTGGCTACGATTTCGGCGCCGTGCAGGTCGTAAATCTCCTTGGGCCACTTCTCGCGGAAGGCCTGCTCAATCACGGCGTCGGTCAGGTGCTCCTTCAGGTACTGGGCCTGGGCCACCCACTGCTCCTGGGTTACGCCGCCCATAAAGGTGCGGTCGTTGCTCAGGGCGGTCTGGTTCAGGCCCTTGTAGTCGGCGTAGTCGTAGCCGAAGTTCTGGAAGTTGCGCACCGCAAACTTGCGGCTGATCAGAAAGGGCAGCACCCCATCGGCCTTGAAGAAGGCAATGTCGCGGTCTTCGGGCACCGCGGTGTAGGTTCGGTCGCCGTCCTTGCTCTTCACCTCGACCCAGCGCCACTGGTCTTCGTGGCGGTCCCAGTCGCCGATCCACATGTCGAAGAGGCGCGAGCGGGCGAAGGCCACCTGGTCGACCTTGTTGTCGTTGTCGTCGAGCAGGCGTTCGAGCATTTTCTCGGTGCCCACCAGGTTTTTGGCGTTACCCAGGCTGGCGACGTTGCTCTGGTCGTCCTTGGGATCCTCCTCCAGGGCCGCCGGCAGGTTCGAGAACGCGCTGTAGTACTGGCCCAGCAGGGGGTCCTGCGGAATGTAGACCGGCACCGGGTTGGTGTGCAGGATGCCCGCCGCCGAGGCCAGGGGCGGCAGCACAAACGAGGCGTACGGGTGCTGGGCCGACACCTGGTCCTGCAAAACATCCTTGGCGAAGCCCGTGCGCAAGGCTTCCGGCAGCACGGCGGCCGGGTCCTTGTCGATGCCGCGCAGCGAGAAGTTGTGGCCGGCCTCGTTGCGCACCTTCAACGAGGCCGTTTGCTTGCCGCCGCCGGTTTTGTAGGGCACCAAGCCACCTTTGTCGTGGGCCAGGTCCAGCAGCGGAAACTTTACGGGCGTGGCCCACTCCTGGCGGTAGTGCTGGCCCAGCAGCCAGTTATGCAAGCGGCCGTGCTTGTTGTAGCCGGGGTTCACGGCCACCACCACGCTGCTGTCGCGAAAGTCGGGTCGGGCAGCGGGCACCGGGGGCTTAACCACGGCGTAGTCCTTCTTTTCCTTTTTTTTCTTCTTCTCAAGGGGCGTGACGGGGGCCGGCGGTGTCGTGACCACGTCGCGGGTAGTTTTGGCATAGAGCGGGGTGCGGAACACCAGGCGGGCCTTGTCGCCGTTGCCCACGGGCACGTAGTACTCGGCCCACACCTGGCCATCGTCGTAGTAGTTCACACGGGCCCAGCCCTTCTCCTTGTCCGAAAACAGTGCCCGGCCGCCAGGGCCGGGCTTCACGTGCTGGGTTTTACAGCCCGAGCCACTCACGATGCAGTGCGTGGTGCCCTCCTTGAAGTACTGCAGATTGTGCTCGTGGCCAGCCGCGTAAATGATGTTGGGGTACTTGTCGAAAATGTCCATCAGCCCTTTTTTATAGGCCTGGTACGCCGGGTAAGCCAGGTCCTGGCTGATCCCGCCGTACTTGCGGGCAAAGGGGTAAATCGACCCAATGACCGGCAGCGGCACGAACGCGTACTTGTACACGATGCTGAGCGGAAAAATATGGTCGCTAAGCGTGAAGTAGCCCCCGTGGATGCCGTCGCTAAACAGCGGGTGGTGGCCTACCACCATGATGTTCTTGTCTTTATTGCGGGCAATGATGTCCTCTAGTTGGGCCATGAAGTCCGTCTCGTCCTCCACGCCGCAGCCGTTGCCGGCGCCGTAGGGGCGCTCGTCGCGGCGGGTCAGAAACCACTGGCTGTTCACCGTAATCAGCACCAGGTCGTCTTGCAGGCGGATTTCGTAGGGACCGGGGCAGCCGTTGCTGGGCGTAATGAAGTCGCCCGTGTAAGAGAACGCCGCCGAGTCGCTGGCCAGGTAGTACTCGGCGTAGCGCTGCTCGCGCAGCACCTGTTCCAGGCCGCCCCTCAGGCCCTGCTTCCAGTCGTGGTTGCCGGGAATCATGTACTTCTCGCCCGGGTAGCCCCGCAGCACGTCGATCTGGTCGCGCAGGCGGCGCTCCGACTCCTGGCGGTCGTAAGCGCCTTCCTCCGGCATGCCGTACTCGTACACGTTGTCGCCGAGGTAGATGGTGGTGCTTTTGGCCCCGGCTTCCAGAATTTTCTTGCGCAGGAAGTTCAGCGAGGGCTCGCCGCCCTTTTCCCGGGGAATGGGGTTGCCCACGTCACCAATCAAAAATACCGTGTAGCGGATGCGGGTGCTGTCGGGGGGCAGCTTACTTTCCCAGCCGAGCCCGCCACGCCGGTAGTTAGGGCGCGAAACGTGCGGGTTCTGGCTGGACTCGCCCTGGGCTAGGGTACGCAGTGGAAACGCCAAAACCGCGCAGAATAGCAGCAGCGCGGGTCGAAAGCGGAAAAACAAGGGCATAGTACTGAGGAGTGGGTGGGGTGCAGAAGCCCGCCGCGGGAATAGTATTGTAAACGTACGACCGTCGTGGAAACAGTCGCGTAGGCCCGTTACGCAAAGCGTCGCCGTGCGGTTAGGCCGCCGTTTTCAACTTCCGCCCGGTGCTTCGCGTTCTATGTGGGTAAGCCCGTCCGATGCACCGGCCGTAGCTTCACCTAATTATGAAAGAAACCACCCCCTATTCCGTCGAAACTGCCGCGCCGGCCGAATCGGTGGAACCCCGTACGCCCGCCCCCCCGGCGGCCAGTGAGCCCTCTCCCGCCGAGGCCGACAAGCAGCCCAAAGCCAAAGCCTCGCCCCTGGTGAAAGAGGCCCAAGCCTACGTCACCGACCTTTTCACGAAGGAATTGTCGGCCAAGCTCACCTATCACTCGCTGCGCCACACCGAAGCCGTGGTCAAGGAGTGTCGCAGCCTGGCGCCCGCCGCCAACCTTAGCCCCGACGACACCGAGGCTCTGCTGCTGGCCGCCTGGTTTCATGACGTTGGCTACCTCGACGTATACGACGGCCACGAGTTCCGGAGCGCGGAGCGGGCCGCCCCCTGGCTGGCCGAGCACGGCGTGGCCCCCGGCCGCGTGCAGCTCATCAACGACCTCATCAAAGCCACTCACCGCGACGCGACGCCCACCACCGAGCTGCAACGGCTGCTCGTGGACGCCGACATGAGCAACCTGGCCAGTGAGGACTTCCAGGCCAGCGCCGAGCTGCTGCGCACCGAATGGGAGCTGGTGCTGGGCAAAAGCTATTCGAGCCCGGAATGGGCCGAGCAGCAGCTCGACTTCATGCTGGCCCACAAGTACCAGTCCACAGCCGGCAAGGCCCGCTACCGGAAGGCCTTCAAGGCCAACGTGGCCCGGCAGCACGACGAGCTGAAAAAGACCAAGAAGAAGGGGAAAAAGAAGGCCCAGGCCCAGAACGAAACCTTTGCCGAGCCCAAGCGCGGCATCGAGACCATGTTCCGGACCATGTATGGCAACCACATGAAGCTGAGTGATATGGCCGACAAGAAGGCCAGCATGATGATTCAGCTCAACGCCGTGCTGATTTCGGTCATCATCACCTACCTAGGCGCCAAGATGGGCAAAACCGGCGCCCTGGCCCCCCTGATGGGCAACAACCCCGTGCTCAGCATTCCGGTGAGCATCCTGCTGGCCACGGCCCTGGGGTCGGTCACGACGGCCATCCTCTCGGCCCAGCCCGACGTGACGGCTTTCAAGTGGCTGAAGAAAAGCCCCCAGATTGCCACCAACCGCCGCGTAAACCTGCTGTTCTTCGGCAACTTCACCAAGCTCAGCCTCGATAATTTCCAGGGCGGCATGCGCGAGATCATGCGGCAGAAGGAAGCCATCTACACCAACATGATAACCGACGTGTACTACCTCGGCGAGGTGTTATCGCGCAAATACAACCTGCTGCGCACCAGCTACACCATTTTCATGGTCGGGCTAATCCTGACCGCGCTGTCGTTCGCCATCGCGCTGCTGTACAAGTCGTAGAAATATTTTTGTATTACAAGCGTTTTTTTTTGTAATTTGTCGCTGTTAAGCTACGTAAGTCGTAGAAATAACGGCTCTGGGTTAGTAGAGTGTTTACCACTTTGCTAACCCAGAGCCGCATAGCGGTAGCAGAGGGGCCAGGATCTTGCCTCCGCTCTCAATGGCTTATCCTTGCGGCAGCTGACTACTGGCTGCGTAGTTCAACGGATAGAATAGGCGTTTCCTAAACGCTTGATATGGGTTCGATTCCTGTCCTGACTACTATAAAAGCTGTTTTCATTCATGAAACGGCTTTTGCTTTTTCCAGAGACTCTGTTATTGAGTCTTACCTGCGACAACATCAACTTTGACACCTAACGGTTCAATTATATAACGAATAAGGTGTATTTATTATTCCGTCGGGCCTGAGCGAGAATGCATTTTTCTTTATGGTGAATTTTACTATCAAAATTTCCCTAGTGCGAAAAGCATTATGATTGCAATATAATGCTTAATATTTTCTACCAACTCATAAAAGCTCTATATATTCAGCGACACCCCTTTTTCTCATTTTAATGAAAACATCTCTTTGTTTCGCCCTGCTCACGTTCGGTGCAATTCAAATAAGCCGAAGCCAAAGCTTACACATTGATGCTCCTGTCGTTCTACGTTATGATGACTGGGAAATATTATTTGAAGACTATTTTAATTATCCATCTACTAGTAGTATCACAACAAATCATTGGGAAACAGAATATCATCCTACCAGCACCTATTGTGCAAACGCAATTCCCAATTCGAATAGCACCATCAGGGAATGGTATAACGGCACAAATGCGATGTCATTGCTTAACACATTTCCTAGTGGTCTCAGAATATCAGCCAGTGAGCAAGACCATACGTGTGAGTTGACGGGGGATAGATATAGATACAGTTCCGGAATGCTAAGGAGTAAAGATGCCTATCGCGACAACTTTTATACAACAGGCAATGATAGAGGCTTCTTAAATGGAATGTTTGAGATACGGTGTAAACTACCTCCTGAAGTTGGCACAACACCGGCTTTCTGGCTGAATGGTACACATGCCTGGCCCCCGGAATTAGATATATTCGAGATATATTCAATTGATAAGAGCAAAATGTTTTCAAGTGTCCATTATGGCAACAATTCGAATCCGCAAAACTGCGGAATCCATTTTCAAGCTGATTACCCCGGTTACTTTGCTTTAGCTTCTCATACCTGGACCTGCATCTGGACTCCCACGACTATCACGTTTTATCTGGATGGCACGGAGCTATATACCTTGACTAGCCCCTATAACAACGACGCGACCTTTAATGCTATGGAGCTTATTACTAATTTAGGAGTTCATAGTAATGCATCGCCTGGCTTAGCTGCCAATTTGGATATTGAATATATCAAAGTTTTTAAACCTAAGCGAGCTATCAAGCTAACAAATACGTCTCCTGCTAATGTAGCAGGTAATCTGGTAGCAAATGGCTCAATGGACCGGTTATTTTACAGGAATACGAGCAGTGGGGTATCTACCATGTACCAGCAGAGCCCTGGCCAATGGGCTTATCAACAGAACTTTGTTGCCGGCGTGAGTAATGTGGACGGAGACTTGGTCTGGAATGAGACTCGTCAGGTTTTATTTTACAAAAATACCACCGGCGGAATTTCCCATTTTTATTATGACGACTGGAGCCCTACGCATGGCTGGGTCAACGCGCCGCTATCAGCTGATGCCCCAAACAATGTCGCAGGTAGTTTGGTAACGAATGCCGCTGGCAATCGATTGTTTTATAAGAATACCAGCGGCGGAATTTCCGCGATTTCCATTTACCAGAATGGTCGATGGAACTACGAAAGCTCCCCCTTTCAAAATGCGGCTAGTTCGCCTTATCAAATTGCGCCTACTAATGTGGATGGCGAATTAACCTGGAGTGAAAATCGGCAAGCATTGTTCTACAAGACCACTGATAATAAGATACATCATATTTTCCGCGACACCTGGTCGTTCCCTACTGCACAATGGGCCTGGGGCCCTGTCGTAACCGTCAATCCAGAAACGGCCCCGGCCAACGTTGCTGGAGAATTAGAATGGAGCGAAACGCGTAACGTTTTGTTTTATAAAGACACCGACAACGAGATATCACATATTTACATGGATAGTTGGACAAACCCATCTCACTGGATTTGGAAATACGCAAAACTTGGCTTCCCGGCTCCATCTGATATCTCCATGTATACTAGAATGACAGAACAGCCTGGCTCTTGGTACGCGAATAATACCTTCGTAACCGGCGGTATGAAATGGAGTGATGATGAGTCTTCGCTATTCTTCACTGGGCCTAAAAACAAAATATATCGTATTTTCTGGCAGAATAACAAATGGAATATTCAGGTTGTAAAATGGCGAGGGGCAGACCGACCCATTATTAACACTAGTCTAATAGTTCCTGATGAGATATTCTCGGGTACTGAAGTTGCTGACGATTCAAATCTTGAAATACTTGGCCAGTCTGGAGTAGGTAAGCCAGGAAAATTTATTTGCTACAAGACTTCTGATATCAACCCCACCAACCCTAACGTCATAACTCATTCTATCGGTCTCACACATTGGATAAACCCAGTGAGGCTGGATCCGCCCTGCAACAATGAGAACAGCGGCCTAATACCCATACATATAAATGTATGCAATATTTGCCGACCGGCGCCTGGTACTGACATTGCTCATCAACAAACCGTTGCTAAAGAGAATCAGGCATTGGAGATACCCGAATCTGCCGAACTGACCAATGTCAATGTCCTAAATTCCTCATTGCAGATAATCAAGAACTTTGAGCGCATCTCAAAGCAAGATTTGGAGCACATCTTGGACCAGATGCAAGAAGGGTTTTACATCGTACGATACACCTATCGGGGCAAGTGGATAAGCAATAAATATTATAAGACTAACTAGAGCGTCAGGTTAGTGTACATACTAGCCATGATGGCCAAACCGGGTTTTGGCGTCCTGCTTGGTTAGCCAGCCGTCGGAGGCCACGATGACGTCCTCTAGGACCTCCCGAATGTAGGCCTGGGCCGTGTGCAGCCAGGTTTTGAGCTTGCTGAAGACCAATCCGATAGAGTTAAAATCGGACGAATAGGACGGCCGCTACCGCAGGCGGGCCCCACGGGCTGCGATGAGTTTAGCCAAACCGGCCACTTTGTGGGTGGGGAAGTTGTCGAGCACGACCACGTCGCCCACCCGCAACGTCGGCTCCAGCACGTGGCGCAGGCAAGCGAAATACGTCGCCGTTGACGGCCCCACTCACGGGCATGACCGCTTGCAGTTTGTTCGAGGTAGCGCGCCATCAGCGTGACAAAAGGCCAGCAAGTAGAGTAGTAATGCATAATAAAGGCGTTGAGGTATCGTTCGAACAGCCCGGTTGCCGACCAGAAAGCTCGTGCGACACCGGCTTGGCAGCAATGCCAGGAGTGGATTATCTGCTTGCTGAGCTATCAGGATGGTCGGTAAGGAGTGTTGGCCCACTGTTACAAGGGCTCTCAACTTTATTCGTGGGACGCCGGGCTCTTATGGGCGAACCCGAAGCCATGGCTTCGTTCAGAATGACTGCTTACCGCTACTTGCTCTTTTTATTTCAATAACTAAAGGGAATCTTGCCTCCGCTCTCAATGGCTTATCTTTGCGGCAGCTGACTGCAGGCTGCGTAGTTCAACGGATAGAATAGGCGTTTCCTAAACGCTTGATATGGGTTCGATTCCCGTCGCGGCTACATAAAAGGCCGTTTGCAGATTGCAAACGGCCTTTTCTTTCGTTTGTAGGACAGTTTATGGGACAAATTCAGGTTATTGGCCATGAGTTTCTCAGTCGATGACGTGAAGCCTTTTCGTAGCTTGTCAGCTCTACCCACCTCATGCGCCACACTACCGCCCGCTACCGCAATTGCTAGCACCTTTTAGACTACCCTTTTAACCAAGCCAATGATTAATGGAGACTGGATAAGCTTTGTGCGTAGCTACGTCAAAAAGAAAAGCAAGGTGACCCACAATACCTGTCAGTATTTGACGCTATTCCCCCGTTCAGTATTAGGATAAGCAAAAGCACCTTCTTTGTGAACAGGAAGCGAACAACCAAACCCAGCTTATTTAGCCGGGCGTTTGCGACGGAGGTGCGGCAAACAAGCGGTTGACGCGTGGCTGTAGGACCCAGATACCAACCGGGAAAAACCACAGCAGGAAAAACTCTCCCAAGTACTCACTTACGGGTACGGGAGCATTTCTTTCCACCGTCTTTAAGGCTTTAGCGGTGAAGTAGAGGCAGTAGAACAGACACGCCATGGACGACAAGTGAAGCAACACAAACAGAGTAATAAACCCATTCACACTGACCTGTGACCCCTCGCGGAAGACGTTTCCAGCGTATAGCAGGAGCAGGAATACATATGCGACTGGGAGCACGACGGCGATTCGAAACCGGGTCAGGCTCATCACTGTCGTGGCCGGCAGCCGGCGGTAGAGGTGGGAACCCAGAGCATACACCCACACCAGCAGCAGTCCTAAGGTCAGGAATGCGACGAACAGGAGGCCCACCACAGCCCAGGGGTCCAGAATTTCACTTTCTGTAAAAAGCGCCGAAATAACCACTGCTTGGAGCACCATTGGAACCCCAAACAAAAGAAGAAAAAGTTGCCAAGCCTTGAGGCGTAACAGTGCTTGCATGTTCGCTTGTGACACAGAAAAGGAGGTACGAAAACTCAAACTTATACATCAAATCAGTAGCTTATGAAAACCTAAAAGCTAATCGGAGAGGTCTTTCTGAGGCGGCTAGCCGAAGTAGCACCAGCCCCCATTTTGTTAGGCATCCAATGAGGAGACATGGCTAGTGCCGCTACAACGCTCAACCTGCGGGCGGCTTCATCCGCTGAGTCTACCATTGTTCGAGTCCTGGAACGCAATGATGTGGTAACAGTGCAGGAACTCACCAATGCGGAATGGGGAAGGTGAGCACAACGACGGGCGAGGTTAAGGGATACTTGTCGCGGGCGTACTTATCGTAAACCGAAACCTACTAGCGATAACAGCGCTCAGTTTTCAAGTTCAGCACAAGTAATTCACGACAAAGCCCCGATCATTCCACCAGCCGAGGCTTTGGAGGCGCGGGGCTTCGATAAGGGAGAGGTGCGGTGGCATTTGATGGAAAGTGGCCCCGTTTCTGCCCCAGCTGATGAACAGATGAGGGTAACACCTTGTAAACAAGGTGCTTTTATTAGGTAATTCGATTCCCGTCGCGGCTACATAATTGAAGCAAAAAGCCTCAATACATTGCGTATTGAGGCTTTTTGCTTAATAATTGGTAAAACACTCACCACGGACAGTGTACTGCAAGCCAGGGCCAGCTCCACGCGTCCTCATCGGTCGGGCTGGTCAGCGCCTCACCGTTGATTGAGCAGCGCCGACACGCCCTTGCTGCCTTAAGACCGCGCTAGATAGCTGTAGCACTCCACTAGATGTCGTTAGCTACGCTTACTGCTTGTAAAGTACAGTTTGCTAGTACTCGGCAAATTCTACCTCACTCCCCTACCCTCACCCTCTGAAATACCCGCTGGTTGGCTAAAACATCACTTGGCAACCCAATTTCTATAGCTGGCGCCTTCATGCGATTTTCTGCTTCTCTTAGAGATGCCTATTTTCTTTAATGTCCAGCTTATCCGAATGACCAGCTACGGGATTTGTTGCTCCGCGACGGCCAAAGCGTGATTATTTATTCGGCTTTCCATTACTTAGTGTTCTCGTTAAGTTTCGGACACTATTGCCCTACCTGAACTTTCTTGAAATAGTCAAATTCTTTACTCTCTTCCTCTTCGCCATAAAACCAGGTTGGCCTGAATTATGCTTCCGTGCTTAGCTGCTCTGCCTACATTTGAACATAGTGAATTTGGCTCGTACCAGGCCGCTGAGCGAAGAAAAGTCTACGTATTTACCCTGGTATCTTTCGCCCGGTGGAATTATTCATTCACCGATTGCTTTAGGGGGTTCATCCAGAAAAGTCACATTTTTGCCCGCCTTTTTGTTTCGGTTCCTTACCTTTCAGTCTGGAATGCTGAGTTATTCCAGAATCAGCTTTTTTGCCTAACCTCTTTGTACCTCCACCCGTGTCCATCGAACTAGAATTGGCAACCCGCCTCGCCAGCAGCGTCTCCCCGGAAATCGCTCCCGTAACCCGTCGGTCCTACGACCAGGTAGTGTTGCCCGGCGACTTTCCCGACCCCACTGTCACCAAGATTGGCGACACTTACTGGGCCAGCGCGACCTCGGCGGAGTGGGGGGCGGTGTTTCCACTGTTTACCTCTAAAAATCTGCTCGATTGGGAGCTGGTGGGCCACGTTTTCCCCGATAAGCTGCCCGATTGGGCCGGCTCCAACTTCTGGGCGCCGGAGTTCTACCAGGAAAACGGGCGCACTTACGTGTATTACACTGCCCGCAAAAAAGGGGGCATGCTCTGCGTGGCCGTCGCCAGTGCCGACTCTCCCGAAGGCCCTTACCACGACCATGGCCCGCTGGTAGGCCAGGAGGCCGGCTCCATCGACGGCTTTGCCATGCCCGATGAGAATGGCGACCTCTACCTCATCTGGAAAGAGGACGGCAACTCCTGCCACCAGGATACCCCAATCTGGGCGCAGCGCCTGAACGACGAGCGCACGGCCCTGATTGGTGAAGCCACTGAGCTGTTCGGCAACGACGTGCGTTGGGAAGGGCCCCTGGTCGAGGGTTCGGCCCTGGTGCGGCACAACGGCTACTTCTACATGTTCTACGCTGGTAACAGCTGCTGCGGAAAGGGCTGCAACTATGCCACCGGGGTAGCCCGGTCCCGCAACCTGCTCGGCCCCTGGGAGAAGTACGACCAGAACCCCATCCTCGACCGCAACGAGGTTTGGAAATGCCCCGGCCACGGCACCGTCGCCGAAATGGATGGCCGCTGGTTCTTGCTGCACCACGCCTACCTCGCCGCCAGCCACGAGTTCGTGGGCCGGCAGGGCCTCCTCAGCGAGTTCACCTGGAATGCCGAAGGCTGGCCCGAGTTTGAGCGCCGCAGCCCGCAGGCCGCTCCACTTACCAACGTGAGTGAGCTCAACATTGCCGAAGAGTTCGAAGGCGACCGCCTGGGCCTGGAGTGGCAGTGGCCCATTGGTCAGCAGCCCACCACCAAGGTCCGCGACGGCCAGCTGCACTTGCAGGCCGGCGCTTCGCGCCTCGGGGCGCTGGTTGCCCGCCGCACGCACGTGGCTACCTACAAAGCCGCCACCACCCTCGATTTTGCCAACCTGCCCACCGATACCTTCGCGGGCCTGGCCGCCGTCGGTGACCCGTACAACGCCCTGGCCCTAATGGCCGGCAACGGCCAGGTGCAAATCTGGCACGTGAAAAGCGGTAAGCAGCAGTGCCTCGTGCAGGTCTTTGTGGATCCCTGCGATACCATTACCCTGCGCCTGGAGGTGTGGGGTGGTCAGCGCTACCGCTTCGCCTACAGCACCGACGGCGCCACCTGGCAGCCCCTGCCAACCGACAGCTTCAGCCTCAACGGTACCTACCTGCCGCCGTGGGACCGGGGCGTGCGCATAGCGCTGGTGGCCCAAGGGGCCGAGGGCAACAGCGCCACCTTCAACAACTTCATCGTCCGCAACCACCGGTAAGACCCTTAATTTCTGCGCAAAAAAGCCAGGCTGCCCATTGGGGTAGCCTGGCTTTTTTGCGTACGATGCCCGAAGTATTCGTTCAGCACAGGGCTTTCGCACCCGTCGCCGATGGCGACTCAGGCGGCTTAAGGCCGTGTGGCGCTGTCAGCGGCCTCTACCAGAACACCCTGCTGAGCCGAACCGAAGCTCTCCCATTTGGCCAGCGTTGTTCTACGAAGCGGGAGAGCTGCTTCGGCTCCGCGGACGCCAGATGAGCAGGACCGCCTTTTGCTAGACCAGGACTTGTGACCGGCTACTTAAACCACGTGGGCTGGCAAGCTAAGTAGGGGCGATGGGCAGATGCATTCGCCAAACAGCCGCGTACGGACAAACAACAACGCCCGGCACGTAAGTACCGGGCGTTGCTGTTTGTCGATCAAGCACGCTGGTTAGCGGCGGTGCCTGGCTTTCCTTTTGGATTTTGCGGAAGCGCTTTTCTTCGTCGATTTATGCGTGGCGCTTTTCTTAGCCTTGCTATGAGTCGTGCTACGCTTCTTGCTCTTGGCGGCGGTGTGCTTGGCTTTCTTAGATGCTTTTGCTTTGCTGGTCTTTGCGTGAGCCCCAGCCTTCGCCTTGCTGCGACGCGCAGCCGCTTTGTGGGAGCTGGCTCTGGTGCTGCGGCTGTAGCGGGCCGCCCGACTGTACCGAGCGGCACGGGCTTCTACCCGGGCTTCGGCGCGGGCCTCTTCGCGGCGAGCGGCCAGGGCCTCGGTGTGGCGAGCTTCGTAGCTGCGAGTAGTATGGACCGGCATGGTGGCCTCATCGGCCACGTCGCTGTAGTGGGCCGTGGCGTCCGATTCGGGAGCGGCCGTATTGTCCTCGATGCTGCCTTTAGGTGCTTCAACTACGATCTTTTTGCGGCGCACCGGCATCAGAAAATCCCGCTCGGCCCGCTCCCGCAAGCTCAGATTTTCTTCACCGGGCAGCTTTGAAACCGGCGTTTGTTTCTCGGTTTGAGCCTGGGCAGTGCTCCAGGTTAGGAGCAGCGAAAAGAGAACAAATAGGTGCTTCATAAGTGATAATTATAAACCGAACATAAGACAAAGCTACAGCTTCCCCTGGTTAAATGCAAGGCCGAGGCTGTTTTAAACGCTCAGAAGGCCCTTTAAACAGCCTAAGTGGATATTTAGTACTCTTTTGGCTACCGGGCAACCTGCAGCCGCGAGCCCGCCGAATGCGCGCCAAACTCCGGCGCATACAGGCACTGCACCTCACTCAGCCCCCCCGAAAAGTTACCGGCCTGGGCGGCGCGCAACCGGTACTCCAGCACGTGCGTGCCACGCGGCACGGCGCTCAAAAAGAAATTGGTCGCCGCCTCGCGCGGCGACTCGTAATAGCCCAACCCATTCTGGTAGCGGTAGCCACTGGTTGGGCCGATGGGCTCTAAGCCGGCAGCGCGCTGGTCTTTCAACTGCACGTATTCCAGGTCGCGGTCGGTGCGCAGCACCAGGCGCACCACCAGCGCTTCGCCGACTTTGAGCGGCGTGGCCGCGCTGATTTTCTCCAGCACCGGCCCCCCGGCCGTGCGGGTTTCGCGGTAGAGCTGACGCTCCAGGCTGAGCGGCGTAGCGGCGGGAGTCACCTGGTCGATGTCTTCGAAGTACTGCCAGTACAGGCCCCCCCACGCCACGCCCGCGTCGGGCTTGGTAATGGTAACCTTGCCCAGGGCGGGCTGGACCTCGGCGGCCGACCAACTGGTTTTGAAATAGCCGGTGCCCGCCTGCGCCGCCTCGGCCTGCACGGGCTGGCCGCCAACGGTGACCTGCAGCGGCTGGGTGGGAGCCAGCCAGTCGGAGCCCCGCAGCAGCAGGGCGTAGCAAGCATCGGCGGTGGCACGGGTGCTTTCCCAGTGATGCGTCTGCTTATGCTTGAGCAGCCAGAGCTTCATCTCGTCCACAGCTTTCTGGTCGTTTTTTATTTCGTCGAACGCTTCGATAAGAGTGGCCTGGGTTTCGGTGGGCGCCTCGCGCCAGTAGTAGCCGCCGCGCACTTCCTTCCAATACATACCCAGCTCGGGCGAGTGCAGGGCATTCTCGGCCAGGGCCCGCAGGATGTCCGAGACCGCCGGAGCGGCGGGGCTTTCGCGGAACAGCGCCAGGGCCAGCTGAGCTTGCAGGTAGCGCGGCTGGCTGGGCCAGAACCTAGCGGCCTGCTCGCGGTAGTAGGCATACGCCGGGCGGGCTGCCACCGCGATAGGCTGCTCCCGCCAAAAGCTGCGGGCGTACAGGGCCTGAATGGCCAGGTCGCTGAGGTGGTTGTCGGCCAGCCTCACGTTTTTTTGGCGGCGCAGCTCGGCGTAGTCGAAGGCGGTGGCTTCATCGAGGTAGCGCAGGGCATTCTGCAAGATGCCGCGGGCAGTATCATCCTGGCCGGCATCGAAGGCATTCAACTTCTTCAGCCGGCCAAAGCCGGCCACGATAAGCTGCGTGATGTAGCGGTCGTCCGGCATCTTCTCAAACCAGGGGAATGCCCCATTGGGCCGCTGCATGCGCTGCAGCTGGAGCAAGGCGCGGCTGGTTTCAGCCTTCAGCCGCACTTCATCGAACAGCCCGGTGAGGCGGGCCAGACGCTCGGTCTCGCCCTGGGCGTCGCGCACCCAGGGCGTTTCTTGCAGCAAGAGGTTTTTCAGCTCCTGGTTTTGGGCTAGCTTGCTGGCGAGGGCGTTCTTCTGGGCCGCAGTGCCGCTTTGTGCCTGCCGGGTCCATTCCGCCAGTACGGCTTTGAAGCGGGGGTTGGACTTCAGAATCTGCGCCGCTACCAGGTTGGCGTACAGGCGGCTCAATACCTGCTCGGAGCCCTCGTAGGGGTACTCTACCAGGTAGGGCAAGCTCTGCACGGCGTACCAAGCGGGGTTGGCCGTCATCTCCAGCGTGAGGCTGTAGTTGCGGCGCGTGGGGCTGCCGGGGCCCGTGAGCTTGCTCAGCTCAAATGTGCGGGAGCCGGGGCCCACGATGGGCAGCGGCAGGCGCTCGGTAATAAGCAGGCGGTTGGGCAGCACGGCCAGGGTGCTTTCCTCGCCGTCGGTATAACTGGTGGCCGCTGGTCCGGCGTCGGTGCCCAGGCCTTTTTTGCCTTTCTGGGCCTTACTTCCTTCCACGGACTTCAGCCCGCCAGCCGGAAACGAAGTGCTCGCCACTACCCGATAGGTCACGGCGGCCGGGGCAAAATCGGCGGGCAGGCTGATTTCCCAGCCCAGGGCGGTACTCTGGTGCGCGTCGGCCGACACGGCTTGCTGGGCCGGGCTTTTCAATAGCTGGCGGCTAAGGTCCTGGCCAGTCGCGGCGTCGAGCAGAAATAGCTGCGCGCTGCCGGTAGTGGGATGGTCGGTCAGGTTGGAGAACTTGGCCGGAAAGGTGAAGGTGTCGCCCGGCCGAAAAAAGCGCGGCGCGTTGGGAGTAATCTGAATTTCTTTCTGGGTAACGAGCTGCCGGGCGAGTCGACCGGTGTGCAGGCTCTTGTCGTGGGCCAGGGCCAGCAGTTGCCAGCGCGTCACGGCCTCCGGCATTTGAAACTCGAGCACGATGTCACCGTTTTTGTCGGTGTGCAAGGCCGGCTGCCAGAAAGCCGTCTCGCGGAAGTCAGTGCGCGTAGGCACGGTAGTCAGGTCGGGCGCGGGCGGGCGGACTGCATTACCCCCCGCAATAGTTCGCGCGTCGTCTAGCCCCTTTCGCAAGGCGGACGAAGTAGCTCCCGCGGCGGAAGCCATTGGCGCGGGGGCCGCATTTGCATCAGCGACCATCACTTCACTGAGCTGGGCGCCGGCCGCTCGCCCGACCATGGCCCGCCTCAAGGGCCCCCGCCGGCCGCCGCCATACCCGACAAAGTTGTCTTGCAGCCCGTCCCAGGTGTTCAGGGCTGGATAAACCACCATGGCGGGTCCCGAATACCCTGGTTCGAACAAGGGCTGGGCCCCCACCCGGGTGAACTCGCCCTGCCAGCCAAACCACGCGGGATGGTAGCCGGCACCAAACTCCAAGCCTGGAAATTGATGAGGGCGGAAAATATCCAGGCTCTGGTCGTACAGCGTGGCCAGCAGCTCGGCCTCGGCCGCCTGGCCGTTGGCCTGCTGGATAGTCACGCGCCAGGTTTCCTTTTGGCCGGGCTGGAGCTTATCGCGAAAGGTACTGATGGCCACCTTCAGCGGCTGGGGCTTTTCGGCCACCTCCACCGTAGCCTGGTGGCGGTACAGCTGGTTGTCGTGCACTTGCAGGGTGTGCACATAGAGCGGCCCACTAGCCGCGGCGGGGCCGCTTTCCACGGTAAGCCGCCGTTGCTCGCCCGGCTGGAGCGTCAGCCATTCTTTGCGCAGGAGCTTGCCCCCGCGCTCCACTTCGAGCAGCAGGCGGGCGCCCGTCGCACTGCTGCCCAGCAGCACCGTGGCGGGCTGGCCGGGAGCTACTGTATCCGCGAGGGCCACAAACCAGTCGGGCGTGGAGTAGGGAATGGTGGTCGCCTGCGAATCGTAGAGGGTGAAGTCGTGCCTGGTGCGGGCCGAGTCCGTTCCGGCAGTCCGGGCTTCGAGGCGGTAGCGGCCCAGGGGCAGCGCCCGCAGGGTGGCCGCCAGGTTCAGGTCCCGGCCGCTTCGGGTATCGAAGGGCAAGGTGGCGACCAGCTCCGGTGCGGCTTCATCTTCTTCGGTTTCGGGGGCCGGGCCGGGTACGCCCGGCGGGTTGGGGCGGTAGCGGCGGGCCAGCAGGCGCAGCGTGCCGGCGGCGGCCACGGGCTCGCCCGTAGCGTTGCTGCTCAACAGCGTGAAGGTGGGCAAGTGCTGCTTATCAACCTCGTGGGGGCCGCTGAGCTGCAAGCTGAGCGGGTTGGGGCCAACGACGAAGCTGCGGGTGCCCGTGCGGGTTTCGCCGGCCGCGTCGGTTACGTCGGCCGTTACTTCAAATAAATAGCCCGGCTCCCAGCCGCGGTAGCCCGGCGGCTTAGGCGCCCGGGGCGGCGTAAAGCTGAGGCTGAAGCGCCCCTCGGCATCGGTGGTGGTGAGGCCGTGGGCAATCTCGCGCGTTTCGCCTCCATTAGGAGGGTAGAAGCCACCTCGCAGGCCGTACTCGAACACGGGCCACAGGGCGCGGCGCGTCACGCGGTAGCTTACTTTGGCGCCATCGGTGGCTTGCCCGGCGTAGGCGCGGGCGCTGCCTGCCACGGCGAGCGGCTGGCCGAGCTGGGGCTGACCAGGCACCGGATCGATGGTCACCAAAAAGGTCGGGCGCTTGTAGTCTTCCACCGCGAAGCGCACTTCTCCCTGGTCGGTTTGCAGGCTCATTTCGCCGTTGAGCAGCCCCGTGGGCAGCACCAGCGACCCGTGGAACGACCCGAACTCCGAGGTGGTAAAGGACAGCGTCTGCACCGTCTGGCCATTTACGTCGACCAGCCGTACGCTCAGCGCCTGGCCCGCCAACAGGCGGGCCTTGCCACCCAGGCTCTCAGTCAGTATTCCTTTGAAGTACAGCGTTTGGCCGGGCCGGTAAATGGCGCGGTCGGTAAAGAGAAACGGGCGGCGCTGGGGTACCTCCGCCTCGTTGCCAGCGGGGCGGTAGTAGCCATCTATTTGATTCATTACCAGGGTATCAGTGCCGCGCCACGCCCAGACGGCCGCCAGGCGCGCCGACCCCGGGCTGTAGCCCCCGGGGTTATCGCCGTCCAGCTGCACTTCACCCGTCGCGTCCGTCTGCGCTATCGGTCCCCGGCGGCTCTGCTGTTGGCGCTTGGCCTCATTGTAGAAGGAATAGCTGGCTCGGGCCGGCACGCCCGCGAGCGGCGCGCCACTCTGCCGGTGCAGAAGCAGCAGCCGCAAGGCCCCCGTGGCATGGTCGCGCTGAGTTATGCCACTCAGCTCGCTGGCTTGCAGCAGGCCGAAGCTGGTAACCAGGTCCGGGCGGCGCACCAGGGCTTGCCCGGCTTGGTTGCTGATCAAAATCAGGTAGCGCCCGGCTGGCAGCGCGTTTCCGGCCACCGCCTGCTTCTGCTCCCGATAATCTAAGGGGTGCGCGGGCAGTGGAATGGCCCAGGCTGCCGCGGGCGGACGGCTGGCAATTCGGCGCTGCTGCTTGTCGCGCTCGGCGGGGCCGTGGCTTTGCAGGCTCTCCCACTCCGACAGCGAAACCGGATACGCCCAGGCGTGCAGGGCGGTCACGTTGCGAGTTACCAGGTCTAACCGCCAGGGCTGGTTGGGAATTACCACCTCGGCGGCCGAAAACGACAGCTCCGGCCGTTCAATATCCTCCCGTAGCGCGCGGGCCCGCGCCGCCCCGCGCGACTTCGGGAACCGAGCCTCGGCCTCCCGCGCCAGCTGCACGGCGGCCACGGCATCGGATTCGCGGCGCAGCTCGGCCCGGCGCGCCATGAACTCCGTGCTGATGGGCAGCGCCCGGTACGTTTCGGCCAGGCGCACCAGGGCCGGCTCGTACTGTTCGGCCAAGTCGCTGCCTTGGGTGAGGCTGCGCAGGTAGTCGATGCGCGCTAAGTCTACATCGGCCAGGGCCGCCTGGTCGGCGGGCGCCAGCTGTTGGCGCGAGGCCGTGAGGCGCTGCAACAGGTGCAGGGCGTGCACCTGGCCGTTCAGCGAGTCGGCATCCGGCGCCAGCAGGCGCAGGGCCGCGAATTCCTGCGCCGAGCCGAACAGCCCAGGGTCGGTGAGCTGGAACTGCTGCTCGGGCCGGGTCACGTACAGCTCCTGGTTTTTCAAGCCCTCGATGGCGCGCTGGGCCAGCAAATCGTAGAGCGTAGGACGTAGAGAGCGGCCTTCGGCATCGCCGCCCAGGGCCAGGTCGCCGAGGGCGGCCAGCGGCGTCGTAAGCTGCCGCGGCGGCAAATCCTCCACCGATTGGTAGTAGTGCCGCACAATGGCGGCTCCCAGCTTACTCATGTCCCAGGTGGCCAGGCCGGTGCCGCCATCGGCGGCCGGGTTGGGGCCGGTAGTGGCGCCAGCTCCGGCGGTGCGCTGGTAGAGACGATACCGGTTCTGGTTCAGGTAGCTGGTGTACAGCCCGGCCAGCAGCGAGTGCAGAATGGGCCGGGCCGGAAAGCTAGCCGTGGGCAGCTCCCGCTCGAGCAGGGCAATGGATTTCTCGCTTTCATCTTCCTCTTTGGCTTGCAGCAGGCGGATCTTGTAGAGCAGGGCCCGCACGTAAGCGGGGGTGTTCTGCTCTTTGCGGGCCTGCCGATAAAGGGCCTCCACCAGCGGAGCGGCCGTAGTGGTTTGGCTTTTGGCCAGAAGCTCGTCAATCTTTTTCCACTGGGCCTGGTAGGGCGTGGGAGGCGCGGGGGCCGCCGAATCGGCGCCAAAAATGAGCGTCAGCAACAGACAGGCAAGCAGGAAAAAACGCATGGGCTAAGCTTTGGGCTAGGTTGACGTCTCAAAGATGCCGAATCAGCTTTTATTGCACACCCAGCCCCGCTTTGGCGCGAACGTCCTACTGTCTCAGGCTCTACTCCCCCAAGGCATACCGGATGCCCCTGGCAGGTGCTGCAGAAATAGCGGCTCCCGGTAGCTGTCGTCGGTATGGCCACCGGCGGTGTAAAAGGCCTGCCCTCCGGCGCAGGCTTGGTACCAGGCAAGGGGATGCCCCGGGCCATTGGTGCCGCCCGAGTCGGTAGTTTCGTCCAGCGTGGCTAGCACGCGGAGGTCGGGAGCAAGGTTGCAAATTTAAAAACGAAGGGCTGATAAATCGAACCTCATACCAGATTGGCCCAATTTTGGCTGTTGCTGCCCTTCGATTAATAGCACAAAAAAATCTTTCTTTTTTAACAAGCACCTCTTTTTTACTGTGAAGCACTTTTCCTCTGCACTGCTGCTAACAGCGCTAGTTACTGCTGGGACCACTATTTCCTCCCGAGCCCAGTCAGTCCAGTTTAGCCCCCGCTTGGGGCTGAACGTATCTTCGGTATCGATCACTGGCGTGCCCAGTGGGTTCAATTTGAAAAACAAATCCCTTGTGGGCGTTCAGGCAGGCGGCACCCTGAGCATCGGCCTGACTGAAAAGCTTTCCTTTCAACCCTCGCTGCTTTTTTCGCAAAAAGGCGTGGAATCAGAAGTGTCCTTGCGCGATTACAGTGACCTCCCCTACGTAAATACCGCTACGATTACTACCACCACCAAGCTCAATTACCTTGAGTTGCCTCTGAACATGGTGTACACCCTGGGTGGAGCAGAAGGATTCCAGTTGTTTGCCGGGCCGTACGTGGCCGCTGGAGTAGGCGGTAGCGGCTCGTATAGCGTAGAGTTCAATAGCACCAACCCGAGATTAGCCTATCTTAATAACCGTTACTCTGGCTCATTAATCGTAGAGTACGGCGACAGGCAGAGCACCAATAATAACTTAAGCGTCAATGGTGGTGGCGGCTCCCTTCCCACGATAACCACAACTGCCCGCCGGATTGATCTTGGCCTTAATGCTGGGGTAGGCTATCGGGTAGGTCCGTTCCAGGCCCACCTGGGCTACGGCTTGGGCCTGACTGATTTCGAACCCAACGACTCTAACGGCAATGCTACGGATACCCAAAGTCACCACCGCGTTTTCCAGCTGTCGGCCAACTACTTCCTTAGTGGCAAGTAAGCGTAGCAATTAGCTGCTTCTCCCAGCGCGGGGACTGTAGCGGTTGGGTTGGCTAACTAGCTTAACGAAGCAGTTCTGCCGTGCTACCGCGGCTCCGCTTTCGCTGCCCCCGGTAGGGCACCAGATGATTTGCCGCGCTTAGCAGGACCACTTTTTTGCCCACCATCTCCCAACGCTGGTAACACCGTAAAAACCCGCCCTGCCCTACAGGGCGGGTTTTTTATGGCTGAGCCGAGAGGGACAATACAACTAGGCGGCGGATGCTTTGGCGCCCACGCTGTTACCCGCCAGCACGCCTTCGGCCTGGGCTACGTGGCGTTGAATGTGGGCCACCAGGATTTCGAGCAGATCGGCCAGGCGCAGGAACAGCAGTGGGAACCCGGCGTTAGGAATCAGCACGGCGTTGGCATTTACCTGCCGGGCCAGCAGCACCAGCCGCAGCAGTTCGTCGAGTTGACGGCTGAAAACCTCGGCTACGGTGCGGGGCAGACGGTTACCGGTGGGGGCGTAGCGCTGGGGCGTGGTGTAAGCCTTAGTACTCACCGGCGTGCGCATGGCGTTGACGATGCGCCGGCCAAAAAAGCCCTGCTTAATGGTAGGTGGTGGCTTGGACCCGCGGGCCTGGGCCTGCGCAATGCGCCGGGCAATGCTGGGTAGATAGTAGCCCCCGACAATGTTAAGGTGCTCCAGACACTGGCCGGCACTCCAGCGGCTGGGCCCCGGGCGGCGGTTTAACTCTTCCGCACTCAGGGGCCGAAAACGCTGCTGAGCCGTGACCCGCAACAATAACAAGTCGTTGGTCAGTTGGTCGAAGAAATCGGTGGTGGCGCGAACGACAGCAGGCATGGCGCAAAGAGTTATAAAAGGTAAACATACAATTTAGCAATCGATTCCGAAATATCAACGCTCCGGCAGCCTGGAAAAGTACCCGTAACATTGGTCCGGCCCAACGTTTTCGGGGGCAAATGAAACTGCCGGAAAATGCTTATTATCTGATAAACTGACTGATAGCGCAAATTGCGCCGGCCCCATGCCAGGTACCGGAAAAGCTGACGACCTATTCGGGTCAGAATCACGAACGATCTCATTTCGCTCTTTTCTACTCCTCGGCAACCCCAGGCAACCTAAATTCTATCCAAATAGGCAACGGTTCCCGGCGATTTGGGTAGAGACTAAAATAGCGCAGAGGCAGGTAGTTTTGGGCCCCGTTGGTACATTCGGATAAGTGACGAAGCCGTTGGGGCGGCTATGGTGCGCTCGACGACCCAGTGCGGGCTTTCTGGTCGGCTTTTTTCGCTTGGATTTCTTCGACGGGGGCGGCTGTGGGCGGCCGTGCAGCCCAGAGTGGCCAGCGTTTCGCGTACTTACTACGAGTCGTACCTCACGTTCAGGTACGGGCCCTGCCGGCAGCCACTGCCCCATGCACCCCCAGCGGGCGGCCGCCTCACCTCGGGTCAGTGAGCCCTGTAAGAAACCCTGCCTCACCCGTTCCGCGCACGGCCGCTGGCACAAACAACCCGTAGAAGCAGCAGGCCCATGCGAGGGTGGCGGGGCGTTTCCTTTGCGGTGATGCCGAATTTGCATATCGCTGGTGTGCCCGCCCCTGCCCTCCATTTATCCTTCTACATACTCTTTTGGCGTGTAAGTAACACGAGCAAAATTTCGAGTGATTAGGCAGTGTCTGAAAAGTGCTGGAGCTTAACTTAGGGGATGGCAGCACGATACGAATTAACGGATGCGCAGTGGG
>NZ_JACXAD010000012.1 GCF_014699115.1 Hymenobacter montanus
CTGGCCGCGGTTCGGAAGATACGCTGACCCAGGTACCACAGCCCGGCCTGAATGCGCTTGTTGGTGGCCAGCAGAAACAGCACGAACAGCGTCCCCAGCCCGATGCCCAGCTTGACGGTATCGAAAACGATGTCGACTAAATACGGAACAATCAGGCCCCAGTAGTAAACGCCCATTCCGGCGAGCAGAGCCACGAACGACCAGGCGGCTACTTTTTCGGGTTTTTGCCAGGAGGGCAAGCCGTCGGCCGGGGAAGGCGGGCCAAGTAAGGGTGTATTCATCAATAAAAAAGGTTATTTAGAAGCGGTGCCAGCAGCGTTCAAAAACGATTCCGCCGCCTTGTGGTGGGCTTGCAGCTCGGCCAGCGCCGCCGAATTAGCCAGCTCGTAGGAAGCCAGCGCGGCCTGCGTTTTCTGGCGCTCTTCGGCTAGTTGCTGCTGCGTTTGCACCAGTTGCTGCTGCTTGGCTTGGAGCTGACGGGTGAGCTCGGCCAGTTCGGCCGCCAGCTTTTTTTCCTGAGCCGTGAGCTGCACCACGGTGCTGGGAGCCGCGCCGGGCCCGGTTGCCTCGCCCATCTTCTCGCGGTGTCGGGCCAGCACTTTTTCACGGTCGGTGGCCAGGACTTGCTCAAATTGGGAAGCCGAGGCCAGCAGGCTGGGCACCGTGCCGCCGTTTACGGCCGAGAATGCATTAAAGGCCGTCTGATAAAGCAGCGGCCCCGACATACCGGCCGCTGCCATGCTCTTCACCATTTTCATGTACGCGCTAAAATCCTTGCCGTCGCCGGCCAGTAAGCCCGCGATGTGGTCGAGGTGGCGCTGTTCCGCCTGCGTTACGGTTGGGGCGGCAAATGGTGCGGCCGGAGCCGCGAAAGGGGCTGCCGTCGCACGCGGCGCCGCGGTCGAGGCCCCGTACTGGGTAGTTGGCGGAGTAGTCGGTGGAGTCGGTCCTTCCTCAGGCTCAATAAAAAAATCTTTAGCGGCGTTGGTGAGCTTATCGAAGATTTCCATGAAAATATAAAGAGAATGAGAGTAAGACGGATGACCCGTGAAAGCGCCAAAGACCAATCAATGTACCAGTGGTAAAAGATTGGGCTAAAAACCTCTGCGACGGTTCAAAGGTAAAGATATGGGGCAATTCAGCCGGTTGTAAAAAAAAGCAGCATAAAAGCCTATCGGGGCCTTGCTTGCAAGAGCCCACCTGAACATAGGCCATATTCCCGCCACCGGAGCCGGGTTCGGGGACTTGGCTGGCAATAGAAAAGGGGAGACAAAAAAAGGGAGTAGAGACATACAATGTCTCTACTCCCTTACTCCCTTACCTAAAGCAGCCGGCAACGGCTTTATTTGGACGCTTGACTGGCCAGCCAAGCCTCACGCAAGGTTTTTTGGTTGGGCGAATACACCATCTTCTCGACGCCTTCCACGGGCTTCACTTGCACGTTGGGGTCTTCGGCCAAGATGAGCTGCGTGGTTCTTTCTACCCCGCCGCGGGTTTTCACCCTTACGAATACCACGTCGTTGGGCGAGTGCGTATGCAATATGGCATCAAGGTCGCCCGCGGACTTAATCTCCTTGCCATCGAGCATCATAAGGTGGTCGCCGCGGTCGATGCCCGCTTTGTAAAGGCCCGAGCCAATCTGCGCGTTGTAGGCCACGATGCAACGGCCCTGCTCGTCGAATTCCACCTGCCGGGGCAAGGCCGCCCCCAGCACGCGAGTCGGAATAACCACCAAGCCCGCCCCCAGCAGGCTCTCATTGAAGCGGGGCTGCTCGCGGCCGTACACGTACAGCCGGAAGAAGCGGTTGGCAAACACCGTATCCTTGCTCACTTCGCCCAGCACGCGCTGTAAGTCGGGCACGGTATACGGCTTGGTGGGGGCGTAGCCTTCCTGCTGCTTGCCATATTGCTGCCACAGGGCCTGCATGTACTTGTCGAGCGTGGTGCGGTGGTGCTGGCGCAGCTGTAAGTCGAGCACCAGCGCTAGTCCCGCGCCCTGGTCGTAGTAAGACAAGTAGGTGTTCACCGCGTTCGTGGGGTCGCTGCTCGAGGCTTTATCGTTGAACGCTGCTTGGCGGCTCATATCGATGGCCGAGGCGTAACGGGCGCCGGGGCTGTTCTGACGCAGGTTCACCCAGCGGCTGATATCGTCGAAAAACTCTTCGTCCTCAATCAATTTGGCCCGGCGCAGGGATAGTCGGGCGTAGTACTGGGTGAAGCCTTCAGCGAACCACAGCGCGTCGCTCATGTTCACGCGCTGAAAGTCGAACGGCTCCAGGTCTTTCGGCCGCAGGCGCTCCACGTTCCAGGAGTGAAAGAATTCGTGGGCCACCGTGCTGAGGTTTTTCGTGCCGTCTTCGTCGCGCAGGGGCCGTGGGCTCGTCACCGAAGATGAGTTACGGTGTTCCATCCCATCGCTGGTGGCCTGGCTTAAATAGTCCGCTAAGAAGGTGTACCGTCCGAAGTCAAAGGTTGGTAAATCGCCAAAAACGGCTTTTTCCTCTTTCACCACCTTTTGCACCTTCTTGGCGTAGGCATCCAGCTCCGCCGCCGGTCCCAGGTAGAGGGTGGCCAGCTCAATGGTCTGATTACCCTCCTGCCACGTGCGTACCTGCTGAACACCCAGCGACACCGGGCTATCCATCAAATACTGCATGTTGGGGGCTAAAAACAGGTTCTTATCGGCTCCGGGGCGCAGCTGCGTGGCTACTTTCCAGGTAGGGGGCAAGTCGAACTTTATTTCGGCGCTCCGGCCTTCCAGGCCGATGGCGTAGCACAGGGCGGCGGGCAGGTTGAGGTGGGCGTGCTGCTGGTCGATGCCGACGTAAGTGCCATCGGTCTGGTCGCCGTAGAGCGTATAGTTGAACACCACCGTGCCGTCGGCGCCGGGAGTTACGTCCCAGCCGTAGGGGTCGGGCCGGTTAAGGGGCAAGGGGTGGTTGCTGCCGTCGGTGGCCACGGTGTAATACACGTTTTTCGAGAAATCGTGCAGGGAGTAGCGCCCCGGCGAGCTACGCGCCATGCGTACGTGCAGGGGCCCGCTGGGCAACCCCGAGAACGTGGCCGTAACCCGGGCTTCGTGGTGTACCGCATTCGGGAACGACATGGTATAACGCACCGCCGGGCCCTGAACCTCCTTGGCAGGAGCCGGTTGAGCCGCCCCGGGCCCTGGCACCGGGGCTTTCGGGGCCGCCGTTTGTGGCCCCGCGACCTTAGTGGGGGCTGGTGCCAGATCCGGCGCCGGCGCCTTGGCCGGCGCCACAACCTTAGCTGGCCCAACGACTCCCGGGGCCGGGGCTGCCGTTTTAGCGGGAGCTCCCGGCTTGGCGGGAGCCACAGCCTGAGTTGGCGCCCCAGCCTTGGCCGGAGCCAGAACCTTACCTGGGACCACGGCTTTAGCTGGTGCTACCACTTTAGCCGGTGCCCCAACTTTGGCTGGCGCCCACGGCTTCGCGGGAGTTTTGGCCGGCGCCCACGCTTTCGCGGGCGCTTTGGCCGGTACTCCAGCTTTGGCCGGAACCCACGCCTTTGCGGGCGCTTTGGCTGGTGCCCCAGCTTTGGCGGGAGCCCACGCCTTCGCGGGCGCTTTGGCCTTCGGCGGAACCGGTGCTTGGGTTTGGGCTTGAACTTTGATTGGCCCCACCCCCAGGACCATTAAAGCAGTAACGGTAGCGATGTGCTTCATGAACGAAAATGATGTGAAAACAAGGAACGCAGCAGGCTTTTAAGGCTAAGCCAGTCGGTAAAATTGAGCAAAAGTTACAGCAAAAACACTGAGCCGACCCCGCTCAACCCACTCGCTGCTCATAAAACCAGGTTTCAGCTTCCTTAAAAAAGGAATATCAACTAGCAAAGGTGCGGCGGGAAGCTGACTGTTCGACGAAGACTACTCCTTCGACGGCACCGGCGAAAAAAGTTTCGCTGGTGGTTGGCTCCAGCCCCAGGCAGCCGAGGGCCCGGGGCAAGTTCGGCAGTTCCCGGGCTCGCAGCCCCGTCGTCAGCCGGAAAAAAGCGTACATCAACGTCAGCAGGACCCGCCGCCAGCCGCCCCCGGCCGGCCGGAAATCAGCCAGCAGCCAGGGGGCCCCGGGGCGTTGGGCGGCCCGCAGCCGCGCCAGCGCGGCGTCGAACTCGGTCGCGGCCAGGCAGTCGAGGACGAAAAACGTGACAATCACGTCAAAACGGTCGGCGGGGCCGAGGTGGTGCTGAGTACCGTGCCGAAACTCAACTTGGGGTGCGGCCCCGGGGGACTCGCGCCCGAGCCGGTGGCGGGCCCGGGCGAGCATGTTGGGCGAGGCTTCCAGGTAAAGCACCGTGGCCCGGGGCCGGCGCCGCAATACCTCGGTGAGGACCCAGCCCGTACCCCCGCCCAGGATGAGCACGTGGGGCGCCCCGGCCGGCAGCCCCCTCAAGGCCGCCCGTTGCGCTCTTTTCAGCGCGGGCCCAAATACCAGGCCGGCTAGGGCGTCGTAGCACCACGCCACCCGGTCGAAGCCAGTGGGCCGCTCGGCGCTCGGGGCAGCTTGGAAAGAACCAGCGGGGAGATCAGACATGCCGGAATGCGGAAGTCGCAGAAAAAAATTAGGCTGGCAAGTAACTGAAAAACAAAGGTCGGTAAGCCGGCATCCTCTTACAATCGGAAAAAAATGAGCCAGGGGTTGTATCGCTGTAACCCGAAGACGTATCTTTGCACCATCAAAAGGCCGCACTGCTTAACGAGGAGAGCGGTTTTTTGTCCTACTGCATGCGCTTGTGGCGAAATTGGTAGACGCGCTGTCTTCAGGCGGCAGTTCCGCAAGGTGTGGGAGTTCGAGTCTCCCCGAGCGCACGTTTAAAAAGCCAGCCCAAGGAAGGGCTGGCTTTTTTCGTTTTGCGTATGTAGTCGCGGTTTTGCTTTTCCCCTGCGTCGGCACCCCGTCCCATGAACCGTTTCCCCTCCCGGCTACTGCCCCTGGCTGGCCTGCTCACCGTCGAAATCGCGCTCGGGGCGGGGCTGTTCGTGGTGGCGTTTGCCATCTTCTTCTACCTGAGCCGGGTGGTGTTTGTGCAGCACTCCATGGCCCTGGACAACTGGGCTGCGGGCGTGGTCGACCGCTGGCGGCACGCGGCCCCGGGCCTGACGGCCCCGGTCCGGTTCGTGACCTTCTTCGCCTCGCTGCCTTTTCTACTGCCCGCCGGCATAGTGGTGCCGCTGCTGCTGCGCTGGGCCGGTCGGCCACGGGCGGCGCAGGAGCTGGTAGTAGCCATGTTGGGCGGCGTGCTGCTCAACCAATTGCTGAAATGGTATTTTGGGCGGCCCCGCCCCAGCAATGCTCTGCTGCAGTCGCTGGGGCTGAGCTTCCCCAGCGGCCACGCCATGCTGGGGATGACTTTCTACGGCGGCCTGGCCTGGGTGCTGGCGCGGTATTTTGGTCGCCGCGGCTGGGCCGTGCCCTTGCTGCTCTGGGTGGGGTTGATTGGCCTTACGCGAGTGTACTTGCACGTGCACTACGCCACCGACGTGCTGGCCGGCTTTGCGGGCGGCGCCGGCTGGTTGGTCGTTTGCCGGGCAGGCTTACGGCTGTTTCGGAAGGAAGAAGGGGAGGTGCTGGGCGAATGAGCCGCTCCCGGCCGGCCTCGTGTGCCCCGGGCAGTACGGCATCTACCTCACAGCTTTACCCGCACCCGCAGGGCCAGCAGGCCTTTTACGCCCTGCAGCTCTTCCAGCTCCAGCTCTTCCACGCCGGGCTCCAGCAGGCGGCGGTCCTGGAGGTAGTCGATGTATTCGTAGTACTCCACGGCCTCCCGGGTTTGGGTGTATACCAACGCAATGGTGCCGGGTTGGGTCAGGCGTTCGCCGGTGCCCAGCAGGGTGGCTTTGTCAATGCGCTTTTTGATGATTTCGTAGCGGATGTTGTACGCGCCGTCGACGTCGAACTGCCGCTCGTCCTGCCGGAACCGGATGTCGAGCGGTTGGCCGTGGATGAGGATGAGCTGGGTGGTGTCGAGCGGCACGGGCAGGGTTTCCTTCAGCGCCGCCGTGCGCCGCGTAATCTCCACCATGGTCAGCAGCTGCCACAGGCGCAGGTTTTTCAGAAAGACCAAGTCGAAGGGCTTGTTTTGAACCAGCGTGCTGCCCACGTAGATGTTGAATTCCACGCCATCGGTCTTAGAGCGGTGGAAGTAGTGCGGATACATCAGCTGGGCCTTTTCTTCTTCTTCGTCAAGGTAGTCGCTCACCGCGTCGTTGAGGGCGGTCACGCTCTTCTCGAAGTCCTGCCGACGCTTGTACAGGATGCCCAGCTTGGAGTCGATGTTGCTCCAGTACTTGGTGATGATGGGGCGCAGCTCGGGCGTGTGCCGGGCCAGGTACTCGAACAAGGGCTCCACCTCCCGCTTCAGCGAGTCGTAGATGTTGGCCTCGTCGCCGGTGAGCATGCCCTCGCGCAGGCGCTTAAGGTGTTTGGTGACGTAGAATTTCAGCTCATCGAGAATGGGTAGCTGCTGGCATTCCAGGGCTTTCTTCAGGACTTTATCCGCCAGGTTGAGGTGCTCGATCAGGTCGCCCTGGATGGCCTCGTTGCGGGCCGTGCTGCTGCCCCGGATGTCGCAGGAGCCGTGCATGGGGTACACTTCCTCGAACACGATGGGCTCCATTTCGGCCGTGCGGTTGCCGGCGTCGAGCTTGGCGAGCAGGTTGCGCGCCGCGTCCATAAACCGCCATTCCATGGTGGGATGGATGGCGGTAAATTTTTCCCGGATGATGGCCTGCACCCGGGTTTGCAGCTCTTCGGCGTTGCGCTTCACGGCTACGGCAAACAAGGGAATAAACTGGGCCACCTTGTCCATGTCAAACTCATCCAAGCCCCCCACGTGGGGCGAGCCCAGCTCGAGCAGGCCCACTGTGTCGTTGCCGTAGGGCAGCAGCGCCAAGATGGCGGAATGAATGCCCAGCCCGAGAATTTGCGCCCGCAGGTCTTCGGGAATGTCGGCCGTGGCCACATCCTTCAGCACCAAGGGTTCCCGCTCCTGGAGCAGCCGGTCATAAATCAACCGGAAGCTGCTGTCGGCCGACTGGTGCGCTACCTTTTTGGTGAGGAAGCTGTGGTTGATTTTGCGGCCAAAATCCTCGAAGACCCGTTTTTTTTCGTCGTACGCCGCAATGCCTAGCTGTAGCGTCGGTTGGGCAAACAGCACCCGCAGCTTCTCCTGGATCTGCTCGAAGCGGGCCGGGGTCTGCAGCACGTCGTGCTCCAGCAGGTCGTACTTCAGCTCGGACAGAATCTCCTGATCGGTCACGTCCACCAGTTGAAGGAAGTTGAAGCCTTCCAGCTCAAAGTGCTCGGGCGGCAGCAGCTCCCGCCAGTACTCCGGTCGGTGGCGGTTGTGAATCAGCATTTCGATCTGCTCGGGCGTGAGGGCCGGCGGCTCGCCCACGACCTTGACGGTCACAAAGTCCGAGTTAAAATCTACCCCGTAATGCCGGTAAAGACCAATCTGGTAGTCGGGCACGGTAAAAATGATGGTGCCCAGCGACGGCAAGCTGGCTCCGTATACCCGGTGCAGCACGAAGTGGTAAGCCATCAGCCCGAGTTGCCGCTCCATGGTGGGCAAGTCAATATTCAGCGGCTGCTTGATGGTGCCATCCTTATTGAGCATCACCTCCGCAAAGTGGCGCGTCGCGTAAAAACAGTGCCGTTGAAAAGGGCCCACCACCCCGCTGATGTCAGTAGCAAACGAGGCGGGTGGGAAGATGGCCAGCATCAGGGCCTCCACCAAGTCACGGTTGCATTCCAGAATGCTGAAATCACTGAGCGGGCCCCGGCATAAGGGCGCTTGGGCTACTTGTTCGCCAATGGCCCGGGCCAGCTGGGCAATACCCGCGTTGCGGGCGTCTTCCCGCTGCTGCCAATAGGCAATGAGGGGTTCCAGGCTGAGTGTAGAGCGAAAAGGGAAAGCGGGCCTGCGGGGCGCAAGCACCGGGGAGTCCAGCGGGAGGATGGGTTCAGCAGGCATAGAGACGAAAAACACGGGTTTCCGGCCAATCGTTGCAGCGCGGCAGCCCTTATACGCCAAGTGCTGGCGGCCCGACTATCTGGGTTTAGTAATGGTGAGAACAGGGTTGGGCTTCAGGTCCTGCCCAACGGGCTCATTGTTTATAAAGACCGTTTTCTGGGTGTTTTTATAGTAGGTGCAGCACGCCGCGCCCTCCAGGCTGCCCCGGAGCTGAACGCTGTCAATGGTGAGGACCGGGGTGGCCACTCGTCGGGTCCCGGGTACCCCCTGCAGGTACTGAATTACGTAGCGGTACCGATTAAGCTTAGCCGTGCCGGTTTGCGCAAAAGGAGTGTTGTTATTCAGTACGATAGTGTCGCGCGCTTGCGCCGAGGTTCGCCGCAGGATAACGACTTCGGGTTTGGTGGTCGGCGTAAACTTCCGCGGGTAGCGCTGGATGATAATCGTGTCCAGCTCGGCCGCGGTGAAGCTCCGGCTGCCGTCGATCGAAAAGCGCAGCAGAATGTTATCCTCCCGGCTGTCATCCCGGTCGCAGACGTTGTTGGCGCAACAGCTGCCGAGCAGCAGAGCCAGGCTCAGTAGGAGGGCAGCAGCGTATCGGAAGGGTGAGGAGTAAGCCATGACAAGCCCAAAGGTAAGGCCCGCCGCCCCGACCGCTCACCCCGAACCAGGAGCAGTGGGGCCGCGGGCCACCGGTGCGGCGGGCCAGGGCCGCGCCCCGGTTGGGTCTTAGCGACTGCCCGTCACTATGGAGGAAGAAGGTACTGTCGGGCTCTCCACGGGGCTGCCGGATAACAACAGCGGGCGCAGGCGGGCAGTGGCCGTGTCCAGCTGAGGGCGAATCTCGGCCATGGCGCCCCGCAAAGCCAGGATGTCGGCCAGACGAGGGGCCACGGTTTGCGAATAGCCGTGATACATGGCGACTTTCACTTCGGAGTTGCCGGTGCCCGTGTAGGTGCCCAGCAAGTTGCCGGCGGCGTCGCTCACTTGCACTTCGGCCTGCAAGGTGGTTTTGTACCATTCCAGCGGCATCCCGAATAAGGACGGCGACATCAGCAGTAGTATTTGGAAGGCCTGAATACCCCGGCCCGTCCGTCGGGTGCGCACCTTCCGCACAACCAGCTTCGCGTAGCCGTACGTGGTCGAGTCGGTGGGCTCCATCAGGTTGGTCTCGCATTCTTGCTGAAACAACCGGAGCGGGTCTTCAGGCAGGGCTCCGTCATTCATGGCGAGAGGGCCTTGGTCCGCCAGAATTTCCAGCGCGGGCAGGCGTTTAGTAATGGCCGCGGCCGGCGTGCTCTTCATTACGGTTTTGACCGACACGCACGCGGGCACCAGCAGCAGGAACGGCACCAACGCTAGCATGACGAATTGACGAGTAGGCTTCATAGAGAGAAGGCAAAAATGCCAGAGAGTAAAAAGAAATGGAATGAAAAAACCAAAGACTCCTTGGTAGATAAGCCCTTCAATAATTGGAGGCTAAAATAAGGGTTCTAATCCAGAGCCCGACTTTTTCTCGGTGAATGGCCTAAAAACACCCCTGATTGGATGAAACAGCAGCGTCTAATTGTACTTTACTTTCGCGCAGGGCGATTGGCTGGCGTCCGGACCGCATCCGGTTGGTGATTTTCCCTCGTGCCGCGCCCGGTAATGTAGCTGGGACAGGTTCACTAAACGCTACGTACGCGTTGAATTCTGCAGTAGGCTGGCTCGGGAAGTGCCAGCCCTCGGGGCTTGGAAAAGTTGGCCCCGGCCTATCTTATTAGGAATTAAAAATTAAAAATGAGGAATTAAAAATTGACCAGCCGATTTTTAATTCTTCATTTTTAATTTTTAATTCCTTTTCGAAAACTGCTCTAAATCAGCCCGTTTTGTTCGGGCGCCTGATAGTTATCAACGAATTCGCCTTCCCAGCGGGCCACCACGGCCGAGGCCAGACAGTTGCCCAGCACGTTGATGGCCGTGCGCGCCATGTCCATCAAGGCATCGATGCCCAGGATGATGAAGACCGGCCAGCTCGGCAGGTTGAAAGACGCCACGGTAGCCAGCAGAATTACCAGCGAGGCCCGGGGCACGCCGGCCACCCCCTTACTGGTGAGCATGAGCGTGAACACCATGAGCAGCTGCTGCCCAAAGGTAAAGGGCACCCCGGCCGCCTGAGCCACGAATACGGCCGCCAAAGACAGGTAGAGCGTGGTGCCATCTAAGTTGAATGAGTAGCCCGTGGGCATCACGAAGGCCACGATGCGGCGCGGAACGCCGATGTTTTCCATGGCTTCCATGGCCCGCGGCAGGGCGGCCTCCGACGAGGTAGTGGCAAAGGCAATGCTCATCGGCTCCGCCACCGCCGCCATAAAGCGGCGCAGGGGGATGCGCATGAGCAGCGCCACCGGCAGCAGCACCAGCAGGACAAACGCGATGAGGGCCCCGTAAAGGGTGAGCAGCAGCTGAAACGCGTTCAGCAGGGGCGCGAAACCCATCTTGCCCACCGTGTAGGCCAAAGCTCCGCCCACGCCCAGGGGCGCGAAAAACATCACCACGTTCGTGAACTTGAACATGACCTCCGACAAGCTTTCGCACACCTCCAGCATCACGCGGCGGGGCCGCTCGGGCGTGATAGCCAAGCCAATAGCGAACAGAATGGCGAAAATGACCACCTGCAGCACCTGGCCCTCGGCCACCGACTTGGCAATGTTTTCGGGGAAGATGTGCAGGATGATGTCGGCCGCGGTTTGGGGCGGCGCCACGGCCAGGGCCTCTTGCTTTACGCCGGCCTGACTCACCCCCACGCCCGCTTTGGTAAGGTTAATGGCGGCCAGACCGATAAACAGGGCAAACGTGGTAACAATTTCGAAGTAGACGAGCGCCTTCAACCCCATGCGACCCACCTGCTTGAGGTTGGCGTGCCCGGCAATGCCCACCACCAGCGTCGCAAAAACCAGCGGGGCAATGATGGTTTTTACCAGGCGCAGGAAAGCGTCGCTCAAAACTTTAAGGTTGAGGGCCACGCCGGGGGCGTCGTGCCCCAGCTCAATGCCCACCAGCATGCTGACCACAATCCAGAGGGTGAGGGAGCGGCGCGGGGCCACAGCCGCTGCCACCGCTAACAGGGCCAGCCAGCGCGCCGCCAGGGGCAGGGCCGGCGGCAGGGCCCCTGGGTTCTGGGCCGCCCAAACGGTAAATGCAATGGCCAACAACAACAACAAGACAGCCACGAGGGGTAAACGGGATTTCGCCATGCAAGTAAAAAAGGCCGTGAAAACGAAATAAGGGCCTAAAGAACGGCATTATCCAGTCAGTAATCCTGCCGGGCCCCGCGTAATGCGCCCGGGGAACCCAAAAAAGCCCCGCGCTGGTGAGCGCGGGGCGGTGAGCCACCCTGTACCGGTCGGGCCATGAGGGCCGCATATAGTAGGTGGCCAATGTTAACATGGGCCCCTGGCCAAACCCAGGCTGCTGGCCCTTGGGGCCGGGGCTAGGGCTTGGTAGAGCGCGCGGCCGCGCCTGGCCCTGTGCTGCTGGGTTAGTCGAGGCACCCGCCTGGCCTTACAGCGCAGCGTCAGGCTCGCTGCCCGGTCGGGCTTCGCCCACCGTAGGGTGTGCCCCTAACTCAACACCCCTTCAGTTTGCCGTGGCTGGGTGCGGTGAGCTGCTGCGGGCGGGTGTCGCTCCGGGGGCCGCCGGGCGCTCGGGGGAGGCCGCAGCCGCCCCGGGCGCAGCCGTTGGCGCCGCCGCGGGTGCGGCCGATGGCTCCGGGGAAGCGGACAGAGCCGATGGGTTGCGGGTATTGGCAATGAAATCCCCGTTCAGGCTCAGAACGTCGCCTTCCTGAAATTTTACGCGGGTACCATTGGCGAACACGACCGACTTGGAGCGGTAGTCTATCCGAACGCCACTAGGCAACATGATGTCCCTTTCCAAGGGCTTGGTTTTGCTACCATTTCGAATGATTAAGGCATTATCCTGCAACGTGAACCACGGCAGGGAGCCGGCCGATTCGGCAGAGGAAGCTTCCTCGAGCGCTTGAGCCCTGGCCTGAGAAAGGCTGCTGATCGACAACAGAATAATGAGTAGAAACGAGATAAATAAAGGGGATTTCATAATTGATTATAGTAGTTATGGTTAATTTAATTTATTATAAGGTAGGATGTTATAAAGTAGAAAGCCTAACAAAGATACCACGTCAGCGCTTACGCTACCCCAGCCTTGATTATGTTTTAGGTGAAGCGGTGGAAATGCCAAGTTAAAGAGACTATTCGCTCGATCGTGACGGCGAGGGGTGGTTCTTCGCCTTATTTTTGAGCTCCCACTTCCTGGACTCCCTCTGCCACCCATGCCCACTTGGACCCTGACCTCGCACCTGCTGCCCCTGCGCTTTGTTTGGAAAATTTCCCGCAACGCATCGGCTACCAAAACCAATTTGCTGGTGCTGGTGGCGGGCCACGGGCACCGCGGGCTCGGCGAGGCCGCCCCTAATGTGCGCTATGGCGAGTCGCCGGAGCTCTTGCAGCAGCAGTTTGAGTTGCTGCAGGCCCAGGGCTTGTCCGGGATTGATTCGTTGGATGAGCTGGATGCCTTGCTGGGCCGGCAGCCCGTGGCCCACGCCTTGCGCTTCGCCCTGGAAGCCGCCCTGGTGCAGTGGCTGGCCAACCGGGCGGGTCAGCCGGTATGGCAATGGCTGGGGGTGGTGCTGCCTACCCACCGGGTGCCCACCGCCTTTTCGCTGCCCATTATGGAGCCCAGCGCGGTAGCCGGGTTTTTGCGCGAGCAAAACGCGGCCCGCTTCCACTTGCTAAAAATCAAAGTCAACCAGGCGCAAGGGCTTGACTTGCTGCGGGAAGTGGCCCGGGCCCTGCCCGGCCACGCCTTGCTGGTAGATGGCAACGAGACCTGGCCCGACGCCGACGGCGTACTGCAGTTTCTGGAGCAGGCCACCGCCCTGCCGGGGCTGCACCTGCGCCTGCTGGAGCAGCCGTTACCGGCGGACCAAGCCGCAGACTATCGCTACCTGCGGCCCCGTAGCGCCGTGCCGCTGCTGGCCGACGAATCGGTGACCGACACTGCCGATTTCGCCGATATCGCCCAGCAGTTCCACGGGGTGAATGTGAAGCTGATGAAGGCCGGGGGCTTCCGGCGCGGCATAGAGCTGCTGCGCCAAACGCGCGCGCATGGCCTGCTGCCCATGCTGGGCTGTATGGTGGAGACGAGCGTGGGCATTGCGGCGGCCCTGCAAATCAGCTCCCTGGCCGACGTTCACGACCTGGACGGTTTCCTGATTGTGCAGGACGAGCCGTTTGGAGTGGTGGAGGAACAGGCCGGGGAGCTGTTTATCCGCGGGTAACCAATAACTTAATCCGGGGCCATTGGCTGGGCCTCCAGCTGGGCGAGTTGGTCGTCGATGGCTTTCGTATTGGGCAGCTCCGTGCGGCCCTGGCTGAGGAGTTTGACTTTCTGGGTGAGCAAGTCCACCTTTTTACTGAGTAGCCGCACCTGCGCGTCGGCTGCTGACGCTGGAGAAGTCAGGTTAATGTAATTGGCGCTCCGTGGTACGGTACGCATTTGGAGCCCGTCGCATTCGTCGCCTTATTGGCATCGCCCCGGGCGGCTGCCGTGCTGGCTGGGGTGGCGAAGACGGTGCTGCCATCGGCGCGAACAAAGCCGCCTTCCTGCAGGGGAATTTTCTTATCCTTGGGATATAGTTTATTCGGCTGGTATTTGTACTATTTTATAGTTAATTTTGAAGTTGTTAGCCAGCTTGACGTCGTGGGTGAGGGGATCAGCTGGTTACTCTCGCGTTGCACCACTTCGCCGTCTTTGAGCACAAACGGGCTGCGCGCAGTGGTTTTGACAGCGTAGCCGCCCTCCTGCGCCGCCGCGTGATGAGGAGCTGTAACCAAGTAGGCGGCCGCGAGCATCGCGAAGATAAAGTGGTTGATAAAGCAAGGGACAAGCTTAGTATAATAGGATAATACATAGGCTGCCCGGTATTGCATAATCACAATGTCAAAAAAAATAAAGAATTAGCTAAAACGATGTTGTGACGTTAAGTGTAGACCTATAGATTTGCAGGGTTCCGCTGCCTCTTATGAGCAGCGAAGGCGAAATTAACCAGCCGATTTTTCGCAATGAACACCAGTAAGGCTCACATCACTCTTTAAAAACACTTTTATGAAAAAGATTTTACTCTTTATTTTTTTCCTTGCAAGCCTGCAGACGGCTTTTGCACAAGCTCCGGTCATTGAAGGGGATATAAGACTTTGTGCTTATACAAACGGGACCGCTCGCGTAACAAACCCTACATCTGCCAGTTATCAGTGGTATGTAAAAAGGTACTGGTTTAACGAAGCGCCTTATGTGCCAATTCTCGGAGCTACAGGGCCTACTTTTACTTATGACTGGTTTCACTATGATCAGACTCTGCTTAAGGTAGTAGCTACCTTAAATGGTGTAAGTACCGAGTCAAATACTATTCGGATTGACAGTTATGCATTTGCTGGATTAACAATAGCAACGCCTGTAACGCCATTTCTTGTTTATAACTCACAAGCGGGTCTTTGGTATCTTTGTCCGGGGCATAGCGTTGATATACGCATGAACAACCCTCCCTATAGTATTATTCAATGGTATAAAAACGGCCAGCCAATTCCCGGAGCCATTTCAGCGACTTATACCATTTCCGAACCTGGAAATTATTATGTTGTTGCGTCCCCTGGTTTATGCCCAAATCTTTCTTTTCAAGAGCCAGGTAGTGGGATGAGGGTAGTCTGGAATCCTAATCCAAATAGCTGCAATGCTCTAGGGACTGCTAATCCCGAAATGGAGTTGGTTGTAAATTTATATCCTAATCCGGCAAAAGACAGACTTACTTTAGAACTGCCTCATAATGCAAATTTTACAAGTTATAGCATTCTAGATATTTCCGGTAAGGTTATAAGCCATGATAATCTGTCTCTATCAAATACGGCTATTAAAACCGGCCAGTTAAAGACCGGCCATTTATCAAGCGGTTTTTATATGCTTAGGCTGGAAGGAGAAAAAACAAGTATCTTCAAAAAATTTATTAAAGAGTAGTAATGAAAAAAATCTTGCTGCCCGCCCTGTTTGCTGTTGCTGTCCGTCACGGGTAAGGTCATCATCAATCGCATTAAGTACGGCGTGAAGTCCGGCCCGAAAACTTTCTTCGATACTATTGGCGACCGGGCTATCAACGATGATTTTGACCTAACCTTTAAAATCATCACCGAAAAAATTTAAGGCGGCCCGGCCTAGCAACCCGGATTTCCTCGGTTGCCTCGGCCTGGGTTCGAGACGAATAAAAAAAGCCTGTTCTGACCAGGCTTTTTTTATTCGGGCAGGGGAAGCAGCGGGGCCGCTCAATCCAGGCGTGGGCATTGTGGCGACGCTACAGCTAAGCTTTCCAACGGACGTCCACGACCTGGCCGGCTTCCTGCATTGTAAAAGACGAGCCATTTGGAGTGGGAGAGCAGGCCGGGGAGCTGTTTAGCCCCGCGCTTACTTCGGGGCAATAGTGCTGGGCTGGGCCTCCAACTGGGCGAGCTGGTCGTCGATGGCTTTCGTGTCGGGCAGCTCCGTGCGGCCCTGGCTGAGGAGTTTAACTTTCTGAGTGAGTAAGTCCACCTTTTTGCTGAGTAGCCGCACTTGCGCGTCGGCCGCCAATGCTGGTGCCGTCCGGGCGGTATAGTTGGCGCTCTGCCGCACGTACTTGGGGGCCGGTGCAGTGGTTGCCGAAGTGGCTTCGCCGCGGGCGGCAGCAGCGCTGGCCGGGGTGGCGAAGACGATGCCGCCATCAGCGCGGACAAAGTCGCCTTCCTGCAGGGTGATTTTCTTGCCCTTGGGATAGAGTTTATCGGCCGGCATTTCCACAATACCATTTTTGTAGTTGATTTTGACGCCGTTGGCTAGCTTGACGTTTTGGGTGAGGGGGATTAGCTGGTTGCCCTCGCGCTGCACCACTTCGCCGTCTTTGAGCACAAACTGGGTACGTGCGGTGGTTTTGACGGCGTAGCCGCCATCCTGCGCCGCCGCTTGGCGAGGAGCGGTAGCCAGGCAGGCGGCGGCGAGCAGCATGAAAATAAAGCGGTTCATTGGGTAAAGGACAAGAGTAGGTAAATAGGGGGCAATACGCATTCCAGGGTCGGTCAGGCACCTTGTGAGTCAAATAGAAGCAAAAATCTTTGAAATTAATCTGAGCGATGTTGCAACATTAAATGTATGTACATACATTTGCAGTCGATTCCTCTGCCTCTTATGCGCATCGAAGACGAAATTAAACAGCCGGTTTTTCGCAATGAATACCAGAAGGCCCACATCAATCTGGTGTACACCGCCGGGTGGTTGCAACTGCGCCAGGCCGCGGCATTCAAGCCCTTCGGCCTCACCCTGCCCCAGTTTAACATTCTGCGCATTCTTCGCGGGCAGCATCCCCGGCCGGCCACCGTGGCCCTGCTAATCGACCGGATGCTGGACAAAACCAGCAACGCCTCCCGAATTGTGGACCGGTTGGAAGAAAAGCAGCTCGTGACGCGCACCGTGTGCCCGGCCAACCGCCGGGCCGTCGACATCCGCATCACTAAGGCTGGGTTGGACCTGCTCGACCGGATCGAGCAAGCCAACATTACACCCTCCGGTGTCGAGCAGCTTAGCGAGGCGGAAGCACAGCAGCTCAATGCCTTACTCGACAAGGTGCGTACGGTTGAGTAAAGGTAGATATCGATTAACTACTTGCGCGGACGCTTTTGGCACATTTCTTCGTTGCCGTGCGCTGGTCCTTTTGCTTCTTTTTTTACTACTTACTTTTTAAAATCTTTTTTCAGATGAAAAAAATTCTGCTGCCCGTCCTGTTCGCTTTTGCCGTGCTTGGCGCGGCACCCGCTGCTTCAGCCCAAAAAATGAACAGCGAAAAAATGGCCACCAACGCGCCGGCCTATAAGCTGCAGCCGCAGCTGAGCTCCTTGGGCTGGGAAGGCAAGGCCGTAACCCACGGCCACAACGGCACCATAAACTTCACCGATGGAGAACTGCTGGTAAAAGGTAACGCTGTGGTGGGCGGCACCGTGACCGTGGACATGAAGAGTATTAAGGCCACCGACATTAAGGATGCCGAAAGCCATACCAAGTTTGTGGGCCACATGAGCGGCGACGACTTTTTCGGCGTGGAGAAAAACCCCACCTCCACCTTTAAAATCGTGAGTGTAACGCCCCTGAAAGGCGCCACCAAAGACGGAAACAACGCCACCATTACCGGCGACATGACCATCAAAGGTGTAACGCAACGCATCAGCTTCCCCGCTAAAGTAGGCGTGAAGGGCGGCGTGGCCTCCGCCCAAGGCAAGGTGACCATCGATCGTACCAAGTTCGGCTTGAAGTACGGCTCGAAGACCTTCTTCGACAGCATTGGCGACAAGGCTATCAACGACGATTTTGACCTGACCTTCAACGTTATCGCCAAAAAATCTTAAGCCGAATTACAGCGGGCTGGCCTGGCTGTATAGTCCCGGTATGAGGCGGGTCGGGTCTCGGGTAAAGATAGTCGGGTTCCGTTGCCACTGAGCACAGACGAGCTCGTATGGGGTCAAGCCGCCCAGGGCCTTGACCCCATACGAGCTCGTCTGCGTTCTGGTAATAAAAGCGCTGGTGGCTTCCTTGCTGGTGCGGTTCCTGCGCTCGACTTGGCTGTTAATCCACGGGTGCGCTGGTGTGGTTAGACGGTGCGCCACGCCGTATTCGCAGCAGATGCAGTCAACGCAGTGGCCGCCGGGCGGGAATTGAGGCGCTCGCGGGCTGAACGGCACTCCGTTGTCGCTCAGTACTGTTTGGACCTGATAGGGGAGCGTTTCGAGTACGCGCCGCCGAAATTCGGCGGCCACGAGGCTGGAGAGCAGCGGCCGGGCCTGCCGGGCCTCGGGGCGCCGGCCTACCGTGCGGCCACCGCACCCAGCGCCCGAGCGCATCGGCCACCACATGTAGCCTGCTGGTCAAGCCGCGGTGCCCGAGGGCGTGCGGCCTGTTTTTGTGCGTGCTCCGCTGGCGTGTTGGCGGGCCCACGCCGTGGTCGAGTCCAGCCGCAGCGTGTGTCGGGCGTCTGCTTGCTGCCCCGCCGCCCCAGCGCCCGGGCCCACCCCCGCGAGGCGGTCCAGGTGGCCGGCAAGGCCCGCCCGCGGCAACCTAGTGCCCGACTTCGACTAAGCTGCGGCTGCGTGGCCTGGTCCACCTTTCGTGCCTTCCCGACTCGGCAGCAGGGGGGCAATCCGTGCCCGCTGCGCCTCCGTCAACAAATAGGTCATCCCCTACTACCTAACCCAAGTTGCGGCGTAGTGTAAGGACAAAAAAAGTCTGTTCCGGCACGGAACAGCTAGGTTTGAGGTCTTCGACCACACTCACTCCTAGGCCCCATGACAGAACAGACTGTGGCAATGTACTGCTTCCTCGACGATTTTTTACGCCTCACGCGCCCACCGGCCCCGCACCGGCGCCACCTCTCCGACGCCGAAGTGTTGACGACGGCCTTGCTGGCGGCGCGTTTTTTCGGAGGCAACTTGGCGGCGTCCCGCCGCTACATGGAGCAGCACTGGGGCATGAAGCGGGTTGATAAGAGCGGCTTTACGCGCCAGCTGCACCGCTTGCACGCGACGCTCCAGGTCTTGTTTTTGGCCCTGGGCCACCACCTGAAGACCCTCAACCCGCAGGCCCGCTATGTCATCGATTCGTTTCCCGTCGCTGTCTGCGACAACGTGCGCATCCAGCAGTGCCGCTTGCTCGAAGGCGAGGCCTACCGGGGCTACTCCGCCAGCAAGCGCTGCTACTTCTAGGGCTTCAAGGTACAGGTGCTCATGACCCATGATGGGCTACCCGTTGAGCTATACATCCACGCTGGCAGCGAAGCGGACATCACGGGCCTGCGGGTCTTAGGGCCGCAGCTACCGGCCGGAAGTGTGCTGTATGCCGACGCGGCCTACACCGATTATGCCTTCGAAGATGCGTGGCGGGAAGCGGAGCAAGTTTGCCTGTTGGCTGAGCGCAAAAGCAACAGCAAACGGCCGCATGAACCGTGGCAAAACTTTCTCATACAGCACTTTCGCAAAGGCGTAGAAACGACTATCAGCCAAATCACCGAGCGCTTTCCCAAGTCCATTCACGCGATCACGGCCCAGGGATTTGCCCTAAAACTCCTGCTGTTTGTCTTCACCCACACCCTCGCCCAACTCGGGGCTTAGTCCGCAACTTGGGTTAGATAGTTTGCCTATCCTCGATTTATTATGCGGTCGGAAAGATTTTATAATAGTTAAGGTATAACGGTTGATTAATTAAATTGAGTATATAATATTGTATTTGCTGACATTAGTCAATTTATTTTTTATATCGTTTCCATCCACTTAATTGTTTCTTTACTTTGACTCGATGAAACCAATATTTTTTCTCTTAATAATGGCGCGCCATTACATTGGTAACTATGACCAAAAGGGACAGCCATTGCATTTGCGTAGGGGATTCCTCAATCTAGGTTCGGCTACTCGAACTGCTTCCTTGGATACCATTCCTCACGCGGGAGAAAATTCAGTAGCCTGCAGCGTAGCTTACCTGGGACCGTATATACTGGGAGTGACTCGGCGAGGCGATGTATATGTGTCCACCCAAGCAGAAGGTGGCATGTTTCATGCGCCAGTCTTTTCCCCAAGAAACAGTGTTGAGATAGAGAACATACCTGTGTGTTCGGGAGTGAAGGGCGACAAAATCGTATTTGTCAGTATTACAGATGGGTATGTACAACCAAAGCGCTATACGGTAGTCGAGCTTTCATTGGCAAGAAGGACTTTTGCCCGCATTTGCCGCAGCCGCAGCCCTGTCTGTGTCACATATTCGGCGGATGGAACCCTTGTACAAGTGGAATCGCAAGGCAAACTACAATCGTTCCACTCTGCTTATTGAAGTAAAATCTAATTACTAGCAGCTTTTCCTAGCCTAAAAGGATTAGTAGAAGCAGGAGATTTAGCGGTCACCAAATTTGGGTCTGAGGTAGGGCCTTCAGCTGAAAAGCTGGCAGCTAGAACAAGTATGAAAGCGGGTAAACTTACTTACTGGCGCTAAAATCGGCGAAGTGGTAGGATGGGGAACAGGTTAGCAAACCGCACAACAAGCAATTAATGTGACAAAGAGTCTGACACAAGGGCAAGTGCAGAAAATGATAGAATAGGGCCTTACCAAAACGAAAGTACAGAACTTAATTACTGAATACTCTGCTAGATTAGTTGAGGGAGGTAAATACTTAAACAACCAAGTAATGGCGCCTAGAAAATAACTCCTAGGAGCAACTATAAGAATGTGGCCATGATTGACTCTTCACTACCAACTGTCCTGAATCATTTATCACTCTACTGGAAAGAACGTTCCATCTTTTCTTCGTTTAACACAGTTGAGTTCATAAAGCATTTTGAAGATGAAAATGGCGTCAAATTGCCAGAAGATATATCCTGTTTTTACAGTTTACTCGATGGAATGCCTTCTATTTATCCGCATGATACTGACGAAGAGGGTTTTTCATTCAAGGAATTAGCAATGATGCACATTAAGCGAGGGAATTATAAAATATGGGACGGGCAGGAATTTCAGACTATCCATGTGAACGTTTTGCCTTTTTGCGACTACATGCAATTATCATGGGAATACGCCTTCGTTTTCCCATGGTCCACTGATTCTCAATATATCGTATGTATAATGCCTACGACTGACAGCCTAACTCCTTTATGCGACAGGCTTTCAACTTTTCTGAACCATTATATGGATGATGATGATGTCATTTATAATTACAAGATGGAATAAATATTTATCAAAGCTCGCATCAGATAAACATTCATTTAGGGGTAAATATTTGATTTTTAATAATTTATAGAATGATTATTCATCTCAATTTTAGCTATTGTGACATCTAGGAGAAACTCGTTAAATTGCTTCGATAACAACTGCTCACAGTGAGGTTGTCTCATAAGCTAACTCTTGTTAATTAATAGTATGAATTCTGTTTTGAAATTTGTGCTCTTTATAATTTGTGTAGCGTCACACTACAAATGTATTGCACAACCCCAAAAAATACTTTCTCAACGTTTAGTGAGAAATACCGTTATAGATTCAATTAAAGTACCACTCAGACTTGAAATACACATTGCAAAGAAGATATTCTCCTTAAATGAGAGAAGTATAATGATTTCACTCGATGCAATTAATCAAACTGATACACCTCTTTTAATTAGCGATCCTAAATTTTCTGCATCGACGCAACTGATACTAAAAAATAATGGCATTCTAGTGCCATCTGTAAAAATCAAGCCTATTTTAAGTAATCTTAACGAGTTAGTCTCTATAAAGCCGAATAGCAAATATAGTACAGTGTTTTCCTACCCAATAGAAAAATATTTTTCAAAAATATCTTATGGTAAATATGAGGTTCAGGCTGAATATTCTGGCAATGTATTTATAAATAAAACACCTTATTCTGCAAGTGCCATGACAAGCAATACTTTTTATTTTGTTGTCCAGTAGACAAAGAGTGTTAGATACTGTACGACCCGGGGGCTCACTTCTGACCTGGGGCAGGCTGTGGGCGGCAGCCTGGGCACGGCCGGCAGCAGTGGTCCCGATAACCGGCCGGCCGGGCAACGGCGGTGGTTGCCGTCGATCACAGCCGGGGTGGCCGTAGCCTGGGAGAAGCTGCGGGGGCTGTGGGGCAAACCGCAGGCCACGCCGCAAGCCAGCTTAACCTATGAGCTATACACGCAAGACAGTGTGCTGGTCAAGCGGGCCACCTGCTCGTTATCGGCTACGGGGGAGGCGGAGTGGCAGCAGTTGCAGCAGGGGTTTCGGGCCAGGGAGGGGGGGTATGTGCAGGTGTACCTGGCCAACGCCAGCGCCACCAACGCCTGGTTTGACGACCTACAGGCCGAGGTGTTTCCCGTGCTTACCCAGCAGGAAAACCACTACGACCCCTTTGGCCAGAACCTGCCAGAAATCGAGCTCACCAGTGCCACTGATAGAAAGGAGCAGTACACCGGGCAAGAGAAAGTCGATGAGTTTGGCCTTAGTCTAGCTGATTATAATCCGCAGTATTATGATTTTCAACTAGGCTGCTTTCAAGGAATCGACGCTGATGTAGCTTCCTATATTTCACAAAGCCCGTATAATTACTGCCTTAACAATTCGGTTGGCCATGCCGACCCTGACGGAAAGAACCCCCGTTACCTGGTATGACCAACCCCTTGCCTTTCGCTCACCTACGCGTTCTTGAGCTTGCTTCGGTGCTGGCCGGCCCGCAGGTAGGCCAGTTTTTCGCGGAGCTGGGCGCTGAAGTCCTGAAAGTTGAAAGCCCCGCCGGCGACGTCACGCGTACCTGGAAAACCGCGGCCGAAGCGGCTCAGGCTCCCGGCGAGGCATCGGTTTCGGCGTATTTCACCGCTTCCAACTGGGGCAAAAAAACGGTGGTGCTGGACCTGACCACCGCCGTTGGCCACGCCACGCTCCGTCGCCTGGCCGCCACTGCCGACCTGGTGGTGGCGAGCTACAAGCCCGGCGACGCCGAGAAGCTGGGTGCCGACTACGCCTCTTTAGCCGCGGAGAACCCTCGCCTGATTTACGGCCACCTTACCGGCTACGGCCCCGATGAAGCCCGCGCCGGCTACGATGCCGTGCTGCAGGCCGAAGCGGGCTTCATGTACCTCAACACCGAAGGAGCCGGCCAGCCGCCCCAAAAGATGCCCGTGGCTATGGTGGACATGCTGGCCGCGCACCAGCTCAAAGAAGGGCTGCTTACGGCCCTGCTGCAACGGGAAAAAACCGGGCGCGGGGCCTTGGTGCACGTTAGCTTGCTGGATAGTGCCTTAGCCGCGCTGGCTAATCAGGCCGCGACTTACCTCGTGACGGGGCACGACCCCCAGCCGCTGGGCTCGGGCCACCCGGGCATTGTACCGTATGGCACCGTGTACCGCGCCGCCAATGGCCGCCAGTTGGTGTTGGCCGTGGGCTCGGATGGCCAGTTCCGCCAGCTGTGCGCTGCCCTGGGCCAACCCGTCTGGGCTGACGACGCCCGCTTTCAAACCAACGTGGCCCGGGTGGCGCACCGGGCCGCGCTCGAAGCCCTGCTCACCGAGCACATTGCCGCCGTAAACGGCGACGAGCTGCTGGCTGAGCTGGCGCGTCGGGCAGTGCCCGCCGGGGCGGTGCGTACCGTGGGCGAGGCTCTGAGCCAGGCTTCAGCCCAGCCCATGCTGTTGCCCGGCGCCGGCAGCATTCGGGCGGGGCTGCGCACGGTGGCCTTCCGTAGCCCGGAGTGGCCGGTGCTGTCTCAGCTGAGTGCCCCGCCCGCGCTTCCCTGAAAAAGAGCGGCCCGCAGCGGCCGAAACCAGGGCGGCAACGCATTTCGTACGCTTATTTTACCGCAATAAAGTGGCAGTTGGGTCTGCTGTTGCGCTTATCTTCGTGGTCTGCTCCGGCGCTGCTCATTTCAGAGGCGCCACTTCTTTATCGAATGGCTAAGTCATCCCCCAAAACCACCGAGCCCGCGCCGTCTGCCCCCACCGAGGGGATGGCTCCTGCTCCGGCAGCCGCGCCGGCTCCGCCTAAAAAGAAGGCCGCCCGCAAAGCGGCGCCGAGCCGCAGGGCCAATAAAGCCGAACCGGCGGCTTCGGCGGCGGCCGAACCCGAAACCGGCCACCGGGGCGCCACCGCTACCGATAACCTGCCCACTGCCGAAGCCGGCTCACCCACGGAGGCCCCGGCCGACCGCCTCGACCAGATCTTCGAAGGGCTTAAGCAGAAATCCACGGCCAAGCAGGCCATTTTTCGCAATACCCAGATGGCGTTCGATTGCCTGCGCCTGGTGTCGCAGGAGCTGGTGGTGGAGCTCAGCCGCAAGCTCACACCCTTGGATTCGAGCGTGCTGATTGAGTACCGGTCCATCAACGATATGGAGTTTCACATCAAGTTTTCGGGCGATTTGCTGGTGTTCATCATGCACTCCAACATCGTCACGTTTCCCGACGACTACGGCCCCATGAGCAGCGCCTACGTGAACGAGGACTTCCGGCGGCGGTTCTTCGGCCACATCATGGCCTATAACTTCATGGCCGACAGCATCAAATACCAGCGCCTTAACGACCCGGGTTACCTGGTCGGCCGGTTGCTGGTCAACATCAACAATCATTACTTCCTCGAAGGCGTCCAGCAGCTCGAACTGCCCGATAACGACATGTCGGACAACCTGATTACGCCCGAGATGATGCGCCTCTTCGTGGAGAGTGCCATGATTGCTGCCGTGAACAACGACCTGATTGCCCCGCCGCTACCCGAGATTCAAAAAATCAGCGTCAAGCAGAAGCTGGAAAACCAGCAGGTAAGCCGCGGTAGCAAGGTGGGCTTCAGCTTCTCGCACGAACAGGTGTATTAGCACCGTCTTCCGGTGTTCGCGGCGCAGCCGTGGGCACCTCACGGGACCCCTACGGGGCGACCCCGGTTCGCTGGAGGCGCGAAGCCTCAGGAGAGGGGAGCCGGACGATGGGGATACCGAACCTGGGGTTATAAGCGCCCGTAGCCCACCTTCTGGCGCACTTTGGCTAATACTTCGGCGCCGTATTCCTGGGCGCGGCGGGCCCCGATTGCCAGCTTGGCGTCGAGCTCCGGCAGGTTGCTGGAGTAGAAGTTGAACTGCTCGCGCTCGGCCGCAAAACGCTGTAAAATCAACTCGTACAGAGCCTGCTTCGCGTGACCGTAGCCGTAGCCGCCAGCCTCGTAATTGGCCCGCATGGTGGCCGTTTCGTCGGCGGTAGCCAGCAGGGAGTAGAGCTTGAAGGTGGTATCGGTATCGGGATTTTTGGGTGCCTCCAGCGGGGTACTATCCGAGATAATGCTTCTGACGGTTTTCAGTAGTTCCTTTTCGGGCGCGAAAACGTCGATGATGTTGCCGTAGCTCTTGCTCATTTTCTGGCCGTCGAGGCCGGGGATGGTCATCAGCTGGGCGTCGACGCGGGCCTGGGGCAGCACCAGCGTTTCGCCGTAGCGGGCGTTGAAGGCGGCGGCAATGTCGCGGGCAATTTCCAGGTGCTGCACCTGGTCTTTGCCCACGGGCACAATTTCGGCGTCGTAGAGCAGGATGTCCGCCGCCATCAGCACGGGGTAGGTGAACAAGCCCGCGTTCACTTCCGATAGTCGATCGGACTTATCCTTGAAGGAGTGCGCATTGGCCAGCATGGGGTAGGGCGTGAAGCAGCTCAGGTACCAGGTTAGCTCGGTTACCTGCGGCACGTCCGACTGCCGGTAAAACAGGTTCTGCTCGGTGTCGAAGCCGCAGGCCAGCCAGGCGGCGGCCACGGCATAGGTGTTCTGGCGCAGCAGCTCAGGGTCGCGCACGGTGGTGAGCGAGTGCAGGTCCGCAATGAAGTACAGCGAGTCGTTGGCCGGGTTTTTCGATAGCTCGATAGCCGGGAGGATGGCGCCGAGCAGGTTACCGAGGTGGGGGCGGCCGGTGCTTTGAATGCCGGTGAGAATGCGGGACATAAAGGAAGGCTAGCGAGGTAAGCGCACGCCTTCGTTGTAGGCGTGCACGGCGGCCCGCAGCTGCGCGTGGGGAATGCCGTTGATGGCAAATTTCCGCTGCAGCACGGGGTCGGCCGGGAAGAGGGCCGCCACAAAGGTACCGGGGGCTAACTTCTGGTCAAAGCCCGGCGTACGGGTGGGGCTGTAGGCAAAGAACACATTAGTGCCGGTCTTGCGGAGTACGGGCAGCTTGGCGTGCGCCTTGAAGTTAGGCCCCATCTCGACCAGGTAGTAATAGTAGTACAGCTCAACCGGACCGGTTTCGAGGATTTCCAGCAAAACGGGATCCTTGAAGTCCGCATCGGACCCGCTGCGGAACCGAAAATCCTTAATGGTAATGAAACTGTGGTTATCAATAGTGAAGGCATTAATCTCACTGGTGCGAAAGGTGCGCTTATTGCCATTCTTCACGCCCATTACTACCGTCGGCTTGCCCTCCTGGGCCAAAACCAGTTTCAGCTCCGCCTCGCCTTTGGACCCGTTGGCGAGCTCGTAGGTGCCCAGGGCCAGATTAAACTGCGCCATTGCCATACCGGGCAGCAGGAAAGCTGTTAGCGCCGGCAGGACTTTAAACAATTTCATAGAGAAAAAATAAGGTTAGATAGATGACCGCGCGGCAGGCCACGGGGTAAGGCTACGACTCATTCATCAATACGCCCCAGCTTTGGCCAGCTATAAGGTGAGTAGCCTATACGCTTACCTCCGCCACCGCCTCAACTTGTAACTCGGCGGTTTCGTTCTTGCCCCGGTACTTATCAATCGAGTAATGCGCCAAGTAGAGCACCGGCCTGCGCAGCCGGGCCCCAAAATTGGGGCCAATAATTGGTGTTGGCCCCGAAGTTACCTGGTTGAGCGAGTGTAAGTCAGCGATGAAAGGCAGCGACTCAATGGACGAGTTTGCTGACAGCTCGCTGGCCGGGAGAATAGCCACAGTAGGCCGTCCGGGTGGGGCAGGCAGCGGTTGGAATGCCGGTAAGAATGGGGGTGGGTGAGGTATTATTTGGGCCCAGCGTTGTAGGCCCGGATAATACCCCGAATGGTTTCGGCCGTGTAGGGCTCCTTGTTGAGACGCTCCACCAAATCCGGGCGGTCTTTGATGAAGGATGCAATAATAGGGCGGGCTTTCTTGGCCACGACCGGAACGCCGGTCAGGGGCCCGCCGCGCTGCCGAATAAGGGGGCAGCCAGTGGAGAAAGCATCGCCAGACGGACGGGCTTCACCGGCTTTATTGGTTAACATCGGCAACGAATAGCTTAAAAGCTCGACCCGCCCGGTATCCAGCACCTCGGCAAAATCATGCTTGATGAGCATCTTCGTTGTCATGGGCAGCCCGCTATCGACGATAAAATCATGAACCGACACAAAGTTTCGGTCGGCAGTCTGGAAGGATTTTACCTCTTGCGGAGAGAACGTGAGCTTCTTGCCTTTTTCAGCGGGCTTCGCCACCAGTTCCGCCCCCGAGCCGGATGAGTACTTAAGGGCGCCCTCACCTTTTGTTCCATCGACTAATTCATAAGTGCCTGGCGTAAAGCCCTTCTGAGCAAAGCTAATGGAAGGCAGCATCCCAATAATAAATAATACGTGCAGAGAACGCATAGGATAAATATAATATAGGTTAAAGAGGAAAATATAGGCTAGATAGAGAAATAAAGGTAGAAAGAAAATATGAAATAAAAGTACTGGCCACCAGCCGCCGCGCGCAAGTTGCCTTTAAACGCTTACGTTTTCTACTGCCTCTATTTGCAGCTCGGCGGTTTCGTCCTTGCCCAGGTACTTATCAATCAGGTAATGTGCTAGGTAGAGCACCGGCGTGAGCAGCAGGGCCGCCGCGAATTTGTACCAGTAATTGGTGTTGGCCACCGAAACCACTTGCTCGAGCGACCAATTGCCAAAGACGTAAAACGCCACGTACAGCACCACGAAGGAATCGACCAGCTGCGAAACCAGCGTGGAGCCCGTGGCGCGCAGCCAGATGAAGCGCCCCCCGGTGGCCTTGCGAATGGCGGCAAAGATGGTGGCATCCAGCACCTGGCCCACCGCAAAGGCCACAATCGAGCCGGTGATGATGCCCAGGCCCTGGCGGAAAATGCTTTGGTAAGCAAAATCAATGTTGAAGGGCCGGCCCTGGTCGTCGGTCTTGTTCACATCCAGCCAAAAATCAGCCGGGGGCAGCTTGGTGGTGAGGTAAATAACGCCGAAAGCAAACAGAATGAGCACCACCGTGAGGTAGCTGATGCGCAGCACGCCCGCCTTGCCGAAGTACTCGTTGATGACGTCGGTGGTCACAAACACCACGGGCCAGATGAGCACGCCGGCCGTGAGGCTGCCGGGCAGGCCCATTAGCTTATCAGCCGAAAAAATCTTAACGCCGATAATTTCGGCCAGCAGTGCATTAACCAGAAAAATACCGCTCAGGACGAGGTAAAGCTGCTGTTTCTTGTTGGAGAAGGTAGACATATTAGGGTAAAGTAAGCCAACTTTCCGTTGGAGAACCATTGAAAATAGGGCGGAGGTTTAACCAGGCCCGGGGCTTTGGGTAGACCCCTGCCAAAAAGAGAGCCTTAGCCCATCCAGCGAGTAGCGTAGCAACGAAGCAGGCCGAACCCTCCTGGCAGAAGCTAGAGGCTCACGCTCAACCCTTCGAGGGCCAGCTCGGTGGTGGGGAATACCGCGCGGGCTTCGACCAATAGGGGCTCCAGGGCTTTGTAGCGGCTGGAGAAGTGACCCAGCAGCAGCTGCTTCACGCCGGCATCGTGCGCGAGCTGGGCGGCCTGGCGGGCAGTGCTGTGGTGGGTTTGGGCGGCCCGCTCCTTGAGCTCTTCCAGAAACGTGGCTTCGTGGTAGAGCAAGTCGACGCCGCGAATCAGGTCGGCCAGGGCGGGCGTGTAGAGCGTGTCGGAGAAGAAGGCGTAGCGGCGGGGCGCCGGGGGCTGACCCGCCACGTCGGCATGACGCACGCCGGGCTGCTGGTCGTCGGCGGGCAGGTCTTCGCCCTGGGCGAGGCGCGCCAACTGCTCGGGGCGCAGACCCGGGGGGAGCTTCTCCTTCAGCAGCTTGGCCCGCCGAGGCTTTTCCGCAAACAGGTAGCCGGCGCACGGAATGCGGTGGCGCATGGGCAACGACGACACGGTGAGGTGCGCGTCCTCGTACACCACGGCGTGGGCTTCGGTATCGACGGCGGTAAAATCCACGGTGAAGCCCATGTGCATGTCAGAAACCCGGGCCTGGGTAGTGAGCACCTCGTTGAGGCCGGGCGGGCCGATGATGTGCAGCGGCTGGGTGCGGCCCTGCAGGTGCATGGTGCTCAGCAGGCCAAACAGTCCAAAGTAATGGTCGCCGTGGAGGTGCGAGATGAAAATGGCGCGCAGATGGTGCGGGCGGATGCGATGCTCCAGCATGCGCCACTGGGTACCTTCGCCGCAATCAATCAGGTAGTTGTTAGTGCTCACCGTAAGTACCTGGGCCGTGGGGTGGCGGGCCTGAACTGGCGTGGCGGAGGCGGAGCCCAAAATCTTCAGTTCAAAAGTCAAGACGGACGGTGGGAATGGGTGAAACAGGGAGCCTGGCAACTCACCAGGAACCAGGTTTCGGATGGGAAGAAAATAAAAGGCTGTTAGCCGTCAGCCCGAAAACCAACCGCTAACAGCCAACAGCCGAGGCTAAAAAATTATTCTTTATCCGTCAAATCGCGCTCGATGGCGTGCAAAAATACCCGGTCGATGCCTTCTTCGACGGTGGGCAGGATGTGCAGCACCGACTCCAGCTTGCTAATAGTGATAAGTTTCAGCACGTGGTCTTGCAAGCCGGTAAGCACCAGCAGGCCGCCCGTGGAATTACACAGCCGGTTGGCGATGAGGATGGAGCTGAGGCCGGACGAATCCGTGTATTTCACGTTAGTGAGGTCGAGAATCAGGTTGTTAATGCCTTCAGCGTTCAGCTTCACAAACTCCGATTTGAGGTCGGGCGCAACGGTGGTATCGAGCTTCTTCTCCTCAATGGTGATGATGGTGTAGCTTTCTTTTTTATCGATCGTGTACTTCATACAGCGTTAGGCAAGAGGGGTAAGAGAGCGGCGAAGGTAAAGAAAAAACCCAAAATCTTGGGCGAAGCAGGCTAATGTTTTGTTGCTCGCCGTCCGGTGCCGGGTGGTCCGGCAAACGTGAGCGAGGCCCAGGTTGATTGCCAATCGGCGCGGTCGCGCAGGTTAGCGGGGGCCTCACTCATGCCGACGGTAGCCAGCAGGTAGGGCCCCGGCCCGGATAAACGTAACAGCACCCGGCCGTTTTGGTTGGCCCGCGTCGTAAAATGCATGGTGGGCAAGCCGCTGGGCTGGCGCTGCCACACCTGCACGGCGGCGCCAGCGGCTGGTCGGCCAGCGCGCAGCACGCGTACGGTCAGGGCTTGGTCAGCAGCTAGGCGGTAGGGGTTCTGTTCGGGTACCAGCTCCAGCGGCAGGCCGTACACGCGGCGGTAGGCGCTGTCGGTGGCGGCGGGTACGGCGCGGGCCTCACCCACTTGCACGAGCGCTTTAGCACAACGGCGGTACGTTTCACGGCCGGCTGCTGCTTCCTGGCCGCGCTCCTGGCGGAGCTTCAGCGGATAGTCGAGGCCTTCTTCGCGCAGGTAGGCCGTGAATTGCGCCGCGGGCAGCTCGATAAAGGAGTTAGTAGACCGCAGCAGCACGACGTGGGTGCCGGGCTGCGCGAAAGAAAAGGCCGTTCGGAAAGTATCGGTAGGGGCGAAGCCCGCCGCCGGGGTGAGGTCGGTAGAATCGGCCGGGTTGGGGCCGTAGCGCACCAAGCGCAACACTTTGGCCGCCTTATTGGTCCAGGGTTCCGCCTTAAAGTCCATCCCGATGAAGGGGCGGATGCTGAGCGTCTGGCCAGGTTGGAGGCGAAAGCGGGGGGCTTCGAGCCAAAACTCGTGGGCCAGGGCGACCCCAGCACTCAGAATAATTGGGCCAATCAGCAGCTTTGGATTCACCTGATCTATGAGAGGGAATAGCTCTGGGAGAGCTTAATAACTAAAAATGAAACAGCCGAGTCCTTTCAAAGTAAGTAATTATGATAAGGGCACTTATACCGGAAGTAATACGACTTATCGCCACGCACTAGTCTTACGGTCAATGTATTCGGCTTTTTAATAATGCTATCCCCCACATGTGCCTGTAATGGTAAACTAAACGGTTGAGCTAAGTCGTACGGGAACATATTGTCAGGCATCTCCTTGACCAGTCGAGTGAAAGCGGCTTGTTGATAGAATTCCTCTAAGTCATATGCTAGAACCAGGTTATATGCCTGAACCGGTTCTTTCGTTGTGGTCACCCACACTTGAGTGCGACCTCGGTCATCTGGCTCTTTTCGCCAAACCACTCCGCAGTAGGAGAGGCTCTTTGCTACGGCTAGATCCTCTGCGTGAGTGGGTTTCTTTTCAGCTCGCGCAAAGAGCACGACCCCAGCCATTATTGTAATCAGGCCCCAGAGCGCTTGAACCTGAGGCGAATAGGCCCGAGAATCCAATAAGGTCTCTAAAAACTTGGCTAGCATCGTTGAGGGAGATCAACCGGCAAAGTTTCGCTTACTGCCGCTCCAAGGCCAGGGCATAGGCCCGGTCGTAGTGTACGCGCAGGTTTTTCCAGTCGAACAGTTCGGCGGAGCTCTCCACGGCGTTGCGCTGCATGATGCGCTCGCGCCGATTGAGCAGCACGAACTGCCAGAGCATCTCGGTCAGCTCCTCGGCCGATTCGTCGAAGGATTTTTCCTGGCGATGCACCACGAAAATGCCTTTCTGCTCGGGGTCGGGGATGGTTTGCAGCACGTAGTCGCCGAAGCCCGACAGGTCGGAGGTGATGGCTGGCACGCCGCGGGCCACGCATTCGAGCGGGGTGTAGCCCCAGGGCTCGTAGTAGGAGGGAAACACGCCCATGTGGCAGCCGCGCACGAACTGGCCGTACTCCATGCCCAGCAGGGGCGAGGAGGGCGACACAAAATCGGGGTGGTACACCATTTTCACCCGGTCGTGGCGGTGATTGAGCAGCTGCGCCCGGCGCATGAAGTTCAGGATGTCGTCGTCCTGGTCGTTCACCAGGTTATGGGTGATGACGGGCGGCAGGGAGCTTGTTTTCCAGCTTTGTAAGGTGCGCCGGTAGCGCAGGCGCCAGTAGTCGTCGACCATGGAGCTGAGTTCGGGCAGCTTGTGGTCCTGGCTGGCGGCGGCGGCGTAGAACAGGCGCTCGCCCACCTGCCGCTCGATGGCCCGGCAGGTTTCGTGCACTTCGTCGAGCATGGCGCGGCGCTCCAGCACCTGCGGGTTGATGCTGGTGAAAGGCCGTTTGGTGATGAAGAACATCACCACCTGGCCTTCGAGGCCACTCTGCTGAAGGCGGTAGTTGAGCCGGGCCAGGGCTTCCAGGGTCAGGTCGAACCCCTTGTTGTGGTACTCGTAGCGGCCCGAGGTAAACAGGTACAAAGTCTTGTCCAGGTCGAAAGCGTAAGACTGGAAGAAGTGGGCCATCACGAACTCGTGAATCTGCGCCTTGTACTTCTGGTGCATCACTTGGAACTCGTGCAGGGCCACGAAGCGCTCGATGTTGAGGCCGTTGGGCAGCACCGCGTCCGGAATGCGGTCGAGCAAGTAAATGCACTCGCGCACCGTGAGCTCGCTCACGGTGGTGAACACGTGGCTGCCGTGGGCGGCGGCGCGCTCCATGCGCACGGCCGGCTCGATGTTGAACTTGCGGGCCTCGGCTTCCCAGTTCACCCACATGAGGTGATCGTAAAAAGCGGGGTCGTTCATGGCCAGGTAGCGGCCGAGCAGGGTAGCGTGGGTGGTAAAGAGCAGGTGGGCGGGCACTTGCAGCCGGCGCAGCTCGGGGATGGCCACGCCAGTCATCCACTCGTGGAAGTGGCCCAGCAGGCGTAGCTTAGGCGGTACCTGGGCGGCCAGGTGCTGAAAGAAGATGGTGCTCAGGTGCCCGAAGGCAATAACCTGGTGCAGCAGGTCGTCGTTGTCCGGCGCCGGAATGCCGTGGCGCTGCCAGAGGTCGGTTTTGAGCTGTCCCAGCCGGTCGTAAGCCTGAAACGGGTTGATGAGCACCACGCGGGGCCGGCCCGTGACGAGCCAGGTGCCAATGCCCACATCGTAGCCCTGGGCCCGCATGGTGCGCACGGCGGCCCCAAACGGGTCGGCGGCCGTGTGCACGGCCAGATCGTCGAAGGGCTCGAACTCCCCCTGGGCCTGGTGCGGGAAGTAGGGGCCCAGCAAGCAATACCGGTCGCCCCAGGCCGGCACGGTGGCGGGCACTTTCGAACGAATTACGGTGTAGATGCCGCCCACCTGGTTACAAACTTCCCAGGCTACTTCCACCAGCAAGGCGTCGGGAAACAAGGCATCGGGGGTAGGGGGCGTGGGCTGCATAGGGGGCGGGAAGTAGGAAGGAGAGGAAGATGGCGCGGGTTGAGCGCGGCGAAAGGTAAGCCGATTGGGATTCAGATGCCACTACAAGCCGCCATTTTCGGGCCGCCAAGCGGGAAATAATTCGGTTATTTGGCCGAAACACCGGGTCGTAGCCCCGGTTGGCCGCCCAATAGTCCCTTTATTCTCTCGCTTCTGATGGCTGATACCACCAACCTTCTGACCCTCGAAACTCCCATTCTGCCGGTACTAACCCAGCGCCGCAGCCCGCGGGCCTATGCGGCCCAGCCCGTACCACCCGACCTGCTGCAGCAGGTATTCGTCGCGGCCTCGTCGGCCGCGTCCTGTTATGGTGAGCAGCCCTGGCGCTACCTCGTGGGCACCCGGGCCAGCAGCCCCGAGGCGTACGATAAAATCCTCGCCAGCCTGGGCGAGTTCAACCAGGTCTGGGCCGAGAAGGCCCCGGTGCTGGGCGTGAGCATTGCCAAGCTGGCCTTCTCGCACGACGACAACCCCAATGCCTGGGCCCGGCACGACGTCGGCCAGGCCACGGCCACCATGGCTATTCAGGCCACCGAGCTGGGCCTGCAAGTGCACCAGATGGCCGGCTTTGCGCCCGATAAGCTGCGCGAGGCTTTTGGTATTCCGGCTGGCTACGAGCCCGTAGCCGTGTTTACGCTGGGCTATCCCGGCGACCCCGCCAGCCTGCCCGATTCGCTGCGCGACAAAGAGCTGGCACCCCGTACCCGTAAGCCCCTGGCCGAGTTCGTGTTCGAAGGCGGCTGGCCCGAGCAGGCCGGGGAGCGCTACGACCAAGCCACCGTCTGACCCCCTGGCGGCGTAGTATGAAATAATTAAAAAATGAAGAATTAAAAATTAAAAATTCGATTCTAGAACCCCTTTTTAATTCCTGATTTTTGCCTTTATTCCCTCATTTGAAAGGGATTAAAACTTAAAGTTCGAACTCTAGCCCCCTTTTTTAATTCTTTATTTTTAATTTTTAATTCTCTTTTAAATCCTGCGACAGAATCAGCACCGCGTACGGAGCCAGGCCGATGCTGCCGTGCCAGGCGTAGCCATCGGCCTCGCCTTCGGCAGCCTCCACGCCAAAGCTTTCGAAATCTAAAAACTCGCCATCGTAGCCGCGCCAGTCGCTGTTGAAGCGCACGTGCCAGTGGCCGGGGCCGGGCAGGCCGATGGTGTAGGCCTCGTGGGTCTGATTAGCGAAGTTGGCTAATACGATGGTCGTATCGGAGGGGCCCCCGTCGCCGTCGGCCCAGCGGGCAAAGGCTATCAGCTTGTCGGTATTGTTTATGTGGAATACGTGGGTGTGCTGCCCGCCCAGGCCGCGGGTGTGCCCCCGTTGGTTGCGGCGCAAGGCAATCAGGTCGCGGTAGAGGTGCACTAGGCCGCTGCGGTGTTCGGCGTTGGCCCACTGCAGCGGCTCGGTGTCGTTGAACGCACCCGCAGCCAGAAATTCCTGGCCCTGAAACAGCATGGGGATGCCGGGGGCGGTGAGCACGAGCGCCGCGCCCAGGGTGGTGCGCTTTTTCGAGAAGTAGTGGTCGGCGGCGCCCGGCATAATTTCCTCCGCCACGCGGCTCTTGCCGTTAGCCACTTCGTCGTGGCTCTCGGTGTAGATGACGCGGTGGAAGGCATCGCCGTTGTATCCTTCGGCCAGGGCCCCGGCCACGGCGTGCATATCGCGGTCGGCATCCTCGCCGGCAGTGAGCGCCTCACGGATGGGGTAGACGAACGAGCTGTCCCACTGCGAGTCGAAGCCCTGCCCGCCGTTGGCCACCGTTTCGGTAATGTGGGCGTTGCCGCGCATGTCTTCGGCAATGGTGATCTTCCAGGGCATGGTCTGGTCGATTTCCTCGTTAATCCAGCGCATCAGGCTCCAGCCGTCGGGTAGCTCGGCCCCCGGGTCTTCCTCGCCGTGCACGTTGCGGATGAAGGCGATGGCATCGGCCCGCAGGCCATCGACGCGGTATTCTTCAAGCCACATCAGGGCATTGTCGCGGATGTACTGGCGCACTTCGGGGCGGCCGTAGTCGGGGCGGTTGTCGCCCCAGGGCGTGCGGGCCCGCCAATCATTGTAGAAGTAGATACCGCCGCCATCGTTCTCGCTCCACCCGTCGAACTGCCACAGGTCCAGGTCGCCGGGGCCGAAGTGGTTGTACACCACGTCGAGCACCACCGCGATGCCCTGCTGGTGGGCCTGCTTGACCAGTTCCTTGAACGCCTGGGGCCCGCCGTAATCACTTTCGAGGGCGAATGGGTTCGAGGGGTTGTAGCCCCAGGAGCGGCTGCCCGGAAACTCGGTAGCTGGTAGCAGCTCTATGCAGTTAATGCCCAGGTCGCGGAGATAGGGAAGCTTTTCGGCGACATCCAGGAAGGTACCCACCCGGTCGGTGTGCGGCGCGTTGAAGGTACCCACGTGCAGCTCGTAAATCACCAGCTCATTCCAGGCTGGCATCTGGAAGTGGTCGTCGCCCCAGTCGAAGGCCGGGTCGTGTACCACCGAGGCGCCCGCCGAGTTCGTTACCTGCCGGGAGTAAGGGTCGTTGCGGTCGAACGAGCGGCCTTGGTGGGTCAGGTGAAACTTGTACTCGTCGCCGGGTTTGGCAGTGGGCACATCGGTGGCCCAGTAGCCATTCCCCTCCGGCTGCAACGGGTTTTTCGTGGCGGACCACTTATTAAAAGTGCCGATAACAGCTACGGCCTCAGCATTCGGCGCCCACACCCTAAAGGTGGTGCCGGCCGGGTGGGGCACGGCGCCCATGCCCGGCTGCAAGGGCACACGGGGCGCGCCCGAAGCGGATTTACGAGTAGCGGAAGGAGAGGATTTGGCGCGCGGCGCGCCCTGGGCGGGACTGGCGTTAGACTTAGACATTGAAGGAATGGCTGGCCGCTGCCCAGGCAGCCAGGAATGCGGCCGGTACTGAACAGTAGGTAACCGGGCAATACGGAATCGCCCGGAATTTGGCCACGTCCTTTCGGCCAAGAGTGCTTTACGCCAGCCGCACCATAAAATAGGCGCGGCCAATTCGCACCATTCATGAGTTATTACCCGCGTCAAGCCCACCGGCCCCACCAACCTACTCGTGCACCGCCCAACGGCGCGCCGCATTTCCTTTACGGCCTTGCACGACGGTGCCGCTCTGCGCGACCGCGTGCTGGCCCACGCTTTCCTGCATCTGCCCGCCACGTCGGCTCCGGCTGCTTACTGAGCGCGCATCTCCACTTACAAAATGTGAAAGCAGCTGTTCAGGGGTGGGCCTCACCCCCCGACCCCCTCTCCGGGGAGAGGGGGAGCCGGTTATGCATCTACCGGATTCGCCTGGCTCCCCCTCTCTGAAGGAGAGGGGGCCGGGGGGTGAGGCGCAACTTTGGCCATCGGTTTGGGGTTTTGCAGGTAATCTTTGCCCCGTACTTTGCCTGTTTATGCCTCGCCCTAAACCTGTTGTTTTTGGTCTTTACAGCTGGTCGCCGGCTTACGGCTTCCGGTACATCCACCCCGCTAACCGCCGCTCCTTTGAGTTATTGGAGCCAGTGGGCAAGTTGTTCGAGAAAATCAGTGAAGACGAAGAAGGGGAGTGGATGACTCTGCGCTACGACGAGCAGCAGTTTCTGGTGCGGCCTGAGCTGTTCAAGGAAATCTACCACAAGCCCAGGTTTAGCTTCGGCGATTCGGTGGAAGAGGTAACCTCGCTGCCCGGTCAGTACCGCCATTTTGGTCAAGTTTCCGACGTGTTTTGGGACGAGGCCACCGACACCGCCTCTTTTCAGATCGTGGAGCGCAAGCGTAAGCTGCCGCGCATTTTTAAAGCTACCGAGCTGCGGGCCGACTAGCCCCAGGCAGCAGAGCCATTACGTCAAATAAATTAAGGGTAATTAGAGGGGCTGGAACATCCCCGCTAAGGAAGCCTGCCTCCGACGGCGCCCCAGGAATGGATAACGATGTCAGTCCTTGGGCCTCCGCAGCAGTACCGCGCCCACGAATAAGGGCGAGCCTTTCTGTTATTCCGACTCTATGCTCACCAGCCTATTCGGGGGATCTATGGTGGAGCTGATGGCGCGAACGCTGGGAGGCGAGCCGGCGGCTGTTGCAGGTGGGTAAATGTAGGGTCGCCTGGGTACCCCAAGGGCTATTGCTTACGTTTCTTATTCTAAGCCAAGTGATATTATAGCGACTAGGCGGGTAGGCTACGTACCGGGCCATTATCGCGGCAGGAATGCCTTGTATCCGGAAACTAAGTGTGGTTTCTCTCTGGCCGAGGAGGGCGGCACTGATAAAAAGTCATATCATTTCGGGGCTCCGCACCGATCGGCTTACCTGATTGCTGCCGGCTCCCGAACCAAACCTGCGAATCAATCCAGGGGTAGCAGGCCACTATCATCGAGGGCGTCGATGGACCCACCGGCTTCTTTACACGTCTGGCCAGATAGCTGTTTTGGAAATAATGAGGATGAGTAACTGGTAACAGGATTTTGGCGTTAGCTTGGATCTTCAGTTTGTTGTTTGTTTATTAGCCACTTCAGTAGAATAGTTCAGTAATTTCCATACTCACTTAACAAATGCTATTATGGAACATAACCACTTTCTGAAAGGTGATTCGCTTTTCCACGAGCCTCACGAGCAAGCCCCTACGCCATCGACCTCTTGAGGTGAGGCCTAGTCCACACCACTTTCTATCCTTCATCTACCTACCCGATTCACTTAACTGAATAATACCATGCACACCATGCTAACTATCCTCTTACGCCAGCCACTGGCCCAACCCTGTTATCACGGTTCTGCCTGCTGCTGACGACTTTGGCCTTTGCCACTGACCATTACTTGGTTTTAATGGCAACGGTGACTCTTTTTATGGATGAAGCCAATCATAATTACCATTTGACACCTAACCGACTCGGCCGTGATAAGCCAAGGAGGGCATCTTCGGGCTAGCCTACGATGTACGATGACAATGTGCAGGGCTTGCCGACCTGAAGGCCTACGAGTTGAACACGCCCTTAAGCGCGGGGGCCAATAATCATTTGGCGGAGCAGGTCGGGCCTCGGGGATGGGGTTGGATCCGAACCCGGCCCGCGGGTAGGTAGGCCTCGGTTTGTCGGCGTTCACCCCGAAAAAGGCCGTCTGGGCACGCATCAGGCATGTGAGTAGGCGAGAAGTCTTGGCCGAGTACCATACCACCGTCAGCCAATGCCGAAAGTGCGGTGCGCTTAGCCATCAACCAGCTCTGCTCGGGCTTGTTCTGGGTTCGGGGCCAGGCAGCAAAGTCGTCAAGTTGGTTATCCTTCCTTAACTGCAGTAATTTGGTAAACTACTAGGAGATTTCGGGCCGCTAGTAGGACTTTTGTTGAGCACGGCACTCGTAGTGAGTGCTATTGATTCACGTAACTAGTTATCCTGGTGTTTATAACCCCGTCATGGGATTGGAGTCGCCATAGTCTGCTTGGAAAACGCTTTTGGTAAGTTTAAGCTAAACAATTAAATAGATGCGGTGTTGAATTACAAATAATATATTATTAAACAGCGGAAGACAAACAGGCTGGGATAGACCAGTCCAAACGGCGGTTGTGTTAGGCATAAAAGAAAAGAGAAGTCAAGACGATTAAGTACAACCTCTAATCAATTACGAGTATGAAACATAATCACTTTCTGGACCGCGATGTACTTGTCTACGAGCTTCAGGAGCCGACCCCTACACTACCATTCCTCTGAGGTGGATCCTAGTTCACAGCTACTTACTATTCTTATCGCCTCTACCTGCGCGATCCACTTAATTGAATAATATCATGCATACCACACTAACTATCCTTTTAGGCCGACGCCCCGCCCGAGCCCTGTTGTCGTTGCTCTGCCTGCTGCTGACGGCTCCGGCTTTTGCCACCGACTATTACGTGGCCCTCAACGGCCGCGACACCAATAATGGCCGCTCGCTGACCACCCCCTATGCTACCCTCCAGAAAGCCTCGGACGTGGCCGTGGCCGGCGATATGGTCTACGTTCGGGCCGGAGTGTATCGCGAAATGGTGGACCTGAAGGCCGACCGGGTGACGTTTCAGCCCTACAATGGGGAAAGCGTGACCATCAATGGAACGGACCTGATGCGGGACTGGACCCCGGTGGCCGGTTCGACCTACCAGACGACTATGGCCTGGGACGTGGACGCCCGGTGGGGCACCAACCAGGTGTTTGCCGACGGGCGAATGATGGAGCTGGCCCGCTGGCCCGATCAGACCGCGAGCGACCTGGTCATGCCCACCAATGCCAAAGCCGATGCCGTGAGCGCCTCGGGCAACTTATTTACCATTACTGATGCGGACTTCAACGAGCCCGCCGGTCGCTGGGTCGGCGCTCAGGTCTGGGTCAATCTGGCGCGGCTGGATCTCGACGGGCAGGGCTGGACGGGCACCGTGGTGGCCACCAGCGGCAATACCATCACTATCGATTTTCGCTCACCACCCCGATTAGGGTACCAAGCCTGGAGCTTAGGGGAAGGCACGGAATATTTCTTATTCAATCCGACCCCGGCCGGGGTCAATGCCACCGGGGGCGTGAATGCGCTGCTGGGCCCGGGCGAATGGTGGAAAAACGGCAATACACTGTACGTGAAAACACGCAACGGGGGCGCGCCGAGCGCCACGGGCACGGGCTCGAACGTGATTGAAGCCAAACGACGGCACTTTGCCTTCTGGGGCTCGACCACGCGCTCGGGCTACACTATCAAGGACTTTCGCCTGTTTGCCTGCGCCATCACCACCGACAAAGATGCCTTCTACAACCGCGGCATCATCGAAGCGGCCCACGACATCACCCTCAGCGGCCTGAACGTGGAGTACCCCTCGCACCAGACCGACATGAGCGGCAACTGGCAGGACCAGCACTATACCTGGACAGGCATGGTGGTGAGCGGGCGCAATAACACAATTCGCAACTGTACGATCCGCTATTCGGCCACTTCGGCCTTGAGCGTCCAGGGCTTTGGCATCAAGGTGCTTAACAACCGGATTCAGGATGCTAACTACATGTGTTCCAACTCCGGGGCGATGAATACCGGCTTTATCTGCAAAGATGCCGAGATCGGGTATAACAAGATCTGGAACACCACCATGATGGCCATCAACTTTAAATATTCTCAGAACAGCAATCCGGATGTTCGGGACGTGTACCGGATCCATCACAATGAGATCTATGATTTCATGCGCCGGAGCTGGGATAGCGGGGCCATCGATATGGTAGGGTCAGATTTGCAGTGGATTCGAATCGACCACAACCGGATTTACAACACCCTACCCGATGCTAAATACGGGGGCCGGCGGCATGGAATCTACCTCGATTTCGGTAGCTCTACAAATGGCGAATTGAGAATACGGGCGACGGTAGACCACAATGTGGTTTACGAGGTCGACAATCCAATGTTGATTAACCCCGGTATCGAGGTGAATGTCTTTAACAACACCTTCCTGGCTCATGCCCCAGGGGGAGGGCGTATTGCCAGGGGGGCCTTAGCAATCACCCTGAACTCCACCAATACGGGAAGAAACATCAAGGTATATAATAACATACTAAGTAATCCGCTGGTTCTTTACCCCGCTAATAGTCCGAACCTGTTAGACATCCGCAATAACCTATTCAATGCGGCCGGAACGGTGCTCTCGACCCTGTTCGTGGACGCGGCTGGTGGTGACTACCGTCTGAAACCGACGGCGACGGACGCGATCGACAAGGGCATTTCCGTGCCGCCCTACGATGACAATGTGCAGGGCCTGCCCGATCTGGGCGCCTATGAGCTGAATACGCCCTTGAGCGCCGGGGCCAATACCCCTGCGGCGGACGAGGCACTCGCCCCGGGTCTGGGGCTGTATCCGAACCCGGCCCGCGAGTGGGTGAGCCTTGATCTGTCGGCCTTCGCCTCGGAAAAGGCGGTCTGGGTGCGCATCGTGGATGTGAGCGGCCGGGAAGTATTGGCAGAGTATGTGCCGCTCTCGGCCAAAGCTGAAAGCGCCGTACGCTTGCCCATCGGCCAGCTTGCCTCGGGTCTGTTCTCGGTGCGGGCCCAAGGCAGCAAGACGAGTAAAACCGCTAAGCTCGTAATTCTGCGCTAAGCGGTTTCCCATACGGATGCGGCAACACAGCCTGACTAGGAATAGTCAGGCTGTGTTGCTTTTCAGGCCTCTCAAAGCTGCGGCATAGCTGTCGCCTGAATCAGGAGCCAGCGGTAGTGGAAAATAGCAGGAGTGAGAATCTGTTGCTGTCGCAACGCCTGGCGGCTAGCTGGCGCATGCATGGGCCTGAGCAGCATTATTTATCCCAACTAAGCGGAGCGTGTCGGCGACCAAGCGCCGGGAAAAGCAGGTTTCAAATGGCTTTCTGTCAGTCCTCAGCACCTGGGCCAAGCTCATTGCCAGCCCCTATTCCAGGCCAATGGTAATGCCCATTACCACGCTCACGATGCCCAGCACCACTAGGCCCAGGTACAGGGGCCACACGAACTTCAGCCACTGCTCGAAGCGCACCCCGGTGGCGGCCAGCATGGCCATGAGTGTGCCGTTGGTGGGCGTTATCAGCTCGCACAGGCCCGCCCCGTACTGGAAAGCCAGCACCATTACCTGGCGGGAGAGGCCAATGAGGTCGGAGAGGGGCGTGAGCAGCGGCATGGTGAGGGTGGCCTGCCCGCTGCCGCTGGGTACGGGTACGTGCAGGGCCGTTTGCACGGCCATCATGCCCAGGGCCGCAAACGCTACGGGCAGGTGGCTCAGGGGCTCGGCCAGCCCATGTACAATGGTGTCCACGATGTTGCCCTGCTCCAGCACCACGAAAATAGCCCGGGCAAATCCGAGGAGCATGGCCGAAAACGCCATGTCGCGAAACCCTAGTACAAAACCTTCGGCCGTGCCGGTGAGGCCGCGGCCCCCCAACAGGCCGGCCGCCACGCCCAGCGCGAAGAACAGGGCGGCCATTTCCTCGAAGCCCCAGCCCTGCCGCACCACACCGTAGGCAAAAAAGCTGAAGCCCACCAGCAGGAGCAGCAGAACCAAACCGTGGCGGCCGGAGCCGGTCGCATCGGCCGCCCGCTCCTGCTCCGTGGCCTCCACCAGCACGCGGTGGCGCTGGGCGTGGCGGATGGTGCCCCAGAGCCAGAACGCCAGGGCCAGCACCAGAAACGCCAGGCGGTAGCCCCCGGCCGAGAGCAGCGGCAGCTGGGCCAGCTTCTGGGCAATACCCACTTGAAACGGGTTGATGGGGCTGAACGAGGCGCCCACGAAGGCTGCTCCCGCGCTGGCTGCCACGGCCGTGAGGGCCGGAAACCCGAGCCGCCGCATCAGCACCAGCAGCACCGGCACCAGGGCAATGATTTCTTCCCCCATGTTCTCGAGGGCGCCCATGGTGGCAAACAGGACCCCGATGAGCGGAATCACCAGCACCTGGCGGCCCTGGGTGCGGGCCAGCAGCCAGTCCACGCCGTGGCGCAGGGCCCCCGTTTGGTCGACCACCGTGAAGGCGCCACCCGCCAGGAAGATGAGAAACACCACGCCCGCCGCATCCGCCAGGCCCTTGGGAATGTCCACCACCATGTCGAGCAGACCCACCGGGGTAGCGGGCACGCGGTGGTAAGAGCCGGCTACCACTACTTCGCGCCGGGTCACGGGGTCTTGTTTGCGGTCGAAGCGGCCGGCGGGTAGGACGTAGCTCAGCGCGGCGGACAGAATGATAAAACCCACGAGCAGCACGAGTGGGTGAGGAAAGCGGAAGGTATTCATGGGCGACTCCCGCTCCCGGTTATCCTCTTAAAAAAGGACCGTCAGGAGGCCGAAGCTGATTAGGTAGTGGAGGAAAGGTTTACGGTTCTTCGCGCTTAGCAAAGAGTTCAGAGTGAAAGCCCAGGGCTAGAATCCGTTGCGGTTTGACATTTCTACATTCACATTATTCGAATCTGCATCACCCCAGAGGTAAAAGGCCGCGCCGGCCAGCAGCAGGCCCAGTAGCACCAGTAGCAGCACCTTCCAGAACGAGAGGGGCCGCGAGCCGCTCACTTTCCCGGTCTGCCCGTTCACCAGGAAGTGATAGAGCTTGCCCCGGTAGGTGTAGGCGCAGAGCCACAGCGGCAGCAGCAGGTGCTTAAAGGACTCGTTGCTGAGGGTCGTGGCCACCTCCAGGCCGCGCTGGGTATCGCCGCCCAGCAGCTGAGCACAGGCTTCTTCCTCGCGCTGGTGAATGGTGGCGCGGGCCCGATTCAGGCCCTCGGCCAGGTCGATGGCGTACACTTCGGCCTCCCAGCCCAACAGCACGCGGGGGTCGTAGTCGACTACTTCCTGGAGGTTGTAGTTCAGGACCTCATCGACGTGTTTTTGCTGCTTAGCCAGGCTCTGCGACGCCAGGATCAGCACGTCGTCGTAAAAGAAGTCGTGGCTGCCGCTGCGAAACGACCAGCGCGTGCGTCGTTCCTGGCGGGTGACGCTATTTCCTTTGCTATCAGTGCTACTCACCGACACGTAATAATAGTCGCCCCGCTCGCCCTGCCAGTCCGAATGCGCCTGCGCGTCGAAGGTCCAGAAAGGCAGGTACATGCCGTGCAGGTTGTCCAGGTTGGCGGCAGCGGCCAGGTCGTTGGGGGCCAGCCAGCTGGTTCCAATCCAGCGGCGGAAGCCTTCGGTAGCCGCGGCCTTGCTCAGTCGGAACGGCAGCACCCCGGCGGGCTCAATCAGGCGGGTGCGCTGGGCCTCGGGGTTGATGGCCCGGCTGCCGCAGAAACCGCAATTGAGGGTGGGGTGGTCGGCATTGATGCGGGTGCGGGCCCCACAGTTGGGGCAGCTGAAGAGCTGCTGCTCGGCGAGCATTGCCGGATTTAGCTCATCGGCGATAAACAACCCGGTGAGCCGGTTTTCAGTCAGCCGGTCGCGGCTGAAAACCAGCGCTTGGGTAGCTCCGCAATGGCCGCAGCCCAAGACCTGCGTATCGGCCTGAAACACCATTTGCGAGCCGCAGCTGGAGCAGGGCGCGCGCAGCAAGTCAGATTCACGCAGGTGGTGGAGGGTGGCTTCGGTGGCGGGATCCATCAGGGGTGGGGGGTGGGTTCAGACCGAGCTAGGTCGTGCTTTATAGCTGCGCCAGCAGCTCGGCCTTTTTGGCGTCAAATTCTTCGGCCGTCAAAATGCCGTCGGCCTTGAGCTGGCCCAAGTCACGCAGCAGCTGCATCACCTGTTCCCGGTTGGCGCTGGCAGGGGCGGCCGGTGGGGTTGCTGCCGCCTGGGCCGGCGCGGTGGCGTTGCCTAGCATGTTGCCCAGCCCGCCCAGCAGCACGGCGGCCCCGCCAATGCCGCCTTCCTGCTCCGCTGCTTTTTCCACGGCCAGGCCGGCCTGGAACTGCTGAAACCGGCCCATGTCGCCGGCCATACTCATCTGGGTAGTCTTGTCCAGGAAAGCCTCTACTTCGGCCGGCAGGCTGGCATTCTCGAGGTAGAAGCGCGTGAGCTCCAGGCCGTAGGCGCCGAAGTCGTCCTGCAGCAGCGGCCGTAGCCGCTCGCCCAGCTCCTGGTAGTTGCGGGCCAGGTCGAGCACCGACACGTTGGCCTCGGCCAGGGTATCGGAAAACTTGTTCACGATGGCCGAGCGCAACTGCCCTTCCACGTCCGTGATGCGAACCAGGGAGTTGGTACCCGCGAATTCGGTCAGGAACTTGGTGGCTTCGGTCACGCGCAGGGCGAAGGTGCCAAAGGCCCGTACCCGCACTTGCTTGAACTCCGGGTCGCGCAGGATAACCGGGTTGGGCGTGCCCCACTTCAGGTTGGTGAACTGCTTGGTGGCGACAAAGAAAACGTCCACCTTAAACGGCGAGTCGAACCCGTACTTCCAGCCGCGCAGGGTGGTGAGCACCGGCAGGTTCTCCGTGGTCAGCACGTGGCGGCCGGGCCCGAAGACGTCGGCAATTCGGCCCTGGTCCATCAGGATGGCCATCTGGGAGTCGCGCACGGTAAGCTGCGCCCCGTTTTTGATATTGTTTTCGTGGTCCGGAAATTTCCAGATGACCGTATCGGTTGAGTTATCAACCCAGTCGATAATCTCAATCAGCTCGTTGCGAATAAAGTCGAAGAGGCCCATGCGAAGACAAGCAGGTTAGGGTAGTAATTTGGTGCAACCTAAGGAGAAAAATTGACACCTCCCCGCCTTGTCGGGCTTCCGCGCCGCCCGTGCTGCTCATGACCTACACCCACTTCAAAGCCCTGCACCAGCGCCGCCAGGCCGAGTACCTCGCCCGGCACGGCCACTGCCTGGCCGAGCGCCAGGAAGACAGCTTCGTGCTGACGCTGTACGCAATAGAGGGATTTTACGCCGAAATCTGGCGCAGCCGGGGCGAGGAACCCATTCTTTTCATTCACGTCTTCCAAAGCTCCACTGGGCTGAGCGACTACCTTCGCCTGGTGCAGCTGCCCAGCAACCTGTAAGGCTCCTGTGCCGCTCGGGCAAAGGCAGGTGCGACTCGGGCTTTTCGTTAGTTTCTCATGCAGGCCATTATTTTCTGCGGCATTCAGGCAACGGGTAAGAGTACCTTCTACCGGCAGTTCTTTTTCAATTCGCACATCCGCATCAGCATGGATTTGCTGCGCACCCGCCACCGGGAGCAGCGCATGCTGGAACTGTGCCTCGATACCCAAGCCCGATTTGTGGTCGACAACACCAACCCAACCGCTGCCGACCGGCAGCGCTACATCGGCCCCGCCCGGCAGGCTGGGTACCATGTGGTAGGGTACTTCTTTCAATCGGCTACGCAAGCGGCCGTGGCCCGCAACCGTAACCGCCCGCTCGAGGAGCAGGTGCCAGACCGCGGCATTTTTGGGACCCGGGCGCGGCTGGAGTTGCCCGCCTACCCCGAGGGATTTGATGAGTTACACCACGTCCGCATCGCCCCGGACGGTACATTTGTTGTCGAACCTTGGCAACCATGAAATTTAACGACCTTGATGCTCGTCTCCGGGTATATGAAACCGCCCACGACCATTGCGCGCTGCCGGGCCTTTATCTAGTGGCCCGCCTCGATGGGCGGGGATTCACCCGCCTCACCAAAGAGCTGCACCCTTTCGAGCGGCCCTTCGACGCGCGTTTTCGGGACCTGATGGTGGCTACCGTGGCCCATTTGATGCAGTGCGGTTTTCGGATCCGGTACGGGTTTACCGAGAGCGACGAAATATCGCTGCTGCTCGACCCTGCCGAAAACACCTTTGGTCGTAAGCTGCGCAAGTATCACAGCATCCTGGCCGGCGAAGCCTCGGCGAAGTTCTCGTTGCTCCTCGGCGACCTCGGCAGCTTTGACTGCCGTATAGCGCAGCTGCCCCGGCTGAGCGACGTGGACGACTATTTCCGCTGGCGCGCCGAGGATGCGCTGCGAAACGCCCTCAATGCTCATTGTTACTGGCAGCTACGTGACGAAGGGCAGTCCCCGGCCGCGGCCACTGCCGCGGTAAGCGGGCTGAGTACCGCGGCCAAAAACGAGCTGCTGTTTCAACGCGGCATCAACTTCAATAACCTGCCCGCCTGGCAGAAGCGGGGAGTAGGGCTGTACTGGATGGAAGAGCCGCATCAGGGGGTTAACCCCTTGAAAAAGGAAGCAACCCTGGTAGCGCGCCGGCGCTTGCATACCGAATACGAACTTCCCGTAGGACCCAGCTACGGCGTATTTATTCAGCAATTGCTAGCCGAATAATCACCAGCGTCCTCACTCCCTTAGCCGGTCTACGTCGATCAACTGGTATTTGCCCTGCCTGGTTTTTGATATCCTATTCAAACCTATTATAGGGCAGGGAGATTTCCTTTAGCGCTGAATGCCGCCCCGGTAATATAGGATATTTGTTATAATATTCTGGTTTCGCTTGTGCTTGGTTTCAGCGGTGCTACCGCTTCACGTTCCGACTCCAAGGTCACTCAGTCCAAGCGGTCGGCTTCTTTCGAGGCAAAGCCATGGCGGCCGGTGACCCGACGGTTCCACCGATTTGTTGGGCCGCGTTTAGAGTAACAGCAGCAAGACGGGAATGCGTTTTGCTGCCAGCCTGGAGAGCGGCCCGGTAGCTCGCGTTTGGGAGTGTACTCAGGGCATCGATTTCAAGCCACTGCTTATAATGCTCCAGGCAAGCAGGCTCGCTATTACCAGCAGCCCCATCCAGTGCCAGAGCGGTGCCCGCGTTTGCCCTTTCAACTGTTGGGTGGAGCTGCGCAGCTCCGCCGGCATCCCATTCTCTTCCCAGGCTTGCTGGCAGTGGCCGCAGTGCACGAACGTGGGCTTGCTAAACGGAAACAGCGGAATCCAGTAGATGTGGACGTAGCGGCTGTACACGCTCAGGTGCATTTTTTCGGGGGTGGCACAGCTAGGACAGGCTACACCGGGCAGCGTTGGTTCCGTAAATAATCATTGAAGAGTAAGAGTAGCGAATGCGCCAGTGGTGGTGGAATTCAGAGCAGCTAAAAATACTGCTAAAAATAATTTAAATATAATAATTTGTACCAGTAGGGTGGCAGGGTGCGCTTGAAAAGGTATTAAGATAGCGCTATTAGCTGCTAAGCGGTTGCTACCTTGCCCCGCATGAAACGCTTCTTGCCGCTTGCTTTCGCGCTGGTTAAGTTCGTGTCGGGCTACTTCTTCATTAGCCCGGCGTACGACTTGCAGCGCGACGAATACCTCTATCTCAACCAGGGCCAGCACCTGGCCTGGGGCTATCTGGAAGTGCCGCCGCTCATTGCCGTGCAGGGGTGGGTAACGCTAGCCCTGGGTGGGGCCGAGGGCTGGGTGAAGTTCTGGCCTTTTCTGTGGGGCGCGGCCACGGTGTACCTGGTGGTGCGGCTGGCTGGCCGGCTGGGCGGGGGCTGGTTTGCCCAAAGCCTGGCGGGCACCTGCTACCTGGCTTCGGCCTTCGCCCGGCTGAACATCCTGTTTCAGCCCAACTCGTTCGAGGTATTCGGGTTTATGGCATGCTTGTACTGGCTGGTGTGCTTTATCCAGGAAGCCCGGCCGCGCCACCTCTACCTGCTGGGCCTGGGGCTCGGGTTGGGCTTGCTGAACAAGTACACCACGCTGTTTTTTATTGCCGCATTGGGCGGGGCGCTGCTGCTCACGCCCGCTCGCCGGCTGCTGGGTAACCGCCACCTGTGGGGCGCGGCGGGCCTGACGCTCCTGCTGTGGCTGCCCAATGCCTTGTGGCAGCTTCGGCACGGCATCCCGTTTCTGCACCACATGGCCCTGCTGAAGGAAAGCCAGCTGGTGCACGTCGAGGCCGCCGACTTTTGGAAGGCTCAACTGCTGATGTGCCTGCCGGCCACGTGGGTGTGGGTGCCCGGGCTGCTGGCCCTGTTAGGCGGCCGGGCGTTTCGGGCTTACCGCCCGGTGGGTTGGGTGCCGGTGCTGGGGGTGGGCCTGTTGGCCGCGCTGCACGGCAAAGACTACTACGCCCTGGGCTACTACCCGGTGCTGTTTGCCTTCGGAGCGGTGTGGTGGGAAACCCGACTGCGCAATTTTCGGGGGAAGGCGCTGGTGCAGCCCGTGCTGCTGGCAGTGCCGCTGGTATTTCTGGTCTCGTTTCTCCCCTTCGTGTTTCCCGTGCGCCGCCCCGCTACCATGGCTGCTCTGCGTCCGCAGTACGTCGGCCTGGGCCTGTACCGCTGGGAAGACGGCCGCGACCACACCCTGCCCCAGGACTACGCCGACATGCTGGGCTGGCACGAGCTAGCCGAAAAAACCTGGGCGGCCTACCAGTCTCTGCCCGATTCGCTGCGGGCCCACACCCTCATTCACTGCGCGAATTATGGCCAGGCCAGCGCCATTAATTACTATAATCGTCACCGGCCCCTGCCGCCCGCCAACAGCCTCAACGGCAGCTTCCTGTTCTGGTATCCGGTGCCGGCGCGGTGTCGAGCCCTCATCATTGTCGACAACGAGCCCGACGACGAGCTGGCCCCGCATTTTGCCGCTTACCGCCGCTTTGGCACCGTCGCCGACTCCTACGCCCGCGAACGGGGCACTGCAATTACTATTGGCATACTTCCCGATAGCTACATTCGGGCCCTCCTGAGCCGGGAATGGCGCGCCGGCCTAGCCGAGTGGGAAGGGCACTGAAGCCAGGGAGCGTACTGTTGTCGTTCTAGCGGGGCCTCTCGTGCCCTCTCCGAGGCCGGCCCCGGTTAGTTTGGGGCGCGGAAGCCTTCAGCGAGAGGGAGCCAGCCGAGGAAAAGTTGCCCCTCTCTTTTTGGAGAGGGATTCGGGTATCAGCCGGTGAAGGGAAATTCGGTGATGCTTTCCCACGGCCCGTTGCGGTAGGCCCAGAGGTGTAACCCGGTGCCCACCGAGCCGAACGGTGCGAAGTCCGATTGTAGGAGGGCCAGCAATTGCCGGGCCGCGGCCGGGTCTACCTTGTTTTGCACCGTGACGTGGGGCTGAAGCTTCTGTTGGTCCTGGGGCGTGAGGTAGGGCGCAAACGCCCGCTGCAGCTGGCGGTGCAGGGCTAGCAGGCCGTCGCAGGCCAGCGAAAACGCCACACCCCGGCCCAGGGAGCGTAGTCCCGTCACTTGCAGCGACAGCGGGGGCTGGGTTTGGCAGCAGGTGCGCAACTGCTCGCTGACGGTGGCCAGCTCGTTGCCGGGCAAGTGGTGGAAGAGCGTCAAGTGGGCGGCCAGGTAGTTGATGTTGGGCGGAAAATGCTGGCGACGCAGGGCATTGAAATACGTGTGGGCCGCGTCGTCCAGCGTGAGCGTGAGGATGAGCGGGGCATCGGCAAAATACGACATGGGGCGGCGAAGAGGATAGCAGCTGATAAGCGTACGCAAAGCAGCCCGTAACCGCTGCATGCTAAGCTGCTTGAGGTGGCGGCAAAACCCCGAGCTTGCTTGATAAAAGACTACAAAATCAAGGAATTAAGCGTCGAGTGAAGGACTTAATTTGGCCTCCAAAACGTTGGTCTTCTATCCCTCACCAACCCGCTTCTATGCTACCTGCTGGCTCCCTGGTTTCGCTTTCGGATACCTTGCTCACCGACGTGCCCGCTCCGGCGACGGCCCCTCGCACTCACTCGGCCAAGCGTTGGCGGCCCCAGCGGGTGGTGTTCACGCCCGATGCGCTCGACGAGGAATTCGGCCAGCAAATTCTGGCTCGCGTCGCGGCTCAGAATCTGGAAGTGGAGCTGCTGAAAAGCAACCGCCTCACCGGCCTGCGGGGCGACGACGTGCGCGCTACCTATCGCACCGCCAAAAATACCCTGGCCATCGTGAAGGCCCCCGCCGGGGCCCTGCGCCTGCAGCCTACGCCCCCTTCGGCCGACTGGCAGCTGAACCTGGCCGAGGGCTGCCCCGCTCACTGCCAGTACTGCTACCTGGCCGGCAGCCTCAGTGGCCCTCCCGTGGTGAAGGCCTTCGCCAATCTGCCCCAGCTGCTGGCCAACACCGCCGCCTACGAGCAGCCCGGCCGGGTGGTCAGCTTCGAGGCCAGCTGCTACACCGACGTGCTGGGCATCGAGCACCTCACCGGCAGCCTGGGCGAGGCCGTCCGGTATTTTGGGGCCCGGGAGGGAGCCCAGCTGCGTTTCGTGAGCAAGTATGACCACGTCGACTCCCTGCTGGGCCAGCCGCACCACGGCCGCACCCGCGCCCGCTTTTCCCTCAACGCCGAGCCCGTGGTGCGCCGTCTCGAAGGCGGTACGGCTTCGGTTGAAGCTCGTTTGCAGGCCCTGCGCAAGCTGGCGCTGCCGGCAGGCAAGGGGGGCGGAGGGTACCCCGTGGGCGTGGTGCTGGCCCCCATCATGCCCATTCCCGATTGGCAGCAGCACTACACCGAGCTGCTCGACCGCCTGCGGGCAGTGCTGGATTTCGACTGCGACCTGATCGCCGAGTTTATCACCCACCGCTTTACGCCCGGCTCGAAAGACGTGCTGTTGCAGTGGTACCCGAACACCAGCCTCGATCTGGCCGAGGCAGGCCGCGCCGTGAAACGCAATAAGTTCGGCGGCCTCAAGTACGTGTACCAACCCGAGCAGATGAAGGCCATGAAAGCCTGGTTCTACGCCGAGTGGCAGCGCCGGTTTCCGCAGGCCCCGGGGCAATACTGGACCTAGCGCCCGGCTTTGCGCGTCTGGTAGCCAGACAGCACCCTCTGGCGGCTGCCTACATTTGGGCATGGATTCCCCTTCCCTCGCCGTTTCGCCGCACGTTCTCCCGGGCCCCCTTGGTACCCCTGCTGGTCTGAGTCCCTATACCCTGGTCATTCAGCACGCGGCCCAAGTGCTGACCCTGGCCGGCGGGCCAACCGACCGCCCATTGGCCGGGGACGCGCTCGGCAACTGGGCCGTTATCGAGGACGGCTACGTCGCGTGCTTGGGGCCGACCATCGTAGCGGTGGGGCGAATGAGCGAGCTGACTCCGGCTCGCATCGGCCCCGGTACCCGCCTTATCAACGCCACGGGGTGCGTGGTGATGCCGGGCGTGGTGGAGTGCCATACCCACTTGGTGTTCGGGGGCAACCGCGCCAGTGAGTTCGAGCGCAAGCTGCGCGGGGAGTCGTACCTGGATATCCTGGCCGGGGGCGGCGGCATCTTAAGCACCGTGCGCGCCACCCGCGCGGCCTCGGAGGCCGAGCTGCTGGCCAACGCCTTGCAACACCTGGAGGGGTTTCGCCGCTACGGGGTGACCACCCTGGAAGCGAAAAGCGGCTACGGCCTCGACCGCGACACCGAGCTGCGCCTCGTGCGCGTGGCCCGCGAGGCCGGGCACCAGCAGCCCGTGCGGGTAGTGCCAACTTTCCTGGGCGCGCACGTGGTGCCGCCGGAATTCAAGGCCGCGGGGCCCCGGGCCTACGTCGACTTTATCTTGCGGGAAGTGCTGCCCGACTTAAAAGGGCAGGTGGCATTCGTTGATGTTTTCTGCGAGGAAGGAGCTTTTCCGCTGGCAGTGGCGCGCTATTACCTGGAGCAGGCCCGGAAGATGGGTTTTCGGCTGAAAATACACGCCGAGCAGCTGCACGACCTGGGTGGCTGTGAGATGGCCGCTTCCCTGGGTGCCCTTAGCGTGGACCATTGCGACTACCTCACGCCGGCCGCGGCCGCCCGCCTCGGGCAGCAGAGCCAGGGCCGTACCGTGGCCGTGTTGCTGCCGCTGGTGCCTTTGTTTTTGCGGCAGGAGAAATTTGCCGCCGGCCGCGAGTTTATCGATGCCGGCTTGCCCGTGGCCTTGAGCACCGACTTCAACCCCGGCTCCTGCCCAAGCAAAAACGTGTGGCTGTCCCTGTCTGTGGCCTGCCTGAAAATGGGCTTCACCCCGAAGGAAGCCGTGGCGGCCGTCACGCTCAACGCGGCCTGGGCCATTGGCCAGCAGCGCAACTGCGGCAGCCTGGAGCCCGGTAAGCAGGCCGACGTGCTGGTCCTGCGTCGAGCAAGCATAGCCGAAATTCCGTATTGGCTGGGCGAAAACCCGGTCCGCGACGTGGTAATAGGCGGCTGTTTGTGTTAGGCAGCCGGTTGAGCGGGGGTGGGGAAGTGAGTACCAAGGTTCGGACGCTTGAGGAATTTTTTAGAGGTAAAAAAATGATATTTGAATTTCATGCTAGCGAATTTGAAATTGACGCTGCTGCTCTTCGTGTTGGTTTTGCTGAGGGAGAAAATGGTGAACATTACTTCATCATGCAACGTGACGAAGAGTTTACAGAAGAGCCTCTTTCCAACCTGGAAAATATCTACACTGAGCGAGACGATCAGTGTTGGGGAGGGTATGGAGGAATCAACCAGGTTAGTCTAAATCGTAACAGCCTCATCATTGATTTAAATCCTGAAATGGCGAATCAGATGGGTGGATATGAGACAATTAAAATTACTTTCTCAACTGACAATTTACAATTTCAGCAGTTACAGAAAGTGTTGCAGCAGATAATGCAGGATTATGAAAGTAAATTAAATTTTGTATAAGAATATTGTATATAAATTAAAGATAAAAGAATCCTATGTTCTTGTTTTGGCTATTCACATTACTCTCTTATTTCTGATAGTAGCAATGAAATGCCAAAGGCTGGTCTGGCGCCCTTTTATGACGAACCCAAACGGCTTAGCCGATCTTTCTGGTCGAATAGGGAGAGTAAGTGTGCCTTGGCGCCCGCGTACGCTAATCAGAAAACAGCGGGAGTCAGCCCCGGGGATAACGTCAGCGGAACTCATAAGAAAGCCCAAGCAAGGCCCCGGCCCCGAAGAGATGGTGCGGAGTTAAGCCGGACAATGGGCGCGGCAGCGAATTTAAAAAATAAGTTGCCGTGGGCTGAGCCAGCACTTCCAGGTGAGAAGCAAGACGGTACCTAAAATCAAGGCCCAGGCTTACGGATGCGCTAAGCGGGCGGTAAGGGCTGCCGCTGATGCTCCAGGCGGTGGGAACTGCCTCTTTACCCGCGCTATTGCCGCCCAGGTACAACGCCGCATCGATCCCCGCCAGCAGGCCGTAGCGTAACCGGCCCCCCGACTGGCCCAGTGCATAACCGAACCGGATAGGCACGGTCAGAAATCGGTAGGTGGAACGGTGGGGTGAGGGGGGAGCCATGTCGAATACGCCCGAACTCAGGATTGGCGGCGTGCTTGTCGACGTTGAAGCCACGTAAGTTGTCTGGCTGGCATACTCCTGGTAGCCTAGGCCGGTACTCAGGCTCCAGCGGCCGGTAAGCACCCGGCGAACCTGCACCTGTGCGCTATAGCCCGTGCTCATTCGTTCCCGCCGGGAGAACTCATTAACGATGCTATCAAGATAGGTGATGATGCCGGTAGGAAGCGAGGGGTCTGAAGCAGGTTCAGCTCCTAAGTGCTGGTGGGTAAGGGTCGGCCCGGCCAGCACCTGCACCGTCCAGCGGCGGACCACTGCCGGAGCCGTCGAAAAAGTATCGGTGCGTAACTGCACCCTGGGTTGGGGAAGCGCAGGCGAAAGCACCGCTACCGGGCGCGATGCCAGCAGGCTTGCGGGAGCCCCTGGGGCATAATCGGTGGCCGAAGCGGCAACCGGGCCGAAAACAGGCGCGGTGCTGCGCTCAACGGCTTTGTGCCCGCCTGCGGAGGGTGCAACCACAACATCAACAGGTAGGCGCCCCTGCTCTGAACCGCTGGTAGAAAATGCAGCAGCAGTCGGTAACTCAACGCTCGAATCAGTGCTGCCTACGGCCAAGCTTGGCTGGCCAGCCGAATAGCGCACCCTGGCACTCCGACTAAGCACCGCTAGCCGAGGGTTGCGGGCCTGGGACCCCCCCGCGAACGGGCCGGCCACCGAGCCGGCCGGCTGGGGACGATAAGGCCCGGAGCGCCGGGAAGCCGCCGAGTCCGGACGGACCTGGGTGGCCAACCGTAGATTATCAGTAGTAGCGGTTGAGGGCGAGGACTTCGTTTCGGAGATCGAAGCCCCGGACATTCCTGGGTTCTCCAGTGCCGCTTTGCCGAGCTTGGGGCTAGCTGACGGCCCGGCTGAGGCTGGTGAGGCAACGGCGGCATTCGTTGGGGCATTTGAGCCTAGGGCCACGGTTTGCGGAGCCGGCATTACGGCTGGGCCCGATCTGCTGACCAGCCACAATTGCCAGCCGGCCGCGCTCAGCACGGTCAGCAGCAGGCCCAGGAGCACAATGGGGCGACGACGGCGCCGCCGCAGCTGCGGTGCAGCGACTGGGGGGGGCAACTGCGCCCGAATTTTAGCCCACAGCGGGGCGGGCGGCTCTTGGCCATAATCGGCCAGCCGGTCGCGCAGGGCATCGTATAAGTCGTCGGGGGTGCGGTCGGTCATGGCAATTGTTGGTAGTGTTGGGTAGCCAGGCGGGATTCGAGCAGCCGGCGGGCCCGCGCCAGCTGCGACTTGGAGGTACCCTCGGCGATGCCCAGCAGCTCAGCGATTTCCTGGTGCGAATAGCCCTCCACGGCGTAGAGGTTGAGCACCGTGCGGTAGCCGGGGGGAAGCGTATTGAGCAGAGCCAACAGGTCTTCGGCCGCCAGGCTCTCAAGCGCCGAGGGCTCGGCGCTGGGCAAGTCGGCCGCCAGGTCGTCGGGGTCGGTGCCGGGGGTCGGGTGGCGCAGGCGGTGCTGTTCTACCGCGTGCAGGGCGGTGGTTACGGCGATGCGCCGGGCCCACGCCTCAAATGGACCTTGGCCCCGGTATTGGTCGAGGCGGGTGAATATTTTAACGAACGTGTTTTGCAGCGCGTCCTCCGCTTCGGCCCGGTTGGGGCAGTAGCGCAGGCACACCCCCAGCAGGCGGTAGGCCAGCCGTTGGTACAGCTGGTACTGAGCGGCCGACTCGCCGCGCCGGCACGCCGCCAGCAAGGCCTCATCGACAGGGGCAATGGGGGGCGGCATAGGAGAACGATGAAGAAAAGCAGGCTGTACACCACCCGCCTTACGACCTGATGACCGGCGAGTACCCCAGGCGGTTGCACGGCCCGAAAGTTATTCTGAAAATATTTTCGATCCATGCCCCGGGCTCGGCCGTCCCGCCAACCCGTTCCCCACTAGCGCCCAAGTAGCGCCGACCCGAGTTGTGCGTAGTGGCCCCCAGGCCGCGCTGTTTTCTTCTCGGGCTTTTCAATGCCCGCTACGCCGTATTCTTGCCAGGAAACTCGTACTCCCAACCCCGCCCCGTCGTGATACGCTATTTCCACGTCGATGCCTTTACCCAGCGCCCTTTTGCCGGTAACCCCGCCGGGGTGTGCCCCCTGCCCGCCGGGCTGCCCACCGAGCTGATGCAGCAGATTGCGGCCGAAAACAACCTGGCCGAAACGGCCTTCATCGTGCCGCGAGCCGGCCGGGCGGCGGAATACGACATCCGCTGGTTTACCCCCACCGTCGAAATCGACCTGTGCGGCCACGCCACCCTGGCGGCGGCCCACGTGCTTTTTGCGCACCTGGGCTTTTCCCAGGCCAAGGTTACCTTTTACAGCCAGAGCGGGCCATTGGAGGTTTCGCGGGAGGCCGATGGCCGCCTCACCCTGGATTTCCCGGCCCGCCCGCCGCAGCCCCTGGCTGCCCACCCCCTGGGGTTGACCGACGGCCTCCGGGCTACGCCCGTGCACGTGCTGGCGGCCCGCGACTTACTGGCCGTTTTCAATACCGAAGCCGAAGTGCGAGCCCTGAGCCCGGATTTTGCGGCTATTACCGCGCTCGAATACGTGGGCGTCATCGCCACTGCCCCGGGCTCCGCTGGTGTTGATTTCGTCTCCCGCTTTTTCGCGCCCCGGGTAGGGGTGCCCGAAGACCCCGTCACCGGTTCGGCCCACAGCACCCTGATTCCATATTGGGCCGAGAAGTTAGGCAAGGCCGAGTTGCGCGCCCGGCAGGTTTCGCCCCGCGGTGGTGACCTGTGGTGCCGGCTGCGGGCCGACCGGGTTGACATCAGCGGCTACGCCGTGACGTACGCAACCGGAGAAATTGCCGCCGCGGACCCTGATGCCGATGGCCAGGTGGGCGCCTAGGGCAGCTTTTTAGCCGACGTTTTTTTAGTCGTGGTTGTGGCGTTCAGTCGACCAGGGTTGTCGGCCAGGAACTTGCCCCAGCTTTTACCGCCGGCCTGCACGTTGTTGCCCTTCTGATAGTGGTGGCACAGGGCCACCGACAGCGCATCGGTGGCGTCCAGAAACTTGCTGGCTTCGGCAATGGGCGGCAGCTTCAGGGTTTGGCGCAGCATGTGCGCCACTTGCTCCTTGGTGGCCGCACCCGAGCCCGTCACGGCCTGCTTGACTTTAGTGGGCGCGTACTCCACATACGGAATCTGGCGGCTGAGCGCGGCGGCAATGGCCACGCCCTGGGCCCGGCCCAGCTTCAGCATGCTCTGGACGTTGACGCCAAAAAACGGGGCCTCAATGGCCAGCTCGTCGGGCAGGTATTCGTCGATCAGCTCCAGCATGCGGTCGAAAATCCGCTTTAGCTTTACGGCGTGATTCGACCCCAGCGCCTTCATATTAATTACGTCGTAGCACAACACGTCGACCCGCTGGCCGCGCACCTCAATCAGGGCGTAGCCCATAATCTGAGTGCCCGGGTCGACGCCCATGATGATTTTGGGCAGCAGCTCGAGGGGGGCAACGGGGCGGGGGCGAAGGGGAGCGGGCAAAATAGCGGGAGTGGAAGGCAAGGAGCCGGCGGCGACAACCAAAGAGCCGACGGCACGCTTCCTTTACAAAGCTACGATACTAGTCAGGCGTGGGCGGCAAAACAACCCGCCTCACCGGTTCTTCCTAGCAAAAGCAAAACCGGCCCCGAAAAAGGTCCCCCGGACCGCCAATGGGCCCGGTTCGTCTGGGGGGGCAAGGTGCTCGTCACCCTGCTTACCCTGGGCCTGCTGTATCATTCTGTTTTTGCCGCCCCCGATACGGCGGCGGCCTGGCAGGCCCTGCTCCGCAGTACGCTCAGCGGGGCCGGGCGGGCTCCCGTGCTACTGGCCCTGGCCCTGGTGCCCATCAATTGGGGCCTGGAAGCCTGGAAATGGCACCGCCTGGCCCGGCACCTCGAGCCCGTCACCTTCGGCCGCAGCCTGCGGGCCGTGTTCGTGGGCCTTACCCTGGGCTTTGCCACCCCCAACCGGGTGGGCGACTACGCCGGCCGCATCATCGAGCTCAAAAGCCGTCGGGTGAGTGCGCTGGGGGCCGTTTTCCTGGGGCGCTACTGCCAGCTCGTGGCCACGGTCCTGGCCGGGGTAGCGGGGCTGCTGTACTTTTTGCTGAAATTTTACTTGCGAGGCTACCCGGCGGCCGGCCTGGGAGTAGTGGCGTCGGCCCTGCTGATTAGCGGGGTAGTACTCGTGCCCCTCTACCGGTCGCGGCTGCTGCTGGCGGCGCTGGGGCTCTGGCGGCCGTTGCGGCGTTTCCGGCCGGCTCTGGCCATCATGCCCACCTACCCGGCGCGGGCCTTGCACACGGTGCTGGCTATCTCGGGGCTGCGCTACGGCGTGTTTTGCGGGCAGTTTTTGCTGCTGCTGAGCGCCTACGGCGTGGCGTCGGCCCCGGGGCCAGCCGTAGCGGCGGTGGCAGGTACTTTTTTGCTCAAGTCCTTGGTGCCCTCGCTCAATGCGCTGGCCGACGTGGGCGTGCGCGAGTTGTCGGCCACGCACTTGTTTGGGCTGCTGGGGCAGCCCGCTCTGCCGGTCCTTAGTGCCAGCCTGAGCTTGTGGGTCATTAATATTGCCCTGCCCAGCGCCGCCGGGCTGCTGCTGGTGCCGGGGCTACGCGTGCTACGCGAAAAGCCCGTGGGCCGATGATGCTGGCGGGGGGAGCCTTGCTGGTGCTGCCCGCGCTCTACGCCGGGCTGCTGGCGTGGCTGCGCGGCGGGTGGCAGCGGAACCTCCCCGAACGGCTCGAGGCTCCAGGCCGCTTAGCGCCCGGAGCAGAGGGCGCCTCCGCTGGTTTTGAGGGGTTCAGTTTAAGCCGGCCGAAAGACTCCATGCTTCAGCCGGCAGCCGGGTTTTCTTCTCTCAGGGAGAAGGCAGAGGCGGAGGTGCCCATAGCGGGCGTTCCGCTCTTCTCCGTCCTCATCGCCGCCCGCAACGAAGCCGCCACCCTGCCCCAGCTCCTCCAGGATCTGGCCGCACAGATCCTGCCGGCCACCCGGTTCGAGGTGCTCATTGCCGATGACCACTCCACCGACGCCACGGCGGCGCTGGTAAGGTCCGCGGCCGAGCAATTGCGGGTTTCATTACGGCTGCTCGGCCTACCCGCCCACCAGACGGGCAAGAAAGCGGCCCTGCTCCTGGCCCAGCAAGCGGCCCGGGCACCCTGGCTGGTGTGCACCGATGCCGATTGCCGCGTGGGGCCCGGCTGGCTGCTGGCCTACGCCGCGCGGCTGGCGCGCACTCCAGCCGCCAATTTCCTCAGCGGCCCGGTGCTGCTCACTGGGCCCGCTACTGTTCTGAATACGCTGGTGGGGCTGGAGTTTGCCGGCCTAGTGGGGGTGGGGGCCGCCTGCCTGGCCCGCCAGCAGCCCACCATGTGCAACGGCGCCAACCTGGCCTACCGACGCACCGCGTTCGAGGCCATCGGGGGCTTTGCTGATAACGCGCACCTGGCCAGTGGCGACGACGAGTTTCTGCTGCATAAAATGCACGCCCGCTTTCCCGGCTCGGCGTATTTTCTGGCCGATGCCGCGGCTATCGTGCGCACGGCCGCGCCGGATACGCTGCGGGCCCTGCTGACGCAGCGGGTGCGCTGGGCCAGCAAGTGGCGGCACTACCAAAGCGCCGCGCCACGCCGGCTGGCCCTGCTGGTGCTGGGAGCCAACGTGGCCCTGGCGGCCGGGGTGGGAGCGGGGCTGCGCTGGCCTGCCCTCTGGCCCTGGGTGGGAGCCGCCTGGGCCCTCAAGCTAAGCGCTGATGCCTGGTTTTTAACGCCGGTACTCGGGTTCTTTGGCCGGCGCAAGTGGCTGTGGGGCCTGCTGGCGCTCCAGGTGCTGTATGCCCCGTACGCCCTGGCCGTGGGGGCAGCTGGCTGGCGGGGCGGCTACCGGTGGAAGGGACGGGCCGTGCGGTAGGCGGGCCGCTGGTAGGATACAAAAATATCGCAAAAAAAGTCAGCGGGCGGGCTTGATTAGTAAATTTGCCGCATATATATTACACCCTAGCCCCGTTCCTTATGCGCTCTAACCCGGTTGGTTTCGCTCTTTCGGTTGGCATGGCTTTGATTGCCGTGCTGTTTGGCTTCACGTTATTGAGTGCGGGTAGCCTGGTGGGCTTCGCGGCCGACGACGTTGCATCAGGGCCCGCCGCGCCGGACAAGCCCGTAAGCAAGGATTCCATTATGTCGCTGACGAAAGCCGATGGCGCCGGGCCGGCGCTTTCGGCCGAGGAAGCCGCCCGAGTGGCCGCGGGCGATGCCTTGTTTAAAGCCAACTGCGCCCAGTGCCACGCGGTGAACGAGCAGGTGGTGGGCCCGGCTCTGGCGGGCATCACCAAGCGGCGCTCCATCTCCTGGCTGATTCCCTGGGTGAAGAACTCCAGCAAAGTAGTGGCCAGCGGCGACGAGTACGCCGTAGCTGTCTACACCAAGTACAACAAGCAGCAGATGCCCTCCTTTGCCCTTTCCGACCAGGAAATCACCTCGATTTTTGCCTACGTCAATGCCCAGCCGGCCCCGGCGGTAGCGCTGGCACGGTAACGCCGAGCATCACGCCAACATCACCGTCTAGCTGCGTCCAGTTTTGGCTGGGGGCGTAGGTCCGCGACACGAATCCGTCGAGGTACAAGGCCTGGCGGCAGCCGGCCCGCCTGAAATAATTGGCGAAGTCGTAAAAATTAATGGGGGCTTTCGACATCGCCAACAGCAGCCGCTGGTCGGGCAGGATGCCGACGCCATTACGGATTTGCACATTGGCCGAGCCCGGCTGGAAGGCCGGGTGAATGTCGCCATCGATAACCAACAGGGGCCCCGATTGGGTCGCGTAGGTAACGGCGCCCGTACTCAGGAAATCTTCGGTTTTGCAAATGCGCGCGGACCCCTTGGTAGTGAGGTAAAAGACCCCGTTGGGTTTCAGGTAGAAGTTGCCGTGGCCGGTGGCCGTATCCAGGGGCTTTATTGTTCGTCCATCCTGAATAAAGAGGCCCTGGGGTGCGTACGCGGCGTCGAACATGCCCGCGTTCATCGCGAAAAGAAGCTTCTGGCCCCGGGCGTCGAGCCAGCTTTTCAGCCCTCGCAGGCTCTGGAAGCGTCGATTTTTATCATCTTTCCAATACAACTGGCAGGTCGTGCGCCGCAAATCCACCCGGTAGCTGACAAAAAGGGACGGCTTGGGTTGCGGGCCCGCCCCGGTGGCCAGGGTTGCCACCATCAGTGCCAGCAGGGAGGCGAGCCGGGATTTGAGTTTGCTCAACTTGCCGAAAGATAGCAATTAGGTTGCCGGACGAACCAAGCAAATGTAGCAGTTGCCCGGCTTACATTTGCCCTACTTCCTTCATCTGCGCTTTTCTAGTGACTGACCCCGAATTCGACCTGCTCGACGAGTTGTACTTCGTCACCCCATTTCGCACCTTACTCCAGAAAACCGGCCTGCCCGCCTCCGAGTTGGAAGACCAGCTGCGCAGCTTGCTGGAGCAGGGACTCGTGCGCAGCTTCTGGCCCGACCCGGACACCGAGCTGGCCTACGAAACCACCTCGTTCGGGGCCATTGCCCGCGATGCCTCCTACCTGGCTTCCAAAGAAGGGCTCCTGCAACACAATACTCGCTAGCGGTGGCATTGGCAGTTTCGACAGCCGCCGCGGCCGCCTCGCCGAGCGCAATTGCCGCCGCCCGGTCGCCGGGTTACTACGTGCGCCGGCGCCTGTGGCAGAACCGGCCCGCCGTGTTCGGCCTGGCTTTTATTGCCCTCTGCACCCTGGTGGCGCTGCTGGGCTACTGGGTGCTGCCCGACAACTCGCCCAACGCCAACCACGGCTTCGTGCAGATTCAAAAAGAAAGGCCGGCTCTACGCGTGCAGCTGCTGCGCCAGCCGTTGCCCGATTCGGCGCGCAATACCGCCGACCCCGCCAACGTCTTCAGCACCTGGCTCCACGGACGGGAGCCGGAAGTGCAGGAAACCCCTATTGGTGGGTACGAGTTCGCGGGCGACTCCATTATCCTCAAGCCCCTGGGCGCGCACTCGGCCGAGGCGGGCCGGTTCCGGCGCCTGGCCCTGGCTGCCGTGGTGGGGCACCCCGGGCCCCGGGCGGAATTGCAGCGGCTGGTTGAGCAAGGCCACCTCAGCACCCGCACTTACTGGCTCGGTACCGACAAGGCCGGGCGCGACGAGCTGAGCCGGCTGCTGCTAGGCACCCGCATTTCGCTGGGCATCGGGCTGGTGGCAGTGCTCATCTCGCTGGTGCTGGGGATGGCTGTGGGCGCGGTGGCCGGCTATTTTGGCGGCTGGGTCGATTCCATTCTGCTGGGCCTGATGACCGTGGTGTGGAGCATTCCGGGCATTATGCTGGTGATTGCCATTTCGCTGGCGCTCGACAGCAAAGGAGTGTGGGTCAGCTTCGTCGCGGTGGGCCTGACCATGTGGGTCGACGTGGCGCGTGTGGTGCGCGGCCAGATGCTCAGCCTGCGCTCGGCTACGTTCGTGGAAGCCGGGCGGGTGTTGGGGCTGCCCACCCCGCGCCTTATTGCCCGGCACCTGCTGCCCAATATGCGGGGCCCCCTCATTGTGCTGGCCACGAGCAACTTCGCGGCGGCCATTCTGCTCGAGGCGGGGCTGAGCTTTCTCGGGCTCGGGGTGCAGCCGCCGGCGCCTAGTTGGGGGCTCATGGTGAAGGAAGGCTACGACCTGCTGGGCACCGAGGCCGGGCTATGGCTTACGCTCTTGCCCGGGGCCGCCATCTCCCTGCTCGTCCTGAGCTTTAACCTGCTCGGTAATGGTCTGCGCGACGCCTACGACCCTCAAACGCCCATAGCCGCTTAAGTTTGCGGGGCCGAGCACGTGTTTACCCCGCGTTGATTACCTTGCTTTATGCCCTCTGCTCCGACTTCTTCTATTAAACCCGTGGCTCCGTTGGCTGACGAGACCGCTGCCTACACCGAGCAGATAAAGCAGCTCAAGCGCGAACTGTTGCTCAAGCAGTTCGAGCTGGATACTGTTCTGGGGGTGGCCCACGACATGACCACCCGCGACCACACCGTCGACGAGCTCTACCACATGCTCCGCCTCACCCTGCAAGGCCAGCGCAACGTGGTCCAGCTGCTGCTTTTCGCGCGCGAAGAGGAAGGTTTTCGGGCCCGCATTGCGTTGGGCTGCGACCTGATTGAGGCCGAAAAGATGTCGCTTTCCGAGCACCTCCTCGCCGGCGGGGTAACGCAGCCCCAAGCTGTGGAAGACCTGCACCTGGGCTCCGACTGGGACCGGTACGAGCTCGTTATCCCGATTCTGCGGCAGAGCCAAGTCGTTGCCTACGTGTTCGTGGGCGGGTTGCGCAACGATTTCGACCGCCAACAGCTTATTCCTTTCCTGGGCTCGTTGGCTAATACGCTGATTGGGGCCGTGGAAAACCGCCGGCTGCAGGCCCAGCGGGTGGCTGATGCCGCGGTGCGCAAGGAAATTGAAATCGCGCAAGGGGTGCAAGCCCTGCTCTTTCCGCGCCAGCTGCCCAACGACGGCCATTTGGTGATTGAGCGCAGCTACGTGCCGCACACCGAAGTCGGGGGCGATTACTACGATGTGGTGGAGATTGACGCCGACCGTTTGCTGTTGTGCGTGGCCGACGTGAGCGGCAAAGGGGTGCCCGCTTCCCTGCTGATGTCCAACTTCCAGGCCGGGCTGCGCACGCTGCTGCGCCAGGGAGTAGAGTTAGCGACCATTGTGCCCGAGCTCAACCACTTGCTGTTTCGTAATTCCGGGGGCGAGAAGTTCATCACCGCTTTCCTGGGCATCTACGACCGCCGTACGCGCTGTCTCCGCTACGTGAACGCCGGCCATAACGACCCCCTGCTCATTACCGACGACGGGGCCGTGCAAACCCTGACGCACGGCACCGTCATGCTCGGTATTATGGAAGAGCTGCCGCTGCTGCGGGTCGGGGAGGTTGAGATTCCGTCTCACTCGCTGCTGCTGCTCTACACCGACGGACTCACCGAAGTATTCGACGCTGATAACAACGAGTTTGGCGAAGAAGGCGTGCTGGCGGTGCTGCAGCGTAACCGCTACCTGCCGCTGCCCAAGCTGCACCAGGAGCTGCTGAGCAGTATCAATGCCTTTAGCGCCCACAATTCGCAGTTCGCCGACGACGTGACCATTCTCAGTTGCCGGTTTAAGTAATGGAAGTGGACGCGCTAATCGTCGAAATCAAGCAAAAGCTCACGGCAACCTTTGCCAAACTTGACGAATGGTTTGGGGTGTCAGAATCCTTGCGGGCATTCCGGCCCCTAAATGGCGGCTGGACTATTAATGAGATCCTAGAGCACGTAGCGCTGACGAATCATTATTTATTGATTCTTATTAACAAAGCAGCTGCCAAAGCCGCCAAAAACATCAACAATCTGGACTTGGCCACGGAATTGGGCAGCTACCAGTTCGCCAGGGCAAAACTAGACGAGATAGGGCAGCACAAGTCATTTGCGTGGATACGCCCCGAACACATGGAGCCGAAAGGAGCTCAAACTGTTACCGAAGTTTCGCAAACGTTACGTAAGCAGTTGGGGCAATGCGAAGAAATTCTACGTCAATTGCCAAACGGGGAAGGCCTGCTGTATCGCACTACTATGAGCGTGAATGCCTTGGGAAAAATTAACGTGTACGAGCTGGTCTATTTTCTAGCGAAACACGCCGAGCGTCACCTTACCCAGATCGAGCAAGTTGCGGCTGAATACCAGGTGCTAAACCGCTGATTTGACTTTTCCGGGAGTTGTTTCAGGCGCTGCTGTCAGCCACGATTGCCTGAGTCAGATACTGGCCTTTTGCCAACAAGATGGAATCAGTGACAGCACGTATACTATCGAGATACTTCTATGGAAGTGTGCTGCAGTGGAGTTGTCAGAGGCGCAGTTTGTAGCCTTGCGATGTGTGCAGGCGTTAGGGAAGCCCTAGTTATCGGATCGCACCAGATGAGCAATCAGCTTCTCTCTATTGGTTCCGGAATAGGACTCCTTCGGTTAAGCATTTTTATACTGGTGGAATCCGACAAGTAAGCCCTCAAAACAAGCGTTGATCGAATCAGCCTTTCTCAGGTTGTGCCTCTTCCTGTTGTTACGCATAAACTTACCGCCTTCCAGGTTGACCCGCTAAAAATTAATGCACAGAAGGCAGTTTACTACTTATATTTAATTAAAGAATATTATGATTTATTTATAATTTTTTTGATAGATCAGCATAAATTTCTTACAATGTCGGAAATCCGCGCGCGACACAGTTGAACGCTTCAGCATACTCACCCCAAATTTCAGGATGAAACGCTAATTTTTTTATTTATTTAGGATTGAATTACTATTTTAAGTTAGCGAGTGAAATATTTGAAATTGATTATTCAAATCTTGAACTGGTTCATGTGTTAAATAATAGCTTAGCCCCAGCTATACCTTGCTATTAAGCAATTAATTGTCTGCTGAATGAAATTTTTACAAGAGGATAGTTCGTAGCTCCAAAGTTTCGTCCTGTGAGCAAAAATATAATTCCATCCCAATATTTATCAATATCTGCTAGTCTGTGGTCGCCTGCTTCAGACTCATCATCGTCGTTGTAAGCCCGAGCTTATAATAAGGAGCTGTCTTTCAAATAGTTTTCAAGAGACAATTTTCAAGGCCAAGTCTGTTACCGAGGTTTTGTAAATCGGTCCATTATAAGCAGCAATGATCTGAAAGTCCTTAACTACCCAGTTGGCACTTGATTTTAGCTAGGTGAGCGTATTTGCTCCCTCAGGCGCTTCCGCCAGCCACGACTCCGCCCGAATCAGCAAGGCCAGGCACACGAAAAACACTGGGCCAATCTTATCCACTTCCACCAACTCATTAAGGACGAGGTGGAAAATGATGACCACCAGCGAGAACGTCGCCGCCAACACTACGCGCTGCACCTCGGGCTGGTGCCGGGCGCGGTGGTAGAGACTCTCGGCCAACAGCAGGGCCGTGGCAATGAGGATAACAAACAGCAAGAATCCCGGAATGCCTTGCTCGGCCAGCTGTAGTAGAAAGTAGTTGTGAGTAGTAGACTTTTCGGGGTTGTTGCTCACGTAAGTGCGGAAGCTTTTGACCGTGTACCGCTTATACTCGGGGTAAAAAGTAGCCGCGCCGCTGCCCGTCATGGGCTTTTCGGCAATCATGCGGGCGGCCGCCACCCAGCGGTACACCCGCTCCATGCCCGATACGTCTTGCAATTTATAGGTGGCTTCGAGGTGCTTCTCAAAGTTTCCGCCATTGAATACCGTGCGCTCGTAGTTGGGCCGGTATTCCATATACTTATCGTCATTCACGAAGTAACTCACCAGCAGGGTGGTGCCTACAGCGACGACTACTAGCAGCACCCGGGTCAGACGCAGGCGCATGGTCCAGTAAAATAGCCCGGCAATGGGCAGCGAAAGGATGGACGCCCGGGTGTAAGAAGTGAAAAGCGCGAACAGTAAAAGGCCCAGGGCCAGCCGCCACGCCCAGCGAGTACCCGCTTTTTGGGTTGCCCGCAGCGCTAGCCAACCAAACGGTATCAGCAAGGCTAGCATGGTGGCGTAGATAACGTGGTTGCGAAAGAAGGGGTGCAGCGCCAGGTTAATGGTCCCGAAGCTAAAGCCCATAGTCGCGTGGCGGCTGATGACGTAGAGCGCACTTAAGCAGGCGCCCGCCGTGTACCAGGCCGCGAAACGCCAGGTATCGTTGGGCCGCCGGACAATAAGCAGGGTGCCTAACAAAAACGGCGTGATGTACCACACCTTGGCCAGTAGGTACTTAAAGGACTTCAGGGCATCAACCGAGGTTATTATGTTCACTGCGGTCCACAGCAGCATCAGGCCCAGTATCAGCACCAGGGGATGCCCCCATTCGCGGCGCGACAAATGCCCTCTGCGCAGCAGTAAGATGGTCCCCACGCAGCCGGTGAGGGCGAGCATCAGCGGCTCGGAAGGCACATCCATGCTCAAACCGCCGAATAAGCCGATTTCTTCGGTGAAAGGCAGCAGCAGAAACAGCAGATAGTATAGCCACCGCCATTCTATCAGCGCTACCCCTATTCCGATTACCAGCAGGCTCGGCAGCAGCAGTGCCGGCAGCTTAGCCAGTGCTGCTATGGTACCACTGACCAGCAACAGTAGCACAAACCCCATAAAGAGGAGTTGGGCATCATCGAAGGAACGGCGGAGCCGAGCCAGCAGTTGGTTTACGGGCGGGTTCACGCTGGCTGCGCGGCGTCGGGCCGGTTGTGGCGGTAGAACTCTAATAGCGTGATGAAGGCCACGGAGAGCGCAAAAGTCACTAGCATTGAGCCCAGCACGATGAGCGAGCGAAACGGCTTGCTTTTCCGGGTGGCCGGGTAGGCTTTCTGCACCTTGTAGATACTGGAGATACGTCCCTTTAGGGTTAGCTCAGCGCTTTCGTAAGTGGCGCGGGCCGAAACCAGACGGGACCCCAAGTCCGCCACGCGGTTGGCGAACATGTTGAGCGAGTCGGCACCTTGCACGAAACGTTCCAGGTTAATGACGTTGCCGCCGTCGGCCCGGGTGAGGCCCCGCAGGGCGCGTCGGAGCCCAGCGACATCGCCGCCACCGCCCTCGGCCTTGCGCAGGGCTGCTTCAGTTTCTATAATCTGCTTGGCCATGTAGCGGCCCTGCATTTCGAGGCCGTAGATGCCGTAGTGGCGTCGGGCCTTTACTAACTCGCGGCGGCTGCGCTCGAAGTTGGTGTTAAGAAACTCGTAGCGCTTGCGGTGTAGGTCGAGCACGGTGCGGCGGTTTTCAAAGGTCAGCTGTTGGTTCACCGAGTCGATGACGTGGACCATGGCGTTGGCCACGTTCGCCGCGAGGTTTTTATCCTTGTCCATGAATGTCAGCTCAATAGCGTCGCGGTCGTTGTGTACAATACCGAGGTTGTCACTGAACTCCTTCAATACGGCATTGTCGTGGTCGTCGTCGCCGGGCGGGCCGACCTTGTAGTGCCGGTAGAGGTCGAATTTCTTAATTATCAGTTCAGCCACCGGCTGCGACTCGCCAATGCTGATGACCCGGTCCAGGTCTTCGGCCCGGCCACCCAGCTCCAACTTGCCGCGCACCTGCGCATTGTCCTCCAGTAGTCGGTCTGGGTCGGCGGCTTGCGGGTTGGTTGGAATGAAGATAGCCGTGGAGCGGTATATGTTAGGAAGTAACAGCGACACCACCAGGCTAACCAGGGCCGCTAGCCCCACGGCCCAGCCCACAAGGCGTTTCCAGCGGTTGATAATCGGACCCAGGCTCAACAGCGAGAAAGAAGGTACAAACATAGAGAGTAGGAAAGCCAATGGCCGCGGCCAACAATTTAGTTGGCACAAATCGGAAAGCTGGCGGGCAAAGATAACCAGAAAATGGCCTCTTGCGCGGCTGCCCCGGCTTGGTGCGTAGCTTTGCGACTCCCGCGCCCGGCGCTGGCTTGGCCTTATTAGCACTTAACTCTCTCGTCGGCATCAAACGATTTTTTGGTAATATCGGCTTCGTCGTCCTGCTCAACCTGCTGGTAAAACCCGGCTGGGTAGTGGTCGAAAACCTGGTGCAGGACCGGCTCGGCCACGCCACGTTTGGGCTGGTCACGGCGCTGTCGGCGCTCACCTTGGTTGTGGCCGCCCTTTTCGATTTAGGTCTGACGCCCTACTCTGTACGGCGCGTAGCGGCCGAGCCTGGCTTCATGGCAGAAACCTTCCCCACGCTGCTGCCCCTGCGCGGGGCCCTCAATGCCGTGGCCTTAGCGGCCATGCTGGTCGTGGGCTGGGTATTAGGCTACCGTGGCCCCGATCTGGGGCTACTCGCCGCCGTAGGCACCGCCGCGCTACTGGCCCAGTACGGGCAGTTTTTGCGCGGCACGCTACAAGCTCGCCAAAAATTTAACACCGACGCCGTGCTGTCGGTGGTGGAGAAGTTTTTACTGCTGGCCGTGTTGCTGGCTCTGATACCAGCCGGTCTTACGTTGCCGCGCTACGTAGGGGCACGGCTGGGCGCGGCTGCTTTCACCACTGTGCTGCTTTACGGCCTGATGACGCGCTTCTTTGGCCACGTGAAGTACCGCTGGAAAAGCCCCGTAGCCCGTACTGCCTTGCGGGCCGGCTTGCCCTTCGCACTCATGACCCTGCTTTACGGTGTGAACGAGCGCGTCGACATGGTGATGCTCGAACGTCTGGCTTCGCCCACCGAAGCCAGCTACTACGCGGGCGCCTACCGCTGGGTCGATGCCACGATGATGTACGTCTGGACGGTGCTGCCGCTGTTTTTTGCCAAATTCGCCAGCGTACCGCACGAGGCGGCGGCCCAGCGCCAGCTGCTGTGGTTTGGGCAGCGGGTCGTTACCCTGCCGCTGCTGTTCGTAGTGGCTTTTGTGCTGTTTCGGGGCGAGGTGCTGTTCTGGCAGTTCAGCCACAGCAGCCCCACCGAAGTGAGCCGCATGGTTTTGTGCCTGAAAATACTGTTCATCAACGTGCTGATGCATGCCTTCTTCGCCATCTACAGCACGCTGCTCACCAGCACCACCCACGAGCGGGCCGTGAGCTGGCTGGTGGCTGGCAGCATTGCTCTCAACATTGGGCTGAACTTGTTTTTGCTGCCTCGCTACGGGGCGGTGGCCGCTTCGGTCGATACCCTGCTGTGTGCGGTGTTCGTATCGGGAGGCTACCTGGTGCTGGTGTTGCGGCGCACGAAGGTGGGCGTACCCGGCCGCTTGCTGGCCCGGCTGCTGCTGGCCTTCGGGTTGCTGTGCGGGGGATGGTATGTGGTGCAGGTAGGCTTGAATAAAACCCTGAGCTGGTGGGTCGAGGCAGGGCTAATGGCCGGCCTGTTCGGGCTGATAGTGCTGGGCACTGGGCTGGTGCGCAAGAAAGAGCTAAGCCAGTTGCTGCCTAAGGGGAATTAAAAATCAGGAATTAAAAATGAAAAATGAAAAATAGAGCAGCACCTGCTTGACGGAGGATGATTTCCTCTTCATTTTTAATTCTTCATTTTTAATTTTTAATTCTCATTTTGCACATTGCCGTCAACACCCGTTTCCTGCTGCCCGGCGACCACCTGGAGGGCATTGGCCGCTTTAGCTATGAAACGCTGAGCCGGCTGGTGGCCCAACATCCGGAGGTGACGTTTCACTTTCTGTTCGACCGGGCGTACGACGCCCGTTACTTGTTCGGCCCCAACGTGGTGGCGCACGTGCTACTTCCGCCCGCGCGCCACCCCCTGCTGTTCGTGGCCTGGTTTGAAGGCGCGGTGGCCTGGTGGCTGGCCCGGCACCGGCCCGCGGCCTTCCTCAGTCCCGATGGCTTTACAACGCTCAACACCAGTGTACCCCGCGTAACCGTCCTGCATGACCTGGCCTTCGAGCATTTCCCCCTTGATGTCGGCCTGTTGCAGCGCAAGTACTACCACTTCTTTGTGCCCCGCTTCGCTCGGGCTTCGCGGCAAGTAGTAGCCGTATCCGAAGCTACCAAAGCCGATATCGTGCGGACGTACGGCCTGGCGCCCGCAAAAATCAGCGTGGCTTACAACGCGCCGGCCGAGTTATTTAAGCCCCAGCCGACGGCCGTTCAGCAGGAGGTCCGGCGCCGTTTCAGCCAGGGGCGGCCCTACTTCTTATTCGTGGGCGCTTTGCAACCGCGCAAGAACCTGGGCAACCTACTGCGGGCTTTCGATGCTTTCAAGGCCGCCGGGGGGGCGGCCGTGGCCGAGGCGCAGCTGCTCATCGTGGGGCGCAAGGCCTGGAAAGCCGGTCCCATTCTCACGACCTACCAACAGATGCGCCACCAGTCGGCGGTGCATTTCACGGGGCGCGTCGTCGACCAGGAGCTGGCCGGGCTCTACGCCGCGGCCCGGGCCACGGTGTACGTGCCGTACTTCGAAGGCTTCGGCATTCCCATCGTCGAGGCTCAGGCCAGTGGGTGCCCCGTGCTCACGGCCAATACGAGTTCCATGCCGGAAGTAGCGGGGGAGGGTGGGGCCGTGTTGGTCGACCCCTTCGCGGTTGACAGCATCACGGCCGGCCTCACTAGCCTCTGGCACGACGACGCCCTGCGCCAGCAGCTCATAGCCTGCGGCCACCAGAACCTCAGCCGCTTTTCGTGGGAGCGCAGCGCCGAGGTTTTGTGGACGGCTATATTGAGTGCAATGAGTGAGGAGAGATGAGCAGGACGTGCGCCTGGCTCATTCTTCATTCCGTATTCTTTCATGAAGCAAAGCGTGCCGTTACTTTTGCCTAGCTATGGCTCGTTCGCACCCGTATAACTTCGCTCATGTGCTGCTGCCGCAGTTGGCCTGGCGCCGGCCGTCGGCGGTGCGCCGGGAGTTGAGCGACCCCTACCTGGCCCGGGAGCTGTTGCAATACATTTGGGAAAAGGCAGCCGAGAACCTACCCGCCGCCGAGACCGTGCCCCCTAAGGGCCTGCGCCTGAGCTGGCACGAGGTAGCCGGTCGCGTCACGGCCCTGTTTCACCTGCCGCTCCCCCAGGCCACCATGGAAGCGTATTACTCGGCCCTCGTGTACGAAGAAGAAGAGCCCCTCGAAACCGAAGCCGAAGAAGCCCGCCCCCGCTACTTTACCCTGGAAGCTACGCTGGGGCTGAGTGGCCCCGCCGGCACCCCGACGATGATAGGAGAGTGGGCTGGCGAAGTGCACCGCCACCTGGGCCGCGGCCCAGGTGGGGGGCAGCCCGGTACGGCCGCCGCCTTTCTCGAAATCCTGGCGTCGGTGCTCGGGCCCCTGCCCGACCCCGGAGTGCCGTTTATGCGCGTGGTACGCTCCTGATGCCGATGGGTACCTGGCTTGATGCGGCCCTACTCACCCGCCCGCCCCGGCTGCTGCACACGCTAATGCCGGGCTGCGAATGGACTGGCCCGCGCAGCACGCCGGCCGGTATACCGGTGCTGTACCTCACCTTCGACGACGGCCCCATCCCGGAAGAAACACCCTGGGTGCTGGAGCAACTGGCCCTCTTTCAAGCCAAGGCCACGTTTTTTTGCGTGGGCGAGAACCTGGAGCGGTTCCCGGACATTGCGCAGGCGGCCCTGGCTGCGGGGCATCGGCTGGGCAACCACACCCACCGGCACCGCAGCGCCTGGGCCACGTCCCGGCCCGAGTACCTGGCGGGCGTGGCGGCTTGCCAGGCGGTATTGGTTGAGGACGCCCTGGTCGGGCAGCGCATTGGCGAGCCCTCAGAAATGCTTTTTCGCCCGCCGTACGGCCGGCTAACCTGGCCCCTGCTGAGGGCCCTGCGGCCGGCGTTTCGGGTGGTGATGTGGTCGGTGCTCACCCGGGATTATGACCCCGACTTAAGCCCCGAAAGCTGCCTGCGGCTCACGCTGGCGGCGGTGAGGCCGGGCGACATTATCGTGTTTCACGACAGCCACAAGGCCAGCGCCCGGCTGCGGTTCGTGTTGCCGCGGCTGCTGGCGCATTTTGCCGAGCGGGGGTTTCAGTTTTCGACGCTGTGAGCGGCCTGCTGCTAAGCTTTCTGGGGCTCTGGCTGCTGGGCCTGGCTTATGCCGCCGGGTGCTTAGCCACCCGACGCGGGGCCCCGCCGGCGGGGCCGCTGCCGACGCCGCTGCCGCGAGTGAGCGTGCTCATTGCGGCCCGCGACGAAGAAGCGGCGCTGCCCCGCTGCCTGGCCAGCCTGCGGGCCTTGCAGTACCCACCGGAACTGATAGAAGTTCTGGTGGGCGACGACGCCAGCACCGATGCTACCGCCGCCGTAGCGGCGGCGGCCATGCAAGGGTATGGAGGGCAGTTCCAGGTGCTGGCCATTACCGAAACCCGGGGCCGGGCCCGCGGCAAGGCCAACGTGTTGGCGCACCTGGCCCGCCAGGCCACCACTGACTTTTTCTTCATCACCGATGCCGACATCAGCCTGCCCGCTACCTGGATTACGGCCCTGCTGGCGCACGCCGCCCCCGGGGTGGGCACCGTCACGGGCATTACGACGGTGCGCGGGCCGCGGCTGCTGCATCGGCTGCAGGGCATCGACTGGCTGCTCTCGCTTGGCCTGGTGCAGGTGGTGAGTGACCTGGGCCGGCCCGTCACGGCCATGGGCAACAACATGCTGGTGACGCGTACCGCCTACGAGGCCACGGGTGGCTACGAGGAGCTACCTTTTTCCGTGACCGAAGACTTTGTCCTGTTTCAGGCCGTGCTGGCGCGCGGCTACGGCTTTCGGCAGGTATTTACGTCGGCAGTGCGGGCCGATTCGCTGCCCATTGCTAGTTGGCCGGCCCTGCTGAGACAGCGCCGCCGCTGGCTGCGCGGCGTGGCGTTGCTGCCCCTACGCCTGCGGCTGGAGCTGTTGTTTTTCAGCAGCTTCTGGCCGGCGCTGCTGGGGCTGGGGCTGGTAGCCGGACCGGCCGTCGCCCTGGGGGTGTGGGGGCTGAAGATGCTCGTCCAGGGCGGACTGGCTTATGCGGCGCACCGCCGGGCGGGGCTGCGGCTGCCGTGGCACTTGCTGCCCGCGTTCGAATTATACACGCTGGCCATGACCCTCAGCATCTTTGCGTTCCAGGTGTTTGGCGGAGCCGTGGTGTGGAAGGGCCGGCGCTACGACTGAGTATGGTGCCGGCGGTGTTTCAAGGGTGTTATTTGAAAACGGTATGTATTCACTATGAGGGATAAAGACTTCAACCAACTTATTCAGGACAAGCTAATTGGGTTGGACCATGTTTCCGAAGTAGAGTGGAACGAGGCCATACCTGGGACCGGCGGCAGCCCTGGCTGCGAGCAGGCCATTTCGGCTGAGCCCGCTTTCTGCCGACGGTAGGGCTACTAGGCGCGCTGGGCTGCGCCATTTGGCTATGGCACGATTCCCTAGCTCAAAAAGACCTATCAGCAACATTCCCGCAAAGCCCCGGCTCCTGTGCATTTTACGGCGGCGGTTGGCCCGGTAAATAAGGATTTAGCCCGGAAAATGCTTGTTTCCGCCGCGCTCACGCCGACCTTTGCGCCACCATGCACCTCACCGATTCTCACGCTCACCTCTACGCTGAACAGTTTAAACGCGACCGGCCCGAGGCGCTGCGCCGCGCTCAGGACGTCGGCGTGCGAACCATCGTGATGCCCAACATCGACCATTCCAGCATCGACGCCATGCTGGAGCTCGAAGCGCAGGCCCCGGAAACTTGCTTCGCGATGATGGGCCTGCACCCGTGCTCGGTCACGCGCCGCTTCGAGCAGGATTTGTACGAGGTGGAAGCCTGGCTGGGCCGCCGGCCCTTTGCCGCCGTGGGGGAGGCCGGACTGGACTTACACTGGGATAAAACCCGGCTGGCCGAGCAGCAGGAGGCGCTCAAGATTCAGCTGGAGCTGGCCAAGCGGCACCAACTGCCCATCGTGCTGCACACCCGCGAGGCTTTCGCCGAAACCGTCGCCCTGGTAGAAGCGGCGCAGGATGGCACCCTGCGCGGGGTGTTTCACTGCTTTTCGGGTACGCCCCAGGAAGCCGAGCAGGTCATCAAGCTGGGCTTTCTGCTGGGCATTGGTGGGGTCGCCACCTTCAAAAACGGGGGGGCTGACGAAGTACTGCCCGGCCTCGACTTGCAGCACTTGCTGCTGGAAACCGACTGCCCCTACCTGGCCCCCGTGCCGCACCGGGGCCAGCGCAACGAGCCGGCCTACCTGCCGCTGGTGCTACACCGGGTGGCCGAGCTGCTCGGCAAGGACCCAGCCGAAGTAGCCGCTGCCACTACCCGCAACGCGGCGGAGCTGTTCAAGCTGTAAGCTTCTTCATAATGCTGGGCCAAGTGGGTGAACTCGGGTCATGTCTCGTCGGTGGATGAATCGTTCGAACAACTCATACTGCGCAGATTAAACGACCTCACCGGTTACCTCACCTCCGCCCCGCGGGAGAGGAGCGGGGCTGCCGGCACGGTTACTTCGGGCTCACTCAAGGAATCAGCAAAACCTTGCCGGTGCTCTGTCGGCTTTCGAGGTAGCGGTGCGCCGCCGCGCCATCGGCCAGGGCAAACTGGCGAGCGATGTGAACTTGCAACTGCCCCGCAGCCACTAGCTCGAACAGGACGGTAGCCCGGTGCTGGCGCTCCTGTGCCGAATCCAGATAGTTCCACAAGTCGCCTCCAGTTAGGGTTTTGGATGCATCCATCAGGTAGCGCGGGTCGACGGGGGCGGGGCTGCCGCCGGCCATGCCGTAGAACACCACCGTGCCGCGTGTTTTCACGGCTTCCAGGCTTTGGGGCAGGGTGCTGCCTACACTGTCGTAGATGGCATCGGGACCACCGCCGGCGGTGTGAGCGCGCAGTTGGGACACCCAATCGTCGGCGTAGAGAAACACGGCTTCGGCCCCGAGCTGGCGGGCTACTTCGGCTTTCTCAGGCGAGGAAGTGAGACCCAGCACCCGGCCACCGCGCTGGCGCACTAGTTGGGTCAATAATTGGCCCACGCCGCCGGCTACGGCGTGCACCGCCACCACGTCGCCGGGTTTTACAGGGTAGCTATCGTGGCTGAGGTAGTGGGCCGTTAGGCCTTGTAGCAACAGGGCCGCGCCAAGCTCAAACGAAATTGTGGCGGGCAGCGGAATGATTTTATCAGCCGGGGCAGCCACCAGCTCAGCATTGGCAAAGGGTACGTCGGCGAAGGCCACCCGGTCGCCGACTTTAAGAACTGGTACGGCGTCTCCCACCGCTTCGATGGTTCCCGACCCTTCGTAGCCGGCAATGAATGGCGGCTGTCCCAGCAAGTGGTAGTGGCCCTGGCGACGGTACACATCAGCGAAATTTAAGCCAATGGCGCGCGTACGTACCAACACTTCGCCCCGGTCAGGAGCTGTTGGGGCGGGCACATCGCCGTAGTACAGCACGTCGGGCCCGCCGAAGGTATCGAAACAGAGAGCTTTCATAACAGAGAAAGGGAGCTAAATATGGCGCAAGTTCGGTCTACGGCAGGTAGTGGCGGGCTTTTGCGGCGCGCGGAGGCATTTTAGCCGAAAGCAACGTCGCCGCAAAGCGCCGGAACGACCACCGGCAATAATACACCGGTTTGTAACTGGGCACCACTAACCCGGCCAGCCCAGCGCGAGCAGGGGGTGAGGCCGGGCCTTGAGTTGAGCGCATCAGTTAGCACAAAGCTGTTTGGCGAGCCATGAGCGTAAGGCCAGGTCGGGAAACTTCGGTGGTTCATCAGTTGCTTTCGAAGCTTCAGTCACACAAAATGGGACCCCGGTAGGGTTACCAGCCACCTTTGGATCAGTGCTTACCTGCTGGTCCTTATGAAAACATTCCTACTCTCGCTGCTTTTGCTGGCCGCTACGGCGGCCACTGCTCAAACCGCCCCCGTATCTACCCGCTTTTCCGGTACTGTGCGCGACGCCGCGGGCCAGCCCCTGCCGGGCGTGAACGTGTTCCTGAAAACAACTTTCGACGGGGCCAGCACCGATTCCCTGGGCCGGTTTGACTTCCGCACCGACCACCCGGCCGGCTCGCTGACGCTGGTGGTAAGCTTCGTCGGCTATGAGCCGCTGGAACTGCCCGTGACGCTGGGCCAGGGCGCTATCACGCTGCCCAACCTCCGGCTCAAAGCCAGCCGGGCCGCCCTCAGCGACGTGGTGGTGACGGCTGGGGCCTTCGAGGCCAGCGACGAGAAGCGCGGCAGCGTGCTCAAGCCGCTTGACATCGTAACCACGGCCGGGGCGCTGGGCGACGTAGCCGGGGCCTTGAATGCCCTGCCCGGCACCACGCGGGTGGGGGAGGAGGGCCGGCTATTCGTGCGCGGCGGGGCTGCCTCGGAAACCAAGTACTACCTCGACGGCCTGCCCGTGCAAACGCCCTACGCGGGCTCGGTGCCCAACGTGGCGGCCCGGGGGCGGTTTTCGCCTTTTCTATTCAAGGGCCTGGTGTTCAGCACGGGCGGCTACTCGGCCGAGTACGGGCAGGCGCTGAGTGCAGTGGTTGTGCAAAACTCGACCGACCTGGCGCCGGAAACGCAGACCGGGCTTTCGCTGATGGCCGTGGGCGGCAGCGCGTCGCGCACCAAGCGCTGGGATCGGACTTCGTTGGCGGTCTCGGCAGATTACACCAACCTGGCGCCTTACTATCATCTGGTGCCGCAAAGCCTGGGCTGGGAGCAGGCCCCCCTCGTCTTGGGCGGCTCGCTGAAGCTGGCCCACCGCACCGGCGCGGCCGGCATGCTCAAGCTCTACGGCACCTACAGCCGCCAGCGCCTGGCCCTGCGCCAGCCCGATGCCAACCCCGAGTTTGCCACCACCGGCCACCGCATTGGTCTGGCCAACGACAACGCCTACCTCAACGCCACCTACCGCACGCCGCTCAACGGGGGCTGGAGCCTGAACACCGGCCTGGCCCTGACCCAGGACGACAACACCATACACCCTGACGGGCAGACCGTGCGCGACCTTGACCAGTCGGCCGTGGCCCGCGTGGTGCTCACCAACGACTCGGCCGGCACCTGGTTCAACCTGAAAATGGGGGTGGAAGGCTACGCCCAGCGTTATCGCCAGCACTACCAGGCCGCCGTTGGAGCCCCGCTGCGGGCCCTGGGGCTGGATGAGCAGCGGGGGGCCGGCTTCCTCGAAAGCGAGCTGCTGCTGACCAACCGGCTGGCCGGCCGGGCGGGGCTGCGGACCGAGTATTCGGCCCTGCTGGGCCGCTGGAACGCGGCGCCGCGCCTCGGCCTGGCCTACAAAACCGGGGCTAACAGCCAGCTTTCCGCCGCCTGGGGCTGGTTTTATCAGACCCCCACCACCGACCTGCTCCGCGTCAGCCCATCCCTGCGGTTCGAGCGGGCCGCGCACTACCTGCTCACCTACCAGCGCCTGGTGAAGAACCGCACGCTGCGGGCTGAAGTGTACCAGAAGGACTACACCCAGCTCACCACCTACGACCCCAACAATGTATTCAACCCCAGTGCTTATCAGAATGCCGGCCGCGGCTACGCCTGGGGGCTCGACGTGCTGTTCCGGGACCGCACCACCTTCAGAATGGCTGATTACTGGGTGAGCTACGGCTACCTCGATACGCGCCGGCAGTTCCGGGCCGACCCGGTGCCGGCCGTGCCTACCTTCGCCGCCCGGCACAACCTGAGCGTGGTAGGCAAATATTACGTGCGGCAGCTCCACACCCAGTTTGGCTTCACCTACAGCTACGGCAGCGGCCGCCCCTACCACGACCCCAACCAGCCCGGCTACAACCAAAGCACCCTGCCCAGCTACCAGGATCTGAGCCTGAACGCGAGCTACCTCACTCACTGGTTCGGGCAGTTCACCATCGTCTACGTATCGGCCTCCAACGTGCTGGGGCGCAATAATATCTACGGCTACAACTACGCCAGCACCGCCGATGCCAGCGGCCAGTTCCCCCGCGTGGCCGTGCTGCCACCCGCTCCCCGGATGCTGTTCGTAGGCGTGTTCATCTCGATCAACAAAACGACGAAGGTGGATTTAAATGCGCGGCCGGATTGAGGTAAACCGCTGGGTACTATATATGCTGCTTGTTCGGTCTTTTAAGCTCTAGTGAGCAGCATCAACTATTCCAAATAGTGGTGCGTAGTTTCGCAGCTGACCTGATTGGCTCCGTTTTTATCTTGCTCTCATATGATAAGTCGTCACGAATTTCCCTATCTGCAATCCCTTATTATCGATGATGCCTACGCCGTCAAAAACCTGACCGTGCCGGTATTTCAGGAAGGAGGGGAGTTTAAACATTTAATTCTGACGGGGCGGAATGGGTCGGGGAAGACGACGGTATTAAAAGGATTAGTAGAGGTATTGCGTCACGATTCTACTAATGGGGAAATAGCTAGATACGTAGTTCCCCGACTAAGAAATGCTATCTCAGATGGAGATAGTGCACAATCAATCATCGAAAGCTGGCAAAGAGCAGTTGATAAACTAGGTACAGTTGAAGCGCTATTTACTAACAATAGAAATAGTCCTTATGCTGGATTCGCTAGGGTTTATACTCAAATTATCATTGCATTCTTTGAGGCAACTCGTAAAGTCCAGGTTAAGGACGTAGCAACAATTGCGCGTGAAGACGAACTAGAAAAACAGCTTTTACAGCCTCAACCTAATCAGTCCCCTGCCGAATATTTCAAGCAATACCTTGTCAACAAAAAAGTCTTCCAAGTCTTTGACACAATGGAAGGCAATTCCGAAGGTGCAAAACAACAGGAGCAATTTTTTGCCAAGCTCGAAGAAACCCTAGCTAAAATATTTGAAGACCCCGGTACCAAACTCGAATTCGTTCGCGAGAGCTTCGAGTTCTATATCAACCTTTCCGATGGTCGGCGCTTCACCTTCAACCAGCTTTCCGCGGGCTTCTCGGCTTTTCTCAGTATTCTCACCGAGTTGCTGATGCGCACCGACCTGCTGCGCAAGCAGGCCAACGACTACACCTACGACCCCTGCGGCTTCGTACTGATTGACGAGCCCGAAACGCACCTGCACCTGGAAATGCAGTACCAGATATTGCCGCTACTCACGGAGCTGTTTCCTAATCTGCAGTTCATTGTCGCCACGCACTCCCCGGCCGTTGCGTCCAGCATCAAAAATGCCACGGTATTTGACTTAAGTACGGGGCAGGCCACCGGCGACCAAGCCGCGGGCAGTAGCTATTCGGAGCTGATGCAAACGCATTTTGGCGTCGAAAATGAGTACTCCAACGTGGCCGATGCTATCATCAAGCGCATCAACGAACTGGCTCAGTTGCCCGACAAGGCCGACGCTCGCCGACAGCTTCAGGCATTACTGGTAAGCGAAGGCCGGTATATGTCACCGGCTTTGCGGCTAGAGGTCGAAGCTCAGCTCATCGGACTAGAGGTCGAAGAATAAGCCGCTGCTCCAATGATACGTCTCAACCGTCCTGCCGTGGCGCCGGCCGCCCTGTCGGCGCCCGCTGTGCAACGCTACCTTGCCGCCTACGCCAATTACCAGGCTAATCCAACCGCTACCACTGCCCCTGACCGGCCCAATGGTTACCGAAGTTCGGACCTGCTCACGGCGTTTGATGAGCACTTCTACGCGAAGTGCTACCTCACGGAACAAAAGTTTGCCAGTTCCTGGGAGATGGATGTAGACCATTTTGTTCCGTTTGCTGACGACCCAAGCCGGGTTTTCGACTGGAATAACTTACTGCCCATTGCCCATAAGGCCAATCTTCTGCGCGACAAGCGTCTTCCCCCCGGCGGGCTGCTTGACCCCTGTAGCGCTACCGAAGATGTAGAGAACGACATTTGCTACACATTGGCGGCGATGGGTGAAAAGCCTGGTTTCAAAGCCAAAGACCCCACTAATCAGAAGGCAGTGAACACAGCTGCCTTGCTCGATAAGGTACATAACGGCACGGGTAGCGCCAATGGAGAAGCCAGCACCCGCGAACTGCGTTACCTTATCGAAAAGCGCTACAAGGAGCTCCTCCTGGCGTGGGGAGAGTACAACCGTGCCCGTGCCGAAGACGATGCACAGGAAATTGCCTAGACCGAGGCTGAACTGCGAGTATTGCTCTCACGCAAGGCTTCCTTTACAATGCTCATGCGATCCTTGCCCTTCGTTCGCAAGACCATTCCGCCGAGGTTGCTGGATTGAGCAAAGCTGCTCGCGCCATATATACCGCACCACCCGCCGCCAGGGCTTGCGGGCCGGGTGGCAGGCGCTGCGACTGCGGCAGCGACAGTGCCGGGCAGGAGCCTGTGGCTTTCAGCATCCACTTTCCGGCGCCTGGTTTTTGTGGCTGCCAGATGGCACTTTTCTACCCCAGCCGGAGGTCGCCCGCCAGTTGTGGCCAACTGCCACCGTCTTCCTGGCCGACGCGGCGCAAAGCGCGGCCCAAGTGGCGGTGCTCACCTACGCCCAGACCCAGGTCACGACCCACGCCCGCCTGAGTCGGCAGCTTGCCGCTGCGCCAATAGGCCGCCCCAACCCGGGGCGGCCTTTTTTATTGAACCGGCCCGAGCCGGAGCGGCGAACAGCAGAACCGCTCCCCGCCACACTTCATCCGTTCCAAACGACGCTTCGGCAACCGCCATTTTCCGGCGGCCGGGTCGGCCACCACTTTTGAGTCATTCAAACAGCGAAATCAACCTCCACATCATCACTCCTTAAAATTTCCTATGAAAACCATGCTCTTCGCGCTCGCCCTGGGTGCCGCCTCGTTCTCGGCCGCCGCTCAAGCCACCGCCCTGGCTTCGGCTGCCCGCCCGGCTGCTGCCGCCTCAACCGGCTACGCCGACCTGATGGCGGCCACCATCACCGAGCTCCTCGGTACCGGCGACCCCGCCCAACTCAAGCAACTGGCCAGCAAGTTCGAGCGGGCTGGTACCGTGGCTCCGGCTGATTGGCTGCCTCCGTACTACCAGTCCTACGCACTGATGTTAACCGCTTTTCAAAGCAAGGAAGACGGGGATGTAAAGGATAAGTACCTCGACCAGGCTGAGGCAGCCCTGGCCCGGGCCAGTAAGCAAGGTGGCGATGCCTCGGAGCTGCTGGTGCTGCAAGCCTATATCTACCAGGCTCGCCTGAGCGTTTCGCCCATGATGCGCTCCATGAAGTACCCGAGCATGGTAACCCAAACCCTTGAAGAGGCCAAGAAGCACAACCCGAACAACCCCCGCATCTACCTGGTGCAAGCCAACAACCTGTACTACACGCCCAAGATGTTCGGGGGTGGGGCCGATGCGGCCAAGCCGTATTACGAACAAGCCAAGGCGAAATTTGCGGTAGCCAAGCCCGCCAACTCCCTGGTGCCCAGTTGGGGCGAGCGCCAGGTGCTGGGGCGTCTGAAGCAGTACGACCCGACCGCTGCCAAATAAGCCTTGCTTGTCCGGAGTGCTCGCCGTCGGCCGGGCGGCGGGCCCCTGCGTTCATAACTTTAACTAATCAATTTCACCATGCCCTCCGCCGTGTCTGCTGCTCTCGAAACTTCCGCCACCCGGCCTGCTGCCCTGATGGAGGCCGCAGTAGCTGCAGAGCGCCCGCCCCGGGCCGGGGGCTACCTGCCCACTAGCTCCCGGCGTAGTTTAGTGAAAGCAATATGCATCGTGCTGGTGCTTTCGCTTGGTATTAGCATCTTAGCGAACCCTAGCGCCCTGCACAGCTGGTCGATCTTCACCATTACCTACGGCTATACCCTTATGTATAGCACCGGCTTGTGGCTAACCAACGGCTTTGTGGTGGAATGGCTGAACCGCCACTATGCCTGGACGGTGCAGCCTGGCCGACGCCTGCTCCTTACCCTGACCGTGTCGCTCGGTGGCTCCATCCTGGTAATCTTGTTGATGAACGCCTTGCTGCTACTGCTGCGCGGCAAGCCGGTGAGTCAGCTTTTTTCGAGGGAGATGTACTGGTCGCTGCTGTTGCCGCTTATGGTCACGGTCATCATCTCGCTGTTCAATCACAGCCGGGCTTTCTTCTTTCAGTGGCGCGAGGCCGCCGTGCGCGCCGAACGCCTGGAGAAGGAAACGGCCGTGGCCCGCCTCGATTCCCTACGCCGGCAAGTTGACCCGCACTTCCTGTTCAATTCCCTGAACGCCCTCACCAGCCTGGTAGAAGAAGACCCCACCCGGGCCGTCCGCTTCATTCGCCAGCTCAGTAAAGTGTATCGCTACGTGCTCGACAGCGAAAGCCAGGAGCTGGTGCCGCTGTCCGCGGAGCTGACCTTTGCCGAAAGCTACCTCTTTCTGCAAAAAACGCGGCTCAGCGATGCCTTGGTCGTAGAAATGAGCTTCCCGCCTGCCGAGGTAGCGCCGTTCCACGTGCCCCCGCTGGCCCTGCAGCTGCTCCTTGAAAACGTCATCAAGCACAACACCGCCTTTCAAGCTAACCCGCTGCGCCTGCGCGTGACCCTGGATGCTGCCGCCGCTACGCTCACCGTGCGCAACACCCGCCGTCCCCGCCGCCTGGCCCCGGGTGAGTCGTTGGGGCTGGGACTGAAAAACCTGGCGGCCCGCTACGCCTTCCTCACCGATAAACCCCTAGCCTTTGGCCCGGACGGCGACGAGTTCGTGGTCACCCTGCCGCTGCTCGTTATTTGAATAAGAATTAAAAACGAAAAACTAGCCGGCCGAAGAACCCACGTATGCGCAATCAATCCGGAAGAATGTCCTGCTGAGTAACCGAGCACGGCCGGCGGTGCTACTACGTACGACGTTCGCGAGTAGCAACGGCTCTGGGTGGCTCATCAAGACCGGCGCTGCCAGCCGCCGAGAAAGCTTTTAATTTTTAATTCCTCATTTTTAATTCCCCTCATGCTCCGTGCCCTCATCGTCGAAGACGAGCCCCTCGCCGCTCGGCGTCTGGCCGACCTGCTGGCCCGCGCGCCCCTGCCCGTGCAGGTACTCGGCACCGCCGAGTCGGTAGCGCAGGCCGTGAGCTTGCTCGAAAGCCTGCCCCTGCCCGACGTGCTGTTTCTGGACATTCACCTAGCCGACGGTCTCAGCTTTGAGCTGTTTGAGCGGACCGTGGTGCGCTGTCCGGTCATCTTCACCACGGCCTACGACCGGTACGCGCTGCAAGCCTTCAAGGTAAACAGTGTGGATTACTTGCTCAAACCCATCGACGAAGACGAGCTAACGGCGGCCCTGCACAAGCTGCGCGAGCGGTCGTACCCGGCAGGGGTCCCCGCCGCCCAGGCCCCCGCCTTCGACCCCGCGCTGCTGGTGCAGCTGGTGCAGCAAATGCAGCAAGCCGCGCCCGCCGCTACTTACAAAGCGCAGTTTGTGGTGCGCGTGGGCGAGCACCTGAAGGTAGTGCCGGTAGACCAGGTTGCCTACTTCTTCAGCCTGGAAAAAGCCACCTTCCTGCAAACCACTGAGGGCCGCAAATTCGTGGTCGACTACACCATGGACCAGCTCGAAGGCCTGCTCGACCCCCGCCGCTTCTTCCGCCTCAACCGGGCCTACCTGGCCCAGCAAACTGCCATTCAGGACATCATTCACTATACCAACTCCCGCCTGCAAACCGTACTCAAGCCCGCCCCGCCCGATGCCCAGGTATTGGTGAGCCGCGAAAAAGTAAACGTGTTCAAAGGGTGGCTGGATAGGTAGTGGGAAGGCGAGGAGCAGAACGTTTTTTCTGCTACTTCAGTCGCAGCCGTTGGAGCTCCAGCTCAAAGCCGGGCAGCAGCGGGCCGGCCACTAATTTCTGGTCGAAGCCAACTACGGGCCGCACCGGCTGCTCAGGCTCGAAAACGTACACCGATTCGGTGTCGGGAGCAATGAGCCAGCCTAGCCGGGCCCCGGCTTCGAGCCAGTGTTCCATCTTACGCATGGCATCGGTCAGCCGGTCGGTGGGGGAGAGCAGCTCCACCACGAAATCGGGGCAGATGCGAGCGAAGCCGCGCCGCTCGTCGGCACTGAGGGCGTCCCAGCGGGCTTGGGCAATCCAACTGGCATCGGGCGAGAGCATGGCTCCCGTACGGAGCGTGAAGCCGGACGATGAATCGAACGTCTTACCCAACTCCGTATCGACATTCCAGTTCGCTAATTGGCGGTTTAGCTCACTGTTCGATGAACCGGTTTCGGAATTGGTCGGCGGCATGATGGTAATCTGATGGTTGGCGTCGCGCTCGATGCGCAAGTCGCGGTTGGCGGCGCAGAAAAGGTAGAACTCCTCGTCGGAGAGACCTTCGAGCACGGGGCTCTTTAGCTTAATGGCGGTCATATGTAGCAGGGATTACAGCAACAAGATACGCAGGCCGGAGCTAGCCTTCCAGCCAGGCTTTCACGGCGCTGGCTTTCTCGCGGCTCACCAGCACTTCTTCGCTGGCGGCGGGGTGCAGCTCCACCAGCAGCTTGCCATTGAAATACGGGTGCAGGCGCTGCACGGCGCCTAGCTGGGCCAGCACCTGGCGGTTGAGGCGAAAGAATTGCGCGGGGTCGAGCAGGCCCTCCAACTGCTCGAGGGTGTAGTCGACCACGAAGCGGCGGCCGTCGGTGGCCACCAGCGTGGTAGTTTCGTGGCGGCTGAGAAACCACGCGATTTCGCTCACCGGCACCGGCCGCAGCTGCTCGCCCTGGCGCACCAGGAACCGGGTTTTGTAGGGCCGGCCGGGGCGGGGCAGCGCATCGAGCAGACGCTCAATCGGGGAATTAAAAATTAAAAATGAAGAATTAAAAGTTGAAACGGACTCATCAGGAACAATTTTTAATTCTTCATTTTTAATTTTTAATTCCCTCCCCGGCCATTGGTGCAGCTTGGCCAAAGCCGCTTGCAGTTCCGGCAGCTTCACGGGCTTCAACAGGTAAGCAATGCTGTTGGCCTGGAAGGCCCGGATGGCATAGGCGTCGAAAGCGGTGGTGAAGATGACTGGGCTGGGCACTACGGCCTGCTCCCAGATTTCGAGGCTCAACCCGTCAGCTAGCTGAATGTCCGACAGGATGAGGTCGGGCGCGGGGTTGGCCGCCAGCCAGGCCAGGGCCCCGGTCACGGTGTCGAGCACGGCCAGTACGGTGGCCGTCGGTACGGCTTGCAGCAGCAGGCGCTGCAGGCGCTCGGCCGCCGGGTACTCATCTTCGAGCAGCAGAATGGTCATGCAGCAGGGCGTACGTTAGGGCAAGCTTGCGAGGTGTAAGCCAAAGTACCAGGTCCAGGCCATAAACAGCCCTTGGAGCGGCACCCGAAACCAAAGGTAGCGCAGGCCCGGCCCGGTAGGCTGGCCGCGCTGGTAATCGAGGTTGGTGCGGGCGGCGTGAATGTTAGCGGGCAGTGCCACGAGGAAAAACAGCAGCAGCCCCCACGCCGCGAATGGCCGGGCCACCGGCCAGAGCAGCCCCGCCGCGGCCCCTATTTCCAGCACGCCGGTCAGGTACACCCAGCCGCGCCGAAACGGCACCCACTCGGGCAGCATCAGGCTCATGCCCTCGGTGAAGGCGAAGTGCCCCAGGCCAGTGAAAAGCAGCATGGCCGCCATAGCGCCGTTGCCGGCGAGTAAGTAATTGGCAGATCCACCACCCAGGTGGGTCGCCCCTAATAGCAGGGCAAACGCGACGAGCAATACCAGGAGTGGTTTCATAGGACTTGTTCTAATTGAAGGAGGGGTAGGAAGAGCTCATCCGAAAGACCCTGGACAGGGGCTTAAGATGCCACAGGTCCGGCCGGGACGGGTTTTATTTTTCGGATAGGTTTCAAATCAATGGCAGTTTGACGATGAAGCGGCCCGCTTCTTCTTGTACTTCTACCGCTTGGGCCGCCCCCAGCAGCTCGTAGCGGCGGCGCACGTTGGGCAGGCCGGTACCCGTGCCGGGCACCAGTCCGGCCAGCCGGGGGCGGAGCGTATTCTCCACGAGCAGCACGTGAGGGGCGTCGGCCGCCGTGGCCAGCCGCAGGTGCAGCGGGTGCTCGCGCGAGGCTACGTTGTGCTTCAGCGCGTTTTCCACCAATACCTGCACGCTGAGCGGGGCCACCCGCCGGGCCAGGGCGGGTGGCAACACCGCTATCTCCACCACCAGGTTCTCCCGAAAGCGCACTTTGTGCAAGGCCAGGTAGGTTTCGACAAAGGCCAGCTCCTCGGCCAGGGGCACGGTGGGCTGGCCCTGCGCCAGCAGCACGTAGCGGTACACGTCGGCTAGCTGTTCCACAAACTGCTGGGCGGGCAGGTTGCCGGGCTCGATGAGGGCCGAAAGGGTGTTGAGGTTATTAAACAGAAAGTGGGGGTCGAGCTGGCTTAGTAAGGCATCGAGCTGCGCCTGGGTGGTGGCGCGGGCCATTTGGTCGGCGCGGCGCACGTTCTGCTCCCACTGCTGAAAGAAATAGATGGCTTCGTAAAGGGTGAGGACGACTATGGTGGGCAGCAGGTTGAATCGGATTTGCTGAAACAGCGCGGCCGGCTGCACCGGAAACCACTTAGGCAGCACCGTGTTCAGGGCCAGCGTGAGCAGCACTGTGCCCGCGCCGGTAAAGGCAACCGACAGCCCCGCCAGCATCCACAAGCGGCGAGGGGTTTGCTCAACGCGGGGCAGGCGCCGGAGCAGCCAGCCCCACAGCGCCCGGTTACCCAGCCAAAAGAACACGGTGAAGCCCAGCGAGAAGGCCCCGTTCATCATGAAGCGTATGCCCGCGCCGGGCCCGTTGTAGGGCCCATCGGACAGGGTAATAAGCAGGGCCAGGGCCGGAATGCCCCACAGGCGAAAGAGACGGTCGTTCATGGTGGTTGAGCAGGGGCCAATCTTTTAGAACGGAGAGCTTAGAACTCAGAACCTAGAAGTTATGAAGGAACCGAATTTGGGTTGAAAAAGCTGTGTTCTAGGCCCTCATTTCTCCGTTCTAGGTTCTAAGCTCTCCGTTCTAACGTAGCAGCCGCGCTCCTAGCCAGCCGCCAGCAACGGCCGACCAGCCAGGGCCAGGGCAAATAATCCGGCTACGACCGCGGCATACAGGGCGGCGCCCACCCACGTGAGCAGCACCGCCCGGCGCGGCGCCCAGCGGGCCAGAACCCAACCCAGCAGGGGCACTACCTGCAGGGCGTGCATACCCAGAAAATGAGCGATGCGCAGGTCGCCGGCGCGCGTGCTCCAGCCCAGGCCGGGCAGGCCGGGGCCGCCGTCGGGGCCGCCCACGGTGTGTTGGTTGAGGTGAATCATCATGCCCCCCAGCAGGCTGCCTGCCACGAATAGCAGCAGCCCCAGGCGCAGGCCCCACACGTAGCCCGCCGGTCCATACGGGCGGTAGCGCCACGCCAAGTACAGGGCCCAGAGGGTCATCACCGTGTTCAGCATGATGAATAGTCCCATCAACCCGAACAACAGACCATCTAACGGCGAGGCCACGTTGTAATGCGAGGTAGTACCCCGCATCGCCTGAATAAAAATAGCGCCTTGCTCCACCGCCATACTCACGGCCACGCCCCAACTGAGGCGGCGCACACCCCTCTGGGCCGGGGCTGGCAAGTCGGCCAGCAGCCAACCCAGCGTCCAGCTAAAGGCCGTAATGGAAAGCGCGAACTTGAGCGGCTTAATCCAGACCAGCGCCCCGGTGACCAGGCGCTGGTCGAAGGGCAGCAGGGCCAGGGCCAGCACGGCCAGGGTCACGTTGGCCCAGCCCAGCCACGAGAGCACGGGGTTGGCGCCGTGCAACACCCGCAGGGCCGTGCGTACCGGCGACTCCGTGCCGGCCACGTCGGAGCGGAAAGCCCCCGGAAGCAAAGCAGTTTTCATTTGAGTGGCTCGTTAATGGTTGGTTATTCGTTGCGGATTGTTCGTTGCCGGCGGTGGTCTGTTAGCCGTCGATAGCTGAAGAGTCGATAGCTGAAGAATTATTTGGCGGACAACTGCTGTTGGGGATACCGCCGCCGCACGCCGCTGTACAGCAGCAGGCCGAGCGGGCCCAGCAGGAAGGTGGCCAGCAGGCACGGAATCAGGGCCCAGGGCGGGACGCCGCGCCGCTGGGCATCGCGGGTTTCCCAGGCCCCCACCCAGAGGTCGAAGCACAAGTAGTGCACCCAGCCGGCCAGCAGCGCCCACGGCTCCCGAAACAGGGCGGCCACCTGCGCCAGCGACCCAAACCCCGCGCCGGGCGCCGGATGAGCGAAGGTTTGATAGCCAATGAGGCCCACGTAAGCCGCCGCCAGCAGTAGCGGCAGGGTGCCGCTCAGCACCACGGCCCGGGTGCCCCGCCAGCGTGGGGCCAGCAGCAGCAGTAACCACCCAGCGGAGGCGACCTGGTTAGCCACCTGGAACAGGAAATCGGGACGTAACATGGGTATTGGGGCTAGAGAATGAGCCAAAGCTAGGGCACTTCGGTACGTGGAGGGCAGCCGTTTCCGGGTGAAGCAGCAAAGCAGCGCGTTAAACCAGCGGAACTGACCAGGCGAAATGCTGGGGTGACTCGCCCAGGCAACCTTACCCAAACACCCTGGAAGTTCGGCGGCGTGGTCAAACCGAGCGGGGCGAGCCCCGGCGCACGCTTCAGGGGGTGAGCGTGGGGCTGGGATGGCGGCCGTATTTATTCGCCTGGCCCGCCCGAAAGAGCGAGGCCGTCCAGTAGCCGCCGGGCCCGCAGCTTTCGGGGCGCGTTTATCGTGGCATGCCCATTTTCGAACCTGTTGACTACTTGAATGCTATAAGCTCCGCAGCGTAGCCAGCCGGTTGAGCTTGCCCGTGGCAGTGGTCTGAAAGGCCGGCACGTAGCGCAGGTGCCGGGGTTGCTCGTAGCGGCTTAGCCGCTGGGCCAGCAGCCCTTGCAGTTGTTGCTCCCGGTCCGAGGAAAGGGCGGGGCCCTCAATAAATGCCGTTACCGCTTGGCCCAGCCGCTCGTCGGGCTGGCCCGCCACGAAGCAGCGGCGCGACTCCCCGATTTCGGCCAGGGCCACATCGAGCACCAGCTCCACTTTCTCGGCCGGCACCTTCACGCCGCCGGAGTTAATGACGAAGTCGGCCCGGCCCAGCCACTCGAAGGTGTGGACGTCGAGCAGGTTCACCTGGTCGTTGGTGACGACGAGCTGGTCATCGGTCACGTCGCCGCGCAGGGTCAGGCAGTGGCGCTCGTCCTGGCCGGCCACGATGCCGGTGAGTACCCGAAAGTGAGTAGTGGCCTCCGGGCCATTGAGCCGGCGCAGGGCCACGTGCGAGCAGGTTTCGGTCATGCCGTAGGTTAGATACACCGGCGCGTCGAGCCGTTGCAGCTCCTGCTGCAAGCGGGTATCAACCGGGGCGCCGCCCACCAGCAGGGCCTTCATCCGGTTCAGACGAGGGCCGTGGCCGGCCGCCAGCACTGCCTGCAGCTGCAAGGGCACGAAGGCGGCGAAGTCGAATTCGGCCGTGGCCGCTACGTGGGCAAACGGGTCGGCGTGGGGTTCCACGATGGTCAGGTGCAGGCGGCGTTCCAGCCCGCGCACCAGCATCATCAGCCCCCCGATGTACTCGCAATTCAGGCACACCAGGGCTCGGTCGCCGGGCCCGAGGTCGAAGAAGTCGCCCGTGCGGCGGGCCGAGGCTTCCAGCTGCCGCCGCCGCAGGGTAATGGCTTGCGGGGCGCCCGTGCTGCCGGAGGTGGTCAGGCTGAATTCCTGGGTACCCGTGAGCCACTGCCGCACGAAGTCCAGCACCTTAGCCTCGTAGCCGTTCACGGGCACCTCCAGCTGGGCGGGGTATTGCTGAATAGCGGCGTAGGTGATTTCGCGGCCATTCAGCAGGAGGGAAGTAGGCAGGGTGCGGGGAAGAGCCATTGGAGTTAAGAGCGTAGTCAGGAAATCAACCAGTCATTCGGCCGGCTGCGATACGGCCGCCCTAGCTGAGCAGCCAGCGTTGGTAGGTCTGGGCCGAGGGTGCCAGCCGCCAGCTCAAAGCTAGCAGCATAGCGCCGCAAGCCACCAGGTCGAATACCGCGTGAGTGAATACGTAGGAAGCGAGCAGGGGCAAGCCCACCAGGCCCAACAAGCTGTTGCGCAGGAATATCCGGCCCTGGTAAACGCGCAGGTTCAACTCGGCGGGCCGCCGCAGGTTGGGCTGCATGCGCCGATACACCAGGTATAAAAAAAGCCCTGCCAGGGGCACCAGGGCCAGGAGGAGCAGCAGCAGCAGAACCGGCCAAGTGGCCAGCCGCGGCTCAACGGTGGGCCCCACCGCGGCCCGGCGGGCGGCAAGCAGCACTCCGGCCCCCATCAGCAGGGCCTGCGCTGGGTAATGGAACCAGTGCAGCCGTCGGATGCGCCCGAGGGCTTGGTGAAAATCAGCATCGGTCATGGCTCCTTACGAATGCTGCACGATGGCGAAGTACAGAGGCATGCCTACCGTGATGTTGATGGGAAGGTGACGCCTGGCGGGTGAAGGCCGAAAAGCGCTGGGCCTCTGCTAAGCTCATGTCGTATTTGTACTATTTTAGTTTTTCTTTCAATAAATTATATTTCTCCGTTTGAGTGTCGATTTTTAGTTTAGCTAATATGTTAAGAGCTTTTTCTTTGTCAATTTGGCCATACAAATCATGTGCACTATACAGCAAGCTATTGAAAATATGTTCATGATTTTCTTTGTCAACAATTAAGGCGTCATACTGCATCGCCTTTAAGGAAAAAGGTACAGGGCCAGCGTATTTTAATAAACGAAGCAAGGCCGCCTTATCGGAGTAGTTACTTACTAATCCCTGCCAGGCATCTCTCACGGTCGTTTCATCTTCGAAAAACTCGACCCATAAAACATGGCCAACCGGATCGGCATAATAATTTTCAGAAGCTAAATATTTCATAAAGTGCTTCCAGATGATGTTTTTCTCAGTGCTGTCAATAATTTTTTCGTATCTTATTCCACGATAGAATGGCAGCAAAGAATGATAGTAGCTTGGAAACATCTCATAAACTTGAAAGCCTAATGAGATCTTTTGAGAGTTGCTGCTTGTTGAGTACCAAATTTCGTCAGAAATTTCGGCAAACAAATCCCATGCTTCTGGTGAGAGCTCCTTATCTACGCCTGCCTTACCGCAGTCAATAGAAACTGCTCTTGCTTCATTACTGAGTCTGGCAATGTCAGACTTTCTTAATTTACGTACTGAGAAGATGTCGTTAAGAGTTCGCATAAATGTGACACAAAACGATTTATGAATTTGTGCAGGTGAGAAATTAGAATTCTGCCTACTGAATTTTAACGCAAAAGCTGAAATGGGCGCTACTAGCTAATAACGCCAAGCACCCTAAGAGTACGTAAACGTAAGGTAGTATTCTCATCCTGAGTACCAACGAGACGACGCCACTGACGTTTAAGTAGCTGTGTGCCAGTTCCTGCCCACCCTTGAAACCAATGGAAAACAGCAGACAGAGCGAGATGACTTGACCGTCGGCGGTATCTTCAGTTCGCTCCTAACGGCCGTAGCCACGATGCCCAGCACGAAAAACAGTAGGGTAGGATTGGTGAGATTAGCGACGAATAAGGGAAAGCCGCAGCGGGCAGCTGAAAAGAACCGCGTCGGCGACGAAGCCCTCGATCGCAGTCGCGCTGGGTAGTGGCAGCAGTGCAGCCGTCGGATGCGCCCGAGGGCTTGGTGAAAATCAGCATCGGTCATGGCTCCTTACGAATGCTGCACGATGGCGAAGTACAAGGGCATGCCCACCGTGATGTTGATGGGGAAGGTGACGCCCAGCGCCATCGGAATGTACAGGCCGGGGTCGGCCTTGGGGGCGGCCAGGCGCATGGCGGCCGGCACGGCGATGTAAGAGGCGCTGGCCCCCAGGATGGCGAAGATGAAGCGGTTGCCGATGCTCTCCGTAACCAGGTGGCTGGCGGCGGCCACCAGGCAGCCATTGAGCACCGGGATGAGCACGGCGAACAGCGTCACGAACCAGCCGTACCGGGTGAAGGCCGAAAAGCGCCGGGCCGTGACCATGCCCATTTCAAGCAGGAAAATAGCCAGGAAGCCCTTGAAGATATCCGTGGTGAAGGGCTTGATGCCGTCGGCCTGCTTGGTATCGGCCACCAACCCAATAACCAGGCTGCCGAGTACCATCAGCACGCTGCCGTTAGTGAAAGAGTGCTGCACCACGGAGCGCAGACTGGTCTGCGCGTTGTCGTTGGCCGCGGGGGCTTCGTGGCGCATCATCAGGATCACGCCCATGATAATGGCCGGCGACTCCATCAGCGCCATCACCGCCACCATGTGCCCCCCGAAAGTCAGCTGCTGCGTCTCCAGAAACGACACCGCCGACACGAACGTAACGGCGCTGACCGAGCCATAAGCCGCCGCGATGGCCCCCGAGTCGCTGATGCTCAGCCGGCGTTTCAGAATAAAGAAGGTGTAGAGCGGAATGAGCGAGGCAATGAGCAGCCCGAAGCCCAGCGAGTACAGAATTTCACTGCTGAAAGTGCTGTGCGCCAGTTCCTGCCCACCCTTGAAGCCAATGGAAAACAGCAGGTAGAGCGAGATAAACTTGACCGTCGGCGGCGGTATCTCCAGGTCGCTCCTGACGGCCGTAGCCACAATGCCCAGCACGAAAAACAGCAGGGTGGGGTTAGTAAGATTGGCGATGAGTAAGGGGAAATCCATGCGGCGCGAGAAGAAGAATGCGGCCACAAGTTTAGGGCAAAGACGGCGCTTGGGAGAATTTTGCCGAGTAGGTATAAGATTGATAGGGGAAGCCACCTACCGTTTCTGAATCCTTCGGCGCAGCGGAAGCTTTAGCAGTGGCTAAATGGCTATTTGTCTAGCAACGATTCTCGGCTTGTCGCAATGGGGGTAGTATAAAATTTTAATAGAAATACTGACCTTTGGTTAAATACTGAGCTGGCATGAAAGCATATCAGCCACCGTTATGGGAGACTGATTTTGATGATATTATTTCTTGTTGTTCGCTTTCTTTTTCAACTTGTTGCACTAAAAAATCCTGCCCAAAGGTAAGTTTTTTGGCTAATGAGCTATTAGGTTCTATCACTCTCCAAAAGGGCGTGATTTCGTCAATTGGCTGTCCTTGCTGTAACTTTTCATAATTAGCTTCGGCTACGATTCTTAAAGATATTCCTGTGGTTACTGGGCAGGTGTAGTCCGCATTATGTTCTAACGCAAGGTCTTGACTAAAGTCTTTACGTCAATTCGCTTTCCCAAAGCAATTTCTTGAATATATTGCTCAATGAGTTGCGGTGTGGCAATAAGCATATTACTTCCTGCGGGAATGTCCGCAAAGTCCATTGCAATCTGTTTTACCTGTACCTCTTTCTTTTCAGCTAGCTTATCAAGCCAATTTTTCTTCTTTGTCATATCACTCCCCTAATTTTTTTCCCAAGTTATTTATATATAATGACATTGTTTTGTCAAGATCAACGAACATGGTGCTCAAAACCCTGAAAAACGGATTATTAATAATCACAACTTCTTTGAAAATAACTTTTGTTCCTGTTTGATTCTTTTCAAACGTGCCAATCCAATAGCCATTAAAAAATTTAGGTTCAATAATTTATATTTTAAAAATTTTATTTTTTAATATTTTGCTTAGTTTGGAAAGTGATTGGTGTGCCTTTTTTAGGAACTTCCGTCCAAGTGTTTGAGTCGATTACTTTGATTTTCTGTACATCGTCTCGCCATAAAGCTTGATTTTTTACATCCGTTACCACTTGAAAAACTTTTTCAGGCGGATTATTAAATTCAGCTTGCTTCACGAATTCACGTTGCTTGGGAATTAGAAGCCCAGTAATAAAAAATAAGGCAACGACTGCCAAGCTGGATACAACTGCAACTGCCATTTTTCTTTTCATTCTAGCAAATGATTGAATGATGTTGCAAAATTACCCTCGTAGTTTGTGCGCTGTTTGATGTTTCTTGCTATTTGATTGGTATACAAAAATCTGTTATATAGTTTTCGGGCTTGGTAAAAGGTGGTGATTTGATATACCACTCCAGCGCTGGCTTGTCTGCTAATTCCCAACCTTTATCAAAAAGGCAAACATTGTATATATAGTCATAAATGGTATAAAAATTATCATAATTGCCTTTGTGTCTAAATACAGCAAACTTTCCGCCTTCAATTTTTTTAAACCCTATTTCGCCTTTGGGTTTGATTTCCTTGTTTAACACTACACAGGCATCAAAGCGTGTTTTTTCTTCATCTGTCAAGTCGGGGTTGTCGTGAACAATACCTATTGTTGTAGGTTTTAACTTTAAGATTAATTGCGTGGCTGCCCAAACCATTAGCCTTTGAAACGAACTAGCTACATTTTCGTAGGATCCTGTATGCCTGATGTATGCTAAGTGCAGATCGGGCAAGTGCTTTACAGTTGGCTCGATAATTTGCAATTTCTCTAAGCTTATCTCTTTACTTCGATAATCTGTTTGCTTTCTAATTGTGATTTGCTGAATAGAGTCTCTATATTCCTGCGGTGTTAATTGAAAATATTTCTTGAAAGATCTTGTGAATGTTTCGTGGTTTTCGTAGCCATTTTCAGAGGCAATTTGTCCAATAGTATCTTTTGAGTGCTTTAATCTTATGGCTGCTCTTTCAATCTTCAGTCTGAGCGAAAACTCCTTAACAGTTTCACCTGTCAAAGACTTAAAAATTCTGTGAAAATGATATTCTGATAAAAACGCTTCTTGAGCAATGTCTTTCAAGAGAATTTTCTTGTCAAGATTGCGCTCTATAAATTGAATTGCCCTGTTGCGACTTTTAAGATATATTTCTTCTGTCTTACCCACTATTTATCGTCTGTAAGTTAGTTTTTACCATTATCGCCAACATCCGTAGTGATGTTACAGGACTGCTTGCAGGTATTGTCAAGCAGTCCTTAGCACGCAAGGTAGTAGCGTCATCCTACCCAATGAAGCTTTCGGGGCCAGCGCAGCCCAGGTTACGACAATATAGTCGTCCAACTACTTACCCTCGGAGCCTTCGCCCGCTGCCAATCAAGTTTTATTTTGTTCAGGCCACGCATGGTGCCGAATGGATAAAAAAGCCCGTCATGCCGCGGGGCACGACGGGCCTGCTCTTAGGGGCCGCCCACGTCGCCGCTTACGGAAACTTCGGAAACTTCGAGAAGTCGGGCTGCCGCTTCTCCATGTAGGCGTTGCGGCCCTCTTTGGCCTCGTCGCTGAGGTAGTAGAGCAGCGTAGCGTTGCCGGCCAGCTCCTGAATGCCGGCCTGCCCATCGAGCTCGGCGTTGAACGACGACTTGAGCATGCGCAGCGCGAGCGGGCTTTTCTGAAGGATTTTGTGGCACCAGGCCACGGTTGTTTCTTCCAGCTTGTCGAGCGGCACTACCTTGTTCACCAGGCCCATGTCCAGGGCTTCCGGGGCGTCGTACTGGTCACAGAGGTACCAGATTTCGCGCGCTTTTTTCTGGCCTACGATGCGGGCCAGGTAGGAGGCCCCGAAGCCCCCGTCAAATGAGCCCACATTCGGGCCCGTCTGGCCGAAGCGGGCATTTTCGGCCGCGATGGTCAGGTCGCACACCACGTGCAGCACGTGGCCGCCGCCAATGGCCCAGCCCGCCACCATGGCAATTACCGGCTTGGGGATGGAGCGGATTTGCTTTTGCAAATCGAGCACGTTGAGGCGGGGCATGGCGTCTTCGCCCACGTAGCCGCCGTGGCCGCGCACGCTCTGGTCGCCGCCCGAGCAAAAGGCCCGGCCGCCTTCCCCCGTCAGGATGATGACGCCGAGGTCGGTGCGGTCGCGGCAGATGTTCATCGCCTCAATCATTTCCTGCACCGTGAGCGGGGTGAAGGCATTGTGCACCTGCGGCCGGTTGATGCTGATTTTAGCGATGTGCCCGTACTGGGAGAAGAGGATTTCGCGGAACTCCTTGATGGGGGTCCAGGTGATGGGTTCGGTCATGAGCGCAAAGTTTCGCTAAGTTTTAAAAATTAAGTCTCGCAGAGTTTCATCGTTATTGGCCTTCGCGAAACTTACGTTTTAAACTTCGCGAGACCTTGCGCTAAAAAGCGGCTTTCACCGCGGCGCGGTAGTCCTCAAAGAAAGCGGCGTTGGTCTTGCTGTCGGTCATCACTTCCAGCAGGGCCGCGCCACCTTCGGCTGCAAAGAAAACCGGCAACGCGGCTTCCAGTTCGTCGAACGAGGCAACGGAGAAGTAGCGCAGGCCAAAATCTCGGGCCGTGTTCTCGGCCGTGAGCAGCTGGCGCGTCTCAAAAAACTCGTCCAGCTCCGGCTGCTGCCGCGGCCCGTCGATGATGCGGAAGATGCCACCGCCGTGGTTGTTGAAGAGCACCACCCGCAGGTTGGGGGTGGGGTAGTTGTGCCAGAAGGCGTTGCGGTCGTAGAAAAACGCCACGTCGCCGGTGAGCAGAACCACCGGTCGGTGGGGCTGAGCCAGAGCCGCCCCTACAGCCGTGGAGTTGCAGCCATCGATGCCACTGGTGCCGCGGTTGGCGAAAACTTCAATTTGCCGGCCCGGCGGAATGCCCAGAATGTTGGCGTAGCGCACGGCCATGCTGTTGGCCAGGTGCAGGGCCGTAGTACCCGGCAGAGCCGCCAAAGCATGACGGAAGGCCGAGAACTCGTTGAATGGCTGGGTGCCGTCGGAGAAGAAGTTTTTGAGAAAATCAACCGCTTTGACTTCAGCTTGCTGCCAAGCCGTGAAGTAAGCCGACCGCGGTTGTGGAACTGCTTCAGCCCAACGCTCAAGCAGTTTGGTTGGGTCCGTACGTACCAAATGAGTTAGCGAACGGAAAGTATCCGGTGCGACGCCTACGGGCTGCAGGTGCCAATGAGAGGCCGGGTTTGCTTCCCGCAGAAATAGCTTGAGTGCTTTGGATATAAGGGAGTTGCCAAGCGTGATGAGTAAATGAGGCCGCAACTCTAGTTTGCGCGGAGCGCCCAAGCCAGCCAGTGAAATATCGTGATGACTAATGAAGGCCGGCATTCCTTGCGCCGCGTCGATTTCCAGATTTGAGATGGCATCACCAATAACAGGAATCGATAAGTTCTTGGAAACTTTTTGTAAAGCAGCTACCAATTGAGGCTTATGACCGATTTGCCCTACGACGATGGTAACCTGATGCTTGCGTTTTAATGCCGAGAATAAATCAGGTAAATCACTGCCCGCACGAACGGTAAGAGAAGGTACTTCCCGAATAATCTTCACATCCTTCTCATACCGAATTTCCTCCCCAGCCTTCGGGTAAAACGGCTCCCGCAGCGGCACGTTCACCTGCACCGGCCCGGCGGGGGCGGCCTGCGCCAGGTTAATTGCCTCGTTCACAATTCGCGCCGAATGCCACTTGGCATCGGCCGCCGAGGTGTCAACCGGGAACTCAAACTCGCCCTTGGCGTGCGCTCCGTAAAGGTTACGCTGCCGAATCGTCTGCCCATCGAGCTGGTCTATCCATTCCGGCGGCCGGTCGGCGGTAAAAACCACCAGCGGAACGTGCTGGAAAAAAGCCTCGGCCACGGCCGGGGCATAGTTTAGCCCGGCCGTTCCCGAGGTGCACACCAGCGCCACTGCCCGCCGCTGCGCCTGCGCGATGCCGAGGCCAATAAAGGCGGCGGCCCGCTCATCGGGTACCACCCGCACCGTCAGGCTAGGGTGGCGGGCAAAGGCCAGCGTAAGGGGCGCCGAGCGCGAGCCGGGCGAGAGCACCACGTCGGTAATCCCGTGCTGAGCGCAGATTTCGGCGATGTTATAAACGGCCTGCATGTTCATTCCACAATTATCAATTAACATTTAGAGGCCGGAGCCGAACCAGGCAGTAAAAAGGAGGAAGAGCGCCAAAGCAAAAGGGCTACAGGGATGGAAGCTGTTTACTGACTAGATGACGCTGCCTACGGTGCGCAGTTTCATTTGGGTTTCCTGCCACTCCCGGGCCGGGTCCGAATCCACGGTGAGGCCGGTGCCGGCGTAGAGGATGGCTTCTTCGGCGCGCAGCTGCAGGCAGCGCAGGTTCACGTAGAGGCGGGCGATGCCCGGTGCGGCCACGTTCACCGGCCCCAGAAAGCCGCTGTAGTAAGCGCGGTCGTACCCTTCGTGTGCTTGGATGAATTGCAGCGCGGCGGCTTTCGGCATGCCACCCACGGCCGAGGTGGGGTGCAGCAGCCGCAGCATGTCGGTACCCAGCGAGGGGAACGGCACGTGCCGGAGATTCACCTCAAAGTCGGTACGCAGGTGCAGTAGCTGGCCCGCGATCACCGTCCGGGGCCCCGTTTCGTGGTATTCGCGCAGGCGCAACTGCTTGAAGCAATTCACGATGTAGCGGGCCACCAGGGCTTGCTCCTCAATCTCCTTTTGGCGCCAGATGGCCGTGCGCGGGCTTACATCCGGCGTAAGCGGCTGAGTGCCGGCCAGGGCCATGGTGCGGAAAATACCATCGGCCGATACTTCGGCCAGCACTTCCGGGGTGGCGCCCAGCCAGGTGCCCACGCCCGGCACGCTCACCAACGACACGAAGGCCCGGGGGTACTCCTGAGTTAGCTCCATAAAGGCCCCCAGCGGGTCGAAGCCGGGCGGCAGCCGGCGGCGGGCCGCCCGCGAGGTCACCACTTTCACCACTTCCTGGGCTTCGATGGCCGCTACGCCGGTGCGCACCAGCCGGGTGTATTCGGCCTCGGTGGCGGCGTGGGGCACGGGTTGCGCGCTGTGGTGCCAGCTCAGGGAGGCGGCCGGAGTAGTGGCCAGCCACGCCGTCAGGGCCGGCACCAGATCGCGGGCCGCCGCGGCTACGGGTACCGTGTCGGGCCGGGCGAGGTCGTAGAGCACGTCGGCGGGCAGAAACAGGGCCGGATTGTGGTCGGAGTCGCGGAACGGGAAGAAGGCAAAGCCCGCCGGCGCCTGGGCGTCGAGGGCGGGCGGCAAGCCGGTGTACGCCGCTTCCAGGGAGCGGGCCACCAGCAGGCGGGCATGCTCAGCGCCGGGCTCGCGCCACAGGGCCAGGGGGCGGCCGGTGCGCAGGGCCCCGGCCACCAGGTGGCGCAGCCGGGCCCGGGTGTCGAGGCCCGCGGCCACGGCCGGCCAGCGGAGGTAGCGGGGTTCGCTGGTGGGCATCAGGTCGTTCTTTCGGCGGCGGGCAAGTCAATCACCGCCATGGTGATGCGGCTGATGCACACCAGCGCGCCCGTTTCCTCGTGGCTGATGCGAATTTCCCAAACCTGGGTGCTGCGGCCCACGTGCACGGGGGTGGCGCGGCCCCGCACCCAGCCCTCGCGCACGCCCTTGAGGTGATTGGCATTGATTTCCAGCCCCACGCAGGCCTGCTTGGTGCGGTCGACGCGCAGAGCGGCGGCGAGGCTGCCCAGGGTTTCGGCCAGGGCGACGGAGGCCCCGCCGTGCAGCAGGCCCGCGGGTTGGTGGGTGCGGCCATCCACCGGCATGCGGCCTTCGAGGTAGTCGGCCGTTACCTCGGTTATTTCTATGCCAAGGGCATCGACCAGGGTGGGGCGGGAGGCCGTCCAACGCTGAACTTCTTGCAGAGTCATGGTGCTGGTTGGGGAGCTAGTGGTTGAGGGCTAGCGGTTAGTACGAGTACTCATTGAAAAACAGTTGCTGGAAACGCGGGAACAAGTAGCTAACCAACAATGAACCACTGGCTACCAACCACTCCCGCTCAAACTTCGTACTTCGATGAATTGTTGACGTATCGTTGCGCAAAACTACCACCTAACGTGAGGCCCCGGACCATCTTTCTTCTGCGCCACGGCCAGACCGACTTTAACGTGCAGGGCATCGTGCAGGGCAGCGGAGTCGATTCGAGCCTGAACGACACCGGCCGGCACCAGGCCGCCCAGTTCTTCGCGGCCTACGGCCACGTGCCATTCGATAAAATATACACCTCTACCCTGCGCCGTACCCGCGAGTCGGTCCAGCATTTCCTGGACGCCGGCCGGCCCCACGAAGCCCACGCCGGCCTCAACGAAATCAGTTGGGGTGTGCGCGAGGGCACCCCCATCACCCTGGAGGAGGATGCCGAATACCGCCAGGTACTGGCCGACTGGGGCGCCGGCCGCACCAACGAGCGCCTGCCGGGCGGCGAAAGCCCCGACGAAGTAGCTGCCCGCCAACGCCCCTTTATTGAGCTGCTGAAATCCCGACCCGACGAACAGAAGGTTCTTGTCTGCATGCACGGCCGGGCCCTGCGCGTGCTGCTCTGCCAGTTGCTGAACTATCCGCTCCGCTGCATGGAGGGGTTTGAGCACAGCAACTTATGCCTGTACAAGCTGGAGTTCACCGGCACGATGTTCACGGTGAAAAATTTCCTGGATATCTCACATTTACAGGTGTCCGCCGAAGCCCCGTAGATCGGCCGGAAATCATTCCGCGAATTCATCGGGCTTCCGCCAAGATTATTTGAATGCCTGCAAATAATTTCCGACTAATTTTGGCCTCCTCAATTCAAGCGCGACAAATCCCATGGCCGAAATCATAAAAATGCCCAAAATGAGTGACACGATGACCGAAGGGACCATCGCGGCCTGGCTCAAGAAAGTGGGCGATAAAGTGAAGTCCGGTGATATCCTGGCCGAAGTCGAGACCGACAAGGCCACCATGGAGCTCGAGAACTACGAAGACGGCACTTTGCTCTACATTGGGCCGAAAGAGCAGGAATCCGTGGCCGTCGACGGAGTACTGGCCATTGTTGGCAAGGAGGGTGAAGACTTCTCCGCCCTGCTGGCCCAGGCTCAGGGCGGCCCCCCGCCTGCCGAAGCCCCCAAGGCTGCCGCCCCCGCTCCCGCGCCGGAAGCCACTCCGGCCCCCAAAGCCGCCGCTCCTGCGGCTCCTGCGCCGGCCGCCCCCGCGAATGGCAAGAAGGCTACCGTGGTGCGCATGCCCAAAATGAGCGACACGATGACCGAAGGGACCATCGCCGCCTGGCTGAAAAAAGTGGGTGATAAAGTAAAATCGGGCGATGTACTGGCCGAAGTCGAGACTGACAAGGCCACCATGGAACTGGAAAATTACGAAGACGGCACCCTGCTCTACACGGGCCCCAAGGCCGGGGAGGCCGTGGCCGTCGACGGCATCCTGGCCATCATTGGTGAGGAAGGAGCCGATATTCAAGCCCTGCTGGGGGGGCAAAGCGGTGGGGCTGCGCCCGCTGCCGCGCCCGCCGAAACCCCGGCAGTCGACGCCGCTCCAGCCCCGTCGGTCGCTGCCGCGGCGGCTCCCGCCCAGTCAGGGTCCGCTGCGCCGGGTGGCCGCATCCTGGCCTCCCCGCTGGCCCGGAGCATCGCCAAAGAAAAAGGCATCAACCTCGCCCAGGTGGTTGGGAGCGGCGATAACGGCCGCATCGTGCAGCGCGACGTGGAGAACTTCCAGCCCGGCGCGGCTACGCCTCAGTCCGTGCCGGCGCTCCAGACGCCTGCGCCACCAACGGCTCCGGCGGCTCCAGCCTCGTCGGCTCCCCCGGCGGGCCAACCAGCTACCAGCCTGCAACAACCCGCCGCGGCCGCCGGCGCCTACACCGATACGCCCGTGTCGCAGATGCGCAAGGTGATTGCCAAGCGCCTCTCCGAGAGCTTGTTTACGGCGCCGCATTTCTATCTCACGATGGAAATCAGCATGGACCAGGCCATTGAAGCGCGCGGCCGGCTCAACGAGCTGTCGCCGGTAAAGCTTTCCTTCAATGATCTGGTGCTGAAAGCCGCCGCCGTGGCCTTGCGCCAGCATCCGGTCGTGAATTCCTCGTGGCTGGGCGATAAAATCCGGCAGAACCACGTCATCAACATCGGCGTGGCCGTGGCTGTCGATGAGGGCCTGCTGGTACCCGTAATTCGTAATGCCGACCAGAAAGGCCTTTCGCAAATTGCCAATGAGGTGAAAGAGCTGGCCGGCAAAGCCAAAACCAAGAAGTTGCAGCCCGCCGAGTGGGAGGGGAGCACCTTCACGATTTCCAACCTGGGCATGTTTGGCATCGACGAGTTCACGGCCATCATCAACCCGCCCGACGCCTGCATTCTGGCCGTGGGCGGCATCAAGCAAACGCCCGTCGTGAAGGATGGCCAAATCGTAGTCGGCAACCTCATGAAAGTGACCCTGAGCTGCGACCATCGCGTGGTAGATGGCGCCACCGGCGCCGCGTTCCTCCAGACTCTAAAAGGGCTGTTGGAAGACCCCATGCGGATGCTCATTTAAGCCTTAACGAAGTACATATCAAAAACCAGCCCCAGCCAGTGTGGACCCCGGGCTGGTTTTTTTGTGCTCCAGAGCCCGGGGTATGGTCGTAACAGGGATGGAGCTTAGGAAGCAAGCTCTGTGTGCTAACTGCTTAACTGGGGATCTCACTCTTTTCAACCGACAGGGCCCTGAAACTGATGGTGCTTGGAGCCCGGTGCAGGTGGGAGCCAGTGGGCAAGGATGGGTTTGGCTGCTGCAAAAGGCAGGCCCGCTTTTAAGGCGTTTAGCTTCTGCGGGTTATCACTCCCCGCCGCTTGCTCGTTGCGGACGGGGCGGTTTGGTTAAGTGGTGAGGCGTAATTTTGCGCGCTCATTTCGTCGCGCCGCACCAGCGTATTATTTTCTATAAATGACTAGAATTCGTTCTACCACCGTTCTGGGCATTCGCCACAACGGTGAGATTGCTCTCGGCGCCGACGGCCAGGCAACCATGGACAAGCACGTGGCCAAGAGCAACGTGCGCAAAATCCGGAAGCTGCAAGACGGCAAGATCGTGACCGGTTTCGCCGGCTCCACGGCTGATGCCTTTATGCTGCTCGACAAGTTCGACGAAAAGCTCACCAGCTACGGTGGCAACCTCAAGCGGGCCGCCATCGAACTGGCCAAGGAATGGCGCAAAGATCAATACTTGCGCAAGCTCGAAGCGATGATGGTGGTGGCTGACCGCGATGAACTACTCATCCTCAGCGGAACCGGCGACGTATTGGAGCCGGACTCCGACGTGGCAGCCATCGGCAGCGGCGCCATGTACGCCCAGGCGGCGGCCCTGGCACTAAAAAAGCACGCTCCGCATTTATCAGCTCGGCAGATGGTGGAGGATGCCCTGCACATCGCCGCCGACATCTGCATTTACACCAATCATAACCTGATGATTGAGCAGCCCATTTAGTACTTAGTGCCTGGTGCTTGGTTGTTGGTGCTTGGCACCAAGCGCTTGCCGCAAAGCCTACTTTTATTTTATCCAGATTAGAATAATCCGGCCCCATGCATTGACAGCCAAGCACCAAGCACCAACAACCAAGCACCAAAATAACTCAGCACTAACAAATGCAAGTAACCAATTTCCTTCGCCACCACTTCCGCCACTTCAATGCCGCCGCGCTCATCGACGCTGCCGACGGCTACAACAAGCACCTGGCGGATGGCGGTAAGATGATGATCACCCTGGCCGGGGCCATGAGCACCGCCGAGTTGGGCATTCAGCTAGCCGAGCTGATTCGGCAGGACAAGGTGCAAATCATCAGCTGCACCGGCGCCAACCTCGAAGAAGACATCTTCAACCTCGTGGCCCACGACTTCTACGAGCGCGTGCCGCACTACCGCGACCTCACGGCGGCCGACGAGCACGCGCTGCTCAAGCGCCACATGAATCGCGTGACCGACACCTGCATTCCCGAAGAAGAGGCTATGCGCCGCATCGAGCACACCGTGCTGAAGTTCTGGGAGAAGGCCGACCGCGCCGGGGAGTCGTACTTCCCGCACGAGTTTTTCTACCAGATTCTGCTCTCGGGCGACCTGGAGCAGTACTACCAGATCGACCCCAAAAACTCCTGGATGCTGGCCGCCGCCGAGAAAAACCTGCCCATCATCTGTCCTGGTTGGGAAGACTCGACGCTCGGCAACATCTACGCTGGCCACGTGATGACCGGCGACGTGAAGAACGTGCATACCATGCGCACCGGCATCCAGTACATGATGTACCTGGCCGACTGGTACACGCAGAACGCTACCGAAGAAAGCAAGGTGGGCTTCTTCCAGATTGGCGGCGGTATTGCCGGCGACTTCCCCATCTGCGTGGTGCCCATGCTGCACCAGGACTTGCAGCGCCATGAGGTACCGCTGTGGGGCTACTTCTGCCAGATTTCGGACTCCACTACCAGTTACGGTAGCTACTCCGGGGCGGTGCCCAACGAGAAAATCACCTGGGGCAAGCTGGGCGAGCACACGCCCAAATACGTGATTGAAAGCGACGCGACCATTGTGGCCCCGCTGGTGTTTGCCATTGTGCTGGGGCAGTAGGTACCGCCTCTCTCTACCCGGAGCACAAAAACGCCGACTGGATTGCTTTCCAGTCGGCGTTTTTAGTTATTGTTGGAACGGGGGCCCGAAGACTAGGTTATTTCCGGGTTCGGCCCATGCGGTAAGAGTCAACCTGCTGGCGCATTACCGCGAGCAGGGTGCCGTAGCGCTGTTGGGCTTCTTGTCGGCCTTCGAGGGCCTTGAGGCGCGAGTTGATTAAGTCGGAGAAGTCCTCCACAGAATAGGAACGTTTTGGCGTGCTGGACACGGGGTGGATAATAATAAAATCAGATAAAATAGTAACTGAGCCTATTGCCCAGCGGCCCAAACTTAATGCTTAAAACTTAAAAACGAAATAGTGGCCGCGCCGGATTCCAGATTCCCCACGGAATCATAAGCAGCACGAGGATAAGGGCAATGGCATAGTACGTGAAAGCTCGCCGGTGCTTGAGCGTATCGTCGGGGGCTTTTTTCGAAAGGCTGCGGCCAACTTGGGCCAGCACCGCGGCCAATAGCATGACGGCGATGTGCTCGACCCCGAAAAAGCGGGCCGTGGGGTCTTTCATCGCCCCGGCTTGCTTCATGGCGTTGAGGCCCCAGGGGCTTAAACCAAAGTAGAGGCCCAGGCCCAGTAGCACCTGCAAATGCATCGAGCCCACGAAGCTCGCCCCCATGCCGTTATCAGCTCCCAGGAAGGGCCGCCGGCCGGTCCAACCCACGTAGCCGCGGTAAAGCGCGATGAGGCCAAATATTACCACCAGCCAGCGGGACCAGGAGTGCAACACGAGAAGAACGGAGTAAGCAGACATGAAAAGGAAAAGGTGAATGAGAATAAAATCAGATAGTTAGTGCACTTTGCTGCTTAAGCGCCGGTTTGAAGCGCCGGCTCCCGCTTGTCTCGGTGCGCCACGAACATAACAACGAACGGGTAAACGTCGCGCCCTGTCCAAGCTACCCTCGGCACCGCTGGCCCTGCCCGTCGGGCCTTGAACGCCACCTTTAGAGGCTTAACAAACTTTATTGTATTTCGAAATCAGATGCATAACATCGCTTTTTCAACTTCTTTCCATTTTCTAATATTTGATACATAGACCTTTTTTCTCTGTGATGAAAAAATCTATTAATAATATAGCCCTCTCTGATGGTTTTTACATTGCCTCCTGCTTTTATTTTAATTTTCTGGCCGATTTTAAATTCATAGTTATTTTGTTCTTGTTTTTCAGAGAACGTTTCACCAATTGCAATGCATACAGCCTCATTTGTCCTTTGAGTCAGTATAGACATAATATACAGAAAAAAGGCATGCCTGTAGTCATATAAATGACCTGACCAGTAGTATTTATCTATCAAAATTTTGCTATCGCTAAAATGCCTTATTTTCACTGTAAACTTAAATGTAGTTGAACCAATCCTAGCCCATTCAAAGGCTATATTACCGTCATTGTGATAAAATTCATATTTATGAAAATCGTTGTCAGGATTAGTTACTGACTGGGCGAGCTTATTATAGAAATCAATTAAAGAGGATAAACGAATTGTATTCCCTTTAAGCCAAATTATTTTGTCGCCAAATCCGATCTCTAAACAACAAGCACAATGTATCCTGGACTTCGAGCTCCAATCAGGGTTCGGCTCCTGAACTATGTTACCTCGTTTAGTTATAAGTCTGATTTCTGTAAACATTCGTAGTCATTATTTAAAATAGTATCCAACATCTCATGGCTTGGTGCCGATTGAAAATTGGAGCATAAAGCTCCGTAGTCCTAGGTTAGCCTACCTACTGTACGACCCGTGTTGCGTGCGGTTTTAAGTGTTTTATATTGAGCATTTTTTGAATAACCTATATGAACCTAGTCGATACACGCTGAAGGAAAAGGTAAGGCAACGTCCACCCCAAACTAGCGCTAAAACAACCACCTGTGGCGAGTGGCGAGTTACCTACCAGTGAAGGGCCAAAAACCAACTCGGTAGGCGCGAGAAAGGTATTGATGAACAGCACGGGTGGTATAGCTATGCCGCAAATAGCTGCCCCAGCCTTGCGTAGGCGGTTAACGCACCTTGCCCCGCTTCACGAGGTAGGCGTAGAGTACTTTTTCGAAGGGCTCGCGCACATCGACGGGTACAAAATCGATGCGTAGCTGCCCGCAGCGCAGGGCCAGCTCTTGCTCGTAGGCCGTCATGGCCGCTCGGTACTGCTCCTTGATTTGGGACGGCTGCAGCTTGATTTCCTGCCCGGTTTCTATGTCCTCAAAAATGTAGGGCCGCTCGGCGAAGTCGAAATCGGCTTCGGTGGCGCGGTCGAGCACGTGGAAGAGTAGTACTTCGTGGTGCTGGTGCTTGAGATGCTGCAGGGCGGCCAGGGCAGCGGTTTGCTCGGCCGGGCTACGCCCCAACATGTCGCTGAAGAGGATGACGAGGGAGCGTTTAGGGATCTGCTGGGCGATGGCGTGAATAGTGCCCGCAACATCGGTCCCACCGCGCCCGGTCTTAGGGACGGGGGCGCGTTCGAGCAGCTGTTGCAGAACCAGGAGCAGGGTGTGGCGGTGGGTGCTGGTGGAGCGCACTGGGGTTTGCAGCTCCACCGTTTCGGCAAAGGTGACGAGGCCCACGGCGTCGCGCTGCCGCGTGAGCAGGGTGGTAAGGGCGGCGGCCGCCAGAATGCTGAATTTGAGCTTGTCGTAGCCCGGGGCGGGGTAGTACATACTCGGGCTAACGTCGAGCAGCAGGTGGGCCCGGAGGTTGGTTTCTTCCTCGTAGCGCTTCACAAACAGCTTGTCGGTACGGGCAAAGACCTTCCAGTCGATGTGGCGGGTGCTTTCGCCGGGATTGTACAGGCGGTGCTCGGAAAACTCGACTGAAAACCCGTGGTAGGGCGACTGGTGCAGGCCGGTAATAAAGCCATCAACGAGCTGGCGGGCAAGGAATTCGAGGTTCTCGAAGGAGCGGATGGCGGCGAGGTCGATAGGCATCGGGAGGGCTTTGGAGACTATAAAGAACGTAATGCGGCGCTTGCCAAAGTTCCGGACACCGGATTTGCTTGTCCCGGGCCCGGCTCCGAGCTAGTGCCGGGCGGCCCCTGAGTGGCCAGCGGACCCCACCGCCGGAGCCCGCCGACGCCGATAAGCTAAGCCTGAGTCGGATAGGTAGCAGCGGGTGTGGACCTTTAATGTGGCCCTCCACCCCGGGGTGGGCATTTACCTTTGCCTGGTCCTTCGTAAGTTAGGCGCTTCAATCAACCAATAATTTATTTCACACTCATACCCCAGCCCCATCCCCGTGGACGACCGTCACGACCAGGAAGAGATTTACTCCCAACGTATTAAAGCCGGTAAGCGCACGTATTTCTTCGATGTGAAAGCCACCCGCGGCCAGGACTATTACCTGACCATCACCGAGAGCAAGCGCCGCCAGAACGGCGACGACTCGGTGTCCTACGAAAAGCACAAAATCTTTCTCTATAAGGAAGACTTTCTCAAGTTCGTGGACGCCTTGCAGGACGCGGTGGACTACGTGCGCGAAGAACTGCTGACGCCCGAAGAAGTGGCGGAGCTGGACCGCCCCCGCGAGTACGACGACCGCGACAAGCCCCGCTCAGAGTTCGAACGGCCTGGTTTCGACCCCAACCTAAGGAGCGACAACTACTAGGTTTCCGGCCTAGGGCAGCCCGAACGGCGCGAGTGGATGCGAATTCGCCCGCGCCGTTTTGTGGTTCAACGGGCCCGAAGTGGCGGGCAGCCAAAGCTGCGCGTACTTGCTCGTGAGTGCCAGGGCGCCAGCCAGGGTTAGGTTGGTCGCGGGGTTCCTATTCACTACGCGCACAATGCGCGGCCCAGGCTGCGCGCTCCTGCCGTACCTTTGTGGATGAATTGGCTGCAATTCGCTCTTTAAAACCCAACCCTCAACACTCCCCAATGGGCCTCCGCTGCGGTATCGTCGGCTTGCCGAACGTCGGTAAATCCACTCTTTTCAACGCGCTTTCCAACGCTAAGGCCGAATCGGCCAACTACCCTTTTTGCACCATCGAGCCCAATGTGGGCGTCATCACCGTGCCCGACGAGCGGCTCCAGATCCTGGAGAGCCTCGTGAACCCCAAGCGGGTGCTGCCCACCATCATCGAGTTTGTCGACATTGCCGGTCTGGTGAAAGGAGCCAGCAAGGGCGAAGGCCTAGGCAATAAATTTCTGGCCAACATCCGCGAAGTAGATGCCATCATTCACGTGGTGCGCTGCTTTGACGACCCCAACATCGTGCACGTGGCCGGTGGGGTAGACCCGGTTTTTGACAAGGATGTTATCGATACAGAGCTACAAATCAAAGACTTAGAAAGCGTTGACAAAAAGCTGGTGAAGTCGGAGCGCAGTGCCAAGGGTGGCGATGCCGTAGCCAAGAAGGAAGTAGCTGCCCTGCAGCGCTTCAAGGCGGCGCTGGAAGCCGGCCAGAACGCTCGGTCCGTGGCCGCCACCCCCGAGGAGCTAGAGGCCGTAGCCGACCTGCAGTTGCTCACCATCAAGCCCGTGATTTACGTGGCCAACGTCGACGAAGCCAGCATTGCCACCAACGGCAACCAGCACGTGGAGGCGCTGCGCGAGCACGTGCAAGCCGAAGGCGCCCAGGTGGTGCTGGTATCCGCGGCCATTGAGGCCCAGATTGCCGAGATGGAAGACCCCGAGGAGAAAGCCCTGTTCCTGAGCGAGTACGGCCTTACCGAGTCGGGGCTGAACAAGCTCATCCGGGCCTCCTACGAGCTGCTGAACCTGATTACGTACTTCACCGCGGGCGTGCAGGAAGTGCGCGCCTGGACCATCCACCGGGGCGATAAGGCCCCCGCGGCGGCCGGCGTCATTCATTCCGATTTTGAGAAGGGTTTTATTCGTGCCGAAGTCATCAAGCTCGCGGACTACCAGGAGTATAAAACCGAGGTGAAAATCAAGGAAGCGGGCAAAATGGCCGTGGAGGGTAAGGACTACGTGGTGCAGGATGGCGACATCATGCATTTCCGGTTCAACGTCTGACCCACGGACCACGGATTCGCTCGGATTTTTCGGATTACACGGATTTTGTGGACGGCGCGATTAGATTTGGGGGAGCTGCTTGGAATGCTTTGATAGGGGGCTCAGCTTAGTGGCTGGGGCGGGGTTGGTTTTTGAGGAAGCGTTTGTAACTCAAGCTGGTGTTACCAAAGTTGATTAGCAAGCCGACCTCTAATTGATAGGCTTCCAGGTAATTTATTGTTTGGGCGTAATGCGAGTTATTCAGTTCGCTTACTGCTTTGAGTTCGACAAGCACCGTATCAGCTATTAGGAAATCGACGCGCCGCGAGCCTACATCAACTCCTTTGTAGAAGATAGGCATTTCGACCTCACGCGTAAAAAGCAAGCCCGCACTCTGTAATTCAAGTGCCAAGCTGCGCTGGTAAACGACCTCTTGAAATCCATTCCCCAGCATTCGGTGCACCGTCATGGCGCACCCAATAATCTGGTGAGTAAGTGTATTAAAGCGAGTATCGATCAACATAAAAATGGCGGAGCTACCAACGGAAAAGGTAGCTCCGCCACAAATTAAATATTAAACTATTAAATTAAATAATAAGGCCAAATCTGATCGCGCCATTCACAAAATCCGTGCAATCCGAAAAATCCGAGCGAATCCGTGGTCCGTGGTTCACTTGCCCACCACTTTATACAGCATGCCTTTGCTGAGCTGGTCATTGGTCGACATGCCATTGAGAATGGCTAGCTCTTCGTAGCGTTTGGATGGAATGCCGTTGGCGGCGAGGGCCGAGGCGAGGGTGGTGGCGGAAGTGGCGGTTTTAATCCGAATGCGCTCGGGCTGGCGGTTCAGCTTGCTGGCCTCGGTGAGGCGGGCGTAGCCTTGGGCCGCCTGAGTGAATTGCGGAGAGTAAGTAGCAAACGAAGCCGGCGCGGCGAGGCCCACGAAAGCATAGATGCTTTTCCCTTCCTGAATGAGCTGGGCGAGCACGTGAGCCGGACTGCTTTGCTGGTCCTGCGCCGCTTGGTCGCCTTCGAACACGAGGGCGGGGAAGCCGTTGATGGTCGTTTGCTGGGCGTTGGCCGATTGCACGCCAATGGATTTGGCCAGGCTCTGGCTGGCGGCCTCGAGGGAGCTGCTATTGACACCCAGGAATACCAGTAAGGCTTTGCCGTTAGGCTCCGCCATCTGGAACTGCTCGGGCGAGTTTTGGGATTTCCAGCCCGCGGGAATGGGGAAGCGGAACTTCAGGTCGGGGTGGTAAAACGTGCTGTTTTCCACGAAGCCCTGGCGGGGGTCTTCGCCGTAAATCAGCCCCTCAATGGAGCGCAGATACGAGTCGCGGTTAACCGCCAGGGGCTTGTTGCCGACTGTTCGCTTGGCTTGGGCCGCCAGGCCTTTCACGCGGGTGTAGCGGTCGGCCGAATTGGGGTGGGTAGAAAGAAACGTGGGAATGCTGGTGCCGCTCTGGGCCTCGGTGCGCTGCAGGGTTTGGAAGAAGTCAGCCATTTGGGCCGCGTCGTAGCCAATCTTGGTCGAATACTTCACGCCCAGGCCGTCGGCCTCGTTCTCGTCGTCGCGGCCGTACTTGAGCATGCCCAGGCCGACCCCCTGCTGCACGAGCCCACCCACCGACTGCATCACGCGGGGGGCAATCACCGCCCCCAGGATCATGCCCAGGCCAGCCAAGGTGGAGCGGGTTTGCTGCTTTTTGCCGTGCTGGGCGGTGATGTGGCCCAGCTCGTGGCCCAGCACCCCCGAAAACTGGGCTTCATTGTTGAAGTAGGCCATGATGCCGCGCGTGAAGTACACGTGGCCGTCGGGAGTGGCGAAAGCATTGATCACCGGGGAATCGACCACCGTGAAGCCATAGTCGCCCGGGCGGTCCGAAATGGCCGTCATCTGCTTGCCTTTGGTGCTGATGAGGCTTTGCAATGGGGGGCTGTTATAGAGGCCGAACTGGGCCAGCACCGCGGGGTCGGGCTTGGCACCTTGCAGGGGCCGCGCCCAGTTGGTGATGCTGGAAGAACCGGCCAGGGGCGCCAATAATAACAAGAAGGCGCCGGTGCGCAGACTGGGAAGAAAAGAGAAATTCATAGGAATGATGAGAGTAAATAAAGCGAGCTTGGGCGCTGAGGCACAGCGGATGAACTTGCAACGCGGCCGGGCCCGACGGGTTACGCCGGGTCCGGCCGCGGCGACGCCAGCCCTTTTTCTGATTGGCGTCGCCGGCGGATTCGCGCTGCGTAAGCCAGGGCGTAGCCATTTTCCTGCCAGCTTACGAAAATCTGCCTACAGCCGGCTGTTTACGGCCGCGGTCTGGTAACCGATGAGCAGGTCGGCGCGGGAGCCCGGTGGGCGGTAGTACACCAGCAGGTCGTACTGATTCTCGGTTTCCCGGTGAGAGCCCTCGAAGTAAATTTCATCGGGGGCGCTGCCCGGGGTGCCGGCCACGGCGAAATCATAGTTGTAATACCCTTGCTTGAGCAGGGCATGGCCGGTGTAAAGCTGTTTGGCTTCGTCGTAGCTCAGCCGAAACTCATCCTTGAGCTGCCAGTCGGTGAGAGCTCCCAGCACGTAAACCGGGCCGGGAGCCGGCTGAGCGGCTTTCAGTTGGAAGGTCACGTTGGTGTAGTCGGCGTTAGTGGCGCCGTTGCCGAACTCGCGGCTTTCGAATACGCGTTGGCCATTGGTGTCCTGGTACTGGTTATAAGCCTGTTTGTTGCGCGTTTCTTCGGGCTGCAGGGTGACGGATACGGGAGAGGTCCGGGGGTCGAGATGCAGCACGCCAATGCCGTTGGACTGCACCGAGCGGGTATCAAAGAAACGGTACTCGCTCAGGCCGGGGAAGGCGTTTTCGAAGGCGAAGTACTGATACTCGAGCCGACGCTCGGCGTCGCGTACGAAGGTGGGGCGCAGGTTATACTTGGCGTTGTCCCAGCGGAAGTTCTGGCGCAGCACCACCTTCACTTCGACGGCCGGGTTCACCAGATTCACGCTGGCGTAGCTGATGCCGAAGTCGAGCTGCTGCAGGGCGTAGCGCTCCTGTCCGCCAATCACCAGACCCGGCTTGAGGCCCACCTGCACCTGATTTTCGTACACCAGCAGGCGCCGCGAAACCACTGGTACGCCGCCCGGGCTCTGTACTAGCAGCAAGTAATTGCCGCTCAGCTTCACGGCCGGGGCCCGCAGCCGGTAGTGGAAGTACGGCACTTTGGTGTTGACGCCCACCCGATAATCGGTGATGGGAAACTCATTTATCTCGTTGAGAAACTGCATGTCGGTCAGCACCGAAGGCTGCCAGTTTAGGTCGCAGTGAATGAGCTTGGCGGTATAGCGCTGGCTCTGCTCGCCCAGCACGTCGAACTCCAGGGTGATGGCCGGGCTCTGGCCCAGCGGTACCACCGGCGGCTGAAATACTTCGTTGGGCTGGCCCGTGGCCACGTAGCACTGCACGCTACGCACCTCGGGCGTGTAGGTATAGTCCTGGTAGCGCAGGGTTTTATCGGCGTAGTATTCCGGGGGCTTTTGCTGGCCTGGGGCAGAACTGGTGCTGGTGATGGGGGTGCCCAGGGGCACGCAGGCCGGGGCTAGAAGCAGGAGGAGAAGAGGAAGTACGCGCATGGGCCGAAAGGTACGCTAGCGGTACTTTTCCTTTGCTCTGGCGGTATTTTTCCTTTTCTTCTGCACTACCCCAACCGCCACTACTTTTACTTCAAAAGAGAAACCGCTTAACCGGCCAGTTCAGTGAAACCATCCAGAATCAGAACCTTGCTCATTGGGTTAATTGTGGGAGTGGCCTACGCTTTCCTGGCAATGCTGGTGGTTTCGGCCAATAAGAAAGGCGTTTCACTGTCGTACATCTACGTCCTACCGCTGGTGCTGGGAACCGTACCGGTGTTGTTTTCTACTCGTGAGCAACTGCAGGCCTATAAGGATTATCTGCTACTGCCGTGGGGCATTGTGCTGACATTCTTTTTCCTGTGCTTTATCAATGGCTTCGAGGGCATGATCTGCCTGGTCATTATTGTGGCGCCTTTTGTATTGCTAGGCAGCCTCGGAGCATTTATTGCCAAGCTCATCCGGCTCCGCAATGAGGCCCGTGGCACCAGGCTATACATCTCGCTGCTACTGCCTTTTTTGGCACTGTTTATGGAGCGTTTTACTCGTCCAGTCGACCAGTTTCACACCGTCGTCACGTCGGTACGAATCAACGCTGCACGGGCCCAGGTGTGGCCCAATATCAAGAACGTGCGCGCCATCAAGGCGGGGGAAATAGCCCCGCATTTCGTCCACATCATGGGTATACCGAAGCCGCTTGATGGGGCGCTCGACCGCGAAGGCATTGGCGGAATCCGGCGCATTACCTGGGAAAAAGGCATCCGGTTCGAGGAAAAGATAACGGCTTGGCACGACAGCACGGGCTTTGCTTACGACATCCATGTAGACCCGGCTTCCATTCCGCCCGCCACGCTCGATGAGCACGTGATGATTGGCGGCGAGTACTTCGACGTCGTGCGCGGCAGCTACGCCCTGGCTCCGGCTGGCCCGGGGCACTGTTTGGTTACCCTCACCTGCACCTACCGCATCACGACCAATCTACCTACTTACAGCCGCTGGTGGGCCGATTTCGTGCTCGACGACTTCAATACCATGATCCTGGAGGTGGTGAAGCGCCGCAGCGAGCGACTCGTGGCGAGCAGGAGAGCAACCAAATAGGGTAGGAGCGCCGCTGACGAAAGGAACCCCCGCAATAAAGTAGCCGCCGCTGAAGATGGGGCAATGGCAGGTCGCTAATAGACAAAGCCATAATGCCGGCAACCCCAATGGAATACAATACAACACAGAGCTTGGTCGGCGTGGTGCTCCAGGGGATTTTGCTGGCCCGAGAGGGACTGGTGCCGGTCATGCCGAAGGCCTCCCAAGCCGGAGAAGAAAAGGGCGTAGGCGAAAAGGTGAGCATGAGGACGGGTGTAGAGCGAGATTTTAAGAATCAAGCTGACACCGGCCGGCGCAGACTTTACCTAGCGGTAACGTTGACGTGACCAACAGGGCACAGTGTGCCGCTACGTTTGTGCCGCGATTCAACCATCCAATCTGTACCATGAAAAATACCGCTACTCTGTTATTCGCCGCGCTGCTGAGCGGCGGGCCGGCCCTGGCGCAGGGCCCCTGCGCACCGCTGCCTGCCAACCACATTAGCCGGTTTACCTCAGTGCTGCCTTCTACGCAGCCGCAGGACCTGCGTATCCCGTCCACCCATACCTTCCAACTGCTGCTGCAGAGTGGAATGCCCTACTCCACGGCCGCTGATGGCTTGGTAAAAGAGTCCTTCGACTTCACCGGCTACGTGTCGGCGGGCCCGGGCGGTGCTGGTGGTTACTTGTCCATCAACCACGAGGGCTCGTCGGCCGCCACGTCCGGCGTAAGCATGCTGGGGCTGAACTTCAACGCCACCACCAAGCTGTGGAACGTGACGGCTAAAAACCCGGTGAACTTCGGGCCCGTGGTGGGCACTTACAATAACTGCTCGGGTAGCGTAACTCCTTGGAGTACTGTGATAACCTGCGAGGAAAATACTCCGACGGCGCCCACCGACAGCAATGGCGACGGCTACCTGGATTTCGGGTGGACCGTGGAGGTAGACCCGGTTACGCGCACGGTAAAGGACCAGAACGGCGATGGCACGCCCGATAAGCTCTGGCGCATGGGCCGTTTCAAGCACGAGAACGTAGTGGTCGCTGCCGACCGCCGCACCGTATACGAAGGCGCCGATGAAGGCTCGAACAGCTACGTGTATAAGTACGTGGCCAACACGGCTGGCCAACTCGGCACCGGCACCCTGTACGTATTGGTGCTGGCCGGCCCCATCGGTACGGCTACCACGGGCACCTGGGTGCTGGTGCCCAACACCACGGCCACCGAGTGCAACACCACGACAACCCTGGCCACTGCTTTGGGGGCCACTAATTTCAATGGGGTGGAGGACATCGAAATCAGCCCGCTAACCGGCCAGGTTTACTTCACGGCCAAGGGCCCCGGCACGACGTACCGCTTCACCGACTCCGGTCCCACCGGTACCACCATTAGCGGCTTCGAGGTCTTCGTGGGCAACTCGCCCGGTGTTGCCAACCGGACGTACCCCATCAACTACGGAACCGGTACCATCAACGAGCCCTGGGGCACCGGCAACGATAACCTCACTTTCGACTCGCAGGGCAACCTCTACGTGTTGCAGGATGGTGGGCGCAACCACGTGTGGCTGGTGAAGCCCTGCCACACCCAGGCCGCTCCCGCCGTAGAAGTCTTCGCCGTAACCCCCGCCGGCAGCGAGCCCACGGGCATGACCTTCTCGCCCGACGAGCAGTTCATGTTTATCTCCATCCAGCACCCCAGCACTACCAACACGCTGGCTACGCTGGACGCCGCTGGGCAATCGGTAGTATTCAATAAGTCGTCGGCCCTCGTCATCGCCCGCAAAGGCATCCTGGGCACGGCCCTGAGCACGACGAGCGGCAAAACCGAGCTAGCCCGCGCCGACGTGTACCCGAATCCGGTACCCGGCGCCGAGCTGACCATCGCGCTGACCCACGGCCGCCGGGAGGCCGCTACGTTGCAGGTATTCAATTCCATCGGGGCCCGCGTGCTGGAGCAGTCGGTAGTGCTGAACGCGGGCGTAAACACCCTGCCGGTGCCCGTCGGCAAGCTGCCCGGCGGCCCCTACAATCTGGTGATTAAGACGGCTACCACCACCACCAATCGTTCCTTCATCAAGCAGTAGTGCGCCGAAGCTCCCTTTCCTTGCTTCTGATCCTAAGTGTTGCCCTGCAAGCTCTGCAGGGCAACACATGTTTGGCGCAGGCTACTTCTGGTGGCCCGCCGGCCGCTTTTACCCTGGCCGAGGCCTTGCGCCGGCCCGCGGGAATCCGGGAGTTGAACCTGCGCGGCCAAGGCCTGGAGCAGCTGCCGCCCAGCGTGGTCCAACTGCCGCGGCTGCGGCAGCTGTTAGTTCACGAAAACCACCTGCGCCACCTGCCTGAGGAAGTAACCCGGCTCGACAGCCTGCGGGTGCTGTTTGCGAACAAGAACGCCCTGCTGGATTTGCCGCCCACCCTGGGCCAGCTGCGCCGGCTGCGGCAGCTGCAAGTCGACCAGAACCTGCTGGCCGAGCTCCCGCCCAGCATCGGTGGGCTCGACAGCCTGGGCTTCCTGCTGGTCGCCCACAACAACCTCGCCTCCCTGCCCGAGCAGCTGGGCCAGCTAAGCCGCCTCGAATATTTCGACGGGTCGTACAATCAACTGCTCTACCTGCCCGCCTCGCTCGGGCAGTTGCGCGCGCTGCGCTACGTGTACCTGAACGACAACAAGCTCCAGCGCCTGCCCGACGGGCTCGGCGCGCTGGGCCGCCTGCAAGAGCTGAACCTGGCTAACAACCAGCTGGAGGCCCTGCCCGAGAGCTTGGGCGGTTGCCAGCAGCTGCGCATGCTCACCGTGTCGGGCAACCAATTGCGGACGCTGCCCAAGAGCCTGGGCCGGTTGCGTAAGTTAGAGATACTGATTGCCAACGACAACCAGTTGCGGGCCCTGCCCAGGAGCCTGGGCCGGCTCAAGCACCTGAAAACCGTTATCGTGAAGCGCAACGCCTTTACGCCCGAAGCCCGCCGCCGGGCCGAAGCCGCGCTGCCGGGGACCAAATTTTATTTTCAATAGCCATGCGCCTGGGCCTCGTTCGTTTCCGCTCCCTGCGCCGCTCGGGCCAACTGCTGCTGTTGCTGCTTGCGGGGGCCTTGTTCTCGTTTGCCGTGCTGCTGCCCACGCCCGCCGAGCAGGTGAAGAACTACTACGATGCCCGCCTGCAGCGGCTGCACGCCGCCCTGACGCACTTTCAGGAGCTGGCCTACCAGGCCGATAGCCCGGCGCTGCGGGCGCAGTTGGCCACCTGCCGCGACGAGTACAAGCGCCTGGAGTTCGCCATTGAATACCACTATCCACACGTAGCCCAGCGCCTCAACGGCGCCGCACTGCCCGAAACCGAGGCCGGCGAGCCGGGCGAGGTCATCCCACCCACTGGCTTCCAGGTACTGGAGGAGCACGTGTACGCCACCCCGACCACCCCCGCCACCCGCGAGCTGATCCACCAGGAACTTGACAACCTGCTCTCGCAGGTGCGCGCGCTGGAGCAGCAGGCCCCAACCCTGGCTTTTACCGATGCCGAAGTGTTCGACGCCCTGCGGCTGAACTTGTACCGACTGGCCGCCAAGGGCATTTCGGGGTTTGACTCGCCGGCGGCCCACGCGGCGCTGCCCGAGGCCGCCATCACCCTGCAAGCCACCCGCGACGTGCTGACCCTGTACGAGGTGCCGGCTCCGCTCACGGGGCCCCTCCGCCGCGGGGTCGCCGCCCTGACGGCGCCCGGCCAGACGTTCGATGGCTTCGACCGGGCCGCCTTCCTGCGCCGCTACTTCAACCCCGCGCTGGCCGCCCTGCGGCAGGCCCAGGCTGAGCGGGGCATCGCGCCACTAACGGCCCGGCGCGCCGTGCGAGCCGGGGCCGCCAGCTTCTTCGAGGCCAATGCCTTCGACGCCGCGTTTTTCGCGCCCGCCGATGCCGCCCCGCCCACGCCGGCCGTGCTGGCTCTGGGTGCGGCCTTGTTTCAGGAGCCTCTGCTCTCGGGACGGGGAGGGCGCTCCTGCGCCAGTTGCCACGTGCCCAGTCGTGCCTACACCGACGGCCTGCGCGTGAATACCTCCCTGGTGACCGGTACCGCGCTCGAGCGCAACACGCCCACGCTGCTTAACGCCGCCCTGCAGCCCGACCAGTTCTACGACGGCCGGGTCCACTTCCTCGAAGACCAGGTGCACGCCGTGGTGTCGAACAAGTCGGAGATGGGCGGGCAGCTGAGTCAGGCGCCGGCCCTGCTGCGCAAGCGGAGTACCTACGTCCGGCTGTTTGCCCAGGCTTTTGCCACGGAGCGCCAGCCCGTGACCGAGCGTAATATTCGCCGCTCGGTGGCGGCCTACGTGCGCGCGCTGGTAAGCCTCAACAGCCGCTTCGACCAGTTTCTGCGCGGCGACTCTACTGTGCTTAGCGCGCAGGAAGTGCGGGGCTTTAACCTGTTTATGGGCAAGGCCCAGTGTGGTACCTGCCACTACCTGCCGCTGTTCAACGGCACGGTGCCACCGCTTTACGACAAGACCGAAAGCGAAGTGCTGGGCGTGCCGGCTACCCCCGATACCTTGCATCCCGTGCTGGACGCTGACCAGGGCAAGTACCTGCTCCACGGCATTGCCCATCAGCAATATGCCTTCAAAACACCCACCGTGCGCAACGCGGCCCTCACCGCGCCCTACATGCACAACGGCGTGTACCAGACCCTGGAGGAAGTGCTCGACTTCTACAATCGCGGCGGCGGTTTGGGCCTGGGCCTGGTCGTGCCCACCCAAACCCTGGCCGAGGACCGCCTGCACCTGAGCAAGGCCGAGCAACAGGCCATCATCGCTTTCATCAAGTCCTTGAACGACCTGCCAGCAGCGGCGTATTAAGGCGTATTCACCATTTACTTGCCGGCTACTGTGGGCTACACCAGCTCCTCCCAGCGCTTGGTTTGGGCGGCTAATTCTTTCTTCACCGCTTCAAATTTCAGCGTAGCGTCTTTCAGTTGGGCGGCATTGGCGTAAGTGGCCGAATCGGCCAGCTGCGCTTCGTAGAGGGCCAGCTCTTTCTCCAGGGCCGTGATGCGGGTTTCAACTTCGGCTAATTCCCGGGCCGCTTTTTTAGCGTCGTGGCCGTGGTCGTTTGCCAACACTTTCGGCTGCTCCGCGGCTGGCTTGGGAGCTACCGTGGGATTGAGCAGTCCCGCCTTCTTCGCGGCCTTCTCCCGGTCTTCCTGCCACTGCTCGTACTCGGCGTAGGTGCCGGGATACTCCTTCAGCTGATAGTCTTCGATGTACCAGATTTTGGTGGCCACGTTCTCCACGAAGAAACGGTCGTGGCTGATGACGATGAACGTGCCCTGGTACTGTTCCAGTGCCTGAATCAGAATGTTGACCGACACCATGTCGAGGTGGTTGGTTGGTTCGTCGAGCAGCAGGAAGTTGGCTTCCGAGATCAGGGTTTTGGCCAGGGCCACGCGGCTTTTCTCGCCCCCGCTCAGCACCTTGATCTTCTTGAATACCTCCTCGCCCGTGAACAGGAAGGAGCCCAACACCGAGCGCAGCTCCATCTCGTTGCGCTTCGAGCCGGCTTCGTTCATCTCCTGAATGATTTCGTTTTCCAGCGTGAGCGACTCCAACTGGTGCTGGGCGTAGAACGACATAATGACGTTGTGGCCCAGCTGGTGCTTGCCGGCCGTGGGAGCTTCGGTGCCCGCCACCAGGCGCATGAGCGTCGACTTACCCTTGCCGTTGGCCCCGATGAGGGCAATTTTGTCGCCCCGCTCGATGTGCACGTGGGTGTCGCGGAAAATCAGCTTCTGGTCGTACTTCTTCAGCACGTGCTCCATGCGCAGGATGTGCCGGCCGGGCTCCACCTTGAACTGGAACTTCATGTTGATCTTGGCCGCGTCCTGGGCCACGTCGTCGATGCGCTCGAGCTTGTCGAGCATCTTTACGCGGCTCTGGGCCTGCTTGGCCTTGCTGGCCTTGGCCTTGAAGCGCTCGATGAAGCGCTCGGCCTGGCGGATTTGCGACTGCTGATTCTCGAAAGCTCCTTTCTGAATGGCGTTGCGCTCCTCCTTTTCTTCGAGGTAGTAGGAGTAGTTGCCGGCGTAGGGCACCAGCTTGCCACCCGTGACTTCGACGGTGGTGTTGGTGGTGCGGTCCAGGAATTCCCGGTCGTGCGACACGATAATAACGGCGCCCTCGTAGTCGGCCAGGTAGTTTTCGATCCACTTGATGCTGGGCAGGTCCAAGTGGTTGGTGGGTTCGTCGAGCAGCAGCAGCGACGGCTGCTGCAGCAGAATTTTGGCCAGCATCACGCGCATGCGCCAGCCGCCCGAGAACGTTTTCAGGGGCTTGGCCAGCTCCTCGGTGGTGAAGCCCAGCCCTTCGAGAATTTCCTCGGCGCGGGCCTGCATGGTGTAGCCGCCCAGGGCCTCGAACCGCTCCTGCATGCTGGCCAGCTTGTCGACCAAGTCGTCGGAGTAATCGGTTTCGAACTGGAGCAGGATGTCGTCAATCTTTTTCTGCAACTCCAGGGCTTCCTCGAAGGCCTGCATGGCCACGTGCAGGATGCTCTCGTGCGTGTCGTAGCTCAGTAGGTCCTGATTGAGGAAGCCGAGGGTCACGTCTTTGCTCATCGAAATCGAGCCGCCATCGGCCTTGTATTCGCCCACCAGCAGGCGCAGCAGCGTCGATTTGCCGGTGCCGTTGAGGCCAATGAGGCCAATTTTATCTTTGGGCTTGATGTGCAGGTTGGCTCCGTCGTACAGCGTGCGGGAACCAAAGTGGAAGTCGAGGTCGGAAATGGAAATCATGTAAGCAGCGGTATAGCAGGGCAAAGGTACGGCTTGCGTGGTTGGCCCCGCTGCCGGAAAACACCTTCGGCAGCTTAATACTTCCCTGAGAGTAAATAAAAAGCCCGGGGCAGGTCGTTTTTAGTCAGGCGTCGTCGCGGTCGACCGAGCGTGTTTGAGCCCGGGCTCGCTTCCTTCATTCAGTTAGCGGAGCTTCCGGGCCCGCTTTAGTGCCCGCCTTGTCGAACAGGCAGCTCACGATGCCCCGGTGCCAGCGTGTGAATACCATAGAGCACTTGCCGGCGGAGCCTGGCGTCCGCCCGAAGCTGCCGCTGCGGGGTGCTCATCGTAGATAACCACCGCCTTCAACCTGGGGTAGTTGAGGGGAGGCTTTTTTATCGCGGCTACGCAACTTGTTGAGCAGAATCAGCTGCCGGCCCTAATCCCGCGCAGGACAATCCCTCGATTAATTACGTCTGGTACGCCATTCGAGCCAACTGCGTCGGGTATTCGCCTCGCTTAGGTCCTGCTTCTTACTTTTGAACCATGCTTCCACCTGTATCTTCCGACTCGGTTGGCGCTGGCCTGCTGGCCGCGTTCCGCCAAAACTTTCAGGCTTATAAAGTGCTGGCTGAACGTGCTTTGTCTCAGGTGTCCGATGCGGAGTGGCTGTACGTGCCCGCGCCCGGCAGCAACAGCGCCGCCGTTATCGTGCAGCATCTGGTCGGTAACCTGCGCTCCCGCTTCACCGATTTCCTGACCTCCGACGGCGAAAAAGCTACCCGCCAGCGCGACCAAGAGTTTGAAGAGCCCCGCACACCCGAAGCCATCCCGGCGCTTCGGCAAGAGTGGGAAGCGGCCTGGGCCGTGCTGTTCGCGCTACTCGACGAGTTGCGGCCCGAAGACTTGCTGCGCACTGTCACCATTCGGGGCGAGGCCCACACGGTGCTGGCGGCCGTGCAGCGCCAAGTGGCGCACTACGCCTATCACGCCGGGCAGTTGGTGCAGCTGGCTAAGATTATACGGGCGGCGGAATTTCAGTCCTTGAGCATCCCGCGCGGGCAGAGCGAGCAGTTCAACCAGAAAATGGCCGGTCCGCGCTGACCATGGAAAACTCCGCTAGCCGGCCTCTCATCTGGGCGGGCGAGGCCACCATCCACCTCGAAGCCGCCAACGAGCGTATCAGCCCCATGCTTGCCATTACCTCCCTGCTCAGTGCGCCCCACGCCGCGCACATTAACAGCATTATTAAGAGTCTGGAAGAAAAATTCGGCATCGATGACGTCCAGGCCACTCTCGACCCGCACTTGACTTACCAGCTCGCCGGGGTAAGAAAGCTGAGCGCGTTAAAGAGTGTGCTGGCTGAGGTAGCGGCCAGCACGGAGCCATTCCCGGCCTTTACCACCGGCTTGGGGGTGTTCCCGGGCGAGCGCCCCGTCATCTATATCCCCGTGCTGCGCTCCAATGCGCTCAATGCCCTGCACGAGCGCATTCTGGCCGCGACGGCGCCCTTGTGCGTGGCCACTGATAAGTTCAGCACCCCCGATTGCTGGCTGCCGCACATTTCCCTGGCCCTGCACGACACCACTCCCGACTTACTGGGCCCCGTGCTTCGCCACCTGAATGAGGAAACGTATAACCTGGAAATAACCATCGACAACCTCGCCATTTTGCGCCAGGAAGGCGACTTGTTCGTGCGGGAAGAGGTATTCAGGCTGAAGGAAAAGGTGATGGGGTGAGAACGAACCTCATGCTGACTGGAGCCAAGGCATAACGACCACCTCGTTAAACCTCCCGTGCCCCCTGTCGGGTCGTGTCCGGCAGGGCCGGCCCTACTGGGTACGACTCTGGTTCGCTTCAGGCGCGAAGCCCCAGCAGAGAGGGGAGCCTGGCGAAGCGAGCGCGATATACGATACCTCGGCTCCGTTCGGCATGGCTGCCGCCTTCAGCAGCTCACACCGTGGGCGGGATTTGCGTGCCCTGGTCCAGTGACTGCCACAGGTACTTGCAGGCCAGGGAGCGGTAGGGCCGCCAGCTTTCGGCAATGGCGAGCATGCGCTTTTGCAGGGCCCGGCCGGTTTCCTCCAGGCCGTAGAGCTTGCGCATAGCGTTCTGCACGCCCAGGTCGCCCTCGGAAAATACGTCGGGCTGGTCCAGGGCAAACATCTGCAGCATTTGGGCCGTCCAGCGCCCCACGCCCCGAATGGCGGTTAGGTGCTGGGTGAACGCTTCTTCCGACAGACTGCTGAGGTGCGCGTAGTCGAGCAGGCCCCGCTCGTTGTACTCGGCAATGGCTTTGAGGTAGCCTACTTTCTGGCGCGAGAGGCCCGCCGTCCGGATGAGGTCTTCGTCCATGGTCAGCACCTCGCGCGGCTCGGGGTAACCTTCGGGCGGAAACAAGCCCTGAAACCGCTTCCAGATGGCCGCCGCCGCTTTGGTCGAAATCTGCTGGCTGACGATGGCGCGCAGCAGCGACAGGTACAAATCTTCGTGGGGCCGCGGGGGGATGTCCCGGCCGCGGGCAATAACGGCGCCCAGGATGGGGTCGGCGGCGGAAAGGTGCTGAATGGCAGCTTGGTTACTCATGGAGCGGGCGGGCGGGGTGCGAAGCGGGGGTGGTGAGGTCTTGCTCGTGGGTCGCGACCAGCACGGTGTCGAGCACTTCGCCGGTAGGAGCGAGGCGTACGCCGGCCAGGTTGCGGCCCAGATAAGCGCCGGTATCGAGGTATAGCGTATGGGTGTCGGCGTCAAACCGGGGCTCACCGGTGTCGGTGGGCGTGTGGCCCACCACTTGTAGCTGATCGAGCTTTTGGAGAGGGCCGCGCCGCCAGAGCAGGCCGTCGGGATGCTCGGGGTCGCGGGCGTGGGGCGAGTCGGCCAGGCCGGCGTGGCTGACCAGTACGTGCTCGTTTTGCCACAGCAGCGGCCGTTGGGCCAGCCAGGAGAGGTGTTGCGCCAGCAGGTCGGGGCAGGACCAGTACTGCTTAACCGTAGTGCGTCCGCCCCAGTTCAGCCAATGGGGGTTAGGACCATCGGGGCCGTAGTGGAGCAGGAACTCGGCCTCGTGGTTGCCCTTCAGGAAAGCGGTGGTACGGGGATACTGTTCGTGAAGTCGGCGGGCCAGCTCTACGGTTTGGGGCACGTAGCGGCCCCGGTCCACCAAGTCGCCCACCTGGATGAGATGGTCGGTGGCCGGCCGCCAATGCGTCAGCAACTCCTCCAGGGTGTGCCAGCAGCCGTGCACGTCGCCAATGATAAATAAGTTCATGCGTCCAGCAACGTCAAAATGGATAACTTGGGTCCGCCTAACGAACGCGAGGCCAGTCGCGTTCCTACCCGTTCTTTTCTGCCCCCATCGGCTCTTCCTCCATCGACAAGAGCGTTGCCTCCACCCGCGCCAGCATCTGGTCGTCGACGTCGAGGTGGGTGACGAACCGGATCCACTGGGGCCCGAAGCTGCTGGCCCGAATGCCCTGCTGGGCCAGGTGCGCCAGAAAAGCGGCCGCCGGCACGCGCTCGTGTAGCTGGAAGATGACAAGGTTAGTTTCCGGATCGAGCACCTCCGTCACGTACGGCTGCTGGCGGAGCACCGCGGCCAGGCGTGCCGCGCGGCGGTGGTCGTCGGCCAGGCGCGTCACGTGGTGTTCGAGCGCGTAGAGGCCCGCGGCGGCGAGGTAGCCGGCTTGGCGCATGCCGCCGCCCATTACTTTGCGGATGCGCTTGGTTTTCTTGATAAAATCGGCCGAGCCCAGCAGCACCGAGCCCACGGGGGCTCCCAGGCCTTTCGACAGGCATACCGAAATCGAGTCGAACAGTTGCCCGTAGTCCTCGCCGCGCTGCCCGGTGGCCACCAAGGCATTGAAAATTCGGGCGCCGTCGAGGTGGCGGGCCAGGCCGTACTGCCGGGCCACGTCGCTGATAGCGGCGAGATCGTCCCAGCCGTAGCAGCTGCCCCCGCCGCGGTTGTGGGTATTTTCCAGGCATACCAGGCGGGTGGTGGGGTAGTGCAGGTTTTCGGGCCGAATGGCGGCTTCCACCTGGGCGGCGGTCAGGCGGCCGCGGTTGCCGGCCAGCAACGCCACCGAGGCACCGGAGTGGAAGGCGATGCCCCCCACTTCCCACAGGTACACGTGGGCGGTTTGCTCGCAAATCACCTCGCTCAGCGGCTCGGTGTGGGCTTTAATGGCGATCTGGTTGGCCATGGTGCCAGAGGGGCAAAACAGGCCGGCTTCCAGGCCGAAGCGGGCGGCGGCGGCCTCTTCGAGCCGGCGCACCGTGGGGTCTTCGTCGTACACATCGTCGCCCACCAGGGCCTCCGTCATGGCGGCCAGCATGGCGGGCGTGGGCCGGGTTACGGTATCCGAGCGTAAGTCAACAACGGGCAGGGCGGCAAATTCGGCGGTCATGAATAGTCAGGTAAGGCAGATAATGGTGGAATAGCGAAGAAAAGGCTGGGCCCCGGGCCCCAGTGGCGGGAGTGGGCGCGCCGCGGCAAAAGTAGCACCCGAGGGGGCCCGGCTATTGCCCAGTGCAAGGCGCCGTAATCCAGCAAAATGCCTCATGGGCTTGCACTTTCAAAATGAAAGCCTTACTTTTGCCCTCCGTTTCGTAAGCCCTAGCCTTTAACCATTCCGGCACCATGTCCGTTACCCGCCTCAAGCGCAAACACCGCAAGAACATTGCCCGCGCTAACAACAAGCAGCACATCATCAAGGAATTGCTCCGTACGCCCGTTCTGAAGAATGTGGACCTGGAAGAGCTGAAGTCGCGCTTTACCACCACCGGTGGGGTGGCCGGGGCCGTAGCCGCCGTGAAAGATACCGCCAGCGCCGTCGCCGACAAAGTGCAGGCGGTAGCCGCCAGTGTCGCCCACAGCGACGTGGTTGAAAAAGCCAAGTCCGTAGTTGGCGACACCGTTGAGAAAGTAAAAGAAGCCGTTTCCGGCGCCAACTCCGCAGCCGACGCAACCACCGCCAATGCCGCCGCCTTCGACGACGCCGAAGCCGTAACCAAGCCCGTTAACGAAGACGGTCAGGAAGGCGAGCATCCTAAGCCCGAAATCGCGCTGTAAGACGCCAGGCTGGGCGAGAAAAACGATAGTGCGCCGCAGAGGCGTGAGCTTCTTTTTCTGAGCCTCAGCCCCTATAAAGATCATGAGCCCCGTTTCCTGCCCGGCAGGTTGCGGGGCTTGTTTTTTGCGCTTAACACTCGGGCTTCGAAAATAAACGCCCCCTTAGCCGGCCCGCTTACCGAGCTCCACGGCCTGCAGATCCACCACCTGCCCGCCCGCCAGCCCAAACCGCAGCAGCGTGCGCACCTGGTGAAACCCGTGCCGCCCCGCAGCCCCCGGGTTGAGGTGGAGCAGACCCAGCTTCTTGTCTGGCATTACCCGTAAAATGTGCGAATGCCCGGTGACGAACAGCCCCGGCCGCGTGCTGGCCAGCAGGGGCCGGGCCGCGGGCGCGTAGTGCCCCGGGTAGCCGCCAATGTGCGTCATGACCACCCGCAAGCCTTCGACCACAAAATCTTGCACCAATGGCTGGGTCCGGCGCACGTCCGAACCGTCGATATTGCCGTACACGCCCCGAAAGTGCGGTGCCAAGCGCTGTAATTCGTTTACCACGCTGGCGTCGCCGAAGTCCCCGGCGTGCCAGATTTCATCACAGTCGCGCAAATGGTACGCTATTCGGTCGTCCAGGTAGCCGTGGGTATCCGAGAGCAGGCCTATTCTAGTCATGCCGCAAAGATGTAGCCGGCCGGCAAATCGACCCGTTCCCGTATCTTGCGGGCGTTGCCCGAGGCGCTACAATTAATAAATTATCAATTTCGGCAGCTCTCCTTTCCCGTCATCATCTCAATCTGCTTCTCCCGATGAATATTTTCATCAACGACATTCCGCTGGTCATCAAGAAGCTCAGCGAAAAAGTATACAAGCATAAGTTTGATCTGATTCTCAGCCCTGATGACGATTTTACCTCAAAGGACTTGGTAGGCGACGTATTGGTACGCGATGCCAGCCCGCTGTTCCTCGACCGACTGCTGCGCCTCATGGAAGTGAAGAAGCTAAAAAAGCTGAAGTCGCTGACCATGTTGGTGAAGAAGAAAAAGCACGTCATCCTGCACTTAAAAGACCAGTTCAAAATTGCCAAAGCCGGTGGTGGCCTGGTGGTAAAAGGCGACCAGGTGCTGATGATTCATCGGTTGGGCAAATGGGATTTGCCCAAGGGCAAGCTGAAGAGCGATGAGGATCCGGCCACTGGTGCGGTGCGCGAGGTAGAGGAAGAAACCAACATCAAGGTGGAGCTCCTCGAAAAGTTGCCGAGCACCTGGCACAGCTACGCCTACAAGGGCAACAAAATGCTGAAGAAGACCAACTGGTACTTGATGAAGTGCCTGGATGATAGCCTGATGAAGCCTCAAACCGAGGAGTACATCGAGGAAGTGCGGTGGATGTCGCCCCAGGAAGCCCTCGCCAAGCTAGAAGATTCTTACGCGTCCATCGCCCTGGTGGTACGGCACTACCTGACTAGCCTCACCGGCAAGTCTGCCAAGGAAGTGCCCACCACCGGAAAGTAGTACGATATTGCGGAGTGGAAGGCTACTAGCTGACCAATATCATTGGGCCTGCAAGGGTGGGCTATTGGGTTGAAGTAGCGAGGTTGGCTGTGATTCATAACCCTTAAACAATATCGTACACCACGCTGCAGCCCGCGGTGAGTGTTCGGGGCAATAAGCAGTCAATCATACATAAACGTATAGGGTGGGCCCTGCTTCTCTGGCGTCCGTGGAGCCAAACCGCAGGCCGCCGTAGGTAAACCTCCTGCTCGCTCTGGTCAACGATGGAGTTACTGCTGTATGTGGCATAACTGCTTAGACAATACGGCTTTTCGTAGCAGCAGCGGATAAAATTACTTTGAGCTTTTACTTGGCCGCAATACCGCAAGAATCAGATAGCTTCTGCCACAAATCGCCGACACCTTTGGCGCGTACGCACCCTGATTTAACGCATCATGTCTGTCCCTTCCTAAAGTCGCCCAGGATAAAGGTATGGAAGGCGTTACTGCGCATTCCATCGGGCCATCGGGTTTCATAGCACGACGAGGCTGCCGCCGCAGGCCGGCCCGGGGCCAGCCAGGTCACCGGCGAACCGTAGGTGCGAGCAGTATTAACTACCTCATTCCCTGCCACCAAATGATTCAACTTCATGGCCGGCTTGGCGGCTACGGCTGGGACGAAGCGGTCAAACAGGTGCTGGTGGGCTGGGAAGCCGCGCAGTGGGTCCCATCTCATCGAGACTGGCGACACGGGCCACCAACTCCGCAAGAATCGGGTTGCGGCGTAGGGGGGATGGGTGAACCTTTGTATTGTTCCATCAACTGCACGCTTTATATGTCTAATTTTCAGATTGTACCGTTGTCGGCCGAGACCGCACAGCGCATCCGGACCACCCGTCAAGACGACTTCGGCCACGCCGTGGTCGAGCAACTGGCCACTGGCTACGGCCCATGCCGCGTCTCGCTGCGGCCCTTCGCCCCGGGTCAGGATCGGCGCCTGCTCTTCAGCTACTCGCCCTTTGCTCTCGCCAACGCATTCAACCAAAACGGGCCTGTCTTCATTGCCGCCTCCGAAGTTGAGCCCTACGCCACAACGGACCAGTTCCCGCCGGAAATCAAGGCGGACAAGGTGAATTTTCCGCTTTCGCTGGTGGGCTACAGCGCCGACCAGCGCATGGTTTTCACCCGCCTCGTGGGCGAGGCCGATGTGGATGAATTGATCGAGGAGGTATTGGCCACGAACCCCGATATCGCTTATTTGCACGCCCGTAACGCCGAGGCCCAGTGCTTTATCTGCCAGATTAACCGTGCCTGAGCCATGTGGGTAATGAAAGACTTTCAGGTCGAGAACCGGGCGTTGGTTGAGGCGTTTGTCCGTGATAATGGCTTGGCTACACTCGTGAGCCGCGGCTCAGACTATCCTGTGGCCACGCACATTCCCCTGGAGTGGGAAACCACGGCCGACGGGGTACCGCTGTTGCGCGGCCACATGGCGAAGGCCAACCCCCACTGGCATGATTTTGCGGCCCATGCGCAGGTGCTGGCCATTTTTCAGTCGCCCGTGCAGCACTACATTTCTTCCTCGTGGTACGACCATCCCAATGCCCCAACGTGGAACTACTTGAGCGTGCACATCGTCGGGAATATTTCCATCATCGAAGGCCAAGCACTCTGGGACTCGGTGAGCCGGCTCACGGACCGCTACGAGCAGCAGTTTGCGCGTCGCCCCGTGGCGCTCGACACATTACCGGCCGCGGTGCAAAAGCAGATGCAAGGTATCGTAGGCTTCGAAATTACCCTCGACCACGTGCAGGCATCGTTTAAAATGAGCCAGAACCGGCACGCGACCGATTATCAAAGCATTATTCAGGAACTACAAGCTCTGCAAACGCCTGGTGCTCGGCTTATGGCCGATGCGATGATCAGCATGAGGCAGGCTCCACAGTGCCCGGTCGGCCACTAGGAAGTGTTAACAGAGGGTATCCAACTACTTAACTTTATCATTTGTTACAAGCAATTGCAGTAGGGGTGACTCGCCTACAGGGCCGCCCCCAAGGCATTTGTAGGGGGCAAGGCCAATGGGTTTACATCTTATCGGCTGGCCGACGGGAGCAGTTGAATGGATAGGAAGCTGTTCAACATCCCCTCACGTACTGCCCGCAATAGTACCTACCGCCCCTGGCGGGCTTGCTCTTCTTCCAGGCCCGTGGCGCGGCTGGGCGCGGCGGTGCGGGTGCCAAACCGGTAGCTGGCCGTGAGCGTGACCACCCGGCTGTCGCGGCGCCAGGCGGTGGCCACGTCCAGGTTCTGGTATTGAGTGCGGGTGCCGAAGCGGGAGGTATAGAACAGATCCTGTACTCCCAGGCGCAGGGTCGCTTTTTCAGCCCACAGCGTTTGCTGCACGCCTACCGCCACTTGCCCCGTGGGTCGGCGCACCCCCAGGCCGGCGGCGGTGGCCGAGGAGTATTGGGCCGATACCTCGGCGCTGCGCCCGCGGGGCAGCGTAAAGGTTTGGGTAGTATTGAGAACAGTGCCTAGCCGGGCGTTGTCCAGTGCCCCGCCTTCGATGCTGCCCGTGTACCGGGTCCAGGCGATGGTGCCACTGGCACTCAGGGTCCACCAGGCGGTGAGCGGGGTGCTGGTGGCCACAGTCAGGCCGGTTTGGTCGCGGCGGCCCAGGTTTTCGGGGCGGGTGAGCGTCACGCGGGTATCGTCATTTTGACGCGGTACGCGCTCCTGCACTTGGCTGGTACGGCGGTGGAAGACGGTGGCCGTGAGCAGGCCACCGCGCCAATCGTGGCCCAACTCCGCCACGTGAGTTAGCTGAGGCTGCAGGTAGGGGTTGCCGGTATCGAAGGAAAAAGGATCTTGCAAGTACACAAAGGGATTGAGATCGGAGTAGGCGGGCCGGTCGATGCGGCGGCTGTAGGCCACCCGCCAGCGGTGCTGCTTGGAGGGCGTGTACGTGAGGGCGGCGTTGGGAAAGAGCTGAAAGTAGCGGCGCGTCACCACCGAATCGGAGGTGAGCTGCCGGCCCCGCGAGTCGGTTTGCTCGCCTCGTAGGCCCAGTTGGACGTCGGTTTTGCCCCGGGAGCCGCGGAGCTGGGTGTAGCCTGCCACCACGGTTTCGCGGTAGGTAAACCGGTTGCTGCGGCCCGGGTCGCGCCGTTCGGCCGGACCCTGGCCCACGAAGAACTGGGCGTCGTTGTCGAGACTTATTCGGCTCAGCTTAGCACCGCCTTCCAACTTTGTGGCCGCGCCCAGGGGCTGGGCGTAGTCGAGCTTAACGCTGCCCAGGTCCACCGTGCCCGGCGACTCGATGCGCAGAAAGTCCGGCGCGCCCTGCGCCTGGCCTTGTTCGGTGAAGGCGCGCGTGTCGAACACCTGGGTGTTTGCCTGGGCGTAGCGGCCGGCATTGATATCGGCACTCAGGGTGCGGCCCAGCGTATCGAAGGCATGTTGTAGGTTCACGTTCAGGCTGTGGTTGCGCCAGTGCCCGCTGGTGTGGTCCAGGGTCAGCACGTGCGGTGGCCCCGCGGGCAGGGCTGCTCCTCCGGGCAGCAGGTCGGCGGTGTTGCGGCCGCGGTAGTCCGACGTGTTGCCCACTCCTTCGAGCAGCAGCCCCAGCGTAGTAGCGGGCCGCAGCAGGTACTCGGCGCCGACGCGGTAGGTATGGGTGCCTTCCCGGCCCTGGTAGCGCGACTCCTGCGTGAGCACGCTGGCTGTGGGCCCCTGGAAACGGCGCGTGGTTTCGCCGAAGGAAGTGTTTTCGTCGGCCGCGAAGTCGTAGGCGCCCCAGGTGTTCCAGCGCCCCCGCCGAAAGCTGACCTGGCCGCCACTGGTGGGCTTGGGGTAGCGGCTGCGGCCGTAGCTGGCGGTGAGCGAGCCGTTCCAGCCGCCATGCAGCGGGCGCTTGGTGAGGATGTTGATGACCCCCGCGCTGCCGGCCGCATCGTACTGGGCCGGTGGGTTGGGCAACACCTCCACCCGCGCCACCTGGCTGCTGGGCATGGTGCGCAGCAGGTGGGCCAGCTGCTCGGGGCCCAGGTAGGTGGGCTTGCCGTTAAGCAGCACCAGCACGTTGGCCTGCCCCCGGAGGCTGACGTTGCCGCTGGCGTCCACCGCCACGTCGGGCGCGCGCTTAAGCACCTCCAGCACGCTGGTGCCGGCGGCCACAATACTGTTCTCAACGTTCAGCACCGTGCCATCGAGGCGTTGCTCTACCAAGGGGCGGCGGCCTAGCACCCGCACTTCGCCGAGCGCCTGGGCGTCGGGAGCCAGGCGGAAATCATACGAAAAACCGCCCGCAGCCACCTCAAACGCAGGGCTGAGTCCGCGTCGGTAGCCGAGCTGGGAGGCCGCCAGCCGGTAGCGCCCCGCTCCCACACGGGGCAGCACGTAGCGGCCAGCCGAGTCGCTCACCGCCCCGTCGACTACCGTGGAATCGGCGGCGCGCAGCAGCCGGACGGTGGCAAACGGCACGGGCGCGGCGCGCTCGTCCAACACCCGGCCGCTGACCGGGCCGCCCGACGAATTTTGGCCGAGCCCCGTGATGGGCAGTAGCCCTACCAAGGCGCTTAGCAGCATCTTGCCCAGCTGGCGGCCGGGCCGAAAAGCAAGGAGGTGGACGGATACGTTTTTCATCAGCGCCGACACGTTAGCGTTGCGCCACCAGCGCGAAGCGCAGGGTGAACTCGTCGGCAATGGCGTGGTCGCCGATGGCCTGGAAGAAAGAGGCCGAGGCGTAGCGGATGCCGTAGCGGGTGCGGTCGACGCGAGCCGTGCCGCGCACGGTGGCCTGGCCGTTGCGCACGCTCACCCGCGCCGGAAACGTGAGCGGGTGCGTCTGGCCCTTGATGGTGAGCTGGCCCGTGACGGTGGCATTGGCGGCGGTGGGCGACGCCTCCGGCTGCGGCACTACGCGTGTGATGACGAACATGGCCCGCGGGTGCTGCTTGATGGCAAAGAAGTCGGCGTTGCTCAGGTGCTCGATTAGGTGCTGGTTTTCTTCCGCGTCGGCGATGTCGGTAACGCGGAGTGTCGTCATGTCTACCTCAACCCGGCCGCTTACTAGCTGCTGGCCGCGCACTTGCAAGCTGCCGCCCGGCCGCAGCTGCACGGTGCCTTCGTGGCCGTGGCCCACGGCCTTGCCCTCCCAGCCGAGGCGGCTGCGCTCCGGCAGCACGCGCAGCTGCTGGTCGGCGACTGACCCGGCGGCCGGTGGCTGGGGTTGCGCGGGATAGGGGGGAGCCAGCAAGGCCGCCCCGAGGCTTACCAACAGAAAGGCGAAGTTCATGAGGGGAAGGGGGAAAGAGGTGAGGCCCCGGCGACTGGCCCACGCTTTGGGTGCCGGGGGATGCCGCAAAACACCGCCGGGCTGCCGCCGGCCGCAAGTTTTTTAGCTCATCAACCCCCGCACCGCGCCCAACAACCAAGGCCGCCCGAAGTAGGTCCGGGGCGGGGCCTTTTGCCGATAAGCGGGGTGAATGCGTCGTTGGTCTAAAAAAAGTGGCTACTTACGCTTATAAGCAGACCTTTGCGGGTATTCCGCCGCCATTTTTCCTCGCCTCATGGAGTCTGCCCGGCCCTTGGCCCTTCCTGCTTTTTCGGTGCCCCGGCCCGCCGCGATGGGCCTGCTGCCGCCGTCGCTACGCTGGCTGCAAGCCCCGTGGGCCTACCACGCCGCGTTCTGGACCGTGCTCTACCTCTTCAATACCGTGTACAAGGGCTACCTCACTAAAGACTACCCTTACGCGTTCTACGACTACAGCGTGCGGCTGCCGGTGTACCTGGTGGCCTGCTATGGCAATATGTACTACCTGCTGCCGCGCCTGTTGCCGCAGCGGCGCTACCTGGCCTACGCGGGCGCGCTGGCCGGCGGGCTGCTGGTGCTCACCGTGCTCATGCAAATTATGCTCAACCTCCTGGTAAACGCCCGCCTCTGCCCCGACGACGTGTGCACGGCCGAATACACCACCCCCCTGCTGTTCAGCCCCCGAAATACCCTCAGCCAACTGTTTCCCGTGCTTACGCTGGTGGGGCTGGCCACCGGCCTTAAGCTGGGCAAAAACTGGGTGGGCCAGCAGCAGGCCCTGCAGGAAGTGGAACGGCTCAGCCTGAAAAATGAGCTGAACTTTCTCAAATCCCAGATTCAGCCCCACTTCTTCTTCAACACGCTCAACAACCTCTACTCGCTCACGCTCAAAAAATCAGACCTGGCCCCGGAAATCGTGCTCAAGCTGGCCGACCTCATGTCCTACGTGCTCTACGATGCCGATGCACCACTCGTGGCCCTGGCCAAGGAAATAGAGTGCCTGCGCAACTACCTGGCCCTGGAAGGCTTGCGCTACGGCACCCGCCTGCACCTGGCGATGAACGTAACGGGCGAGCCCGCCGGCAAGCAGCTGGCCCCGTTGCTGCTGCTGCCCTTCGTGGAAAACAGCTTCAAGCACGGCGCGCCCCCGCCCCAGCTGCTGGACATCCGCATTGCCCTGGAAATAGAGGCCGAGGTGCTGCGCCTGGTGGTAGAAAACCCCAAAAACCCCGCGCCGCCAATCGGCCGGAACGGCGGCGTGGGCCTGCGCAACGTGCGCCGCCGCCTGGCCCTGCTCTACCCCAACGCCCACCAACTGACCGTGGCCGACACCGCCGACACGTACCGCATCACCCTGGAAGTGCCCCTCGCATGACGCCCCTAAGCTGCCTGATTGTAGACGACGAACCCCTGGCCCAGGAGGTGCTGCAAACCTACGTGGCCCACACCCCCGGCCTGGTCCTGGTGGGTACCTGCGCCCACGCGCCGGCGGCGCTGGCCGCGCTCCGGCAGCAGCCGGTGGACCTGCTGTTCCTCGACATTGAAATGCCCCTGCTCAACGGCCTGGAATTCCTGCGCAGCCTAGCCCAGCCCCCGGCCGTCATCTTCACCACGGCCTACCGCGAGTACGCCGTGGAAGGCTTCGAGCTGGCCGCCGTCGACTACCTGGTCAAGCCCGTCTCGTTCCCGCGCTTCACCCAGGCCGTGAACCGGGTGCTGCACCGCCTGCCCGGCGGGGCGGTTGCGCCCGCCGCGCCGGTGGCCGCGCCCGCCAAGCCGGAAGCGGGCATTTTTCTGCGCGTCGACAAGCGCTTGGTGAAGGTGGCGCTGGCCGACATTCTCTACCTGGAAAGCCTGAAGGACTACGTGCGCGTACACACCCGCACCGGCCCGCTCGTCACCTACCACACGCTGCAAGGCCTGGCCGACCAGCTCCCCGCCGACCGGTTCGTGCGCGTGCACAAGTCCTACCTCGTGGCCCTGGAGCACGTGCGAGCCATTGAGGGCAACGTGCTGGAAGTGGGCGGCGCGCACATCACCCTCAGCCGCCTCAACCGGGAGGAAGTGTGGGCCCGGTTGCGCCAAAGCGGCATTTGGGGGCTGCGCTAACGCCATTATAGAGTTGATGTTACACAGCCTGTTTCTGGTTAAAGCACTATTTAGCGATTGGCGGTAGTAGGAAGGGCAGGAACGCATCGACGTTGCCGCCGAAGCGGTGAATCTCGCGGATGAGGGTGCTGCTGATGGCCCCTAACGTGGGAGAGGTGAGCAGAAACACGGTTTCCAAGCCGGGGGTTATGTGCTGATTGCCGTAGGCAATGGACTTTTCGTACTCAAAATCGGAGCTGTTGCGCAGGCCCCGCAACAGGTAGGCGGCGCCTACTTCACGCGCAAATTCTGCCGTAAGTCCCTTAAAGGTACAGACCGTAACCCGCGGCTCGTCCTTGAATAAGTCGGCAATAAGTGCCTGCATCTCTTCGACGGGTAGGTAACGCTGCTTGCTGCTGTTGGTGCCAATGGCCACAATTACCTGGTCGAACAGGGCGGTTCCGCGGCGTACCACATCGAGGTGCCCGTTAGTAAAGGGGTCGAATGAGCCGGGAAAGAGGGCAATGCGGGGCATTTTGGAAGTAATGAGGAACAAGAAATCACGAGGGTCCCAGTGACGGGGTGACCCGCTCGCTGGCTCAGACAAAGTGTAGGCTAAACAAGTCGAAGTACCGGTATTCAAACACATCATTGAGCCGGTAGCCGTACTGCACGTGCCCGGGGCGGGTGCCAAACCGGGCATTGCGCACGTAGGTCCGGAGCAGGCTGAAAACCGCGGAGTCCGGCGTTAGCTCGCCCCAGACGGTGACCTCGTCCTGGTCCGGGTCAAGGCCCAGCTCCTGCATGACGAGAATGGTGTAGTACACCACGTCCTCGGCCGTGGAGCAGGGAAAAACATTGCAGTACTCCAGACGCTGGCCCAGCACCACCAGGGTCAGTTCCTGCTGGCCGGGGTTGAGGTAGAGGCGGCGGGGAGGGGCCGCGCCCCGCTGCTGCACCACACCGGCCAGCAGGGCGCTGGTGTGATGCAGCAGCCGGCCGGTGATGCCGTGGGTGGCGGCGAACCAGGTAGCCAGGGCCAGGTCGGCGGCAAATACGTTCACCAGATCCAGGCCGGGATGGGTGGTGTGGCGCACGGTTTCGGTGGAGGTGGGCGTGTGGTGCAAGCGCAGGGCCGCGGCCTCATCGCCCGGCCGAAACAGGGGCGCGGGCAGCAGCGTAAAGGCCCGGCCCGTGACGGCCAGCCGCACCACGTTCCAGCCCCGCACGCCCAGGAAATCGTGTTGGGCAGCGAGGGCCGGCACGCCACCCACCGGCAGGCTGTAATCTTCCAGGGCCACGAACTTTTGCCGGGCAACTTCGATGGCCGTCAAGCGAAGCCGGGTGGGGCTCGCCAGCAGGTATAGGTTGTAGGCGGCGGGGTTGGCGGGGTCAAACGTTTCGTCGCGCAGTCGCAGCAAGGGCGACGGCGTGGCCGGAGGTGCAGAAGGAGCGGAAGCAGACACGAATCGAAGCTAAACGGGCCCAATGGGCGGGGCTAAAGATACGCGGCGGCGTGTTTACTGGCTTTGGAAGAGAGGAGCAGGCCCGGTTCGCTCACTTCAGAGCTAGGGGGAAGTTTGGTACAACAGTGGCACCACTAAGCAGTTTGTCAAGTAATGTACTTAGCGTCTGGCTCCCCCTCTCTATGGGCTTCGCGCCTCAAGCGAACGGGGGCTCGCTCTATCTGGGGCCCGTGAGGTTCTCTCGACCGCGCCGGGTACGTCGACTCCAAAGCGGCTTTAGTGGCTTTAGTGGTACCACGAACCGCTGCGCGGGATTCGTGGCACCACATCGGGGTGGAGCCTTATCCGTTGAGAACTAGCAGGTTCCAGCGGCCGTGCTGCCATTGTAGTTTCGTGATGGAGGCGAAGTCGATGTGCAGCTGAAATGCGTTGCTTAGCGGAATGTCGAGGCAGTGGCTTACCAGCGCCCGGATGGTGCCGCCATGGGTGACCACGAGCACGGGGGCATCTTCGGCGGGTTCTAATGCCGTGAGTTCAGCCAGAAAAGTGGCGGCCCGCTGCTGCACCGCGCCAAAGGTTTCGCCGCCGGGCGGGGCCAGGTTTACGTAGTCGGCCATCCAGGGGCCCGTTTCGGCGGGTGGAAGGTCGGCCCAGGCTTGGTTTTCCCAGCGGCCAAAGTGCATTTCGCGCAGCCGCTCGTCGGGGGTGATGGTGGGGGCCAGCTCGGCGGCCAGGGTCAGGCACCGGGCCGAGGGGCTGCTGAACGTAAGGTAGCCGCCGGGGGGCGGGCCCGGCAGCCGGGCCCGCAGCTGGGCCGCCTCGGTCGGAAAGGTATCGGCCAAGGCCACTTCGTGGTGGCCGTAGCAGATGCCAGTGGCCTGCACGGCGGTGTGGCGAATGAGGTAAACGGTCATGGTAGGTGCACGGTCAGGGATAAGTAGATGAGCGCTTCGGCCAGCTGCTGAGTTGTCCCCAGACAGTCACCGGTATAGCCCCCGAGCCATTTGTTGAACCAGCGGCCGAGCACCAGCTGTAAAATCAGCAGCGGCAGCAGCACCCACAGCAGCGCCGGCTGCCGTTGCCACAGCACCAGTGCGGTCAGCGGCGCCAGCCCCAGCAAGGCCGCCCCCGCCAGGCGGCCATTCGGCATGCTCTGGGCGACGGGCTTGGCTTTGCCATCGGCTAAGTCGGCCCGGGCGTAGGGGAGGGTACGCACGAAGGAAAGCGCGGTGAGGCGGCTCAGGGGGTGGGCCACCGCGAGCAGCACCGGCACCGTAAGATTGACCCCAGTTGGCCGGGTAGCTGCTCCGCCCAGCGCGGCCACCTTCGTGGCCAGCACCAGGCCCAGGCCCACCAGCCCGTAGGTGCCCACGCGGCTGTCCTTCATAATTTCGAGGATGCGCGCCCGCGTCCAGCCGCCCCCGAAGCCATCACACACGTCGGCCAGTCCATCTTCGTGAAAAGCTCCCGTGAGCAGTACCCCGGCACCGGTGCTCAGCAGGACGGCCACCAGCGGCGGCCAGAGCAGGGCGGCACCCCAGTAAACCCCGGCCGTTACGCCGCCCACCAGCCAGCCAATGAGGGGGAAGTAGACCGTGGCGCGGTTGAGCTGCTCCGCTTCGTGGCCGACCCAGCGCGGGCAGGGCAGGCGGGTGTAAAACATCACCGCCGTAAGCAGCAGGCGCAGGTGGTAGCGGGGCCAGGAATCAGGCATGGGCGGGTAGGGAAACGGGTGAGCGGCTGTTTACGTTAGCTGTTTCTGAGTTAGAACTGAGAACAGAACATAGAGCCAAGAACGTAGAGCCTAGAACGTAAAGCAGACAGTGTACTCCTTGAGTTATATAGCTCAAAGCAGGTTCTTTTCTTCGGTTTAAGCTCTCCGTTCTAAATAATCTGGCGCGAACAGCGGCTTAGGGGCGAAAAGGTGTTACGCGCCGGAGCTGTCGCTCACGCCCGCGCTTTCAAAGGAGGCCATTTCGTTGAGGAAATTGACGGCGGCTTGCACCAGCGGGTAGGCCAGCGCGCAGCCGGTGCCCTCGCCCAGGCGCAGGTCCAGGCGCAGCAGGGGCGGGCCGCTCAGCCCCAGGTCGGCCAGGAGCAGGCGGTGCCCTTGCTCGCTCGATTCGTGGCAGAAGACGCAGTAAGCCAGCACGGCCGGCGCGAGCCGGGCCGCCACCAGCAGCGCCGCCGAGGCAATGAAACCATCGATCAGCAGCAGCATGCCGTGTTCGGCGGCGCGGAGCAGGGCCCCGCACATCTGCGCGATTTCGAAGCCGCCGAACGTGGCCAGCACGGCCAGCGGGGCCTCATCTACGGTGGGGTGCGCCGCCACGGCCTGCGTGAGAATGGCGAGTTTACGGGCGTGGCCAGCCGGGTCGAGGCCGGTGCCACGGCCCACGCACTCGGCCAGGGGCCGGCCCGTGAGGCGGTGCATCAGCACGGCGGCGGCCGAGGTGTTGCCAATGCCCATCTCGCCCACGCCCAACACGTTGCAGCCACTGGCGTGCAGCTCGTCGGCCAGGCCGGCCCCGCGTTGCAGGGCGTCGACGCACTGGGCGGGGCTCATGGCGGGCTCATGGGCGAAGTTGCGGGTGCCCTCGGCTATTTTCTCGTTGCGCACCGCGGGCAAGTCGGCCAGACTGCCGCGCACGCCGGCGTCGACAATACTCAGGGCCAACCCGTTCTGGCGGCAGAAGACGTTGATGGCCGCCCCGCCGGCCGCGAAGTTGCGGACCATCTGGTGCGTCACTTCGGGTGGATACTGGCTCACCCCGGCCTGGGCAATGCCGTGGTCGGCGGCAAAGACCAGCAGGTGGGGCCGGCGCAGCTGCGGGGTCAGGGTTTGCTGCACCAGGGCAATGTGGCCGGCCAGCGCTTCCAGCTGCCCCAGGGCCCCCAGAGGCTTGGTTTTGGTGTCAATTTTGTGCCTGATGGCCTCAGCCAGGGCAGGGTCGGGCGGGGTGATGTTCCAGAGCATTAGGCAGCGGGTTCTTCGGGTTTAGGGGCGTCGTCGGCTTGTTTGAAACGCTTGTAGAGGAACAGCTGCCATTTTTCCTCGGCCACACCGGCCTTATCCATCTCGGCGCGGGCCAGGGTGAAAAACAGGTCGGACAGGCGGTTGATGTAAGCCGGAATGGCGGGGTCGACCGCGTCAGCGGCCATCAGGCTCACCAGGCGGCGCTCGCCGCGGCGCATCTGGGTGCGCACCACGTGGCACAGGGCCGAGATTTCGTTGCCGCCGGGCAAGAGGAAGTAGTCGGACGGCGACGTCATTTGTCCCTCTAACTCGTCAATCCACTCCTCGCAAAACCGGGCCCCGTCGGCCGGCATGGGGTTGGAATTAGTTCGTTTAGCTGTCGAGGGCCGGGCCAAGTGCGACATCATGTCCATCAAATCCTTCTGGATGCGGTGGAGCCGCGTTTGCCAGGGGTGGCCCGCCTCTAGCTTCACCCGCAACAGGCCCAGGGTAGAATTAGCTTCGTCGAGCTCACCCATGCATTCCACGCGCACGTCGTCCTTGCGCACGCGCTGCCCGCCGAACAGGCCGGTGGTGCCGGCATCGCCCTTTTTAGTGTAGATTTTCATTTTGGTGCTTGGTGCTTGGTTGTTGGTGCTTGGTGCTCGGTTGTTGATACTCCATTCTTGATTCTCAGCTCTAGGCTCTCAGTTCTAGGTTCTTATTTCACGGTTAGGGGGAGGCCCGAAACCATGAAAATGGCGTGGTCGGCCCGTTGGGCAATGTGTTGGTTTAGCCAGCCTTGCAGGTCTACGAACTGGCGGCCGGCTGGGGTGGGCGCGTGCAGGCCCATTCCGATTTCATTGGAAACGACCAGCAGCGTGCAGTCCTGACGCATCAGGTTATCGAACTCTGCCCGGGCCTGTTGGAGGGCTTGTTCCACATCGTAGCCCGCGTCGTCGAAGAAATTAGTGAGCCAGAGCGTCACGCAGTCCAGCACCACGGTGCGGCCGGTCAGGGCGAGGCGGCTGAGGTATTTCTCTTCTTCCAGGGTAGTCCAGCGGGCGTCGCGCTCGGCCACGTGCCGGGCAATGCGCCGGCGGTGGTCGTCGTCCCAGGCCCGGGAGGTGGCCAGGTACACGGGAGCGGGGCTGAGCTGCAGGGCCAGGTCCTGGGCGTAGCGGCTTTTACCCGAGCGCTGCCCGCCGGAAATGTAGTAGAGCACGGCTAGTAATTTACAGGAATTGAGCGGTGGAGAGCGGTGGATGGATTGCCCCGTGCGTCAGGCCGGGCCCAAGGGACCAGCTTGGCCCGGCTAGAAAGCCAGCGTGTAGCGGGCCGATAGGTTGCGCCCGGGCAGGTTGTAGCCGCGCTTCTCGTAGTAGTTTTCATCAGTCAGGTTGTTCACCAGTACCGCAAGGGTGTGCTTGTTGGCGAAGGTGTAACCGGCTGAGAAATCCAGGGTCATGTAGCGGGGGTATTTGATTTGGGGCGCTTTGAGGTCGGTGAAATCGGTGTCGTTGCGCGAGCCCACGTAGCGGCCGCTCAGGCGGGCGCGCAGGCCGTGCTGATTGTCGAAGGCCACGCCGTAATTGCCGCTCAGCTTAGCTACGTTGAAGATGGCGCGCTTGGTCTGCGAGCCGTCGGGGTTGTTGGCTACGTCTTCGGCCTGGAAAAGGCCGGTGCCGCCGGCAAACACCCGGAGCGAATAGCGGTTTTCGGCCAGCGCGCCGAAATCATAGCCGGCTTCGGCCTCCAGGCCCTGAATGCGGCTGTCGTTGGCGTTAACATAGGTGGTGCGCGCGGCCACGACGTAGCCTTCGGGGGTGGTTTCGCCCACGGGGTTGGTGGTGCGGGTAGTGATGCGGTCCTTTACCCTGGTCGCGAAGTAGGTAAGGTCGGCTGAGAAGCCGGTGCTAGCCCGCTCGAAGCGCAGGCCAGCATCCCAGGTCACGCTGCTTTCGTTGCGCAGGTCCGGGTTGCCGCGGATGATGGATACCTTATTGGCGCTCGTGGGCGTCGTCTGCGAGTAGCCGGCCACGTTGTAAGCGTCGGGCGTCACGTAGGCGCGGCCGATGGTGGCGTGCAGGCGCAGGCCCGCCGCTAGCTCCACCTGGGCGCCCAGGCTGGGGCTGAAGAACGGATTGGTCTTTTTACCCGGGGTGAAGGTGGTCAGCAAATCGGTCGGCTTGCCCTTGTACGTGATAAAATCGTAGCGGGCGCCGGGCGTGACAATCAGCCGGTCCTGCAGCAGGCTCAGCTGGCCCTGGGCGTAAAGGCCGGTGGTATTCAGCTCGTAGTTGGGGCTGAATGGCGCGATGTCGGCCCCGGTTGGGTCGAAGCTCCGCGAGTTGCTGGTCGCTGCGTTGTAGTCGACACCCACGCTGAGGTGTTGGGTGCCGAGCTGGATAACATCTTTAGCCTGAATACCTTTCCACTGGTATTGGCTTTGGAACGAGCGGTACGGCGCAATGCGCGTGTTGCCGCTGAAGAGATTGTTATTGTCGTTGATTTCTTGCGCCGTGTAGCCCCGCACCAACAGTTGGTGCTGCGCGTAGTCGCCGCTGACGCTCAGGTCGAGGTTCTGGCGCTCCAGATCTTTGCTGCTGTAGCCTAGGTCGCCGTAGCTGATATCGTTGGGAGCCTGCACGTTGCGGGCCACGAACCGTTCGCCGCGCACGTCCACGCGCCAGCGCTGGCTTAGCTGGTAGCCCAGGCGCAGGGCCCCCGAGTAGTGGTTAAGCTTGCTGAAGGTGCGTGTCTGGCCGTCGGCCCGGCTGTCGTCAGTGTCCTGGGTGGAGCCGTCGGCGTAGGTTTTGGTGGCGCTGCCACCCCCGAGCCAGCGGCGGAAGACGCCCCCCCCGCCCAGCCGGTAGTCGGTCGCCCGGTCGGACTGCGCGAACGACAAGTCAAAGTCCAGGGCGCGGGTGATGTTGCCGCCCGTGGTGCCGCTCAGCTTAATCGTCTGGTAGCTGCCGTACTCGGCCGCCAACGACGAGCGCACGGCCCCGCGCGACTTGCGCGTCAGCACGTTCACCACGCCGCCCATGGCCTGCGAGCCGTAGAGGGCCGAGGCGGGGCCTTTCAGCACTTCTACCTGCTCCGCACTGCCCAGGTCGAGGGTGGCCAGGTTGCTGGTGCCGGCTGGGCGGCCATCCACCAGCAGCAGGGTCCGCTGGTTGAGGCTGCCGGTTTGGGGGCGAAAGCCCCGGATGCCCACCCCGGCCAGCAAGCTGGGGTACTGCACAACGTCAACCGAGGCGTTTTTCTTGAGCACGTCGGTGAACTCCTGGCTCGGAGTCTGCTCCATCTCCCGGCGGCTGATAACCTGGATTTGCTGGGGCACCTTATCGCGCGTGGTGGCCGAGCGGGTGGCCGTTACCACCACCTCGCGCAGGTGCTGGCGCCTGAGGGTGTCGGCCAGCTCCTGAGCGTGGGCCCCGCGCCCGGCGCCGGCCAGCAGCACCGGCCCCAGGATGAGCCCCCACTTGGGGTGGTGAACCTTCGCGTATCGGCGTAAAGAACGTTTCATCATTAAGTTGTGCGGGAGTTGGGTGAGAAAAGGAGGTTTGAAAAGTTTAGTGATTGGCGGGTTAGCTCGGCAATTGGTTTTTGATGATAAGTCGGAGCGCCCGGAGCAGATCCTCCACCGTGGCGTGCTGCTCAGCGGGGCCGCCGGGGGCCTGGCTGGTCCACTGCCCGCCGGCCGGGGCCACGGTCACGCGCAGGGCAGCGGGGCTGGTCGTTGGCACTAAGCCCTCGCGCTCCAGGGCCCGCCGCGTCCAGAAGGCCGGGGCCCCGTCGCCCACCAGTTGCACGGTGGGGCCCGTGGGCGCGTGCAGGGCGAAGGTGCCGGTGGCCGGGTCGAAGGCCAGCCCCTCCCGGGCGAAGGCCGCCGCAAAGGCCCCGCTCAGCACCAGGTCTTCGGGGGTGCCGGTGCGCAGTTGCCCATTGGCGGGCAGCAGCCAGACCCGGTCGGCGGCTTGCAGGGCCAGGTCCAGCTCGTGGGTCGAAAGCAGGATGGCCTTGCCGGTTTGTCGGGCTAGGCCGTGCAGCAGGCGCATGAGGGCCACGCGGTTGGGCAGGTCGAGGTGGGCGGTGGGCTCGTCGAGCAGCACGATGGGCGTGTCCTGGGCAATGGCGCGGGCGAGCAGCACCTTTTGCCGCTCGCCGTCGCTCAGCTCGCCCACCGGGCGCTGGGCGAAGCCGCTGGTATTGGTGGCGGCCAGGGCGGCCTGCACCCGGGCCTCATCGTGAGCCGAGAGGCGGCCCAGCCAGTTGGTGTGGGGGTGGCGGCCCAGGCTCACCAGCTCGCGCACGGTGAGCGTGCCAACCTCTACCCGGTCGGTTAGGACGATGCTCAGCTGGCGGGCCCGCGCGGCGGCGCTCAGGCTGGCCAGGGCTCCGCCGCCGAGATCGAGCCGGCCACCCAGGGGCGCCTGCAAGCCGGCCAGCGTGCGCAGCAGCGTCGATTTGCCGGCGCCGTTGGGGCCCAGCAGGCACACCAGCTCGCCGGGCCACAGAGCCACGCGCAGGGGCTGGGCCACCGGCCGGGGCGCTTTTTTAGCGAGGAAGTAGCCCACCGTCAGGTCGTCGGCGGTCAGCAGCGGCGCGGAGGTTGGCATCGGGCTTCAGGAAAACAAAGAGCGAACGTTCGGGCGGCGCAGCACCACCCACAGCACCACCGGCGCCCCGAGCAGCGACGTCACCACGCTCAGCGGCAGCGGGGTTTGACTACCGGGCAGCTGGGCTAGGCAGTCGCAGCCCAGGGTGAGGGCGGCTCCCACCAGGCAGGTGCCGGGCAGCAGCAGGCGGTGGTCGGTGGTGCGCAGCAGGCCCCGCGTGAGGTGCGGCACAGCAATGCCCACGAAGCCGATGGGCCCGCAAAAGGCCGTAATAGCCCCCGCCAGCAGGCTGGTGCTGCCAATGATGAGCGTGCGCGACCGGCCCACCGCCAGCCCCATGCTCCGGGCGTAGTTCTCGCCCAGCAGCAGCGCATTCAACGGCTTGGCCGAGGCAAAAGCTACTAGCAGGCCCCCGCCCACCACCGTGGCCAGCACCGCCAGGTGGCTACCTCCGACGCCGCCCACCGAGCCGAAGGTCCAGAGCAGGTACTCCTGAATTTGCTCCGGAGCGCTGAAGTACTGCCACAGGCTGACCACGGCGCCCGTGATGCTGGCAATCATCAGGCCCACGATGAGCAGCACCACGTTGTCGCGCACCCGGGCCGAGAGGGCCAGCACCAGGGCCATGACCAAGGCCGCGCCGGCGGTCGCGGCCAGCACCAGTCCCCAACTGCCGCCCACCCCCAGTGCCCGGATGGCCCAGCCGCCCACCGCGTTGCCGCTGGCCAGCATCACCACGGCCACGCCCAGCCCCGCGCCCGCCGTCAGGCCCAGCGCCGAGGGGCCCACCAGGGGGTTGCGAAACAGCGTTTGCATCTGCAAGCCGCTCACGGCTAGTCCACTGCCTACGGTCAGCGCCGTCAGGGCCTTAGGCAGGCGAATCTGCCGGACGATGAAGGCCCAGGCCGGCGAATCGGCGACCTCGCCCCCGAGAATGCTGACCACTGCCCGCAGCGGAATGCGCACCGGGCCCAGGGCAATATCGAGCACAAAAACAACCGCCACCAGCCCCACCAGGGCCAGCAGCCAAGCGCGGCGCGGCCGGCCGGCCGCAAGGTCCGGCCCGGGGGACGGCATCACAAGCAGGGGCGTACTCATTTTAACTGCTGGTAATAGTACAGCTGCCAGGTGGGCAGCAGCTCGGGGTGCAAAATCTTAAGCATGTCGGCCAGCACCAGGTCGGGCCGCACTGCCCCCGACTCCCAGTAGTCGTTGGAGCCCTGGGCGTTGGTTCGGCGGTTGTTGTTGTACACCCGGCCGCTTTTGAGCGGGGCGAAGGCGGCGTAGCGGCCATCCTGGGCCAAAATTTCGGCCCGGGTGCGGGCCGCGCCGGTTTGCAGCCAGCAGTCGGCAGTAAGAGCCACCGGGGCTACCGTTTCGAACGACAGCGCCAAGCTGCCGTTCGGCGCCTTGGTCTGGTCCCAGGCGTAGGTGGCGCCCGCGTCGCGCAGGAACTGGGCCAGGTAGCTGTCGGCATCGGGCACGTACCACACGTCTTTGAACGGCAGGCCCACCACCACCCGCGGCCGCTTGGTGGCCCGGCGGCCCAGGGCGGCCAAGCGTTGGTAGTCGCGTACCACCTGGTCGAACTTTCGGTTAACCAGGTCCTCCTTATCCAGCAGCGCGGCCATGACTTTCACCCATTCGGCGCGGGCCAGGGGCGTGGTTTCCACCCATTCCGAGTTAATCATCACCGGCACGCCCGCGGCGGCCAGGGTTTGGAACCGGTCGAGGTTTTCGCCGGGCCAACCGGTGCTCATCACCAGGTCGGGGTGCCGGGCGATGAGGAACTCGTTGTTGAGCTCCTTGCCCTCGCCGACCTCGAAAACCTTGCCTTCGGCGATGCGCTGCCGCACCCGCGGGGCCGAGGCGTATTTGAGGCTGCCGAGGCCCACCAGCAAATCGGCCGCCCCGAGGAAGTCAGCCAAGGCCACGTGCATCGACGAGAGCCCCACCAGGCTGCGAATGGGGGTTTGAATCACGATGGCCCCGGGGTAGCCCACTGGCCGGGCCGTGCCGCGCGGCACCAACAGGTAGGAGGTGGCCCGGGCTTTGGCCTCGAACGGGCTGCGGATGGTGACCACCTTGCAGTTGCCCGCGTAGGTAATCGTGAAGCCCTGGGCAAAGCTAACCGTGGTGCGGCCCTGGGGGGCCGGCGTCGCTTTCGGGGCCGGGGCCTTGGGCAACGCGGCCTGGCCCACGCTGGGCCCGGCGCCCGCCAGGAGCCAGGCCGCGAGCCCGCAGGCGCGAACGGCCAGAAAAAACAGAGGGGTACCCCCGGCACGGCCGGGGGGCGAAGGGTGGGGCATGGTACAACGAGCTTTTCTGCCGAAAGCTGTGACTGAATGAAGCAAGTGGCAGGTCTTCTGACTTCCCCCACCAGCCGATGGCCTTCCCATTCCCGCAGGAACAGTGGCGCCAAGTATCGGCTGGCTTTTAGCGGGGGTTACAGCAGCGGAGACTGTCCCGGAGTTACACCGGATTCCCTTTTAAAGTCGCCCCGCACCGCGGAAACGACTGCCAATCGCAGTGGCAAAGGTAGGCAGAAATGCTAGTTGCCGGCGCTTGCTGCCCCAAGGGGCTACAGGGCCAGGGTGGAGCGCACAAAATCAACCCGCGCCGCTACCGTGGTTTTGGGCAAGTCGAGCACCGTGCTGCCCAGCCGCTGGTAAGTATGCCGCAGGGCCTGGTACAGCGCCTCGGCCTCCGCGAAGGTCTGCCAGCGCTCGGCGTCATTCACGTAGATTTCGGCCCAGGGTGGGGCCAGCAACACCGGGTTCTGGTAGGGGTGCGCGGCTGCAACGGCCAGGTAGGCCGGTGGTACGGGCAGGCCCGCCACTTCCAGGTAGGCAATGATGTCGGGAATGCCCCGGTCGAAAAACGTGACGCCGCCGCGCCGGCGGGCGGCCTCGTGCTGGGCCACCATGCGGGCCAGGGCCAGTTCGGCGAAGCCCGCCAGGTTCTGCCACGGCACCAGGCCGCTGCCCTGGGCCACCTGCTCCTGAATCAGTTGGCGCGCCACCTCCCCGGCCCCCGCGAACCCGGCCCGGCACAGGGCCGCCAACAGCGTCGTTTTGCCGGCTCCGGGGCCGCCCGAAATCACGTACAGCGCCATTTTTTAGGAATTAAAAATTAAAAATGAAGAATTAAAAAATTGACCAGCATATTTTTAATTCCTTCCTCCGATACGAGAACTGAAGACGTAGCGTAAACTTGCTGGGGTGCGATGAGGTCCGGTCGCTGCATCCCTGCACAAACCCCAAAGTTTAGGCGCTGCTTGGGCCATGACCGTGCCGCTCGTTTGTAAACTCAATGGCGGTTAGCCACCGCACGCTCGCAAAACCCCTAAGTGGCTGCACCGGAGCGGCTTAGGTGCGGCTGAGCCGCCGGCGCTCGCGCCACCAGCCCAGCCCCAGAATGCCGGCCACCACCACGGCGCAGACGGCATGGTTGAGGCGGGCCACGCGGTTGATTTCGGTGGCCGCTATCGGCCGCGGGTTATTGCCGATATAGGGCTTGGTCACGAGCTGCCCGTGGTAGTAGTTAGGGCCGCCGAAGCGGCAGTTGAGCACGCCGGCGAGGGCGGCTTCGGGGTAGCCGGCATTGGGACTCTTATGCTGGTTCCCGTATTGGCAAATGAAGCGAAAGCTGCGCCCACTGCCGCCCAGGCCCGCCAGTAAGCCTGCGGTGAGGCGGGCCGGTACGAAGTTGGCCACATCGTCGAGGCGGGCCGCAAACTTGCCAAACTGCTCGTAGCGCGCGTTGCGGTAGCCGACCATCGAGTCGAGGGTGTTCACCATTTTGTAGGCCATCAGGCCCGGCCCGCCCCCCAGCGCGTAGTACAGCAGGGGCGCTACCACACCATCGCTGAGATTTTCGGCCAGGCTTTCGAGCACGGCCGTACGGATTTGCGGGGCGTCGAGCCGGGCCGTGTCGCGGCCCACGATGCGGGCCAGCTGCCGGCGCCCGGCTTCCAGGCCCTCGCGTTCGAGCACGTCGAAGACGGCCCGGCCCTCGCGCACCAGCCCGGTATTGGCCAGGCCGTAGAATACCCACGCGCTGCGGACGGCCCCCGCTACTACCGGTGGGAGTAGCCGCAATGTCCTATCCAGTAGCGCAAAAGCTGCAAAGGTGCTGCCAACCAGCCCGCCGGCCAGCAGGGCGCCTTTGGCGAAACGGTGGGGGCCGTGGTTCAGGCGGCGCTCGCCCGCGGCAATAAGGGCCCCGTAGGCGCGCACGGGGTGGGGCCAGCCCTCGGGGTCGGCCAGCCACAAGTCGAGAGCGTAGCCGATGGCGAGCGGGGCGGCTAAGCGAGCGAAGTAGTCCATTCAGCCAAGGCGTTTGTCAACAAGGAATTATCGGCTGCACTGCGGGTGCCGATGCGAAAGTGAGCCGGGGTAAGGCCCCGGAAATTGGCGGCGTCCCGAATCAGCAGCCCGTGCCGGTCCAGCAGCCAGCGCTTTAGTGCGGCGGCCGTACCGCGCCGCGTAGCCCCCAGGAAATAATGCGTACGGCTGGGCCAGCTGTCGAGGCCGGGGTTTTCGGCCAGCTGCGCGACCAAACTCGCTTTATCGGCCAGCAGCTGGGCCAGGGGAAGTTGCACGGCGGCGTAGTTGGCGAAGATAAAGTGGCCCGCCGCGGCTGCCAGCGTGTTCACGGCCCACGGGGCCTTCTGGTGGGTAAGCCGGGCAATGAGCGCGGCCGGCCCCACCGCGTAGCCCAGCCGCAGGCCCGGAATGGCGTAGGCCTTAGTCAGCGAACGCATAACCAGCAGGTTATCGAACTGGGCCAGCAGGGGAATGGCGGTTTGGGCGTGGGTGGTGAACTCAATAAAGGCCTCGTCGAGCACGAACACCGTGCCCGGGTTATTAGCCAGCAGGGCGGGCAGCACGCCGGGTTCGAGCACGCTCCCGGTAGGGTTGTTGGGGTTGCAAACGAAGGCCAGCTCACTATTCAACACCGTGTCGGGCCGCAGCTCATCCCAGGCCCGGAACCGCAGCTCGTGGCGGTGCAGCCGGCAGGCGTCTTCGTACTCGGCAAAGCTGGGCGTGAGCACGGTGCTGCGCCGCCCGGCCCAGGCCTGGGCCACCAGGTAGAGGCTCTCGGTGGTGCCGCTGCCAACGAGCACCTGCACGGGGGCTACGCCGTGGTGGGCCGCCACACGGGCGGCCAGGCTTTCGGCCAGCACTTCGGGGTAGCGGTTCACCGTGGGCCACTGCTCGAAAACGTACGCTCTCAGGCCCGCCGGCTCGCCGCCGTGCCAAACGTTGGTACTGAAATCGGCGACGATAGGTCGGGAGTGGCGGTAGCCGTCGTCGCCGTGTCCGTGTAGCATGGGAGAGGGGAGGGGTGAATCAGCGGTGCAAAGCGGCGTAAATCTGCGCCACGTCCACGTGCTCGCGGATAAGTGCCGCCAGGCGGTCGAACTGCTGGTCTTTGAAGGTGGCGAAATCAAACGGGACGTCGGCCTGCTGAGCGGTGTAGGGGGCCAGCAGGTAGTCGATAACCACCGGGTTGTCGAGGATGCCGTGCAAGTACGTGCCCCAGCAGCGGGGGCCGGCGAAGTAGCCGTCGGGCGTGCCATCGGCGAGCGTGGCCACGGGCTGCTGCGGCCCTTCAACGGTGGTCTGGCCCAGGTGGATTTCGTAGCCCCGGCAATCGGGCTCCGTGCCATCGCGAAAGGCAAAGCGCCGCTGGCGGGTGGTTTTCTCGCCCCGTAAAACCGTGCGGACGGGCAGCAGACCCAGGCCGGCGATGGCCGCTACGGGGCTTTCCACGCCGTCCGGATCTTCTACCGAGCGGCCCAGCATCTGGTAGCCGCCGCAGATGCCCACCACGGTTTTGCCGGCGCGGTGGGCTCGCACGATGGCGGCAGCCAGCCCGTTATTTTTCAAGGTCAGCAGGTCGCCAATGGTATTTTTGCTGCCGGGCAGGATGACGATGTCGGCGGCCTCGACTTCGGCCGCATCGTGGGTGAAGTACAGCTGCACCCGCGGGTCCTGACCAAGGGCATCGAAATCGGTGAAGTTTGAGAGGCGGGCCAGCAGCACCACGGCCACCCGCACGAGGCCGGCCGCGCCGGGGCCGCGCGGCTTGCGGGCCAGGGCTACGGAATCTTCTTCTTCTAAAAAGATGTCGTTGAAATAAGGCAGCACGCCCACCACGGGTACCCCGGTTAGCGCCGCCAGCTGCTGGCGTCCGTCCTCAAACAGGCGGGCGTCGCCCCGGAACTTGTTGATGATGGTGCCCTTGATGCAGGCTTTCTCCTCGGGCTCCAGTAGGGCCAGCGTGCCGTAGACGCTACCAAATACGCCGCCCCGGTCGATGTCGGCAACCAGGTAGGTGGCGGCCCCGGCGTGGCGGGCCATACGCAGGTTGGCAATATCGCGGCGCTTCAGGTTCAGCTCCGAGATGCTGCCTGCCCCTTCCAGGACAATGGGTGCGAAACGCGTCGCCAGGCGGTCGTAGGCCCGGGTAGCGGCGGTGAATAGCTCGTGTCGGTCGTTTTCGCGGAAGTACTCGTAAGCCGACTGCGTACCTATGGGCCGGCCGTTGAGGACCACCTGCGAGGCCTGGTCGGAAGTCGGCTTGAGCAGCACGGGGTTCATGTCGACGTGGCAGGGAATACCGGCCGCTTCCGCCTGCACAGCCTGCGCCCGGCCGATTTCCAGCCCCTCGGGCGTGGCGTAGCTGTTCAACGACATGTTCTGGGCCTTGAACGGTGCGGGCCGGTGCCCATCCTGCCGGAAAAGTCGGCAGAACCCCGCCGCGATAATGCTCTTGCCCACGTCGGAAGCAGTGCCGACAAACATGATGGAACGGAGCATATGGAGCGGATGGTTGCGAAGCACAAAACTACGCGCTCCCGGGCCCCGCCGCTAAATTCAGGCCGCGGCCCTTATTCGTTCCGAGCCTGCCTGGAGCCATTCCAGGAGCAACGAAAAGGGCGAATCCGTTTAACCTCACCCCCGACCCCTCTCCTCTGGGAGAGGGGAGCCAGCTAGTAGGCATATGGATTAAAATAAGGCGCTAGGATGATGGGGCGTGTGGCGCGTGTGTAGGATAGCCCTACTAGCCAGATGCCCAGGAAGAACACTTAATTCAAGAAGGCTAAGCGGGTGCAGTTGAGCTAAACCACCCCGCATTCGCTCACACGAAGCGCGTTTGCGGCACGTACACATCATCGGGGCTGAGCATCAGGTGCAGTACGGGGTGCACGGTGGCCGGGGGCAATTGCAGTAGCTGACGCGGGGTAAGCCACGCCAGCTCGGTGAGGAGTTGCTCGTTAGGCGCATGCTCCGGGTCGTGGCCCAAACGCGGTTGGTCGGCTTCGTCGGCCAGCACTTCGAAGAAAAGCTCCAGCGCCTGGAGTTTCCCGCTGCTGAACTCGTGCAGGTGCAGAAAGCGGCCTACGCGTACGGTCAGGCCGGTTTCTTCCTGAAACTCCCGCACCAACGCCGCCCGGATGCTCTCACCAAATTGCCAGCCGCCCCCCGGAGGCGACCAAAAAGCGGCATTCTGGGGAAGCAGACCGCGGTGGGCAGCCAGCAACATGGCACCGTTGCGAAGCAGCAGCCCCCCGACCCGCACCCGCACTTTGCCGGAATATGCCTCGAGCAAGGGTTCTGCAAGCAAGGGTTCGGAAGGAACAGTTGATAAATCGAGCATGGCGTACTATGCTAAGAGCGTGATCGCTCTAGCAGGTTAAAGGGCATTGTCGTACGCCTAACGACGAGCTCTCAACATTGTTTCTAAATTATTAACAACAGGCCAAATCTGGCTGGCAGGAGGGAAGTTTCCAGCCGCGTGGATGCAGCTCCCGAGGCTCAGCTCCGGCGCTTTGCTTTGCGCATTTTCTGTGGAGCGAGCCCGGCTCTGGCTGCTTTTGGGCTTTGTTCTCGGAATTGTCATTGGTTGGTTTTCGACTTTCACAAACTCAATAGTTTGCGGGTCAAGGCCGGCTTGCTCGGTGTATGCGATGCTGACCAGGCTGGGCTGGTAGTTAGTTTGGCAAGGAGCGAGTAACGGAGCCAAAAAGCCGGGCTGTCGCGAAGCCATTACCTTTGGCTGGTAAACCAACAACCCGCTTGTTATTGGCAGTCAGGGCAGTTTTTAAGCACTCCAGAGTTCTAGATCCTGGCCCAGAGTATAAACTAGTACAAAATACGGTGTAGCCACTGGCTCGCTTTAAGTAACCCTGCATTTACTGTGTCTGTGAACCCTAATCCTGCTGTTTCTGCTTTCCCTGATCTTGAAGCCCGAATTCGCGCCAAGCTTGCCGGCCAGCGGTTTATGCACTTGGTGGGGGCTGATTTGACCATCATCACACCCGGTCGCATCGAGGCGGAACTAGTTATGGGGGAGCAGCACCAGCAGCAGCGCGGCTTTGCCCACGGCGGGCTCATCGCAACCATGGCGGACTTGGTGGCCGGGTTTGCCGCCGTCACTCTCGTGCCCGACAATTTTGGAGTGGTAACGGCCGATCTGCGAGTGTCTTACCTGCACCCCGGCGTCGGGCAGAAATTAAAAGCCCTCGGTTGGGTGTTGAAAGCCGGCCGGCGCCTGCACTTCTGCGAAGCCGAAGTATGGTGCGACGACTTGCTCATTGCCAAGGCCAGCGCTACGATGGCGGTGGTTGAACCAGTGAGTTAGGCTGTACGGACAATTATCTTTGGGTTCGTGAGCAATCTGGATGAAATCAGTGACCGGGCATGGGCGGCGTTGGC
>NZ_JACXAD010000013.1 GCF_014699115.1 Hymenobacter montanus
CCGTGGCTTCCCGTAGAAAGCCACGTCTTACCTGTTGTCTTTTCCAGTCATTCAAAGAACGTGCGTCGGCCCCTGTTAGGCCAACCTTGTGACTACTCCCGTAATCAGTCTTGTGCTACTTGCTTCCCTGCTATTCATGCCTTCTCGCTCCTCTTTTGAAGCCGGGGTCAACAACGGCAAACAGCCTATTGTTGGTTCCCCTGCCGCAACGTTTCTGGCTCCGTTTGAGCCCCTGTTGCGATTGGGAGTGCAAAGGTACTTACAATTTTTGATTTGTCAAGCTTCTTCAGATTTTTTCTCTCTTTTCAAATCCCTGTTTTCAAGCAGGGCTGCAAAGCTACGGCGATTTTCTTAGTTTTTGCAAGTCTTCAAAAAAGAATTTTTCTTTTGGACTTTCTCTAGGCAGCACGAGGGGTAAGACAATCAAACCATTCGTGAAGTTCCGCGTCTTTTCAACTTCCTCGGAGAGCTTTTGCTTTTGAAGCAACCAATGTCCATTTGACGATTTGGGATTGCAAAACTACTAGTTTTTTCTCTCCTGGAAAAGCGCTGCGCAAAGATTTTGGCTGCTCAGGCAGGTAGCAAGTACCTGTCTCGTGTATACCATATTGTAGACCAGCATCTTAATACGGCCAGCATTTTCAGAATTTTTAACGGATTGGTTCGGGAGCAAAGAACTCCGCTAGGTTAGGGCGAAACTGACGAGCACGCTGAGTCTCGTATTGCTGGATTAAACGGCCAAGTTGAGCCAAGAAGGGTAAGCCAATGGAGGCATACTCGTAAGCCCCGTCGTTGATGATGCCGTCCTTGTTAACGTACAGGACCGCGCTGAGCATGAATTCCGACTGGTGCAGAGAGTCGGCGAAGTAGGCAACATCGGCGAGGTAGCCGTGGGACATGCCTACTATATTATAGATGCGGAGGCTGGCTTGGTAAGGAAGCTTAGGATCCCGGCCGTAGTAGAGATATTTCTTGTAAGCGTCGAAATACTGAGCGGGTGCATACGGACGGAAGCCAGACTGATGTGGGGTGGCGTGGAGGTACCACCGGAGGAAAGCATAATCGGAAGACGTGAGGTTGAACCGCCGGCTTGCCGAGACAGAGGAAGGAAACAGGATACTTTGGAGCACCGCGGTGACGTCCGCCAAGGGCAGGTGATTGGCAGTCGTAAAGTCATATGGCCTGCGAATAACCCGGCGACCAACCTGGTAGGCCTGTCCTTTAAGAACGCGCCCTAGCGGACTGGTATAAGGAACGGCATTGTATTGGGCTGCTTGTTTATATAAGGTATCGCCTTGGATGGTGTGAAAACTGATGGGATTCGTGTAGCGGTTAGCGTTGGTGTCGCAGGGAGCAAAGCGGCGGGTAATACGGGCATTGGGATAGCCAAGCTGGGCGAGTCGGTCGTTGAGTGGGCGTTGACCAAGAAATTCATAGAGCCGATTGTAGGCGAGGTTGTCGCTGACCAACAGCATGCGCTTGATGTAGTTGCCAACGGTAGCCGCCTGGTCGGAATCGGCTGGGGCGGCGAAGCGGACCGGGGTCTGGCAGCGCCAAGCAGTACCAGTAGCCATAATGGTGCGGCGGTGCACACCCGGCTTATTAAGCTTGTTAAGCTTTTCGAGGGAGAGCGCTACAACGGGCAGCTTAACTAAACTAGCGGGGTTGAAATATTGGCCAGGGTTGAGCTGGTAGGTGTGAGGGATGAAGGAGGGACGGTTTTGCGCGTCGCGGTTAATCTGGGTGTAAATGATTTGGAGCTCGTATTCCGGGTTGGTGGCAATGCGGGTCAGTTCAGGGCTAGTATGAATCAGGGAGTCAAGCAAAGGGGAATCATTGAGCATTGCCCTCCCCTTCCTGCCCTCCAGGCGATCACCATCAAGAAGTCGGTGGAGGATAGGTAGCAGCTGGTGAGCCCCCGCCGCTAAAGAGGTTATCCCGATTATTGCGGCTACTCTAATCGCGTAATAGTGTAGGGGCGAGAATAGTGAGTGCGGTTTCATGACGGATAGAAAATAGAAAGGGTCATGGTGTTGCCACCACGACCCTGTATATCAGGTAGTTTATGGCAGAAGCTAATTGGCCAGGGGGATCAGACGCTGAGCTAAGAGCAGGTTGGAATCGGTTTGACGCCAGTTGTAGCCGGTGCCAAAGGGCAAGGGCTTGGGAGGATGCAGAGAATCAGTGTAAGCCCTGGTAAGGTCAGCCTGGTAGTGGTTGGCAAAAAGCGGGATGGGACGTTTATACGTGCCATAGTAATTGAATTTCCAGGCTCCTTTTTGGAAGAACTTCATGGCGATGCCTGAATCATCTTGCAGGACGTAGCGGCTACGACGCAATACTAAACGGCGGACTTCGCTGAAGTATGATTTATGCATCAGATACGTAGCCGACTTAACGTAGGTGGTAAGCGGACCAAGAGCGCGCACAAACGCAAGTGGCGCGGGCTTGGCGCGCAGACCTTGATTACTGAGGTCGGTGGAGAAATAGTAAACGGTTTTAGGCTGACCATCGGGGCCGCGTAGCTTCATCTCAACCCCGAGAACGGGCTTAGAGGCATCAACCTGAGTGGTATCAGCGGTCCGGTCGGTCAGTTGACCGGTGGCATCGAGCTGCACGGGGCGGATGGCGATGATTTGATTGCCGGTACGAACGGCAAAGAGCATCATCAAGGGGAGCGCCCCGTTGAGTTCCATAGACTTCAAATCGACGGCCATGTCGTTGGTGCGAAAGAAGCTAAAGTTGAGCACCGACCACAGGGAGGTTTTGACGGTCGAGAACAGCTTCGGATTCGCCAGCGAGGTTCGGGTGGGGATGCTCCCGACGGGCTCTAAGCCCATCAGCACGTAGGTCTGGCTGGTGGGGAACATCGTGAAGACGTTCAGAAAATCAGGACCACTAAAAGGGTAAAAGATGGTGGGGCTGCTGCGGTGAACGGAATCGAGTTCGGTGCGGGCCCATTTGGTCATGCGCGTGGTGTGCGTAGCGCGGTACTTAGCCCAGCTCCTATCCTGGTCTTTGGCGAAAGCTTTCCAGGCCGGCTTCGTCGCCAGGGCTAATAAATCGCTGTGGCTACTGGGGCGCAATCCGCTCAGGAAAGCGGCCACGTCTTGAGCACGGGTTGTATCGGGGGCGGTAAGGAGCTTGGCGTTGGCGGCTGACGGAGCCGACTTGGTGGAGTCTCGCTTGGTGGAATCGATGGCAGCGGCAGTAGCAGCCATCGATTCTTGCTTGCCGGCAGTTGCCCGGGAACCTGTTTCCGTTTTGGTGGTCGATTCCGTACAAGCAGCTAGCAAGAGCAAAGCACCCGGTAAAAACCGGAGCGCAACGGTGCGAAAGTACATGTTGTATAACAGTAGTTAAACGGTAAGTCCCAATGATTAGGCCTGCCAATGAGGCTGCAAGTTACAGCCGCGCTTCAACCTTGGACAATTGGCGCGGTACGGGTGGAGCGCGTGGTCAGAAAATACACCAGTAATCCGGCGCCCAGAGTAGCCAGGCCGTAAAGCGACTCGGTTGGCTTATCCCGCAGAATGAAAGTCAGCGTCCACCCGCTCAGGCCCAGAAAAACAAGTGGGGTGAATGGGTACCCCCACGCACGGTATGGGCGCAGCAGATGGGGTTGGCGCCACCGAAGAATAAACAGGCCCAGCACGGTCAGGAACGTAAACAAATTCAGTACGAATCCGGCGTAGACCAATACTTCCTTGAAGCTGGGCTTTAGCACAAAGGCTAACGTAATAGCCGTTTGCAGCAAAAGCGCGCGTACGGGGATGCCAGCCCGACTACGGCCAGCCAGCCAACGCAAGGCCGGGATGTCCTCTCCCATTGTTTGCACGATCCGGGGCCCCGCAAAAACCATCGAACTAACCGTAGAAACGAGCAGGGCGGCAATGATGCCCCCCATTAACCGACCGCCAAGGGGACCGAACAGGGAAGTAGCGGCCACGAAGCCAACTTCGACCTGGCCACTCAACCCAGCGAGCGGGGTGGAGCGAAGGAATACGTAGTTGAGCCCCACATATAATAGGAGTACGACCGCGGTACCGACCAACAAGATGCGAGAAAGATTGCGCTTGGGATCTTCAATTTCGCCGGTGAGATAAACCGCAGCATTCCAACCGGAGTAAGCGTAGCTCACATAAACCAGCGATACGGCAAAAGCAGGGCTGAGCAAGGCTTGCCAACCCGCCGCATCAGGCGCGAAGCGCAGCGGCTGCGCCTCCCCTACTATCATGCCAGCCCCAATAAAAACAACCAGTACGCCCACTTTTACCGCGGTAATGACAACCTGCAATCGACTACCGGCGCGGGTACTGCTACCGTGCACCAGGGTTAAGATGAGGACGACCGCTATCGAGAGGCTGGTGGGGTGCAGAGTTGGCCAAAGGCTTTTCGCGTATTCGCCCAGCGCTAGCGCAGCCAAGGCGGTAGGTGCGGCGAAGCCCACTGTAGCCGATACCCAACCCGATAGAAACCCCAGGGCAGGATGGTAAATCTGGCTTAAGTAATGGTACTCGCCGCCCGAGCGGGGCATGGCCGCGGCTAGCTCACCGTAACAAACGGCTCCGCACAGCGCAATCAGGCCGCCTACTAGCCACAGCATGAGCAAAGCAAAGCCACTTTGGATGCCCAGCACCTGAAACCCCAGGCTAGTGAAAACGCCCGTGCCCACCATATTGGCAACGACAATAGCCGTACCCGTGAGAAAATTGATTTTGTAGGGCGCGTTAAGCGAGGAGGGCATACAGAAGAACTTGATTCCCCAAAGATGCGGGCATTCGGGGATATTGCCGGGCAGACAGTCTCAAAAAAAGCTTGACATTATCCTAGTGCCTTTGAGTGGGCCTTCGCCTTCTACCCATTTTTACGAACAGAGACCTTGGATTAACCGGCCCCAGTGCTCACTTTAGGCTTTTTGTAGAGCGGCACGGTACTACACGGCTCGCCATACATGATGCTACTGGCAATGGGGAGCAGCTTCTGCATGATGGCCACGTAGGCATAGGTAGGCACGGGTACATTGCCGCAGCCTTTTACCACTACCTTGGCGTCGCGGTACTCTTCGGCCTCGATACCAGCAATGGCCTCCTGAAACAGGGCTTGCTCCAGAGCCGCCAAATCGCCGAATACGTAGCGGTAGGCGTGGTTCTGAAGTTTAGTGGCAAGTAGCATATAGGCCCAGGTGGGCACAATAGCATCAGTGGAGCAGATGATGGCCACATTCTTACCATCGTACTGCGCCCAGTCGTGGGTTTTGATAAACTCGCGGAAATCCTTCTCGCGCAGGACAAGGCCGTGGAAGAGGTTGTCTTTGATGTCGTACACCACGCGCTCGCCGGGATGAATAAGATCTTCCAGGTTGAGGGTAACGAGGCCACTGTTAGCCACACGATTAACAAAGGGAAGTTCCATAGGATGCATCGCCAAGCTTCTGCTTAATATTAGGTTGTTAACAATACAGCCAACCGGGCCGCAAAGCCAAACCTTCGTCTATTGCTTGGGCGTCGTGGTGTAGACTTCTTTTAAATAAAAAGGCTCGTAATAAGCCACATCCTGAAATTCTTGCTGGTGGTACGCTGCAACGGCCAACGCCCCTACTGCTACCGCCGAAGGCTCAATACCCGTCAGGAAGCCCGCATTGGGCTGCTCCCCGAGCAGTGGCTGAAACTTTGCCGCGCCATGGCCAAAGAATAAAACGGAATGGTGGGCCAATTGTTCGGCCAAGGTATTCGCATCAAGAATAAGTGGCGTAGGGGCCAGCACTTCTTGTCCGTCGTGGCTATAAAGAGCAGCGTATACTTCCATTCGCCGGGCATCCAGCATGGGGCAAAAGAGGAAGTTTTCGGGCCAGGCAGTACCAGCCGCTACCTGGGCGGCCAAGGCACGTAGTGTGCCTATTGCTATTAAAGGGATATCAAGCGCGAAACATAGGCCCTTTGCCGCCGCGCCGCCGATGCGCAGGCCGGTATAAGAACCGGGCCCATCACTTACCGCTACGGCGCTGAGGTCGGTTATGGCATAGCCGGTGTTTTCGAGCAGTTGGTCGATTATTACCGTGAGGTGCGTAGAGTGCGATTTGTCGAGCCGGAGCTCGGATTGACCAAGCAGGGAGCCGTCGGCTATTCGGTGCAGGGCTACCGAACAGACCCGCGACGAGGTTTCGAGGGAGAGCAGTATAGACAAGTGTTTTTCGTTAAGCAAGCGAATTTACGGCATTTGCCGTTGGCCTTGCCGCTTCACTTAAGATATTTTCCCTCTTGGCCCCAACTACATAAGAGGAATTGCCTACCTATACTATTTGCTCTCACCAAGCAGATTAAGAATGCGGTCGAGTTTAGTATCCACAACCTTGGCCTGCGTGTTCAAGACGTCAATCTTGGCATCGGTAGCCGCTATCCTAGTATCGATATTTGATATCCTGGCATCAGTAGCCGCTATTCTTGTATCGATATTTGATATCCTGGCATCAGTAGCCGCTATTCTCGTATCAATAGCTGCTACGGTAGTGTCAATAGCCGCTACCTTGCTATCAATAGCTGCTACTATAGTGTCAATAGCAGTTACCTTAGTATCGATAGCTGATACCCTAGCATCAGTAGCTGCTACTTTGGTATCAATGGCGGCGACCTTGGTATCAATAGCCACTACCTTGTCCTTCACGTCCACCAACTCATTCAACAAGAATTGAATATTGCTGCTTTGCTGTGTTACAATATTCACTAACTGAGTTAGCTGAACAGTATGACGATCTGCAACTGCCAGGGTTTGGGAAACGAGCGGCTCAAGTTGGTCAAGGCGTTGGTCAGCAGTCATCATTGGAAAGGAAGATTTTAAGGATATTTGGTAGCTAGCACCAACATCTAATACACTATTCCCTAGCAACTCCTGCTACTGAATAGTCATCTCCTTATAAGGGCAATAACTACTTTGTGTTCATCGACTTCCGTGCACTCGCGGCCTGCCCGCTCGGTTTCAGCAACGCGGCGTAGCGGTTGGGGTCGTTCAGCACCGCCACGGCGGCGAGGATGTTGGGGTCGTCGTCGAAACCCGCTTCCGTTCGACCTTTCTCGAAGTAGTAGCGCGACACGATTTCCTGCTCCAGCAGCTCTTTGATCTCCGGCTTAAAGCGCTGCAAGTCGTTGGCTTTATTTACCGTCACTTTCTTGCGGATGGTTTCGAGTTCCAGCTTCACGTCGTCGTAGTGCTTCTCTTCTCTCACCTTCTTGCTGAGCTCGGCGAGCGCTTTTTCAGCGTCGGTGCTGTAGCTGAGATTCTTACTCTGGAGAAAGTTAACAAACTTCTGATACTCGGCGTCGGACAGCTTGAACTGACGAGCGGGCGCAATGGTGGCGTGCTCGGCGCGGTAGCGGGTGGCGTAGTCGAACAGGTAGCTTTTCTGGAGCAGAATGCGGGTAATGTCCGCGATTTCACGATCCTGCACCTCAATGTCCGGGGCTACGCCGCCGCCGTCGTATACCGTACGGCCCGCGGTGGTTTTGAAAGCCGTGCGTAAGGAATCTGGGAATTTACCCAGAGAGCCATCTTCGGCACGGTGGGCGTAGTCGATTTCCTGGATGCAGCGACCACTGGGAATGTAGTACTTGGCGGTCGTCACCTTTAGCTGGGAGTTATAGCTAAGTGGGCGGGTAGCTTGCACGAGGCCTTTGCCGAAGGTGCGCTCGCCCACCAGCACAGCCCGGTCGTAGTCCTGCAACACGCCCGATACGATCTCCGAAGCCGAAGCCGAGCGGTTGGAAGTGATAATGGCAATTGGAATCTGGGTATCGAGGGGCTGGTCGAGGGCCTTGTAGGTTTTGTTCCACTCCGTGACTTTACCCCTGGTGCTGACTACATCCAGCCCTTTGTCGATGAAAAGATTGGAAATATTAACGGCCTCGTTCAGCAGGCCGCCGGGATTGTCGCGGATGTCGAACACGATTTTCTTGGCGCCCTGCTCCTTAAGCTTGTTAACGGCCGCGCGCACTTCCCGCCCCGCGTCGACCGTGAAGCCCCCGAGCTGGAAGTAGCCGACATCGCCGGAAATCATGCCGGTATAGGGCACGTTGTCGACCTGAATTTTATCGCGGGTGATGTCGATTTGCACGGGCTTGTCCTGCCCATAGCGGGTCACTAACAGCCTCACCACCGAGTTGGCCTGGCCCTTAAGCAGCTTGCTAATGTCGCCGTTGCTCTTCTTATCAACTACTACGCCGTTGATGTCGAGGATTTCATCACCGGGGAGCAGGCCCGCCTTTTGGGCCGGGTAGCCTTCGTAGGCACTCTGAACTACGGTCTTGCCGTTGCGTTTCACTACCGAGGCCCCAATGCCGCCGTATTGGCCGGTCGTCATGGTGCGGAAGTCCTCAATGTCGTCCTCCGGGATATAGTTGGTGTAAGGATCCAGTGAGCGCAACATGGCGTCGATGCCCGTCTTCACCAGCTTGGCGGGCGTGATTTCGTCCACGTAGTAAGTATTCACTTCCTTGAACAGCGTGGCGAAAATGTCCAGGTTTTTAGCGATTTCAAAATAACGCTCGTTGTCAGAAGAAGCTCGGAAAGACACCAAGCCTAGTGCGCCAACGGTTAGGGTAACGAGTAATTTTTTGCGGATAGTCATATAAAATAAGTAGAGGTAGGCTAATTTACGTGGGAGGAAGCAAACGAGATGCTTCACCTGTTGTATTTAATAAACGATAGAGAGCGGAAATTAGTCTTTTTTCCACCAAACCCAGTGGACTTTTTTCTTTACCCGTGAAGATAATACCAAGAAGGGCTACTTGATGCCCGGTAGGGTGCTCCAACAACCGATATTTATTAAGCCGGTACGCCTCCCGGATCAGGCGCTTGAGGCGATTCCGGTCGACTGCCCGCTTAAAAGTGCGCTTACTGACGCTGATAAGCACCTGCGGCGGCGCAGCCGTGGGCGCCGGGCTCGCAACCCAAACAATGCGCAGGGGGTAAACGCCAAAAGAGGAACCCTGCTTGCTAAAAAGCTCTTCGATGAGCTTCTTGCGGCACAGGTGTTCCTCTTTCGGGAAGGTATAGCGTCTGGAGATCGGGGCTTGATGCTCGGTGCGTGGCATTGGCTTACAATAGCTCAGCTACTATTCCCAAGCATCAAGCACGAACTACTAAGCACCAACTACTAGCGCTTGTGCTTGCCTTCGTCGGAAACGGTAAGGCGCTTGCGGCCTTTGGCGCGACGACGGGCTAGCACGTTACGGCCGTTGGCGGTTTCCATGCGCAGACGGAAGCCGTGCTTGTTGACGCGCTTGCGCTTCGAAGGTTGGTAGGTGCGTTTCATCTTAAAGTTTAAAGTCTAGTTTCGAGTTGGGCCGGCAAAGGTACGGGCTTTCTCTGGAAAAGGCAAGACCCTCAGCCACTTTTACCGGCAACGGGCCCCCCGTAGTAGCTTTAGCCACTTTTACCCCGTTTTGGCGATGATTCACTACCGCGTTTCCTTCGAAAACCCCCTCACGTTTTACCTGCGCATTGAGCTAACGCTGGACGTGGCCGCGGAGGCCACCGCTCCGCTGGGGCTGCAGCTACCGGCTTGGCGCCCCGGGCGTTATGAGCTGCAGAACTTTGCCCAAAAGGTTCAGAAGGTCGAGGTGTTCGATGCGACGAACAAGCAGCCCCTCCCCTACCGCAAGCGCACCAAGGACCGCTGGGAAGTAGCCGCCGCAGCTGGTCGTACCGTGCGGGTGAGTTACAACTTCTACGCCCACCAGATGGACGCTGGCGGCTCCTGGCTCGACGAGTCGCAGCTCTACCTGAACCCCGTGCAGGCCCTGATGTACGTTGAGGACCGCCAGCAGGAGGCCTGCCAACTAACGCTGGCGCTTCCCGAGGGTTGGCAGCTAGCTTGCGGCCTGCAGCAAACCGCCCCCAACGTGCTGGCCGCCGAGAATTTCGACCAGCTGGCTGATTCACCGCTCATTGCCAGCCCCACGCTGGTGCATCAGCAATACGAGGCCGGCGGCTTGCCTTTTCACATCTGGGTGCAGGGGGAGGCTGAGCTTAGCTGGCCGCCGATTCTGGCCGATTTCAAGGCGTTTTCGGATGAGCAATTACAGCTGTTTGGGGGATTCCCAGTGGCCGACTACCACTTTCTGAACCAGTTTTTGCTCTACAAGCACTACCATGGGGTGGAACACCACAACTCGACGGTGATTACCCTGGGGCCAGCCGAGCAGATTATGAGCGAAGACTTATATAAGGAGTTGTTGGGGATAAGCTGCCACGAGTTGTTCCACACCTGGAACATCAAGAGCATCCGACCGGCCGAGATGCAGCCGTACGATTACAGCCGGGAGAACTATTTCCGTACCTGTTTCATTGCTGAAGGCATCACGACGTACTACGGCGAATACCTCCTGGCCCGCAGCCGGGTGCGGACGCCCGCTCAGTATTTTGAGGAACTCAACACAGTGCTGCGCAAGCACTTTGACGATGCCGGCCACGAGAACCTCTCGCTAGCCGATGCCTCCATGGACCTCTGGCTGGACGGCTACAAGCCGGGCGTGCCCGACCGCAAGGTATCGGTGTACCACAAGGGGGCACTGGTAGCGCTGATTCTGGACTTAACGCTGCGTCAGCTCTCGGGCCACGCCCGCAGCCTCGACGATGTGATGCGGCGGCTGTACGAGGAGTTCGGGAAAACGGGTATCGGCTACACCGAAGCCGACTACATCCGGTTAGTTAACGAGGTGGCCGGACGCGACATGCACCTGTACTTCGACAAGTTTATCTACGGCACCGCCCCACTTACCGAACCTTTGGATAAGGTGCTGCACACGGTGGGCTGCCAGCTACTAGTGGCCGAAAGCAGCACGGCTTCGGAGGGGCTGTTTGGTTTCCGCACGGTGGTGAAAAACGAACGAACGGAAGTCAGCGCCATTTGGCCCGGCTCGCCGGCCGCGACGGTGCTGACCATTGACGACGAAGTTGTGGCCGTGAATGGCCGGCGGGTCGTTACCAACCTGCAATCCTTGCTCAACCAGGGCGAGCCAACCTATGAGTTGAGTGTTTTTCGCCAGAACCGGCTGCTCACGGTGAATCTGGTAGCCGTACCGAATGTCAGCTTTGGGCATCGGTACACGGTGGATAAGCTGGCAACGGCCGACCCGGCTCAGCAGGAGGGATTCCGCAAGTGGCTGAGGTGGGAATTCTAACCGAATAGCCGATAAGGCATTGGGTGGCTAGCGGCTTATTACTGAGAGGCCGCTCTTCAGCCCCATTGACGATCCCGGCCAATGGTTAGGTTCACCAGGGTGGGTAGCGAGCTACTGGACTTCGTCAGCCAAACACCAGGGAGGAGTTATTCTACTAAAGAGCCAGGAGCAAATGTGGTCAGTCAGCATCCGGCTAAAAAAGCAAGCCCCGACTAACTGGAGTTAGTCGGGGCTTGCTTTTTAGTCAGTTATGTTAGTTGGCTCGGCTACCAGGGCCTTTCTGGCTTCTGTCAACCGACATGGGGCTGTTGCCTTGCGGGTTGCTACGCGGCTTGTTGGCCTGAGTATGGCGCACCTCGTTGAAGTTGCCACCGGGGGTGTTGTTCTTGGTGTCGTTACCCTGCTGGGTAATGTGGCTCTGGTTCACGTTCTGGTTGGTCGCCGATTTTACCTTGGGCGTGGCCGTCTTTTTATGATGCTCATTCTCAAAGGGCACCACCGAAGGCTGCTCGTCGGTAGGGATGGAATTTTTCTTGAGAGTCATGGCGTGGAAGGCAAAAGTGGAAGATGTTTCCTTTTACCCATCTGGCCCGCAAAGAGTTGTCCTTTTCCACCGCTGGCCGCGCCTTTGTACCCGCTTAAGTGGCTGGCACGTTGGCTACGGCCCCAACCGGCATCACTTTCACCAGCTCAGCGAACTGGGCTTCGCGGGCTTCCACTTCTTCGTCTGTGAGGTTAAGGAGGCGCTCAGTGCCGAACTTCTCGACGCAGAACGAAGCCATCGCCGAGCCGTGGATGACGGCGCGCTTCATGTTTTCGAAGCTGATGTCGTCGGTAGCGGCAAGGTGGCCGATGAAGCCGCCCGCGAACGTGTCGCCCGCGCCGGTGGGGTCAAATACTTCTTCCAGGGGCAGGGCCGGGGCGTAGAACACCTTGTTCTTGTGAAAGAGCAGGGCGCCGTGCTCGCCTTTTTTGATGATGAGAAACTTCGGGCCCATGCCCATAATTTTCCGGGCGGCCTTCACCAGCGAGTACTCGCCGCTGAGCTGGCGGGCTTCTTCGTCGTTGATGCTGAGCACGTCGACCATCTCGATAGTTGCAATCAGCTCTTCCAGCGCAATGTCCATCCAGAAATTCATGGTGTCCATCACAATCAGCTTGGGCCGGTTGATGAGCCGCTGGATGACGAGGCGCTGGACCTGCGGCGCCAGGTTGCCGAGCATCAGGTACTTGCAGTCCTGGTAGCTATCGGGGATGATGGGGTCGAAGTCGGCCAGCACGTTCAGCTCCGTGACGAGGGTTTCGCGGGAGTTGAGGTCCTGCGAGTACTTGCCCGACCAGAAAAACGACTTCTCGCCCGGCTTGATCTGCAGGCCTTCTACGTCCACGCCGTGCTTTTCGAGCAACTGGATGTCGGACTGCGGAAAGTCTTCGCCCACGACGGCCACCAATTTCACGGGCGTGCCCGAGTAAGAAGCCGAAAGGCTGATAAACGTAGCGGCCCCGCCGATGATTTTGTCGGTTTTGCCGTAGGGCGTTTCGATGGCGTCGAATGCGACGCTGCCGATGACGAGAAGACTCATGTAGCTAATGGTTAGGGTACTGGCGAAATATAGTAGGCGGTTGCGGAACAAATGGCAGCTTAGTTGTAGCCAATTGCGGCCCGCAATCCGGGCCACAACGTTCGGCAATTAAAAAAAAAGTCCCCGGAAGTTTCCGGGGACTTTTCTGGATGGGTAAATAATGGGGCTCGAACCCACGACCTTCGGAATCACAATCCGACGCTCTAACCAGCTGAGCTATATCTACCGTGTTTGTTTTTGGTGGGGCAAAGATAGAAAAAGAAGCCGAAACCGACAAAAAAAGTTCGGAATCGGGCCGGACGTGCCACGGGCTTGGCCCGACGGGCTTCTTGCGATAGGGTGACGCCCCCGCTGCAAAAAGCCGACCTTTGCCGGATGGAACCCAACTTCACCCCATCGTTCAACGATTTTAAGCTCAACAAACAACTGCTCACGGCGGTGGCCGAAGCGGGCTTCACCCAGCCCACGCCGGTGCAGCAGCAAACCATCCCGCTCCTGCTGGCCGGGCACGACGTGCTGGGCATTGCCCAAACCGGCACGGGCAAAACGGCCGCCTTCGGCCTGCCCCTGCTGATGAAGGTGAAATACGCGCAGGGCACCAACCCGCGGGCTCTGGTGCTGGCCCCCACCCGCGAGCTGGCCATTCAGATTGAGAACCACTTAAAGGCCTTGGCGGTGAACACCGACCTGCGAATTTTCGCCATCTACGGGGGCCTGGGGCCGAAGACGCAGATTGAAACCATTGCCCAGGGCGTGGATGTGCTCATTGCCACCCCGGGCCGGCTGCTGGAGATTTACCTGAAGGGCGACTTGGTGCTGCGGGATTTAAAAACGCTGGTGCTGGACGAGGCCGACAAAATGATGGATATGGGTTTCATGCCCCAGATTCGCCGCATTTTAGAGGTGATTCCCCGCAAGCGGCAGAACGTGCTGTTCTCGGCCACCATGCCGGAGCGGGTGACGCTCCTGAGCGAGGAGTTCCTGGAGTTTCCGGTTCGGGTCGAAGTGAGCCCGCCGGCCCAAACGGCCTCCACGGTAGCGCAGACCCTGTACGAAGTGCCCAACCTGCTCACCAAAATCAACCTGCTGCACTTTCTGCTGCACCGCGACGCCGAAACCATGACGCGGGTGCTGCTCTTCACCCGCACCAAGGAGCACGCCGACCAGGTCGCGCACTTTCTGGAGCGCAAGGCCCCCGTTGGCGAGGTGCGCGTAATTCACGGCAACAAGGGTCAGAACGCCCGCATGAACAGCATGGATGCTTTTCGGGCCGGCGAAGTGCGCTACCTCGTGGCAACCGACGTGGCGGCGCGGGGCATCGACGTGCCGCAGGTAAGCCACGTCATCAACTTCGACGTGCCCATCGTGCACGACGACTACGTGCACCGCATCGGGCGCACGGGCCGGGCCCAGCACACCGGGGCGGCCATCACCTTCGCCAATGAGGCCGAAATGGTGCACATCGGGGAGATTGAGGCGCTCATCAACCAGCAGATTGAGGTGCTCCCGCTGCCGGCTGAAGTGCCGGTTGCGGAAACCCCATTCGAGGAGCAGCAGAAGATGAGCCGCGAACTCGACGAGCGCCGCAAAAAGCTGGACCCTACCTTTCAGGGGGCTTTCCACGAGAAGAAAGAATGGATTAAGCCCGGCGTGACCATTGACAAGCGCACCGGCAAGCCCTTCGTCGAAGGACGAAAAAAAAGCACCAAGGGCGCCAAAGCCAACGTGGGCAAGAAGGGCGGCTCCGCCCCCGGCGTGAAGGCTATCAAAGCCCGCAAGCGGCGTTAGGTGGGAAACCAGTAGCGCTACGGCTCGCGGCTCAGGGCCTCGATGCACTGCTCCCGAATGCTCCAAAGCTGGGGGAGGGTGAGGCCCAGCCCGGGGTTCTGGTGGAGCCAGTACCGCAGGTAGGTTTGGTGGAAAGCGACTTTAGCATCACCTATCTGGGTGGGCTCAATCTCCAGTTCGAGCAGCAGGTCGGCCCGGAAGTCGTCGGCCGAAGAGTTGGGCCGGGTGCAGTCGAGTACCGTGCGGTGTACCCGCAGGTAGTTGTGCACCTCGGGCAGAAACGCAAGGCCGTACTGGGCCAAGGTACTGGCTACCGCGGGAGTGTTCAGGCCGTTCATTCTGAAAATGCCCAGCTTCAGCTTCAGGTCCGGGATGCCATTTTCGAGGGCCAGCTGCCGGAGCACGGCGTGCTTGGGGCCGCAGGTAGCGCCCCCGTCGGCGAACACGCTGACTAGGTTGGTCTTATCGGTGTTGCGGCGGTAGGGCAATTCGCGGATAAACTGCGCAGCGTGCTGGAAGTCGGTGATGCGCCGGCTTAGAAACTCCCGCGAAATCTCCCCAGTGTCTTGAATCCGGAAGTTGAAAGCGCCAGACATGCCTCGTACGGGTTAGGTATGACCTTTTTACGCGAGGCTATGGCTTTCGTTCTGGGCCGAAGTCAGGGCTACTAGTGGTGCAGCATGTGCCCGAAGCGCACGCTGGCGAAGGTGAGGGCCCCACCCCACAGCACGGCGCTCCAGAACATGTGCAGCAGGATGCGCGGGCGCGGCACGCCCAGCAGCGTGGCGATAACCGTGCCGCCAATCGGCGAAAGCAGCACGGGCGTGAGAAAGGCGATGCCGCCCATGCCGAACTTACGGAATACCTTGATGATGTTGCGCGAGCGTTTCGTAAAAATGGGCTCCCGCCGCAGGCGGCGCTGTTTCTGGCGGTGCTGCATCCACACCCCGCCGATGCCGGAGAAGACGAACACGCTGGTCATCATGCCAGCCACGGTGAGGGCCACGGTCGGCCAAAAATGCAGCCCCATGGAGGTGCCGGCCAGCGGACCACCCAAAAACTTGACCGTGCTCAGCAGGAACACGGACGCGTATTTAACGGCAGGATGGAGCACGACAAAATGAAAGAGCAAACCAATGAAACTTGAGACCCAACAACGCGCCGGAGCGTACAACAAAGATACCAAGTTACCAAACTAGCAGGCGCTATTCCTGCGCGGAGCCGGGGCTGCGCCAGGCCAACGGCCTGAATTCACCGGCCAAAGCAACTGGCGCCCCGCCCAACGAAATCAGGGGGCTATAGCTTACTGCCGTAGGACAGGTCGCCGGCGTCGCCCAGACCAGGTATGATGTAGGCTTGCTCATTCAGGCCCTCATCGATGGCGGCTACCCACAGATTGGCTTCGGGAATCTCGCGGGCCACGTAGGCCAGGCCGGCGGGCGAGGCAATGACGGACGCGATATGTACTTGCCGCGGCATCCCGAAGCGCAGCATGGCCCGGTAGGTTTGCACGAGGCTTTTGCCGGTGGCCAGCATGGGGTCGGCCAAAATCAGGACCCGCTCGTCGAGGCTGGGAGCCGATAAGTAGTCGACCTGCACTTGCACCTGGGCCGTGCCCTCGATGCGGTAGGCAGCTACAAAGGCACTGGGCGACTGGTCGAAATAATTGAGGAAGCCTTGGTGAAAAGGCAGCCCCGCACGCAGCACGGTGGCCAGAATCGGGAAGTCGCGCAAGAGCTTGCCGGTGGTTTCGGCCAGGGGCGTTTGAATGATCTTGTCGCTGTAGCTGAGGTGAGTGCTGATGCGGTAGGCGATGATTTCGCCTAGCCGCTGGAGGTTGCGACGAAAGCGCAGGCTATCCTTTTGCACGTCTTTATCCCGCAGCTCGGCCAGGAAATGGTTGGCAATGCTGGGCTCGGCGCACACCACGTGTACGTGGGCCAGGTCCTCGGCCACCTCGTTGGCGGCGGATGGCGCGGCAAGAACAGCCGGAGCGGGGAATGGAGTAGTAACCATGAGCGAAAGTAGATTAATAGGTGAAGCCTGTACGTTAGAGACCAGCTGGGCGCCCTAAGTTGGCACAAAAACCAGGGGCGGGCAAGAAAGACGAACGGAATTTATTCTTTTCTCCGCAGCCCAAAGACGAGTTAAGCCACTTGGTTGTTGAGCTGAGCCGGGAGCCCAGCGTATTCTCACCAACGGCTTGCTGCGTAGGTTTGTTAAGAAATTGCCTCCCTAAGATTTTATCCGGCGAAGTAACTTCCGTTTTTATGAGCACTACCTGGATTTATGCATAAAGCTCTGCTCCTGTCTTCGGCTACGGTGCTGCTGGCGGGCTCCTTGGCGGCCCAAACGGCGCCGCCGGTATCTACTACGCCCCCGACCCCTGCCACGCCCCCAGCGCCGGCCCCAGTGAAAGTAGAAAAATCCCCGTGGCTGATTTTTGACCAGCCCCTCGATAGCCTGCCCCCGACGCGGGGCCGGGCCGGGCGGGAGAAAACGCTGCGGACTACCCCCAACCGCCCGGGCGCAGCGCAGCCTGCCGCCCGCGTCACGGTTGTTCCAGGGGCTACGCAAGGGGCGAACTACGTGCCGCTCGATGCCGATACTTACCGCTTGCTCGACCGCTACGCCATCAAGTTTGGTCCCGATTCGCTGACCGACCCGCACACCAGCGTTCGGCCCTACACCCGGGCCGCCGCAGCTCGTTTAGGCGAGCGCATTCTCTCGCCCGATAGTCTGGGAGTACCAACGGGTACGCTTTCGCGCTCCGACCGGTTCAACGCCGCCTACCTGCTGAAAGACAACTGGATGAACAGCGCCCGCGGGGCCGACCTCAACGAGAGCGCTAACCCGGTCTTGACGTACTTCTACCGCAATCAAACCGACCTTTACCACGTCCAGACCCGGGACTTTGCGTTGCGCGTGAACCCGGTGCTGCTAGTGCAGGCCGGCAAGGACAACGGCATCAGCGGGCTGCGCTACGTGAATACGCGCGGCGTGTACCTGGAGGGCAACATCGACCAGCGGCTGGGGTTTTACACGTTCCTGGCCGACAACCAACAAGCCGTGCCGCAGTACGTGCAGACGCGCATTCAGCGCGACCAGATCGTGCCCCACGAGGGCTACTGGAAGTACTTTAAAACCGAGGGCGGCAACCAGTACGATTTTTTCACGGCCCGGGGCGGCATCACGTACGCGGCCAGCAAGCATATCAACCTGCAACTGGCCCACGACCGCAATTTTATTGGCAATGGCTACCGCTCGCTCATACTCTCCGATTACAGCGCCCCGTATTTCTTTTTAAAGATTAATACCCGGGTCTGGAAATTCAACTACCAGAACTTATTCGCGGAATTGACGGCCGAAAGGAAAAACGCCGACCAAGTGTATCCTAAAAAGTACCTGGCCCTGCACCACCTCAGCTTCGACGTCACGTCCACCTTCAACATCGGGGTGTTCGAGAGCACCGTGCTGGGGGGCCGGGGCGCGGACAGCACCATCGTAAACGGGCAAATCGTGCGCCAGCGGGGCCGCTTTGAGCTGCAATACCTGAACCCGGTGATATTCTACCGCGCCGTGGAGCAGCAGGCAGGCTCCGCCGATAACGCCATTCTGGGGCTGGATTTCAAGTGGAACATCCTCCATACCGCGCAGCTCTACGGCCAGCTGGTACTGGACGAGTTTAAGCTCAGCGAAGTGCGCGCGGGCAACGGCTGGTGGGCCAATAAGCAGGCCTTCCAGCTGGGGGCCAAATACATCGACGTGGCGGGGCTGCGTAACCTCGACTTGCAGGTGGAGCTCAACTATATCCGGCCTTTTACCTACCAGCACGAGGACAGCTACACCAACTACCAGCACTACCAGCAGCCCCTGGCCCACCCCATGGGGGCTAACCTGACGGAGGTTCTGGGCGTACTCAGCTACCAGCCGCTGCCCCGCCTGATGCTGGTAGGCAAGGCCTTTTACTCCGTGCAAGGGCTCGACCTGAACAATGCCGACGCTCCGGGCCAGAACTACGGCGGCAACGTGCTTAAATCCTACGACACCCGCGTGCAGGAATTCGGCAACCGCACCGGCCAGGGCAACAAAAGCCGCCTGCTGCACGCCGACTTCACGGCTACGTACCAGCCGCGCCTGAACCTGTTTCTGGACGCGAAGCTGATTGCCCGGCGTCAAACGTACTCGCTCACGCCAGCCCTTGACGGGAGCGAAGTGTACGCTTCGCTGGCCCTGCGCTGGAACATTGCCCAACGGCTCCACGAATTTTAAGCCATGCCCCCGACTACCCCACTCTATCGCCCGGTTAATCAGCAGGAACTGGACTTGATTGCCGGGCTGGGCTGGCAGGCCTTTCCGCCGCGCCTGCCGGAGCAGCCTATTTTTTATCCGGTGCTGAATGAGGCTTACGCGGCGCAAATAAGCCGCGACTGGAATGTGCCCTTTTACGGCATGGGCTATGTGGTTCGGTTTGCCGTAGATACCGCCTACTTAGCGCGGTTTCCGGTGCAAAACGTTGGCGACCAGCAGCACGATGAGTTGTGGGTGCCCGCCGAACAGTTAGCGGAATTCAATCAGCACATCGCCGAGTTGATTGAAGTAATTGCCGAGTTTCGGCGTCCTTAGCCTATCGGCTTTCGCTATCCATGAAGACTTATCTGAGAATCCTGCAGTACGCGCGGCCTTTTATCGACTTCGTGCCGCTCTATTTTTTATACACCATCCTGACGATTTTCTTCAGCATTGGCAACTTCACCCTGATCATTCCGCTGCTGAACGTGCTGTTCAACGTGGATAAGTCGGCGGTGCTGGACGCGCCCAAAGCGTTGCCGGACTTCTCGCTGACGATCGGTTACGTAACGGATGTATTCAAATTCTATTTTGCTGAGATTCTGGCGGCGCGCGGGCGCCTGGGGGCGCTGGGCTTCGTGTGCGTGGTGGTGGTGGTGTCGGTATTGCTCAGCAACGTATTCCGCTATTTAAGCTTGCGGCTGCTCGCCCGGGTGCGGGCCCGGGTTATTCGGAATCTGCGGCACGACTTGTACCAGCGCATCACCGAATTGGAGCTGGGCTATTTTGCCGGGGAGCGGAAGGGCGACCTCATGTCGCGCTTCACCAACGACGTGCAGGAAGTAGAAACGTCCGTGGTGAACACGATGACGGCCGTGGTGAAAGAGCCACTGACGATTATTGCCTATTTCGTGGTGCTCTTCACGATGTCGGTCAAGCTGACGCTATTCACGCTGATTCTGTTGCCGGTTTCGGGCGGCATCATTGCCGGGGTAGCCAAGCGGCTCCGGCGGCAGGCGAAGCTGAGCCAAGGCACGCTGGGCACCATGCTATCGGTCATCGACGAGACCCTGGGCGGCATTCGGGTGATTAAAGCCTTCAACGCGCAAGGCTACATCCGACAGAAGTTTGAAGCCCAAAACGACCAGTACGCCCGCACCTCGCGCAACATCGACAACACCCGGGACCTGGCCTCGCCTTTCTCGGAGTTCGCCGGCGTAACGGTAGTGGCCGGGTTGCTGTACTACGGTGGCACCCTGGTGTTAAGTGGCCAAGCGAACCTGACCGCCGCGACGTTTATCGGCTACATCATCCTGTTTTCGCAGGTGCTTACTCCAGCCAAAGCCCTGTCGTCATCGTTTGGCAACATCCAGCGCGGGCTGGTTGCCGGTGAGCGGGTGCTGCGCATCATCGACACCGAGCCCGCCATTCGCGACCGGCCCGGGGCCACGGTGCTGCCGCCCTTCGAGCGCGAAATTGAGTTCCAGGCTCTGCAGTTCAGCTACGGTGAGACCCCCGTGCTCTACGACATCAACCTGACCATTCGTAAGGGCAGCACGGTGGCGCTGGTGGGCCCCAGCGGCGGCGGCAAAAGCACGCTGGCCGACTTGCTGCCGCGTTTCTACGACCCCAGCGGCGGCCAGATTCTCATTGACGGCCACGACCTGCGGGCCTGCACGCTACACTCGGTGCGCGACCAGATGGGCATCGTGACGCAGGAAAGCATCCTGTTCAACGACACCATTTTCAATAACATCCGCTTCAACACTCAGGCCACCGAGGCTGAAGTGATCGAAGCCGCCAAAATTGCCAACGCCCACGATTTCATCCTGGCCAGCCCCGAGGGCTACCAGACGGTAATTGGCGACCGGGGCTCCCGCCTATCGGGCGGGCAGCGGCAGCGCCTCAGCATTGCGCGCGCCATTTTGCGCAATCCCCCCATTCTCATCCTCGACGAAGCCACCTCGGCCCTCGACACTGAAAGCGAGAAACTGGTGCAGGAAGCGTTGCAGCGCCTGATGCGAAACCGCACGTCGCTCGTTATTGCTCACCGCCTCAGCACGGTACAGCACGCCGATGAAATTGTGGTGCTACAGCACGGCCGCGTGGTCGAGCGCGGCACTCACGACGAGCTGGTGCGCCGCGAAGGCGGGGTATACCAGCGCCTGAGCTCCCTGCAAACCAATGCTGCGCTGGTGTAGCGCTAAGCGCCAGACCCTCTTTTCTTAACCCATTGAATTTATGCTCAGCAAGAAAGCTCCTTGGGTTTTTGGCTTGTTGGCCTTATTCATGTTTGCGTTGCGGGTTGGCTTCAAATACTACCGCAGCCAGCAGAGATCCGAGGCTCAGCTTAAGATAGAGAACGCTTATGCGCGGAAGGAAGCACTGGTCAGGTCAATTGAAGCGGAGCAGAATGCCCGGCGGGCCAACGGGGCCCGGGTGGTGGCCTCCCCCACCGACACAGCCGTAACAACCACTGACCCGCTAGCCCAGGCCAAGTAGCTTATTTAATAAGCCCTATTTTGCAGCCACTTTCCCAGTACTTCCGTTTCTGATAGCTGCCATCTTTTCACTTCACCCTCGTTTGCTATGCTCGCCCTGAAACGCATTGTTACCGTCGCAGTAATGGTTTACCTGCTGCTGGCACTCTTGTTCGTTCTCGTACCAGCTGTGCGGTCCTCGATTGTGGACATGGGCAGTGGGCTGTCGGAACTGGAAAAAGAACGACAGTTTTACCAAGCCCTGTTCATCATCGGGGCCGGGCTACTGGCCTTGCACCTGATCACCGAAAACCTGGACAGCGTGCTGCTGCGCCGGGCCGTTAGCCAGCGCGAAAGCAAAATCAACGAGCTGAAAGCCCGGCTTTACGACCATCAGCAGCGCACGGACACTGCTCCCACGGTGCCGACTAGCCGCACCGTGGACGGCCGGATCACCGCTCCCACGACGGCAAGCCGCGCGGCGGGCTCCCCCAGCCCCACCGAGAATCGGACGACTGACCACTTGGCCCAACCGACGTTTCCGCAGAACGATCCTAGTCTGTCGAATACTCCGCCCGCCGAGCGGCCCCCACTGTAAGTACTTCCTCCGGCTTCCTGCCCTGCCTTAGCTTACCTACTCCAATACTGAACCCCAGCCATCAATTGCCCGACTCCGCTCATCTTCCCGACCTCATTCACGCCGAGCTGACCGAAGCCCGGACCGTGCTCGACCGGTTTCTGGCCGATCCGGCCATGCTGGCGCGCATTGCCGAAGCAGCACAGGTAATGGCCCGGAGTTTACGGGAGGGTGGTAAAATTCTCACTTGCGGCAACGGCGGCAGCCTCTGCGACGCGCAGCACTTTGCCGAAGAGCTCAGTGGCCGCTATCGCAAGGACCGCCGCGCGCTGGCTGCTATTGCCCTCACCGAAGCCTCGCACCTTACCTGCGTCGCCAACGACTATGGGTTTGAGTTTGTGTTTAGCCGCTTCGTACAGGCTTTGGGCCGGCCGGGCGATGTGCTCCTGGCCATCAGCACCAGCGGTCACTCGCCCAACGTGCTGCGTGCCGCCGAAGCGGCCCGCGAGGCCGGAATGCTGGTCGTGGCCCTGACGGGCAAGGACGGCGGGCAGCTGGCCGGCATCAGCGATGTGGAAATCCGAGCCCCGCATTCCGGCTTCGCGGATCGGATCCAGGAAATTCATATCAAAGTAATTCACATCCTGATTATGCTGATTGAGAAGCTGGCACTGTAAAAGCTTAGGGGGCTCCAGCTGTTAGTGAGGCCTATTAGTGAATTATATGACTGGGATGACCATACTGCCTGGTTGTGATAACTTGGCTGTGACAATATGAATTTCCAGGACGGTTTGGGAACCTCGTCTAGACTGGAAGAAGGGCCTGAAATCCAGCGAGACCGCTACTGCTTCGCGGATCTCCGACTCGGGGCCAATTTCTGATTCCTATTGTAGCCGACGGAACTACTCGCAGCCTACTTTCTCTATTTGCTTGCGACCAATGTCGGAACCGTAGGCGCACCAAAAAGCCCTCCTGACCAGACGGCCAAGAGGGCTTTTCCGTGGGAGAAAGAATGGATGGAGGGCTCAGCGGCTCGCTCCAGGCCTAGCGCACCAGGAGCTGTGTGGCGGCGGTTTGGCCGTTGCCCAGCCGGGCTCGCAAGTGATACAAGCCCGGTGCTAGCCCGCCCAGCCCGAGCTCAATGGCCCCGGCCACGGCGGGCAATACTTGCGTGCGCACCCTGCGGCCCAGCCCATCGGTGATGGTCAACTCGCCGCCCCCGTGAGGCAGCACCAGCGTGACTTGGTCCGAAGCCGGGTTTGGATAAACGGTCAGCGTTAGAGTCGCTTCTGGCGTGCGGGCGGCCGCGAGCACGCTTCCGCTGTTCAGCTTCGCCTCAATTATATTACGATTCGTACCCCCGACGACATTTAGCGAGCCAAACGATACATCACCACGCGCTGACCCGAACAGGTAAGCATTACCGGCGACATCGGTGCCAATACGATCAAAATGGCATAGATCGTCGGACCCAGTTCCCTCGGCGATGCCCGCGCCCGCCCACTGCGCCGTGCCTTCCCCAGTGTAGCGAGCCACGAAGGCACTCTGCTTACTTGCCAGCGGCAGGGGCGTGCTACCCAACGTGAGCGTGCCCTGATAGTCACCGATGGCGTAAAGGCCACCCCGACCGTCGAAGGCTACATCGGGTACACTGTAATCGCCCGGCAGACTGGGGGTAATCTCCCGGGACCAGAGGGGGGTGCCATCGGCGCCATAACACGCCAGATACGCCGTACTTTCGTAGCTGGAACTTACCACCCTTTTATTGATAAAGCCGCCCACGGCCACCCTCCCAGCCGCGTCAACGGCAATCGCGTTCCCACTATCGTTGTTGGTCGTACCAACCCGTTGTGCCCATATGACGATGCCCCGCGGGTCGAACTTGGCCACATATAAGTCTCGATCGGTGGCGCTCGCCGCGTTCAGCGTTATCGTACCAAAAGTGGCCGAGCCCATGAAATCTCCCGTCAGGTACGTGTTGCCGGCCGCGTCAATCGCTACATCACTAGCGCTAGCACTGCCCGTGCCCCCGGCCTTGCGCGCCCAGAGGATGGTCCCGCTTGGTGAGAATTTATAGAGGAAGACATTACTAGTGCCGCGACTCGCCACTAGCTGGTTCTCGGCCTCGCTGCCAAAACGCATGGCGCCGTTAAATCTGCCGGAAGCGTACACGTTGCCCGCCGCGTCCGTTGTGAGACTGGTCAAATACTGATTGCTTAGATCCGCCGCCTCGGCCTCTTCGACTTTCCCCCACAGCGGCTCTCCCCGAGGGTTTAGCTTTACCACGAATGCCCTAGCCTCATCAGGGTTTGTGGTGAGGACTAGAGATCCAAAGGAAAGCCTACGATTGAAAAGGCCGCCCACGTACAGGTTGCCGACGGCGTCCACGGCCAGAGGCCAGAATCTACTGTCTGTGTATTGGTAGATCCAAGCCAGCGAACCATCGGGGTTAAGCTTACCCAAATAAGAGTAATTGAGAGATTCTGGGCCTCCTATGAGGGTGGTCCCACCAAAAGTAAAGTTACGTGCGGACCTCCCCTGGAAAAAACGGCTGCCATCAGGTGCCACAACCATATGATAACCTACGCTATTCGAAAACAATCCATTATCACCGGTCGTATTATTGGCCCGCCGGACGGAGGCCCAGGTCGGATCCTGGGCCTGCCCCCGAAAACTGGCTAAGCTCAACGTTGCCACCAGCGCTAAAAAGACCATCCAGGGGTGAAAAATTATATTGATGCGCATAAGAGAAGAGATGATGAAACCAGTGAACACGTAATGAGAGGCGTACAAATACTGAGGCGGGTAGATAACCTTGCAATATTACTAATAAATACTCGAACTTTAAAAATCGAGGGTACAACCCAGGCCTAGATTAACGGTTGTCAATGCTGGGAGCCCAGCCTCCCCTACCTAGATGCGTAGCAACAGCCCTCCCGACCCAGGGGCCAGGAGGGCTGTTTCAAGCGGTAAGAGTCAACTGACGGCTGGCTCCGAGCTTAACGCACCAGCAGGCGCGTGGCGGCGGTTTGGCCGTTGCCCAGCTGGGCTCGCACCTGGTACAAACCTGGCGCCAGCCCGCCCAACCCGAGCTCAACAGTTCCGGCCACGGCGGGCAATACCTGCGTGCGCACCCTACGGCCCAGCCCATCGGTGATGGTCAACTCGCCGCCGCCGGAGGGCAGCACCAGTGTGGCCCGCTCCGAAGCCGGGTTCGGGTAAGCCGTTAGCGTCAGGGCCGCTCCTGGTGTGCGGGCGGCCGTGAGCACCCCTCCGCTGTTCAACTTCGCCTCAAATATGCTCTGATAATTACCACCAGCAGTATTCAGCGGGCCCAATGATATCGTGCCGGCCCCTTCCCCCACCAAGTAAGCATTGCCGGCAGCATCGGTAGCAATATACGTAAAGGCAAACTTGGATACATCGGTCACGTCGGGGATGGCCGCGCCCGCCCACCGCGCCGTGCCTTGCCCATTGTAGCGGACTACGAAGGCGCTCTCCTTGCTGACCACCGGCAGGGTCGTGCTGCCCAACGTAAGCGTGCCCAGATAGGTGCTGATCGCGTAGAGGCCGCCCCGACCGTCGAAGGCCACGTCTGCTACACCGGAATAGCCCGAGCTCAGAACACTGGGGGCAATTTCCCTGGACCAGAGGGGATTCCCGTTGGCACCATAGCAGGCCAGGTATGTCATACTTTCGAACCTAGGACCGACCAGCCTGCTGTTGATGAAGCCGCCCACGGCTACCACCCCCGCCGCGTCAACAGCAATCGCCTTACCAGCATCGTTGTTGGCCGTGCCGGCCCGTTGCGCCCACATTATACTGCCCTGCGGGTCGAACTTAGCCACGTACAGGTCTTGGTCGGCGGCGTTCGTCGCGTTCAGCGTTACCGTGCCGAACGTGGCCGAGCCGGTGAATACACCCGTCAGGTACGTGTTGCCCGACGCGTCGGCCGCTAAGTCACTATTACCGTCATTGCCTGTCCCCCCCGCCTTGCGGCCCCAGAGGACGCTCCCGCTCGGGGAGAATTTGTAGAGAAAGACGTCATAAGCGAGACCACTCGACACCAACTGGTTCGCGGCCTCGCTGCCAAAACGCATGGCACCAATAAATCCGCCGGAAGCGTACACGTTGCCCGCCGCGTCCGTTGTGAGACTGCTCAAGCCGTAATTGAGTCGGTCTAATGGTGAGCCCTCTTCCACTTTCCCCCACAGCCCTTCCCCCTGTGGAGTCAGCTTTGCCACGAATAGCCTAATACTGGGGTCCGTGAGTGTCAGAGAGCCAAAGGAAATAGTACGACTAAAACTACCCCCCACGTACAGGTTGCCCGTGGCATCGACCGCCAGTGTCCAGGGAAGATTGTTCTCGTACTGGCGGAGCCAAGCCAGCGAACCATCGGGGTTGAGTTTTCCCAAATAAGAGTTATAGCCCGGGCCAGCTACTGTAAGAGTGGTCCCGCCTAGAGTAAAGCTCCCTGCGAATAACCCGTACAAAAACCGGCTGCCATCCGGCGCTACAGCCATTTTGTACCCGTAACTGATTGAGCTGGTGGTACTGGTGGACCGTCGTACGGACGCCCAGGTCGGGTCCTGAGCCTGCCCCCGAAAACTACCTAATCCTAATGTTGCTACTAGGGCAACAAAGACCATCCAAGGACGAAAGAATACTCTACTGCGCATGAGAAAAGAGGTGAAAATGTTGTAAGAGATGATGAAACCAGTGAAAACAAATGCGTGGCATACAATTACTGAGGCAGGTAGATCTCCTTGCAATATTACCAACAAATACTCGAACTTTATAAAAAACTATCAACGGTCCACAGGCCCTAGATCAGCGGTTGTCGATGCCGGTAGCCCAACCTACCTGGATGCGCAGCAACAGCCCTCTCGACCCAGGGGCCAGGAGGGCTACTTCGAGCAAGCGGTGATGATTGACCAGCGGCTCGTTCCGGCTTAGCGCACCAGGAGCTGTGTGGCGGCGGTTTGGCCGTTGCCCAGCCGGGCCCGCAAGTGATACAGGCCCGGCACCAGCCCCCCCAGCCCAAGCTCAACGGCTCCGGCCACCGCGGGCAACACTTGCGTGCGCACCCTGCGGCCCAGCCCGTCGGTGATGGTCAGCTCGCCGCCCCCGGGGGGCAGCACCAGCGTGGCCCGCTCCGAGGCTGGGTTCGGGTAAGCCGTCAGCGTCAGGCTCGCTCCCGGTGTGCGGGCGGCCGTGAGCACCCCTCCGCTGTTCAGCTTTGCTTCAAACGTAGTAATATTGCCATCTATTTCGCCAGCAGAATTTAGGGATCCAAATGATATAGTGCCCGGCCCTTCACCCAGCAGGTAAGCATTGCCAGACGCATCAGTGGCAATACACTCGAAGGTGCATGTACCGTCGGGCAAGGTCCCAGTAAAGGTAGCCGCGCCCGCCCACCGAACCGTGCCTCGCCCATTATAGCGGGCCACGAAGGCACTCTCCTTACTGGCCGACGGCAAGGTCGTGCCATCCAACGTGAGCGCGCCCTGATAGTTGCCAATCGCATAGAGGCCGCCTCGGCCATCGTACGCTACATCTTTTACGCTGTAAAGTCCCGAAACACTGGGGGTAATTTCCCTGGACCAGAGGGGGGAACCGTCGGCGCCATAGCAAGCCAAGTACGCCACTCCTTGGAAGCTAACCCCTACCAACCTACTATTGATAAAGCCGCCCACGGCCACCACCCCAGCCGCGTCAACGGCAATCGTCTCCCCAGCATCGCTGTTGGCCGTACCAGCCCGTTGCGCCCACACAAAGCTGCCCTGCGGGTCAACCTTGGCCACATATAAGTCTTGGTCGGTGGCGTTCGCCGCGTTCAGCGTTACCGCGCCGAAGGTGGCCGAGCCGGTGAAGCTACCCGTCAGGTACGTGTTGCCCGACGCGTCGGCCGCTAAATCATTACTGAAATCATTGTCTGTTCCCCCCGCCTTACGGGCCCAGAGGACGCTCCCGCTTGGTGAGAATTTGCAGAGGAAAATGTCATAAGCGACACGACTCGTCACAAGCTGGTTCGCGGCCTCGCCGCCAAAACGAATGGCTCCCGTAAAGCCGCCGGAAGCATACACGTTGCCCGCCGCGTCCGTTGTGAGATGGTTTAAAAAGCAGTTACCTCGGTCTGCCTGTGGAGCCTCTTCGACTTTTCCCCACAGTCCTTCCCCCTGTGGAGTCAGCTTTACCACAAATCCCCTAAGCCCACCAGGGGCCGTGAGTGTCAGAGAGCCAAAGGAAATAGTACCATTAAAATTACCACCTACATACAGGTTGCCAGTGGCATCTACCGCCAGCGCCCAGGGAAGACTGTTCTCGTACTGGCGGAGCCAAGCCAGCGAACCATCGGCGTTAAGTTTACCCAGATAGGAGTTAAAGGTAAATATCCCCGTCGTGAGGGTGGTTCTGCCAAAAGTAAAGCTCCCCTCGAACGTTCCGTAGAAAAACCGGCTGCCATCGGGTGCTACAGCGATACTTTGACCTTGACTCCGTGAGTTGGTCGTACTAGTGGCCCGCCGCACGGACGCCCAGGTCGGATCTTGGGCTTGCCCCTGAAAACTGCTTATGCTCAATGTTGCCACCAGGGCAAAAAAGGCCATCCAGGGACGAAAGAGTACACTAACGCGCATGAGAAAAGAGGTGAAAATGTTGTAAGAGATGATGAAACCAGTGAAAACGTAATGAGAGGCGTACAATTACTGAGGCGGGCAGTCTATATTTAAATATTACCAAAATATATTAGAACTTTCAAATAATCTGTCAACGGTCCAACCCTGGCTTAAATCAGCGGTTGTCACTGCCGGTAGCCCGGCCTCCCCTGCCTGAATGCGCAGAAACAGCCCCCGGCCCAGGGGACAGGAGGCTGTTTCAAGCAGCAAGAATCAACCGAAGGCTTGCTCTGGATTTAGTGCACCAGCAGGGGCGTAGCAGCAGTTTGGCCGTTGCTCAGCCGGGCCCGCAACTGGTACAGGCCCGGCGCCAGCCCCCCCAGCCCAAGCTCAACGGCTCCGGCCACCGCGGGCAAGGCCTGCGTGCGCACCACACGGCCCAGCCCATCGGTGATGGTCAGCTCGCCCCCCCCCTGGGGCAGCACCAGCGTGGTCTGCCCCGAAGCCGGGTTCGGGTAAACGGTCAGCGGCAGGGCCGCCCCTGGCGTGCGGGCTGCTGCGAGTACACTTCCGCTGTTCAGTTTCGCCTCAAACAGAGTAGCATTCGTACTGCCGACAGAGTTTAGCGAGCCAAACGACACATTGCCAACCGCTGCCCCAAGGAGGTAAGCATTACCAGTGGCATCGGCGTCGATATAGTCAAAACTGCATCCATCGTTGGGCCCGGCCCCCTCGGCGATGCCCGCGCCGGCCCAGCGAGCCGTGCCTTGCCCATTGTAACGGGCCACGAAGGCACTCGGCTTGCCTGCCAGCGGCAGGGGCGTACCGCCCAACGTGAGCGCACCCTCATAGTCGCCAATCGCATAGAGGCCACCCCGGCCATCGTACGCTACGTCCTTTACGCTGTAAAGACCCGGAATACTAGGGGTAATTTCCCGGGACCAGAGGGGACTCCCATTAGCCCCGTAGCAGGCCAGGTACGCCGCTCTTTGGAAGCCAGCACCTACCAGCCTACTATTGACGTTGCCGCCCACGGCCACCACCCCAGCCGCGTCGACAGCAACTGCTTCACCAGTATCGTCGTTGGCCGTACCAGCCCGCTGCGCCCACACCACATTGCCCTGGGGGTCGAACTTGGCCACGTATAGGTCCTGGTCGGTGGCGTTCGCCGCGTTCAGCGTTACCGTGCCGAACGTGGCCGAGCCGGTGAAGTTACCCGTCAGGTACGTGTTGCCCGACGCGTCGGCCGCTAAATCACGATTATCGTCATTGCCTTCCCCCCCGGCCTTGCGGGCCCAGAGGACGCTCCCGCTCGGGGAGAACTTGCAGAGGAAAATGTCAAAAACAGCATTATTCGTCGTCATTAGCTGGTTCGCGGCCTCGCTGCCAAAACGCATGGTTCCGCTAAAGTTGCCGGAAGCGTACACGTTGCCTGCCGCGTCCGTTATCAAACTGCTCAAGAAACAGTCGCCTCGGGCTGCCTGTGGGGCCTCTTCGACTTTTCCCCACAGCCCTTCCCCCTGTGGAGTCAGCTTGGCCACGAATGCTCTAAGCCCACCGGGGCCCGTGAGGGTCAGAGAGCCAAAGGAAATAGTGCCACCAAGATTACCACCTACATACAGGTTGCCCGTGGCATCGACCGCCAGCTTCCAGGGAAGACCGCCACTATACTGGCGGAGCCACGCCAGCGAACCATCGGGGTTCAGTTTGCCTAAATAAGAGTCAAAGCCAGCACCAACTGCCGTCAGGGTGGTCCCCCCGAAAGTGAAGCTCCCCTGGAACGTTCCGTGGAAGAACCGGCTGCCATCGGGCGCGACGGCGATGGCATCGCCGTAACTAGCCGTGTTAGTGGTACTGGCGGCCCGCCGGACGGAGGCCCAGGTCGGGTCCTGGGCCTGGCCCCGAAAACTACTTAAGCTCAACGTTGCCACCAGGGCAAACAAGGCCATCCAAGGGCGAAAGCGTACAGTAATGCGCATAAGAGAGGGAAAAATAAAAAAAGAGAAACTACAAGACCTTGACCGGTAGGATAGCCCGTAGGTTGCGTTGTAATAATATTTTTTTGGCTTATTTAGAAGTATCCATCGCGGTACCAACTTCGAACCCCTGCCTTGCGCTTATCCATATTCCCAGCTAGTGCCAGTCGCTCAGCCCTAACTGCCCAGATTCGCTCACTCCACGGCTTACTAAGAGGACCAGCTGCTCTACCCTAACTTTTCCGCAGCTCATGAGAACCCAAGTGTGCTGACGGCAAGTGTCAGGTCGGCCATTAAATCGTCGACAACCTCAATGGCAGGTGAGCAGCCTCCGACTGGCTATTGACGCCGTGGCTCACCGCGGTGGAAACAGACAGTTAAAACATGATGACACGAAGGAGGTTGCCCAGTTCGGTGTTCATTAGGCTAATCAGCAAACCAGCCCCTTTTACTACCTGTTGCAGGCCCCGAAGCCCGGCAGACCCGCAGTTTCGCTGCACTTACTCCGGGGGCGAATCAGAAGCAGACCGCGGCCGGAGCAACGGACGCGCCCGCCGCCCTAAATTGCCGCACTTCTCGCCCTTATCACCTGCTCACCAACGCTCCAACCACGGGTTGGAAGTACTACTATGCTCACCAAAACTTTCGGTTCGGCCGTCCAGGGCGTCAACGCCTACACCATAATCATCGAAGTGGTGGTGTCGGCCGGAACAGGTTTCAACGTGGTGGGCCTGCCCGATAACGCCATCAAGGAAAGCCAGCAGCGCATTGAGGCCGCCCTGAAGTTCCGCGGCTACCGCATGCCGCGCACCAAAACCGTCGTCAACATGGCCCCGGCCGACATTCGCAAGGAAGGTGCTGCTTACGATTTGCCGATTGCCCTGGGAATCCTACACGCCTCGCAGCAGCTCCAAACTGAGCGGCTGCCCGAGTACCTCATCATGGGCGAAATGGCGCTCGACGGCGAGCTCCGACCAATTAAAGGGGTTCTGCCCATTGCCATTCAGGCGCGCAAGGAGGGCTTCAAGGGCATCCTGCTGCCCCGGGCAAATGCGGCGGAAGCCGCCATCGTCAACAACCTGGACGTGATTCCGGTCGGGAGTATGCAGGAGGCCATCGACTTCTTTGAGGGCCGGGTCGATATCAAGCCAACCACCGTCGACACCCGCGACTTATTCCAACATTCGGTGAATAAGTACACCGCGGATTTTGCCGACGTGCAGGGCCAGGAAAACATCAAGCGGGCCCTGGAAATTGCGGCGGCGGGTGGCCACAACGTTATTATGATCGGTCCGCCCGGCGCGGGCAAGACCATGCTGGCCAAGCGCCTGCCCAGCATCCTGCCGCCGCTGAGCATGCAGGAAGCGCTGGAGACAACCAAGATTCATTCGGTGGCGGGTAAGCTGGGCGGCGGGGGCCTGCTAAGCACGCGACCTTTTCGGGCGCCGCACCACACCATCTCGGACGTAGCACTGGTTGGCGGCGGGAGCAATCCGCAGCCGGGCGAGATTTCGCTGGCCCACAACGGAGTGCTGTTTTTGGATGAGCTGCCCGAATTTAAGCGCACCGTGCTGGAGGTGATGCGCCAGCCGCTGGAAGAGCGCCGCGTAACCATCGCCCGGGCCAAGCTCAGCATTGAGTTTCCGGCCAACTTCATGCTCATCGCCAGCATGAACCCCTGCCCGTGCGGCTACTACAACCACCCCGAGAAAGAATGCGTGTGCGGCCCCGGCGTGGTGCAGAAGTACCTGAACAAGGTCTCGGGCCCCTTGCTCGACCGTATCGACCTGCACGTGGAGGTGACACCCGTCACCTTCGACCAAATGACGGAATCGCGCAAGGCCGAAACCAGCGCCAACATTCAATGCCGCGTCGAGAAGGCTCGTCAGGTGCAGGAAGCCCGGTTTAAGGACTATGCCGACATCCACTCCAATGCCATGATGCCGCCACAAATGGTCAAGGACCTCTGCCAAATCAGCGAGGCGGGACGCCTGCTGCTCAAAACGGCGATGGAGCGCCTGGGTCTCTCGGCCCGCGCTTACGACCGCATTTTGAAGGTCGCCCGCACCATTGCCGACCTGGCCGGCACCGACGATATTCAGATTCAGCATCTGGCCGAAGCCATTCAGTACCGCAGCCTGGACCGGGAAGGGTGGGCCGGCTAGCCTGCGATGCCGACGAGATAGTGGAGTGGTGTGCTACTTTTGATTGGCCCCAACACTGTTAGATCGCGCTGCTGGACTCGCACGACTACTTTCGGCCGGTGTTGGCGGCTATTTCCGCAGTAAGTTAATGCCGGATGCGGCCGGGCAGAATACTAGCATGGTGTATAAAGCGCTTGTCAAGCCCCTCCTTTTTACCCTGGACGCCGAGCGCGCCCACCACCTCGTTTTCGATAACCTGCGCCGCGCCGCCCGCGTGCCGGGTATTAAGGCGCTGCTGCGGGGGCTCTATAACTTCCAGCACCCCAGCCTGGCGCGGGAGGTGTTCGGGCTTAGGTTTCCCAATCCTGTAGGTTTAGCGGCGGGGTTCGACAAGAATGCGGTCCTGACCGATGAGTTGGCTACGCTGGGCTTTGGATTTGTTGAAATTGGAACCGTGACGCCTCGGCCGCAGCCGGGCAACCCCACCCCACGGCTGTTCCGGCTGCCACAGGATGAGGCGCTGATCAACCGCATGGGGTTTAACAACGACGGCGCCGCGGCCGTGGCGGCCCGGCTGGCCAAGCGGCGGAACCGGCAGCTCATCATCGGCGGCAACATTGGCAAGAACAAGGACACGCCCAACGAGCGGGCGGCCGCCGATTACACGGCCTGTTTCGATGCCCTGGCCGAGGTGGTTGATTATTTTGTGGTGAACGTTTCGTCGCCCAACACGCCCAACCTGCGCCAGCTACAGGAGAAGAAACCACTTATTGAGTTGCTTCAGCAAGTTCAGACGCGTAACCTGAGCCGTCCTATCCCCCGCCCTCTCCTGCTAAAAATCGCGCCCGACCTCACCGATGCGCAGCTCGACGACATTCTGGAGATAGCCCGGGAAACGCAGTTGAGCGGCTTGGTGGCCACGAACACCACCATCAGCCGGGCCGACCTGCGCACCGAAACCACTCACGTGGCAGGCTTAGGCGCGGGCGGGCTTAGCGGGCGGCCGTTGCGGGCCCGAGCCACCGAAGTGATTCGTTACCTGCACCGCCGCAGCGAGGGTGCCCTGCCCATTATCGGCGCGGGCGGCATCCATTCGGCGGCGGATGCGCAGGAGAAACTGGCGGCGGGCGCGGCGCTGGTGCAACTCTACACGGGCTTTATCTATGAAGGCCCCGCGCTGGTGAGCCGGATAAACCAGCGCTTGGTGCCAGCGTAATCCCCTTCGCGCTTACCCGACGGTGCCACCACGCGATAATGGGAGACCCCAGCAGGGTGGGCCATAAGAAGTTGTACGGAAACGAAATAAAGTGCAGGCTAGTGACTGAAAACGCCGACACGGCGGCGATGTACGAAGCCATGAAACCCGAAATGTGGTTCAGGAGCCATTGGTTTTTAGTCCAGCGCCCAGCGTTGGCGTAGCCGCGCAACTGCCGGGCCGCCGTCGTGGCGCCCAGCACCCCAAATACGCCCACCGGGATGTTGCGCACCACTACGCCGTAGCCCACGGTGCCCAGAAACACCACCAAGCCCAGCCCCGCTACCGCCCAATCGAACGGGACCACTTTCGCCTCCCAGGCCAGATGCTTGAGGTAAAGCGAACGGTAGCCGAAGCAGGCCATGTACAAGCTAAAAATAGCCGTGAGCAGCAAGAATAGGCTGTGAATGTGCCCGGCACCCAGCAGCGCCGTAGTACCAGCTACGGTCATGGCCCAGAAAAATATCCTGCCCCAAGTACGGTGCGCCCCGCCGCCTTTGCGCACGGCGAGGGCTACAGGAGCCACGAAAAAACCAATAAACCCGGCCGTCATGTGCAGGTAGCGGTTTGCTTGGAAAAAAGTTTCCATAGGAAGAAGCGTGAGGGATAATCGACTGCGGCCGAAAGATGGCAGGCTTTTACCATCAACCCGTTAACAAAGCATCCCAACCGTCAGATTTAGCCTCTGAAACTTGTTATCATCCGGCTGGAGCGCCTACAGCTTGGCTCCAACCTTGAACTCTATCACGTCGGCCGCGCCCCGGTGAATTTTTAAATCAACGGCGCCGAACAGGAAATTGGTGAAGTGGTACTTCAAGCCTAACCGCTCGTAATAAGCCGTGCTCGATTTGTAGGGTGCATACACGTAAAAGCCAAAATGTGACACGAATGCCAGTTGCCCGAACAGTAACTCGTGGCCGACAAAAACGCCGGCTTTTTTCACATCGGGCTGCTTAATACCAGCGCGGGTGGTGTCGGCGAGTTGGGCTTTGAGGCTGCGGTCGTAGAACCCCTCAACTCCCGCAAGCAGGTTGGACTTGCGGTTGACGCGGCGGCCTACGGCCGCCGTGACCGAGTTAACCAGGTATTTCTGGCGGTCGCTCGGGTTACGCTGCTTGAAACCCACGCTTGTGCTGACGTTGAAAAAAGTTTGACCGACCTCCATCGGGGCCGGGGCGTTGGCGTTGACTTGGGCAAATGACCGCAGTTCATGGTAGTTGAGCCCCAGTACCACCGAGGGCAGGTTTACCCCGAAGTTGGGCTTGGTAGTAGCGCCATTGGAATAGTGGTTCAACCCGAGGCCTACCAACAGGCCTACGTGCGGCGTGAGAGCGTAATCGTACTCAAAACGCAGTTGCAAGGTCGCGTTCAGAGCCGAGCTGGCAATGGTATTCTTGTGGTTGGTATCCTGGTTATAGGGATTGCTGAGGTACGCCAGGCCCGCCCCCATGCGGAGGCTGAAATCGTGCCGTGGCCCCCGCGAAAACGGTTTACTGATGTAGGGGCTGGCCGAGACCGCGTAGCCCAGCACGGGGTTGTGGAAATCGTAGTACGTGAGCGCCAGGCCCAATTTCGGGAACTTATACCAGCCGTGCCAGGGCGCCGAGCCAGTGGTTTGACGTTGGAGGTTTATTTCAAGGCCCGTGGGGTGTGACGTTACCAAATGCCGGATGGCAGTGGTATGAGCCATAATGATGCTGCCCTGCCAGTAGGCCCCTACTATGAGCGGCGCAGGCGGTGCGGGAGAAGAAATTTTTATCGAATCAGCCTGCGCTTTTGCTGAGTGCGCGGCTAAAGTCAGCATCAGGGCCGGTAAGCTGCTTACGACCAGCCGTGATAGTAGCCGTGGGCTCATAATTAAAGCTCAGGAATAGTAACAAAATCGTGGCTTAACAGGGGAGTCAACAGCGTGTTGCTTGTAGGCTTTTTCATTTTTTCAGTAACCTCCTCGCCCGGAAAGCCGATATAAGGCTCCTTAGTTAGAGAGGTGCATTTCAACTAAAAATTCCCTTTGAGTTCATTGGTTTTCACCCTTGATTCTTGCCCTAACGAACAAGATAATTCTTTGCTTGCACAGGTTGGCAGGCACTGCTCGCGAGCCGTAGAAAGCCTTCTGACGCTTACTACTCACTAACTGCTCATTCCTTTCCTTTCCACTTGTTTTTCTTAATGTACCATGAAAAAGATTGCAGTATTAGCGCTGTCGCTCGTGAGCGTATCAGCTGTGAAAGCACAAGATACTGGTGGTTTCCGTATCGGTGTGAAAGCTGGAGCCACTTATTCCAACATCTCCGGCAAAAACGTTTCGCAAATTACTGGCCCTAACTACGATACTAGCCTAGACTCTTACAAGCTGGGCTACAATGCCGGCGTCGGCCTAAGCATCCCGCTTAGCGCCGACGGGGTGTTTGCGTTTGCCCCGGAGCTGCTATATAACCGCAAAGGCTATCAAATCGAGTCCAAGCAGACCAGTGGCTTGGCCAGTGGAGTTGAATCCGTTAAAAGCAAGCAAACACGTGTGCTTCATTATCTCGACGTACCCCTGCTGGCTAAAATGAACGTGGGCGGGCTATTCTTTGAGTTGGGCCCGCAGGTGAGTTACCTGTTTGGATCGAAGACCAAGCGGGAAACCACCACAAAGTATCTCAACGGCGATAAGACCGAAGTAAAAGATGACGACGGCTTCCTCGACTACAGCGGCATTAAACGGGGCCCGGCCGACAAATCGGACTTGGCTCAGTTCGACATCGCCGGGGTAGCCGGTGTCGGTTACATGACTGACGGCGGCCTCAGCGTGAATCTGCGCTATGCCCGCGGCTTCAATTCCTTGCTTGACACGAAAGGGGTTCCGAACGACAAAGAGCCCAAGGCTTTTAATAACGCTTTCACCCTGCAAGTAGGATACCTGCTGCCACTCGGCAAGTAAGCGCTCACGGCTAATTATATTATCCCAATTATCCCAAACGACAAAACTGCGGCCTTTCGGTCGTCAGCTTTGTCGTTTGAGGGGACGGGTGTGGTAAGCATCCACCCAGCATAACTGGTTATGGATAAGCCGTAAATCAATGCTTTGAGGCGGCCTCCTCACAAAGGCATCGGAGGCCAGTAGCCTGGCAAGTGGCTTCTTAAGTAGTTAACCAGCAGTAATTATTCAACAAAGCGGGAGAGATGCTTCGATAAGCTCAGCTGGAAGTTCTTTTTCGTACGCTTACTTAGGCACAAGTGCTTAACAACGACGAGGGCTGCGTAGAGCCTCAACAGCACGGTAGAAGATGAGCGCGCCTAGCGCGATGTAGCATCTGATTTTACTCAGTTTAAAGTGCGCTCCTGCGCCTGAGTGGTCATTTCCACTCACCGATTTAGCATTACGCCGGCACAATAGCATGTGACCCAGCACCCAAACCCGTAGCACTGTTTGAACTTCAACCCACGCTTTTATTTGGAAAGCACTTGAGACGAGCAACAAAGCAAGTAAGTAGCTTATACAAAAGCAGATACAGGCTGAATAACATATGAAAATATTAAAAAAAACTATTGCTTTTTCACCTAACTGTTGAATCTCATCTAGTGTTAATTGAAAATTATTTTTGGTTTTCGAGCAACCTCTCTACGCAAATAAACGCTATAAACCTGCTTTCTGGAACACATTGCAGTTCTGGAAAAAGCTACCCTGATATTTTTATCATTTTGCCTTCTTTTCCAATGAAAAATCTATTGCTCTCTCTTGGCTTGCTAGTCGGTGTGACTGGCGCGGCCCATGCTCAAAATGGTGTGAAATATGGCCTAAAAGGTGGTTTCAACGGCGCAACCTTTTCGGGTACTGACTCCAAAGGCTCAGAGTATAAGGCCGGCTTTGCGGCTGGCGGTTTTCTGAACTTCGGCTTCTCGGATTTAGTCTCCATTCAGCCGGAGTTGTTATACTCGCAGAAAGGAGCTTCCATCGATAACTTTCAGGGGGCGAGCGGCACCACCCTCAAAAGCACGGTGGGCTACCTGGATGTGCCTCTGCTGGTGCGCCTAACCGCGGGGGACGATGGCAAAGGTCCGTTCTTTGAAGCCGGCCCGCAGGGCAGCTTCGTGCTGCATAACCGCGACTTCACCCAAACCGGGGGCAACGACACGCAAAGCACCAAGAACACCAGCACCGATGACCTCAACAAGGTCGTGATTGGTTACGTGGCCGGCATCGGCTACCAGATCACCAGCGGCCTGAGCCTAGGCCTGCGCTACAGCGGCGATATTTCCCAGGTCTACAAGGACGGGGCTTCCCGGGCGTATGCCTTCAAGCCAGGCAGCACGCAGCTTAACGGTAACAACCCCAACGTCCACAACTCCGTCTTTCAGTTTCAGGTGGGCTACGCTTTTGGTGGTCGATAACTCGGGGATTTTCCCAGTGACCTCAGATTACCAGCCCACCGAACAGAACCTTTCTTTTGTTCATTTTATTATACATTAATGGATAAATAGCCAAGTACGGTATAGGATTTGGTAAATATTTTTTATCAATGTTACCGACTGACTATTTAACCTTAATTTTTCTCTTACGACAATGAAAAAGCTAGTCTTATTGCTTAGCCTCTTGGCTGGCATTTCCGCTTCAGCATCGGCTCAAGTAACTTTTGGAGTGAAAGCCGGTCCTTCATACACAAACTACACTGGTCCGTCTGCTACCGGTGAAACCTATGGCAAGGTAACCTATAGGATAGGCTTCCACGCCGGGGTATTGGCTAACCTGGCCGTTGGCGATGCGGTCTCCATTCAGCCGGAGGTGTTGTACTCGCAAAAAGGCGCGAAGGTCGCTAATAATCACGATAATAGGGATAGGCTCAATTATATTGACGTTCCGATAATGGTTCAGTATAAGATCAATGGACTCTTCTTTGAGGTTGGCCCTCAAGTAGGTGTTTTGCTTAATGGTAAGACAACTGACGGCACCGTCACTCTTAGCCTTAAAGACCCGAAATACATTAAAACCGTTGACTTTGGCTATGCCGGAGGACTGGGCTATAAGTTAAAGTCAGGCCCCATGTTCGGGCTTCGCTATAATGGCGGCATTACCAACCTTGAGCCAGGTGATAATGATCAACCTAAGGTACGCAACGGTGCTTTTCAACTGTATGCAGGCTTCATGTTCGGCCGCAAGTAATTGCTAAAATCCCCACACAAAAAAGCCCGGCTTCCGCAAGCGGAAGCCGGGCTTTTTTGTGTGCTTCTCACCTTTATATCATTGGGTGAAGTGCGGCTGTGGCATTGCCGTCGAATTAAGTCATGTTAAGTAAAGGGTTTCCTGCTGTCTCCACGTATAACTGGTTTGCTCGTGCTAAAGGCACTGAAAAGGCCCATTCCTTGAAGCTGGCCCACAGGATAGCTTCGTGCTGCATAACTGCGACTTCACCCAAACCGGGGGCAACGACACGCAAAGCACCAAGAACACCAGCACCGACGACCTCAACAAGGTCGTGATTGGCTACGTGGCCGGCATCGGCTACCAGATTACCAGCGGCCTGAGCCTGGGCCTGCGCTACAGCGGCGATATTTCCCAGGTCTACAAGGACGGGGCTTCCCGGGCGTATGCTTTCAAGCCGGGCAGCACGCAACTGAACGGCAACAACCCCAACGTCCACAACTCCGTCTTCCAGTTTCAGGTGATATATAGCTTTAGTGGTCAATAGCTTTAGTTCTTACCTAATAACTCCGGAGGTTCCCTCCCAGACGGGCGAAACACTTTTTATTCATTTTGATGGAGCATCTACCACTGTGCAGGCAAGTATGGCATGGCATTTGTCTGGTTTTTCTCAGCAGCATTGTTGATACATTTAAACTCTCTTTTTACACTTCTAATTGCAATGAAAAAGGTAATACTCTCGCTCAGCCTACTGGTTGGGATTTCCGCTTCAGCATCGGCTCAAGCATCTTTCGGGGTAAAAGCTGGTGCTTCCCTCACAACCCTCACCGGCTCCGGTTCTGAGAATGTAGCCAATAAGATTGGCTTCAATGGTGGGTTATTGGCTAACGTGCGTTTCGGCGACGCGCTCGCGATTCAGCCTGAAGTATTGTTCTCGATGAAAGGCTCACAGTTCAAGGATGATAGCAAGTATAAAACCAATCTTAGCTATATTGACATCCCCGTACTGTTGCAGTATAATGCCGATGGCCTCTTCTTCGAGGCAGGTCCTCAGCTAGGCATTTTGGCTAGTGCCAAGTTTACTAATGGTGACGAGAGTGAGGACATTAAAAAAGGGATCGAAACCATTGACTTTGGCTATGCCGTAGGGTTGGGCTACAAGTTAGAGTCAGGCCCCATGTTTGGGCTGCGCTATAATGGGGGCATTACTAATATTAACAAAGAAACTGATAAGGTCCGCAACAGTGCGTTTCAGCTGTACGCTGGTTTCATGTTCGGTGGCAAGTAATTGCTAGAACGCCTTCTCAAAAGCCCGGCTTCCGCAATGAAAGCCGGGCTTTTTTGTGTGCTCCGCTTGTTTATTGAGATGAAGTAATAATTGCAGCCTTGCGATCAAGGTGAGCTTTGCCTACTACAATTGGAGGATCCACGCCCTCCTGTTGCCGACGTGTGACGGCGTTATTCATGTGGTAAGGCAGTGAAGTCCCGTTAGCCTCGAAGCCGAGGGCTAGCTCCTTAACTCGGGGCGATGGAGCCTCAACTTCTTACATGAGCGGGGCACTTTGCTAAATCTAGTTAAGCGTTTATGGCTGCGCAGGCAAGTATGGCATGGCATTTGTCCAGGTTTTCTCGTCAGCATTGCTGACCTATTTCAACCCTCTTTTTACGCTTCTTTTTGTAATGAAAAAGGTAATACTGTCTCTCGGTTTGTTAGTTAGTGTTGTTGGTGCAGCCAGTGCCCAAGAAACCCGTTTTGGTATTAAGGCGGGCGCCAGCTTGTCTACCCTTACTGGTGGCGACGATAATGAAAATAAAAATCTAGTAGGAGCCAACGCCGGCATTATGGCCGACATTAGCTTTAGCGACCTTATTTCCTTCCACCCGGAGCTGCTCTACTCTCAGAAGGGCGCAAAGGCCGAGAATGACTTCATCAAAGTTCAAACGAGACCATCGTATCTAGACGTGCCATTATTGGCCCGCGTAAAGGCCGACGGGTTATTTTTTGAAGCAGGACCGCAGGTTGGTTTTTTACTTGCTATAAAAAACGAAGTTGATATTAAAGGCATGGCCTCGAGCTCAAGCACCAGCACCGATGGTACACGCAAAGTCGACTTCGGCTACATAGCAGGCGTAGGTTACCAGTTGCCCCAGGGCCTGGAGTTTGGTGTTCGCTATAACGGCGGCATATCTGACCTCGCCGACAGTTCTTCAAAATCTTCAGGTGACTCCAAAGTCCGCAATTCTGTGTTCCAATTTCAAATTGGCTACCTATTCGGCGGCAAGTAATTGCTAAAACGCCTTCTCAAAAGCCCGGCTTCCACGGTGGAAGCCGGGCTTTTCTGTTTACTTCCTTAAGAGAGGAGCCTCCGCTGATTTAGTAACTCTCCACACGACCTAGCTTAATGTACCGATAACCCTACCACGCCATTTACTGCGCCGCCGCGTAGTTGCGATAGAAGTGCGGAATGGTTTCGATGCCTTTCAGGAAGTTAAACACCCCGTAATGCTCATTGGGTGAGTGAATGGCATCGGAGTCCAGCCCAAAGCCGAGCAGGACGGTATCCAGGCCCAGCTCGGACTTGAACATGGCCACGATGGGGATGGAGCCGCCGCCGCGGGTAGGTACCGGGTGCTTACCGAAGGTGGTTTCCATGGCGTCGGCCGCGGCCCGGTAGGCCACCGAGTTGGTGGGAGTAACTACCGGCTCTCCGCCGTGGTGGGGGCGCACCTCCACGGTGACTCCCGCCGGAGCGATGCGGCGAAAGTGCTGTTGGAACAGCTCGGTGATTTCAGCCGAGGTCTGGTGGGGCACCAAGCGCATGGAGATTTTGGCGTGGGCCTGGGAAGCAATGACCGTTTTGGCCCCCTCGCCGGTATACCCTCCCCAGATGCCGTTGACGTCTAGCGTGGGGCGGATGCTGGTGCGCTCCATGGTGGAATAGCCGGCCTCGCCGGCCGTGGCGGGCAAGCCGATGCTCTGCTTGAATTCCTCTTCCGAGAAGGGAGCCTGGGCCATTTCGGCGCGTTCTTCAGCGCTCAGCTCGGCCACGTTGTCATAGAAGCCCGGGATGGTGATGCGGCCGTTCTCGTCGTGCAGGCTGGCAATCATCTGGCACAGGGCGTTGATGGGATTCATCACGGCGCCGCCGTAGAGGCCGGAGTGCAGATCGCGGTTAGGGCCGGTCACGGTAACTTCGTGGTAGCTGAGGCCACGCAGGCCCACTTCGATGCTGGGCACGTCGTTGGCCAGAATCCCCGTGTCGGAGATGAGAATGACGTCGGCCTTCAGCTTCTCCTTATTCGCTTTCACGAAGATCTCGAGGTTGTTGGAGCCGATTTCCTCTTCGCCCTCAAACATAAATTTGATATTGCAGGGCACGCCGCCCTGACCGTCGCGCATCATCATTTCGAAGGCTTTGACGTGCATGTACACCTGGCCTTTATCGTCGCAGGCTCCACGGGCGTAGATGTTGCCGTCCTTAATTACGGGCTCGAAGGGCGGCGAAGTCCACAGCTCGTACGGATCGGCGGGCTGCACGTCGTAGTGGCCGTACACCAGCACCGTAGGCTTGCCAGGGTCGGTGAGATAGTCGCCGTACACGATGGGGTTGCCGGCCGTAGGGCAGACTTCGACGTTCTGCGCGCCCGCTTCTTCGAGGCGCAGCCGAAGGTAGTCGGCAGCCCGCAGCACGTCGTCGTGGAACTTAGGATCGGCCGACACGGACGGGATGCGGAGCCAGGCTATCAGCTCGTCAAGAAAGCGGGCTTGGTGGTCAGAAAGGTAAGAGGCCATGCGCGGCGAAGAGTAAGTAATGAGGGAGTGAGAACGGAGCGGTAAAAGTAACGGGCACAACCGAAATGCGCCAAGGCCCGAAACCACCGGCCGGGGCCCGTGCTACTTCCGCCCAAACAGTGGCACCCGGCTCTCCGTCCCGGCCCGTAGGCGGCCGATGTTGGCCCGGTGCGTGTAGATAAGCAGCGCCGCCAGCACAAACCCCACCCACACCATGAAAGGCTGCGCGGGCCGAAACTCGGGCAGTAACTGCAGCAGCGCAAACGTGACGCCCGCCGTCATGGATGCCAGCGACACATAGCGAAACAGCAGCAGCATCGCCACGAATACCAACAGGCACACGCCCACGGCGCCGGGAGCCACGCCCAGCATCATACCCAGCACGGTAGCTACGCCCTTACCACCCCGGAACTGGGCAAAAACGGGGTAAATGTGCCCCACGATGGCCAGCACGCCGCAGGCCAGCTTGTAGTACAGGACGTGTTCGGCCGGAATGGCACCTTGGGCCAGCAGCCCGGCGGGCAGGCAATACGCGGCGATAAAGCCTTTTAGCGCGTCGATCAGCAGCACCACTGAGCCAGCCTTGGGGCCCAGCACACGAAACGTGTTGGTGGCCCCAGCGTTACCAGAACCATGCTCACGGATGTCGGCCAAGCCGAAGAAGCGGCGCCCCACCCACAGGGCCGTGGGGATGGAACCAAGCAGGTAGGCAGTCAGAAGAGCGAGCAGGATGATGATCATGGGTAAGGCCGAGGGATGGACGATATCCTCTGTCCTCGCAAAGGAGGGGATATTTTATCAAAAGCAAACTGGGGTGATAAGCTCCCGGCACAATGGTCGAACGGCTCACACCAGTTTCGTTCGGGCATTGTGCCGGGAGCTTACCACCCCAATTTCAGATTGCTGAAACTGCTCTTCCCTTCACTGGAAGGGCGTAAGGCTTTACGTTAGTTTGTTGCTAGCTGTCGCCGAAGGGGTCGTCGGAAGCCTTCTTTTTCTTCTTTTCCTCGTCCTTCTTCTTTTTCTCTTCTTCCTTCTTTAGCTTTTCGGCTTCCTTGGCCTGGCGCTCGGCTTCTTTTTTGTCCTGGGCCGGGTTGGGCGTATCCCCTGTTGCGGGGGCGGTTTCTTTGGCCTTGGCTTTCTTAGGCTCCGTGGGAGCGGCATCGGCTCCAGGAGCGGCCGGCGGGGCAGCTTTTTCCTTGGCTTGTTCTTTTTTAACCGGGGCAGGCAGCGGGTCATCAAGCGTACCATCGCCGAAGGGGTCGTTGGCCTTGGCCTTCTTTTTCTTCTTAGGAGGACTGGGCGCGGGGTTAGTGCTGTCACCGCCGCCAGTCGCCGCATCGCCCTTGCCTTTCTTCTTTTTGCCGTCCACTTCATCAAGCTCCTCGCTGGGCTCTGGGGCCGTGGAGAGGGCAGCTACCTTGCCCGACTTGTGCAGGTAGTCCTTCTCAAAGTGCGAGCGGAACGCGTCGACATCCGCCAATTCTCCCAGGAAAACCCCGTAGCTCGTGGCCGTATTGTAGTCGTACTTGGCCTTGCTGCTGATTTCGGTGTCGAAGGTCTCGCCCTGCGACTTGGCCAGCAGCAGGTTTTTGGCGTATTTGAGGTAGTACCAGGCTTGGGTGCCCGCTTCGAGGTACATCTCCACCAGGTCGGCGCCTTCTTCGCGGCGGATTTCCACGTAGCCATTCACCAGGGCGTTCAAGGGTTGCTTTCCTACACCCGCCAAGCCAATCGGGCCTACCGAATACCACGCGCGCTTCTTGTCGTTCCAACGCAGGTTAACCTTGCTTAGCACCAGGGTATGCATCAGCTTGGGGGAAAGCTTCATCAGCGGGTCGGCCTTGCCCTTGTGCGCGATGTAGTCCTCCACACCCTGGTCGCCGATGAATTGGCCCAGCTTGTATCGCTCGTTGGGCGAGCCGTCCTGGGCTTCGGGCGAGCGTTTAGTGGCGCGGGCCAGCTCGGCGCCCATCACTTCGATGGCCTTGGGCGGCATGGTGATGTCCATAGCCAGCAGCGCGTCCACCGCGTAAATGGCGCTGTCGGGCTTAGCGGTACCCACGCCGCTACCCACCATCTTGTAGTCCTTGCTCGAGTTGATGAAGGTCATCGGCCCCCGGAAAGTAAGCGCGTTGGTGCTGTCGGTGTAGGTAAGCGCCGCCCCCTCATAAGCGTTGAGGTTGCTCGGATCGGTCCGGGAGATGCTGTATACCCCCGTCTTATCGTTGTAGCGCAGCTTACCGTCGACTTTAAAAACGGGCACGTCGGCGCTGGGTGGCGCGGCGGCATACACCGGATAAATCTTCTGCGTCTGGTCCGACATGAACAAGCCCGTCACGAGCGGGGTGCCATCGGCCGACTTCGCATCGGTCAGGTCGAGGGTAAAATTCTTGACGTCGATGGAATCTTTTACCGGCACCCAATCGCCGCCTTTGTGCGCTTTTCCGAATTGTAGCTGCACTTCTCCCCCTACGAATGCGAAGCCCCGGCGCTGCGAATTCAGCTGCAAATCGCCGCGGTAGCCAATGCGGGGGGTGAGCTGAAACTTGCCGGTGATTTTGGCCGTGGCCACGGTGGGAGGCCCCTTCACGGGAGCAACGGTTTCCACGGCTTCCTCCTTCGCATTGCCCTTACGGCGCAGGAACCCTTTCGAGCCCTTGCCGGAGCTGGCACTGATGCTGGCGAGCGGGCCTATGGGATCCGGCTCGAAATTGCTGAAGCGCAGCGCCACCGAGTCGCGGCCCATTTTATAGGTATACTCGGCGTCGCCGGCAAAGGCCATCCTCGACAGCACTTCGATGTTGCCCTTCACCAGCTTGTGAATCTTTTTCAGCGAGTCGAGCTCAACCCGGGCATTTTTAAGGCGCTGGATCCGGCCATTGGCCAAAATGCTGACTTTACCGGAGTCGGGGATAACCCAGGCATCGGCGGTGGCGATGTGGGGCACCCCCCCTACCTGCATCTGGTATTGAGCTAGGTCATACACCCCAGTGGAGGCTTTGAACTTCAGGCCACCCTGCTCGGGGTTGGTAGAGTAGAAGAACGACTTGGTAGAGTCAGCATTGGCGGCCACGCGCAGCTGCACTTGCTTTTTCTTAAAGTCCCAGTGGCCACCGCTGAGGGTGGTTTTAAACTTCGAGTAGGGCAAGTCGATGCTGGCCGTGCTGCCTTCCTCCCGCTTGAAATCGGCGTAGCCCTTCTTCAGGCTGTAATCGAAAGTGACCTCGTTGGCGGTGAGGGCCGGCTTGTTGGTTTCGGCCGACTTAACGTTGATGGTGGCGCGCTTGCCGGAGTAACTGTCCGATTTAAAGACGAACTCCGGCGACTTAATGAACGACTGCGGCCCATCGAGGCGACCATTGCCGCCGGCGTTTCGGGGCGTGAGCAGCGCCGTGCCCTTGAAGTTGTAAGCCGTTCCGGCTTTGGTTTTTGAGTTAATACTGGAATACAAGCTGATGGCCTCACCGGAACGCGGCGTAATCAGATACATGGAGTCGCGGCGCACGTGCCAGCGCATCATGTAGCCGGGCGGCATGGTCATATTGGGGATGTCGACGCCCCCTGCTGTTTTCGCCGCGACGGTACCCGACTTGCCGACGGTCACGACCGAGTCGCGATAAAACACAAAATCGTCGGAAACAAAGGTACCCGACTGGTAGGTAATGGTGCCGTCGGCTTGCAGGCCTTTGCTGTTCATCATCACCTTATTGTACACGCGGCCCCGGCCCTTGTAGAGCGGGAACCCCTCCTTGGGCACGTTGTACACAAAGCCCATCGCGCCATCTTCCTGCACCGTGAGCTTGGTGGCAATGTCGGGTATGATTCCGCCGCTCCGGAACGTGCCGGTAAGCCCGGAAGCCGATTGGCTCATGTAATTCAGCGAGTCAATCCGGAACGGCGGGATGTCGAATACCACCGTTGAGTCGTAGACGCCGCCCAATACCCCTTGGTTGCCGAAGTATACGTTGGCTCCGCTCTTGGACTCAAAAGCCGGGTACTCCCCCTTCTTCTTGCGGCCCGACTTGTTCTTGGGATCATTCAGAAACAGGCGCCCCGTCGAGAAACTACCTTTGTTGGTCAGGGCGTACTCGGCGCGTTTGCCATTGGGCTTGCCTTTGGCGTCGCGGGCTTCGCTACGAATGACAATGGAATCAATCTTGGCCATGTCGATGTAGAACCCATCGTAATCGAACTTGAAGTTGGCGCCCCTAAAGCGCATGGCCGAGGCCAGCACCGCCCCATTGAAGGTAATGTTCCGGTTTTTTCCGATTCGGATAATGGCGCTGTCGGGCCGCACGAACACGGTAGCGGAGTCATTGGTAAAGTTGAAGCGCTTCACCCCACGCACCAGCAGCTCGTTGGTGTTCAGGTTAAGGACGGCGTTACGATTGGTACCCGACAAGGATTTGATAGCCAAGTGGTCATAATCTTTCTTATCGCGGGCGGAGGCCACGTAGTGCGCCCCTTTCGGCAGGATGGTTACCTGACCGGTTTGGGAGTCCCACTGCACATAGCCATCGCGCGCCAGGCCCGCCATGTCGGTGCGCATATTGGGAACCGACGTTTTCAGGTCGCGGGCCAGGTCGCTGACGTTGAAAGTTTTTATTTTGTCGTGGCTTTGGCTATAGCCCACCAGCATTTGCAGCGGGTGCAGCCGGTTGATGCTCTTCAGCTGCTGATACCGGTTGTTGGTGAAAAACTCTTTGCTCTCAAAATCGGCCGTTTGCTGGTTTTTCGACGACAGCACCGCGAAGCTGATGGTGGGGCTGCGCAGGTTCCAGATCAAAGACTCGGTACGAATATCTATCTGGTGATAAGAGTCGCTGTACGGGGTGGTTTTGTATAGTCCTTCCTCGCGGGCGAGCTTCAGTTCCTGCTTGGGTTTTGAGTATTTGAGCTGCGTGCCAGGGTGCGTCACCGAATCCTGGCTGCCCTCATAAATGGTGATGGCGGCCCGGCTGGCGGTGATCAGCGTATCGCCCAACACGTAAGCCCGCGACAAGGCCTTGAACTTGGGCTTGCCATCGAGGCTCACCGTGAGCTTGGACAGCGAGCCGTCTAAAGCCGCGCTCAGCAGCCGCCCGCCCGCCATCGAGAGGCCGCCCCGGTACTGAATATTTTCCCCCAGGGTTTTAATGCGGGCGTCGTTGGTGAGCGAGATAAAGCGCGGGTAGCCCGTATCGGCTGCCCCGGGCTTGCGCCGCACGCTCTTGTAGCTAAGGGCGCCTTTTACAGAGCCCTCCAGGACCGCGGGATACGTCAGCGTGACCGGCTGAGCCGTAAACTCGGGCTTGCTCATGTCGAAATCGAAGCCGGCTATATCGGCCGTAACCGGGTTGGTGTTGATGGACCACACCAACTGTCCGCCCGAGGCCAGGAATCGGTCAGAATTAGGAACGGCCGTGCCACTCACTTTTTTCAGGAGCACCGAGTCGCCGGCTGTGCCCATAAATAAGTCGACATCCTTCACCACAATCACCGCCCCGCGCGCCGGGGGCGCCAAGTATTCATCGTAGGGCAGGGCCGATGGGGTGAACGAAGCCGTGGGCGTCTCAAAGTCGGCAGCGTTGACGGCCGGCGCGGCTTCCTTAGCGGGCGCCGTGGCTTTAGCCGCCATCGGAGCACCCTTGGCCGCCGGCTTCTTGGCCGGAGCTTTCTTCACGGGGGTTCCCCAGCCGTCGTCGGTGTCGCCCCAGCCGCCGCCCGAGGGCGATGACCACAAGTCGGCGGTATCCCAGCCACTGCTGGCTTTTTTCTTGGGGGCGGGCTTGGCTGTTTTCGCGGGAGTCTTAGCGGCCACAGGCTTTTTTGCCGCGGGCTTAGCGGCGGGTAGCGGCTCTTCCTTCGGAGCGGGGGCTCCGAATTCTAGGTTGGAAGTGGGCGCGGCAATGGGCGAGTAGGCGAACGAAACCGTCCCCCCGATGGCGCGTAGCGTGTTGTAACCCGAGCGGTGGAGGTAGCCCCCGTTCAGGAAGCGGCTGGTGCTGAAGATAAATTTCTCGGTCTCCTGGGGCGATTCTTTCTCCAGGGTCTGGCCCAGCACGTCGAGGTACTGGTCCATCTGCTGATCGGTAAGCTTGGCGGAGTTAGCGCCCCCCAGGACGGACTTGAAGAAGGTTTCAAAGTGAGGCCGGGGCCGAAACCTCTTGGCCAGCATAATTTGCGACAGGGCTACGATGCGGGCCTGCTGAGAGGCCGTAAGGCGGTTGCTACCCCACAGCTCCTTGAGGCTGCTGCCTACCCCGCGGGCCGCCGCGTTATTGGTGCTGGCCATCATGCCCTGCACATCGATGATATACTGAGCCGGGTCGGTCGAAAGCTTGCCCACCTGGTAGCGGGGCGCGGCAGCCGGCGCCGTCCCGTTTCCCCCCGGAGCGGGCGCCTTCGTTGGGGCTGGCGCTTTCGGCTGCGCCTGAACCGAAGAATAGCTGCCTAGCCCCAGGCTCAGCCACGCAGCAGTAAGGATAATTAATGGTTTCATATAGGCTATTGATCGGTTAGCTAATCTACATTATTTGTCGGTACAACCCGACAGCCCCGCAGCGGGCTCTATTTTTCAGCTCTCTCCCAGTTCTGGCAACCTCAGTCGCACACCGACAAAACGACGCGGACAGGCCCAGGCTAGCTGCATTTTTAAGGCAAATACCTGGCAGTAAGTATACTGCTCGGCATTGCGCTCAAAAACCCGGTACAAGTTAGGCAGAATCAAAAAAGTAACACCGTCAGAATAAGGCTTATATTGGCTTGGCTACTCATTATCAATAATTTTCTAAGCTACATCCTTTTTACCGGCCTTGTATTATCCCACTCCTAACGGAGGGTCTGATAGTCGGCCTGAGTCGGGGCCTTCATTTCTAGCTGGGCCGGGGCCCTTCGGTGGTGGAGTTCCTATTGTGTTACTTCGGGGCATGGTTACTGCTCCCATTCGCACGGCCCTGCTCGCATACGGCATGTCGGGCAAGCTTTTTCACGCGCCATTTCTGGCCGCGCACCCCGGATTTGATTTATGGGCCGTGGCCGAGCGTACCGCACAGCGTATGCGCCAAGACTACCCCACCGTTCGCAGCTACCCGAGCGTGACCGAGTTACTGGCCGACCCGGCCGTTGAGCTAGTGGTCCTGAACACGCCCAACAACACCCACTTTGCCCTGGCCCAGCAAGCTCTGGAAGCAGGCAAGCACGTGCTGCTGGAAAAGCCCGTGGCGTCCTCCGCAGCCCAGCTGCGAGAGTTGCAGGCCCGGGCCCGGGCGGCAAACCGCTGCCTGCTGGCTTATCATAACCGTCGTTGGGACAGCGACTTCGAGGCGGTGCGACGCGTAGTGGAAAGCGGGCAGTTGGGCCAGCTTATCGAAGTGCACCTGCGCTTCGACCGCTACAAGCCAGGGCTCAACGTCAAGAAGTTCAAGGAAGAGCCCGGCCCGGGCAGCGGCCTGCTTTACGATCTGGGCCCCCACCTGCTCGACCAAGCTCTCAGCCTGTTCGGCCAGCCCCTGGGCAGTTACAAAACGCTGGGCCAGTTCCGCCCCGGCAGCCAGGTCGATGATTTCTTTACCCTGCACCTGCGCTACCCGCGAGGGCTAAACGTATGGCTCACCGCCGGCTTGCTAATAGCCGACCCCGGCCCCGCCTACGTGCTGCACGGCACGCTGGGCAGCTATCAAAAACACCGCACCGACCGGCAGGAAGCCCAACTGCAGCAAGGGCTGTCGCCCCTGGCCCCCGGGTATGGCCGCGAGGAGCCCGGCCGGGAGGGCCGCCTCACCGTAGCGGCACCCGATGGTTCCCTGACGACCACGGCCGACCCAGCCACTCCCGGCAACTACCTGAATTTGTTCGAAGCAGTGTTTCAAACCATTCGCCACGGGGCCCCCTACCCTATCAGCGCAGAGCACCTGCTCTGGCAGATGGAGCTACTGGAAGACAAGCCATAATTTTCCTCCCAGCCTCTCCCTAATGAGTAGAGGTTCAGAACTCAGATAATTAATAACTAGGGTTTTGTCTTGCGTACGATACGACGGCGGGCCTGATGCTCGCCATGGCAGAACGCCTCCAGTCTCCATCGAGGAGCACGGGCGGGTTGTAACGCAATAGCTGCCTGGCGAAGCTACCAAACTCAAGTTGCAGAATAGCCGGGTAGCGGCGACTGGTTGGTAGTAATTAAAAAGGCTAGGTGGTTGAGAGCCGCGTAGCGGTGACAGATTCGGCGGTTGGCGTTGGCCTCTCACCGCGACGCGGCTCTCATTTGACCTAGGTTACCATGCTCTCCCAACCTACCGCCGCTACCCGGCTATTCCGCAACGTGGGTTAGCAAGGCCGGCTCCCAGTGGCCCTTACCAGTAAACGGTGTAAAGCGTAGTGAGCAGGAGTAGGACGATCATGGTGCCAATGGCAAAGCTGCGGGTAGTTTTGAACATGCTGCGGTCTACTTCCAGGCCATTGGTCTTTACGCCCCGGCTGGTTTCGGCCAGGCTGATGGCCACCATGGCAACTACGCAGATCAGGAACACAAAGCCCATCCGGTCGAGGAAGGGAATTTCGTAGACGCCCGCCGCGTTGGGCACCGCGAAGCCCAGGGGCGCCAGGAAGGAAAGGTCCGCGAAGCCCGGCAGAAACTTGAACAGCACCGATAGCAGAAAGCCGCCAATAGTAGCAAACAGGGCCGCGGTAGACGTCGTTTTCTTCCAGAAAAAGCCCAGGATAAACATGGCAAAGATGCCCGGCGACACGAAGCCGGTGTACTCCTGAATGTACTGGAACCCCCCTTTTTTGTCGATGCCCAGGTGGGGGGCGATGAGTACCCCCAGTATCATCGCCACAACCACCGCAATTTTACCAGTGGTTACCAGCCGTTTTTCCGAAGCTTCCGGGTTAAGCACTTTCTTGTAAACGTCGAGGGTGAAGATGGTGGCGATGCTGTTGGCTTTGCCGGCCAGCGAGGCTACGACGGCGGCCGTCAGCGCCGCAAACGACAGTCCCTTCAGGCCCACGGGCAGGATGTTGAGCAGCACGGGATAGGCGCGGTCGGGGTTGAGTTCGCCGTTCTGCATCATCTCGCCGCTGAACACGTTGCTCTTGTAAAGCACGAAGGCCGCGATACCGGGCAGCACCACAATCACGGGCATGAGCAGCTTGAGAAACGCCGCGAATAGAATGCCCGCCCGCGCCGTGGGCAGGTCGGCCCCCAGGGCGCGCTGGGTGATGTACTGGTTGCAGCCCCAGTAGTTCAGGTTCACAATCCACATGCCACCGAGTAGCACGGTTAGGCCGGGCAGGTCTATGTAGTTGGGATTATCGCGTTGGAAGATCATGTGGAAATGGTCACCGGCGTTCTGGGTCATCAGGTGGAAGCCATTGACCACCCCCGAAGTACCGTAGTGCTCGGCTACCAGGTTCAGGGCCAGGTAGGTGGTAGCCAGGCCACCCAGGATGAGAAAGAACACCTGAATTACGTCGGTGAAGCCAATTACCTTCATGCCGCCCAGGGTGATGAGCACGGCAAAGCCGGCCAGCATGTACATGCAGAAGTTCAGGTTCAGCCCGGCGATGCTGCTGATGGCAATGGCCCCCAGGTAGAGAATCGACGTCAGGTTAACCACAACGTAGAGCGCGAGCCAGAACAGCGCCATAATCATGGCCACGGTGCCATTGTAGCGCTGGCTAAGGAACTGCGGCATCGTGAAGATGTGGTTCTTCAGGTAGACCGGAATGAAGAACACGGCCACCACGATAAGCGTGATGGCGGCCATCCACTCGTAAGTCGCAATGGCCAGGCCCATTTTAAAGCCCGAGCCCGACATGCCCACGAACTGCTCGGCCGAAATGTTGGAGGCAATGAGCGAGGAGCCGATAGCCCACCACGTCAGGGAGCCTTCGGCCAGGAAATAGTCTTTAGAATCCCCTTCCATCGTGCCATCGTGGCCGGTTTTGCGGCGGTAGATCCAAACGCCGTAGCCGGCGACAATGATGAAGTAAACGAAGAAAACGATATAGTCAATCGTTGCGAGCTTGTTCATTGAGCGTATTAGTAGGATGGAAGTTCTGCAGCCAGCCTGAACGCAGGAGTGCGCGGTAGCGGCGAGGCTATGGGAAAGTAATGTTCCGGTAAAAAAACCGCTTCTGAAAGGAAAATCTTTGATTTCGCCCCAGAATTGCTTTCGACCCCGACGATGAGGGGAGTTATCCTCAACCGTAGCGCCAGCCTCCGGGGTCCGCTAAATCGTCGGGGCCAACGCTCCAAGGCGAGGGCAACATCCCCCTGGTATCTCGTCAATCAGAGCAGTTCTCGCAAAGGAATTAAAAATTAAAAATGAAGAATTAAAAATTGACCAGCCGATTTTTAATTCTTCATTTTTAATTTTTAATTCCTGAAGCTACTTGCCGCGCACTATCACCGGGCCCATACCTTGGGCCGGCTGCCCGTTTTGGCTCAAGCCTTCGGCCACGGCCTGAAAGCTCCCGCTGCCGTCGGCAGTGAAAAAGTGGAGCTCGGCCTCGCCCTTGGCATTGGTGCGCACGGCCGGGTTCCAGTACAAGGTGCTGGTGCGCGGGTCGACGGGCGGGTTGGTGAGCAAGGCGTTGTAGCGGGGCTGGTAAAACTCACGGGCCTGGTAAAAGCCGGGCAGCTTCACCGTAGCAATGCCGGGAGCCGGGGACTGGTCGGCACCTTTATAATCGGGGTTGGCTCGCTTGGTATAGATGGCAATGGCCCCGCCGGTACCGCCGAAAATGGCAGCTTCGGCTCCTTTGAATATTTCGACGGATTCAATATCGGAAGACGGCAGGGTGTTAATGACATCGACGTCGACCCGTTGGCCATCGAGAATGAACAGGGGCGTGCCCTGCCCCCGGATCTGCACCGACATGTTGGGTGGATTACCGCTAATGGTGAGGCCAGCTACCCGCCCTTGCAACACCTGCAACACCCCCAGGCCCGATTGCGCCGAGGGCATATCCGCAAAATTGATTACGGTGCCTCCCTTCGCCCCATAAAGGCGGCGCGAGTCGTTGGCCGGCACGGTCTCGCGCTTGGCCGTCACAGCCACGTTGGCTAGCCGGATGTTGCGCATGCCTTTCTCGGGATGCAGGTCCAGGTCGGCCGCCTGGGCCTGGCGACTGCGCCGGACAAAAGCGGCCACGCCGGGCGGCGCAGTCGCTACGGGCGGCAACCCGGGTAAGGGCTGCGCGGGGGGCACCGGACCATTATCGGGCTGGATGATGACGTTGCTGCCACCTTGCGCCCGCCGGGCCTGCAGCGTGATAACTGCCGTGTCCTGCACCGGAAAGCCCACGAAGCTGAAGCGGCCCTGCGCGTCGGTGGTGCCTGTGGCGACATTTTTTACCGGCTTTACCTGCAAGAAAGTCAGCTGGCTGTTGGCAATGGGGCGGTTGCCGTGCTCACTCACTACCTGGCCGACCAGGCTAATCTCCTGCTCGGGGGTGAAGATCACGGGTGGCGCTTGCCCGGCCAGCACGGCTTTCCACACGAACCGCCGCCAGCCCTGGGTCAGCAGCAGGTCGTCGAGAGCCTGCGCCGTGGCCGCCGACTGCTCCCGAAAGTAATAGCCAGGGTCTTCGACGTAGCCGACCAGGTCGGACGTCAGCAGCAGGTTGGAGGCGATGGTTTCGGCGTTGGGGTCGAGCGCGCTAAGCCCGGCCTCGCTCACGCCCACCGAGAGGTTGGCGGCCACGGGCTGCCCAGCCGCGTCGACCACCCGCACCGTAAGCTGAACCGGCGAATGGGGGCCGTAGCTGGCCTGGTCGGGCGTAATGGTAACGCGGAGGGCCGCCGGGCCGTTCTGCACGAAAGCCAAGCGTTCACACTGCGGAATTCCCTGGCTGTCGAATAAGGTGAAGTGAATGATGCCGTTCGGATAGTTTTTCTTGGGCATCCGCCAAACGACGGGCTCGTCGCCCGCGAGCGTTCGCGGGCTGGGGTAGGCCAGTATACCCCGTACCTCGGTCAGCAGCTGCACGGGTCCGGGGGCCGGCGCCCCGGCGGGTCCCCGATACTGAGCCGCGACTAAAAAATCCCCGCCGCTCTCCACCACGTGCAACGAATACCCGCTGGCTTGCACCGACGGCAAAGGGTAGTCGGCCGTGCTGCCGTCGGGCAGCGTAAAGTGTGCGTGGTAGCGCTGGCCCGCACCCGGCACCAGGGTAAAGCGGCCCATACCCCCGTGGCGGGAGCTGTAGGTTGCTACTACGGCATTCTGGGCATTCAGAATCTGGCCCCGCACCGCCACGCTCCGGCCGCTGGCGTCGGTGGCTTTGCAGGCCACTACGCCCGACAGGCCCTCCACTAAATAGCCGCCTTCCGGAAAGAACTGCACGTCTGGTTTGTTGGCGAGGGCCGCGCTCTTGGGTTTGCCAGCCGACTTGGCGGTTTCGGGGGTGCTTTCCGGCGGCCCCAGGGGCGAAGCAGGCCAGATGCTCAGGCGGCGGCTGTACACGAAATGGTCGCCCGCGTTGCGCATCCAATTGGTATAAGCCCGCAGCACGTAGGTGCCGGCAGCCAGCGAATCGGCAATATCGAGGTCGCCACTGGCCCGGCCACCCTTCAGGCGCAAGGTCCGGCGGGCCACTACCACTCGCTGGGGCGAAAGCAAGTCGACGTGCAGCACTTGGCTGAGGGAATCTAGCTGGTGCTGCGAAGCATCGACCACATAGGCGCTAAACCAGATGGTTTCACCAGTGGCGTACACCGGCCGGTCGAGGTGCAGATAGGCTTTTTCACCCCGGGCGGCGGTATAAAACTCGCCCAATTGGCGCACAATGCGCTGAATCATTCCCTCCTCACTGGGCCGCGGGCGAAAAGCCATCAGCAATACCCCACCCACGAGCAAGGCCGCTAGTATTCCCTTTGGCACGCGCACTGTTTTCATGGTTGAATTTGATCAAATACGGTTGAGCTTCAGCGCCGAATCAACCGCAAGCTTACCACAACAAAGATGGCGAAGGCCGAAAACTTTGGTTAAGCCAGGCCAGCCGGCGCCGGTAATGTCTTCCAGTGCCGACAGGTCTCCTTTGATACTTCTAACAAAGGAATGCCGCCTTGCCATTCAACAGAACAAACCCGCGACAACACCTTCCGGATAACTTTTGGGCTATTCCGACGATTTCTACTCTTTCTCAAAGATAGCCGACACCCAGCTTCGCAGGGTCCGGTGGCGCTGATAGCGTAACCCATGACGGGCGGCTTCGGCGGTAATTTTAGGCAAATCCTCCTCGTAAAATCCACTAAGCAGCAAGGGCTGGCCACTGGGCAACAGGCGCGCATACTCGTGCATGTCTTCGAGGAGCACATTGCGGTTGATGTTGGCCAGAATAAGGTCGAAAGGGGCTTCCCGGGCCAGCGTTTCGACTCCCCCCAAGCGGCACTCAATGCGGTGGCACTGGTTTTCGACGGCGTTGTCGCGGGCGTTCTCCACGGTCCAGGGCTCGGTGTCGACGGCCAGCACCTGGCGAGCCCCCAGCATTTCGGCCATAATAGCCAGAATCCCGGTTCCGGTGCCCATGTCGAGTACGCGCCGGCCCTGGTGGTTCACGTCGAGCTGGTTTTCCAGCATCAGGGCCGTGGTTTCGTGGTGGCCCGTGCCAAACGACATGCGCGGCATGATGACGATGTCGTAGTCGATGCCAGCGGGCTTGGGATGGAAGGGCGCTCGCACCGACACCCGGTCGGCAATAATCAGGGGCTGGAAGTTCTTTTCCCACTCCGCGTTCCAGTTTTGGCGGGTGATAACCCGGTGCGAATGGTTCAGCTCACCGATTCCGCCATAGCGACTCATGATTTCCGATACCGCGTCGGGGTTGAAAGCCTCTTCGGTGGTGTAGGCGCAAAAGCCCGCGTCGTTGTCTTCGAAGGTGTCGAAGCCTACTTCGGCCAGTTCGGCCACCAGGATGTCGGCCAGCTCACGCGGAGCTTCTACCGTCAGTTCAATAAAATCCACTTCGGAAATGTCAGGGTTTGGAGGTCGTGGGTTGGTAGCGCTTTGCTCAACTGGCCGGCAACCAGGGCGCTACCCAGTTGGTGAGCTACAGAGTTCGCCCTGTTAGTTCTTGCAGCCCGCGAACGAGCGTACCGTGGTGTAGTGAATGGCAAAGTCGGCCCTCGCGCGGTCAGGCGTCACGAACAGTACGTAATCGGCGAAGTCGCGGGCGGGAGTCTCGGCCCACAGGCCGGCGCGATCGGCAAACAGCTTATTGTCTTCCTTAAAGACCAAAAGGTCGGCGAAGGCTTCTTCGGGTTCGATGTATACCGTACCGAAGCAGTAGCTGCGGCGGCTAGGGTTGGTTTCGAGGTACACCGACCCGTAAATTTTGCAGGGCTCCAGTGGGCCAGCCGCACGCGGGCGCGCTACTACTAAGGGCTCAGCGGCCAGCGCCTTAGGAGCAGGCAGCACCGTCAGTAAGGCCGTAAGCAAAAAGGAGAAAAACATAGCTGAGCTAGATGTAGAGTTCCAGGATGTGGTGTAGCTTTCGGGCCCAAAGGTCGTCAAAAGCTATGGGATAACGATTCCACGACAGTGCCTGTGCCCCAGCACACGTTGTGGCTGCTAGTTGCTGGTTGCGGGGAATGATTCCACCCCTCTCAGGCTTGGCCGTTTTCAACGCTAAGGTAGTAGTTGCTTGCTCCGCCAGGCTGATAAAAATCATCGATTAACAAAGAATCTATTCAAAGACTAACAAATATGGATTCCCCCGCACTTAATGCGTTTTTTAAATCAAATGGTACCGTTCCAACTCCTAGATGGGTGCTTGAACCATACAAGGAGCTTGCCACACGGATTATTACTCAAACGGGTGGAGCACGTGCAACTAAAGCATCGCTACACGCAATGACCATACAGCCTCAGCGGCTAGCACTTATTGAGAAAGCTCTTAACGCAATGAAATGACACATAGACTTTCAGCCTTACAAAGCCTCTGGGCTACTACAGATGCCGATTTAATTAAAGATATTACAGAGGATAATATAACTGACTTTGAACAGAAGCATAGGATAAGTATTCCCACCGATTTGCAGGAATATTTTCTATACTTGAATGGAAGTAGAGGCGAGTACGATGATAACTTTTTTAGGTTTTATCCTTTAGACAACTTTTTAAATGTCAGATTCAAATTTGAGGACTGGATAGGAATGCCCTACTATAAGGATCTAAACCAAACGCTTTTTCCAATAGAGGAATGCTTTGTTTTTGCCGATTACTTATTTCATTCACTTACACTTGCAATACACTTGTATAAAGACAAAGAAAGTGTATTAGATAATTATATTTATTGCCTATGTGGTGGCAAGTATAAGATCGTAGCGAAGAGTTTTACCGAGTTTTAGATTTTTATCTAACTAATTCGAGCTGTGTAATGTTTTAGCTCAAATTTTTTACTTCTTAAAAAAACAAGGAATAATACTGCATACTATGCTTTGCTTGACCCATAATACTTCAATTTTCTGCACACTAAAACCAATCCTCAGTTCGGCTAATTTAAAAAATTTAAATGATTTGCAAAATCCTAATCCAAAATAAGACCAACGTGCAATTCGTGATGGATGGAGAACTGAAATAAGACTAGGCTATGGCAAATAAAATGAATTACACCCAAATAGGTGGCATTGTTTTGATCTCTATAATAATGCAGCAGGCATTTACTTCCTGCACAAAGCAGGATTCAGTAAATAATGCATTAGCTTTATATCATGACAGCCAATTCTGTAAGAGTAAAACTTTCTTATCTGCGTACATCTGGCCTAATGGCATGAGAATGGTAGCACATAGAACTGAAAAATACTATTTTACATTTGAAAGAATTCTAGGCTTCAAAAGACTGATAAAGAATGATAATTGCAATGAAGATGAAGTTTGGCACTTAGTAGATGAATTGAATAGATTGGACTTACTGTCTATAGAAACGACTCCCAAATACGCTTTGTTTTATTCAAAGCTTGAGGACTCAACATATGCTGAGTTAAAAAACAACAATAGATCTTATTTTGATCTTCTTGTTGAAGATTTTCCAGTAAGTAAAACAGAGGGAAAGCATTATATGCTAGTCTTTGTGTATGCCAAAGGTATAGAAGATATACCAGACAATATAAAACGCATAAGAAAGATTAATAAGATTAAAAATAATTGGTACTACTTCAGAACTTATAGAGGTAGTGACATCAATGTCTTTTAAATTAGAAATGCAGTGTAGCAGAGTCCAAACAGACTGTTGAGCTTCATCAAACCAAAATGGAATGATTTAACCCAATATAATTTGGGTATTATTCCAAAAATACATCATTTAGAGTCGGTGTTGCCATAGTTTCCGATGGCACTTATCTTTCAATCATGACGCATTACTGGGTTGATAATAATGGTGGCCCGAAATTAAATTCTCTTGAGCATAGAATGGGCATGTTTCTAATCGCAGAGAGATACGGACCAACTTCTGCATAGCTAATTGGATGGGGTAATGAAAGTAAAGGCTTTCTATTGAATGATAGAGCAAGCGGTAATATCATGAATGCTTTAATGGGTCGTCCTGCTCGAAATGGTAATGCTACTGCTTTCGAATGGAATGATGCGATTCATAACAAGACGGAAATTAAGTGGTGGAATGATTACTATTATCAAAAAGAGGGCATAATGTTTTCAATAAAAGCTGCAATTGGATTGTATGGAAAGTAAACAAAATTTATTCCTCTTCGCACTTTTTCTCCTCTCAGGATGTGGTACACTATGCCCTCTTGACAAAGAATTGAAAAATAAAATCAAGCACATAAATGACACTTATAAAGAAACTCTATTATTAGAACCTATACCATGCGAAGTATATTATATAAATTGTTATGTCCAAAGATCAAATACTGACACAGCTTTAATTTCTCAAGTTTATAAGACAATTCGCCCTAACAATTGTGCGGGGTATGATTGCATGATTGTTATGGATACCAGTGGGAAATATCTGTACAATTATTCTTCTGGTGGCAAAAAGGTTCTAAATAGTAGCGGGGATTGATCTAGGTTTAGGAAGTAACTATATGCATTACCTTCATGGAATATAATACAATCAACTCCAACTATAATCAGATGATACATCACTCTGGATTCAAGCAGAAATATGTGTTTGAAGGTACCGAAATAAGCTATGTAGGACTCCATGAGATATGTCAGGGCTGTCCTGAAGTTGGTTCTATCATGATTAATGAGCGAATAGTGTATAAAGGCACCTATTTTGGAGGGCCCCTATTGTATGCCCTTGGTTCAATATACCTACCGATGTTCAGCAGAGTAATTTTTATAAATGACTTCAAAATGGCGATAATTGACCTATAATTGCATCAAATAAAAATCAGTAATTTTAATGAGGATATTATCTTATTAAAAAGTATAGAGCCAAGTAAAATATTATACTTTAACGACATTCACAACTCTAAACTTAAAACGGCATCCACCAGCAATAGTTTATGGAAAACATATTCGCTTTTCTCATAATATAGACCACTGATAAAATTATAAGCATTTTATCAGTGGTCTATATTATGCCCCATGACAATTAGCATCTTTTCCTTATCTGCTCATTACACAAAAATCTGGTTAACAAAATAAGTATACTTTTACATGCTTTAACAGACCACCTCCACTCAACGGCCATCACAGACGCACTCATTCTATGAAAACAGCATCTCCATCGCCGCGCTCCTTTTAGGCACTCCTGCCCAGGCCCAATGGACCAGCACCGACCCAGGCACGCAGTCACTCTCCTCCATCGCCTTCTTCAACGACACCTACGGCTGGGCCTGTGGCTCGGCCAGTAGCCTGTACAAAACCACTAATGGCGGTACGAACTGGGAGTACGTGCAGAACCTTGCCACCCCCGGCCTGCTCAACCGCTTGCGCTCGGTCGCCATTCCCACTTATAACACAGTGGCGCTCATTTACGAAACCCCGCTCAACCCCCAGCCTACGGCCACTTATACCCGGTCTGACGGGGGCGCGCCGTTTGTCGTGGATGAGTACGGTACTTTCAACCGCTTGGTGTATCACCCCAACGTGGAGGTTAGCCCGACGCAGCTCACCCTCGGGCAGAACTGCTAATATTTTTTTGCCCGGCAAGAACCCAATATGATAAGCTTAGGCAGTTTCCAGGAACGACGATAAGCCCTGCTTAAAACGACTGGACGATGGCCATGAAATCCGCCGCTTTCAACGAGGCGCCGCCAATCAGTCCGCCATCAACATCGGGCTGCGAGAAAAGCTCCCGTGCGTTCTGCGCGTTGGCCGAGCCGCCATAGAGAATGGTGGTGTTCAGGGCCGCTTTGGCGTCGTAGGCGCGGGCAATCCGCTCGCGGATGAAGGCGTGCACCTCCTGCGCCTGGGCGCTGGTGGCCGTGCGGCCGGTGCCAATGGCCCAGATCGGCTCGTAGGCAATCGTGACCCGGTCGAACTCCTGGTTGCTGAGGTGGAATAGCCCGTCGGTAAGCTGCCGGCCGATGAAGTCGAATGTTTCGTCGGCCTCCCGCGTGTCGAGCGACTCGCCCACGCAGAAAATGGGCTTCAGGCCAGCGGCCAGCGCGGCTTTCAGCTTTTGGCCCAGCAACTCATCGTCTTCGCGGAAGTACTGCCGACGTTCGGAGTGGCCCAGAATAACGTACTCGCAGCCCACGGAGGCCAGCACCCTGGCCGACACTTCGCCCGTGAAAGCCCCACTCTCTTTGTGGTGGCAGTTCTGCGCCCCCAAGTGAAACTTATTGCTCGGCGGCAAGTGCTCACCAACGCCGTACAACAGCGGGAAAGGCGGGCAAATAACAACTTCGGGCTGAGCGGCTCCGGCCGCCGTGGCCCTGGCTAACCGGGTAATTTCGCTAACCAGGGCGAGACCTTCAGAATAGGTCAGGTTCATTTTCCAGTTGCCGGCGACGAGGTTTTGGCGCATGTTAGGAGTAGGGAAGCAAGTGAAGTGGGGAGTCTTACCCGCAAAGCTAGCCTGGAAGCTGCTTTCGGCACGATGAATCCCACCAACCTGGCGCCACCTCGCTACGCTGTACCTGGAAACCCGGGCTAAATCAAGGAAACTCTGGGTTCACAATTCTGCTCTTTGTGCGCTACGCTGAGAACCTGGCCATGTCGGCTGCCACATTCAATGTCGCCAGCAGTAGTGGGATAGCTATTCACGGCGGGCATCGTCTGGAGCAGCTATTAGCACCACCTTTTAATGACGGCACACCCGCCGCGGGGCAAGACGCCAGCGACGTACCAGGTGGTGCCCGTCGGCCCCGAGCGTGGCACCTTTGCCTGGAACAACCTTTGGCACGATGCTTTGACCAACGCTGCAAATCATAAATATTACTATAAATATTTGCCTATTACTCGTAAATTACTACATTTGGAATTCATTAAAACTCGGTTCAGAATGAAAAAGGCTCTACTATTACTCGGCGCAATCGCAGTTTTTGGATCATCCTGCCAAGATGTAGGTACCTCTGATAACACTGGCGGTACTGCTAGTAGCAAAGATTCGGAAGGAGCTATTGTCCGCCCTAAGGCTCCCGTCGCACAAGGCAAGCCACGGATTCTTTTTGTGGGTAATAGCCATACGGAATATTATATAAGCCTGCCTACTGTGTTTGGTGAACTCTGCGAAGCTAACAACCAGCCCATGAGCGTGGATAAGCTGGTAACTATGGGGGTGGATATCAGTGACATCTATAACGACCATAAAGCCGAAGCAGAAAAGAATTTCGCGAAGGCCGATACGGATGGTAATTATTATGACTATGTGTTATTGCAGGAGCAAACGCCGGTAGCCCTGGAGGAGGTAGATAAGTACAAAGCCCAGGTAAAAATGATGGCGGAAAAAATTCGTAAGAACAGCCCAGGAGCGGCCATCTATATCTACGAAGGCATGAGCCCCGTACCTTACGAAGGCGATGGTGAAGAATTCAACCAGTATCACGAAGAAATGCGCAAGAACGCGCTAGCGGTGATGCAGGAGAGCGGAAACGCCGGCCTGTTCCGCTTGGGCGATGCTATAAAAGATGCCTACGAGGGCAAGGAAGGCTATAAGCACGAAATAAACGGCAAGGACAATCTCCGTTTTGGCCATAATAGCCTGCACATACTCAATGATGGCGGATTTACCGCTGCCGTGTTGTTGTACGCTACAATCTTTGATAAAGCCCCCCAAATACCCGAGCAATTGACGCTGAGCACTGGCATCGGCGATGACGATGGCATGAAGAAGATGCCGGTAGCGCAGGCCGTGAGTAACCCGAAAGCGCTGGCAGCAATTGCCCTGAACAATAAATAGGCCTACCCTTATACGTAAGTGAGGGTCCAGGCAGCGCCGGCTAAGCGGATAGTACTAAGCAGGGAAGCAAGTGAACAGAGGAGTATTACCCGCCCAGCTAACTGCCAAAATCCTCGCCGCAAGAAATCGAGCGCAGCCAGCCTCGCCCGGCTATTCGGCGGCCCTCACTGAATTGCGGGCGGCAATCTCAGCTTCCGCGGCGGCAGCGGCCTGGTCGCGCAATTCCCACGGCTGTTTGCGCCCGCCCAGCCGCGCCAGCACTACGCCCGCAATGGTGACCACTGTTGCTCCGGCTAGCGCCCCCCAGGCTAAATCGGGCAAGTCCTCGCGCAGGCGCACCACCCAAATGCCCACCAGGGCCCAGGCCACTACCAGTGGAAATACCATATCCCGAAATATCCGGCTGATTAGCAAGGCCAGCAGAACGATAATAACCAGCACCCCCAGGGTCAGCTTCGTGGAAAGATCTTCGGCGACTTCCCAGCTGAGCAGGCGTATTCCGATGGTGATGTTGACAGCCGTGGCCACCGAAATCCACCCCAAAAACAGCGAAAATGGCACGCTGGCCAGCGAGGGTGCCGCACCGGTAAACACCTGCCGGCGCGCCTCGCCATAGGTAATGGCTAGGCTGCCCAGAATAAGCAGCATGACCCATACGCTAGGCATAATCAACTCGTACGCAAACAGCACAATCCAGGCGGCACAGGCCAGGTTGGCCACCGTCAGCGGTTTGGCAATAGCATCGGGCAACGACAATTTATGCTGCGCCGGCAATAGCTGCCACACGGCGTACACCGCCAAGGCCAGAAAAATTATCCCCCAAATACTGAACGCATACCCGGCCGGCGTAACCAGCGTTGGGTACTTAGCCGACACCTGCGCCATGGTTTGCCCATGAAATGGGTGGATATTTGAATAGGCATTCAGAAAAATGTTGCCAAAAATGCTCACAGCCGCTACCCAGCGCCAGAGTCGCCCGGTGAGCGAATGGTTGGGAGTGGCAGCGTCGGGAAAAGAGGCAGCAGTCGTCATAAACAAAGAGATAGGTGATACACCTACGCATCAATTAGGTAAGCTGGATTAGGTGGCCTGCCAGCGATACAGGCGGCAAACGGGAAAGCACCGGGTAGTAGAGCGGAAGAGAGGCGTGGAACCCAGGCCGGGCTACGCCACCACGTTATACTTTATCAGCCAAAAACCGAGCGGTATGGTTGGTATCTTTCAGCTTCACCAGCTCTTCGGGCGTGCCTTCAAAGAGCAGGTGGCCGCCGTTCAGGCCACCTTCGGGGCCAAGGTCAATCAGCCAGTCAGCGCATTTGATGATGTCGACGTTGTGCTCGATGATGAGCACCGAGTTGCCCTGCTCAACCAAGGCATTCAGGGCCGTGAGCAGCTTGCTGATGTCGTGGAAGTGCAGGCCAGTACTGGGTTCATCGAAGATAAATAGAATTTTGTCGTGCTGCAATGTAGCTCCTTTGGTTAGAAACGAAGCTAGTTTCACGCGTTGGGCCTCCCCGCCCGAAAGCGTGTTGGCCGACTGCCCGAGGCGGATGTAGCCCAGGCCCACATCTTCGAGTGGCTTGAGGCGTTCGGCCACTTTGGGTTGGCTTTTGAAGAACTGTACGGCATCGGTAACCGTGAGTTCCAACACCTCGTCGATGCCCTTATCCTGGAACTTGATTTCCAGAATGTCCTGCTTGAACTTACGGCCGCCGCACCCCTCGCACGTCAGGAAGATGTCGGCCATGAACTGCATCTCAATCTTCACCTGGCCTTCGCCCTGGCATACTTCGCAGCGCCCCCCGTCGATGTTAAAGCTGAAGTGCGACGGCTTGAGCCCCCGCGCCTTGGCCAGCGGCTGCTCCGAAAACAACGTTCGGATGGCGTCATAAGCTTTCACGTAGGTAACCGGGTTCGAGCGCGACGACTTACCAATGGGGTTCTGGTCGACGAACTCGACGTGCGACACCTGCCCGTTCACGCCGCTGAGCCGGTCGAACTTACCCGTGCTTTCGCCCGCGCCCCCGCCGAGCATTTTCATCAGCGCCGGCGCCAAGATGCGCTTGATGAGCGTGGACTTGCCCGAGCCCGATACGCCCGTTACGACCGTCATCACCCCGAGGGGAATTTTCACGCTCACATTTTTGAGGTTGTTTTCACGCGCCCCCGTCAGCTCCAGGGCATTGCGCCAGGGTCGGCGCACCGCGGGCACGGGTACCGCCAACTGGCCACTCAGGTACTTACCGGTGTAGGTTTGGGTATCCTGCAACAGCTCGGCCATCGTGCCCTGAAACATGAGGTTGCCGCCGCCGCTGCCGGCCTCGGGGCCGATGTCGATAATCTGGTCGGCCGCCTCCATCATTTTCTCCTCGTGTTCCACCACCACCACGGTATTGCCGAGCTGCTGCAACGAGCGCAGCACGCCAATCAGCTGTTCGGCATCCTTGGGGTGCAGGCCAATGCTGGGCTCGTCGAGCACGTACATGGAGCCCACCAGGGCCGAACCCAGCGACGTGGCCAGCGAAATTCGCTGGCTCTCGCCCCCGCTCAACGTGTTGCTCAAGCGATTCAAGGTTAAGTACCCCAGTCCTACGCGGTTGAGGTACCCCAGGCGGTTGGTCACTTCCGTCACGAGGCGTTCGGCTACCTTGGCCTCGTGCTCACCGAGGCGGAGGTTCGCGAAAAAGTGCAGCGCTTCGGAGATGGGCAGCAACACGATGTCGGCAATGTTGCGACCGTCGATTTTTACGTACTGCGCATCTTTTCGCAAGCGGGTGCCCCGGCAGTCAGGACAGGTGGTGCGCCCGCGGTAGCGGCTTTGCAGCACCCGGTACTGAATTTTGTGGGTTTGCTCGCTCACCCACTTAAAGTAGGCATTCAGCCCCTGGAAGTACTTGTTGCCCGTCCACAGCAGGCGCTGCTCGGCTTCGCTCAACTCGTTGTATGGACGATGGATGGGAAAGTCGAAGCGGATGCCATTCTTGAGCAGCGGCTTCAGCCACTCACCCTGCTTCTCGGTGCGCCACGGGGCGATGGCGCCTTCGTAAACCGTCAGGCTCTTATCCGGAATCACCAGATCCTCATCAATGCCCAGCACCGAGCCAAAGCCTTCGCAGGTCTGGCAGGCCCCGTACGGGTTATTGAAGGAGAAGAAGTTCACGCTGGGCTCCTCGAACGTCAGGCCGTCCAGCTCGAATTTGTCGGAGAAGGTTTTGGTGCGTGGCTGTTCGTTCTCGGCCGCCTCCGCTGTTAATTGCACCAAACAGGTGCCGTGGCCTTCGAAAAAGGCAGTTTGGACTGAATCAGAGAGGCGAAACAGCAAATCCTCGTCGTTCGGCCGCAGCACGGCGCGGTCAATCATGATGAAAACCTCGCCCTCTACCTCCGGCTTGCCCGCGCCGAGCAGCTCCTCGATAAAGGCCGTCTCCCCATTGACCACCACCCGGCTGTAGCCTTTTTGCAGCAGCAAATCCAGCTCTTTGCTCATTGGGCGACCTTTCTCGGGGAAGAGCGGGGCCAGCACCATGGCCTTGGTGCCTGCGGGCTGAGCGGCCAGAAAGTCAACGACGTCGGCCACGTTATCCTTGCGCACCTGCTCGCCGCTGACGGGCGAAAACGTCCGGCCCACCCGCGCGAACAGGAGCTTGAGGTAATCGTAGATCTCGGTGCTGGTGCCCACCGTGGAACGGTTATTCTTGATGCTGACCTTCTGCTCGATGGCAATGGCCGGCGAAATACCGCGGATGTAGTCCACATCGGGTTTATCCATACGGCCCAAAAACTGGCGGGCGTAGCTGCTCAAGCTTTCTACATACATGCGCTGGCCTTCAGCGTAGAGCGTATCAAATGCCAGGCTCGACTTGCCCGAGCCGCTCAGGCCCGTGACGACAATGAACTGATTGCGCGGCAAGGCCACGCTGAGGTTTTTAAGGTTGTGTACCCGGGCGTTTTTGATAAGAATAAATTCGCGCGGGTCGAGCTGGTCGATGACGCTATCGGCAGGCGCCGAAACTTGTAACGAGTCTTTCTTGGACATAGCTGGATTAACACCGGAAGGGGGGCGGAAGGTTTCGGCCCGGTTACCGCTGCTTGAGCCGGCGAAGGTACGGCAGGGGCCCGGCTGTGACCATTAGCCAGTCTTATCGGAACGCTGACCGGCGGGGCGATAATGTTGCGTTTTTCTTAACCTCCCGCTTATTCCTGTCCGATGCTCTATTACCTTCCTGAATGGTTGTTCTTAGCTGGCTCGCGGCGCTTTGTCAAGTTCCACAAACCGTCGCCCCAATGCCGAAGCTCATGGGGAGTGGCGGTGCAAAAACGAAGTCGCTACCTGCGCTACCTTAATCGAACTGCTACTTTCTAAATTGAATAGCGAACCCTCTCCTATAAGCTTACTTTTATGCCGACCTTTTTCCGCTACCTGTTCTGCACTGCGGTTGTCGCTTTAACGGTGGCGGCTGGTACCCGCGCCCAAACGGCTCGCCCCAGCCTCACTGGCGATTGGTTCGGCACGCTCGGACCCATTGATTTCGCCATGCACCTCACCGACCCAGCTACCGGGGCGCGCTCGGCGACCCTCGACATTCCCGCCCAGCACGTGCAAGGCATGGCCATGCAATTTACCGCCCCCGGCGACAGCGTATACCTGCGCTTGGCCCGTCCCGTCGCCCAGTTCGCGGGCCGCCGTTCGGCCGACGACCAGCAGCTGGTGGGCGAATGGCAGCAGGGTTTGCGGGTGCTTCCCCTCACCTTGAGCCGCAACGGCTCGAACGCTGCTGCGGCCACCACCCCGCCCAACCGCCCGCAAACGCCCCAGCCCCCCTTCCCCTACCAAGCCGCCGACATCACTTTCAAAAACGAGCAGGCCAATGTAACGCTGGCCGGCACCTATACCGTACCGGCTGACAAAGGTCCTTTTCCGGCGGTGATACTGCTCACCGGCTCGGGCCCACAAGACCGCAACGGAAGCATCCTGAACCACCAGCCCTTTGCCGTGCTGGCCGATTACCTCGCCCGCCGCGGCTTGGCCGTGCTGCGCTTCGATGACCGGGGCGTAGGCCAGTCGGGCGGCACCCAGCAGGGCATGACCAGCGCCGACTATACCACCGATGCGCAGGCAGCCCTGGCTTGGCTGCGCGCTCAGCCCGGCATCATCAAGAGCCAGGTAGGGTTCATCGGCCACAGTGCCGGGGGCACGGCGGCCATTGGGGCGGCGGGGCAGGCGGCCGGGCCCAACTTTTTAGTGCTCCTGGCCGCCCCGGGCTTGGCCGGCGACGAAATGATGGTGCAACAATTTCTGGCCCTGACGCGCCTAAAAACCAACAGCGCGGCTCAATTGGCCGCCGTTGAGAAGATGCAGCGCACCATTTTCCAGATCATCCAAAAGACTGCCGACGATGCTCAGGCTCGCGCCCAGCTTCTCGCCTTGTTCGACCCTACCCATTCGGCTAGTCCGCAGGTACTGGCTCAGCTAGAGCCACAGCTGGCAGCTTACACGTCCCCCTTTTATCGTCATCTGCTGGCCGATCGTCCCGCCGTATCCTTGCCCAAGGTGCGCTGCCCCGTGCTGGCCCTGGGCGGCAGCAAGGATATGCAGGTAGTTGCTGCTCAAAACCTCGCTGCCACGACCGCTGCTCTAAGGGCAGGCGGTAACCGCGATGTTACGGTTAAGGAGCTGCCCGGTCTCAACCACTTATTTCAGACGGCTAAAACGGGCGGGCCAGAAGAATACGCCCTTATCGAGGAAACCTTTGCTCCCGCTGCTCTTCAGGTTATCGGCGATTGGTTGATGCAGCATACCGCAAAATAGCCCGGGCAGTTCTATCCCAGCCAGAAGTCAGACGGCCTTCGGGCCCCACTGGATTGGCCCGGCGAAAGTAGCCGCCTGGGTTGGCTCAGTGGCCGTTCAAGGCAACGTTAGGGTCGGCCAAAGACCGCAACAAACCGGGCAGAAACGCCAGCGGGTAGAGCAGCAGGTATAGGTTAGGTATCCACCACACCAGGTCGAAATCCTGGCGCAGAGCCCAGAAGGCCACCGCCTGCAAACCCGAGCAACTCGTGAGTACCAACGACACCAGCGCGTAGCCGCGCCAGGCATTCCGCTGCCGGCCATGCAGGTACAGCGCGTAAAAACCCGTAGCCGATACCAGCAGATCCAGCGGCAAAAACGACCAGTTCCAAGCAGCCAATAGGGGGTGGTGATAATCCTTGAAAAGGTAGGCTTCCGGCAGCGCATGCGTAAGCGTCAGGAGCCAGTACAGCACAAACGCCACATCCGTGACCATAAAAAAGTACCGCAGCGTTTTCATAGGGTCCAAGTCGATATTTTAGGAGGCCCAGCAGTAAGAAGCCGTAGATGAAGCCTGGCCAGGTAGCGTAAAACTCTCTGTGAAGTACGTGCTACAGCCCAGGGCAGCCCCGAAAAGAAAGGCGAAGCGAGGCCAAACTCCAGTGAGGCGTCGGAAATGACGGGTGAGTCGGTAGCTCCACTTCCAACTGCGCTGCGCATATTGCCTGGCCGAGGTTATTCTGGCTTTTAAAACTCTGCTGTTTTATTGCTAATAGACTCTTTCACCTTCCAGGCCCGACAGTAATGTAGTACTTCATCGAAAGCCTGTTTGCCCGGGCGCGCATCGTGGCACTCGGGCAAACAGGTACTACCAGCCGGAGCCACTGGTGGTAGCTCTACCGGACGCGGCGTAAGAAAAAACGGAGGGCTATGATACGCCTAAGCACGTTGTGTTTTGGGAAGGTCTGTCCTCTGAAATGCCGGCCGCCAAGAGTTGCGGGCCGCCAAGCACCCGAATGATTGCCAGATATAGCTCCGTAAGCATTTCCGCCGGACCTTAGCCCTGCTCTACCGCACCTGCGACCGTCGCAACATCCTGGTAGCCTCGTCAGTTGATATTAACAACTATTGTAAGTCATGCATTATATGTAATATTATGACGATTAGACTTTTGCATTCATTTACCGTTATGAGCACTGCCAGCTAATTTTTCGCGGGCCTGGCATTACGGCCCATTTTTTCCGTAATTGCTAAGCGGCCGGCGTCGAAGTACAATTATTGTATTTTACAGTGTTGGCTTTTGTTTTTATATTATAATCCTAGTTTATACTATCAGTTATCATGATCCGCTATTTTTTCGGCCTGCTAACTCTGCTTGCTTTACTTGCTCAAGCACCTCTCGCTACGGCTGGCTCGCTTCCAGCTCCCCTTAACGGTCAGTGGAAAGGCCCCCTGAAGATGGTGGGCGGGAGAATCATGGTCATCATCACGATTGTGCCGCTGACCAACGGCACGTACTACGGAGCCCTCGACGCGCCCCAGCAGCGCATCAACCGCATGCCGGTGGAGGTGGAATTACACGGCACCGACCTCAAGCTACGCATTGAGCAGGCCGGGAGCAGTTTTACCGGTAAAGTTCTGGGCAACGGGGCCGAGCTGAGTGGCACCTGGACGCAGCCCGGGCTAAAATCCCCAATGGTGCTACAACGGGCCGCAGCCAAGCCGATGGCTGCCCATTTTCCGATGGCGCCACCCTATCGCGAAACCAAGGTAACCTTCCAAAATACAGTTAGTCAACATCACCTGGGGGGCATCCTCACCGTGCCAGCCGGCTCGGGGCCTTTCCCGGCCGTAGCCCTGCTGTCGGACGTTGGCGCCCAGGACCGCGACGTGGAAGTGGCCGGCTACCGCATGTTTGGCCAACTGGCTGATTACCTTACCCGCCACGGTATTGCCGTATTACGGTTCGATGACCGGGGCGTGGGTCAATCAAGCGGTTCGCACACCAACTCCACCACCGCCGACCTTGTCACGGATGCGCAGGCCGCCATCTCTTTTTTACGGTCTCGGCCGCTCATTGCGCCGCAGCACGTGGGCTTGCTTGGGCACGGCGAAGGAGCCAACGTGGCCCTGCTCACGGCCGCCAAGTCGGGTCCGGCCCCGGCGTTCGTAGTGTCGTTGGCGGCCTACGGTCAGTCGGGCTACCAGGTGCTGCTCCGCCAGCAAGGTGAAATTATGCGCTTGATTGGAGCCGACCCCGGGCAAGTGAAAGCAGCTCGGGACCTGTATGCCCGCACCGTCAACATCATTCGCCAGACCCCTAACAACGCCCTCGCCCAAACCAGAGTAGCGTCGCTGTTGAGCAGCGCCAATACGGGTATCGACGAGAGTATGGCCCGGGCCCGCGCCGCGCAGCTTACCTCGCCGTGGTCCCGCTTCTTCTTTGATTTTGACCCGCAGACTCATTTAGCCAAGGTGCGGTGCCCGGTGCTGCTGCTCAACGGCACGGCCGATTTGCAGGTATCAGCCAAGAAGAACATGACGCCTTTACGGCGGACCTTGCACAACGCTCACCGCAACGTTACCTCCTACCGGCTCAACGGCGTCAACCACTTATTTCAGCCGGCACCCAACCAGTGGCCAATGGTCAACGGCGTGCAGCAGCCCACGTTCTCGCCCGACGCCCTGAAGAGAATAAACGACTGGGTGGCCGTCACAACCCAGCGGCCCAAGACGCCACTGGGGGCCCCGAGCAAGCAACCCGGGCTCCCGCGTAAGCTCGTTAAAGTAGCTACCGTGGTCGATGTGCGGTAGTAAGTCGACCGCCGTGGCAGCGGGCTTCGGCGGTGGGCTTCGCCGGCGGGTGCCCTGGCTTCAGGCGGCTGCTGGTGCGCGAGAGCATTGGTGATAAGTGTCCAACGTGTTCGTATTCCGGGATTTTTCTTAAACTTGCTGGCTGGGGTCAGTGTCGCAACCGCCAACTGGCTAGCTCAGTCCTTTTTCTCATTCCCGCCTTTTTTCCAACCGTGCGTTGGAGCTTCTGCCCATGGCTGCTACGCCACCCCTACCGCGGTCCCGCTGGTCCTGGCATAATGCCGGCCCAGGGCGCTGGGTGCGGCGCTACTTCGGCTACTCACGCAGCGAAGTCCGGGGTATGGCGGTGCTCCTCCTGGTGGTAGTAGCCGCCATTGTCGCTCCCCTGCTGCTGCGCCCCGACCTGCCCGTGTATTTACCGGCCGCCGACCAGCAGGAGCTGAATGAGCTGGTAGCTTCGCTGAAAGATCACCGCACAACCACCCCGAGCGCGACGGCGGCCTTCCCGCAGCGGGAAGGCCGCGGCGGGCACGGCCATGCGCGCTACCCCACCGTGGCGCAGGTGCGGCTCGCTCCCTTCAACCCCAATGCCCTAACGGCCCAGGATTGGGAAGCCCGGGGCGTGCCGCACTTCGTAGCGGGCCGCATCGTGAAGTACCGGGAGGCGGCAGGTGGTTTTAAGGCCAAAGCCCAGTTGAAGAAGATGTATGGCCTGACCGACTCGGTGTACCAGCGCCTGGCGCCCTTCATGCAGCTGCCCGAAGAAGCTCCCAAGCGCAATGAGCCGCCTGCCTACGCGGCCGCCCGGCGCGGGCCCGATGGTAAGTTTCCGCCGTTTGCCCCGGCCAACGCAGCCGACCACCAGTTGTTTGACAGGTCCTCCCGGCCTCGCCCGCGCAACCTGCAGCCCTTCGACCTAAACACCGCCGACACTACCCAGCTGATGCAGATTCGCGGTATCGGACGGAGCCGGGCGAAGTGGGTGGTAAGGTACCGCAATCAGCTGGGTGGCTACCTGCGCGAAGAGCAGCTAGATGAAGTCTTTGTGCTGAAAGATGCGCCCGATTTACGCGACAGCCTCAAGAAATATACCTTCGTAGCGCCCGGCTTCAGCCCCAAGCTGGTGAACGTAAACACCGCCTCATTCGACGAACTGTACGTGCACCCATACATCGGCAAGCCCCGGGCCCGCCTCATTGTGGCGTATCGGCAACAACACGGCCCCTTTAAGCAGGTGGAAGATTTAAAACAAATTCCCGTTCTAAAAGCAACGGACTGGGAAAAGCTGCGCCCGTACGTGCGCTGTGAGTAACCAATCTTTCCCACCGGGCTGAAAGTCGGCCGGGCAGGGCCTCGTACTATTCCCCCTATTTTGTTCCGGTTTCTAGTTTCCGCAGCTTATCGGCTCGCCAGGCGGTCACGGCCACGACCACCAGGGTCATCAGCCCCCCGAAAACCACCGAGGGCACCGTACCCATTAACTTGGCCGCGGCCCCGCTCTCGAACCCACCAATCTCGTTGCTGGACCCGATGAATATGTTATTCACGGCCGATACCCGCCCCTTCATGTATTCGGGCGTGTGGGTATGAATGAGCGTAGAGCGGACGATAACCGAGACCGAGTCGAATACGCCGGTTAGAAACAGCAAAAACAGCGACAGCGCCAAGCTCCTGGACAGCGCAAAGCCAATCGTGGCCAGCCCGAACCCCGCCACCGCCCACAGCAGCTTCCGCCCCGCGCCGCGCCGCAGGGGCGAGTAGGTGAGCCATATCGCCATCAGCACCGAGCCCACGGCCGGGGCGGCCCGCAGGTAGCCGAGCCCGTCGGGGCCGGTGTGCAGAATATCGCGGGCAAAAATGGGCAGCAGCGCCACCGCCCCGCCAAACAACACCGCGAACAAATCGAGCGAGAGCGCCGCCAGCACGATTTGGTGCCCAAAAATAAACTTTACGCCGCTCAATATGCTCTCGCTCAGGCTAAGCTGCTCACCTTCACGCGGGGGTAGTGGCCGGCCCGCAATGCTCAGAAACAGCAGCAGCGAGACCAGCATCAGCCCGGTATCGACCCCGTAAGCGAAGCTCTTGCCCTGCTGCGCGAACAAAAGCCCCCCTATCGCCGGCCCCAGCACCGCCGAGGCCTGCCAACTGGTGGAGTTCCAGGTTACCGCGTTCGACAGCAGCGCCCGGTCCGGCAGCAGCTGCGGCATAAAGGAGAAGAGCGCCGGCCCCATAAAGCCGCGGGCGATGCCACTCACGAACAGCACCACGTAGAGCATCGCCACGTACAGCGGCACCTCCAGCACCTGCTGATTGGCGAATAGGGCCCTTCCGGCCGGTTTGGTTAATAAAAACAAGCTGAGTGAACACAAAAACAGCACGATCATCGCCGGAATAATAATCCGCTTGCGCGGCACCGAATCGGCCACGTGGCCGGCATAGAGCGACACCGTAATGCTGGGGATGGCCTCGGCTAAGCCCATAAGCCCTAACGCCAACGGGTTGTTGGTCAGCTCATAAATCTGCCAGCCAACCACCACTCCCTGAATTTGGCTCGCGATGATGTACAGCACCCGCGCCGATACCAAGCGGCGGAAATCAGGCAGGCGAAGGGCGGCGTACGGGTCGTGGGCAGTAGTAGTGACGGGAGCAAGCATAGACAAAAAGCGCCTTTACGGCTGCAGAGGCCAAAGGTAGCGCCGCCCCAGCCGGCTCTTGGCGGTGGTAGGGGTTATTTGTTGCGTTGATTTCTCTGCTGTGACAGTAAGTCATAACCCACCGCTGACCGCTTAATGTTTAATTTTTGCACAACTACTCGAACCTTAAACCTAATCTCGAAGCTGACCATAGCATTGAAGGCTGCGTTAGGAAAAAGGATTAATCTCGTTGAATGCTTTATTTTTTTGCATGGCAACTTACAAAGTCACCCTCATCAACGAAGCTGAAGGGCTTAACCAGACTATTGATGTTGAGGATGATACTTACATCCTTGATGCCGCGGAAGAAGCACAGATACAACTCCCATACTTGTATTCTTGCCGCTTTGGTGCTTGCTCCACCTGCGCCGGCAAAATTATATCCGGCACAGTTGACCAACTCGACCAATCTTACTTAGATGATGACCAAATCGAGGCCGGGTTTGTCCTCCTCTGCGTTGCCTTTCCCGCGTCTGACTGCACGATCGAAATTCAAAAAGAAAAAGACCTGTAATAAGAAAGAGTACCATCAGCCTTTTTCCCTCCCCACTACATAAAAGAACGTAGCATGGCAACTTATAAAGTTACCCTCATCAATGAAGCTGAAGGACTTAACCAGAATATCGACGTGGAGGACGATACTTTCATTTTTGATGCTGCGGAAGAAGCCGGAATAGAACTCCCGTTTTCTTGTTTGGCTGGTGTTTGCTCCACCTGCGCCGGCAAACTCATATCAGGCACGGTTGACCAATCCGACCAGTCTTGGCTGGACGACGATCAAATCAAGGCCGGATTTGTCCTGCTCTGCGTTGCTCTTCCTCAGTCTGATTGCACGATCGAAACCCACAAAGAAGAACTGAAATAAAAAAGGGGCTGTCAACCATCTGTCCTAGCTCGAGGCATTGCTTAACAGCATTCTGACGGTATGACTGATCTTCTCCCTCGCCGCCCCCGCCACATAAAAGAACAGAGCATGGCCACTTACAAAGTCACCCTCATCAACGAGGCCGAAGGAATTAATCAGACCATTGACGTGGAGGATGATGCTTACATCCTTGATGCTGCGGAAGAAGCCGGACTGGAACTCCCGTACTTGTTCCACTGCCGCGCTGGTGCTTGTGCAATGTGCGCCGGCAAAATTATATCAGGCAAAGTTGACCAATCCGACCAAGTTTTCCTGGACGACGACCAAATCGAGGCCGGGCTTGTGCTCCTCTGCGTTGCTTATCCCGAGTCTGACTGCACAATCGAAACGAACAAAGAAGAAGAGCTATTCTAAAAACGGAGCCTCAGTCAGCTGTCTTAACTCAAGAATGTTAACCATCAGCATCTTGAGGGAACGAATGATCGAGTCGAGTAATGTCGCATTTTTATTTAACCCGTGAAACCTTATCTAGAATTCTTAGGACTTGCGCTAAAAAGTTCGAAAAATCCGGAATTGAGGCTGGCCTGGAGCCGTTATCCGTTCCTTGCTCCTATTGCCTGGTTCCTTCTGCGGGGGCTTCGCTCCTGAAGCGCGCCGGAGTCGCAACCGGTAAGGTCCGGCCCGTGGGGGCACGTGAGGCTTCCCGGTTGCGCCAGCTATCCCTACCCCAAACCGCTCTAAAGGGCTGTTCTGAAAATATTGTGCTGGCCCCGCAAAAAGATTTTGGCATTTTTCTTTTTGCTCTATTGCGGATATGCAGGAGAATTTTCTACATTTGGTTCCGATTCTAGCGGATCCATATATCACGACTGCTAGTCGCTTTCTCATTCTTTTTTCAGTAACTGCATACTATTGGTCTAAAGCTCTACGTTCTCCTTACCCGTAGCTCCTTATGGACCTCTTGCAGCCGAGCGATTCCGCGCTCATTTCTCTTTACCTGGCCGGCCAGGAATCTGCCTTTGCCATCCTGTTGGAGCGGCATCGAAGCCGCGTATTCACGACTATTCTGCTCATCGTTCGCGACGAGGAAGTAGCCGAGGATCTGTTGCAGGATACCTTCATCAAGGCCATTCACACCCTGAAAAGTGGTCGCTACAACGAAGAAGGCAAGTTCGCTCCCTGGATTTGCCGCATTGCCCACAACCTGGCCATCGACTCGTTCCGGCGGGGCAAGCGTGTTCCCCACGTAAGCCTTACGGATAACGACCGGCTGGCCAGTTCACTGACCATTGCCGACGATGGCCCAGACGATATCATGGCCCGGGAGGAAACCCACAACCACCTTCGTGCGTTAATCCAAGAGTTGCCCGCGGCCCAAAAAGAAGTGCTGCTCATGCGCCACTATGGCGATATGAGCTTCCAGGAGATTGCCGACGCAACCGGCGTGAGCATTAACACGGCCTTAGGCCGGATGCGCTACGCGCTGATAAACTTGCGGAAAAAAATGACCGCCAATTCGCAGTACTATGATCCAAATATTACCCCATTCGACCCTGTTACGCTATGTGTACAACGAGCTGCCAGCTGATGAGCGGCGAGGCGTAGAGGAAGCCCTCCTGCACGACTCCGAACTCGCCACCGCTTGTGCCGACCTGCTCCTCGCCCAACGCACCCTCGATGGCCTGCGTCGGGAGCCGCGCCGGGCCGCCACCGATGCCATTCTGCAGTACTCCCGCACGTTTTTAGCGAGGTAAAATTTTTACTTTCCGATTATCATCCTGAGCGTAGCGACGGACCCGACCACCATCAACCACCAGCAGTAATTGTAATGATTACCGCGAAATGTTGGGCTGTGGTCGGATCCGTGGCTACGTTCAGGATGTTTTTTTTCCTACCGCTCTCAGCCATGCGCCGCGCCGACCGTTTTCGCTATTTTCTCGACTACTTCACCACCAACTTTCCCGAACCCAAAACCGAGCTGACGTATGGTAACCCGTATGAGTTGATTGTGGCTGTAGTGCTCAGCGCGCAGTGTACTGATAAGCGCGTGAATCAGGTAATGCCCCCGCTGCTCACGCAGTTTCCGACGGCCGCCCACCTGGGGGCCGCTACGGCCGATGAGATTTTCCCCTTCATTCGCAGCGTTTCCTACCCTAATAATAAAGCTAAGCACCTCGCCGGCCTGGGTCGCATGCTCACGGAGGAATTTGCGGGCGAAGTTCCCAGCCAGATCGAACAGTTGCAACGCCTGCCTGGCGTGGGTCGCAAAACGGCCAACGTGGTGGCCTCCGTCATCTACAACCAGCCGGCCATGGCCGTCGATACCCACGTGTTCCGCGTATCACACCGCCTTGGGCTCGTTCCTAAGACTGCCACTACCCCCCTGGCAGTGGAAAAGGCCCTGGTGCGTTACATCCCGGAGGAATTAATTGCTAAAGCCCACCACTGGCTGATTCTGCACGGCCGGTACATCTGCATGGCCCGGACCCCTAAGTGCAGCATCTGCCCCCTGGCTCCTAGCTGTAACTATTTCGAAAAGCACTTCGGCAAAGAACAAGCCTACGAACCCCTCCCTACTGAATAGCCACCGTCGCCTATCGAAAGGGTTTATTACCACCAAAGCCCAACGCTAGCAGCTCGGCAGCTGAGTATAAAGCGTTCCTTCTTAACTGGCAGCACACCGACGCTGACTTAGCGCCTATCCGGAAAATAAAATAACCAGCACGTCCTGCTCTGTCTGGCGTCCGCGTGTCGCAGCCTCTGTACCGCGGCAGTACTTCATTCGATTGGATCTACTCTCGTGGTAGAGATGCTGCGACAAGCGGACGCCAGACAGAGCAGGATGTTCTTTTTTCTAGGACCGATATTCTCGGATAGGCTCTTAGGCTCCCGCTACTGTGGCCTCCATTATTTGTTGTATTTGCTGAGCAAGCTGCTGCCGATCAAATAGCTGCACAGCCAGTTGCTGCCCCCTGACGCTAGCGGCTCTCAACTCCTCTGGCCGGGCTCGTAGCGCCCGCAGCTGGGCAGCCAGCGCCGCGACGTTGCCAGCCGGTGCGTACCACCCGCAGCCATGCTCCTCCACCAGCGCCTTGGTCCACCCCTCGTTTGTGACGACAACTGGCGTGCCGACCACCAGCGAATCGTACAGCTTGGCCGGCGAATTGGCATCCAGTACCGGCAAGCCTAAAAACGACACCACCGATACCTCCGCCAGTGCGAACCACCGAAATACCTGGTGCCGGGCCTGCCCGCCTACCAAGCGAATCCGCTCCGGCCAGCGGGCGGCAGCATCCTTAATCAAGGGCTCATAAAACCCGTGGCCCAGAAACAGCCACACCATATCGTGCTCGGTAGCGGCCAGGGCTTCAGCCGCCGCCACCAGGGTAGGAATGTCGTTGGCCCGCCCAAACGTGCCGGCGTACAAAATGACGCGTTTGCCGGCTAGCTCCTGTTCCTGGCGTAGCATGGCAACTGCCTCCGGTGTAGCTCGAGCAGCAAACTCCAGGTCGGTGCCGTTGAGGACGGTAGTTACCTTCCCGGCTTCAATGCCCCGGCCGGTTACGTAGCGCGTCATGTCGGGGGAGAGAGGCAGCACGTGCCGGGCGCTTCGATAGAGGCCCTCCTCCAGCCGGTAGAGCTGCCGACGGGCCAGCGCCGTAGGAACGGCTCCCATGGCGATGGGAAACGCAGGCCACAGGTCCTGCACCTCAAATACCCAGGGCACCTTGCGCCAGCGGGCCACCTGGGCGGCGGCCCACGCCGCCGTAAGCGGCGTGCTAATGCCCCAGATTACGTCCGGCTTATCGATGCGCAGGCCTTCCCGCACCGCCCAAGGCACGTACTGCGCAAAAGCCAGGGCCCGACGAGCGGGGCCCATGGCGTTGTGGTACGGAATAGTTGCTTCGCGGATTTCCACGCCCGCCGGCACCCAGGCAAACTCCCGCGTTAGCTGCTGGCTCTTCCAGGCCTCCGTGGTCAGCAAGGTTACCCGGTGCGTTTTGGCAATGTGGGCCAGCAGCGTGTAATGCCGGCTGGTAGCCGGGCAATCGGGGTTGGTATGGTACTGGCTGAAAACGGCGATGTGCATGGTACCTCCCACCTTTCAGCCGGAGAATCGTTGAATGGAAAGCCAGCGGAGCGAACGGGCACCCTTGTAATTGCGCGGCCGGCGTGGTAACCCAAAGTAGGCTTATTGCTTCTTGGGCCGGTAATGCGACTCGTTGAGAATTCGCTGGGCATCCTTCTCGGCCATGAGGCGGCTTAGGCTCACGTCGGGGTGCTCGGCTACGTACTTGCGCACAATCTGCAAGCCCACCCATTGGCCTACCCGGCCGGGGCAGGTCTTATCGATTTCGGGCACGTTGGGACGCTCCCCCACGTACTTCTGCACCAGAAATGGAGTCGTCGAGTACAGCAGGTTTTTTTCCAGGAAGTGGCCCCAGACTCTTTCCTCGTTCGCTTCCAAACCTATTATCTCCCGGTTGGTGTAACCTAGCAGCAGCGAGTCGGGGGTGCAGGGCAGCACCTTGCTGGCGAAGTACAGGGCTTTGCCGGCATGCACCATGGCGTCGAGGGCGGTGTTGGCGGTCAGCTCGTGGCGGTTGTACTTGCTCGACACGTTTTGAGCTAGCAGGGGCAGCAGCCCCGCGGGCTTATAGCGGCGCAGCATGTACTGCGGCAGGTCCGGTCGCTTGCTGGCTTTCGGGCCTACGAACCAGTCCAGGCTCAGCACCAGCAAGCTATCGCTCACGTAAATATCCTGGTTCAGAAACCCGCTAACGAAGGTAACGGCGGGCGGCACCCGAAAGTCCGGAAAGTAGTAATGCACTCGCCGGAACATCTCACCCAAGTCGCGGCGGAGCGCGGCACTGTCGGGGAAAGCGGCGGCGGTTTCGCGGCCGAGCTGCTGCAAGGCCGCGTTCGTCGCCAGTTGGGGCAAGCCCTCGGCTAGTGCTTTCTCGTTAGCTGACTGGCGCTGCAGGTAGTAACGGGAAAAGCCCGGGTGCGCGTCCATAAATCGCCGGGCATCGACCGCTGTCTTAATGGTAAAAAAGGGCTGCTCCAGGTGCTGCACCCGCACTGGCACGGCTGCCGCATCGGCCGCCGCATCGGGCCGGCAGCCATCCGCGCCCTCCCCTTTGCAGGACGCCAAACTCACGCTTAAGCCCAAGAGCCAGGGCAGCCAACGGCGCCCAACAAAAATATTCTTTTTCACACTAGTTAACTTTGGGGCAAAATTAGCCAACAACCCGCTGGCAGTCGGTATCCACCGCTGGCCAGTGGCGCCCCTGCCCTTATGAAAAAAATACTCCTCTCCCTAGCGGTCCTCGCAGCCACGGTTAGCACCGCCGCTGCCCAAGTCGAAATTGGCTTGAAAGTATCGCCTTCCATTACCAGCTTACGAGCTGAATCGCCCAGTGACCGCGCCTTTGCCAGCGATGGCAGCAAATTTGGCTTCGGGGGTGGGCTAGTAGTTGATTATTTTTTTGGTGAAAACTACGCCTTCAGCACGGGCTTGTTGCTGCGCACCAAAGGCGGTGACATCAGCTACCGAGATAACGTGGCGAGCCAACCGGTAACCATCAAACAAAAAATAAGCACGCAGTACCTGGAATTACCCGTGACGGTCAAGCTCTTCACCAACGAGATTGCGCCGGCTACGCGCCTTTACTTTCAAGTTGGCGGCTCACTGAACCTGCCTATCGGCACGCGCATCAACGACAGCAAGTTCTACACTGACCCGGCTACGCTCAAGGAGACCAAAGCGGGCGACCATATCCTCTTTATTGATGCTGATGCCTTAATCAGCTTCGGCACCGAGTATCAGATGGCCCAAAGCACCAAGCTTTTCGGTGGCATCAGCTACCACCGTGGCTTAGTTGATATCGACCGCTATTTTGAAAAAGACCGCGAGTTTAAAGATATCACCATCAAGAACAGCGCCTTCGCATTGGATTTGGGCATCAAGTTCTAAAAGGGTGTAAGGAAGTGGCGCGGGCTCCGTCTGTGCTGGCTTATCTCCGGGCTACCCCACCTTCGCTGCCAAGCGTCGGGCAATGCCCATGTTGCAAAACCGCGAGTACTATGCTTAGCTTAACGCTCTAAGGCACCAGCTTATTACCGGTCTCCCTGCTTACCTGCTTTCAGTCAACTATCTTCATCAAAAGGCCCCAGCTTGCTAGCAAGCCGGGGCCTTTTGTTAATGCTGGTATCTGGTACCAGCAGGCAGTTGAATGCGGCTTCGTTAATCTACGATTTCCACTTCGCGGTCTTGCAACCGGCTCATCGCCGCCGCTGAAGAACGCAGCTGGATTTCTTCGCCTCGCTCATCTTCGATTCGGTAGTCGGTGAGACCCAGGCTGCTGTCCTTCACTACTTTCACCCATTTGTAGTACTTGAGGTACCACTTCATTTGGCGCGAAACCAACCCTTTGGTGTAGTAAGCGTGCAGGAATGGATGCACCGACAGCGTAATGCCCGATTGATTCTGGTTCACCAACAAGTCGTCGATGCTGTTGTCGATATCGTCCGTGACCTGGATAGAGGCCGAAATCTTGCCCGTGCCGCCGCAGGTAGGGCACACTTCGCCGGTTATGATGTTCTCGGCCGGGCGCACCCGCTGGCGGGTAATTTGCAGCAGGCCAAACTTGGTAATGGGCAGCACCGTGAATTTGGCTTTGTCGTGCTTCATCACGTCGCGCACGGTGTCTTCCACCTTCTTACGGCTCTCCGCCGAGCGCATGTCGATGAAGTCGACCACGATAATGCCTCCCATGTCGCGCAAGCGCAACTGTCGGGCTACCTCCTTGGCAGCCAGCAGATTAATCATGAGAGCCGTGGCCTCCTGGTCGTTCTCCTGGTTGCTCTTGCTCCCCGAATTCACGTCGATAACGTGCAGGGCTTCGGTGTGCTCAATAACGAGGTATCCGCCCCCCGGCACGGTCACGGTTTTGCCAAACAGCGTCTTGAGCTGCTTCTCGATGCCCGTCTGCTCGAAGATTTTGATTTTCGAGTTGTGCAGCTTCAGCAAGCCCAGCTTGTCCGGCGCGATTTTTTGCAGGTAGCCGCGCATCTCCTCGTACATCACTGGGGCATCCACCATGATGCTGTCGAATGACTCGTTCAGCATGTCGCGCAGCATCGACGACGTGCGCCCGAGCTCGCCCAGCACTTTGTCGTTGGGCTTAGCGGTACGGAGCGTGGTGTGCATCTGCTCCCACTTCGCTACCATGTCTTGCATGTCCTTGTCCAGCTCGGCTACTTCACGGCCCTCCGCCACCGTGCGGATGATAACCCCGAAGTTGAGCGGCTTGATGCTGGCAATGAGCCGTTTGAGCCGGTCGCGCTCAGCCTTGCTCACGATTTTCTTGCTGACGCTGATGGTGTTCGAAAACGGCATCAGCACGAGGTAGCGGCCGGCCATCGAGATGTCGGTGCTTACCCGAGGGCCTTTGGTCGAAATGGGCTCCTTAATGATTTGCACCACCATCTGCTGCCCCTTTTTGAACACGGTTTCTGCCTTGCCTACTTTGTCAAGCGGAGGCTCAAACGTGAACTTGTCCAGCCCGGCCGTTCCGGCCCGGCCACTCTGAACCGTCCGCACCCACTTCGTGAGCGACGGAAATTGTTCGCCAAGGTCGCCGTAGTGCAGAAACGCATCTTTTTCGTAGCCGATGTCCACAAAAGCTGCGTTCAAGCCAGGCATCACCTTTTTCACGGTGCCCAGGAAGATATCGCCTACTGAGTAATTGGTATCGTTGCGGTCGAAATGGTATTCAATCAGCCGTTTGTCCTGCAACAATGCAATCCGCTCGCCTTCCTGAGTAGAATTAATCACTAATTCATTACTCAAAGCGTTGATTTAATTAAGGTAACCTACCACTAGTGCAGCCCAAGCCCTACCCCGAAACCGGCAAAGGGAAGCCAGAACCGATGGTTCTGGCTTCCCTCGCGAGCCACGGGAAAAGCACCCAGTTAGCCACACCCAGGAGGCTACGTGAGAGATAGGCGGCCGGCTCCTTTCCCGGCAGGAAAACCGCCAACCGCCGCTACGCCCCGTGAGGCTTACTTCTTCTTGTGGCGGTTCTTGCGCAGGCGCTTCTTACGCTTGTGGGTAGCAATTTTATGACGCTTTCTTTTTTTACCGCAGGGCATAATGCTAGGGGTTAAGTTGGGGTTGATTTGATGGTTAGTTATCCGTGGTTCGTTCCGTTCGCCGTAGTTACTGATCAGGGTAATCAGGCCCACCCAATATCAACAACGGGGAGCTAACGTGAGAGCTTATTTCAATTTGGCAATTTCTTCATCGACCGAAGCGGCCAGTGCCGGATCGTTGCTGAGGCTTTTAGCGGCCAGGAAAGCCGCTTTGGCACCTTGCTTATCGCCGGTGCGAGCCAGGGTCACACCGAGGTAGAACTGACCGTTCACGTTTTTGGGGTTGACTTTCACCAAGTCCTGAAAGCGTTTCACGGCTTTATCGAACTGGTTGCTTTGCACCGCCAGAATGCCCATGTTATAGAGCGCCTTCTCGTTGCGGGGGTCGGCTTCCAGTACTTCGCGCAGCAGCGTTACGCCCTGCACGGGGTTATCGGAGGCCATGTAGGCCATGCCAAGGTTGGTCTTGGCATTGAGGTTCCCAGGCTCTTCCTTCAACACTTTAGCGTAAAGCTCCCGGGATTTGCCCCCGAGCAGCTTTACCCGCTCGTCGGTAGCTGCGAAGCTAAAAGCCTGGAAGTAGGCGTCGGCCGCGCGCTGCCAATTCTGGGCACTGGGGTTAGCCAGAGCGGTTTGCTCCAGGTAGTAGCCAGCACTGTCGAATCGTTCGACACTTTCGTAGCGCCGCGCCAGCGTGGTAGCTACCGCAGCGCGGGCGGCCGCATCTGGCGCCGCCCTGTACTGGGCCAGCAACCGAGCCAGCTCCTGGCGCTGAGCCGGCGTAGCCGAAGTATGGGGCGCCGCATTAGGCCCGTTGTTCTCCGTTGCGTTAGCTGGCACTGGCCCCGATGAAGTCTCGGTTTTCGAGCCGTTGGTAGCCGCTCCTCCCCCGTCCCGGTTCGCCGTTTTAGCGGCATCCCGGCTTAGCTCCGACCGGCTTTCCTTAGGCTTTACGATGCCTTTGGGCAGCACCAACAAGCCGCCAACCAGTGCCAGGGCACCAGCCAGAACAATCAGTTGATGGGAAGCAGAACGGGTAGTGGTCATGGGCGGAAAAAAGCCGGCCGCCGGGCTTTCCCTAGCGGAAAAGACGCCGGCGGCGCGGCCGGAATTTCGTTTTTTGGTAGTAAAGACTGAGACTTCGTCGCCCGATAACTCAACTGGTGGTTATGGTCTGACTGCTTGCCTGATTCCCACTACCAGTAGAAATTAGGCTTCTTTCGCGGCAACAGCTTTTACCTTCTTGCTGTTCTTGATTTTGGCCACGAAAGTTTTCGACGGCTTGAAGCTCGGGATGTAGTGCTCCTCGATGATGAGGGACGTATTTTTCGAGATGTTGCGGGCTACTTTACGGGCGCGCTTCTTGTTTACGAACGAGCCGAAGCCTCGTACATAGATGTTATTGCCCTCAGTCATTGATTCTTTCACGACTTTGAAAAAAGCCTCAACAGTCATCAATACATCTGCTTTCTCGATGCCGGTCTTCGTGGAGATTTCGGCGATTACCTCAGCTTTAGTCACGTTGGTATGGTACTTAGGTGGTTGAAAAAATTAACGTTTGTAGGCAAAAAAACCCCGAATTCCAGCGTAAGCCCTTGCCCGGTAGACGGTTCGCCCTTGAATTGGGGCCACAAAGGTAACCCCCTTTTTTTGTTTTACCAACCCGAGCCCCTAAACAAGGCCAGGGTCCAAATTATTCGCTCTCAAAATTTTGACAAAATTAATTCAGCCGCCTTCTTTTCTGGCGGCGGCGCTGCTGGCCTGGTATCCACGCCATCGTCGGGACCTGCCCTGGCGCCACACCCGAGACCCCTACGCTATCTGGCTATCCGAGGTCATCTTACAGCAAACCCGTGTCGCTCAGGGCCTGCCCTACTACGAAACTTTTCTGGCGGCCTACCCCACCGTGCAGGACTTGGCCGCCGCGCCCGAAACCGAAGTGCTACGCTACTGGCAGGGCCTGGGCTACTACTCGCGGGCCCGCAACATGCACCTTACCGCCCAGCAAGTAGTCAGGGAATACAATGGGCTGTTTCCCGGTACCTACGCCGGCCTCCTGCAGCTGCGCGGGGTGGGGCCCTACACGGCCGCGGCCATTGCTTCGTTCGCCTACGATGAAGCCGTGGCGGTGCTCGACGGCAATGTATACCGCGTACTGGCTCGCATCTTCGGGCTGCACGCCGACATTGCCGCCCCCAGCTCCCGCAAAGAGTTTCAGGCCCTGGCCGACCAACACATTCCCGCCACCGCGCCCGCTGACTTCAACCAGGCCATCATGGAGTTCGGGGCCATTCAATGCACCCCCGCCAAGCCCGATTGCTTGTTTTGTCCCCTTCAGAGCCAGTGCTGGGCCTTTCAGCACGGCCAGGTGGCCTTATTACCAGTGAAGAGCAAGGCCAAGGCCTCGCGTATCCGTTACTTCCACTACTTCGTGCTGCGCCACGGTGAGCACACGTACCTGCGCGAGCGCCGAGAAAAAGATATTTGGCAGGGCCTCTACGACTTTGCCATGACGGAAACCACGGTGCCGGAGCTGCCGGCGGCCGAGTTGCTACGCCACCTCGAGGCCCTGGGCGCCCAGCTCGACCTGCGGCAGGTAGCCGAGCCTACCCCCGCCTACCGCCACATCCTGAGTCACCAGAAGCTGGAGGCGCGCTTCCATCCGCTGGCGTTGGCTCAGCCGCTACCGGCTACGACTTTACGCGACCTGGGGCTGCGGGCCTACTCAGCCGACGAGATTGAAGCCCTGCCCAAGCCCAAGCTGATTGCTAATTATTGCAGCCAGCACCTGTGAGCGCCCTTTTCCCAGCCAGGTTAGAAATTTTTGCTCTTTTTTTTAGCCGAATATTAGATATCTCCGATTTTCTTCCTTATCTTTAAGGCAGAAAAAACCGAGCGGCTTTTTCACTTCTGTATTTCCTAACGTGCAATAATATGGCCGGAGTAAACAAAGTAATTTTGGTAGGCAACCTGGGCAAAGACCCCGAAGTGCGCCACTTGGAAGGCGGGGTGAGCGTAGCTCACTTCACCTTGGCTACCAATGAATATTACAAGGACAAGCAAGGCTCCCGCGTGGAGCGTACCGAGTGGCACAACATCTCGGCCTGGCGCGGGCTGGCGGATATGGCCGACAAATACCTGAAAAAAGGCCAACAAGTGTACATCGAAGGCAAGCTGCGCACCCGCCAGTACCAGGACAAAGACCAGCAGACCCGCTACATCACGGAGATTATCGCCGATGAGATTTCAATGCTGGGCGGCCGTCCGCAAGGAGCGGCCAGCCCTTCTACCGGTGCCAATGGGCAGGCTTCGGCCGAGGCGGAGCACAGCTTCCGCCAAGAGCCAGAGTTAGACCAGCTGCCTTTTTAGCGGTTAACCGAGTATTCTGATAAAAAGCCCCGGCACTAGCTCGGGGCTTTTTTCGTTGCTCCCGGCACGGGCCAAAGGCTACCTTTGAAGTCCGGGGCGCTGGCTGAATTAGCGCTGCCTTTCCAGCAAAGAATATTTGTGGTGTTAGCACTGAAAAGACTTTCCATTCTGGCTTTGGGGCTGAAGCTCCTGGTAAGCTGCTCGTCGGCGCCGGATTTTACCCCCAAGCCCAAAGGATACAATCGCATCGATTTGCCCGCCCACCGCTATCAGGAGCTAGCAGCCGGGCACCCATACTCGTTCGAATATTCGAGAGAAGCCGTGATCAGGCGAGACTCTTCTGCCCTGGCGCAGCCGCACTGGCTCAATGTGTATTACCCTAAGTTGCATGCCAACGTGCAGATTACCTACATGGACGTGGAGCGGGACCGCCGCCTCTACAACAAGATGATGGAGGATGCCCGCAAGCTCACCGGCAAACACGAGATTAAAGCCACGGCCATCGACGAGCGGATCCTGAAGACCCCTAGCGGCCTGCGGGCATCGGTATTTGAGCTTCAGGGCGAGGTACCCAGTCAGTTCCAGTTCTACACCACCGACAGCACCAAGCACTTCCTCCGCGGGGCATTATACTTTCGAACAGCCACGGCTAACGATTCGCTGGCCCCGGTAATTGAGTACGTGAAGACCGATATAGTTCGCATGCTCAATACGCTAAAGTATAAGTAGTTATTTATCAATTGATGGTTAACACGCTCTTTAGGGCTCAACGACGCCACCGAAGAAGCAGGTTGGCGGCTAGCTGTTGACTGATAAATTTCCATAGTAGATGAGCTTTTTCAATACCCGACTCGAGTTTCTGCGGACGGTGGGGAGCACCCAACGGGCGCAACTGCTGGGCAAAGAGCTCGGTCTTTTCACCTACGGGGACCTCATTCAGCGCTACCCCTTCCGCTACCTCGACCGGACGCAGGTATACAACGTAGCCGATCTGCACGAGGACTTGCCTTATGTGCAAGTGAAGGGTATGCTGCGGGGCAAGGAGCTGATTGGGGAGGGACCCAAACAGCGCCTGGTAGCCAAGCTGGGCGACGGCACCGGCGAGCTGGACCTGGTGTGGTTTAAAGGGGTAAAGTGGGTGCAGCAGTACACTAAAAACAACCAGGAATATATCGTCTTCGGCAAGCCTACCATGTTCAATGGTCGACCACAGATGGCCCATCCGGAGCTGGAAGAGGTGAGTGAGCGCAAGCCTGGGCAAAGCTTTCTGCAGCCCGTCTACAACACGTCGGAAAAGCTTAAGAACTACCACCGCATCGATAGCAAGGCGATTATGCGCATGGTGGCCGAATTGTTAAAGCTGGCCCAGTCGCACGTGGTCGAGTCGCTCTCGCCCGCCCTTATTGAGCAGTACGGGCTGATGAGCAAGGCGCAGGCGCTCCAGCAGATTCATTTTCCGCAGAGCCCGGAGCTGCTCACCGCCGCCAGGTTCCGGCTGAAGTTTGAGGAGCTGTTTTACGTACAGCTCAAGCTGCTGCGGCAGCGCGACCAACGGAAAGTGACCCTGGCCGGGCAAATCTTTAACCAAGTGCCCACGCTGGTCGATTTCTACAAAAATCATCTCACGTTCGACCTCACCGGCGCCCAGAAGCGGGTCATTCACGACATCTATAAGGATTTTTGCACGGGCCGGCAGATGAACCGGCTTTTGCAGGGCGACGTGGGCTCGGGCAAAACCATCGTAGCCTTCATCGCCATGCTGATGGCGGCCGACAACGGCGCGCAAAGCTGCATCATGGCCCCGACTGAAATCCTGGCCGACCAGCACTATGCGGGCTTGAAAGTATACGCCGACGCGCTGGGCATTCACATCGGCAAGCTCACCGGCAGCACCCGCACGGCCGAGCGGCGCGTGCTCCACGAGGCCCTGCGCAACGGCACCATGCACATGCTGGTGGGCACTCATGCCCTGCTCGAAGACGTGGTTCAATTCCGCAACCTTGGGCTGACCATCATGGACGAGCAGCACCGTTTCGGGGTGGCGCAGCGCTCGAAACTGTGGCAGAAGAACCCCCACATTATTCCGCACGTGTTGGTAATGACGGCCACGCCCATTCCGCGGACTCTGGCCATGACCCTGTACGGCGACCTCGACGTGAGCGTAATCGACGAGCTGCCCGCGGGCCGCAAACCCATCGTGACGGTGCATCGCTACGATGCCAACCGCCTGAAAGTGTTCGAGTTCATTCGTGACCAAGTAAAGCTGGGCCGGCAGGTGTACATTGTGTATCCATTGATCGAAGAGTCGGAAACAATGGACTATAAGGACCTAACCGATGGCTACGAAAGCGTAGCCCGGGCCTTCCCCGAGTTCCAGATCAGCATCGTACACGGGCGCATGAAGGCGGAAGAGAAGGAATACGAGATGCAGCGCTTCATCAAGCGGGAAACCCAGATTATGGTCGCAACTACAGTGATTGAAGTGGGGGTGAACGTGCCCAATGCTTCGGTGATGGTAATTGAGTCGGCCGAACGGTTTGGCCTCTCGCAGCTGCACCAGTTGCGGGGGCGAGTGGGCCGGGGTGCCGACCAGAGCTACTGCATTCTGATGACCGGCTTCAAGCTGAGCAAGGACGCACGCACCCGACTCGAAACCATGGTTCGAACCAACAATGGTTTCGAAATCGCGGACATCGACTTGAAGCTGCGCGGCCCCGGCGACCTAATGGGTACCCAGCAGAGCGGCGTGCTCGACTTGCTGATTGCCGACCTGGCCAAAGATGGCCGCATTCTGTCGGAAAGCCGGGCCGCAGCTCAGGCGCTACTAGTGGCCGACCCCAATTTGGTGCAGCCGGAAAATGGGAATATCCGGCGCCACATCGAAAGTTTGCCCGCCACGGCCGTAAACTGGAGCCGGATCAGCTAACAATGATGGACTCACCGAATGGTGCGAAACCCTTCGCCCTAGGTTGGATGATTCTCCGGCTAAAACAGCTCAGTAAGGAGCGTGCTGCCACTCTGTTGCGCCCGGACCGGCGCCTGAGTCGGCTTGGTCGGTTCAGGAGTAAGCACTTGATGAACCCATACTACCGAGCTGTCGGGAACTGTAGTGGCTTCAACATTCTGCACTATAGTAATCGGATTGGACGGTTTAGATAGTTTACCACTAATGATAAGGGCGAATAACAAAGTAAACTTAAGCAGAGACTTCATAGTAAATAATAGATATCGCGGGCGCAAAACTACGACCAAAGAAGGCTTCACTAAAACAAGCTGGCCGGAACGCTAACCAGACACGTCCAATCAGGCTTGTAACTCGTTGGATTTCTTAAATCTAAAGGTGTTAAGGCGATCCTTAAGTTAGGTTCTTTGAGTCGGCACTAAGTAAACGAGCCCGCTGTACGGAATTGCCTGCGGATGGGTTATGCTTAAAACACCTTTTTATGATCTAATTAGCCTCCCCTGGTTTAAAAGGGTATACATATACAATATCCAGGGAGTAAAAGGAGTAATTTTGCGTACCTTATAGAGTAGTCAAAATCAATTTATCCGTGGTTTAAACGCGTCATACTTCATGCTACAGCGAGCAGTGCTTATTGGGATACTGGGCTGGGCCTCACTAGCTAACACCTCCTCAGCTATTGCCCAAAAGATAAAAGCAGCCCCCTTCAACTACCTACCCGAGCAGGGGGACGACCGTTACGACATGCGGGTGCCCAATAAAACCTTGTCCCTGCCCGATGGCTCGGGCTTCGTGATTCTGGCGCACCAAAGCGTGGGGGGCTATGCGGTAGAACGCTACGATACGAACCTGAAAAAGCTATGGAGCACCACCATTCCGGTAGGCCCGGGCGAGACGCTGGAAGCTTTCGGACGCAGCCCGCAGCAGGCGCTGGTGGTTTTGCACAATAAGGACGCGAGTAGCCAGAACCTAACCGTGGTGCCCGTAAACCTGCAAAGCGGCCAAAAAGGACCCGTCAAGCTACTCATAACCGCGCCTGCCCGGGACCGGCGACCAGGGGTATCCATTTCGCCCGACGGCACGCGGGTGCTGGCCTTCCGCTACCTTACCCGCGAGCAGCAAGTAAAAAGCATTGCCGCTACCCTGTTTGACCAAAGCCTAGCCCAGGTAGAGCAGAAAACGTACGATTTTCGGGACCAGGGCGACTTTTTCTCGCCGGGCGTGCACGTGGCCAACGACGGCACCCAGTACGTTACCTTGATTAGCGAAGGAATGAAAAAGTTGACCGTGCGCCGCTATCCGGCTAGCAAATCGGCCGACGTTAAGGTGATGGGCGTTCCGGTTGGCGGCACCTTTGCGGGCAAAGCTATCACCATCCGGGATGCCAAATTCGTAGTGCTGGGCGATGGCAGCCTGTACGCGGCCGCTTTGTGCGCCGACTACAAAACCGGCGAGTACTATAGCCTCAAAGTGGTGAAATACGATTTTGCTGGCACCGGCGACATGAAATTTTCGCCGGAGTTCCGCTTCACCCCCGCCTACCTGGCCGAAGTGGGCAAAGCCAACGGGGTGGACGTAAAGCGCCTGGAAGACGTGTACCTGTCGGAGCTGCTGCTCACCGCCGAAAAACAACTGATTGTAATCGCGGAAAAGCATTTTGAAACCGGCAGCGGCGAGGCCCCGGTGCACGCCCAGGAGCTGCACGTGTTCGGTTACAATGAGTATGGGATGCCCACGTGGCACAGCATCGTGGCTAAAAACCAAACGGCTCCGGCCGTAGATGCTTACACCGGCATTGGCTTCCGGACGGCGGTGTTTGGTAACACGGTCCAGATGGTTACGCTGGAAACCATCGATAAAAAATCGGACCTCTACCTGCGCCGCATTAACTGCCAAACCGGGGTGGTGACCGCCCCCGAGCGTCTGAAGCTGAACGTAGCCGATGACCAGCAACTCGCTTACGTAAAGGACTTCACGGCCTGGCTCGGCGAGAAAACCATCGTGGGCGTAAGTCGGCCGAACAAGAAGTCCGCTACTTTACAGCTGGAGAAGATTGTGGTGAAGTAAGGTAGTTATGCGCAAAAGGGCCGCTCCCGACGTGGGAGCGGCCCTTTTTTATGTTCAGACGAATGCCTTAGAATGGGTATTCGTTGGCCTCGATTACCACGGCGGCGATCCGACGACGGGCGTCGCGCACGTTCAGTAGCTCGGCTTTGGTGAAGCGCTTGAGGCCCATGGCCAGCAGGCGCTGCTCATCACCTTCGGCCATGCTACCAATGGCGTCTTTACCGGCTTTCTCCACCGTATCAACTGTATCGGCGAGGTACACGCGGGCGATATCGGCCTGCACTGCCAGGGCGTCGGCCCCCTTCGTGGCCGCTTCCTTCTCCACGCGGAGCAGGGTGCTCTCAGCCGTGTAGACTTTGATGGCCATGTCGGCGATGTTCATGAGCAACTCCTGCTCCTTGGCGAGCGTGGCGGCGTACTTCTGCACAGCCGTACCAGCGACCATCAGAATGGCTTTCTTCAGATTAGCAATGGTCTTGAACTCCTTGCTGAACAAGCCGGTTTCTTCATCCTGGCTCAGGCTGGGAATACTCATCAGCTCCTGCTGCACGGCCTGGGCGGGGCCCATCAGGTCAATCTCACCCTTGAGGCCTTTCTTCAAAATCATATCCACGGCCAGCAGCCGGTTGATTTCGTTGGTCCCTTCGAAGATGCGGTTGATGCGGGAGTCGCGGTAAGCGCGGTCCATGGGATAGTCGGCCGAGAAGCCGTAGCCACCGTAAATCTGCACACCCTCGTCCACTACGTAGTCGAGCACTTCGGAGCCTTCTACTTTCAGGATGGCGCACTCAACCGCGAATTCGCGGGCGGCCCCAAGCAGGGCTTCGTTAGCGCCTTTGCCTTCGGCCATCAGCTGCTGCTCAGTGCGGTAGATGTCGGAGCCGGCGCGGTAAATGGCCGACTCAACGGCGTAGAGGCGAATGGCTTGCTGAGCAATCTTATGGCGGATAGCCCCGAACTTGGCAATCGGCAGCTTGAACTGCACCCGTTCGTTGGCGTACTTCACGCTCAATGTGGCCGCCATTTTCGCGGCGCCCAGGCAAGCGGCCGCCAGCTTAATGCGCCCAATATTCAGCACGTTGAACGCGATGAGGTGGCCTTTGCCAATCTCCCCCAACACGTTCTCCTTGGGCACGGTCACATCCGACAGAAACACCTGGCGGGTGCTGCTGCCCTTGATGCCCATTTTGTGCTCCTCATTGCCCAGGCTCAGGCCGGGCGTGTTTTTCTCGACGATGAAGCCGGTGAATTTGTCGCCGTCGACCTGCGCGAACACGATAAACACGTCGGCAAATCCGCCGTTCGTAATCCACATTTTCTGACCGTTCAACACGTAGCCACTGCCATCGGCCGTCGGCATGGCTTTGGTTTTGGCCCCGAGGGCGTCGGAGCCGGAGCCGGGCTCGGTGAGGCAGTACGCCCCCATCAGCTCGCCGCTGGTCAGGCCGGGCAGGTATTTGGCTTTTTGCTCCTCGTTGCCGAAGTACAGAATGGGCAGCATGGCAATGCCGGTGTGCGCGGCAAACGCTACCGGGAAGGAATGGCCACCGCCTACGCCCTCGGTTACCCGCAGGGCCGTGGTGAAGTCCATATCCAGCCCGCCGTACTGCTCGGGAATGCTCACGCCGAACAGCCCCAGCTGGCCGGCTTTCTCCATCAGGCCGCGCATGAGGCCTTCTTCGTGGTTATCGAGGCGCTCGAGCAGCGGCTGCACTTCGGCGGCTACAAAGTCCAGGCAGGTCTGGTGCATGTAGTTCTGCTCTTCGGTAAAGTCAGCCGGCGTGAAGACGTCCTGCGCGTCGGTCGGCTTGATAATGAATTCGCCGCCCTTGAGGGGCGCTTTCTGCGTTACTTCCATGACGGTTGAAATGATATTGAAGATTAAAATTATTAGGCTAGCCTACTATTTTCAGAAACAACGGGCCGGCTGGTTTAGTGTTGCAAGATAAGAAAATTTGTTAGGCTTGCCTACTACTTCCCGCAAAGAAACCCCGGCTGAGCGGGGTATTTTTGGCTATAATGCTACTCGTACGACCCGCTCCAAGACGCTTGCCACGGATCGACGAGCGGGTCTACGAACACCATTAATACTTCGTCTTGTTGGAGGAGCCACGTTTCAACAGCTTTTCGGTCGGCTTCCGTAGCGGTTCGGCGGGAGTCAGCACATAAAAGAAAGTGGGTTGGGCCCCCGTACATCTCCAGGTCATTGGCTTTTACCATGCCAGTCAGCCGGTGCCAATAAGCATCCAATACGTCGCTGCGCAACCCGCCGAATAAAACAACCTGTACCTCAAAACCCTTTGCCTGAAACTCTTGCAGCCTAAGCTTCTTTCTGAGTCGCTTTTTCATGAGCGCTCCCGTGTTATTGAAGTTCAATACGAATAGGCATTGTAAAGCTGACAGCTACTGGCTTCCCGCTCTGGTACCCCGGGGTTAGTCTTGGCAGAGTGCGGACAGCTTTAAGAAGGGCTTTATCATATGCCGGCACTCTACTACTGACTATTATTTGCTCACCGTAAATTGCCCCACTTGGCCCGACGATGAAATAAATTACTGTCCGGGGCCAATCAGGTTGCGGCTTGAGATGAGGCACGTTCAATCTCTTGTTAATTGCCGCTACTAAAGCAGCATTACCTCCACCACCAGGCAGCTCCGGCATTTGCTCCACGCAAGTGTATACACGATTGGTTTCGAGCGCTTTCGCAAGCGGACTTTGGGTCTGTGATAGTGGATTTCGCTGAGCTCTGGCGCTCGATGAAAGTACTGTCAGCAGGAGGGGTACACTGAATAGCAGCCTCATCAGTCAGTGTTTGAAATCCCTCAGCGAGACAGTGGTCGGACGAAGCCCTGCGGGCGATTCGTCCGACCACGTCCGACCATTTCAGGGTTACTTCAGTAGCTCGTAGATGCCGGCCACGCCTTGGCCGCCGCCCACGCAGGCTGTTACCATGCCATACTTCTTGCCGCGCTCGCGCAGCTCGTCGAACAGCTGGATGCTCAGTTTGGCGCCGGAGCAGCCCAGCGGGTGGCCGAGGGCAATGGCGCCGCCGTTCACGTTCAGCTTCTCGGGGTCGATACCCAATTCCCGCACGACGGCCAGCGACTGTGAGGCGAAGGCTTCGTTCAGCTCAATCAGGTCGATGTCGTCCAGCTTTAAGCCAGCTTGCTTGAGGGCTTTCGGTACGGCTTTGATGGGCCCCATGCCCATGATGCGCGGGTCGACGCCTTCGGAGGCGTAGTTCACCATGCGGGCAATGGGTTCGAGGTTCAACTCCTTCACCATACGCTCCGACATTACCAGTACGAAGGCGGCGCCATCGGACGTTTGCGAGGAGTTGCCGGCCGTGACGGTGCCATTGGCGGCAAACACGGGGCGCAGTTTGCCCAAGGCTTCCACCGAGGTATCAGCGCGGGGGCCTTCGTCGGTGTCCACCACGTAGGAACGGGTTTTCTTTTTGTCGGTGGCTTGGTCTACGTAGGTTTCCTCCACCGTTACGGGCACGATACTCTTCTGAAACTTGCCGCCCTGGATGGCCTTAATGGCTTTCTGGTGCGAGCGGTAAGAGAACTCGTCCTGGTCCTGCCGGCTGATTTTGTAGTCTACGGCCACAGCTTCGGCGGTGAGGCCCATACCCATGTAGTAATCGGGATGCTTCACGGCCAGGTTGTAGTTGGGCACAGTTTTCCAGCCCACGGTGGGCACCATGCTCATGCTTTCGGTGCCGCCCGCGATGATGCAGTCGGCCATGCCGGCGGTGATTTTGCCCACCGCCATCGCAATGGTTTCCACGCCGGAGCCGCAGTAGCGGTTCACGATGAGGCCCGGCACGTTGATGGGCAGGGCCAGCAGCGAAATAAGCCGGCCCATTTGCAGCCCCTGCTCGGCTTCGGGCACAGCATTGCCCACGAGTACGTCGTCGATACGAGTCGGATCCAGGGCCGGTACCGAGGCCACCAGATGCTTGATAACCGTCGCCGCCAAATCGTCGGGACGGGTGAAGCGGAAGCCGCCGCGGGGCGCTTTGCCCACTGCGGTGCGGTAACCGGCTACGATATATGCTGTCTGCATTTTTTAGAGCTTAGATATTAGCGCGTAGAACTTAGAGTTCTTTCGCTGTGAGTTTAAGGTTGAAGGCTTTTCTGAAAACCGTACAGCTTAGGGAGTAGAACGAAAATTCAGAAACCATCTAAGCTCTGAGTTCTACGCTCTAAGTTCTAGTTCCGCAGCGGCTTGCCCGTCGTGAGAATCGACTGAATGCGCTCCAGCGTCTTGCGCTCGCCACACAGGCTGAGGAAGGCCTCGCGCTCCAGGTCCAGCAGGTACTGCTCGCTTACTTCGGTGGGCGCCGAAAGGTCGCCGCCGCACATTACGTAGGCCAGCTTGTCGGCAATAAGCTGGTCGTGGGTGGAGATGTAATGGCCTTGCTGCATGGCGTACACCCCCGTTTTAAACATGGCCAGGGCGCCGCGGCCGTGCACCTTGATGTTGGTTTTCGGCGTTGGCTGGGTGTAGCCAGCATTGGCCAGGTCGAGAGCCGCGGCTTTGGCGGCGGCAATCACGCGGTTGCTGTTCACCACGATTTCGTCGCCCCGGCGCATGAAGCCCAGGTCGAAGGCCTCCGCGGCCGACGTCGAGACTTTAGCGGTGCTGATGGTCATGTACGTGTTGCGAATTAGGTTCAGCTCGGGCTCGCCTTCCTCGTACTTGGCTGCCGTGCGCAAGGTCATTTCCTTAGTGCCGCCCCCGGCCGGAATCAGGCCGACGCCAAACTCTACCAGGCCCATGTACGTTTCGGCCGCCGCTACCACCCGGTCGCAGTGCAGGTTGATTTCGCAGCCACCGCCCAGCGCCAGGCCGTGCGGAGCACCCACCACCGGAATGCTGCTGTAGCGCATCCGCATCATCGCGTTCTGGAACTGGGCAATCATCAGGTTCAGCTCGTCGAACTCCTGCTCCACCGCCTGCATGTACACCAGGCCCAGGTTGGCCCCGGCCGAGAAGTTGGGCGCGTCGTTGCCAATCACCAGGCCGCGGTAGCTGGCTTCGGCCATCTCCACGCCCTTCAGTAGGCCCTGAATTACGTCCTGCCCGAGCGAGTTCATCTTCGAATGAAACTCGACGTTCAGGATACCGTCGCCCAAGTCGATTACGGAAGCGCCGGCGTTCTTCCACAGCACCTTGCCGGTGGTTCGCAAGTTGTCGAGAATAATAAAGCTCTCCACCCCCCGGATGGGCTGATACTGCTTGGTCTCAACGTCGTAGTACTCCTTCACGCCGGCCTCGTTCACTTTATAGAACGAAGTATGGCCGGCGGCTAGCATCTCCGTCACCCAAGCGGCCGGCGGTCGGCCTTCGGCCTGCATTAGCTCGAGGCCTTTTTGCACGCCCAGGGCGTCCCAGGTTTCGAAGGGGCCCATTTCCCAGCCGAAGCCGGCCCGCAACGCATCGTCAATCTTATACAGGGCGTCAGTAATTTCAGGGATGCGGTTCGTAACGTAGGCAAACAGGCTCCCGAAGCTCTTGCGGTAAAACTCGGCGGCTTTGTCTTTGCCACTCACCAGCACCGCGAAGCGGGGGGCCAGCGTCTCCATGGTTTTGGTCAGCTCCAGGGTGGCGAACTTCACTTTCGCGCTGGGCTTGTACTCCAGCGTGTTCAGGTCCAGGGCCTGGATTTCGGACTTGCCGCCTTCGCCCTTTACTTTCTTGTAGAAGCCCTGGCCGGTTTTATCGCCCAGCCACTTGTTCTCACCCATTTTCCGGAGGAACTCGGGCAGTTGAAACACGTCTTTGGCCTCGTCGTTTGGCAGGCCCTGGGCCAGGCCGTTGGCTACGTTCATGAGCGTATCCAGGCCCACCACGTCGGAAGTGCGGAAGGTGGCCGACTTGGCGTGGCCAATTACCGGGCCGGTGAGCTTATCTACTTCTTCCACCGTCAGGCCCAACTCCTGCATGATGCGCAGCACGTCCATGATGGCGAACACGCCCACCCGGTTGGCGATGAATGCCGGGGTATCCTTGGCGAGCACCGTGGTTTTGCCCAGGTACAGGTCGCCGTAGTGCAACAGGAAATCAACAATTTTCGGGTCGGTATCCGGGGTCGGAATAATTTCCAGCAGCTTCAGGTAGCGGGGCGGGTTGAAGAAGTGCGTGCCGCAGAAGTGCTTCTTGAAATCGTCGGAGCGGCCTTCCGTCATCAAGTGAATCGGAATGCCGCTGGTGTTGCTGCTGATGAGGGTCCCGGGCTTGCGAAACTGCTCTACGCGCTCAAACAGGCCTTTTTTAATGTCGAGCCGCTCCACCACAACCTCAATCGTCCAGTCGCAGCCGGCAATATCCTTGAGGTTGTCGTCGAAGTTGCCGGTTTTGATGCGGCTGGCGTCGGCCTTGCGGTAGAGCGGCGACGGATTGGCAGCAATGGCCGCTTGCAGCGCGGCATTGACAATGCGGTTGCGCACGGCGGGAGCATCTAGCTGCAGGCCCTTTTTTTCTTCGTCGGGCAGCAGTTCCTTGGGCGCAATGTCGAGGAGCAGCACCGGCACGCCAATGTTGGCGAAGTGACAGGCAATCCGCGAGCCCATGACGCCGGAACCCAGCACGGCAACTTTCTTGATGGTTCTATTCATCCTCTGGTGGGGGTGATGAGGTGGAAAAGTAAAGTGTAACAAAAGGCCCGAGCCGCCGGGTTAGGTAGTGGACGACTCCTGCCGTAAAGGCTTCAGCACAAAATCCTCGAACAGGGTTTTGCCCTCTATCATGCCCGTAATCTGGGCAGCCACCTTGAAAAACACGTCGAGCTGGCTCTGAGGTATTTTCTCGCGCATTTTCAGGTTAAAGTGGCGCACCGTCTGGCGGGAGATTTCCTTTTTCTCGAGCCCGAGGGGGGTCAGAAAAATGCGAACCGAGCGTTTATCCACCGAGTCGGCCTGCTTGTAGATCAAGCCTTTTTCCTCCATGCTCCGCAGGATGCGGGTCAGGCTGCGGGTTTCCAGGCCCAGGAGAGGCGCTATTTTGGTGGCGGGCGTGCCTTTCTCCTGGTCGATGTTCAACAAGACAAAGCCAATGCTGGTCGTGATGTCGTTTTGGGCCGCCTGGGTGTTATACATCCGGGAAATGGCGTGCCAGGCCACTTTGATGTTGTAGTCGACGGTTTCTTCGGGCTTCATGAATAGGGCTGAAAGTGCGGTAAACTTACGAATATTTTATTAGGCTTGCATAACAGTTGAATGTAAATAAACAAGGCCCCGCGCTACGGCGCAGGGCCTTGTTTGAAACAAAACCTGTATAGTTACGGAATCACAACTGCACTGCGATTCCCGGCGAGGACGTTGTGCTGAACGTTGGGTATACTGCGCGCCCAGTGGCTGGATCTAAGTAAGAGGGGAAAACGCTGGTGGCTCCAAACGCTGCCAGATAAACCGTAGTGCCTGAAGCAAAGCCAGCGTTAGTTAACGAAAAGCGATTGATACCGACTGTGGTTGAATAATAAGTAGCGAACGTTCCACCCGAGCCAATGGTACTGGTGCTGATTAGGATGCCGGTAGCCGGGGTGGGGTTGGGCGACGCGCTGGCGAAAAAAGCAACCCGAAAGGTATTGGTCGGAACAGGGCTGGCGACGGTCAAGTTCAGGTACACTGTAATCATGTTAGACGAACCATTAGTTAAGCTGGTTATTGTCTGGGTAGAAACTTGCGACATGGTGCTTGTGCCCAGAAAGGTAGCTTGGTCGCCACCCACGTGCCCTACTCCTATGCGCCGGAACGTACCGTAGCCCGCACGTGAATAAACGATGTTATAGGTGCCGGCGCGTACGTTGCTTAGCGTGAATCGGCCATCGGCGTCGCTGGTGGCAGTAATTGCCGGAGTCACCCCGTCCAGAGTCACTAGAACACCCGTTTTGGACAATTGAACGCCATTCTCATCAACCGAATTGACAAAGCCAGTGATGTTGCCCGAGAGGCCTGTGCCTGATGGTCCTGCCGGGCCCGGGTCTCCGTCTTTGCCTTTGCATCCGGCAAGCAACAACGCAGTACTGAGTACGACGCAGGCGTACCGAGACAGTTTTTTAGGGTATGAAAGCTTCATACTAAATAATGCGGAGAAAAGTGAACGCAGCAAAGCTACGATAGAAAAACACTCAATCAATCATGATTTAGTATAAAACTTTCTTGATTTTTCTCAAGCTAGCGCTTTTCAGCGTGCGCATACAGTTCTTCTATAAGCTGCTTGTTCTTCTCGGTGATGACTTTGCGCTTCACTTTCATCGTGGGGGTCATCTCACCGCTCTCTACGGTCCAAAGCTCAGGCAGCAGGACGATGCGCTTCACCTGCTCCCACTGGGCAAAGCTTTGGTTGTACTGCTTTACTAAGCCCTCGTAGAGCGCCACGATTTTCTCGTTTTTAACGAGTTCTTCATTGGGCGCATCGGGTACGCCATTGCGCTTGCACCAGCCTTTCAGGTCGGAGAACGAAGGCACTACCAAGGCCGACGGGAACTTCTGGTCGGCGCCCACTACCATGGCCTGCTCGATCAGGGGGTCTTCTTTCAGCTTGCCCTCGATGACTTGCGGCGCGATGTACTTGCCGCCCGAAGTCTTGAACATTTCCTTTTTGCGGTCGGTAATCTTGAGAAACCGGCCATTCACCAGCTCGCCAATGTCGCCGGTGTGGAACCAGCCTTCCTCGTCAAACACCTCCGCCGTCAGGTCGGGCTTGTTGTAGTAGCCCTTCATCACGCAAGCTGACTTGGTTAGAATCTCGCCATCGGGAGCAATTTTCACTTCCACATTATTGATAATCGGTCCTACCGTGCCAATCAGGTTGTTTTCCGGCTCGAATCCTCCTACGGCAATTACGGGCGAGGTTTCCGTCAGGCCGTAGCCCTCCATTACGCGGATGCCGGCGGCCCAGAATACCCGGGCCAGGCGCGGCTGCAGGGCGCCCCCACCCGAGACGATGCAGCGCAGGTTGCCGCCCAGGGCCTCGCGCCACTTGTTGAAAATGATTTTGTTGGCCAGGGCCAACTGGGTGTTGTACAGAAAACCCTGATCCTTCTGGGTATCGAACTTCAAACCCAGATCTAAGGCCCAGAAGAACAAGCTCTTCTTAATGCCCTCCTGCTCATGGCCCTTGGCGACGATTTTATCGTATACCTTCTCCAGCAGGCGCGGTACGGTAGTGAAGATCTGCGGCTTAACCTCACGCAGGTTGTCGGCGATGACTTCCATGTTCTCGGCGTAATAGATGCTCACGCCATTTATCATGTAGAGGTAGGTCACCATCCGCTCGAAGATGTGGCAGAGCGGCAGAAAGCTTAACGCTTTGTCGCTCTGGCTGACCGGCACGTAGCGCTGCGAGTTGCGGCAGTTGCTCAGAATATTGTCGTGGGTGAGCATGACGCCTTTGGGGCTGCCCGTGGTGCCGCTGGTGTAGATGAGCGTGAGCAGGTCGTCGGGCTGCACGGCGGCTTTCAGGGGCTCCAAATCGGCGAGGCGGCCTTTTCTACCCAGCTCCAGCAGCTCGCTGAAATGCCGGGCCCCCTCAATTTTATCGAAAGTGAAGACGTTCTCGGCGGGAATGGCCAGGCCGATAGTGGCTTCTTTTACTTTATCGAAGAGCTTCCGGTCGGCCACGAATACGGCGCGCACGCCGGCATCGGCAAAAATGTATTTATAGTCTTCAACCGTGATGCTGGGGTACATGGGTACGCTCACCGCGCCGATTTGGGCAATGCCAAAATCAGCCAGCATCCACTCGGGGCGGTTCATGCTGATGATGGCTACTTTGTCGCCGTGCTTCAGACCCAGAGCTGCCAGGCCCAGGCTGACGAGGTTAACCTCGTCTTGCACCTGCTGCGTGCTGGTGAGGACCCACTGGCCGTCGACTTTGGCGGCCAATGCATCATTATTGGGCAAGGTGGCTAGTTGATGGGGTAGGATATCGAAAGAGCGACGAACGTCCATGGGTGGGGGTCGGGTAAAGCGTAACGCGTAAAATTCACCTTAAATAAAGGTTTTTTTTCTGGGCTGGGCCGCACGCGAGTAAGCCCAACCGCAAGGTCTTATCATCGGCAAAAACTAAATCAGCAGTTAAAACCCTCAGAAAGGGCAAAAATGCGGACTTTTGCTGCGTAATTTTGGCCCTTTCCGCCACCAATGAACCTGGCCCTGTTTTTTGATCCTCTGCCGGAAACGCTGACCGATGTCGGGCCCGCGCCCAGCACGCTCGCCGCTTACGCTACTCGCTTCACCGAAATATTTCCGGACTGGCGCACCGCCGACCTTGCGCTCATTGGGCTGGACGAGTGGCGGGGCAGCGCCGCCGGCCCGCCAGCGGCGGGGTGGCACGGCGCCAACGAAGTGCGCCAGCGCTTCTACCAATTGCAAAAAGGCACCGGCACCTTGCGACTGGTCGACTTGGGTAACCTGCGGCCGGGCTTAACCTTGGAGGATACCTACCAGCGCCTGCGGGAAATCATCGGGGCTTTGCTGGAAGAAAACACCGTGCCCGTGCTGCTGGGTGGCAGCCACGACCTCGACTATGGCCAGTTTCTGGCTTACGAGTCGCAGGAGCGCCCCATCAACTTTGCCGTAGTAGACTCCCGCCCCGACATGGCCGAGCCCGGCCCCGGCACCCCCGCCGAAGAAAGCCACCTGCGCCGCCTACTGGTGCACGAGCCGAACTTCGTCTTCAGCCTGGCCCACCTGGCCCACCAGCAATATCTCGTGCCGCCGGAGATACTGGTCGCCCTCGAAAAGATGCATTTCGAAACCATGAGCGTGGGCGAGGTGCGCGCCGACCGGCGTCAGGCCGAGCCGCTGCTGCGGCAAGCCGACTTTGTGAGCATCGACATTGCCGCCCTGCGCTGGCAGGATGCGCCGGGCTACTCCCCCGCCAACCCCTTCGGCCTGGGCAACGAAGAAGCCACCCAGCTTTGCTGGTACGCCGGCCACAACGAACAGCTTAGCTCGTTTGGGCTCTACGGCTACCGCGCCGACCAGGACCCTAACGGCCTGGCGGCCGCTACCCTGGCCACGATGCTTTGGTATTTTGTGGAAGGGTTTTACCACCGCCGGCCCGAAACGGGGTTTGGCACGTTTCGCTTCCTTACTTACACGGTGGTGCTGCCGGGTAACCCCGACAAGCTGGTATTTTATAAGTCGCGCCGCGCCGACAAATGGTGGATGGAAGTGGAACGCCTGGGCGACAATGCCGTGAAACGGGTGATTCCCTGCACCTACGAAGACTACCTGAATGCCTCGCAGGGCGATTTGCCCCAGCGCTGGATTCGTTTACAGGCCCTGCTGAGCTAGCGGCTAGTTGTTAGGGTGTTCATCCGGCTAAAAGAAATGACAGAACCTTCCCGCGAGCAACTGACCACGTATACCAAAAACCAACTGGCGCTGCGCAATGGCCAGGACCGTCCCGAAATCTGGGTGGCATACCAGGGCACTATTTACGATGTGAGCCGCTCGCGCTTGTGGCGGCGTGGCAATCACTACGAGCACTGGGCCGGCCAGGACCTGACGGCGGAGCTGGATCAGGATGCCCCGCACACGGCCAACGTGTTCGATAATTTCCCGGTGATTGGCCAGTTGGGGTAATGTATGCTTTAGCTGGTTCGCTAATAGCTTTGTCTCATTCTTTATCGAACAAGCCCCGGCCCGCCTTACAACCCATGACCACTGAATCTCCCTCCGAGTACCAGGACCTCGAAACCCTTCCCACCGCCGAATTATTGGCGGGCATGAACCAACTCGACCACACGGTGCCCCAAACGGTGGCGAAGGCCCTGCCGCAAATTGAGCGGCTTGTCGAAGTGATTGTAGCGCGCCTGCGGGGCGGTGGGCGACTTTTCTACATCGGGGCGGGCACCAGTGGGCGGCTGGGGGTAGTTGATGCCTCGGAATGTCCGCCCACCTTCGGTGTACCAGCCGAAATGGTGGTGGGCATCATGGCCGGCGGCGATTCGGCCATTCGGGTAGCGGTGGAAGGAGCCGAGGATGATGCCGAACAAGCCTGGAAAGATTTACAGGCCTACGAAATAAACGCGCAGGATGTGCTGGTGGGCATTGCCGCTTCGGGCCGCACGCCCTACGTAGTTGGCGGACTCCGGCAGGCCCGGGCCGCGGGCGTGGCCACCGGCTGCGTGGTATGCAACGCGGGCTCGGCGGTGGCGGCCGCCGCCGAGTTTCCGATAGAAGTGGTGACCGGGCCCGAGTTTCTAACCGGCAGCACCCGCCTCAAGGCCGGCTCGGCGCAGAAGATGGTGCTCAACATGCTGACTACGGCCACGTTTATCCGCCTGGGCTACGTGCGGGGTAATAAGATGGTAGACATGAAGCTTTCCAACGTAAAGTTGGTGGAGCGCGGCGAACGGATGCTGATGGACGAGCTCGGCATAGAAGAATCCGAAGCCGCGCAGCTGCTGCAGCAGTACGGTAGCGTCCGGGCGGCCTTGGGCAGCCGTGGCGCCAGCTGAAGTAAAAGGCCAGCAATCCCTTTGCGCAGATGGCACTTAGCCCAGTTTATTTCAGTCGCTTCTCGTAGCAGAAAAAGCGTAGGCCCGGCCGGATAGCTAGATTAATTTCACCCGCGAACCGGTAGCCCAGCTTCGGAAAGAGCTGCTGGGTAGCCAGGTTCTCCGAATTGGTATCAACCCGTAACGATTTAAGTCCCTGTTCAGCAGCCAGTATTTCGGCCTGCTTGAGCAGAGCCGTGGCCAGTCCGTGACCCTGGGTAGCGGGGTCTACCGCGAGTCGGTGCGTGACGAGTGCTGGCTCAGTAGGGTCCCAGTTGGCCTGGGCGTACTCGGGGTCCTGGTCGTTGTGCGTGAGCGCGGCCACTGCGGCTACGGCCCCGGCCAACTCTGCTACCCAGAGGTGCTGCCGGGCAATATCCTGGCGAAACACCTGCTCATTCGGGTAATCTGGCGCCCACTGATAGTTGCCACTGGCTCGCATCAGCGGCACTGCCCGGCCGATGAGCGCGAGGATGGCCGGCAGGTCGGCAGTGGTAGCATGGCGAATGATGGGGAATGAAGACATGGCTTGTTCGGTGAAGATGATACTAAATAATTGCCACTATTGCAACGCCGCCCGCGCGATCAGAGCCACAGCCTATTGGCATAGATTAACGCATGCTCGCTATCTGGAGCACAGGCAAAAGTACCGGGCTAATTGATGCTGGTAAATGCTACTTTCGCAGCAATCAACTCGCTTTTTGCATCAATGCACTTACATCAACTCCGTTACTTCCTGCGACTGGCCGATAAGCTGCACTTCTGGCAAACAGCTGAAGACCTTAGCATCACCCAGTCAGCGTTGAGCCGCCACATCAAAAGCTTGGAAAACGAGTTAGGATTCCAGCTTTTTGAGCGCAACCAGCGCAATGTTCGCCTCACAGCCGCCGGCCAACTGCTGCGGACTGAGTGGCAGCGGCTGCTGGACGAGCTGGAAGCCGTCCACCGCCATGCCCGACAGCTGAGTACTGGCGAAATCGGTAGCCTGCGCATTGGTCACAGCGGCTCGGCCGCGTATGCATGGCTACCCCGCCTGCTGGCAAGCTTCGCTACCCGGCACCCGCTCGTGCAAACCGAGCTGATTGAAACGATGGCTTTCGACCCGGAGCAACGACTGCTAACCTATCAGGTAGATGTGGGGTTTTGGCGGGCGCCAGCGCGTAATGCGGCACTCTGCTCAACCGCCGTTTTTTCGGAGCCTTTGGCCTTGGTACTGCCCGACTCCCATCCGATACGAGCCGAAACATTTGGCTCCCTGGCCGATGTGCGCGACGAACCTTTCGTGCTACCCTCCCTGACCACCGATGTGCCCTACATCCAGGAATTACGCCACCTTTTTGAGCAGTACGGCTACCAGCCACGCCTTACCATCACGTCCGATTTTGGGGCTACTATTCTCAATTTAGTGGCCGCGGGCCTGGGCCTTTCGGTACTGCCCATGTCCTACGCCAGCAGCCCGCTGCGAGGCCTACGGTTTATTGAGCTGCCCCACGCTTCGCCGGTATTTATGGTGTGGCGCCGCAACGATACGTCGGCAGTGCTCCAGCGGCTATTGGCCGAAGCAAATCAATTGAATACGATTTCGTAACCAATAAATTCTACCCCGCCTTGAACGAAATGGGCGTAGGCGCGTTTTCAGAATCGCCTATTTCCGTTGCTTCCCCATTATGCATACCATCGAGCCCCACTATAACTGGATCGACCAGTATTCAGCTTCCGAAGACCCTCGGTCGCCGCTGTTCGAGGCCGAGAACAGCCTCGAAGCCTACACCAATACTATTTACGGCTACTACATCCACCCGCAGTGGGACAGCCTGGGCTCAGATACCCTGTTTTTTAAAATCCTGTTCGCGGATTACGAAGATGGGATTGCCGTACTCGAGTTTATCGGCGAGTGGAACGATGCCATCGAGAACGACATCATGGAGCTCAAGCGCAACATCGTGGACGTCCTGCTGCACGAGGGCATTCGGAAGTTCATTTTAGTGGGCGAAAACGTGTTCAACTTCCACGGGTCCGACGATTCTTATTATGAGGAATGGTACGAGGATGTGGAGGAGGGCTGGATTGCCGGCCTGAACTTTCAGGAGCACGTGCAGCGCGAAATGCACCAGTACAACGTCGACAACTACGTCAACTTTGGTGGCCAGCTTGACGACCTGCCGTGGCGGACGTACGAGCCCCGGCGCCTGTTCGAAGTGGTAGACGGCTTACTGACCCGCCGGCTGGGTGCTTAGCCAGTAAACCATAGTTATCCATCATAACAAAAAAAGGCCCCACCAGCAATGGTGGGGCCTTTTTTAGGCGTTAGGCTGTGAATTACTTCTTAGCGTCAGCAGCGGGAGCTTCGGTGGCGGGGGCCATCTTGTCGGCGCTCTCTTCCATCTTGTCGGCCTTAGCATCGGCCGAGTTGCGGACAGAGTCAGCCTTCTCTTCCATGGCGTCAGCTTTCATTTCGCCGGTGGCTTCTACGTTTTCGGCAGCTTTCTCGGTAGCTTCTTCTTTTTTGCTTTCGCAAGCGGTGAACGAGAAGGAAGCAGCAGCCAGGGCGAGGAACAATACTTTTTTCATCTGGGAGTTTTGGTTAGGGGTACGGAAATAATCAGGTTAATTTTCAAGCCTTTGCCTGGGGCAATGCCTCAAGTTTGGGGCTTTATACCCGAGGTTTTAAAAGGTAACCCACCAATTCGCAGATTAATAAATAATTTCGGCCGCCCGCCACTTTCCGCGTCCATCCACCAAACGGTTACTTCTTGCGGAAGATAATGCCAATGGGTACCCCTTTAAAGTCGAAATGCTGCCGCATCCGGTTTTCGAGGTAACGGGTGTAGTTCTCCTTCACGTACTGCGGCAGGTTGCAGAAGAAGGCAAACACGGGGTTGTGGGTGGGCAGTTGGGTAACGTACTTGATGCGCACCATTTTGCCTTTTACCGCGGGCGGGCCGTAGCTTTCAATCTCCTTCAGCATTACATCGTTCAGCTGCGAGGTCGGAATTTTCCGGCGCTTGTTGGCATACACCTCGATGGCCGTTTCGATGGCTTTGTGTACGCGCTGCTTGTTCAGTACCGAAATAAAAATTATGGGTGGGTAGGCGATGGGCGCAATCTTTTCCATGATTTTCGCCTCGAACTCCTTGGCGGTGTTGGTCTGCTTGTCCTCCACTAAATCCCACTTGTTCACCAGGATGACGATGCCCTTGCGGTTTTTGTCGGCCAAGGTGATGATGTTCACGTCCTGGGCCTCAATGCCGCGGCTGGCGTCGAGCATCACGATGCACACGTCGCACTCCTCCAGGGACCGCAGGCTGCGCATGTTGGCGTAGAACTCAATATCCTCGGTTACCTTGGCCTTGCGGCGCAGGCCGGCGGTGTCGACCAGGATGAACTCCTTGCCGAACGCGTTGTAGCGCGCCGAGATGGAATCGCGCGTGGTACCGGCAATGTCGGTCACAATGCTCCGCTCCTCGCCCAGCAGCAGGTTCACGAGGCTGGACTTGCCCACGTTGGGGCGCCCCACCACAGCAATGCGCGGAATCTCCGACTCCGGCTCCTCAACGCCGGGCTCGTCGAAGTGGCTCACCACGGCATCGAGCAACTCGCCGGTGCCGTGGCCATTCTGACTGCTGATGGCGAATATCTCGCCGTCGCCCAGGCCCAGCGAGTAGAATTCGCCGGCACCGTGGGCACGTAAGTTGGTATCGGCCTTGTTGGCTACCAGATAGATGGGCTTTTTACCCAGGTAGCGGCGCAGCACGGCCGCAAACTCCTCGTCGAGGCCGTGCACGCCGGCTTCGGCGTCGACCATGAACAGGACAACGTCGGCCTCCTCGATGGCCAGCTTTACCTGCTTGTTGATTTCGCCCTCGAAAATATCTTCCGAATTGTGCACGTAGCCTCCCGTGTCGATGACGGTGAAGTTCTTGCCAATCCAGTCGCCGTAGCCGTAGTGGCGGTCGCGGGTAACGCCGCTCTCGTTGTCCATGATGGCCTTCCGCTGGCCCACGAGGCGGTTGAAAAGGGTGGATTTACCCACATTGGGCCGCCCCACGATGGCGATGGTGTTTTGCTTTGACATAGTATGAGGCCCCAGCCGCCGACCCGACCTCGATTCGGCAGTGCCCGGGGGTGTTCGTGTAAAATGGTCGGATTTTTTTGATTGAGAGAGACTATCGTGCTCATCCGGCAGCCGCGCCGCTGAGGCATGGGAGTCTTTTACTGGTAACCGAAGCGGCTTAGCGCTTTCGGGTCGGTGCGCCAGTTTTCGTTCACCTTCACGTGCAGCTCCAGGAACACTTTTTTGAGGAAGAATTTCTCCATTTCCTCGCGCGCCCAGGTGCCGACTTTCTTCAACGCCTCGCCGCCCTGGCCGATGATGATGCCCTTCTGGCTGCTGCGCTCCACGTAGATAATGCCGCGGATCCGGATAATGGTTTCCTCTTCCTTGAATTCTTCGACAACGACTTCGCAGCTGTAAGGAATCTCCTTCTTGTAGAGCTTGAAGATTTTTTCGCGCACCATCTCCGCGGCGAAGAACCGCTCAGGCTTGTCCGTCAGCTCGTCTTTTGGGTAGTATTCGGGGTGGATGGGCAGGCGTTCGAGCACCATTTCGAGTACCCGCTCGGTACCGAAAGCGTTGAGAGCCGAGATGGGCAACACCTCGGTGGCGTTGGGCAGTTGCTCTTTCCAATAGGCTAGCTTGGCCTCCACTTCCGCCTGATCGGCCTGGTCGATTTTATTAACCAGGAGAATAATGGGCGTATCCACCATCTTCCGCAGCCGCTCGACTACGGGCTCTTCGTCGTGCTTCTCGTAGATATCCGTGACAAACAAAATGACGTCGGCATCTTCCAGTGAGGAGTACACGAACGACATCATGGCGTTGTGCAACTCATACTTGGGCTGAATGATGCCCGGCGTATCGGAATAAATCAGCTGAAAATCCTCACCATTGAGAATGCCCAGGATGCGGTGGCGAGTGGTTTGGGCCTTGCTGGTGACGATGCTGAGCCGCTCGCCCACCAGCGCGTTCATCAGCGTAGACTTGCCCACGTTGGGCTTGCCAATGATGCTCACGAAGCCGGCACGGTGGGGTTTAGTTTCGGGGTGCACGATGGATGGGTTTGATAATCAGGGCCGCAAAGGTACGGCTTTTGCCCGGCAAAAGCTAGCCCTGCTGTAAACTGGCTCGGTGCGCGGCGGCGCGGGAATACTCCCGCTTTCGCTCATAGGGTATGTTCTGCTCACGGAAATCAACCCCGCAGAGCCAGCCGAAAAACGACTGCACCCGGCACAATGTTGGGACCAGTGCTGACAACAGCAGGCCACGAGTAGCTCCTGCCCGCCAAACCAAGCGGGGATGCACCGGTTTGGTAAGCTCCCGTCTTTTACTACATGACCGCGCCTTCGGAGCATGGGAGCATGCAAACCCACCCCAGCCGGCTGGGTGCGGCCCGGATGCTTCTCGTGCTTGCTTTCTAATTTGATTTGTTGCTTCGGACCTTTGCTCCAATGAATTCTCCCACTCCCGCCACTTCTGCCCGCCGCATCGGCGTGCTCCTGGTCAACCTTGGTACGCCGGATTCCCCCCAGACCGGCGATGTGCGCCGCTACCTCAACGAGTTTCTTACCGATGTCCGGGTAATTGACAACCTGCCCGCCGTAGTGCATTACCCGCTATTTCAGGGCATCGTAGTGCCGTTGCGGGCGCCGAAATCGGCCAAAATCTACCAGCAACTCTGGACTGAGCGGGGGTCGCCCCTGCTCTTCCACGGGCTCGACTTACAGCAGAAGGTGCAAGCCGCGCTGGGCCCGGAGTACGTGGTGGCGTTCGGGATGCGCTACCAGAACCCGAGCATCGCCAAGGCCCTGGAGGAGCTGCGCGAAGCCGCCGTAGACCGGATTATTGTGCTGCCCCTGTTTCCGCAGTACGCGGCGGCCAGCACCGGCTCGGTACAGGAGAAAGTGATGCAGATTGTGAGCAAGTGGTGGATAGTACCCAGCATCAGCTTCATCAGCGCCTTCTCCGACGACCCCGGCTTTATTGCTACCATCGTGGCGCTGGGCCAGCGGGAAATGGCCCGGCACCAGTACGACCACGTCGTATTCAGCTACCACGGTATTCCGGAGCGACACATCACGAAGGGCAGCTACCACAATTATTGCCAGTTTGGGAGCTGCTGCGACACGCTGAACGAGAAAAATCGCTACTGCTACCGGGCCCAGTGCTTCGACACCTCGCGCCGCGTGGCCGCCGGCCTGGGCCTCTCGCCCGACCAATACACCGTTTCCTTCCAAAGCCGCCTCGGCCGCGACCCGTGGCTAAAGCCTTATACTGACATCCTGCTGAAGGACTTTCCCGCCAAGGGCATTAAAAACGTGCTGGCGTTCAGCCCGGCCTTCGTCGCCGACTGCCTTGAAACTACCATTGAGGTCGGAGAGGAATTCAAGGAGATGTTTGAAGAAGCGGGCGGCGAGCACTGGCAGTTGGTGCCCTCGCTCAACTCGGAGCCGCAGTGGGTCGAGGCCGTGGCCGCTATGATCCGGCGTAACTAATTTACCCGGCAGGCCGGAGGCTCACGAGCGGCCTCAAAGGCCCCGACGGCGACGATAAAAGGCGCTTGCGTCGTGAGCTGAGCTACCGTAAAAGTCGCCGTCGGGCACGGGTTCCAGGCCCAGCGCCCGCATCATGGCCGTTTCGTACTCCCGGGTAATGTGGATTTCCCGGTAAGGCGGGTAGTTCAGCACCGACTCGGCACTGAGGGCGGGAACGAACACATTGTCGCCCTCGGTGTCGAGCGAGGCCACCCCGATGGGCAGCAAGATGTGGTTCTCGTGTTCATTGATGTGAAAAAGACTGTCCAGTTCCACATCGAGGTAGCGTACTTTCAGCGCAGCGGGCTCAACGATCAGCTCATGCACCACGCCCAGCGCGCGTCCATCGCCGCCGCGCACCACCCAACCACGCACGTCGGGGTTGTCGTCGGCCACTTCAAAGTCGGTCAGGTCGCGCAGACGGCGCAGGATGGGGGGTTCCATGATAGTATGATAGTTGTCGGTTGCAAGTTGTTAGTTGGTTGGCTGTCCACTCTTGTTTGCTAGAACAACGGATAACCAAATACTAGATTTATTGAGCCGGCTCGCTCAGCACGCGTACGGCCGCGGCCGCCTGCGTCAGAAACTGCTTGTTTTGCTGCTGGTCGGCGGCGGTGGCGCTGCGGCCCGATAACTGGCCGGTCAAGCGCACCAGGTCGTTGGCAGCCCCTTCCAGCCCAGGGTAAGCCTTCTGCTGCATGGCCCGGATAAGTCCGGCCGCCGCCACAAAGCCCGGCCGCAGGCTAGCATTGGGCTCACCTAGCCGGTTGGTCGCGCTGGTCAGGTTATCGCGCTGCTCCGTGATAGCCGGGTCGCGCAAGTCGTCGCGGTCGGCTAGGGCCACCAAAATACCGGTTAGCTTTTGCAGGCCATTCGCCGCATAATTCGGAGCCGCCGGATTAGTTGCCGCCTGGGCCGCCAAAGTAGCTGGGCTATAATCCTCGGTTTCTGGGGTGAGTGCCAGTGAGTCAGCTACTCCGTCGGCCGGGGGCGGCGTGGCGCGGGCCTCGTAGGCGGGGCTGCCGGGGGTCAGGGTATCGGCGGGAGCCGCGGTCATCCCAGCGGGAGTGGGCCCGGCGGGCTCATCGGCGGGGTCGGGCCGGAGAAAAAAATACGCAGCTCCTACTAAAACAACGGCAGCCAAAGCCACTAGAATCCAGGGGCTGGGCGATGATTTTTTACGTTGAATATTAATGTCAGCCATAAAGCAAGGTGATTGGTGCTGCGAATTACGAAGCAGGGCCGAAAAAAGCCAACCTGAGCATCGGTTCGACGGGCGCGGCAAAGGTGGTGTATGGGTCGTACCCTGCAATTGGCCTCGCAGGTGCTGATAGAAACCTCGTCGGCGTGACTTCGGTCAGCACTGAAGGCCTTCGCCATCCTTGTGTTTGCCGCTTACAAATAAAATCCCCACAACATGTTGCTTGATGAGGATTGATAAACGCATCGAGCTAGTGATTAACTGCCAGCTTTTTAAGCTCGCGGTAAGTCGTTTGCGACACAGTGTACTGGTGCTCTACAGCCCGGCGTATGGGGCCGTAGAGGGTGTGGTCGTTAAGCGCCTCCTCATAGGCTTTAAGCGCCCACTCTTCGCCGTAGACGTTCGAGCCAAGAATAGCTTTTTCATCGTGGCCAGTGAGGGCGGTTTTGACATCCATCCAGCCGCGATAGAGCTTGCCCTTTAGCGTGGTGCCGTCCTGGTGGTGAACCCCTTCCTGGCTTAAGTAGGCGTTTAGCTGGTTGGCAAACTGCTGGCTCTGGCTCACCAGACGCCTATAATAGCTGCGAAGCTCCAAATCCTGGCCTTCATCAACGGCCCGCTGGTATCCGGCAATCCGGTCGTTCACGAAATACAGCAGCTCGTGGATGGTGGCCGCCTGCCCCTTGCCGTTGCGGCCTCGGCGCAGCAAGTAGCCCGCGCCCAATACCAACACGGCCCCACCAACTATTTTCTGCGGGGTGCTCAGCTTCTTGTAGCTGGTAGCGGCAGCATCACCCACCTTTCTCAAAGAAGCCGGCAGCTTGCTTACCATCGTCGACCTATTTCCTTGGCTGAGCCAATGCTGAGCTTGGCTGAATAAAGAAGTACGGGTACCTTCTGCGGTGTTGGTAGCAGCGGCTGCCGCATTAGTCAAGGAGGCAGAGTCCGAAGTAACGTTACCCGAGGCGACGGATGAAGATTGAGGTTGGTTCATGATAAAGAAAGGAACGGATGGGGTAGTACTTCAGCCTACGGCCAAACCAACTTCGGCGTTCGGCTGAGCTTACGGGCCTAAGCTCTGCCCCAGTTGCAAAGCCCCTTGCCCCCAGCTCCTATCTTGATTTCCTTTTTATTGGGTAATAGCATTTCGCTTGCCTCGCACCACAAGCCGGCTTGCTTATGGCAAGCGCCAGGAATTGTTGCGAGCCCCCAGACTTCCGCTTACGCCGTCACCGGACGGTACAGCTTGGCCAGTTGCTCCACGGCATAGTCAACCTCCGCTGCCGTGTTCATTTTGCTCATCGAGAAGCGCACCGTCGCCCGGTCCGGGTCGGCGCCAAGGGCTTCCAGCACGTGCGAGCCCGCCTGCGCGCCGCTGGTGCAAGCCGAGCCGCCCGATGCTGCCACCTTGCTAATATCGAGGTTAAATAACAGCATCTCGCTGATGGCCGACGGGGGCAGGCTCACGCTCAATACCGTATATAGGCTCTGGTCGGAGATGGCCGAGCAGCCGTTGAATTGTACCTCATCGATTTCGGCGCGCAGCTTCGCGATAAACCGGTCTTTCAAGCCCTGCACGTGCGCTTGGTGCGTCGCTAAATCCCGGATGGCTATTTCCAGGGCCTTCGCCAGGCCCACAATACCATATACATTTTCGGTACCCGACCGCACGTTGCGCTCCTGCGCCCCCCCGTGGATGAGCGGGCTCACCTGTAAGCCGCTCCGGGTATACAGAAAGCCTACCCCTTTCGGTCCATGAAATTTATGGGCCGAACCCACCAGGAAATGATTTTTTAGCTTCTGCACGTCGTGCCGGTAGTGGCCAATCGTCTGGACCGTATCGGTGTGGAACACGGCCTCGTGCTGGGCACAAAGCTCCCCAATGGCTTCGATGTCGTTGAGGTTGCCAATCTCATTATTGGCGTGCATCAGGCTCACGAAGGTGCGGGGCTGGGCCGCTAGCAGTTCTTCCAAGTGTGCTAAATCAAGCTTTCCCTGAGCATCGTGCCGCAGATAATGCAGCTCGATTTCCCCGGCTTTTTCCAGAGCCTGCAACGGATGGAGCACGGCGTGGTGCTCCAGGGGTGAGGTAATAGCGTGCCGCAGGCCCAGCGTGCGAATGCTGCCGAAGGCGGCGTAATTATCCGCCTCAGTGCCTCCGCTGGTAAAAGAAATCTCAGCCGGCGCGGCGTTCAACAGGTGCGCCACCGTTTTCCGGGCGTTTTCTATGGCGGCCCGCACCTGCCGGCCAGGCCCGTGCAAGCTGCTGGGGTTACCGTAGTGCTGGCTCAGGAAAGGCATCATAGCCTCCAGCACCTCGGGATCCAGGGGAGTGGTGGCAGCGTTGTCGAAGTAGGCGTACATTAGCTGGTTTTGGTGCTTGGTGCTTGGTGCTTGGTGCTTGGTGCTTGGTGCTTGGTGCTTGGGGCTTGGGGCTTGGGGCTTGGGGCTTGGGGCTTGGGGCTTGGGGCTTGGTTGCGAAAGCGCTCGAAGACCATGCACCAACAACCAAGCACCAATTATGCTTTTACGGCTATTATTTCCTTAATATCGCCAATAATTTTCTGAGCCAGGTAGTCGGCCGTCGCGTTGGAATCGGACTCGGCGTAGATGCGAATAATCGGCTCGGTGTTGGACTTGCGCAGGTGCACCCACTCCTTGTCGAACTCAATCTTTACCCCATCAATGGTATTCACCGGCTGCTTGGCGTAGCGCTTCTGCATTTGCACCAGCACGTTATCGGTGTCAATGTCGGGAGTTAGCTCTATTTTATTCTTGGAAATAAAATAGCTGGGGTACGAGTTGCGCAAGCGGCTCATGGTTAATCCTGACTTGGCTAAATGCGTCAGAAACAGCGCGATGCCGACCAGAGCATCGCGGCCGTAGTGCAACTCGGGATAAATAATGCCCCCGTTGCCCTCGCCCCCAATCACGGCGTTGGTTTCTTTCATTTTGGTCACCACGTTCACCTCGCCCACGGCGGCGGCAGCGTATTGCCCACCGGCTTTCTCGGTTACATCGCGTAAGGCGCGGGTGCTGCTCAGGTTGCTCACGGTGTTGCCCCCCCCCAACTGCTTGAGCACGTAGTCGGCCACGGTCACCAGCGTATATTCTTCGCCAAACATCTGGCCATTCTCGCTCACCAGGGCCAGACGGTCCACGTCGGGGTCCACCACGATGCCCAGATCGAAGCCGCCCTTTTCCAGCACCCTGGCAATGTCGCGCAAGTGTTCAGGCAAGGGTTCGGGGTTGTGGGCGAAGTCGCCGGTGGGCTCGCAGTGCAGCTTCTCCACCGTGGTTACGCCCAGGGCTTCCAGCAGCAGCGGTACGGCAATGCCGCCCGACGAGTTCACGGCATCCACCACCACCCGGAAATTTCGGGCCCGAATGGCTTCCACGTCGACCAACGGCAGAGCCAGAATGGCTTTGATGTGCTTCTTGAGGAAGGTAGCATCGGTGGTATATTCCCCCAGCTTGGTAACGGACGCGAACTCAAAGCTTTCGCTTTCGGCCGAAGCCAGCACCTGCTGCCCATCAGCTTCAGAGATGAATTCGCCCTGGGCGTTGAGCAGCTTCAGCGCATTCCACTGCTTGGGGTTGTGCGAAGCCGTGAGGATGATGCCGCCCGCCGCTTTTTTGGCGGGAACCGCCATCTCTACCGTAGGGGTGGTGCTCAAGCCCAGGTCACAGACGTCGAGGCCCAACCCCTGAAGCGTGGCGGCCACCAGGCGGCTGACCATTTCGCCCGAAATACGAGCATCCCGTCCGATGATGATCAGCTTACTTTCGGAGGCCTGGGTTTTCACCCACGTGCCATACGCGGCAGCATATTTCACTACATCGAGTGGCGTCAGGCCTTGCCCAACCGGCCCACCGATAGTGCCACGAATGCCGGAAATTGATTTTATGAGAGTCACGGAGTCGTTTTTGAAAGCCCAAAATTAGGTACTGGCAACCGGTTAGCGACGTGGGCATCTATCTTTGAAACAATGGAAAACCCTGCTCCTACTTCTAGTACCCTGCTTACCAGCGCTCGTCGGCCGGCGCAACTGGCGGCCTTTGGCCGGCTACTCGATGTTTTAGACCGTCTGCGTACCGAATGCCCTTGGGATAAAAAACAAACCCTGCAAACGTTGCGCCACCTTACCATCGAGGAAACCTACGAAATCAGCGACGCCATCCTGCGCGACGACTTGCCAGACCTGAAAAAAGAGTTGGGCGACGTCATGCTGCACCTAGTCTTCTACGCCCGCATTGCCGCGGAGCAGGGCGCGTTCGACATTGCGGATGTGCTGAATGCCCAGTGCGAGAAGCTCATCTACCGCCATCCCCACATCTACGGCGATGCGCAGGCCGACAATGAAGACGCCGTTAAGCGCAACTGGGAGCAGCTTAAGCTACAGGAAAAGGGTACTGCTACCGGCGTACTGAGCGGCGTACCCACTTCGCTACCCGCCTTGGTAAAAGCCATGCGCATCCAGGAAAAAGCCCGCGGCGCCGGCTTCGATTGGGAGCACCCCGAGCAAGTTTGGGAAAAGGTAACAGAAGAATTAACAGAGTTTGGCGACGAGTACCGCCACGGCCGGCCCGAGCAGATGAACGTAGAGCGGGCCGCTGAAGAGTTTGGTGATTTGCTGTTTTCTTTGGTCAACTTCGCCCGCTTCGCCGGCATTAACCCCGAAGAAGCGTTGGAACGAACTAACCGCAAGTTTATCAGCCGCTTCCAGTACCTCGAAAGCGCTGCCGCCAGCCACGGGCAGCGCCTCGCCGACCTCACGCTGGCGCAGATGGATGTGTACTGGAACCAAGCAAAACAGCTCCCTGCTCAACCTAAAGAAGGGAAGTAGCGTTGTTCCAATTCTGCGGCCGCTCTTACTGCCTTTCTAATGGCTTTGCCTAAGTTTTCTTTGGTCGGGCCATGCTTTTTGGTTAGGTTTGCCCGGCTAAGGGTTGCTTGAACTTCGCCAAGTGCCTTCTCAAAGTCTTTCATCAAAGCTTTAAGTTTGGCATGGAATAACTCGTTGTTCCTTTGTTGCGCGGTGCTTTCTACCTCAACTTTTTGCTTTTCCTTTACCCACACAATTCAACTACTTCACTTAACAACCCCAAACACTCCGGAACAATGGAACAGAAAAATGCCATGAATACGAGCCCCCGGCCCGCCGCAACGGCCGCCAAAGCCGACGCCCAAAGCAGTGGTGGAGCCTCGCTGTTCTCCGTCCTGGTTATTATCCTAGCCTTCATCCTCAGCGTTGTTGTATATAAATTCGTGCTGGGCGACGCTAGCCACTTTCAGGGTGGTAACAATGAAAACAATCCCAATCCTGGCGATTACCTCGGGGTGGTATTCAAAGGCGGCTTCATTGTACCCGTCCTGATGACCATGCTGCTCTGCGTTATCACCTTCTCCATCGAGCGGATGCTGACCATCAGCAAGGCCAAGGGTTCCAGAAGCATTGAGGCTTTTGTACGCACCATCCGGCAAAAGCTCAATACCAACGACATCACGGGCGCCCTTGCTGCCTGCGACCAGCAGAAAGGCTCGGTAGCCAACGTGGTGAAAGCTGGCTTGCTGAAGTACAACGAAATGGGCCGTGATCGCTCCATGCCCACCGACCAGCGGGTGTTGGCCATTCAGAAGGAAATCGAAGAAAGCACTGCCCTCGAGCTGCCCATGCTCGAGAAAAACCTGGTTATCATTTCCACGCTGGCCTCTATCGCTACCCTGGTTGGTCTGCTGGGTACGGTATTCGGGATGATCCGCGCTTTCGCCGCTCTGGCACAAGCTGGTACCCCCGACGCCGTCGCGCTGGCCAATGGTATTTCGGAGGCACTGATTAACACGGCCCTGGGTATCGGAACCTCGGCCCTGGCCATTGTAGCGTATAACTACTTCACCAGCAAAATTGATGAACTGACCTACAGCATCGACGAAGCCGGCTTCAGCATCATCCAGACCTTCGCTTCTCAGCACGGCAACAGCACGGCTGCTCAGACGGCCTAGCTGCTTGGTTGCCAGTGGTAGGGAAGCAGAATAATTGCTTCCTGAGCATTCCTGGCGACAAACAGTAAGCTTTTCTGAGTGCACTAAAACGCGGGGCGATTCGTTCTCCGGAGTGAGTCGTCCCCTTTTTAACCCCACCTCGCAATGCCTAAAGTAAAACCGCACCGTACCTCGCCGTCGCTCGACATGACGCCGATGGTGGACCTGGCTTTCTTGCTGGTGACGTTCTTTATGCTCACCACCAAGTTCGCCCCTGAGGAGTCTGTGGTGGTCGACACGCCGTCCTCCATCTCGGAGCTGAAATTGCCCGAAAACAACGTTATTACGCTGACCGTCGACAAAAAGAAGCGGGTCTTTTTCGGCGTAGACGCTAAGCAGACCAAGATTCAAGCGCTGCAGCGGGTCGGCGCCAAGTATGGCGTAACCTTCACTACCGCCCAAGCTAAAGAGTTCGGCGATTTGCCCAACTTTGGGCTGCCCATCAGCCAGCTCGGCTCCTACCTCAACATGAGCAAGGAAGATCGCAAGCAGGTAAATGACCAACAGCCCGGTGTTCCGCTCGATTCACTTAACAATCAACTCGTTGATTGGGTCTTGGAATCGCGCCGGGCCAACCAGGCCATTTTCCACAAGCCTACCTATATCGCCATCAAGGGCGATGGCGAGGCGGATGTACCGACCGTACAACAAGTGATTAAAGTCCTTCAGGAGAAGGATATCAATCGCTTCAACCTCATTACGGACATGGAAAATAAGCCGGTAGCCGCCGCTCGCTAACCCCGAGCCCCTGCTACGAATGGCTTATTCATCCGTTTATTCCCTTATTTAAGTACCATGGCAGAGATTCAACAAAAAGCCGATTCCGGTGGTAAAGGTGGAAAAAAGCGGGCCAAAAAGATGTCGACCAAAATCGACATGACTCCAATGGTGGACCTGGCCTTTTTGCTGCTCACCTTTTTTATGCTGACGACCACCTTCGCCAAGCCCAACGTGATGCAGCTCACGATGCCGGTGAAGAAAACCAACGATGTGGAGGATACTAAGATCAAGGCTTCGCAAGCCATGACCATCCTGCTGGGCAAGGACAATAAGGCATATTATTACTTTGGCCTCAATACACCGAACGACAAAACCGTGCCGAAGCCCGAGATGAAGGTGACGAACTTTTCGGCCAATGGCATCCGGCAGATCATCCTGACTCGCCAACGCCAGCAGCCCGAACCCATCATCCTCATCAAGCCAACCGATGATGCCAAGTATAAAAACATGGTCGACATTCTGGACGAGATGAACATCACTAACCAGAAGAAATACGCGTTGGTGAAGGCTCCCAAAGAAGACCTGGACCTTATTAAAGAATCAGCCCTATGATGGATAACGCGCAAATTGCCAGGGCCAGCCTAAACGACATCGTTTTTGAAGGCCGCAACAAGGCATACGGGGCCTACGTGCTGCGCCGCCTGTACCAGCGCCACGTTACAAGGGCCCTGATTATAGCTACGGCGATATTCTCGTTGCTGGTGTTTTTTCCGCTCATCGCCCAGTATCTGAAAGATAAGCTGCCGAAGGAGCCCAAAAAGAACCTGCAGGAGAACGTCCTGATGGATGCGCCCCCGCTGGACGACACCAAGCCCCCACCCCCGCCCCCGCCCCCCGAGGCGCCCCCGCCCCCACCCCCCAAGCTCACCACCATCAAATTCACCCCTCCGGTAGTGAAAAAGGATGAAGAGGTGAAAAAGGAGGAAGTTCCAGATCAGGAGGAGCTGAAAGATAAAGCCGTATCTACCGTGACCGTTAAAGGCAACACGGACGCTCCGGACTTGAGCGAGCTCTCCGGCACGGGCGACAAAGTGGTGGAAGAAGTAGTAGAGAATAAAGTCTACACCTACGTGGAACAGATGCCCCAACTGCCGGGTGGCGGGGGCAATGCCGCCATCGTAGCAGCCATCCAAAAAGCCACTAAGTATCCTGCCCTAGCTCTGCGGAACCAAGTAGAAGGCCGCATCTTCGTCAGCTTCACGGTGGATGCCCAAGGTGACGTCTCGGATGTGAAAGTGGTAAAAGGCCTAGGCTCCGGCTTGGACGAGGAGACGATTCGGGCGGTAAAAACCCTGCCTAAGTTCATCCCAGGCAAGCAGAATGGCCGCTCCGTTAGCGTTTCGTTCACCGTGCCAATTACCTTTAAGATTCAGTAACGCATTGTCCTGACGTAAGTCAGCACTTACCCGAAACCCCGAATTGGGCCTTACTGCTCGGTTCGGGGTTTTTCGTGAGGCAGCGGTAGCAAATCTTATTGCCCGGTTACCGGGTTTGTATCCTCACCCGGTAAATCAGTTGGCTAGTATACCGCTTCACGGCCTGCAGTTCGGGCTTGTGCCACTTATTATATAAATAACGGAAATTTGTCGTTTAGAAAGGAAGCGGGCCGCGAGACGCCTGATTTTGGGCTATTTTGTGGCCTTGGCCCAGCCCACTAGCCGCTTATTTGGCCGAACCTTTGGTGGAAGTTTTATGGTTTATGGTATCTCTTTTTCGGTATTTTACTCATGCTTAACCTCCCTACAACTGAGGAACGACTTGGTAAGTCTCCTCAACGCTTAGTTCGTTACTTTGTGCTGGTCATGGCCTTGGTTTACCTTGGCCTCGGCATCTGGTTTTGGTATTCGGCCGACCAACCCTCAGTTGGCGGGCTCATCTCCTTAGGACCTACGGCCCGGCGCATCCTGGGCACGATCTTAATCCTTTACGGTCTGCTACGGTCCGGTCGGGTTTATCAGGATTACTTTCGAAAAAAATCTACTTTAGACGAACATGAGTAAGCCCATTCACCTTTTAACTACCGGCGCGGCCGTAGCACTGGCTGGTGCCATCACCTTCGTCTCCTGCAATGGTCCTGGTTCGCCCGGCGCTCAGGACACGCCTACAAGCGGCACCGTAGCAGTGAGCGTAGATGAAACCTTTGCACCTATTCTGCAAGCACAAATCGACACGTTCTCCAAGCTTTATCCCAATGCGCACGTCAAGATGAGCTTCCAGCCCGAAGAAAAGGTGATGCTGGACTTAATCAACGATAAGGTGAAGCTAGCTGTGGTTTCGCGGGAGCTGAACGCGGAAGAAAAGGCTGATTTTGTCAAGCAGAACATCGTACCACGTACTACGCGCATCGGCATTGACGGCCTGGCCATTGTGCTGAATCGAGCCAACCCCGATTCGCTGCTCACCATAACCCAACTGGCGGATATCTTCACGGGGAAGATTAGTACCTGGGGCCAGGTGAGCAACCGGAAGGCCCTGGGGGCCATCAATGTGGTTTTCGATGCGAACCACAGCAGTACTGCCCGCTTCGTGCGCGACTCCGTAACGCGCGGAGCGGCGCTGACCACACGGGTATTTGCGGCTACGTCGAACCCGGCCTTGCTCGACTATGTTGCCACCCACCCCAGTGCCATCGGTATTGTGGGAGTGAACTGGATTTCGGACCGCGACGACCCGGCTGCCATGAAGTTTGCCAATAAGGTGCGCGTAGCCAGCATCACGGCCCGGCCCAATCCCAAGCCCGATGACTACATTCAGCCCTACCAGGTGTACCTGGCCGAAAAGACTCCCGCACAGCTAGCCGAACACCCGGATTTGCAAAACTACCCGCTTCGGCGTAACCTTTACATTATTAGCCGGGAAGCGCGGGCGGGCTTAGGCACGGGGTTTGCCTCGTTTGTGGCGGGGAAGAACGGGCAGTTAATATTTCAAAAATCGGGTCTACTCCCCGCCCAAATGCAGGCCCGCATCGTGACGACCCCTAAACTGTAAGCGTACTTCACCCGTACCCATTTTCAATTTCGCTTTTATCATCTTTTTTCTTTATTATGAGTTTCAAGCCCTGGAAACAGCCGCTGCTCGCTGCATTTGCACTGGTGGCGGGCACTACGGCAGCCACCGCCCAAAGCATCCAAACTGCTCAGCGCTCGATCGAAGTGGGCCGTTTCAACGACGCCCGGGCCATGTTGCGCAACAACTCCGCCCCCGAGGCCGCTTTCGAGCTTGGTCGCGTTTATCAGCTGCGCAACCTCCCGGATTCGTCTGCTTTCTTCTTTAATAAGGCCAGTGGCACTACTCCTTTCGGCCAAGTAGCGGCCGGACGCGCTTTGCTGGTCAAAGGCCAAGTGGCACCCGCTGAGTCGCTGTTTGAAGCAGCAATCAAAGCCACCAAGAGCAAAGACCCCAAAATACTGACGATGATTGCGCAGGCCTATGCGGAGTCGGACCTCAAGGATATCACCAAGGCGCAGGAGTATCTGACGGCGGCGCAAGCTGCCAACAAAGGCAAGGTCGACCCCGCTATGATGATAGTTCGGGGTGATGTTTTCCTCCATTCGAGCCAGGGTGGCGGCGAGGCCATGAATAGCTACGATCAAGCCATTGCCGCTAATCCTAGCTTCGCGCAAGCTTATTACAAGAAAGGCCAGCTGAACGTGCGTTCGCGCAATTTTAATGCCGCTCGCGAAAGCTTGAACAAAGCAGTAGAGCTTGACCCGAGCTACGCACCCGCGTACCGGGAGCTGGCCGATATGTATTACTATGCGGGTCAGTACGACTTGGCGCTGAGCAGCTTCCAGAAATACATCAACTTGGCAGAGAAATCGCCAGCCACCGATGCGCAGTACGCTTCGTTTCTGTATCTGACCAAGAAGTACCCCGAAGCGTTAGCCGAGGTGAATAAGGTGCTCCAAGTCGAACCCAACAACCTGACGATGAATCGCCTGCGCCCGTATCTACTATACGAAACCGGTGATTACGCTGGTGCGGCCGCGGCCCTGGAAACGTACATGAAAGTTGCGCCGCCCGAGAAGATTATTTCGGAGGACTTGGCCTATAAGTATAAAATCATGAGCAAGAGCGGTAAAGGCAGCGATGCCATCGCCGGGATAAATCAGCTCATCAAGCAAGATCCTTCCAAAGCTTGCGATTTTCAGGACGACTTAGCGTCTATCTACGCCAACCAGAAGAATTACAAGGGAGTGGCCAGCGTGTATCGGTATAAGCTGAACAACTGCAAAGGAGACCTCACCGACCAGTTCCGGCTGGCTGTTGCGCTGACCGGCGACAAGCAGTACACCCGCGCCGACAGCGTGTACAACATCATTCTCACGGCTAAACCCACGTACGCTCCCGGCTACCTAGCCCGTGCTAAGGTGAACTCCCTCATCGACCCCGAGGCCAAGAAAGGGCTGGCTAAGCCGTACTATGAGAAGTACATCGAGCTATCCAAGGCCGAGGGCGCCGACCCCGCTAAGTTTAAGGAAGGCGTCGTGGAAGCCAATGGCTACCTCGGAGTTTATAACTTCCAGAAAGGCGACAAAGCTGCTGCCTTAAGCTACTTTGAGCAAGTGCTAGCCATGGACCCGGAGAACAAGGGCGCCGAAAACAACATCAAGATTCTAAAGGCAAAGCCAAAGGCAACAGCCCCTGCGTCTAAAGCTCCCGCAAAGAAAAAGTAGCCTTCAAAGGATTGAAAAAGCCCCAGCAGATTAATGCTGGGGCTTTTTTATTTTTGTTAGAATAGCTTCTGAGCCCGGCTACTGGCCCCGGACGTACTCTCACGGCTCCTGCGGAACTGTACCTAAAGAGATAGGTCCCGCTTCGCGCGTGACGCGAAGCCGGCGGAGAGGTAGCCAGGCGCTGGGATACGAAATGGTAGCCGGCCATAGTTACCGGATTTATCCAGCCCAGGCCCGCCACTTATTCAAAAGAGTAGCGAAGTCTTCGGGTAATTCTGCTTCAAAAAATAGTTGTTCGCCCGAGGTAGGATGCACAAATCCCAGGGAACGGGCGTGTAAAGCTTGCCGGGGCATGAGCTGCAAGGCACCTTCCACAAAGCTGCGGTAAGCGCCCGTATTCTGGCCTACCCGAATGCGGTCGCCCCCGTACGTTGCATCGGCGAAGAGTGGGTGGCCAATGTATTGCATGTGGGCCCGAATTTGGTGAGTACGACCGGTCTCAAGCACGCAGCGAACCAGGGTTACCGGCCCGAAGCTTTCCAGCACTTCGTAATGGGTTACGGCCGGCTTGCCTTGCTCCCCACCAGGGTATACGGCCTGCACCTTGCGGTCGCGCAGACTGCGGCCAATATTGCCGCTGATAGTACCCTGGGGGCCCGGGGGAGTGCCCCATACCAATGCCAGGTAGCTACGTGCGATGGTGTGATGAAAGAACTGCAACGACAGATGCGTCATGGCGAATTCCGTTTTGCCAATTACCAGCAGGCCGGAGGTGTCCTTATCAATCCGGTGGACCAAGCCGGGGCGTATTTCCCCGTTGCGGCCAGTGGGCAGATTGGCCAGGTGATAAGCCAAGCCATTCACCAACGTTCCCTGCCAGTGGCCATGCGCCGGGTGCACCACCAAGCCAGCAGGCTTGTTCACGATGAGCAGCTCGGGGTCTTCATACCGGATGTCCAGCGGCATCTGCTCGGGTAGCACTTTGCCCTCGCGTGGTGGCTCGGGCAGGGTGACGGTAATGGTATCGTGCGGCTTAACCCGGTAGTTGGGTTTCACCGGGGTGCTATTTACCTCTACGGCCAAGGCTCGAATAGCTTCTTGTACTTTGTTGCGCGAAGTATTGCGCAGCCTGCCGTGCAAAAATTTATCGATGCGCAGCATTTCCTGGCCCCGATCCACCACGATGCGATGGTGTTCGTAAAGCTCGTCTCCTTCACCGTCCTCATCGGGCTCGTTGTCAATCAGATCTTCATCTCGTGGGTTACCACTCATTGTCTAAAGCTTTACTGCATGAAAAAAGCCGAAGCAAACGCTCCGGCTTTTCCGATTTGCAGCGGCGGGCGCCGCTTATTTTTTGGACTTGGGTTTGCTGGCAGCCGGAGCAGGGGGAGTCGAGGCCGGAGTGGTCGGCCCGGATTTGATCGGAGCCACGGCCCCGGGCGTAATACCCATCTTCCGCAGTACCATGTCGGAAATGTCACCATCCTTGGGAGCGTGCAAGAGCAAAGGGCTGCCACCGCCGTCGGAGTTGAACACGTAAGTGAAGCCGTTTTCATTGGCCACCAAGTCGATATTCTTTTGGAGCTTGTCCAAGGCTGGCTTCAGCAGAGTTTGCTGTTTTTGCTGTAACGACTGTTCGGCGCTACGCTGAAACTCCTGAATGGATTGCTGCATGCCTTGCATTTCTTTCTGCTTGTCAGCCTTCACAAGGTCGGTCATCGTAGCTTCACCTTGCTGATAAGCCTTGTATTTGGCTTCCAGCTCAGCGGTTTTGCTTTTCAGCTGGCTTTCCAGCTGGGAATTGTAGGCTTTCAGGTCCGACTCTATTTGCTTGCTTTCGGGCATCTGGGCTAACACGTACTGCACATCCGTATAGCCAATTTTCAAGGGGGCCTGGGCGTGCGCGGAAGTGGCGGCCAGGGTTCCGGCGGTCAGCAGAGCGGCGGCGAGCGTCAGACGAAAGGTTTTCACGAGATTCATCAAAAAGGAAAAGGTCAGAAAAATGTTAGAACAAAGATAGTTACTTCCGGCTCTTCTTGGGAGCGCCCGAAGGCTTCGACGGTTTAGATGAGCGCTTAGCCGGGACCGAGCCATCCGCTGGCTCGGGAGCCCCCGAGTCGGACTCAAAACCGGAATCAGTCGGCGTTTTGGGCGGGGTTACGGTCTTCACGGCACCTCTGGGCCCGGGCTGGTTGCGGTCTTCAGCGCCTAAACCCAATTCTTCCAGCACAAATTCCGTGTAATCGTGCGCGGGGTTGGTATAGAGCATCGTTAAGTCGCCCGACTTATCGAATAATACCGCTAATTGCTTCTTCTTAGCCACTTTCTCCACGGCTTCGAATACCTTATCCTGAACGGGCTTGTTCAGTTCCTGGCGCTTCTTGAAGAGCTGGCCTTCGTAACCGAACTGCTTGTTTTGGTAGGTTTTAATTTCCTGCTCTTTTTGCAGGATCTCGTCTTGCCGCTTCTTTTTCATGGGCTCGGTTAGCACCACCTCTTCGGCCGAATAGTTATGATACAGTTTATCGAGGTCCTTTTTCTGGGCTTCGATTTCCTTCTGCCAGGTATCCGCCAAGGCATTCAACTCGAGCTGCGCTTTGGCATATTCAGGCATTTTTGCCATGATAAACTCCGTATCAACCCAGCCAAATTTTTGAGCCTGAGCACCAGGTCCCGTAATCAGCAACAATAAGGCCAGCAGCAGGCCACCGATATTCTTCATATGTGGTGAACGTGAAATGTCGTTTGCTAGTGCCTCGCTAACGAATTTGCTGGCCGATGATGAAGTGAAAGTGGTTGGGGTCCTGCCTCGTGCCCACTGGCGTACCCACCGGTGGGACAACGGAGTCGAAGCCGTGACCAAAGTCGAAGCCTAGCAAACCAAATGCCGACATGAAGATGCGAGCTCCGACCCCAGCCGAGCGATACAGCTTATACGGGTTGTAGGTTTTGTAGGAGCCGTAGGCGTTGCCCGCTTCGGCAAAAGCCAGCACGTACACCGTGGCCGCGGGGTTGAGGCTTACGGGATAGCGCATTTCCAGCACGTACTTGTTGAAGGCAATGCCACCTGCCTGTCCGTTTTGGGCAGTAGGAATAGCAAAACCACTGTTCGGGTCGTCGTAGCCCCGCAAGCCGACATAGTCGGTGCCCACCAGGAAGCTGCCGCCACCATTGTTACCCAAGCCGGCTCCGCCCATCTTAAACCGCTCGAAAGGCCCTATTTCACGGTCGGAGTTATAGTTGCCCAGGTAACCAAAGTGAGCCCGGGTGTTTAGCACCAGCTTACCTACGATGGGCGTAAACCACGATGCGTCGAACATCCATTTGTGAAATTCTATCCATTGGTTGTTGTCGGGGTGGTCCGGGTTAATCAGCGAGTAAGGCGGGGTCAGGCTCAGGCTCAGGCTCAGCGATGAGCCCCGCCGGGTATAAGTGGGATTATCAATGCTATTACGCGCCAGCGTAGTGTTGAGGGTAATATTGTTCGCAAAGCCGGTGGTGAAGCCCGGTAGCAGCGGGTAATTCTGCGTCTGGTATCGGCTAATGGAAAGCGAGTTGCTGAGCGTAAAGTAGTCGTCCGGCACCCGCAGTTGCCGGCCCAAGCCAACCGAAGCACTATTGACCTTAATAAATTGATCAGAGGAGGCGTCGAGGGCTGCCCCGGTCCGCTGAATGCTATGGTTCAAGCTGAAAGAGAAGGAGTTCGGCCGCCGGCCGCCTAACCAGGGCTCGGTGAACGACAGCGAATACGCCTGGTATTGCACGCCGTTGGCCTGGACGTTGAGCGCCAAGCGCTGGCCGTCGCCGGAGGGCACTGGCGTCCAGTTCCGCAACGTACCAGCCTTGCGCAGGGAGAAGTTGTTGAATACCAGGCCTACCGTGCCGATAAAGCCCGCGTACCCCCCCCACCCGCCGGAGAGCGTCACTTGGTCGGAAGGTTTTTCGACCACGGTATAATTGATGTCCACGGTACCGTCCACGGGATTCGGCACGGGGTTGATGCCAATCTTTTCAGGGTCAAAATAGCCCAGGGTAGCAATTTCCCGTTGCGAGCGAATGAGCAGCTCCCGATTAAACTTGTCGCCGGGAAGCGTGCGCAGGGTGCGGCGCAGTACGTGGTCGCTGGTTTTGGTATTGCCGGCAATATTGATTTCCTTGATGTGGGCCTGAACGCCCTCGCTCAGCCGCATCTCAATGTCGATGGAATCGCCTTCAACCTTGGTTTCTACCGGGTCGATTGTAAAGAACAGGTAGCCATCGTTCAAGTAGAGCGAAGAAATGTCCTGCCCCGTGGGGTTGTAGTTCAGCCGCTTATCCAGCACTTCCTTGCTATACGGGCTACCCGGCTTGATGCCCAGAATGTTGGTCAGCGTTTTGTCGTCGTACAGGTAGTTGCCGCTCCAGGTAATGTGGCGGAAGTAGTACTTCGGCCCCTCGTCCACCCGGATGCGTAAAGCCAGTCCCTTATCGTCGCGCATGAGCGTATCCGACACGATGGTCGCATCGCGGTAGCCTTCCGCGTTGTAGAACTCGAGAAGTTTCTTCTTGTCTTCTTCGTATTCGCTCCGCTGGAATTTACCAGCCGTGAGGAACTTATAAGGCTTGCGCTCCTTCGTTTTTTTCAATTTGCCTTTCAGCTTGCGGCTCGAGAAAGCCTTATTGCCCTCAAAAGCAATATCATGAATGCGGATCTTCGACCCCTTTTCTACGTCGATGCGTAACGCCACACTGTTGGCTAGTGCCGAATCGGCTACCTGCACGATGTTCACTTTGGCATCGAGGTAGCCTTTATTGACAAAAAACTTCCGCACCTGCGTCCGGGTGTTGTTCAGCAGCGCATCGGTAACCACCTTACCGCGGATGAGCGTGATTTTCTTGGTCAAGTCTTCCGTCTGCCCTTTCTTGATCCCGGTGAAAGTAAACTTCGACAAGCGGGGGCGCTCCTTGAGGTTGTAATCCAGGAAGATCCGGTTGCCCTCAATGCGGGAGATGGTTACGCTTACGTCGCCCAAAATACCTTGGGCCCAGAGCTTACGAATGGACTTACCGATTTCTTCACCCGGAACATTAATGGCGTCGCCCACCCGCAGGCCCGTCAGGCCAATGAGGGTGTTGGGGTCAAGGTAGCGGGCGCCGCTTACCGTGATGCCCCCCAGCTCATACTTTTTAGGTTCCTCAGAATCGGCCGAAGCCCTTCGCTGCGCCAGCGCGGGTTGGGCCAGCAAGCCCCCCAGCATGGCTAAAGTCAGCACACACTTTACAAAAAAACTACGCACAATGCTCATTACAAGAAGTTAAGATACCGCGATTTGCTCGCTGGTTTTGCCAAATCGCCGCTCCCGGCCCTGGTAGGCCAGAATAGCCTCCCGAAAATGCTGCTTTCGAAAATCCGGCCACAGCACGTCGGTGATATATAGCTCGGTGTAAGCTAATTGCCAAAGTAAAAAGTTGCTAATCCGCTGCTCCCCACTAGTGCGAATAAGCAGTTCCGGGTCAGGCATATTGGCCGTAACCAGGTAGCGGGCCACCACCGCTTCGGTCACGTCGGTGGGCTGAAGCTGGCCGCTGGCCACATCCACTGCCATTCTTTTGGCGGCCTGGGTTAGGTCCCAGCGCCCGCTGTAGCTTAAGGCCAGTACCAACGTCATGCGGTTGCCTGCCTTGGTCAGCTCCATGGCCTCAGCTAGCTCGCGCTGGCAGTTGGCGGGCAGCGTACTGATATCGCCAATGGCCTCCAGGCGAATGCTGTTTTTAAGCAGGGTAGCCGTTTCCTGCCGGATGGTATGCACCAGCAACTGCATCAAGGCCATCACTTCCAAGGCTGGCCGGTTCCAGTTCTCCGTTGAGAAAGCGTATAACGTCAAGTAGCGAACGCCCAGTTCGGCCGCTTCCTCTACGGTTTCGCGCACGGCGGTAATGGCGCTTTGATGCCCGAACACGCGCAAGCCCCCCCGCTGCTTCGCCCAGCGACCATTACCGTCCATGATAACCGCCACGTGGGAAGGAATCTTATGAGTATCTATTTCGGCCTTGCCGGTCATTCTTTCGGTTTCGCTAAAAGAGCCTGCAAGTTACGGAAATGGTTGCATTTAGCCGCCGAAGCAGACTGCTATGGCCGAGCTCCGGCCTGCACTTAGGGCTTTTTTCCTAAGTACCGACACTTTAGCCAACTACTATTCCAGTAAGGCCTCGTTTTTCTTATACACCTTGGGACAAGGAATTTTGTAGAAGGTGTAGGACAGGCTTACTCCGCTGTAGTAGTACCAATCCTGGTCGTGAGGATTCACCAAAAGCTGGTCTTGCTCGGCTAAATGGTCTAACTTGTCCGTGAATGTTTTGCGCACTCCAGCTTCCAGTCCCAGGTTAATATGCTTGGAGAGGGCATACTTAATGCCTACTCCCGCTGGTACAGCCAGGCCCAGCATGGAACCCTCCTGGTTGAAGGATCCGCCTAACGATGAGTTCTTGCTTTCGGTAGTGGTATTGGCGTAAAATCCGGCTACCCCCACAAACAGATAGGGGCTGAAGTGAAGCTTGTCGGTGCGGTAGTGATAATCCAGAAAATTATACTCCAATACCGCCGAGGCTTCGAACACACTTCCTTTGGTGTTTACCTGTCGATAGCTTTGCAAGGGTGGTGTGCCACCGTTCACGCCGCGGACGTTGTCGTCGGCAGCACGCAGGAAGCCGGCCGTAAAACCACCCCGCAGGGTAACGGGCGCGGACACGTCTTTGCGGTAAAACACCGTAAGCGCCGGCCGACTATTCTTCAGCTGGTACTCGGGAGAAACCTCGCCTCGGTAGTTGGTCGCCCCAAGCCCAATGCCTATTTCGCTGGTGTCCTGCGCGTTGGCGGCAGCGCAAAAAAAAGCGCTCCCCGCTTGCAGAAGGCAAACGAGGAGCACACTCTGAGAAACTGAATTCATCATTTAACCTAATTGTCGGCGAAGGGATGGTGAGCTTAGCCAACTGCCGTGGGCTAGCGGAATTTGGGGTTCTTAATGCGAGGCGTCAGGATATAGCTCAAGGTTACCCCCGTTACAATATACCAATCAGTTTTGCCGCCCTTGTCGCCGCGAGCTTCACCTGGGTTGGTAAAACCAGGGTAGGGGGTTCCTGGGCCCTGAAGCTTTGTAATACCTCCGCCAAAATATTGCTGAACAGGAGTTGTGAGCTTAGCTGGGTCAGCAAACGTACCGCCCACGTCGTCGAGGTAGTCGGTGAACGTTTTACGCCAGCCGATTTCCAGACTAGCATCGAAGTTCCGATTGACGCGGTAGCGAACTCCTCCTCCAAAAGGAATGGCAAACTGAGTCTGGCTGTACGCCTTTGCTTGCCCCTCTGTACGCAGGTCGACCAACGGAACATAGGAACCTTCGCTTAAGCCACCAGGAGCGCCCTCTCGCACCAGCCCTTCAGGGCTGTGGTAGAAGCCCGCCACACCCGCGAACACGTAGGGCACGAAGTCGGGACGCTTAAGATAATTGTTCCGGTTTTCTATCAGGTCGAAAATCACAACAGCTGATGCCTCTATAATGTCGTTGCGGAACGCAAAATTTCGATTGTAGCGGTAGCGGGCGTCGGGGCTATTTTGGTCAGCAGCCTTTTCATCATCGCCGGAGATGCGGCCATAGGAAAGGCCTAAACGCCCGGAAACCCGGGGATAAAAACGACGGGTGTAGGAGATGCCGGCACCGGCGCGGGTAGCGCCAAACCGGAAGCTGGTAAAGTTGGTAACCGGCGTGATGTCGCCAAAATAGTTCATGGCATTCAGGCTGAATCCCACAGAGTTATATTGCTTACGCTTACTGAATTGCTGAGCATCTGCTTCAGGGGTAGCCAATAAGGCTAAACCCAGCACAAAGGCCGTAGAATAGGTGAAAATATTTTTCATATGGTAACTTAAATGAGGATACAAGTTCGGGAGTGGTAGGACAAGGCCACGGATGGGCAGATTCAGACGCGACAAAAGTAGTCGTTATTAAGAACTAAAAAAAATTTGACTATTCTTTTTTAGAATAGCTTTTTTTATAACTGGATGCCGGCCGGGTTGCGGCGGTCCAGCCCCCAGTTCAGCTTGCTGCGTAAGGTGCTCAGGAAGTTTACATGGTTGAGCTTAACTAAACGGGCATTGAAAGTTTCGCGGCGAACCGCAATTTGAACGGATGCTTCCACCGGTAGGGAGCGAGAGTCGAGCGAAAGCATATAGCTGGTGCTACGGCCTTCTATCTCAAAGGAGATAACGCTCTGATCCGACACAACGAGAGGGCGCACGTTCAAATTGTGGGGGCATACGGGAGCAATAATAAAATTGTTCGTCTGGGGTAACATAACGGGGCCACCGCAGCTGAGGGAGTAGCCGGTAGAACCGGTGGGGGTGGCTACTACCAAGCCATCGGCCCAGTAGGAGTTGAGGTATTCGCCGTCGATGTACGTATGGACGACAATCATGGAGGAGGTATCGCGCTTAAGAACGCTGAAGTCGTTCAGCCCAAAGTTAAGGTTGCCAAACACGTCGGGGTCGGTATCGACGCGAATCAGGCTGCGCTCTTCGATATTGAAATGGCCTTTGTACAGCGCGTCAATAGCTTGGGCAACCCGATCGGGCGTAATGGTAGCCAGGAAGCCCAACCGGCCGGTATGAATGCCCAAAATGGGGATTTGGAGGCTGCCGACGTAGGTTACGGTATCGAGCAGAGTGCCATCGCCACCAATGCTGAGTACGAACTGAACCCCGCGAAGCGAGTCGCCCCGCCGGAATTGGGTGGTGCCCGGGGGCAGGCGCAGGCGGTTGTCGAGAAAGGTGCGGAACGACTCGCCAATGCGTACGCTGGCCTGGCGAGCGGCCAGGTCGTCGAGCAAGGCTTGGATAGCCGGGGCAGCTTCGTCGTCGAAAGGCTTACCAAGGATGGCGATTTTCATATAGAGCAGGAAGAGGCGGGTGGCCTAAGGGAAGTAAGAGTACTTAACAAATAAGTAATAGACAGGACAATACAAAACCGTTAAATCGGAAACTCAGCCCGAAAAAAGTAGCCGGTCTGCCCTAATCCGTTCAGGGTGTATTCGGCAGTAAAGACCCGGTCGTAATAGGTCACCAGATGCAGTCCGAGTCCGATAGCGCGCAGCAGGTGATTGGGAAGGCGGTTTTCGGGTAGCGGGCTAGCCGCGAACACGTAGCCAGCGTCGACAAATATATTGAGATACAGAGCGAGGGGGATGGTATTGATTTTAGCGTTGGCAATGGCGGGCAGGCGAATGGGTTCGGGATGAAGCAGACGGTAAGATACTCCTTGCTGGAGCAACCCGTAGTGACGCCCATCGATTACGTACTGATCATAGCCGCGCACCAAGTCTTCGTAGCCCAGCGCTCGGGCGTCGGCGTACGCCAGACGGCGGGTAAGGCGGGCCTGGCCGCTGAGACCGACACTATAATAGAATTTGGAACCGAGGGCTACGTACCGGGAATAGCACAAACGTAAAGTGGTCAGGCTGGGCTGAGTGCCCGCTAAAAAGACACGGTGGGTAAGGCGGGCCTGGGCGTATTGGCCGGTGAGGGGGTAGGCAAAGGTGTTGCGCTGGTTGCGCGTGCTGGTTAGCGTCAGGTCGAGGTACTCGCGCTCGGTGCGGCCCTGGTAGTAATCGGGGTTGTACTGTTGGATGGTATCGCTGATTTGCTCGCGGTGATAGGAAACATCGAAGGCCGTGAGAAACTGAACGGTGTGGCGGAAGCGCAGCCCGGCCGTGGCGTAGAACCGCTGAATAGGAAACCCTTGATCGGTGCGAAACGGCACGAGGCGGTCGGCGCGGGTGATATAGTCCAACGAGCGGCTTTGGTAGTAGGATGCCCCGGCCCCGAACCCCAGCCGGCGGTAGGGCCCCAGGCCGGGAGCTTCATAAAACAATTCGTATTTACGGTTAAAGCCGAGTTGAAGGTTAGCAATGACCTGTTCGTTCCGGCCGCGGAAGTTGCTGCGGACCACGTGTACCCCGTAGTCGACGCGACGCCAGCGGTCGGGGCGGTCGAGCCAGGAGCGCAGGTTGCGGTCGGCCAACGACAAAATGGGTACGGGGAAGGTGTACCACCGCTCCTGCACGCCAAAGACGATGAGCAGCCGGTTTCCGGCGCAGCTGGACTGCACCACCACCGCGTGAAACAGCTGCAGGTTGAATAAGCGGCGGCGGTTGGCTTCGAGCCGGGCCGGCAAGTCGGCGATGGTCAGCGTGTCGCCTTCCCGAAAATCTAACTCGGCACGCAGGATGCGTTCCTTGGTAACGGCATTGCCCCCAAAAAGAATGGTGCTAACCGCCGCCCGGGCGATGCCGGGGCAGGGCACCACGCGCACCAACGTATCGGCGGGCGCCACCACGGGGTGGAGCGGATGCGGCAAGGTGTCGGGCGGGGCGAGCCCAAACCCCACGCTGGCCAACCATGCCCGTAGCAACAAGACAACTCCTACCACCCGACGCTACACATTCAGGTACCGTAGCAGGGCATCGTAGCGCTCCTGCTCGTCTTCGCTGGCCACCGTAGTACCGCTGAACTGAGCCGTTACCACGTAGCCAAACCGCTCGAGCGTAGCAGTTATACGAGCCAGGTTTTGGGTATTTAGCTTGAGGGTGAGCCGGATGCGGTAGGGGTCGATCTCATCCTGAGCCACGAGGGCGCTGATAATCTTGGCGTTGTTCTCCTCGACGTAGCGGCTGATCTGGGTGAGCGAGTAGTCTCGCTCTTCCATGGTGAGGACGATGATGCCCCCCTGCCCGCCGGCGGGCTGCTGCCCGAACGCGGCCAGGGCATCGGCAATGGTTACTACGCCGGCGTACTCATGCCGCTGATCGACGACGGGCACCAACTGAATTTTGTTTTCAATGGCCAGCTCCATCACTCGGTAAAAGTGCTGGTCGGAGCGCACGTAGGCCTCGGAGTAGCGCAGAGGCAGTTCGGAAAGCAGGATTTCGGGATCGTCAAAGTCGGCCAGGTCGGCTTCGGTGACGAGGCCGCGGTACTGCCGGTTGTCCAGGACCGGCAACTGAGCGACGTGAAATTCATCGAGCCAGCGCGCTGCTTTGCCCGCCGAATCGGTGCCTTTCAGAGGCGGAATCATTTCGTTGAGTAAGTCTTCGGCGAGCAGGGCAGGCATAGTCTTTATTGATATTAATTATTGAAAGTCGAAGGAATAGATGATGGCTGGGTGAAAAGAATAGTGAAAAGTTATAAGGTACCACCGAAAGTGGCAACGACATAGCGAACAACAAGCAAGTCGGCAGAAGGATAACCTGCGGCTAGACCGCGAGGGCCGGCGCCGTTTTGGTACTACGCAAAAACCGGCGCAGGTGGGCGTTGAAGCTGGCCGGACGCTCCATCATCGGAGCGTGGCAACAGTGGTCGAGGAAGCGTAGTTCGGCCCGGGGCAGCAGGCGGGCAAACTCGTGGGCAACCGGCGGCGGGGTGATGGTATCGTTCAGGCCCCACACTAGCAGCACGGGCACGTCGATTTTTGCTAACTCCTTGCTTAAGTTATGCCGTTGGGCCGACCGGGCAATGGCGATAATACGCAGGCACTTGGAGTTGGAATTGGTGACCTCGAACACCTCATCCACTAGTTCGCGGGTCGCGACGGCCGGGTTGTAGAAGGTGAAGCCGACCCGCTCCTCCACGTAAGCATAGTTGCCGCGCTTGGGAAAGGAGCCGCCCATGCTATCCTCGAATAAGCCGCTGCTGCCGGTGAGCACCAAGCGGTTGACGCGGTTGGCGTTGTTGAGGGTATATACCAGCGCAATGTGGCCCCCCAATGAATTACCAAGCACCGTGAAGGACGAGGGCAACTCCAGGGCCTTGACGAAGCCCTCGACGTACGATACCAGGCCCGGCACACTGGCCTGGGTCAGGGGCATGTCGTAGATGGGCAGCAGGGGTATAACCACGCGGTAGTCGGGGGTGAACTCGCGGACCACGTCGACCCAGTTGCTCAAGGCCCCGAACAGGCCATGCAATAGCAGCAGCACCGGGCCGTGGCCTTCGTCTACAAACTCGTACCCTTGCTGATGCTGGCGGCGCAATTCCATCTCTTCCTGATTTCTGATTTCTCGTTGCTGACTGCTGCTTTCCCGCGGCTGGCTTCGGAGGCTGGCCGCCGCCCGAACCCGAAATCGGCAACCAGAAAGCAGCAGTGGGAAACCAGCAGCCTTTAATTGCCGGTTTTGGCAATGATACAACAACGGAGCCAATTGGCCAAAATTGCCAGTCCGTGCGGGGTAAGCAGGGCTTCGGGATGAAACTGAACGCCGTAGAGCGGCAACGTGCAGTGACGCAGGGCCATCAGCTCCGGGGTCGGGCCAGTGGTGCGGGCCAGGCTCACCAGCGCGGGCGGCAAGGGCTCGCGCAGAACCAGCGAGTGATAGCGCGTGACGGATTGCAAGGCGGGCAAGCCAGCAAAGAGCGGCTCGGCCGGATCGCAGCACATCTCCGCCACTTTGCCGTGCATGGGGCGGGCCGCCCGGACGATGGTACCCCTGAAAAACTCGCCTAAGGCCTGATGGCCCAGGCATACACCGAGCATGGGAACCTGCTGGTAGAAAGCCTCAATGAGCGTCGGCATCACGCCGGCCTGGCTAGGCGTGCCCGGGCCCGGCGAGAGAACGATGCCATCAAAGTCTAACGCCTGGAGCTCGCCCAAAGCAACGTTGTTCCGGCGCACCACCACTTCAGCCCCGAGCTGGCGTAGGTAATCAGCCAGGGTAAAGGTGAAAGAGTCAAAATTATCGAGCAACAGCAGACGCACGGTGAAAAATTGAAGGCTAATAGGGGTGGAACCTCACGTGACCCCTGCGGGGTCGTACCTGGAGACAGCTCTAATGGGCTGTGAAGCAACGCAACTATAAGAAACTGCAAACTGCCAGACGGCCCGTTACCTTATAATAGACTGTGAAGCAACTGTTAAACTTCGGTTTCACGAGTACTTGGCACCTCCGCCCTCAAATTTTATAGCTTGTGCTGAACGCGGTTTTTATTTTCACCAGCAAGCCTTGCGCAAAGGGCATCAGGTAGCCGGTGAGTTGCAGGGCCAGCGGAGTGGCCTGTTGCACGAGGGGCAATACCTGCGAGCCCACCACCAGGCTGGGCGAGAGCAAGCGCACGCCTGCCAACCCGGTGCCGTGCAGCAGCAAGCTCAAGCCCAGCACCCATTTGATAACCCCGGCGGCGCCGCCCAGCAGGTTATCCAACACCCCGAGCGGGGTGAGATGCACGGCGGTTCTGAGTAAGCCACCGAGTAAGTGGACGCCCCACATGATGGCCACAAACACCAACGCGAACGACACCAGCGGCAACAGCCCAAAGGCATCGCCCACGTAGTGTCGGACCAGGGGCACGGCGGCCGAGAGTAGCGCCAAGCCGCCCACCACGGCCAGCACGAAGGCCAGCAGCGAAACCACCTCCAACACCAGCCCACGCCGGTAACCTTTCACGGCACCAATGCCCAAGGGCAACAGGAGCAGGATGTCGAGGGCCGTCATTTTTGCTAGGCTAAATTATTGATGGGCGAATACGCTGAAATTTATTCTTTTACCTAATCTAGAAATTCTCCGGGCCGCTGGTTTGCTTGCTTGATCAAGCAAGCAAACCAGTTGGCTCCGTGAGGAAAAGCCGAACAACTCCTGAAAAAATCAGCGCATTAACTTATCAAGTAAACCAGCAAATTACAAATTGGTATTGTTGAGTAGATGGCTCAGCACATCCGAGATGCGTTTGCCATCGGCCTGGCCGGAGAGCTCGCGGGCGGCCACGCCCATCACCTTGCCTAAATCGGAAGGACCCCGGGCCCCTACGCGCTGGATGATGTGCACGAGGCGCTCGACCAGGTCGGCTTCCGACAACTGCTGGGGCAGAAACTCTTCGATGATGGCTAGCTCAGCCAACTCGTTTTCTTCGAGCTCGGAACGAAATTGCTCTTTGTAGATGGCGGCGGCGTCGCGGCGCTGCTTGGCGGCTTTGTTCAGCAGCTTTAGCTCAGCCTCGGGAGTAAGGGCGCCGTGGGCTCCTTCGGCGGTTTCGGCCAGCATGATCTGCGATTTAATGCTGCGCAGGGTGGTGAGGCGCACTTTGTCCTTGGCCAGCATGGCCTGCTTGATGGCGGCATCGATGGTGTCTTTCAGCATGGGAAAATGATTGGGCGAATTAGTGCGTGGGAGAAGTTGGGGCCAGGCCGGCGCCGGCAATAAACCGCTGCGGTTGGTCGAGGTACACGGCGACGCGGCGAGTGGTGCGGCGGATGCCGTAGGGCCCCGCGACCACGACCGGCTCGGCAAAGGTCAGCAACAGATTGGGAGCGGTAAAGAGCAGCTTGCTCAGGTTAAGGACATCGGCCGCGGGAGCATCGCGGAGCGGCTCGATGGAGACCAGAGCGGCGCGCGGCACGGATATCTGCCAGACGAATCCTACCCGCAGGGTTAGCGCATCCGTCGCGAGTAGCGTGGGCCGCAGCCGCACGGCGTGGCCGTGCCCCATCAGGAACAGCAAACCATAGGCATCCAGCACCAGCAGCCAATTGGCCAAAACAGGGCTCCAGTGGCTGGCCAGCAGGTGCACGGTGGCAGTTTCGACGCCCACAGCAAAGCAACCCACCACTACCAGCGCGGTAAATCCCGATTCGCGGTGGCTGGTGAAGGCGGTTTCTTCTTCGCGGGATTCGAGCCGGACCCACCACCCCAGCAGGGCGTAGCGGAACATGCTGATTTCGGATACCAACGGGGCCAGGGCATAACCGAGCACCTGCTCGAAGGCGGTGCTCAGGTTGGCCGGGAAATCAGCATGCTGCTCCCGGGCCCCGCAGTAGGCCCGGCTGATGCGCCGCAGGTTAACCAGGGCCCACCCCACCACGCCGACTTCGAGCAGGGGCAGCAGGTGGCTGGCCGGGCGCAGGTACTGCTGCTGCCCGACCGGGATCAGCCAATACCCCAGCGCCACGCAGGCACCAAAGGCCCCTACTACGCTGGTAACCGGCAGCCGCAACCGTCGAACCACCAGGAAATAGAACAGGCCCGGCACAAACACGAGCAAGTCGAACGTAACGGCGGCGGGCAACGCCGGCCGTTGACTGAACGCGGGCAGGGTTGTAACCAGGTGCTCGATGAAGACAATAAGCGCCAGCAAGGCTCCAAACCACAGGAGGGGCCGTAAACGGGCAAGCGGGTGGCTCAGGGTCATGGCAGTAGGGCTTATGCGAGCGGGTGCTCCCAGCCAGGAGCGGTGGTGAGCGTAATTTCGCCCCGAAGCTACGGCGCCCAGCCCGCAAGCTGTATCCGGGCACTACCCTGGCAGCAGGCTGAACAAGGGGCAGCGGGGCTTCATTTCTCTCTGTCTCACTCTGATTTTCGCACTATCCGTGACCAAGCTTAGCGTCAACATCAACAAACTGGCCACCTTACGCAATGCGCGGGGCCATAACCGGCCCGACATTCTGCAAGCCGCGCGCGACATTGAGCGGTTCGGGGCCGACGGCATTACGGTGCACCCGCGGCCCGACGAGCGCCACATTCGCTACCAGGACGTGCGCGACCTGAAGGCCGTCGTGACTACGGAGCTAAACGTGGAGGGCAACCCCACGCCCGACTTTCTACGGCTGGTACGCGAAGTGCGGCCCGAGCAGGTGACGCTGGTGCCGGATGCCCCGGATGCCATTACTTCTGACGCGGGCTGGGATGTCATCAAACACCAGGACTATTTGCGGGCGGTGGTGGCCGAGCTGAAGGGCCTGGGCTGCCGCGTGAGCATTTTCCTCGACCCCGACCTGACCTTGGTAGAGGCCGCCGTCGGCACCGGCACCGACCGGATCGAGCTATACACCGAAGCCTACGCCCGACGCTACGTAGCGGACCCCGAGGCCGCCGTGGCCCCGTACCGGGCAGCGGCAGCCCGCGCCGGCCAGCTGGGCTTGGGCGTGAACGCGGGCCACGACCTCGACCTGGAAAACCTGGCCTGGCTGCACCAGCAGCTACCCGAGCTGGCGGAAGTCAGCATCGGCCACGCGTTGGTGTGCGATGCTATCTACCTGGGTCTGGAAAACACCGTGCAACTGTATAAGCGGCAATTAAAAACCAAGAGCAAAGCATAGGGCACCAGGCATCAGGAGCTTATGTGCTTGATCATACCCTTTCCAGCTAACCTATATGCCCCGTCTTTCGCTAACCGAGTTCCAGGCCCTGCCCTACCCTATTCTCGACGTGCGGGCTCCCATTGAATTCGCCCAGGGCCACGTGCCGGGGGCGGTTAACCTGCCCCTGTTCACCGACGAGGAGCGGGCCCGCATTGGTACTACCTATAAGCAGGTGGGCCAGGAGCGGGCCGTGCACCTGGGGCTAGAGCTGTTTGGTCCGAAAATGTCGGCCCTGGTAAAGCAGGCCCAAAAGCTGGTGCCGGGCAAGGAAGTGCGCCTGCACTGCTGGCGGGGCGGCATGCGGAGCGGCGCGGTGCAGTGGCTGCTCGAGTTGGCGGGCTTCAAGGTGCACTTGCTCGACCACGGCTACAAGGACTACCGCCGCGCCGTACTCGCCTTCTTCGAAACACCGCGTCGGTGGCGCGTACTGGGCGGCCTCACCGGCAGCGGCAAAACCGATGTGCTCCACTACTTAGCCACTGGGGCGCCCGCCCAGGCAGTGCTCGACCTCGAAGGGCTGGCCCACCACAAAGGCTCGGCCTTTGGAGCTATCGGCCAACCGGCTCAGCCCACCCAGGAGCAGTTCGAGAACAACCTGGCGGCCGTTATGGTCACGCTGCCCAATGAACCCATTTGGGTGGAGGATGAAAGCCGGCAGATTGGCCGGCTCACCCTGCCAGCAGCCTTGTTTGCGCAACTGCGCACGGCCCCGCGCTGGGTGCTCGAGGTGCCGCGGGCCGCTCGGGTAGCCAAGCTAGCCGCCGAATACGGGGCTGAATCTCCCGAAGAGCTGGCCGCCGCCATCGAGCGGCTACGCAAGCGCCTGGGCGGCCTGGCCACCCAGCAAGCGCTGGCAGCCGTGGAGGCCGGCGACTTTACCCGGATGGTAGAGCTGGTCCTCGATTACTACGATAAAACGTATAGCTACGGCCTGGCCCAACGACCCGGCGAACCAGCACGCACCTTCGTTCCGGTCGCGACTTGTGACCCCGCCGCCAATGCCAGCGCCTTGCTTCGCTCAATAGCAAGCGCAGCTGCTTAAGGCTGCCTAAATAGCTATGGTTCCACTACGCGGCTTATGCCTCATACCCAGGTGAACCCGGGTTTGGTTGGGCGTCTTTAGAGCAGTTCTCGAAAAGGAATTAAAAATTAAAAATGAAGAATTAAAGATGTGATGGTCAATTTTTAATTCTTCATTTTTAATTTTTAATTCCTAAAAAATGGTACTCTGACTTGGGACCCGCTTTAATTCTCCTGCCAAATCTGCGGTGAGCTGCCACGAGCCGGCTCGCCAGTTTAGCTGATGGGCACCTTGCGGAGGATGGCCTCAATTAAGTCCTGCGTCCGAATACCATCCGCCTCGGCTTCGTAGGTGAGCAGGATGCGGTGGTTGAGTACGTCGGAGGCAACCTCCTTCACATCTTCGGGCAGCACGTAGTCGCGGCCTTCGAGGTAGGCCACGGCCTTAGCGGCCCGGTGCAGCGCGATGCTGGCCCGGGGGCTGGCCCCAAACTGCACGGCCTGGCCAAACTCGGGCAAGTCGTAGTCGGCGGGGCGACGGGTGGCGAAGACCAGCTCAATAAGGTATTTCTCCAGCGTCTCCGAGATCTGTACCTGGTTGATCTGCTGGCGGATGCCGAAGATATCAGCCTGGGTGAGCACGGGTTGTACATCTTCCACGAAACTCAGGTTGGCCATGCGGCGCATCACTTCCAGCTCGTCGGCTTTTTTGAGGTAATCAACGTGCACCTTCATCATGAAGCGGTCGACCTGGGCCTCGGGCAGCGGGTAGGTTCCCTCCTGCTCAACGGGGTTTTGCGTGGCGAGCACCAGAAAAGGTAAGTCGAGTGAGTAGGTAGTTTCGCCGATGGTCACCTGCTTTTCCTGCATGGCTTCGAGTAGGGCGCTTTGCACCTTGGCCGGCGAGCGGTTGATTTCGTCGGCCAGCACGAGGTTGGCGAAAATCGGCCCCTTCTTTACCTCAAACACCGATTGGTTCTGGTTGTAGATCATGGTCCCCACCAGGTCGGACGGCAGCAGGTCGGGCGTGAACTGCACGCGCTGAAAGTGCAGGTGCAGCACCTTGGCCAAGGTAGAGATGGTGAGAGTTTTAGCCAGCCCCGGCACGCCTTCGAGCAGAATGTGCCCGCCCGTGAACAGGCCAATGAGCAGGCGACTGAGCAGCGGCTGCTGGCCCACCACTACTTTGCCCATTTCGGCAAACACTTGGCGGATGAGGGGGTGATAGTCGGCGGGGGCAGCCGATGAGACGGAAGCGTCAGAAGCAGGAAGCATAAGCGAAGCAGTCAAAACAGCCCGTGCAAGGTAGGCATAAGGCTGGGGAGCCCGTCCGGGCCGAACGGATCCCCAGCCAGGCAGCCCTCTTTCGATCGGACGCTCACGCGCTCTGCGAGAATTCAGAAAAGACTCTTATTACCTAGCACTTAGATGGGCTTACGGGCTGGGGACGTTCTCGGGCTTGAGAATAGATCCGGGCTTCAGCAAACAAAATAAAATTTACTTCCCCTGAATGAGCGTACTTTTGCACCATCATTATCCACCCGATACGATAGCACCCGTACATTCTATCCTCGTTCATCTCTTAACTTCAATCTATTTTTGTACTTTATAGTTGATTCGTCCTTGGTTCCTTAAAGTTTCCCCTCTACCCCCATCTCTTCTCTATGAAATCATTTCTTCTAGTTCGTTTGCTGCCGTTACTAACCTTGCTAATGGCGTTGAGTGAAGTGGCGATAGCCCAGACAGGTGGCCCTGCCCCCGGCCCTACCGATGTTCCACTTGATGGCGGCGCTTCACTGTTGCTGGCCGGCGGGGTAGCCTACGGCATTAAGCACTTGCGTAATCGCCGCAAAAAAGGGTAGGAAAGTCAGTTAGCATTGTTTGCTTAAGGAATAAGCAAGGCAACCCGCTGTAATTCGGAAGACGGCCTTTTCCGGGCTGCTTTGTGTTCTGTTCCGCTAGCTTATGCAAAACGCTGTTGCCACTAAGCCCCTCACTGGTAATCGGTTGCTCCTTCGTTTCCTCGGAGTAGCCACTACTTTGTATTTAGTCTGGTTTTTTGGCTACGACCAGTGGCTGGCGAAGGACGGGCGGCTGGATGGTGTTTTGTGCACCCAAATCGCCCTGGTGAGCATAAGGGTGCTGCGGGCGCTGGGCTTTGCGGCTACCCTCGACGCCACGAGTGCCGTTGTAGTGGTGATGAATGGGCAACCCGCCGTTGTCGTGGGCGCGCCGTGCAATGGCTTAGTACTCTACGCCTTATTTAGCGGCTTCGTCGTGGCCTTTCCGGGCCCATGGTTGCGCAAGGTGTGGTTTATTGCCGTCGGCATAATCCTTATCTGGTGCCTGAACGTGCTGCGAATAGCCGCGCTGGCTATCAATCACTCCTATTCTCACCAAACCGTCGACTTCAATCATCACTACACGTTCACGTTCATAGTATACGCTTGCATTTTTGGGCTGTGGATGCTCTGGGCACGGCGCCTCGCCAATGCTGCCTAGTTCCGCTACCTCTCTTTAGTCGCCCCAAGCCGTCCGTGCCCCACTCTTCACCCAGCCTCGTTACCAAGGGCCCGAGTCGCGTTGCTCATTGGGCCGCCGTGGGCGGGTTAGTTATTCTATTGCTGCTGTTAGGGGTGTTCGACGAGCTTATCCTGCAAGCCCTGACGGTTTTCTGGCAAAAATCCCTGGCGGCGGTGGGGCTGCACCGTCAGGTCGAGGCTTTGCAGCGGCAAGTAAACGGGGGCATCACGAAACGGCTCTTACCGGCCGTGGCCAGCTACACTATTTTGTATCTGGGCACCTGCTTATTGTTGCTACGGGTATTGCTACCAACACCAGCACAGTGGCGAGTCGCGTGCCAGCTCTACGCAAGCGTATTCGCCGTATACGCGACCATTGTGCTCCTGAACAAGCTGACTGGGAATACAGTTTGGGCTTATCGCCTCAGCCGCCAGCTGCTGGACTTTATCGTGAGTCCGCTGCCCGTGGCCGGAGTCTACGTGCTGCTCCGGGCAGGTTATAAGTCTCAGCAGCAACGCCCGTAGTTATTCGCACGCATTAGCTGATTCAAAAAAGACGTCGACGTTGCTCTCGTTGCCCACGTAGGCACTCACGTACGTACCCGTCTTGCGGGACCACCACCTGCAAGCGCAACGCCTCATAGTTGTTCAGCGCCGCCGCGCTCAACTGCTGGATCTGCTGGCTCACCAAGTTGCTATCCGCGTCAAAGACGAGCAGGCGCACATAGCCCCGGGGCACGCCCCCACTCAGCTGCGGCACGGCCGCCAAGCCCGCCGCCACGCCCACTTGCAGCAGCGGCAGACCGCCGCGACGTACCCCCTCGGGCGGGGTCGGCTGGCTGGGCGAGGGCTGCAAGAGCCCGGTCAGGAACGAAGCCAGCGAGAACCAAAAGTTGTGCGGCACGGCCTGCGGGTAGAGCCCCGGCGCCGTCACGCGCACCGTGTCGCCTTTCTGCACAGCCAGCTGCTTCAATGGCCCCAGCGGCTGCGGGGAGCTGCCCCCGCGTTGAGCCGGGCCGCGTAGGTGCCCGAGCGGGCCCGCGCCCCCACTGGCTGAGCCACGGGCGGGCTGACCGAGAGCGAGTCGAACTGCCGCCGCTCCCGCTCCGCCTCGCCCGGCTCCAGACCGGCTACGTACGTGCGCACCTGCCCCAGGCGGTAAGCCAGGCGCAGGTTGCCCAGGTGGTCCTGGAGCGTGTACTCGCGCTCGTAGCGCACCGCCCCACTGGTCGGGCTCACCCAGCGCAACACGCGGCCTTCGGCATGGGGGAAGAAGCGCAGGCTGTCCTGCTCGTACTGGTAGGGGCCCAGGTAGTCCGTCCGCTGCACGGGCTTGCCGGTCTGATACACCAGCTTGGCCACTTTCTGCCCCGCCGCCGTGTAACGGAACACTAGCGAGTCCGCCCCCTGCCCGAAGTGAATGCGCTGGGGCAGGCTCAGGTGGTTGTAGGCGATGCCACTGATGCCCTTATTGCGGTCCTGCGTCAGGCTCCCGTTGGCATCATACACATACTCCTCGCCCAGACGTGTGCCGCCCTCCTGGAAGTCCCCCGCCAGCGACGTCGGCGCTCCCTCGTAGCCCCAGGGGCGTGGCAGTTGGTTGCTCGTGACCTGGTCGTCAACCGCCAACAACCGGTTGCCCGCATAGCGGTACGTCAACGCGTCCACCGGCCCATACTGCGCCGGGGCTAAGCGCGTGGCTCCGGCCAGCAGCCCCCGCCGCCGCAGCGTGGCGATATTGCCGTTGTCGTCGTAGCTGACAAAGCTGAGCCGGTAGCGGTCTTCCTCCGCCCGCCAGGCCCCGCTCAAGCTGCCCGCGCCCCCGAGCCGGGCCACGAAGTCGCCCTGCCAGAGGCGGTTGAGCGGGTCGTAGACGTAGCCGTAGGCCCGCTGCACCCCGTCGCGCCCCCGCCAGGTCTGCCCCGTCAGGTTCCCGGTGTATTGCTCGTAGCCGGGGGTGAAGCCCCGCTCGTAGTGCAGGCTCAGGCTGAACAGGTCCCGCGGGTCCGGGGCATACGGGTTGTTCACGCTCGTCAGCCAGCCGCGAATGTTGTAGGTGTAGTCAACCGCTTGTTGTAGGCGGCCCGTGCCCAGGGTCTTCGTCAGCGACTGCCCCAGCTCGTTATACCCCACCTGGGCCAGGGGCGTGGGCTGGGCCTCGCCCGGCAGTTGCTGGCGCGTGCTCAGCAGCCGACCCGTGTGGCCGTAGCTGAGGAACTCACTTACGGCCACGGGCGCGTAGTGGGGACATTCGGCACCCAGGCATACTAATGATCATTTGCTGATTTATAATTTATGACTATATAATCCCAAGATGTTTTAATGTCTACACTGTATTCAATACTGCCCCAGCTACGAGCAATAGTATCTCGAGTATTTTTGAGACCCGTTAGTAGAATGAATTTTTCTTCTAACGAGCCATCGGTAAAACGCTCATTTTTAAGGGCAACCTTTATTGTTTTTAGAAGTTGGCCATAAAAAATGTAGCCGCAGGCTAAATCAGCATCCAATTGATTATTTGTCGGCACAAAGGAGAACGTTTTCCATAATCCATTATCGACAATCAGTGACAATTTCCCTTTTTGCTCGATTTTCGGAATAGAATCCTGAGACGTTGAGGCATCAAATTTCTCATCATAAATAAAAAATTCGCCCGTAGACATATTAATGGTCATGGCTTTACAAAAGGAGTTGTTGGGCCTTTCACGGCAACATTCTTATCCTGCAAGTTAGGAATATAAAGTTGTGGTAGCCCTCCTGAACCATGCTGAGGATTTGCAAGGGTAGTTCCCATTGCTGCGGGAGTTGGACTTTTTATCTCATAAGCGGCAGTTCCAGGGCGGTAACCATGTACAGGGTGTGGACCAACCTGTAAACCCTGAGAGAACTTTGATGCGCTTCCAGCCGCTTTCTGTAAACCTCTGCCGGTTGTTGCAAAATTTCCTCCACCAGGTTCTCCCGCATGAACAACTGTGCCAGGTTTGAGAGTCACATTACGCCATTTATCAACACCTGGATAATTGCCTTTTCCTTGAAAACCAGCCGCCTGCGCAGCTGGACTAAAATCTTTTCTAGGTACTCCTGGAACGTTTCCTGAGCGGGAATATAGGTTAGATGCTAGCTCATATCCTTTCCCCATCTGTATAACAGCTGCGATGACCACATCACCAACCGTTTTAGCGTCGCCACCATATGCCGCGTACGCTACTCCATTTGCGGCGCTATTTGAAACGGGCGTGTCCCATACGTTTGTAACGGAGTTGATAACCGCCGTCGCTACCGTTCTCAGGTCTGCCGCCGGGTTAGTATTAGGAGCAGGAACCCCTTGACGTCCATTAGCGTCGGCATACCGGATAGGATTATCATAATTAAAGACATAGGGCGACATCGTTTCCTGTCCGTTCTCGACTTCGGGGTCCACGCTGAGCCAGACCGGACCGCGGGCTAAGTCAATGAAGCGCCAGTCCTGGTGGTTCCAGTTCAGGCCCAGGTCGGCCTGAAACTCCTTGCCATTAAACTTGTACTGGTTCAGTGGTTTCAGCCCTGGGGTGGTGCCCGTCACGCCTGCTAGTTCCAGCCCCGTGGGGTCGTACTGCGTCTCCTGCACCTGCAGCCCTTGGCGATGCTCGACCGTGACGTCGTCAAAGAAGACATCGACATTACTCTCGTTGCCCACATAGGCACTCACGTACCCGTCCTGCGGCACCACCACCTGCAAGCGCAACGCCTCGTAGTTGTTCAACGCCGCCGCACTCAACTGCTGGGTCTGCTGGCTGAGCAGGTTGCTGTCGGCGTCAAACACGAGCAAGCGCACGTACCCCCGGGGCACGCCCCCGCTCAGCTGCGGCACCGACGCTAAGCCCGCCACCACGCCTACTTGCAGCAGCGGCAGCCCCCCGCGACGCACCCCGTCGGGCGGCGTCGGCTGGCTCGGGGCAGGCTGCAAGAGCCCGGTCAGGAACGAGGCCGGCGAGAACCACACGTTGTGCTGCACCGCCTGCGGGTAGAGTCCTGGCGCCGTCACGCGCACCGTATCGCCCCGCTGCACGGCCAACTGCTTCAATGGGCCCAACAGGTGCGGGGAACGGCCCCAGCATTGAGCTGGGCCGCGTAGGAACTAGGAGCCACAGCAGATAAAACTCATGTCGACGACCACGAACAGGCTACTTTACCAAGTAAATTGTAATTATAAAAAAAGAATTTACTACAATAACCCAGCAAACTAATTGCATCCAATTGATATGCCAAGCTGTTCCTCTCTTCTCTACTGGTGAAAATTTCATGATTCCAATTTATTTATTTGCAAATTAAAGAGAATGATTAAAAATAAGCATCGCTTGAACTACTGACATTAAAATAGGAAAAATTGCTCTTGTAGTGAATTCCTGCACTGTCAAAAAGAGTTTGATAAATTTACTAGGCGCTTGATTTTTGTAGTATCTATTGATATATATAATTGCCATACAACTTAAGGCGGTAATGACTATTAATGTCATCATAGTCAAAATAATTAAAGTGCGAAACTGCTCACTGAGGGCAAACAGCTTTATAACTACTATCAATAATGTCAGCAAAAGCAAGAGTAAAAGTAGTTTGTTTTTTATTTGTTTCTGCCGAACTATTTTTCCTGAAAAGAAAAGATTAGCAAATGTGAATAGAAGTACTAATATTGGCCCCGTTGCTGTGTTTAGCATGTTTTTTTTTGCGAAAGGATTAGTAATAAATTTTAAAGTCCTACCATTTTACGCATTGGGAGGTCGATACCAAATTTAAACGTCGCCCCAGCCCCTAGACTAGCTCCCCAAGTGGCGTTGAGTGTCGTATTGCCAGTTGCAACATTAAACTTAGCATCTGCGCCAAGTGTGGCGTTTGCACTTCCAATAGAAGGCGCAACTCCGCCTGTGACTTTGATTCCCATAAATGTAGCACTTCCTTCGAATTTCGCCCTTAGGCCATACACTCCTACTGAAGCTCCGGCGGAAAATCCTACTTCTTGTTTTTGACCAGTGAGTATACCTCCGTTTGCGGTTGCTTCTGCAAGTAGCGCACTTCCTGTAACCTTACCCTGAACGTTCTTGTCCTCATTGCCATATTTCCCATTTACTGAAGCTTCAAAACCAACTGCTTTCAATAAACCTTTCCATACAGCATCAGTAGTCTTGTTTGTTTGTTCTGCCCTAAATCCAGTCACATTAGCATTGAAGCCATTGAACTTATCTACTGAACTATTATAGCCAGCACTGTAGCCAGCAATTACACTCTGCTCAGATGACGTATAATTTATTGCTGGGGCACCGTATGCCCCAACCACAGTTGCTTCTGGCAATGTTTTAGACCATGAACCACCTTTGGCGACGTAATAGGTGTTGTGAGACTCGTAAATAGCTCCATCTTTTGGTTTATCCGGGCAAGTTGGGCACCGACCATTTGGGTCCTTGAAGCGCACGGCGTTGTTAAAGTTGAAGACATAGGGGGACATACTTTCCTGTCCATTCTCCACTTCCGGGTCCACGCTGAGCCAGACCGGGCCGCGAGCTAGGTCAATGAAGCGCCAGTCTTGGTGATTCCAGTTCAAGCCCAGGTCCGCCTGGAACTCCTTACCATTGAACTTGTACTGATTCAGCGGCTTCAGCCCCGGTGTCTCGCGCGTGAGCCCGGCCAGTTCCAGCCCTGTGGGGTCATACTGCGTTTCCTGCACTTGCAGCCCTTGGCGATGCTCAACGGTAACATCGTCAAAGAAGACATCGACATTGCTCTCATTGCCCACGTAGGCACTCACGTACCCGTCCTGCGGCACCACTACCTGCAAACGCAAGGCCTCGTAGTTGTTCAGCGCCGCCGCGCTCAATTGTTGGGTCTGCTGGCTCACCAGGTTGCTGTCGGCGTCAAACACGAGCAAGCGCACGTAGCCCCGGGGCACGCCGCCACTTAGCTGCGGCACCGCCGCCAGCCCGGCCACCACGCCCACTTGCAGCAACGGCAGCCCCCCGCGACGTACCCCCTCGGGCGGTGTCGGCTGGCTCGGGGAAGGCTGCAAGAGCCCGGTCAGGAACGAAGCCAGCGAAAACCAGAAGTTGTGCTCCACCGCCTGCGGGTAGAGCCCCGGCGCAGTCACGCTCACCGTATCGCCCCGCTGCACGGCTAGCTGCTTCAACGGACCCAGCGGCTGGGGCGTGCTGCCCCCCGCGTTGAGCCGAGCCGCATACTGGCCCGAGCGGGCACGAGGGCCGACAAGCTGAGCCACGGGCGGGCTGACCGAGAGCGAGTCGAACTGCCGCCGCTCCCGCTCCGCCTCGCCCGGCTCCAGACCGGCCACGTACGTGCGCACCTGCCCCAAGCGGTAAGCCAGGCGCAAGTTGCCCAGGTGGTCCTGGAGCGTGTACTCCCGCTCGTAGCGCACGACCCCGCTGGTGGGGCTCACCCAGCGCAGCACCCGGCCTTCGGCATGCGGGAAGAAGCGCAGGCTGTCCTGCTCGTACTGGTACGGGCCCAGGTAGTCCGTCCGCTGCATCGGTTTGCCCGTCTGATACACGAGCTTAGCCACTTTCTGCCCCGCCGCCGAGTAGCGGAACACCAGCGAGTCCGCTCCCAGCCCGAAGTGAATCAGACGGGGCAGATTCAGGTGGTTGTAGGCGATGCCACTGATGCCCTTGTTGCGGTCCTGCGTTAGGCTCCCGTTGGCATCATACACATACTCCTCGCCCAGGCGCGTGCCGCCCTCCTGGAAGTCCCCCGCCAGCGAGCTCGGCGCCCCCTCGTAGCCCTGGGGGCGCGGCAGTTGGTTGGTCGTGACCTGGTCGTCAACCGCCAGCAGGCGGTTGCCCTGATAGCGGTAGGTGAGTGCATCCACCGGCCCGTACTGGGCCGGGCCCAGGCGCGTGGCCCCCGCCAGCAGCCCGCGCCGCCGTAGCGTAGCGATATTGCCGTTGTCGTCGTAGCTGACGAAGCTGAGTCGGTAGCGGTCTTCCTCCACCCGCCACGCTCCATTTAGGCTGCCCGCGCCCCCAGTGCGAGCCACGAAGTCGCCTTGCAGCAGGCGGTTGAGCGGGTCGTAGACGTAGCCATAGGCCCGCTGCACCCCGTCGCGCCCCCGCCAGGTCTGCCCCGTCAGGTTCCCAGTGTATTGCTCGTAGCCTTGGGTGAAGCCCCGTTCGTAGTGCAGGCTCAGGCTCAACAGGTCCCGCGAGTTGACAGTTTAGGGACGTTGGCTTGGGTCAGCTAAGCGTTCAAAAAATCAAAGAACTTTATTGACAAATAGCACAGACGCTGCTCTTGCAATATAGTCGCTGTCGCAAGGCAAGGTCAGGCAAAGTGTTGTCAACATGAGTATGATGTAGTCAGTGTTCAGTCTGGATTATGAATATCGTTGAACTTGTCGAGATGATTATTGGCGGAGACATGTGCCGCAATTGTGTCACTATTTATCTCAGCTATAAAACCATCTTCAGCGACAAGTAGCACGTTGCTCAAGCAAGCCAAGGTAGATAGCTTATTCAGCAAGTTAGGATAATCGGTTCTCAAATCAAGTCTAATGCTCATTTCTGCAATGACCTTTTCTTCTTCCACCAGTGTAATGCAGTTAGATGTAACGTCGCCAAATATTATTACTTCATCATGCCAAGATTCTCCCTTTGGCAATATTTTCTCTATTTCATTAAACTTATTTATCTCGTATTTATACATATACCAAAAATTATAGTTAACTATTGCTTGCCATTTGGAAACACATAGAAACTCCCTATTGCTAATAGTGTCAGGGACGATAACGAATGAGTACTGCCAGATAGCCATTAGTGTTGGTAAATAAGGTCCTGTTCTGTTTTATAACTCCCGTAAGGTAGCTTTACTTTTTCCGTCGGAACAGACTTCAGCTCTAGAACCTTCGCTGCTTTCAAACGATGATGGCCGTCAACTACATGGTTTGTTCCATTGTTTTCGACGTATTTAATCGGCTCAGTTATACCATTAGCTTTCACCTCTGCTTTGAATTTATTAAATTGTCGATTTGACATTGTTTGTCCATGCGTTGGTTGTAGGTCATAGGGGTTCATTTTTTCTCCAACCGCTTTAGTTGCGCTGGAGGAAGAAGTAGAAGCTCCTTTGCTGAGTGGCTGTTCCACCATCCGGGCTCCATTGCTAGGCAGTGTCTGAAAAGTGCTGGAGCTTAACTTAGGGGATGGCAGCACGATACGAATTAACGGATGCGCAGTGGG
>NZ_JACXAD010000014.1 GCF_014699115.1 Hymenobacter montanus
GCTCAGCCCCGCTTCACTACGCTGTACTTTCGTCGGCAGCCGGTTGGATACTATAATCGTTCTGGACATCAAAAAAAGAGGGTGGTAAGCGTTTGAGTTTACGACGAAAAAGCTCGTCTGGTCAATTCTGGCTTTCAATGAGGGCCAATCGGAACGGTCCGCAAGAACTTCCGCCGACTGCTGTCTGGTAGGTCCAAAGCCAGCCCTTCGATCTCAAGCGAGCAGTTGGAGCGCAGCTACTGAGCTAGATGCCGGCTGCCGCAGCCGATGAATTAGTGTTTGCTGTAGCCTTCGCCAGACCCCTTTGCAGCGGTAGGGCTATGGCCGGGAGCCGGGCTGTTTTGCTATCGGCCCGCATAACTTTCTCTCGTGGCCCGTGCTCGACCTGCTGTCCCGGATCCCACCGACCTGACCTTCGCAGCTTGCTTCCCTACGCTCACGCACCGGCAGGGCCGGGTTTTGAACCGGCCCCAGCAGTAAATTTGGATTCCGGGCAACGCTAACCAACTAAAAGCGAGATGAGCAGGCTATTTATTGTCATGGGCGTATCCGGCAGCGGCAAAACCACCGTGGGTCGTCTGCTGGCTCAGGCGTTGCGCCTGCCCTTTTACGACGCTGACGACTTTCATTCGGACGCTAACATCGAGAAAATGCGTGGTGGCACCCCGTTAACCGACGGCGACCGGGGGAAGTGGTTGGCCACGCTGGCCGCCGGCCTCGGCGCCTGGGAAGTCGCCGGCGGGGCCGTGCTGGCCTGCTCGGCGCTGAGAGAGCAATATCGCACTGTGCTGCAAGCCGGAGCCTCAACTCCCATTAGCTGGGTAGTGCTCGAGGGAGCAAGAGAGCTGCTCGCGGCCCGGCTGAGCGCACGCCCCGGCCACTACATGGGCGTCGGGCTGCTCGAATCTCAATTGGCAACGCTCGAATCCCCCGCCTATGGGCTGCATCTTTCTATTGGGCCCCCACCCGAAGAGCTGGTGCGCCACATCCTGGCTCAGTTACAGGAAAACCCCACCAGTTTCCAAGCTGCCCGCTAACCCCCAAGCTGCGGCATGATGGTTTGGCCCCGCACCGGAGTGGTGCCACGAATTCCGCGCAGCGGTTCGTGGTACCACTAATCACGGCTGGCGGTGGCATCGGATGACCGTTGTACGTCAATGAATTAGTGGTGCCACGAAGCCCTGCGGGCCATTCGTGGCACCACTACGGCGGTTTGGCGCCGGTAATAATGGTAATAATATCGAGTGGCGCTGGGTTGCTGGGTTGTGGTCTTTCGGCAAACAACGCTCCTGGCTCTCACTGCCAGGTCCCCAGGCGTTCCTGCGACTGATGCAGCGAAGAGTTACGGATAATTAATTCGGGCTTCAGAATGAGGTGGGGTGGGGTGTAGGCGGGCCCGCGCTTGTGCAGCTGCAGAAACAGCCGAACTGCGGTTTCGCCCATCTGTTCGGCCCGCTGGTCGATGACGGTTAGCTGAGGCTGGGTCATGGCGGTGAAGGGCTCGTTGCTGAAGCAGGCCAGTGCCAGGTCCTGCGGCACGCGCCGGCTGTGTTCGCGCAGCACCTCCAGCGCCCCCACCGTCGGAATGGCGTAGGCGGCAAACAAGCCGTCGAGCTGGTCGTCCTGCGCCAGCAGGTGCTGCATGCCCACGCGGCCGGCTTCGTGCGTCAGCATGGGCAGGGGGTAGAGCCAGCGCTCGTCGTAGGCCAGGCCGTGGGCGCGTAGGGCCTCGCGGTAGCCCAGGCAGCGGTTGCGGCTGGTGTTCAGGTGCTGCGGCCCGGCTAGGTGGGCAATGCGCGTGCACCCTTGGGCAATCAGGTGCGACACGGCCTGGTAGGCGCCCTGAAAGTCGTCGAGCACGACGGCCATGCTCTGGGGTAGCTCGGGCACGCGGTCGAAAAACACCAGGGGCACTCCCTGGCGCCGGACTTGCTCGAAGTGCTGCACCTCGGGATGAGTGGTGGCCGAAACCGACATCAGGATGCCTTCGACCTGGGTGTCGAGCAGGGTTTCGATGTTACGCTGTTCGCGCCGCAGGTCTTCGTTCGACTGGCACATCATCACGTTGAAGCCCTCGCGGGTCGCCACTTTCTCGATGCCGTTGAGTACGGCCGGAAAGAAATACCCCTTGATGTGGGGCACAATCACGCCCAGGGTTTGGCTGTGGCCCTTGCGCAGGGCGGCAGCGAGCTGGTTGGGCCGGTAGCTCAGCTCCTGGGCCAGGCTGCGGACCCGCTGCTTGGTGGCCTCGCTAATTTCGTGGTGGTTGGCCAGGGCCCGCGACACGGTGGAGGTAGATAAGTTCAGCTGTCGGGCTAAATCGCGGATGGAGGTTTGCTGCTTTTTAGCGGCCATGAGTCAGGACATGAAGAGACAAGGGTAGCTGAAGGGCGCGACGTAACGGGAACACAATGACCGCGGATTAGGCCCGTTAGGAATTGAAAATTAAAAATGAAGAATTAAAAATGTGCTGGCTAATTTTTTTAATTCTTCATTCTTCATTTTTAATTCTTTTCCAAAAACTGCTCTAGGTTAGGGGGCTTAGCCAGTGCATGGCTTGGCCCTCGTCGGCGAAGAGCTGCAGATCGAATGGGCGGGCGTCGTCGACCACGTAGGCCACGTACCTTCTTTGGTCGGGATCCGAGCGGTAGGTATCGGCGAGAGCCGGCGAGCTGAGCACCGCGATTCGGAGGCGCCGGGGTGCCAGCCGCTCCACGGCCACCGGATAAAACGTGCTGCTGACCCAGGCGCTTAGCTCCGCGCTGGCCTGGTCGCGCCGGCGCACGTCCAGGAGCCAGTCGCTAAAGCCGAACTGCTCGGCCGCCGCCAGCATCCGGCCGTAATCGGCTTGCACGGCTTCCAGGGGGACGTGGGTATGCCACCGCACAACCATCACCCGCAGATCAGGCCGGAAAAAGATCGTTCGGGAAGTGAGTTCAATGGGCGCGTACATCGGCTAAATATAGGAAAATAAATTAGCGTCGACCGACGTTTTATCTCCTTCCGAAGCCGCCGGATTAGGCGAGGCGTACCCTATGACAAGCTGGCTCCGGCAGATTTAGGACTTATGTTTTCGCCGACGCCCGGCATTGACGTCTAAGGTGTAAGCCTGCATTACGAGACGAGCTGGGACTTGGCTAATGTACATGGTCGAGTAGCGGAAGTGATTATAGCAGACACCGGTTTCAGCATCCTCGTGCTGGCCCTGACAGCGGAAAGAACAATCCTCGTGGGACTTGACTGACCCTATCAGCCGCTACGTGCGGCGGTAGCTCAAACGACAGATAAGGGCTATCGGGAGTGTACCGAGGCAACCTGCCGAAATCAAAGTACCCACTGGCGTAGTCGCACAGCGGCCACTGGCTCGCTGTGCAACTACGCCAGTTGCAGGCTCGGGGCGGCGGCCGGCGGCGTTACGGCCGGCGGGAGCACCTGGTCGGCCCCGCGATAAAACCAGCGGAACACCAGCGGGAAAATCAGCAGGGTAAGCACCGTGGCCGATACCAGGCCGCCAATTACGACGATAGCCAGCGGCTTCTGCGTTTCCGAGCCGATGCCGGTGCTTAGTGCAGCCGGAAACAAGCCAATCATGGCCATCAGGGCCGTCATCACCACGGGGCGCACCCGCGAGGCCACGCCCAGCCGCAGGGCCTCATCCAGCGGCAGCTTGCGGCGCAGGTTCTGCTTAAAGACGGTGATGAGAATCACCCCGTTCTGAATGCAGATGCCGAACAGCGCGATGAAGCCGATGCCGGCCGAGATGCTGAAGTTGACGCGGGTCAGGTGCAGGGCCACGATGCCCCCGATGAGGGCAAACGGCACGTTGACGAGTACCAGACCGGCGTCCTTGCCGTTCCCGAAGGTAATGAAGAGCAGGATGAAAATGATGACCAGCGCCACGGGCACCATCTGCGTCAGGCGCTCGGTGGCCCGCACCTGGTTTTCGAACTCGCCGGCCCAGGCAATGCGGTAGCCCTTGGGCAGGTGAACCTGGGCGTTGACCTTCTTTTGGGCCTCGGCAATCGTGGAGCCCATATCCCGGTCGCGGATGCTGAACTTGACGGCAATGAAGCGCAGCCCGTTGTCGTGGTAGATGGACGCCGGGCCGTTGAGGGTGCGGATGGTGGCTACTTCCTTCAGGGCCACTTTGCCGCCGCGCAGGGTGGGCACCCGTAGCTCCCCGATTTCGGCCTCGGTGCTGCGGTACTGCTGGGGGTAGCGCACGCGGATGTCGAATTTTCGCTCGCCCTCGTAGAGCTGGCTGGCGGCCTTGCCACCGATGGCCATTTCCACCACCGATTGGGCGTCGGCGGTGGCCACGCCGTAGGTAGCCATGCGGTTCTGGTCGAGCACCACGCTCATCTCGGGCTGGCCCAGGTTGCGCAGGATGCCCAAGTCCTTCACCCCGCGCACCCCGCGCAGGATGGTGGCGACGGAGTCGGCCTTCTGGTCAATGGTTTCCAGGTCGGGGCCGAAGATTTTCACGGCCAGCGAGGCGTTGATGCCCGCCACGGCCTCGGCCACGTTGTCGATGATGGGCTGCGAGTAGTTGAAGATGATGCCGGGGTACTGGCGCAGCTGGGCGTCCATCTCGTCGATGAGCTGCTCTTTGGAGATTTTGCGTTTCCACTCCTCCTGGGGCTTGAGGTTGACCTGGCACTGCACGTAGTACATGCCCGAAGGGTCGGTGCCGTCGTTGGAGCGGCCGGTCTGGCTCAGCACGCCGTTCACTTCCGGGAACGAGCCCAGAATCCGGCGAAATTCCGCCACCTGCCGGGTGGTCTCGGTCAGCGACGTGGACATGGGCAGCTTGGCTTCCACCCACAGCGCGCCCTCGTTCAGCTCGGGCAGAAACTCCGAGCCCAGAAAGGTGAACGAGTACAGCACCGCGCCCATCAGCCCAAAGGCCAGCGCTAAGCTCAGGGCCCGGTTACGCAGCGTGAAGGCAAAGCCGTTGATGACAATTTTGTCGAAGAAGTTAACAATCGGGTTGTGCTTCTCGCGCACGTTCTGGTTGAGCAGGATGCTGGCCAGCACCGGCACCAGCGTCAGGGTGAGTACCAGGGCTCCTACCAGGGCGAAGCCCAGCGTCCAGGCCAGGGGCGAGAACATTTTGCCTTCGACTTTCTCGAACGCGAAAATGGGCAACAGGCAGGTCAGGATGATAAGCTTGGAAAAGAACACCGCCTTCCCCAACTCGCCGCCGGTTCGCTTAATCAGGCTGCGCTTGGCCAGCTTGTTGAACACCGGCATGCCCACTTGGTGGGCCTTGTGGTCGAGCACCACGAAAATGCCTTCCACCATTACCACGGCCCCGTCGATGATGATGCCGAAGTCGATGGCCCCCATGCTCAGCAGGTTGGCGCTCATGCCCTTCAGCCGCAGGCAGATAAAGGCAAACAGCAAGGCCAGCGGCACCACCAGCCCCACGATGAGGGTGGAGCGCCAGTCGGCCATGAACAGGAACACCACCAGCGTAACGAGCACAATGCCTTCGAGCAGGTTGTGAATAACGGTGGTCGTACACTTGTTCATCAGCACGTCGCGGTCGTAGAAGGTCACCAGCTGCACGCCCTTGGGCAGCACCTTCGTGTTCAGCTCCTCGATTTTGGCCTTCACGCGGCCCAGCACCTCGGCCGGGTTTTCGCCCTTGCGCATGATGACGATACCCTCTACCACGTCGTCGGCGGCGTCGAGGCCGGCCTGGCCCACCCGCGGCAGGTGGCCTTCGCTCACGTGGGCCACGTTGCGCACCAGGATGGGCGTGCCGTTGACGTGGCTGACGATGATGTTGCCGATTTCCTCGGGGTTTTCGAGCAGGCCAATGCCGCGCACCACGTAGGCCTGGCCGTTTTTCTCAATCACGTCGCCGCCTACGTTGACGTTGGCGCGCTGCACGGCCTGGAATACCTCCAACGGGGTCAGGTCGTACTTCTGCAGCAGGGCGGGGTCGGCCGTGATTTCATACACCTTCTTGGTGCCCCCGAAGGCCGCGATGTCGGCCACGCCGGGCACCGCTTTAAGCTGGCGCTCCACCACCCAGTCCTGCAGGGTCAGCAGCTCGTTGGTGGTGCGCCCCGGCCCCTGCACGGTGTAGCGAAAAATCTCGCCCGTGGGTCCGTAGGGCGGCTGCACGTGGTTTTCGCAGTCGGCCGGCAGACTTACGCCGGCCAGCAGGTTGTTCACTTGCTGCCGGGCGTAGAAGTCCTCCACGTCGTCGTCGAAGTTGATTTTGAGCACCGACAAACCGAACATGGAGATAGAGCGCATGTTGCTCTTCTTCTGCACCGAGTTCATGGCCACCTCGATGGGCACCGACACGAAGCGCTCCACTTCCTCGGCCGAGCGGCCCGGCCACTGGCTCACGATGATAATCTGGGTGTTGGTGACGTCGGGAAACGCCTCAATCGGCGTGTGCACGTAGCTGAAGACGCCCCCCGCGACCAGCAGGGCCGTGAGGAAAAAAATAAGGAAGCGGTTTCTCAGCGAAAAGCCGACGATACCGGAGATAAGCTTGTTCATGCGGGGTAGGTACGAATGAAGTCAGCGCCTAACCAACGGCGCCCTGCTTCACTACCAGAAAAATAAAGATGAGACTTCTAAAGAGAAAAGATGGTGAGATTCTAGCTCAAATTGGCCGACCCTGGAGCAGGCCCGCTACCCTCCGGGGGCGTCAGGTCTTTGCTCGTTCTCCTCAAGGGCCTAGGCCACTTGCTTTGGGGCATCTACTGCCTGAGGCAAGGGTACATACTTGGTGTGCTCGCTGCGGTAAAACCGCTCGAACACCAGCGGGAAAATAAAGAGCGTGAGCACGGTTCCCGTAATCAGTCCCCCAATCACCACGATGGCCAGCGGCTTGCTCGTTTCCGAGCCGATGCCGGTGCTAAGGGCCGCCGGCAGCAGGCCGATGATGGCCATCAGGGCCGTCATCACCACGGGGCGCACCCGCGAAATCACCCCTTGGTTGATGGCCTGGTCCAGCAGCATCTTCTTCACAAGGTTTTGCTTAAACACCGAAATTAGAATTACCCCATTCTGAATGCAGATGCCAAACAAGGCGATGAAGCCGATGCCGGCCGAGATACTAAAGTTGGTGTGCGTAAGCAGCAGGGCCGTGATGCCGCCGATGATGGCAAACGGCACGTTGAGCAGCACCAGCCCGGCGTCCTTGAGGTTGGCAAACAGGATGAACAGGATAAAGAAAATCAGGGCCAGGCTCACCGGCACCACCTGGGTCAGGCGTTGCTGGGCGCGCCGCTGGTTCTCGAAGTCGCCGGTCCAGCGCTGCTCGTAGCCCTTGGGCAGCTGCACCTGGCGGTTCACCTTATCCTGGGCCTCGGCAATGGTCGAGCCCATGTCGCGGCCCCGAATGCTGAACTTGACGGCGGCAAAGCGGCGGTTGTCGTCGCGGTAAATCAGGCTCGGGCCCATGACGGTGCCAATATTCGCAATTTCGGTGAGCGGGATGGTTTTGCCGTTTTGCGTGGGCACCCGCAGGGCGCTGATTTGGGCCGGCGTTTGGCGGAACTGCGCCTCGTAGCGCACCCGGATGGGGAACTTGCGCTCCCCCTCGTAGAGCTGCGTGGCCTGCTTGCCGCCCACCGCCATTTCCAGCACGGCATTGGCATCAGCCTTGTTCACGCCGTAGCTGGCCATGCGGCGCTCATCGAGTTCCACGTGCAATTCGGGCTGGCCGATGTTGCGCAGCACCCCCAGGTCGTCGATGCCACGCACGTGTTTCAGCACCGCGTACACTTCGCGGGCCTTTTGTTCGAGGGTGCGCAGGTCGGTGCCGTAGATTTTCACGGCGATGGAGCCCTTCACGCCCGAGGCGGCTTCCTCCACGTTATCGGTAATGGGCTGCGAGAAGTTGAAGTCGACGCCGGTAAACCGGTCGAGCTTGGCTTTCATTCGCGCAATCAGCTCTTCGCGGTAGGCCTTGCTCTTCATCTTTTTTTGCACCTCCTCGGTGTGCTTGATTTGCACCAGGAACTCGTTGTTGTAGAAGCCCGTCGGGTCGGTGCCATCGTTCGGGCGGCCGGTCTGGCTCACCACATCGCTCACCTCGTCAAACGACAGAAACACCCGGCGCATCTGGTTGCTGAGCATGTTCGACGACTCCAGGCTGATGCTCAGCGGCAGTTGCGCCCGTACGTAGATGCTGCCCTCGTTCAGCTCCGGCAAAAACTCCGAGCCGAGCAGCGAGAAGGCAAACAAGCCCAGGGCCGTGGCCGCAAAGGCCAGCAGCAGGCTAACGGTTTTGCGGGCGTAGGTGAAGGCGAAAAGGCGCTGCGCGCCACGGTTGACGCCCCGCACGAAGAAGTTCTCCTTTTCGCGCACGTCCTTTTTTAGCAGCAGGCTCACCAGCACCGGCACCAGCGTGAGCGTAAATACCAGGGCTCCGAGCAGGGCAAAGCCCAACGTCCAGGCCAGGGGCGAGAACACCTTGCCTTCGACTTTCTCGAACGCGAAAATGGGCAGCAGGGCCGTGATAATGATGGCCTTGGCAAAGAAAATAGCCTTGCCCATCTCGCGCCCGCTTTTCTTAATCAGGCCCAGCTTCGAGAGCTTGTTGAAGCGCTCCATGCCCACTTTGTGGGCCCGGTGGTCGAGGGCCACAAACAGCCCTTCCACCATCACCACGGCTCCGTCGATAATGATGCCGAAGTCGATGGCCCCCATGCTCAGCAGGTTGGCGCTCATGCCCTTCAGCCGCAAGCAGATAAAGGCGAACAACAGCGCCAGCGGGATGATAATCGACACGATGAGCGTGGTGCGCCAGTCGGCCATGAACAGAAACACAATCAGGGTCACCAGCACAATGCCCTCGATGAGGTTGTGAATCACGGTCTCCGTCGAGAAGTCAATCAGCTGCTGCCGGTCGTAGAAGGTTTTCAGCTTCACGCCGGGGGGCAGAATTTTGGTGTTGAGCTCCTCCACTTTGGCGTGCAGGCGGGAAATCACTTCCGAAGGGTTTTCGCCCTTGCGCATCACCACGATGCCTTCGAGCTTGTCGTCCTGGTAGCCGCGGCCCACCTGGCCCAGGCGCGGCAGGGCCGACTCGGTCACCTGCGCCACGTCGCGCACCAGAATGGGCGCCCCGTTCACGTTCTTAATCACCGTGTTGGTGATGTCCGAAATGTTGTTGAGCAGGCCAATGCCGCGCACCACGTAGTTCTGCTGGGCCTGGTTGATGACGTCGCCACCCACGTTGACGTTGGAGCGCTGAATGGCGTTGTAGAGGTCGAGCGGCGTGAGGCCGAAGGTTTGCAGCTTATCCGGGTCCACGCTGATTTCGTAGGCCTTTACTTCGCCGCCAAAGCTGTTCACGTCGGCCACCCCGGGCACGGCTTTGAGCTGGCGCTCCACCACCCAGTCCTGCAAGGTTTTGAGCTCGCGCACGCTTTTGTCGTTGCTTTCCAGCGTGTAGCGGTAGATTTCGCCGGTGGGGCCGTAGGGCGGCTGCACATCGGGGGTGATGTTGTCGGGCAGGTCCACTTCGCGCAGCAGGTTGTTGACCTGGGGGCGGGCAAAGGCGTCGTCCACGCCGTCGTCGAAAATCACCTTCACCACCGACAAGCCAAAGAGCGTGGTGCTGCGCACCGAGGCCTTCTTCTGCACCGGGTTCAGGGCAATTTCAATGGGCACGGTCACGAACTTCTCCATCTCCTCGGCCGAGCGGCCGGGCCACTGCGTGATGATGGTGATTTCGGTGTTCGTAACGTCCGGGAAGGCTTCAATCGGGGTGTTGCGGTAGCTCACCACCCCCATCACCACCACGGTCAGGGTCATCAGAAAGATAAACCCTCGGTTCTTTAAAGAAAAGGCAATAATTCCTTGGATGAACTTATTCATTTTGGATGAGCGGTTAGCTGATGGCGGCTCGTGGTTAGCATTTTTGCGGCCCAGGCCGCCCATTAGGCTAAGAAATTAGCCGTGCTCTATATTTCAGAAAATCAATAAGTAGCATAATGTCAATCAGCCGATGGCTAGCTGCCATCGACGAAGCGCGAACTCCAGGTCAGTCGTTGAGCTCGTCGTACACCAGCAGCTGGTTTTTGGCAATCACCACTTCGCCCGGCTGCAGGCCGGCCGTTACGTAGCTGTAGTCGCCCACCGTTTTGCTGATGACCACGGGGCGGGTCTCCACGTGGGTGCGGTCTTTGTACACCATCACGAAGTGGCGGTCTTTGTCGAACACCACGGCTTTGGCCGGCACGGCCACGGCTTTGGTGCCTTCGGTGTTTTCCAGGCGCACCTGGGCGTACATGGCGGGCTTGAGCAGGTAGCCGGGGTTGGGCAGGCGCACCCGCACCTTCATCACCTTGCTCTCGGGATCGAGCACGTTGAAGACCTTGTCAATCTTGCCGCGGAAGTGCCGGTCGGGGTAGGCCAGGGTGGTGACGTCGGCGGCGTAGCCCACCTTCACCTTCGCGATGTCCGATTCGAACACGTTGGCCATCACCCACACCTGGTCGAGGTTGGCGATGGTGAAAAAGTGGTCCACGTTCGAGTCGTTGTACTGCATGGCCTCGGTCACGTTCTTCTCCGTGATGAAGCCCGAAATCGGGGCCTTGATGGTGTAGCGCCCGTCCGGCGTCACGTGGTAGATGCTGAGCTGCTTGCGGGTTTTGTTGGCGTTGTTGGCGGCGCGGCGGGCTTCCTCGCGGGCCAGCACCACGTCGCGCTCCGAGGCCAGGCCGTCGGCAAACTGGTCCTCGGCCACGGCCAGGTTTTTCCTGGCAATGGCCAGGTCGGTGCTGGCCGAGCTGCTTTGGTTCTGCACGTCGGCAATCTCGCCGCTACGCACCACGGCCAGCACCTGATCCTTGGTCACGTGGTCGCCGAGCTCCACTTTCAGGTCCTCGACGATGCCGCCCACCAGCGGGAAGACTTTAGCGGTTTGGTCCTCGTTGCTGATAATCTGGCCCGAGAAGGTCAGCTCGCTCTGCACGGGTCGCAGGCGGACGGTGTCCAGCTCTACTTGCTTCAGCATGGTGTCCGACAGCCGGAAGCCTTCCTTCTTTTCTTCTTTGACTTCGGGTTTCGAGCAGCTGGCCAGGGCCAGGGCGGCCAGCAGGCCCAGGGGAATGCGGTTCATGTTCTTTGGTTGATAATAGCGATGGGCTGGGGCTTTTTACTGACGGATTTCTGGTATTACCTCACCTCCGAAGCACGGGTGGTGAGCTAACGGCAAGGGCTAGCTCGGCACTCAACAACGCTTAGTCGGCCCGGAAAATGGGCTTACCCACGGCGTAGTTCAACTGCTCGAAAGCGCGCACGCGGTTGGCCCGCAGCGTATTGAGCTGCACCAGGTTGTTTTTGAACGACTCGAAGTAGTCGAGGTACTCCACCAGCGTAATCAGGCGTTTGGCGTAGCTCTGTTCGATGCCGGCCATGAGTCGGGTAAAAGGCGTCGTGTCGCGGTTGGTGGCCTGGAAGAGCTCGTCGCTGCGGGCGGCCAGCTGGTAGGCCTGGTGCACCTCGCTCTGCACGACGAGCTGCTGCTGCTCAACCAGCAGCTGGCTGCCGGCCACCTGCGCCTTGGCCGCCTGGATGTTGCCCTGGTTGCGGTTGAACAGCGGCACGGCCATCCCGACGGAGAGGGCGTGGTAGTTGTTGATGTAGGAGCCGGCCTTGTCGTACGTGTAGCCCAGGGTCAGGTCCGGTACGGCCAGCTTCTGCTGCAGGCGCAGGTTCAGGTTTTGCTGCTCAAGGGTGGCGCGGCGGGCGTTCAGGTCGGTGCGCCGCACCTGAGCCGTGTCGATCAGCTGCTGCTCCGCATAGCCGTTCAGGCTCAGGGCCCGGGTGCGGTTGAAGTCGACCACGGGCACGTATTGCACGCCCGAGTTGTCGCGCAGCAGCACGTGCAGGTCGGCTTGCTCGGCCGCCACGTCGGCCAGAATGGTTTGCCGCTCACTTTCCAGTGTAAAGAGAAAGGCCCGCAGGCGGATAACTTCCTTCAGGGCGATGTTGCCTTTGTCGAACTGCGACTGGTAGAGGCCCACGGTGCGGGTCAGGGACGCGATTTCGGTGGCGTACACCTTCAGGGTTTGCTGTTTGTAGAACAGGTCGTAGTAGGAAGTGCGCAGTTGGTAGCGCAGCGTGCGCAGCAGGTCCTGCAGGTTGTACTGCTCCACCACGGCGCCTTGCTGGGCCACGCGCCCGGCCGCCCGGCGCCGGCCGGCAATGGAGAACAGCTGCTGCACGGTCACGATGGCCTCGTTGCCGACCGTACCTTCGGGCACTACCGGGCGCGAAATCCGGCGGTTGAGCACGTCCTGCTCCACGTATATCGTGGGGTTGTCCAGCAGGCGAGCCTGGATGGCCTGGGCCTGCGCCACCGACACGTTGTATTGCTGGGCCAGTACGGCCAGGTTATTCCGGAAAAAACGCTGCTCGGCGTCGGGCAGCGTCAGGCGGATAGTGTCGGTCGGAGCGAGGACCCGCGCCAAGCCAGCACTATTGATATTGAGTATCAGTAAAAAAGCAAGCCAAAGAATCCGTCTCATGTGCAAGTAGTAGCGTAACTGAGCGCAAGACTACCGGCCCCGGATTAGAATAGCATTAGAAACGCGTTAGAAGGGGATTAGAATGCCGTTAATGCTTACGAAATAACCTTTATTATGCGGTGGGCAACACCACGACGGCTTCGGTGCCGTGGCCCAGGCGCGAGGTCAGGTGCAGCTGGCCGCCGTGCTGCTCAATAATTTTGCGGGCCAGGGGCAGCCCCACGCCGTGGCCGGCCACGTCCCGGGCGTTGGCTGCCCGGTAGAACGGCTGGAATACGCGGGTTAGCTCTTCTTCCGCGATGCCCACGCCCTGGTCGCGGATGGATACCCGGACCTGCCCGGGCTCGTAGGCCAGGCTCACGGCTACGGGGTGCGGGGCCGAATACTTCAGGGCGTTTTCGAGCAGGTTACCCAGGGCCCGGCCCAGCAGCGCCCGGTTGCCGCTCAGCTCCAGCTGCTCCGGCTCGTGGGGCAGCTGGCCGGTGCGCAGCATCAGTCGGGCGCGCAATTCCGGGGGCACGGCCGCGCAGGCTTCGCTCAGCAGCTCGTCTACCCGCAGGCCTTCCTCCTGCTCGGGCAGGCGTACTTCGGCCTGGGCCAGCTCCAGCAAATGAGTAATGAGGGCCTTAAATTGGGTGAGGTCGGCGAGCAGCTCGCGGAAAGCGGCCCGGTAGGCGGCCGGCTCCCGGTCGCGGGCCAGGGCCAGCTGCACCTCCCCAATGCAGGCCGCCAGCGGGGTGCGTAGCTCGTGCGAGGCGTTGCTCACGAAGGCCCGCTGCGCGGCGAAGCTGCCTTCCAGGCGGTCGAGCAGGCGGTTGAAGGTGCCGGCCAGCCGGGCGATTTCGTCCCGCTGGCTGCCCGACACGCCGGTATTCACCCGGCGGTGGAGCTCGTAGGCACTAATGCGCTCCATCTCGTCGTTGAGGGCCGCGATGGGGGCCAGGGCTCGCCCCGCGAACAGGCGGCCCACCCCGTAAATCACCAGCAGGCTCGCCACGAACACCCCCGTCAGAATGGTGGCCAGGTACTGCATGCGGGCCCGGCCGTACACATTTTCGGCCCCAGCCACTACTACGTATGAGCCCTGGTTGTCATGGTGCAGAACGCCCACGGCCTGGCGCGAGCCGTCCTCAAAATATACTTCCTCGCCCAGCACGATGCGGGCCAGCACTTGGGGCGGCACCTCCAGCCGCAAGTCCTCGCGCAGGAAGCGCGGCTTCCCCTTGGCGTCGTAAATCTGGATGATTTCCCCGGTTAGGGTACGCTGGTACCGCTCTTGAAACTCGCGGAAGGTGTCGTCATGCAGCTCGTCCTTTTCCAGAAAAATAAACGCCGCTACTTCGGCCCGGTCGCGTAGCCGGTCGCGGAATTCGCGCTGCCCGTAATCGTATTGCAGCGCGAAGGCGGTGGTGAGCACGGCCAGCAGAATGATGGCCACCATGGCCACGAAAAGCCAGGTCAGGCGGTTACGAATGGTCATGGGTGGTGCAGTAGGGCGACGAGGAATTCAAGGTTTAAGGTGGTCTGACTGGCATGAGGCGGGCCAGAGGAATTAAAAATGAAGAATTAAAAAATTGACCAGCCGATTTTTAATTCTTCATTTTTAATTCCTAAATGGCCTGTATCAGCCCGTCTTGCTGCGGCTCCGCGGCCGCCAGATGAGCAGGACTGCCTTTTTTCTATATCAGTACTTGTGACCGGCTGCTTATTCCTCGCGCAGCACGTAGCCCGCGCCCACCACCGTATGAATGAGCTTGGTAGGAAAGCCGTGGTCAATTTTTTTGCGCAGGTAGTTCACGTACACGTCGATAACGTTGGAGCCCGCATCGAAGGCCTCTTCCCAGGCCCGCTCGGCAATTTCGCTGCGGGTGAGTACCCGGCCGGGGTGGCGGAGCAGCATTTCCAGCAGGGCAAACTCGCGGGTAGTCAGGCGGATGGGCTGGCCCGCCCGGGTCACGCCGCGCGTTTCCACGTCCAGGGTCAGGTCGGCAAACGTCAGGCGGGTGCCTTTGGCTTGCGGGCTGCCGCGCCGGGTCAGGGCGCGCACCCGTGCCACCAGCTCGGCAAAGTCGAAGGGCTTGACCAGGTAATCGTCGGCGCCGCCCCCAAAGCCCAGCAGCTTGTCGGTGGTGGTACCCAGGGCGGTAAGCAGCAGCACGGGCACCTGCGTATCCTGAGCCCGGATGGCCGCCAGTACTTCCAGCCCGCTGCGGTAGGGCAGAATCACATCCAGAATAATCAGGTCGTAGGCCTCGGAAAGGGCCAGCTGCTGTCCGTAGCGGCCGTCGTAGGCCACGGTCACGGTCATCTGCTCTTCTTCCAGACCCCGGCGGATGAGGGCCGAGAGCCGGGGGTCGTCTTCCACCACCAGGATGTTCATGGGCACGAGAGAAAGGCGGAGCAGGCGTACCTTCTCCGGGTTGAGAAATTTAAGGGCGGCCCATTAGCGGCCGGTCTCCGTCGCTAATGGGCCGGGGTACTATCCGGCTCGGCCGTACCCAAGCCCAGCTTTCGCACCAGCGGCCCAATGCTGAGGCCCTGCACGATGATGCTAAAAATAACGACGACATAGGTAATGCCCACCAGCAAATCGCGGGGCATAGCATCCGGGAGCGACAGGGCCAGGGCAACGGAAATGCCGCCCCGCAGCCCGCCCCAGGTGAGTACGCGCAGGGTTTGCCGGTCGAAGGGATAGTAGCGCCGCAGTAGCACCAGGGGCAGCCCCACCGAGGCCCAGCGGGCCACCAGCACCACCCCGATGGCTACGCCGCCCACCAGCAGGGTAGTCCGGTTGATGTCGAGCACGAGCATTTCCAACCCGATGAGCACGAACAGCACCGCGTTCAGGATTTCGTCGAGGATCTCCCAAAACTTGTCCAGGTACTCCCGTGTCAGGTCCGACATGCCCAACTGCCGGCCTTTGTCGCCCACGATCAGGCCGGCCACTACCATCGCCAGCGGGCCCGAGGTATGCAGGGCGGTGGCCAGGGCCGTGCCGCCCATCACCAAAGCCAGGGTTATCATGACCTCAACCTTATAGTTATCAATGCTGCGCAGTGCCCAAAAGGTGACGTAGCCGAGCCCCGCACCCAGCCCGATGCCGCCCACCGCTTCCCGCAGAAATAGCGCCCCAATGACGGTGGGGGTAGCGTGTCGGGCCCCAAACTGGGCAATCTGGAACAAGCTCACGAACACCACTACCGCAATGCCGTCGTTGAAGAGCGACTCGCCCACGATGCGGATTTCGAGGCGTTTGTCAATGCGGGCCTCCTTCAGAATGCCCAACACCGCGATGGGGTCGGTGGGGGAGATGAGGGCGCCAAACAGCAGGCAGTAGATAAAATCGATAGGCAGCCCGAACAGCGGCAGCAGGTAGTAAAAGGCCGTGCCCACCAGGGCCGTGGAAAGTAGCGTGCCGGTCGTGGCCAGGGCCCCAACCGCTACCCCTTCTCTGCCGAGGGCGCGCACGTCGACGTGCAGCGAGCCGGCAAACAGCAGAAAGCTCAGCATCACCTGCATCAGCACGGCGTGAAAGTTGATGCCGCGCACCAGGCTGCTGGCGGTCATCACCCCCTGCACGCCCAACTTGCCTAGTCCAATGGCCAGCAGCGACGAAATCAGGGCCAATACCATCAGCCCAATGGTGCCCGGCAGCTTTAGGTAGCGGTGATTGAAGTAGCCGAATAGGGCCGCAATCACCACAAGCAGGGCGAAAGTGTTGTATAATTCCATCGGTAAGCGGCAGGCGAATAGTACGCAAAGGACGCTACTACGCCGGAATCTACTGGCTGCAGCAGTTGCTGGTTACTACGTTAAACGGGCGCGCCGGCAGTTGCCGCAAAAACTCCGGGATGGCCTGAGTAGCGGTAAATGGCAGCCCACCGCCCCGAGGTGGTGGTTAGCTAAACCAGAGAATCAAGGTATAATCGTTGACAATCAAGGCTACGGCGATGTCAGACCGGCGGAGTGTGTGCGAGATATTGCTAGAAAGGAAAAGATTGCGGACATAGAAGCGGCAGCCAAGTATAGAACGTTCGCCGAAGGAGTTGAACACGCAGTAATCAAAACGGCAGACGTAGAAGGATTATGGTGTCAGGTGGGAGCAAAGGCATCGAACTACCCCGTGATACCAGGGGGCGAAGCCCGGGCGGTACTTCCAGCCTTGGTAGAGAGCCCCGCCGGGCAGCCCCGAGTCGCCGGGGGGCCCAGCTTGCGGATACGGGGCCAACTCAGCTGCGGGGCTGGAGGAGCTTGGCAATCAGCCCCGTCCAGCCGGTTTGGTGGCTGGCGCCGAGGCCCTGGCCGGTGTCGCCGTGGAAGTACTCGTGGAAAAGCAGGTAGTCGCGGAAGTGTGGGTCGTGTTGCAGGTGCTGGTCGGGCCCCAGGGCGGGGCGCTCACCGGCCTCGTTGCGCAAAAACAGCTTGGTGAGGCGGCCACTCAGGGCATCGGCAATCTCGAGTAGGGTGGAGTACTGGCCCGAGCGGGTAGGGTACTCCACCTTGAATTCGTCGCCGTAGTAATGGTGAAAACGCTGCAGGCTCTCGATCAGCAGGAAATTGGTGGGCAGCCACACGGGCCCGCGCCAGTTGGAATTGCCCCCGAACAGGTCCGTTTCCGACTCACCCGGCTCGTAGCCTAGGGAGAGGTCCCGGCCGCCGTATAGCAGGCGGCAGGGATGGTCCTGGTGGTATTTCGATAGCGACCGGATGCCGTAGTCGGAAAGGAACTCGGCCTCGTCCAGGGCCCGGGCCAGCAAGCACTTCATCCGGTGCCCGCGCAGCAGCGAAAGCAAGTGGGCGTCGCCCTGGCCCGGCTGCTGCCAGCGCGACACCAGGCTGGCCAGGTAGGGGCGGTTGGCCAGAAACCAGTTGAGCCGAGCCACGAACTGCGGCACCGACTTCAGCACCTCGTCGTCGAGCACCTCCACGGCAAAGAGCGGAATCAGCCCCACCAGCGAGCGGGTGCGGAGGAACTGCCGGCCGTGCTCGGGGGTGTGGAGGACGTCGTAGTAAAACTCATCTTTTTCGTCCCACAGGTCTAAGTCACCGTCCCCCATGTTGGTCATGGCCCCGGCAATGTAGAGGAAGTGCTCGAAAAACTTGCTGGCTAAATCCTGGTACACCGGCCGGGTCTGAGCCAGCTCCAGAGCAATGCGCATCATGTTCAGCGCGTACATGGCCACCCACGCCGTGCCGTCGGCCTGCTCGATGTAGGAGCCCGGGAGCAGCGGGGCCGACCGGTCGAACAGCCCGATATTGTCGAGCCCCAAAAAGCCGCCCTCAAACACGTTGCGCCCGCTGCGGTCTTTGCGGTTCACCCACCACGTGAAGTTGAGCAGCAGCCGATGAAATACCGTGGCCAGAAAGTCGAGGTCGCCGGAGCCGTCGTGCTGCTTCTGGTCCATCTTATACACTCGCCAAGTGGCCCAGGCGTGTACGGGCGGGTTGGTGTCGCTCAGGTTCCACTCGTAGGCTGGCAGCTGGCCGTTGGGGTGCATGTACCAGTCCTGGCACAGCAGCCGCAGCTGGTGCTTGGCAAACCCGGCGTCAAGCTGAGCCAATGGCACGCAATGAAACGCCAGGTCCCAGGCCGCATACCAGGGGTATTCCCACTTGTCGGGCATCGAGATGATGTCGGCGTTATTCAGGTGCTTCCAGCCGGCATTGCGGCCGTGCTGACGGGCCGCGGGTGGGGGTGGGGTGGCGGGGTCACCCGCCAGCCACTCGGGTACGTCGTAATAGTAAAACTGCTTGCTCCAGAGCATGCCGGCCCAAGCCTGGCGCTGCACCCGGCGCGCGTCCTCACTAACCAGGTCGGCCTGGAGGGCGGCGTAATACTCATCGGCCTCGTGCCGACGCTGACGCACTAGCTGGTCGAAATCCTCGAATGGCTCGGTCAGGTTAGGCGGCCCCAGCCGCACCCGCACCGTGTGGGTGGCTCCGGCCGCGAGGGTCAGCACGTAGTGGGCCGCCGCCTTGGTGCCGGTTTGCGCGGGGTTAACGGCGGCGCGGCTCCCTTGCACCACGTAGTCGTTGATGCCGTCCTTGAAGTGCTTACCTCCCGACCGGCTCGGCGCACCGTATAGGCGTTGGGTATTGGTTTCGTTGTCGCAAAAGAGTAGGTCTGGTGCCTGGCCGCAGTAGAGGCACAGCCCCCCCAGGCCCTGGTGCTCCGCGGCAATGGCCTGGCCGTTCTGGGTGGCTTCGAGCAGGGGGCGGTAGGGGTCGTGGCCCCAGGCCCAGGTATTGCGGAACCAGAGCTGCGGCAGCACGTGTACCGTGGCCGCCTCGGGGCCGCGGTTGCTCACGCTGATTTGCATGAGCAAGTCGGTGGGCTCGACTTTGGCGTACTCCACGCAGACGTCGAAGTACCGGTTACCCTGAAAAATGGCCGTATCCAGCAGCTCAAACTCGGGCTGGGCGCGGTTGCGGCGGGCATTTTCCTCCACCAGCCAGGCGTAGGGGAATGCCTGCTGCGGATACTTGTAGAGCAGCTTTTGGTAGGAGTGGGTGGGCAGGTTGTCGAGGTAGTAGTACACTTCCTTCACGTCCTCGCCATGATTGCCCTCGGGCCCGCTCAGCCCAAACAGCCGCTCCTTGAGGATAGGGTCCTGGCCGTTCCAGAGGCCTAACGACAGGCAGAGCAGTTGCTGGTCGTCCGACACGCCGGCCAGTCCGTCTTCGCCCCAGCGGTAAGCGTAGGAGCGGGCCATGTCGTGCGTACAATACCCCCAGGCCTGGCCGTCGGCCGAGTAGTCCTCGCGCACCGTGCCCCACTGCCGTTCCGAGAGGTAGGGGCCAAATTTGCGCCACGGGGCTTGGTGCGCATTGGCGTCGGCCAAGCGTTGGTGTTCGGCAGTCACTGATTTTGAATTAAAAATTGAGAATTAAAAATTAAAAATTATTGGGGAGTTGGCTATCATAAATAGCATGAATATTCTCAAAATAGCTTGGCCGCTTATTTTGAATTAAAAATTAAAAAAAGAGGATTGAATTATCGCAAATAATATAGATGTTCTAAAACTAGCTTAAAATGCCAGAAATGCCAGTCTAACCGGTTAAAGATATTTTTAATTTTTAATTCTCAATTTTTAATTAACTCATACCTCAGCCGCCCGACTCAAAACCGGGGTAGAGCAGCATGCCGCCGTCGGCGAAAATGGTGGTACCGGTGATATAGTCGGCTTCGTCGGAGGCCAGCCAGGCGGCCACCCGGGCTATGTCCTCCGGCTCGCCGATGCGACCGTAAGGAATGAGGCGCAGCAGGTCCCGCTCCTCCTCGGGCGTGTCGCGGGCCTCCTGGTTGATGGGCGTGGCAATGGCGCCGGGCCCAATGCTGTTAACCCGGATTCGGTGGGGGGCCAGCTCCTGAGCCATGCTTTTCATGAGCAGCATGACGCCGCCCTTGCTGGCGGCGTAGTTGACGTGGCCCGCCCAGGGAATAACCTCGTGCACGCTGCTCATGCAGATGATCTTGCCGGCGGCTTTGGAAATCGCGGGCTGCACGCCCCGGCGCACGAACTCCCGGGCCGCCTCGCGGGCGCACAAAAACTGCCCGGTTAGGTTCACGTCGATGACCTTCTGCCACTGGGCCAGGCTCATGTCGAGAAAATTGGCGTCCTGCTGCAGGCCGGCATTGGCCACCAGGATGTGCACCGTGCCGTAGCGCTCAATCGTTTGAGCGAACATGGCCTGCACCTGGTCCTCGCGGCTTACGTCGGCGTGCACGCTGAAGGCCCGGCCACCGGCCTGCTCGATGCTCTGCACCACGTCGTCGGCCCCCTCGGCATGGCCGGAGTAGTTGACGGCCACGGCAGCCCCGGCCGCGGCCAGGGCTTTGGCTACCGCCGCTCCAATGCCGGAGCTGGCGCCGGTCACGATGGCTACTTGATTGGCCAGGGGTTGTGAGGAATTATTCATATGCGAAACGAATGAACAGAGAAAGAATAAACTGGCAGTAGCCGAGCGGCTTGCTGGCGGGGAGCATTTATTGCCCCGGTGACGAGGCTTTAAACGGCGCCCAGAAAAAAGGGTGGTGGATAGCCTGACGAATTCTCTGGGACAAGCAGCTTTAAACGGCGCCCAGGAAAAAGGCGGCCCCGCCCGGCAGCGCCTAGCTAAGATGTTGAAGGATAGGGTATCGGCCCCCTGCCTGTCGGGCAGCACCAGGTAAGAGACCGGAGGTGGGTAGGTAAAAGCCTATACCAGGGCGCGACCGGAAGGAGCAGAGCATGGCGAAAAAGCGGCAGCCGGCGCGCTAGGCCGGAGTAAATGAAAAAGTAACGCAACAAAAAGCCCACCCCTGGCCGATGCCAGGGGTGGGCTCGCTTTAACTTAGAACTAGGGGCGTAGCACGCGGTCAATTACATGGACTACACCATTGACAGCCAGTAGATTGGGGTTTACTACGGTGGCACTGCCGGTGGTATTGCCGCTGCCACTTACCGTTAAGCCGGTGCTGCTCATACCCACCGTCACGGTGCCGCCCAGCGTAGGCAATGCGCCGGTCCTCAGGTCAGGAGAGAAGGCGCGGCTACTCACCACGTGCAGCCGGAGAATGGGCAAGAGCGTAGCATCCGGCACATCGCTCAGGTTCGTGGCCATGAGCTGGGGGAGCAGGGCTCGAAACGCGGCGTCGGTCGGAGCAAACACCGTTAGATTAGCGGCCGGGTTGTTGACTGCGGCGAGCAGCTCGGCGGCGGCGGGGCGCTGCAGGGCGGCCAGCAGGAGCGTAAATTCGGGTGCGGGGCCACTAGCGGCCGCTACCACGAGCTCGGAGATCCTACGGGTGGGCGGCAGCAGCACCTTGTCGATGGCGTGGATAATCCCGTTGCTGGCTGCCAGATCATCGGATGCTATGCGGGCGACACCATTAAGGGTGATGGTGCTCCCGTTTTTTGAGACGTACACCGTGTTGTCGTTGATGCCAGTTGAAGCGGGTTTAGCCGTAGTCTGGGTGCTGGCACCAGCCGGGAAGTCAGTGGCCGGCTTACGGCCGGGCAGCACGTGGTACAGCAGAATACCGCGCAGGGTGGCAATCTGACCTGCGTCGGTGATGGCCGCGATGTTATCCGCTGTATTGTACGGCGCGGGCAGTTGCGTAAACGCGGCGTTGGTCGGCGCCAACACGGTGAAGAGGTCCCCGCCGCTGAGCGTACCGGCTAAGTCGGCTTTTGTAATGGCGGCCACCAGAATCGAAAAGACGGGATTGCTTTGCGCCACCTGCACGATGTTTTGCGGGGGCTGAGGGTCGTCTTTTTTGTCTTTGCAGCTAGTAGCCGCAAAGCCAACCAGGGCGACCAGCACCAAGGACAAGCGCCGGAACGATAGGAGAGGGTAATAGGGAAATGTCATAAGAAACAGCAGTGAGGGGTGGGATAATGAATTTGCTTTGCCGGGTAAACTGCGATCTAGCGAACCAATATACACTACCTGGCCCCAACCAATAGATTTCCGGGGGTACCACCTAAAGCCGGAATGAGCCGGCGCTGTTTCGGGACGGCCCCGTCAGAGCGACGTGCTCAGCCCCGACAACTAAGAGCTGGTGCACTTTTCCCAGTTCAGAGACTTATGCACGGGCTCATACGGCTATATTCACCTCAGCTGCTGCAGGACCGGTAATCATCAGGCCATGGGGATGGCGCTCCAGAGCTGCGAATCGTCGGCCCATTACTTCAAATTATATAATCAAGCTATTTAGCGTGGTGAGTTTGCGTATATAGGCGCGATTTGCTCGAGTAGCTTAAAGCAGATTTTTAGAGCTTATTCCAAACTGGAATTTGAAGCTGACCCGCCGGCGGGGCCTTCGGCTTGTGACGGCCCGGCCTCGGTGTGCTGTTGGCCGGTCTGTGCCGGAGCTCTTTCCGGAGGCTGCCCTATGCAAGCAGTGGAATCAGAGCCCTTTATCGCAACTTGGTTAAACCACAGTACCGCGTTTTAGGTATTATGTCAATAACTTTGTGCACCATACATATGAATCATTTATTGCCCCATATCCTCCGCGCTAACCGGCGCAGCCCCGCCATTAGAGGCTATTCGCCCGCACCATCCCAATGATGTAGTTAGGGGCAAACAATAGTCGGTCGGCTGCCGCAACGAAGCCGGTGGGAGCCAGCGCTGGTGTTACGTAGGCTAGCAAACCAGCAAAAAACTTTGAATAGTGATGAAAAGAACCTTACTAATTGCCGCCAGCCTGGGCTTAATTGGCATAGTCGCCTTTGCCAATAGCTGGTGGGGAAAATACGAGAGCCAGGCCGTAACTCTGGCCCTGGTAGCCGATTCCCTAGCTACCCGCGATGCCGGGCAAGAAGCTACGAGCCGCCTGCGTACGGGTTTGATTAGCGCGGGTGGCGACCAGCCGCTGCTAGCGCGTACTTCAGGCCGGGTGAAAAGCGTATTTTTCATGGGCGGTGAGTACGTACACCAGGGCGACATCCTGGCCAAGCTTGTCAACTACTCTTTCGTTATCGCCCCGCGCAGTGGCTTTCTGGGCCAGAGCCAGATAGTTGAAGGGCAATACCTGACGCCTACGACCCTGGTGACCACTATCTCGAGGCGTAGCCATTTGGTAGTGGCTCTCGATTCGTTGCCCGACAGCCAGGAGAGCTACCGGCCTGGCGACTCGGTACGAGTGTGGGTGCCAACCCGGCCCACCCGGGTGGTAACGGGCGTAGTGGCCCCCAAGTCCCCAACTGGCACGGGCACTCCGTCGGTAGAAGTCCTGCTCGGACCAGGTGCTCCTTTCCGCTTGGGCGAGCGCGCCCGTGTGCAGTTGCGGCCAACTCGCCCAGTGGCCGTTGCCGAGTAGCCTACCCGCTGAGTGGCTTGATGCTACCTTGATAGCCCTGGTCGACATGGCCACGCCCGTCAGCATGCGTGCTAGCCACAGTATGGCCCGGCCCGTGTGGCCGTTGCCACTGCTCGGCTAGGCGAGCCATGTTGAATGGGCAGGATCGACCACTTCAGGCCAGGCATCAGCTACACCATTCTTAACAGAAGCGCTTCCACCGCCTCAGTGGACTGTAAGGAAGGGCCTCCATTCGTACCCACTTATACTTGTCCTGCCTATGTGATATGGGATTATAGCGGTAATTACTAGCCAAGGATACCGCCGGCCGGTAGTTTGAGCCAGCATTAAGGTCATGCAAGAACTAAAGATCGTTCCCCGCTGATGGGCATCCAGCTGCGCCCAGATACAAAATCGTGCGTATATTTCTGGCAAATCAGCGGCGAGTACTGATGCTCTTTGTATCGATCATAAACCATAAAATTAAAATTATATTTTGCTGTTAGCGGCGCTCTGGCTGGCCTTCAATGCCTGGTAACCAGTTGGCTCGATTAAAAGAATATTTGTAATTCATCCGTGTTTTTATATATTATAAATTAAGTTATATACTAGTGTAATGGAACAACAATTCTCTATCCTGATGACTACGCAGGGCCGCCAGCGTGCGCTCACTGCAGCAATGAACATCACCCGAGGCACAGCGCTAGCGCCAATGGAGTATGAGCAGCAGCTTCTCAATCAGTTTGTGAGCGGTGAATTGACAATCGACGATGTGCTTACCCTCCTGGAGGCCCAGGAACGGACGCGGATGCCCACCGCTTTGCCCCCGAGCAACTGAGATCGTAGAAGGATAGGGAAAGAGGAGTTGGGACACGTCTGTGCTACTCAGCCCGCTAGCAAAGTGCTGGCGTGCGTCTGCGACGGCTTGCTCGCGCGGCCCGGCCTCATGTACTGCCCGCGTCTGTAAGGTGAAACCTGCCGGTACCGCGCCACAGCCGCGCGCCGGTATCACCCAGCGCCACTCTTAATCATAACCGACTTTCTCTAACCCCTTATAAGTGCAGAACAATGGCGAGGGCACGGCCCTTCAGGTAGCCCTTTACTGCTGGGGCATGTGCCCGGTTAACCCATCAAAATAGTTTCTATTTCACCCTCAAGTAGCCCTGGATTGCCGGGGCACCTTTGGCTAGCTTAAAAAAGGCTATCTCGTGGGGGCCCGGACCACGGATTAGGACGTATAAAATCCAGGTCCTGGACTTGCATAATTTTGTTTCTGGCGGATGCCTGTATTACGCGGTCAATTGTGCTTTAATGCCTGGATATCCGATATATCTGTTGCCCTCGACTGCTTTCGGTGGCAGGAGCTTGTCGCCATTGGAAAACATTGCGTGCTCAAAGCAGTAAAGGAACAATCCAGCCGCTTCCGGGTAATCCCTTATTTTTGCGGTTGACTATATTCAATCCGGCCTGGTATGTTCCGTCACGTGTTGCCCCTTCGCCGTTTGCTGGCGACGAGCTTTCTGCTCGTCTTCGTGAACGTGCTCGCGGGGCAGTGCTGGTGCGCGACCACCAACCCGGCATCGGCCGCGCCCGCGCTGGTGGCCAAGGTCAGCACGCCGGAAAAGCCGGCGCATCCCGGGTGCCCCGGGCATGGCAAGCCAGGGGCTAAGCAGACGCCGGCCCAGGGCAAGCATGCCCAACAGCCGACCAAGCCCCTAGACAAACACGGCTGCTGCAAAGACAACTCCGCCTCGGTTCTCGCGTCGCTGACGACGCCCGGTGAAAAGCACCTGCTGGCGGCACCCGCGCCGGCTCTATTGCCGGCCGGCAACGACTTTTTCTTCCGGCCCGCCGCCGGCCGGTGGAACCGCACCCAGGCGGTAATTCTGGTGCTGCGGGAGCACCTGCCTCCCAAAATACCCGACATCCGCATTTTCATCCAGTCGCTGACTGTCTGATTTCTTCGACGCGCTAAGGCTCGTGTCGGCATAGCTATGCTATGTTCGGGGCGGGCCTTTTCGCTTGTCCATGGCGCCGCCCAAGCCGGCGTTTCTCCTCCACTTTCCGGGGTTACCCGCCAACAATGAAAGATTGCGGCAAGTCGGTAGTGGGTCCACCATCCCGTGGGGTCGCTTCGCCGGCGGTTAGCTGGTATGTTCCCCTCTCTGCCAGCTACTAACGTGGCCTTCGTGCCCGGGTAGCGAATGTCAGCCTAAGCGCGCCGCTTCCCCCTCAATTACTGTTTATTTCCTAATCAATGCTCTTCTTCAATGAACCGTTTCCTTATTTCCCTGCTGGCTGGCGCCAGCCTTTTCATCACCGCCGGCTGCTCTTCGGATTCTGCCAGCAATTCCACTAATACCGTCACCATGGCCACCGACAGTCCGGCTGAGGGTTCGGCTGAACACAGCGGCGGGCACACCTATGCCTGCCCCATGCACCCCGAGATCACCAGTACCAAAGAAGGGGAGAAGTGCCCCAAGTGCGGCATGCAGCTGGAGCACAACGATAAAGCGACCAACGGCAAAACGTACGAGATGAAGCTGGTCCCCACCCCCGCGGAGCCCACTGCCGGCCAACCGGTCACCCTGGCCTTGACGCCCCGCGAAACCGGCAACGAGGCTGCTCCCGTGCCGCTGGCCGTGGTGCACGAGAAGAAGATCCACCTCATCATCGTCAGCAAGGACCTCGGCCAGTTCTACCACGAGCACCCTGAGTACACCGCCGGCGGCGACTACAAGGTGACCTATACTTTCCCCAAAGGCGGCGACTACGTGCTGTTTCAGGACTACACGCCCGTAGGCAGCGGCCATCAGCTCGGCCGGCAGGTTCTGCGGGTGAAGGGCCCGGCCTACGCGCCGGTAAAGTTTAAGAACGACGACCTGCAGTGGGCCCAGGATGGCTACCAGGCCACGCTTTCCTTCGACAAGGCACTGACCCCGGGCCAGTTGTTGGGCCTGAAAATCAACATCACCCAGGGTGGGCAGCCCGTCACCAACCTCGATAACTACCTCGGCGCCCTGGGTCACGTCGTGGTCATCAGCGCAGACACCGAGCAGTACCTGCATGTGCATTCCAGCGACCAGGCCGACAAGGGGCCCAATATCGGATTCAACACCAATTTCGAAAAGCCCGGGCTCTACCGCGTTTTTCTGCAGTTCAACCACGGCGGCAAGATTCACACGGCTGACTTCACCATCAACGTCAAGGCCTGACCCTGCTTTGGCGGCGGCCTTCCCTACGGCCCCCTGCCCGGGGCCTCTGTTACTGGGCCGCCGCATCTCGGAGCCGCCCACCGCGGCAATGGTGGGCGGTGCTCTGGCATTGCCCTGGCCGAGCGCAACCGCGAGGTGAGCCGGGCCAGCGTGCTGCGCGACACCCGCCTGGCTTACCTGGCCCTGCAGTTCGCCGAAGCTCAGGTCCGGCAGCTCACCTACCAGGAGAGCCTGTTTCGGGAGCTGCGCCTGGCCACTGAGCGCCTGTTCGCGGCCGGCGAAGTCACCTCCCTGCGGCGCATCAGTTGCTTCCCGCAACGGCATCATGATGATTTCGCACTACCTCCACCTGCTGGAGCACGAAGGCGAGCAGTTCGGTCGGCGCATGATCATCCGGGGTTCGCTCGAACGCCTGGTGCCCGTGCTGATGACGGCCCTGGTGGCGGCGCTGGCCAAGGACGCGCCGGGCAAGGAGATTCTCTACCCCGTGGCCACGGTCATTCTCGGCGCTCTGCTCTCCTCCACTTTTCTCGACATCATCGTCACGCCGGTGGTGTTCTGGCTACTCGGCCAAAAGGTCTTGGCCCAGTACCGCCGCGGCTGTAGCGACGCTAGCCTCGACGCTCAGACTTCCACCTCAGCCCCCAATTGCAATTCCTTGCCGCCCGCTGGTTGAGGAGCGATATGGGACACACATAGACACATAGCTGAAAACTGCTCTAGAGCTGTTTCTCATTCAGTGTCCACAACATCTGGCCCCCCTCTCCTGTAGCTTCGCGCCTCCCGCGAACCGGGGTCGTACCCGGGAGGGTCAGCCTCGTAGGGGGCCCGTGAGGTTTCACCGGCTGCGCCCAGTACACGGAGCTGAACACTGCTTTATCCCAGGGCACCCCGGGAGCGCTTAAATAATCAGCCGGACGCCGCCCAGCTCGGAAATCTGGTAGGGAAACCGGTCGCCGGGCGAGCCGATGAACATGAAGTTCTTCGGAATGCCCCACTCTTTTGACAAGCGCTCAATCAGCTCCGGGCCGAACTGACCTTCCATACTGACGAAGTCGACCACGATTTGCTCGTAGGCCCGGTCGAGCACCTGGATGTCGGTGAGGAGCTCCCGGGAGAACGTCTCGCCGGGGCGCAGCAGGGTCACGATTTTCAGGCGGTTCGTCGACTCATTTTCCACCACGTACGCCATCACCTTGTTGAGGTTGGAAACGTTGTCGCCCTTCGTGAAAAATACAAATTCCTGCCGGTGCAGATCCCGCAGCAGCCGCCGGATGGTAAGCCGGCTGAGGCGGGAAGCGCGGGGCAGGCGCTCGGCCAACGACTCGCTCGCGTGCAGCACCAGGTTCAGCAGGGCCGTGCGGTTGAGCAGGGCCGTCACCAGCAGCAGGGCCGGCAGGAAGTATTGCAGGAATACCACCAGGTAGTCGGGCCGGATGCGAATGTTGCCGTACAGGGCGGCCAGCACCCCCAGCAGCGCCAGGGCAACGGTGATAACGCTCGCGTATACCGGCCGCGGCAGCTTGGGACGCTTGCTCTTGAGCAGGAAGTTGCCGAGGGCGAAAAAGGCCATCACCGACAGAAACGAGATGGTGTACACTCCCGCCAACGGCCCGAGCTGGCCGTCGGTGATCAGCAGTACGGAAATGCAGAGCAGGAAGAAGGTGATGAGAATGATATAGTTGCTTTGCCGCTTGTTTTCCTTCAGGAAAAACTGCGGCAGAATGCGGTCCAGGGCCATGCGTTTCATCAGGCCGCCCACGCCCACGAACGAGGTGAGCACCGCGCCGCTGAGTACGGCCACCGCGTCGACCGAGACGAGCGTGGCCAGCCAGGGGCCACCCGTGCTGGAGCCCAGGTGCGAGAGCAGCGTTTCGGGGTGTTGGCCGATTTCAACCAGGGGCAGCGCCGCCACGGCCAGCAAAGCCAGCAGCGGGTTGAAGACCGTTACCACCACCCACATGTTGCGCAGGGTTTTCTGGAAGACGCCGGGTGCTTGCTCTTCCACGAAGTTGGCGGAGCTTTCGAACCCGGAAATGCCCAGCATGGCGGCGCTAAAGCCCAGAAAGAGCGCGGTGGACAGGCTGCCGCCTTTCAGCGGCAGCTGCCAATTGGCGACCAGGGTAGCCAGCCCGTGCGTAGCCAGGTACCAGCCCGTGACGCCCACCAGCAGCATGAGCGAGAGCAGGTGGAGCACAAAGATGCCCACGGCCACCACCGCCGACTCGGAGATGCCGAGAATGGTCAGCAGCAGGAAAAAGCCCAGCAGCAGCACCGTGGCCGTCATGATGGGCAGCCCCGTCCACAGCGTGTGCAGGTAGTGCATGGCCTCGGAGGCCGAAATAACCGCCGTCGCCATGTAGGAGAGGATGGTCAGGCAGGCGGCCACGGCGGCGTTGCGCTTGCTGGTGGTATTGAGCAGCACGTTGTAGGCGCCGCCGTTGAGGGGCAGGGCCCCGACCACTTCGCCGTAGATGCTGCGAAACAGGTACAGCACCGCCCCCACCATGAGCAGCGCCACCCAGGCATACTGGCCCGCGTACCCAATGGCTAGTGCCGATACATACAGGCAGGATGAGGAAATGTCGTTGCCGCAAATAGCGCTGGCCTCTAGCTCATTGAGTTTCTTGCTGTGGCTCATAGAGGGGGGAAGGGGAAGGGTGGAGGAGTTGTAGCAGTTACCAGGATGCAACCGCCCCCCGTGCTAACGTGCCAAATACGTAAGCGAATGGAATGCCTGTTACGGGCCGGCCGGTTCTGCTGGTACAAATCAAAGCCCAACTGGGCTTTCTTGCCTCGCAACGTCATCGCGGAGCCCGCTTCTTTGCCCTAGCTGGCGCAGGGTTTAACTTACTAAGAGCCTATCTGGAAAATAACCAGCCAGCACGTCATGCTTCATCTGGCGTCCGCTTGCCGAAGCATCTCTACCACGAGGGTGTATTCAATCGAATGAATTACATTGAATAAAGTACTGCCGCGGTCGAGAGGCTGCGACCTCGCGGATGCCAGAGGCGCAGGGCGTGCCGCCTATTTTCCGGATAGGCTCTTAGTCGGCCAACTGCTGGCGCAGCTGGGCCTGCAGCGCCGGCGACACGTCCAGGGTACGGATGGGGAAGGGGATGACGATGCCCGCCTGGTCGAAGGCGCGCTTAATGCGCATGATGGCCTCGCTCTTGGCCCCCACGTAGTCGACCTGTTTCTGATATGGAATCCAGAACCGCAGCGTGAAGGTGATAGCGCTTTCGCCAAAGCTGGTGAACATCACCTCCACGGGCTGGTCGGGGAGGAGGTTGGGAAAGCCGTGCAGGCTGGCCAGCACCACCTCCCGCACCCGCTCCAGGTCCGAATCGTAAGCCACCCCGCACTCCACATCCACCCGGCGGCGGGTGGTGACGGTGTAGTTGATGATAGCGGTTTCGAACACCTTGCGGTTGGGCACGCGCACCAGCTCGCCGGTTACCTGGCGCAGGTCGAGGGTGCGCAGGTTGATGCTTTCGATGGTGCCGAAAAAAGATTCGGTTTGAATGACGTCGCCCACGGTGAAAGGCCGTTGCACCGCGATAATGATGCCGCTGATAAAATTGGCCGCGATGTCCTGAAAAGCAAACCCCAACGCCAGCCCGATAATGCCGACCCCCGCCAATAAAGAAGTTACCGTCTTGTCGAGGCTCAGTACTTCCAGCGTGAAAAACGTGCCCAGCAGCAGCACGCCCAGGTACGCCATGGTCCCGACCAGGTTGTTGAGCGTGGCGTGGGCCGACACCCGCGGCAATATCGTGCCCATAATTCGCCGCACCAGCCGCGCCGCGAAAAAGGTGACAACCAGAATCAGCAAGGCAATCAACAGATTGGGCAGCAGTAGAATAAACTGCTGCACCCAACGAATGAGCTTGCCCGATAACAAAGCAAAGGCGCGGTGGAGGTCCGTCATACAGGCTGGGAAATAGTGGGGTTTATACTACGGCCGGGAACCGGTTTGGGTGGGGTGGCGCGAGTTCAGCACTGTCCGAACTCCATGAGGCCGAAGTCCGGGCACGGGTCAGGTACCGGTTTAGCCAGCTTTTCAGGTCTCCGCTACCCTTTCGGTGGACCGGGATTGGCGACTTGGGCCCACAACGGCCAGAGTCGCGGCATGCACACCATAAAAGTAGGGGCCATTTCCGCGCCCGTGCGGACTTGCTCCATTGGCTTAACGCTGGGAGGCGGCCGATGTGTTCGGGGGCGCGGCTGTTCTCTGGGAACTCAAATCCACTTCCGCTCGCCCGAGGACAGAAGCTGGTGGTAAACAGCCCGCAGAAAATATTACGTAGGCTTCGACACCCGAGCCTCGCCGGGCGGCAGCTCAAAGACGTCGCACTCTTGGGCTTCGCTGATGAATTAGCTGCCAATGGCCACCAATCAGAGGCGTAGAAAAGAAGTTATTGGTTGTTAAACCGCTCAAACGACTGCCAGTACTTGGCCTTATAAATCTCGTAGGTCACCTTTAGAATGCTAATCAGTACCTGCGTGTGTTAGCCGGCGGCGCGGTTCAGCCGGTCGGGTCCAGATGGGCCGTGTAAGCAGGAGTAAATCTATCGATTGATAAGCACGTGGCCTGGGCGACCCACATATGGCCTCATTATCGTGCAGGCCTAACACCTTTGGCTTATGAGAGCACGTGCTATCACCGTTCGCTACGTACTACCAAGGCCATACTTAGCTTACTCATTGTTTAATGTAGTGGAATACAAAGAATTGCCAGCCATTTAAACTAGCTGCTGCTGGGCAACATGCACTACCTGCTTCAACCAAGCGTATCCGTTTACTTGGGTAAGCTTGCGGAGTAGTTCTGTCGGAATGTTCTGCGGCCCTAGCAAGGCTCCGGCTATTTGCCCAGCCAGCGAGGCATTTGTATCCGTATCCCCGCCTGCTACCACGATGGCTTCCAGCATTTGTTTGAGCCCCAAGCGCGGTACCTGCGAGGCGCAGAATAAGGCAAAGGGTACCGAATCCACTACATAGCCACTTGTGCCGAAGCGCGCAACCTCTGCAATGGAGGGCTGCCCTGGTAAAGCCTGGATTTCTAAGAGCCGGTCGCGCACCCGGGTATCAGGAAGTTGTGGCACTAGCAAGCCCAGCAGTGGCTCTTCTCCCGTCCACTGCCCTGTTAAGATAGCTCTGATTGCTAGCACTATAGCCAATGCCCCCACATAGGCGTCTGCCTGGCGATGGGTAATCCGACAGAAATCGTGTAGCTCAACTCGAGAATACTGCTCCCAAAAGGCAAAGGGCGCAATGCGCATGGCGGCACCATTACCAGCACCATACTCCCCCTCTCGCCCGACCTGGCTCCAATGACCACCCGCCTGTAGTTCCCGCAATGCTTTTAAGGTACTAGCTCCAAGGCCGGTGAGAAGCCCGCGTGAGTAGGCATTTGCCAAGCAGGATGCGAGCCTATCAGGTGAAAGAAGAGGCGTTTGACTTAAAGCTTCCAACGTTACCAAGGTGAGTTGGGTATCATCCGTCAACTGCCAAGCAGGAGCGCTTATGGGCGGTGGCTGAAGATAGAATGTATTACTGCCGGGGCGTTTAGGTAGGTTTTCAAAACTACTTCCCCAGGCGTCACCAATGGCTCCTGCTAGTATACAGCCCGCTAATCGTTCCTGTTTGTGCATGGGCAAAAGTTGCGACAGACCAGTCTAACTCAGGTAAGTTACTTCGTGTATAGCCGTCAACCATATTGTAGCTGGAGCCTTGGGACTCCAACTGCAACTTACTGACTCGTTCTCGTTTAGCCTATTATTTTATCCCCAATACCCTCTATAACACCCTACGAATGGGCGCTTGGCTCGATACCGCAAGGCGAGCCATGTTGGTGTCCTTTTTTCATGCTAGCAGCGCGGTGAGCTTTGTGCTTCAACGAGCTGCGCGCGATGAACGGTAGCCTGGCCAACGTGGAAAACTGGCAGTCCCGCCTCGAAGTCGTGCTCGACGTGCAGGGCCACCAGCAACTCCTCGACGAAGCTAAGCAGGTGCGCTACGAAAACGGGATTCGGGCGTAAAGCAGGTGTTCAAATTATTCTCCCCCGGAAGGCCCCGAAGATCTGCGTTTTCGGGGCCTTCTGGGGGTGTCAGAAAGCGTTCAAAAAAGAAATCTAATTTGAACGCCCCTGAATGAGCAGTTAGGTTATACCTTTAGGTATAAGAAGGATATAGCAATGGATGATAGAAGGAAAAAAAAGGTGAGATTGACGAATTTACCTCGTACCTGTATTTTTTGTGGTAAAACCCCTCTTTCACGAGAACACCTCTGGCCCCAATGGATGACTAAGGTGTTACCTGTTGAGTTTGACAAGCATTCGCATGAAACGAATCTTAAGTATCAGCGTCTTGATACTGGGCAAGTTGATATAGTTAAGCCAAATTATATCAGAGTGAAACAAGGGCACGTAGGCTCTTGGAAACTTATGATTGTATGCATCGACTGCAATATAACGTGGATGAGCAAAATAGAGGCTGAAGCTATACCACTCCTGACACCCCTAATTGAAAAGGAAAGAGAAATTTTATCCCAACAGGACCAAACTCAGCTATCGACTTGGGTAGCTTTAAGGACTGTTATTGGTGAGTTTGTTGACATTGCCACTCAAGCCATTCCCGAAAGCGATAGAAAAATCTTGATGGAAACAAAGCTTCCACCCCCTGATTGGAACATCTGGGTTGCGAGGTATAAAGGCCCTCTTCGCCAAGCATATCGACATCGTGGAATTGCTTTAAGAGAAATGAAGCATGGGGAGAAAGCGTCCAGCTTAGCAGTTAAACACATTTCTCAGTGTACGATTTTGATACTGGGTGAACTAATTTTTTTTGTATTAACAACTACCGAAAGAGGTGCCCTTAACCAACTAATGCGCAATTCCGATAATACAAAATTTGCAAGACTATGGCCGTTGCTGAAGGAGAAAATTGTTTTACCAGATTTGCCTTTTATATCACATGCAGAAATGCTGGATATGCCTAATTATTTAAATTATCTTGTGGAAACAATCACTTCAGATAATAAGAAACATTGAAAGTCGCCCTCTATGCCCGCGTGTCGACCAGCGACAAAGACCAGAATCCGGAGAACCAGCTGGTGCTCCTGCGCAGGGAGGCCGAGCGCGCTGGCGATACAATCTATAAAGAGTACGTCGACGAGAAGTCGGGTGGTAGTTCCAATCGCAAGGCCTTTCAGGAAATGATGAAGGATGCCGGCAAGCGGCGCTTCGATCTGGTACGCGTGTTCGCACTGGACCGCTTCAGCAGCGAGGGCATCGAGAAGGTGTTTGAGCACACGGCCGCGCTGGAGCAGGCGGGGGTGCAGTTTTGGAGCTACTGCGAGCCAGCTCTAAACACAACCGGTCCCATGGCCAGCCTTTTCAAGTCAATCATTGCTTGGGCTGCCGGCTACCGCAATCAGCGCCACTCGGAGAACGTGCGGCTAGGTCAGGCTCGCAAGCGTGCTCAAGTTGCAGCTGCAGGGCAGGAATACGTGCATGGGCGCCGGGCCACCGATAATGCGGTGGTTGAGGAAGTGAAGCGACTGGGCGCCAAAAAATTCAGCGTTCGTAAGATTTCTAAGGCTACTGGTGTGTCAGTGGGCACAGTGCAGAAGTACCTAAAACAACCAACTCAAATACAATGAATTCATACAAGGAGTCTATCTACCAGGGCGTTTCTGTTCCAGAAATTTTATATAAGTATAGGAATTGGGAGAACCAATTTCATAGGTCAATCATTACAAAAAGGGAAGTATTTTTGGCCGCACCTTCAACTTTTGAAGACCAATTAGATTGTAAGAACCCGGTTCGCTACGATTTACTTACAGATGAACAAATTATTGAAAAATACATTTACGAATCACGAAAAACTAATCCTGGTTTTTCGGAGCAAGAACACCTAGACTTTGCCCAACGATGGGCGGGGAAGGGGTTATTTCGCAATAAGAAACACATAGCTAAGCATTCAAGACTTGATAATATCTCATTGAATGAACGATTGGGAGTATTGTGTCTAACGGCAGATCCTATAAATAAGGAGATGTGGCACAAGTATTCTCGTAACAGCCGGGAATTTGCCATTGGATTTCGGACAGAGATACTTTTTGACTTCGTTGGTTCATGGGGGCCGGTGCGTTATGAGCCCCAATTGCCCCGTATTATGCCTACTCCTTGGCATGATGAAGAATACCAGATGATAGCCCAATTATACTTTAAGACACAGAAGTGGAGCTTTGAGAAAGAATACCGCACATTACGTTTTTCTGGAACACCACTGACTCTTCAAGACCGAATAGTTGAACTCCCTGCCGAAGCCTACGAGGAAATTGTATTTGGCCCTCTTTCAAGCCCAAAAAAGCGTAAAAAAATAGCAGAAGCTGCTCAATCTGCGATACCAAGTATTAAGTTTAGATTAGCTACGATCGAGGCAGGTACTAGGAATTTGGTTTTAGTAGCACTATAATCCGATTCTGTTTGGACTGACAATAATCTATTTTGTTGTCCTTTTCTTGGCGCTGACGGCGGCAAACCTTTGGGTCCATTTCTTCAACCCAATCAAAATGACCGAAAGCATGAGAAAACTATTTGCGATGCTGGCCTACAGCATCATGCTCTGTTTGGCCACCCTCAACGGTGCTCACGCACGAACGCCCGTCCCCAACCACAAGATCTACGCCACCGAATATGTGATGCGCCCGGCCATGTGCGTCATTGATACGGTGGCTACCACTTACGCCGCCATCCTGAAGCCAGTGTTGGGTCCCGTAGCTCCAGCCTCGTTGGTAGCCGTCGACAGTGGCCAAGGGTACCTAGCGCTGCTACGCTCGATGACTTGCCCTACTGACGACAGGCGGAATTTGGTCAAACAGGTAGAGGCGGTCTGAAAGAACCCCTATAAACATAAGAAAGCCCCGACCACTCAATTGGTCGGGGCTTTTGGTAAATGCTTGCTGCTTGAACGCTAAAGGGCAGTGCCACCCTTTTTGCCACCTTTTCTTCAAAAACCGCGAAATTAGCCTAATGAGCCAATTTATATAATTCTCAGCCAGAAGCCGATTCAGTGAGGGTAGGAATACGCGCCCCCTTGCCTTTTGTGCCCTCCTTCTTGCCCTCCTAAAAGAAAAAAAGGCCGTCACATTGCTGTGAGGGCCTTTTCTGTGGTCGTGTAAGGAGTTGAACGTTTTACGACTTCAATGCGAGATGATTCGTCGGATGAGCTACTCTATTAATCATCTGGATCAGCAACCAAAGATTTGTTAGTCACCATGAATTGAACCACACCATCCCTATCCAGAAGAGGTTTTCATGGATAAAACTGACACGGAAACTGACACGGAAAAAAGAAAAAGGGCTCTCGCGATAGCGTGAGAGCCCTTTTAGTAGTCCGTAGGGGAATCGAACCCCTGTTGGTAGAATGAAAATCTACTGTCCTAACCCCTAGACGAACGGACCGTTTTTGTTTTGGTGGTGCAAAGATACAGGTCCTCGCTTTCAATGCAAGGGGCGGGGCGAAAAAAAGTGTCGTACCGACCAAAGACCATTGTTTTTCAGCCTGAAAAGATTTCTGACCAGTATTCCGTAAGCCGCCGTACCGGGAGAAGCCAAAAACCTCGTGGTTATCTTCTGCGGGCCCCCGGCTGTAGCAAGAATAGAGAAGAACAGGGCCGGGGGCAGTGCTAGCGAACCCGCCCGGGCCTGCTATCTTCGCGCCGCGTTTCAACCGGCCGCCAGTGTGGCAGCCAGTCACTTCTTTTTCCCTGTTTTGCTATGGCAAAAATTAAAGTCGCCATCAACGGCTTCGGCCGCATTGGCCGCCTCACTTTCAAGTCGCTGCTCGGCCGCGACAACGTGGAAATCGTCGCTATCAACGACCTGACCGACAACAAGACGCTGGCCCACCTGCTGAAGTACGATTCCGTGCACGGCCGCTTCGACGGCACCGTGACCTACGACGAGGAGAGCCTGACCGTGAACGGCGTGCGCATTCACGCCCTGGCTGAGCGCGACCCCAAGCTGCTCCCCTGGGGCACCATGGGCGTGGACGTGGTGCTCGAGTCGACCGGCCGCTTCGTGGACGAAGCCGGGGCCGGCCAGCACCTCACCGCCGGGGCCAAAAAAGTAGTGATTTCAGCCCCCGCCACCGGCAACATCCCGACCGTGGTGCTGGGCGTGAACGAAGACATCCTGACCGGCGCCGAAACCATCTTGAGCAACGCCAGCTGCACCACCAACTGCCTGGCCCCGATGGCCAAGGTGCTGGACGATGCGTTCGGCATTGAGAAGGGCTACATCACCACGGTGCACGCTTATACCTCCGACCAGAACCTGCAGGATGCTCCCCACAAGGACCTGCGCCGCGCCCGCGCCGCCGCCTACAGCATCATCCCCACCAGCACCGGCGCCGCCAAAGCCGTGGGCCTGGTGCTGCCCAAGCTGAAAGGCAAGCTCGATGGCCTGGCCATGCGCGTGCCCGTGCCGGATGGCTCGATGACCGACCTGACCGTCATCCTGAAAAGGGAGGCAACCAAGGAAGAAATCAACGCCGCCCTGCGCGCCGCCGCCGAAGGCCCACTCAAAGGCATCATTGAGTACGCTACCGACCCGTTGGTGAGCATCGACATCGTAGGCAACCCCCACAGCTGCATTTTCGATTCGGAGCTGACTTCCGCCAACGGCACCCTGGCCAAAGTCATCGGCTGGTACGACAACGAATTTGGCTACTCCACCCGCACGGCCGACCTGATTCAAAAGCTCGGCGAGCAAATGAACGGGTAATTGACGTGCTGACTGGTTGGAGTGCTGACTTTCGTACCAAGCAACTAAAAAGCCTGCCTAGCGGTGGGCTTTTTTGCTATTTGCCGTCGCAAGAAACCCGTACGAGGAAGGAAGCGGCCACAGTTATTAGGGCCTTAGTCCAACCGTCTGCTCGGCTCCTCCGCCCAGCAACTCTCTGGCGTATCAGTACCTCTACACCTTCGCATCGTGCCTAGAACCTGCTTTATTCTTAACCCCACGGCCGGTCCCAGCCGCCGCCGCGATGTGCCCGCACTGATTGCCCGGCACTTTGGGACCCTGGTAGCCGACTACGAAGTGCGCCTGACCGAGTGCGCCGGACACGCCGTGGAACTGGCCCGGGCCGCCGCGGCCGAAGGCTTCGAGGTAGTGGCGGCCGTGGGCGGCGACGGCACCGTGAACGAGGTCGGGCGCGGCCTGCTGGGCACCGCGGCGGCCCTCGGCATCGTGCCGCAGGGCTCGGGCAATGGCCTGGCCCGCCATTTGGGGGTGCCGCTGAGCCTGGCGCCGGCGCTGCGCCGCTTGGCGGCCCCCACGTTTAGTCGCATGGACGTGGGCGTGATGAACGACCATCCTTTTTTCTGCACGGCCGGGCTGGGGTTTGACGCGCACGTGAGCCAGCACTTCGCCCAGGCCGGCTCGCGGGGCCTGAGCACCTACCTGCGGGTGACGCTGCGCGAGTACCGCCGCTACCGGCCCGTCCGGGTGCGCATCGACCTGAACGGGCAGGTAGAGGAAACAGACTGCTACGTGCTGGCTTTCGCCAATGCGTCGCAATACGGCAACAACGCCTACATCGCCCCCCTGGCCGACTTGCGCGACGGCCTGCTCGACGTGTGCCTGATCGATGCGCTACCCGCCGGCCGGGCCTTTCGGGTGAGCCTGGCTATGGCCCTGGGCAACCTGCCCCAATCCAAAGCCGCCGAGTATTTTCGGGTGCCGCGCGGCCGGGTGCTGGCGGAAGCGCCCATCGGCTTCCACGTCGACGGCGATTACCTGGGGCACGCCACTGAGTTCGTGGTAGAGCTGCTGCCCCTGGCCTTAGCCGTGGCCGTTTGAGCTATTCAACCGGGTTCATCAAGCCTCCATGCCGATCATTTAGAGCTATATCCCATTTCGTGTGGGAACGTGTCCCTACTTCAGCTTTCAACTATAATCTCATTTAGAGTTTAGAGCCGCACTCCATTTCGTGTCCCTATCGTCTGGCTCCCCTCTCCTGGGGCTTCGCGCCTCCAGCGAACCGGGGCTGGGGGTGAGGTGCCCGGCGCACGGACCTGGGAAACGCTCTGAAAAGCAACAATAGCCCAGTGCTTGTTGCCGCCACTCTCTTATGCCTAACCCTACATAGGGCGCGAGGTAGCGGTCTGTCGCCGGGCAGTGCTTACTTGCGAATCATTCAACAGTAATTGCCCGATGAAAAACAACCGGCAAGGGGTGGTGTATTCTACCAATCCCGATTTCTCCTACCAGACCGATGAGCCCGTCGGGGCCCAAACCCTGCCGCCGCAACAGCAGCAGTTGCGGGTGCAGCTCGATAAAAAGCAGCGCGGCGGCAAACAGGTGACGCTGGTTACCGGCTTCGTGGGCACCGACGCCGACCTGCAGGCCCTGGGCAAGCTGCTCAAGACCAAGTGCGGCGTGGGCGGCAACGCCAAAGACGGCGAAGTGCTCGTGCAGGGCGACTTCCGCGACAAGGTGCTGGAGGTGCTGCTCAAAGAAGGCTACAAGGCCAAGAAAGCCGGTGGCTGATAACTGGTCCTGCCCGATAGCCTTGTCAGCCACGAACGAATTAGCTGGCCACGCGACGGTGCTCGCCTTGAGCCGTAGGGCCGCGCCCGGGTTTAGCAGGAACGCTAGCTCCTTGAAGCGCGACGCAGCGGGCAGCATGGGCGCAAAGCCGGCATTGTTGGCGTAGCCCGCGCCGGCAGCGGGGGTGCCTAGGTGGTAGCGCGTTGCCACGTGCGCCACGCCAGTGAGTGGCGCTTACCAGTACCGGAGTACGAAGGCGGCTCCCGGTGGCAAAGCGCCGCTGATTCGTTCAGGTTTCTTCTCTTCTTAGTTTTTTAGCTCCGCCATGTTTTTCCTTGCCGCCCTGCCCGTAGCTGTCCGCGACCTTACTTCCGTGCATGGCCAAGCGGAAAGCACCGTGATTAGCGCGGTGCTCTGGCTGAAACTGGGTGTGGAAACCGTGGGCGCGATCATCATCGCCCTCGGAATTCTCAGCGCGGGCGGTTTACTGGTGAGGGCCCTGGCCAGGCGCCAGACGGCCGACTTCACGGCTATTCGTTTGGCGTTGGCGCGCTACCTGGCGCTGGCCCTGGAGTTCCAACTGGGGGCCGACATCCTTTCCACCGCCATCGCGCCCAGCTGGGAGCAGATTGGCAAGCTGGGCGCAATTGCCGTGATCCGCACCGGGCTCAATTACTTTCTCTCGCGGGAGATGCGCGAGGCGCGCTGCGAGGCCAGCCCCGAAAAAGCAGTAGTTGCGCGCCCCGACTCCTAGCTGGCCAGCCGGGCCCGGGCCTTGTCCACGTCTTCGGGCGTGTCGATGCCAAAGGCTTCCAGCTCGGTTTCGGCGCACTGAATCTGGTAGCCGGCTTCGAGCCAGCGCAGTTGCTCCAGGCTTTCGGCCGCTTCGAGGGACGACACCGGGAGCCGGGTGAGCTGCTCTAACACGCGGGGCCGGTACGCGTACAAGCCCAGGTGGCGCAGGTAGCGGTGCTGGGCCAGCCACTCCGCCGGGGCGTGCTGCCGCTGAAAGGGGAGGGGATGCCGGCTGAAATACAGGGCCTGCCCCCGTTGGTTGAGCACCACCTTGGGCAGGTGCGGGCTGAACAGCTCCTCGGCCGTTACCACCGGCTTCACCAGCGTAGCGATGTCGGGCGCCGTGGCTTCGTCGCCGAACAAGTCGGCCAGCGCGTTGATCTGAGCGGGGTGAATAAAGGGCTCGTCGCCCTGAATGTTAACGATGCAGTGCACGTCGGCCGGGCTGCCCAGCTGCTGAAACGCTTCCCAGAGGCGGTCGGTGCCGCTCGGGTGGTCGGGGCGGGTGAGCACGGCCTCGCCCCCGAACTCCTCGACGTGCCGCCGGATGCGCTCGTCGTCGGTGGCCACCACCACGCGGCTGAGCCGGGCCTGCCGGGCCTGCGCCACCACCCGCTGAATCATGCTCTGCCCGCCCAGGTCGACCAGGGGCTTGCCGGGCAGGCGGGTGGAAGCGTAACGGGCGGGAATGAGGCCAAGGACCATGGGTAAATCAGTAAGGAGGGGCAAAAAAATACCAGGATTCTACCCCAAAGAACGGACTTTAAAGCCCGCTGCGGCGAGCGAAGCCTGATTGCCCGCTGGTTTTTGCGTTATTTTGCCCTCGCTAACCACCGCCGATCCGCTGACCGGAGTGGTGTAGTCTTTGCAAGGTTGATTTATATGACTCTACTCGTTTCCCTTCTCACATTGCTGGCCCTTGGCAGGCCCGGTCCTGGGAAAAATAACCACCCGCACAGCGCCCCGACGGACTCTATTGGCGTGGAAATACGAGGTGGCCAGCGCTTTGTTAAGCACCGCGTCTCGGCGGGCGAAACGCTCACTGCTCTCACCCGCCGCTACCACGTAACCCTGGCCCAGATTACGGCGGCTAATCCACAGATCAAAAATGGCTTAGGGGTGGGACAGATAGTGTTCGTGCCCCGGTTCCCGGCCGGGAAACCCGCCGCTCCGGACAAAGCTTCGGCGACCACTAGCGCGGCGCCGGCCGCGGGGGCCGTGCCGGCTCGCTACACGGTTGCCAAGGGCGAAACGCTTTTGGGCATTGCCCGGCGGTTCCAGCTTACCCCCGACGAGCTGATTAAGCTCAATAAGCTGCCCGCCAGCGGCAGCGTTCGCGTGGGCCAGGAGCTCCTGTTAGCGGCGGCCAGCGAAAGCCCGGCCGCGGCGGCGCCCAAGCCCGCGCCGGCCCGCCCCATTGAGGTGGAGAAGGTTCCGGAAACGCCCGTGGCCAAAACGCCCCCGCCAGCGCCCGACAAACCCGCCCAAATTGCCACCGTGACGCCGGCCCCCGCCGCCGAAAAGGAGAACCGGGAAGAACGCGCTCCCAACCGCGCCAGTGAGGTGCTGTCCCGCGTCGTGGAAGCCGGCCTCGGAGCGCCCATCGAGAAAAGCGTCACCGACAAGTACCTGGCCCTGCACAAAACGGCCCCCGTCGGCACCATCATGCAAGTGAAAAACAGCATGAATGGCATGTCGGTATACGTGCGCGTGATTGGCAAGCTGCCCGACACCGGCGAGAACAACAACATTCTGGTGCGCCTCTCGCCGCGGGCGGTGCAGAAACTGGGCACGTCTGACGCCCGCTTCCGGGTCGAGACCAACTACATTCCGCAGTAACGCCAGCCGTTAAACTGTAGCTGGTCCGTGCAGTCTCATTGCTGAAACGTCAAAACTTGATGACCGATGAGAAAGCGCGAATTTGCGATGTGCCTGCTCGGAGCAGGGTTAACTGTCGGGCTCTGGGCCTGTGGCGAGTCGAAGCTGGCGGCGCCGGCGGAAGCGTACCAGTGCCAGACGGCTCCCCAGAACGCCACTTTCACTCAGAATGGATTGATCCGCACGTTCGACCCGGTCATTATTGAGCGGTTGGGGCAAGCCAACCTACCCGATGCCCAAGGAGCCCAGGGTCGCAATCAGGCGGCTTATTTTCACGTGCGTTTTCAAACGGGCATCTCGCCGCTGGCCGACTATGCGGTGGCCCGTGAAAACCTCACGGCATTGGACCAGGCCGTTCGGGCCACCGAGTACAGCTTCGCGCATCAGCGCCCCGCTGGCGACTTCACGTTGGTTATTCCGTCCAGCCTGGCCACGCAGCCCCCGCCCACGGCCGCCGATGTTACCAGCGGCGTGGCGTTTTTTCTGGCTTCGGCCGGCCCGGCCTTGCTGGCCTTTGACGAGTCGGACTGGTACCGGAATGCGGCGGCTACCGCTTCGTGCCGGGCGCGGGTTGCAGCGTTGCGCCCCGCCGTGCAGCGCGCCGCGGCCTGGCTGGTGCAGCAGCAAAGCACCCTGGCCGCCTACGATTCGCTGGCCCCCAACCGGCTGTACTTCGACGCCGTGGCCTACTACAGCCTCGGCCGCTACCTAAACGACGAGCCGACGCGGCAAGTGGGGCTGCGCTTCGCCCGTCAGGCCATCCGCGCCCAACACGGGCGCGGCTATTACCAGGAAGGTGGTGGCTACGACAGCAGCTACCAGGGCGTCGGGCTGGCCCTGGGCTTCCGGCTGCTTACCCTGCTGCCCGCGACGGAGCCCCTGCGGGCCGACTTGTGGAATTCGCTCTCGTGCGGTACCAACTGGCAGGCGTCACGGGTGCTGGCTTCGGGCGAGATTTCCACCCAAGGCAACACCCGCGTATATCCGGGCGGCGAAGCCTTTTTGGGAACCGAGAAGCAGGTGGCCTGGACCAGCACCATGCTGGCCTGTTGGGACATGTATTATTTCACGGGCCTCGACCAATACCGTGAACTTGCCACCCGCCTGATAGCTCATTACAGTTGATGTTGCGGTTTTCGCTCTACTCACTCCTTACCTTATTCCTTTGAACCACGCCCGGCTGCGCAAACTGCTTGATGCGCAATACGAGCGGTACAACCGCCCGGAGTTCATTCAGCACGACCCCATTCAGATTCCGCACCGCTTCACGCAAAAGCAGGACGTGGAAATAAGCGCGCTGTTTGCGGCGCTGCTGGCCTGGGGGCAGCGGCCCACCATCATCAGCAAGTGCAACGAGCTGCTGCGCCGCATGGACGACGCGCCCCATCAGTTCGTGACCCAGCACCAGGACGAGGACCTGAAGCGGCTCCTGGGCTTCTGCCACCGCACTTTCTGCGATACCGACCTGCTGTACTTCGTGCACTGGCTGCGCTGGTGGTACCAGGCCCACGACTCACTGGAGCCGGCCTTTCTGCGGGGGGCCACCCAGCGGGAGCGGCTCGAGGGGTTTCACACCCTGTTTTTCAGCCTGCCCGATGCGCCCCACCGCACCCGTAAGCACGTGGCCACGCCGGCCCGCGGCTCGGCCTGCAAGCGGGTGAACATGTACCTGCGCTGGCTGGTGCGCCGCGACCAGCACGGCGTCGATTTCGGCCTCTGGACCCGCCTGTCAATGGCCGAACTCATCATGCCCATCGACTTGCACGTGGAGCGCCAGGCCCGGCCGCTGGGCCTGCTCACCCGCAAGCTGGTGGACTGGTCCGCGGCCGAGGAGCTCACGGCCAACTTGCGCGAGCTCGACCCGCTGGACCCGGTGAAGTACGACTTTGCGCTGTTTGGGGCCGGGGTGAATAAATGAGGAAGCGCGCGGATTCGTCAGTGGGCCCGCGAATCTTCCCGCCCGGTCTGCTGTTTACCTTCGTATCCCATCTCTGAATTCTCCGCATCCCGAAAGACTACTTTCTTGCTGTTACCCCAAAACTTCGAACAAAAAATTGGCTTCACCACCTTGCGCGAGCAGCTCGAAGCCAACTGCCTGAGCGCCCTGGGCCGGCAGTATGTGGCCCGCATGGAGTTTCAAACCAAGCACGAGCCGCTGCTGAAATTGCTGCAGCAGGCCGACGAGTTTGCCTACCTGCTGCGTGCCGGGGCCGATTTTCCGGCCTCCCATTACCACGACCCCAAGGCCCACCTTAAGCGGGCGGCCCTCCCCGGCGCCTACCTCGACGTGGCCGCCTTTTTTGAGGTGAAGATGAGCTTGCGGACCATCCGCCAGGCCCTGACCTTCTTCAGTGAGGCCGACGCCGGCCTGTACCCCACGCTGCGCCTGCTGGGCATCGGCGTGCAGGTCGACCGCAACCTGCTGGCGGCCATGGACCGGGTAATCGACGATGATGGGCAGGTGCGCGACGATGCTTCGCCGCTGCTGCGCCAGATTCGGCAGGAGCTCATTGCGCGCCAGGGCCAGCTGCGCCGGCAGATTGCCGGCATCTTGCGCCACGCCAAAACCGAGGGCTGGATTCCCGGCGATGCCGAGCCCACCATCCGCGGTGGCCGCCTGGTGCTGCCGGTTATCGCCGAGCACAAGCGCCGGGTGAAGGGCCTGATTCACGACGAGTCGGCCTCCGGCCAGACGGTGTACATTGAGCCGGCCGAGATATTCGAGCTCAACAACGACATCAAGGACCTCGACAACGCCTACCAGCGCGAGCTGATTCGCATTCTGACAGTTCTCACCGACCAGCTACGGCCCCACATTCCGGACCTGCGCAAGGCGTATTCCTATCTGGGCCTGCTCGATTTTATCCGGGCTAAGGCCCGGCTGGCCGTGGCCCTGGATTGCCGCCTGCCGGTGCTGCACAACAAGCCGCTGCTGAAGTGGGCGCGCGTGCGGCATCCGCTGCTGCAGCTGGCCTTTGCCCAGCACAAGCGCGATAGTGGCGACGCCCGGGAAGTGGTGCCGCTCGACCTCGAGCTGAACCAGGATCAGCGGATTCTGATTATTTCGGGCCCCAATGCCGGGGGTAAATCCGTGGCGCTGAAAACTGTGGGCCTGGTGCAGTTTATGCTGCAGATGGGCCTGCTCATTCCCTGCGCCGACAATTCTGAAGCCGGCGTATTCGAAGACATCTTCCTGGACATCGGCGACGAGCAAAGCCTGGAAAACGACTTGAGCACCTATTCCTCGCACTTGCTGGCCATGAAGCAGTTTATGCTGCTGGCCGGCAAGAAAAGCCTGGTGCTGATCGACGAATTTGGCACCGGCACCGAGCCCAGCCTGGGCGGGGCCATTGCCGAGGCCGTGCTCGACCAGCTCAACCAGGCCCGCGTGTACGGTGTAATCACCACCCACTACACCAACCTGAAAAACTTTGCCGAGCGCACGCCCCACCTCGTGAACGGTGCCATGCGCTACGACCCCGAGCAGCTCCAGCCGCTCTACCGCCTCGAAGTGGGCAAGCCCGGCTCGTCGTTTGCCATTGAGATTGCCCGCAAGATTGGCCTGCCCCGCGACGTAGTGGAGCGCGCCACCCAGCTGGTGGGCAAAGACAAAATCCGCTACGACCGCCTGCTCGAAGGCCTCGAAAAGGAAAAGACCGAGCTGGAAGCCCGTACCGCCGAAGCCGCCAAGCAGGAGCGGCGCCTCAAGCGCGCCGCCCAGGAGTACCAGGACCTCAAGCAGCACCTCGAAGACACCCGCCTCGAAACCCTGCGCGCGGCCAAGCAGCAGGCCAAGGCGCTGCTGCAAAATACCAATCAGCAGATCGAAGCCACCATCGGTGAAATCCGGCGTGGCCAGGCCAATAAGGAAGTCAATAAGCAGGCCCGCGAAAAGCTCGACACCTTCGTGCGCACCGAGCTGCAAATTGAGCCGCCCAAGCCCAAGGCTTCGCGCGAGCGCGCCGAAGCCGGAGCGCTCCGGCCCGGCGATAAAGTGGCCCTGTTTGGCCAGGAAGGCCACGGCGAGGTGGTGAGCGTGAAGGGCAAGTCGGCCGAAGTGATGTTCGGGGGCTTGAAAACGCTGACCAAAATCAGCCAGCTCGAAAAGCTGGGCCGGGCCGAAATCCGCGAGCGGGAGCAGGCCGCCAAGGCCAAAGCCAGCAAGCTCAGCGGGGGTGGCGCCGGCGGGGGCACTGGCCTAAACCTCACCGACCGCATGGCCGGGTTCAGCCCTACGCTCGACCTGCGCGGCGAGCGGGCGGAAGATGCCCTGACCAAGGCCATGAGCTTCGTCGACGACGCGGTGATGCTGGGCATGCCGGAAATCAAGTTCCTGCACGGGCGGGGCAACGGGGTGCTGCGCCAAGTGGTACGCGACTACCTGCGCTCGCAACGGGCCGTGGCCAGCGTAGCCGACGAGCACGCCGACCGGGGCGGGGACGGCGTGACCATTGCCGTGCTAAAATAAGGCCGTCGCTGCGGGCTAGTCGGCAGGTGCCGGCTCGTCGCTGCGGGTTTCTTTAAGATGCTGTCGTAAGCTGCTTCCTATGGATTAAGTAAATTATTTGAAGCACACGGACGGACTTGTGCTCTGCGGAAGTGCTACGTCCGCGTGGCGCCGTTGGGTTATTCAAGCCGTAATACTGGTTGCAGCATCCCAGCTTCTGGCAGAGGCAGGGGCGGACCCCCACGATGGTATAGGATGGTATATCAAGCTGAATGTGCAAATGGTCCGGTTTCGCCGGTATTTGTTCAGCGGAACGTCTGCGCATCTGATTATTGGGGCCGGCGATGCACTGGGTTTCAGGGTGGTGGCGTGGGGTAGGGTCATTGGGCCCAGCCTGGTGCTGATACTTATTCTGCTACGCGAACGGTCATTCAAGGGGGCTACGGCTAGTGAAGCAATGCGCACCGCATCATGGGGTGGAAGAATAGTGAGAATCAACTCAATGATAATCTGGCTTTAAAAGCTGGATTCTACTCGGGCTCTTACTGCCGAGTTTAAAATTTGATTATCTTGCATGTAGCAAGCTATTTTATGTGATTAAGATTGATATAGTTGAATTTAATAAGTATAAAATTAAATATAGTATAATTTAACCAACCATTATTCTCGTGAAAAGCTATTCTTACGCCTCTTGTTGGGGGCTGTTGCTGGCCTTTGGTCTGGCCCTACCAGCTGCTGCCACTGATTATTACGTGTCGACGACGGGCAACGACTCCCATGCCGGTACCTCGGTGGGCAACGCCTGGCGCAACGCCAGCAAGGCCAATGCATTCACGTTTAGACCCGGTGACCGGCTGCTGTTTGAAGGCGGCAGGACCTTCGCCGGCCCCTTGCAGCTGACGGCCACCGATGGTGGCGTGGCCAGCAACCCCGTGGTGGTGGGCTCCTACGGCACGGGCCGCGCCACCATCGACGGCGGGGCGGGCACGGGGCTCATCATCACGGGCGCTACGGGCATCAGGGTCAATAACCTGAATTTTGTGGGGCTGGGTCGAAAAACGGGGAACCGGGGCGGCAGGGGCATAAATATCGGCACCTCGCTGGGGGTAACCGTCGACCAGGTGGAAACCAGCGGGTTTCAGGCCGCGGGGATATTTTTCTACAACAGCACCGACGTGCGGCTGACGAATGTGTATGCGCACGACAATGGTGGGGCCGGCATCTCCAGCTACCAGTCAAATAACTCCTATGTGGGATACTGCCGGGCCATCAGCAACCCCGGCGACCCCACCATTACCGACAACCAGAGCGGCAGCGGCATTGTGCTCTCGGGCACAAGAGCCACTATTGAGTACTGCGAAGCCGCCGATAACGGCTTCGACATGCAGCAGGTGAACAACAACGGCCCGGTGGGCATCTGGTGCTACGAAGCCGACCAGATAACCATTCAGTACTGCATCTCGCACAACAACAAGAGCCCCAAAGGCGACGGCGGGGGCTTCGACCTCGACGGGGGCATAACCAACTCGGTGGTGCAGTACAACTACGCCTACGAAAACAAGAACTACGGCTTCGCGGCCTGGGAATACGGCGCCTCCGCGAGGTGGACCGGCAATACGTTTCGCTATAACATCAGCATCAACAACTCCGGGCCGGGCCTGCTGCTGGGCAGCGGCGGCGGGCAAGGCGTCAACAACTGCGAGGTGTATAATAACTTGTTCTACAACGACTCGTACCCCGCCGTGGTCCAGTACGGCGGGGCCACCAACTTCAATTTCCGCAATAACATCTTCGTCGGGCCCAACTCCGCCAGCCTCGTGGCTACGGTGAGCGGCCTGACTTACCAGGCCAACGACTACTGGTTTACCAACGGCGGCTTCAACGTGGGCGGCTACGGCAGCCTGGCGGCCTGGGCCAACGCTACCGGCCAGGAAAAGGTCAACGGCGCGCTGGTGGGCCTGAACGCCGACCCCAGGCTCCGCGCCCCCGCCAACTACGAGCGCCTGACCGACCCCACGAGGCTGCCAAACCTCAGCGCCTTCCTGCTGCAAGCCGGCTCGCCGGTGGTTGACAAAGGCGTGAACCTGCAAACCGCCTTTGGCATCAACCCCGGTACCCGTGACTTCTACGGCCGGCCCATACCCGGCGGCAGTGGCTTCGACATCGGCCCACAGGAAGGAATTATGGTAAGCACCCCGCTCGCGGGCCAGGCCAGCAACCCCGTTGATGGGCTATCCGAGCTGCAAAGCTGGCCCAACCCCGCCCAGGATGAACTCACCGTGAGCTATCCCAGCCGCCGGGCGCAACGGCTGGCGCTGCGGGTATTTTCTCTGACCGGCCAGTTGGTACGCCAGCAGGAGCAACTCCTTCTGCCGGGGCCCAACCAGTTCACGCTGCGCACGGCTGGGCTCAGCCCCGGCTTGTACTTACTCCAAAGCAGCGACGGCGAGCGGGTGCAGGTACGGCGGGTCTGCGTGGCCCGGCCCTGAAGAGTCGGCCCCGGCCGGAGCTGCACCGGGCCCTCCATCAATCGGGGACCCATAGCGGTTCTCCAGTTGATGAAGGGCCCGAAAGCGAGGCAGCCAAGCGTTTAGTCATCGGGTTAAATTAAGGAGGTAAACAGATACAGAGGAAGCAAGGTGTAGTGAGGTGGGGATACATTCTCCACTTCACTATACCTTATCCACTGAAAATAAGCTTATCCCAAGCAACAGCCAGCTACAGAATGTTAACTTCCGGGTGCAGTTCAATTCCAAACTGCTGGCGCACGGAGCTGATTATTTCCTCGGCCAGCTGGCGCAGGTCGTGGCCGGTCGCGCCGCCGTGGTGCACCAGAACCAGCGCCTGGCGGTCGTGCACGCCGTGGGTGCCGGCGCCCGGGCCGCGGCGCAGCCCTTTCCAGCCCGCCCGCTCGATGAGCCAGGCGGCGGGCAGCTTCACGCCGCCCGGCACGGGGTAGCCGGGCAGCTCCGGATACTGGCTTCGCAGCTGGTCGAACTTAGCTTGGGACACCTCGGGATTTTTGAAGAATGAGCCCGCGTTGCCCACCTGGGCTGGGTCGGGCAGCTTGGAACGGCGGATGTGCACCACGGCCCGGCTCACGTCCTGGGGTGTGGGCTCGCCCGTGATGCCCAGCTCGGCCAAGGTTTCGGCGATGGCGCCGTAGCGCACGTTGGGGCGGGCCTGCCGATGGAGGCGCAACACCACGGCGGTGACGACGAACTGGTTTTTCAGGGTGTTCTTAAACACGCTTTCGCGGTAGCCAAAGCCGCACTCGGCCGCGGTGAACACGCGCAGCTCGCCGGTGCCGAGGGCAAGGGCTTCGAGGTGGTCGAAGGTATCGCGCAGCTCGGCGCCATACGCTCCGATGTTTTGCAGCGGCGCAGCCCCCACGGTGCCGGGAATAAGCGAGAGGTTTTCGATGCCGCTCAGGCCTTGGTCGAGGGCGTACTCCACCAGGCCGTGCCAGCTTTCGCCCGCGCCGGCCCGCACCAGCGCTGTAGCGTCGTCCTGCCCAATTATTTCCAGGCCGCGAATCTCGTTCTTAAGCACCACGCCGTCGAAATCCTGGGTGAACAGCAAGTTGGAGCCCCCGCCGAGAATGAGCTTGTCGGCCGCCTGCACCTCGGGCCGGCGCAGGAGCTGGCGCAGCTCGTCAGCCGAGGCGAAACGGGCGAAGTAACGGGCTCGCACGTCAAGGCCAAAAGTGTTGTAGGGACGAAGGGAAACGTGTTGTTCGAGGTCCGGCATCATGCCGTAAAGGTAGGAGCCAGGCGGTCAGTGCCGCCGCTCGAACCGTGGTTTGCCCCATCTTTGTACGCATGGATCTTAAGCAGAATACTCGCCTGAGCAAGTTTCTCAGCCTGCATCTGCGCCACACGCCCGAGGCCATCGGCCTTAGCCTGCAAGAGGGCGGCTGGGTAGGCGTCGACGAGCTGCTGGCCGCCTGCGCCGCCCACGGCGTGTCCATCAGCCGCTCGCAACTAACCGAGCTGGTGGTGGGCAACGACAAGCGGCGTTTCGCATTCGACGCCGTAGGCACGCGCATTCGCGCCCAGCAAGGCCACAGTGTCGAGGTCGACTTGCAGCTTACGCCCGCGGTGCCCCCGGCCGTGCTCTACCACGGCACGGCCCCGGCGGCCCTGCCCGCCATTCGGCGCGAGGGCCTGCAAAAAATGAACCGCCATCACGTGCACCTTTCCCCGGATGAGGAAACGGCCCGCCGCGTGGGGGCCCGGCGTGGCAAGCCGGTGATATTGGTAACCGACGCCCAAGCGCTGCACACCGCGGGCGTTGTTTTTTACGAATCGGGCAATGGTGTCTGGCTGGTCGATCAGGTGCCACCGCAGTACCTGCGGGAGCTGTAAGGAGCCGTGCCGGATCGGCAAACGTCCCCCCGGCTACCGTACGCGGTACCCCCGCAGGGCGTAGTACAGCAAGTACACATAGCAGAGCATGGGCACGACAAAGGCGACGTGCAGCCCGCCGCCATTAGTAGCCAGCCAGCCCATCAGCGGCGGAATAATGGCGCCGCCCACAATGGCCATAATCAGGTAAGACGACCCTTGCTTGGTGAACGGCCCCAGCCCGGTAATGGCCAGGGGGAAGATGACCGGCCACATAATCGAGTTCATCAAGCCGCAGAGCACGATCAGCCACAGGGCCGTCTCGCCGTGGCTCAGCAGCGAGGCCCCCACGAGGGTGGCCCCGGCCGCACACACTGCTACGAGTAGCGCCCGGTTGTGGAAGCGGAGTAACAGTGGAATCCCCACTAAGCGTCCCACCAAGGAGCCAAACCAGTACGACGACACCAGTACAGCCCCCACCGCCTTGGTGAAGCCCGCCGTCGTAACAATGGGGCTGGCTTCTTGCCCAAACAGGACCAGCGCATAGTTCGTGGCCACGTTTAGCCCCCGCACCAAGCTTTGGGTGAAGGCCGAGAGCTGCTGAATGCCCTGCGATTCGCCGTAACGAATGAGGAAGGAGCCCAGGCCGACTTCGACCCCGACGTACACGAAGATGGCCCCAACGCCGAGTACGAGGTGGGGAAAGGCCAGCGCGCTGGTCCGATGCGTGATTTTTAATTGCCCCTCCTCGTTCCATTCGGCTCCACGGCTGGCTTCTTCAGCTGGCATGCTTTCGATGTCGGGCAGCTTCACCAGAAAGAAAAATACGCCCGCCAGCACTACCAGAAATCCGGCCAGGCCCAGGTAGGGGCCTTTTACCAAATGCGATTCCTGGGCCAGCCGCTCGGCCAGGGGCAGCGCCGCCAGCCGGGCCTTTAACGCCACGGAGCCGCCGAAGAGCACCAGGCCACCCACCAGCGGCGAGAGGCTGCCGCCAAAGTTGTTGGCCACGCCCACGATGCTTACCCGCGCCGCCGCCCCGCGCGGTGCCCCCAGCACCGATACGTACGGATTGGCCGCGACCTGTAGTAGGGTAATGCCCGCCCCCAATACGGCCAGGGCCGTGAGGAATAGCCCGAAGGCCCGCGAATCGGCGGCGGGAATGAAGAGCAGCGCGCCGCCAGCCATGATCAGCAGGCCCACCACGATGCCGCGCTGGTAGCCCAGCTTCTTCAACACGAAGCCCGCCGGCAGCGACATCAAAAAATACGCCCCGAAAAAGGCAAACTGCACGGCCGTGGACTGGAAGTCGGTGAGCTGGCAGATGTCCTTGAGATAGGGCATGAGCACGTCGTTGAAGTTGGTGACGGCCCCGAACAGGAAGAACAGCGTGGTCATCAGCACCATGGGCCCAGCGTAGGAACGGGTGGGGGCGGCGGTGCTGGCAGGGGTGGTGAGGGGTGCGGTGGCCATGCGGGAGTTTTTGGGAAGCTAAAGGTAGAAAAAACCGGCACTCCAGTTTCGTCGCCCGACCTTTGCCCCATGCACCTTACCGCCACCACCCAGTTCGGCCTGGAAGAACTGCTCGCTGACGAGCTCTACGACCTCGGGGCTGATATTACCCACATCGGCAGCCGGGCAGTCGAGTTTATCGGCGACCATCGCCTGCTCTACGAAGTGGCCCTGTGGAGCCGCCTCTCCATGCGGTTGCTGCGCCCGTTTGCCGCCTTTTACGCCGCCGACGAAAAAGCCCTCTACCGCGAAGTCAGCCGCGTCGACTGGGCGGACTTCATTGGCCCCGACCAAACCTTCGCCATCACGGCCGTGGTCAACCGCTCTACCTTCGAGCACTCGCTTTTCGTGGCCCAGCTCACCAAGGACGCTATTGTCGACCAGTTTCGCGCCCGCACCGGCCGCCGGCCCGACGTGGACACCCGCACGCCCGACATCCGCCTGCACCTGCGCATGTCGGAAAACGAAGTAATCCTCAGCCTCGACGCGGCGGGCGATTCGCTGCACCGCCGTGGCTACCGCCAGCACACCAACGAGGCTCCCTTGAACGAGGTGCTGGCCGCCGGCCTCGTCCGCCTCTCCGGCTGGGACGGCAAAAAGCCCCTTATCGACCCCTTTTGTGGCTCAGCCACCATTCTCACCGAGGCCGGCCTGCTGGCCCAGCGCATCGCCCCGGGCTTGTTTCACCAGGGTAAGTTTGGATTCGAGCACTGGTACGACTTCGACCCCGCGCTCTGGCAGCAGATTCGCGAGGAGGCTAAGAGCCAGCGGCTGGAAGAGCCCCAGACCTACCTCGCTGGCTCCGACCTCGACCCGAAAGTCATCGACATGGCCGCCGCCAACATCACCGCCGCCGGCCTGGAAGACTGCATCCACCTCTCAGTGCGCGACGTGAAGGACGCCGTGCCGCCGAAAAACCAGGAGCCGGGCATCATCATCACCAATCCGCCCTACGGCGAGCGAATAGGAGAGGAGGCGGGGATGGCCGCGCTCTATAAAACGATTGGCGACACCCTCAAGGCAAATTTTCAGGGGTATGAGGCCTTCGTGCTGACGGGCAACCTGGAAGCAGCAAAGAGCATCGGCCTGAAGACGGCCCGGCGCACGCCCCTGTTTAATGGGCCGATTGACTGCCGGTTGTTAAAGTACGAGCTGTACCGGGGCAGCCGGCGGGGGGCGTGACCTTACCCCCCAGCCCTACCCCGCATCTGCTTTATGCGCAGAGTTCCAGGAGCGGGGGAGCCACGTCCTGCAAAAACGTTTCGACGGTGTCCCATACCCCCGCTCCCCAGGAGCGGGGGAGTCACGGCAGCCCAACTAACAACCACAAGTCAGAATAAGAAAGGAAAGAAGTTCGTCAGGTTCCCCCTCTCTGCAGGCTTCGCGCCTCAAGCGAACTGGGGCCGGGGGTGAGGCGAACCCGCATTCACTACCAAGGTCCAACCTCGGCGTAAGCACCTTAAGAATTATGTTCGCCACCATCGTCGCCGACCCACCCAGGCAGAAGACCGATTGTGGTAACCCCTTGGTAATTCCAAGGTGGGTGTACCGTTCCGGCGTCAGATGCAGTTAAAAAGAGTGTGGTTGAATAAAATATATTTGTATATTTATTAACATTGAGCTTAGTGGTGAAACGCACCTTACTCGTGAGCAAGGCGAATACGATGCTGGCCGTACCTTCACGCTAACGGAATTAGGCTACGCCGAATTGCGTTTCACCAACCAGCAAGCACTCTACCACCTAAACGAGGTCTTAGCCATCATCACCGATAAACTACGAAATTCCCCCAGCATCTTCCCCCAACAGCAACGAGTCGCCAGGCTCCCCCTCTCCCGCGGACTCTGCGCATAAAGCAGATGCGGGGCCGGGGGGTGAGGTTACCCCGAATACCATGCCCGACATTTTGACTACTGCCACGCCCGACCTGATGCAAGCCGCCCGCCAGGCGCTGAAACGGTACTACGGCTATGATAACTTCCGGCCCATGCAGGTCGATATCATCCAGCACATCCTGTCGGGTAAGGACACCGTAGTGCTCATGCCCACCGGCGGGGGCAAGTCGGTCTGCTTTCAAATTCCGGCGGTGGTGTCGGAAGGAACGTGCATCGTGGTTTCCCCCCTCATCGCCTTGATGAAGGACCAGGTGGAAGCTCTGAAAGCCAACGGCATCGCGGCGGCTTACATCAACAGCAGCGTGGGCCAGGCCGAGGCCAACGACATTGCCCGCGCCGCCGTCAGCGGCCACCTCAAGCTGCTCTACGTTTCGCCCGAGAAACTGCTTTCCGAGGGCTTTTTGCAATTCCTGAACCGGGTTAATATCAGCCTGTTCGCCATCGATGAGGCCCACTGCATTTCCAGCTGGGGCCACGATTTCCGGCCCGAATACACCCAACTCGGCACCCTGCGGACGCACTTTCCCGGCACGCCCATTATTGCCCTCACGGCCACGGCCGACCGCCTCACCCAGCGCGACATCCGCACCCAGCTCAACTTGCACGAGCCCAAGGTGTTTCTGTCGAGCTTCGACCGGCCGAACATCAACCTCATCGTGCGCCCCGGCCAGGACCGGGTGGGCTCGGTACTCGAATACATTGCCCGTCACCCGCAGGACCCCGGCATCATCTACTGCCTCTCGCGCAAAACCTGCGAGACCATCTCCCAAAAGCTGGTAGCGAAGGGCGTGAAAGCGGGGCACTACCACGCGGGCCTCACGCCCGCGCAGCGGAGCAAGGTCCAGGAAGCCTTCTTGCAGGACGACGTGCAGGTTATCGTGGCCACCATCGCCTTTGGCATGGGCATCGACAAGAGCAACGTGCGCTGGGTGATCCACTATAACCTGCCCAAAAACATCGAAGGCTACTACCAGGAAATCGGCCGCGCCGGCCGTGACGGCGCCCAGTCTACGGCCATCCTGTTCTACAGCTTCGCCGACGTGATGCAGATGCGGGAGATGGTCACCAAGGACGTGCCCGCCCGCCAGGCCCAGCTCAACACCGCCAAGCTCGAGCGCATGCAGCAGTTCGCGGAAGCGGCCTCGTGCCGCCGTAAGATCCTGCTCAACTATTTCTCCGAAACCCTGGGCGAAGACTGTGGCAACTGCGACATCTGCCGCAACCCGCCCACCACTTTCGACGGCACGCTCATCGCCCAGAAGGCCCTGTCGGCCGTGGCCCGCTCCAAGGAACGGGTGTCCATCAACCTGCTCATCGACATCCTGCGCGGCATGCGCAACCAAGCCGTGCTGCAAGGCGGCTACCACCAGATTAAAACCTACGGCGCCGGCTCCGACTTGCCTTACCTCGACTGGTACAGCTACATCCACCAGATGCTGAACGACGGCCTGTTCTACATCGCCTACGAGGAAGGCTACGCCCTGAAAATCACCGAGCGCGGCCACCAGGTGCTGAAAGGGCAGCTCAGCCTGCCCCTCAAGAAGTTCCAGCCCGCCGAGAAGGCCGAAAAGCCCTCCCGCGCCAGCAAAAAAGCCGCGACCGTGGCTACCATCGGCACGCCCGAAGCCCAACTGTTCGACAAGCTGCGCAAACTGCGCAAGCAGATTGCCGACGAGCAGGGCGTGCCCCCCTACGTGGTGTTCTCGGATGCCACCCTCCAGGAAATGGCGGCCGAGCGGCCCGTGAGCCGCGTCGGCATGCTAGGGATTTCGGGCGTGGGCATGAAGAAGTTCGAAACCTACGGCGAGGCCTTCATCAAGCTGATTCTGGAACACGAGGGGCCCCAAGCCGCACCCACCGATTCGGACGAGGTGCTCAGCGCCGCTCCCCGGCCCCGCGCCGCCGTGGCCAACCAGCCGGTGAGCGATTCGGAAGATGCCACCGTTCAACTGCACCAGATGGGCCTCAGCCCCGAGGATATCGCCGAGCGCCGCAACCTGGCCCTGACCACCGTGAAAACGCACCTCTACAACGCCTACGCCAAGGGCCGCGAGCTGCGCATCCACGACTTCGTGAGCGACACCGAGCTGGCCGAAATCTTCACCGCCCGAACCCAGCTCGGCGGCGACCCCACCTTGCGCGACTTGTTCGACCACCTGCGCGAGAAATACGATTACTTCCAGCTGCGCATGGCGGCGCTGTACCACAAGCGGCTGCGCGGCCAATAAATAAGCTGGCCCGTCGACGGGCCAGCTCGACCCTGGCTACTACCGCATTCCGTGTGTCTGCACTCGGGGTTAGCAAGACCGTCTCAACCCGCCTTATTCAACGTTCAGGGCAAAAGCCTCCCTATAAAAGCGTTGCTTCAGCGGCTTGTTGGGAGTGAAGGAGCTGACCAATTTGAATACCTGCTTGAACCTGAGCCTTGAGGATTCGATAGGCCAGCTTATACCGCGGAAAGCTATCCATTAATATGGAGCCCAACCACTGGGGCCGCCCAGGAATGGAGCGTGTCGTGACTATCAAATTCCGGCTGGCCTGCAAATAGCCGGCTGCCACCTCGAAACTATCCCCAGCACTTCTGCGTGGGCGGGCCCCTCACCATTGAAGAAGTCGAAGCGAGGTTAGCGAAGAAAAAGGCAAAGCTAAAGTGGTGGGCAGAAAATTATTAGCTAATTGAATTAGTATCTTCGCGGTTGCGTTGCTAACTTCACCAGCCGAATCCGCGTTGAACCCAATGCTACTCCCGGCTGCCGCTCCCCCGATGATCAATACCAACCTCAAATTTTGCCGGCGTGAATTGGCCCTCACGCAGGCCCAGATGGCCGACAAGCTCGGCATCAAGCGCTCCTTGGTCGGGGCCTACGAAGAAGGCCGCGCCGAGCCCCGGCTCGCTACCCTCGTGAACATGGCTCGCTTGTTTGGCATCACCCTCGACCAACTGGTGACCACTGACTTTAGCAAGCGCAAGAATGCCAAGGCCATTGGAGCCATGCGGGCGCAGGAGCCCCCCGTAACCGATGCCGACGACGACACCGACCCCCCCACCAGCCCGGCAGGTGGCAAGCTTCGCATCCTGGCGCTGACCGTGGACAAGGACCAGAACGAGAACATCGAGCTGGTGCCCCAAAAGGCCGCCGCCGGCTACCTCAACGGCTACGCCGACCCCGAGTACCTGGAGGTGCTGCCCAAGTTCCGGCTGCCCATGCTCTCGCAAACGGGCACCTACCGCGCCTTCGAAATTGCCGGCGATTCTATGTTGCCCATCGCCAGCGGTACGGTCATCGTGGGCCGCTACGTGGAGGATTGGTCCAGCATTAAGGACGGCACGCCCTGCATTGTGGTAAGCAGCAAGGACGGCATCGTCTTCAAGCGCCTCTACAACAAGGTGCGCTCGAACGCCATGTTCGTGCTGCACTCCGACAACCCCCACTTCTCGCCCTACGACGTCAACGTCGACGACGTGCTCGAAATCTGGGAAGCCAAGAGCTACATTAGCAGCACCTTCCCCATCGCCGAGCTGTCGTTGGAGCGGGTGGCCAGCCTGGTCCTGGACTTGCAGCAGCAAGTCGCCCTGCTGAAGAAAGCCTAGCCCTCGGGTTTGCTCTTGCTTTGTTGCCACAACGCCCCTTTGCTCGCGCGGAGGGGCGTTGTGGCAAGCGGGGCTAACTTCCGGAGGGCCGCCGCGTATGCAGTTCACGCTAACCTTTTGATCAGCTCAATGCTCAAGTACATTTCCGCCGCCGACCGTTACCATGCTGCCCCCGCTTCGTGGCTTAGCAGCTATTTCCTGTTTTCGTTCGCTGATTATTTCGACCGTACCAACCTGCACTTCGGCCCGCTGCGCGTTTTCAACGACGACAGCGTAGCGCCGCAATCGGGTTTTCCGCAGCACCCGCATTCCGAAATGGAAATTGTTACGCTGGTGCTCGAAGGCGAAATCACGCACCAGGATACGATGGGCAACAAAACCACCATTAAAGCGGGCGAAGTGCAGCGCATGACGGCGGGCACCGGCTTGGCTCATTCCGAATTTAACCGGCAAGACAAGCCCCTGCACTTGTATCAGCTCTGGTTTATTCCGGGCCAGAAAGGATTGGCGCCCAGCTACGAGCAGAAAGACCTGGGCTTCACCAGTGGCCCCAAAAACGAATTAGTACCGCTCGTCACCGGCCAGAAAGTGCTCGAAGACGTGGTGTACATGAACTCCAACAGCACCGTGTACTGGGCGAACCTGAACGAAGGCAAAGAGATTGAGTTTAAAACCTTTCGCATTCGCCTCACCTTTATTTACGTGAAAGAAGGCGTTATTTTCGTCAACGGTACCGAGCTGGGCCCCAACGACCAAGCCCGCATGGCCGATGAAGACGTGGTGCAGATCCGAGCTAGTAAAGACGCTCAGTTTGTACTGATTGACCTGCCCGCAAGCGAGGCTAATTATTAAAAGCTAATTCGGAAAAGGGCTCCTGCCGAAGTAGCCCCGTACGAAAGGTCACTTTGGTAAGGCTCCCACCTCTCCCCGAACTCTGCGCATAAAGTAGCTGCGGGGTCGTACTCAGTAGAGCCGGCCCGGTAGGAGTCATGTGAGGCCCCCACCAGAACGCCCCCGGCTCCCAAGCCGGCTCCGGCGCTCGCCACGGAACATTAGCCGTGAATGCAACTGCCCCTCCAAGGCCGGCTAGCTGCCGGCATTTGGAGGGGCAATTTTTATTATTCGGGGCGGGCCCGGTGGCCGGTTTAGGGCTTAGCAATGACCTGCGACGAGACCTCGGGTGCCAGGTTGCTGGCCCCGGCTACGGTGCGGCGGATGACCAGCACGTACGGATAAGCGGTGCGCTTAGTGGCGTAGCCCGATTTTTGAGTGAAGATGGTCACAGTATAATCCTTGCCCACCAGTCGCTCCCCCTCGCACTGCACGCAGTTGATGAATTCTGCCTTGAGCTTGCCCCGGCGCCGCAACTCAGCCCGCAACTGGTTGATGCACTCGCGGTGCGTGGTTTTGTAAACCAGGTCGTAATATCCCTGCTTGTTACTGCGGCGCAGCCCCACCCAGGCGTCGCCCTGTTCTGAGTCGAGCGCAATCTGGCCGGGCGCGACGTAAGTCCAATAGGGGGTGTCCCCTCGGTGAATCGTCCACCCCTCGGCGGGAAGCAGGGCCGATAAGCTGTCGGCGGTAACGCGGCCGGCCGCCACGCCCTGATCCAACCGCTCCAGCGGCAGGCACTGGGCTCGCAACGTAGGTCCCTGCAATAAGCCCAAGGCTAGGGCGAAAAGGAAAGAAAGCCAGGGGGGAGTAGTCATATAGAGAAAGTATAGTGAGCTTGGATGACCTGCAGCCTAATTCACCGACACGCTCAGGCCACCATAAACCAGCCGCCCGATCTGCGGGCCGCCAAATGCCTGCACATTGTTCGTATTCAAAATGTTAGATCCACCTATCTCGATGGTGGCGCCGATCTTGGGCAGGCCGTAGCGCAGCTGCGCGTCGAAGCTATGGTAGGCGTCGAGGTCGCCAGCGGCGAAGGTAGATTCGTAGCGGTTGGCCTGGGCCCAGCGGTAGTTTACGTTGTAGCCCAGGTAGCGCGTGAGCTCCCCGTAAGCCCCCAAGTTAAACTTGTGGCGGGGGGTGTTATAGAAAGGCACCTCGTCGTGGGAGTTAATGAGGCTGTTGAAGGAGTAGTTGCCGGTCAGGTTCAGGGAGCGGTCGGCCGTGTAAGTGAGGCTGGCCAGTGCGCCCTGGGTGCGCACGAGCAGGTCGAGGTTGCTGGCTACTACCAGCACGCGGGTCGGTAGCTGGGAGCTCTGGAAGCGGTCGCGGCTGGCGGCGGTTAGCTGCTCGGGGGAGGGTCGGCTGCCATCCAGGTTGCCGATGATTGGATTGGGGGCTACAAAATCGCGATAAAGGCTGAAGTAGTAGCTCAAATCAAGCACCAGGTTCTTAGCCAACAGACCCTTGTACCCCACCTCGTACGAATTCACCTGCTCCAGCCGCAGCGGAGCCAGGTCGACGGCGTAAGCGGCCAGGGCGGCGCTGGGGTTTGGGCTGGTGCGGATGCGTTGCAGTTCCGGGGCCAGCGTCGGTTTATAACCCCGGAAGCCGCTGCCCACGTTGCCGCGGTACACGCCGAGAATCAGGTCGATGTTGGTGTACTGATCGATCTGCGTGGGCGCCCGGAACGCCCGGGCGAAGGAGCCCCGAAAATTGTGCTGCTTTTCGGTGCCCAACGAATACACGGCCGATACCCGGGGCGAAAAGGCCTGGTCGAAATTCTTGAAGTTGTCGAGGCGACCGGCCGCGGCCAACTTCAGCCGATCGTTGAGAAGGGTTTTGCTCAGCTGAGTGTAGCCGCCGTACTCGTAGTTGTGGATGCGTTGCCCGTCGGCATCGTCAAACAAGTTGCCCCGCGAGCCCAGCCGGAATTCGCGGTAGGCCCCCCCCACGATGAGGTCGGCAAAGCCCAGCGCAAAGCTGTACTGCCCGCTTACATCATTAAGATAGGAGCTAGGGGTGATGCGGGCCCCCCGCCCGGGCTTGTTATCCAGGGCAATGGCCCGGCGTAGTTTTTCAAACTCCGGGTCGCTGGGTTTGAGCTGGGTGGCCGCGGCCGCGGCCTGCGCCATCTGCTGCGCCTTGGCGTCGTTGCCGCCATTGGTGAAGTAGGCGAGATTGTAGCTCTGGGCGTAGGCGGTGAAGTAGTCGACCGCGTAGGTGTTGCCAGAATTGGGGTTAACGCTATTCTGCATGAAATTGCCCAAGTTGCCCAGGTTGTAGGACTCGTTGCCAAAATCCTGGGTCTGGAATGCTCGCACAAACCACTTGCCGCCCTCGATCGCAAAGCGGTACTGGCTGGTAGCAAAGTTTTTAGACCGGAAGCGGCTGGTGTTTTGCAGGGTGGTAGTGCCTTGGGCGTACTCAAACCCCAGGGTCGCCTTCACTTTGTCGGTGAGCAGGTACGAAAGCGAGGGGATCACCCGGTAGAGCCGGGCGCGGTTGTCGTCGCCAATCATCTCGCCCTCGGTCCAGCCTGGCATGAACACAGTCCGGCCGGCTAGCGCAAAGCCGTAGGTGGGGTCGCTCGGATCTTCAGAGTAGGTTAAGCCCACGTCGCCGTAGCGGTTCACGGCGTCGTACCCCAGCCCCGAGCCGGTCGGGTTGTTCACCAGCACCAGCCGCGAGAGCTGCTGGGCGCTGGAGTTATCGGCAATCCAGTCGAGGGCCGTCAGGTAGCTGCCCGTCAGTTTAAAGGCCCAGCGCCGGCCCAGCCGGCGAGCGTAGCGCAGCTGTCCATCGAGGTAGTCGCGCTGGCCGCCGCGCAGCCGGACGCTCAGGCCTTCGTCGGTAAAGGCATCGCGCGAGTTGAGCAGCACCACCCCATTAAAGGCATTGGCGCCGTACAGGGCCGAGGAAGGGCCGTAGAGCACTTCGACGCTGGCCACGTCAATGTCGGGTAAGCCCAGCGAGTTGCCCGCTCCCGAGCTCAGGCTGGGCGCCTGCACGTCCATGTAGTCCACTAGTTGGATTACCCGTTCCGAAGAAGCCGAGTTAAATCCCCGCGTGCTGATGCTGTTGGTGAGCATGCTGCTCACGTTCACATCAATGCCTTTAAACCGCGTGAGGCTGGTAAACAAGTCGGGCTGGTTGAGCTGCCGGATTTGCGTCTGGTTCACTTTCTCTACCGTCACGGGCACGCGCAGGATGTTTTCTTCCTGGCGGGAAGCGGCTACCACGATTTGGTTGGTCTCCGCCCGGGCCGGAATCAGGGTCACGGTCACTGGCTCGTTGGGTTGCTCTACCGTCACGGCTTGGGTCTCGTAGCCCACATACGACACGTTGAGCATGAGCGGAAAGGTGACACCAGTTACGGGGATAATGAAATTGCCGTCGCTGTTGGCCCCCGAGCCCAGAAAGGTGCCACTCACAAGTACGGTGGCGCCGGGCAAGGACTCATCGCCTTCGGTTATTACCCGGCCACTCACCCGCAGTAGATCTTGGCTCTGGGCCACGCCGGGAGAGATAATTAAGAGCAGGGCGAAAAAGAACAAATAGTATAGTCGATACATGGTAACGGGTCAGTAGTATAGAAAAAGGAAATGGATAGCTCGGGGAAGTCAGCTATAGAAGCTGACCGATGATATTTTAATAAAATATACTGCGTAATCACAGCAGTTAATGGGAGCCTTTACGGTGCTCCCGCGCCGTGTCAGAAGCAGTAGCCCGGCTTGTGGCCGCAAGCTGGCGCGAATGGTTGACTGGTGTCCGTGGTAGCAGCTACCGTGCTGCACCGCCGGCGTACCAGCGAGGAGGTTAGCTGTAGTAGGTTACGGGCTACAATAAAATCAAGTTAGTTAATTAATACTTTTTATGTAAGTGCTTAAGATAGGCGTAAACCAAAACTGCTGCCCTATAGAATAAACTTCCTCCGTTAGTCGTGATTCTTGTTTCAAGCCTGGCTTACAAACAACAAACCTCTTGTAAATATCGGTTGGAAATAGGGTGCTTTGGAATTTATTTTTTTTTCTAAATTTTATAAAAGGTCATGATCTTCGTAATTTCCACTAACACAAATCATGTTAATGTCTGATTCATTAAGAATGATTCTATAATAGAATTTGATTTGGTGGAGTCATCGTGAAACCCTAATTCGTGCTTGTCGTGTTTGGCGTGCTTTATCTAGGTTCTCGATAATAGGGTACGCTCCTATATCTTCACACTGTAAGATATAATCACTTTTGCCTCCTGTTTCATTTTGATATAAATCTGCTAATTTAAAAGGTGATAATATTCGCCATAGATATCAGGAGATATTGCTGATTTCATATGCCTGGGCTTCTTTATCTTCAGATTTCCACCAAATGCCAGGTCGTCGGATGGGCAATTTACGAACCGGTTTGAGTATGCCGATTGATCTGAGGCAATCCGAAGGTCCCTTAAAAAGGGGTTATGGTCGACGAATTGTTATCAGCCTATTGATTAGCCCGACGAACGTAATATTTTGCCCGATGAAAAAAAATGTTGTTTTCTGCGGTATTTGTGGATAAGCTTATTCATAGCCGAAAGCTGCGCCAAAAACAAAGAAAGCGACTTCTCAATCACCAATCTCGTGGCCACTAATCCTGATTTTCAAACCTGGCAGCCGTGGCTGGGCGGGAAGACAAGCTGATCTATTTTATTAATTTAATGATTTGTAATAGTGTAAAAACAAGATTAATCGATGGTGCTAGCGTCAGGGGTTTAAAAATTGTATGATCCCCCCAGCGAATAAGCCGTTGATTTGCCAATATTCCGGCCAGCCACGTAGGTAGCGGCGCCCACCACCACGCCCACGCCTTTGGCAATGGGGCGAAACACGCTGGCGCCCAGGCGCACGTAGCTCACGCGGGTAGCGGGAAAAAATCCTTTAAAGTCAGCTTGCAAAATATCGAGGCCGCCCTTTGATTCCTGAAACGAGGCGAACCCTTCGAGGTATATTTTGGCGCCGGCATACCCCACCCGGGCTTCCCCGATGAGGGCGTTGGGCACTTGGCCCGTACGCAGACTGTAGCCTACCTGCCCGGTAGCGAATACGCCCGAACTGGTTTTGAGGTGCGCGACGCCCACTGCCGTGTACTTAGTGGCGCGGTTGCCAATAGCGATGATGTACCCGTAGCCGGTGTTTGTCTGGTAATTGCTGGCGGGGGTGGTAAAGCTCACCGCGCCTAGCAAGTCGAGAACGCTGCCGCCTAGTTCGCGGCTATACGTTTTAAACTTGAGCAGGCCCGTAACATCTTGCAGGCCTTGGCGCACGTTGGTGTAGCCCGCCGTCGCGTACAAGGCAGCCAGGTCGCTGATTACCCGGTCGTCGGCATGGCCTCTTGCTTGAATGTAGGGCAGGCTGATGACGGCGTCAATCTTGTCGGTGAGGCCGTAAGTTGCGTAGAGGTTGAGCGAGTTAACCTGTACTTCCTGGAAGACAGGTATTGGGTTGGCTTTATCGGGGGCGAGGTAGGCACTCTGATAATGCTCGGTAGTAGCGGAAACCACCACGGACCCGTGGCCTTTGCCGGCCATGAAGCCGCTCACCAGGCTCTGGGCGCGTACCGAAGGACTAATGGTAACGAATAAACACGCACTAACAAATAAGGAGGAGAAGTTTATCATATGCATAAATAAGTAGAAAGTAAGCCTTGTATAAATAATAAATTTTTTATAAAATCACGGCCCAGTTAGCCGGCTGCCAGGTGGGCAATCTACGAACCGGTTAGAGTAGGCGGATTGATGAAATACAATCCGAAGATCCCTTAAAAAGCGTTTATAGTCAACCAACTATTGTGAAGCTATTGATTATCCCGATGAACAAAACATTTTGCCCGATGAAAAAAAATCTATTGTTTCCTATTGCACTTATAATAAGCTTTTTTTTAGTTGAAAGCTGCGCCAAAAACAACGAAGCCGATCCCTCAATCACTAATGTCGTAGTTACTAATCCTGATTTTCAAATGCTGGAAGATGCGGCGGTGCGGGGAGACGTAGCCGTACAGCTCAGCAGCAAAAACCCCAGCGACCCCCAGGGGAGTTACACGGTATTTGCGCCGACCAATGCGGCCTTTGCCCGCTTGGGTCTCAACTCTGCCCTGGACCTGATTGCGCTGCAGCCGGCTTTTCTGCGCAGTACCCTGCTGTATCACGTATTCAGCGGTACTTTGCCCGGCAGCGCGCTCACCCCGGGCAGTATGCCGGCATCGGCGCTAGGGCCAACGCGGCGCATTATTCGCCGGGCCGACAACAGTCTGTACGTGAATGGATCTAAAATCCTGCGCGCCGACGTGCCAGCGGCTAATGGCTTGATTCACCCCATTGACAAGGTGCTGCTGGCGACGGGAGTCGATGTGCTAAACTCGGCGCTGGCCCTGGAGGAGGGCCTGGTTTTCGTCAGGCCCGAACTGACCTTTCTGGTAGAGGCCGTGGCATACTGCAATTTGCAGAGCGCCCTTGCGGGCTCGCCGGGCAGCCCGCCACTCACCGTGTTTGCTCCCACCGATCAAGCCTTCCGGGAGCTGGGCGTGGCCCTGAACGTACCGCTCAATCAGCCCCGCGACATCCGCAACCTGCCCGTGGCCACCGTAAGGGCGGTGCTTCTCAACCACGTAATTGCGGGTGGCGCCCAAGGCGGCCGGTTCACTTCCGAACTACCCGAAAACAGCACGGTTGCTTCGGCCGGCGGGGGACCTCTGGTTTTTGGCTCTTTCAACAACGGCGCCCTGACCGTGAAGGGCCCCGGCAACGGAGCCTCTGCGGCCAACCTGGTGATTCCTGACATCCAGTGCACCAACGGTGTGGTGCACGTTATCGACCGGGTGCTGCTGCCTTGATAAAGGACCTAATGAAGATTGATAAGCTATAAGTCGCCGGCTGGTTCGCCAAAAGGAGCAGATTGAATTACAATAGTTATAATTGGGAGTGTTATGCGACAGAGGATTGTCCGGTTGGCCGGCAGGTGCATGGTTGGGATTGGGCTGCTGAGTGGTACCCTGGCGCGGGCTGGAACTGTAGTATCCGCGCCGCTCGCTTCCGAACTGGCAGGGCGGTGGCAAGGCTCGCTAGCCGTTTCCGGCGGTAGCTTGCCCGTGCAACTAACTATCACCCAACCAGGAACTGATGAGCTCGCTGCCACGGTGGAATGGTCGGTCAAGCCCCGGAACCGCATCCCGGCGGTGCTCTCGCTGCGCGGCGATACGCTGGTATTTTGCGTGCCTGCGGTCGAAGGCCGGTTTGTGTGCGTGCGCACCCCCGATGGGGAAGGGTTGCGCGGCCAATGGTCGCAGCCGGGCTCGCGGGCCCCGCTCGCGCTGCACCTGAGCCCGGGCCTGGCAACCCCCGCTGCGGCGCAGGACAAGGCCGCACCAGCCAGCGCCACCACTTATCACACCGAGCCGGTTACCCTGACCAGCCCGGCCGGTAACGTGCGACTGGCCGGCATCCTCAGCGTGCCCGATGGCCGTGGGCCCTTCCCGGGGGCCCTGCTGCTGTCGGATATGGGCAGCCACGACCGCGACGCGCGACAAGGCAATTACCGCCTGTTTGCGGAGCTGGCCGCGTTTTTGGCGAGCCACGGCATTGCCGTGCTGCAGCTCGACGACCGGGGTGTGGGCGAATCGACCGGCAACGGCAGCGCGACCACTACTGCCGACCTCGTGCACGACGCCCAGGCTGGCCTCAGCTACCTGCGCGTTCAGCCGACGGTCGACCCGGCTCGTACGGGTCTTATTGGCCACGGCGAAGGTGGGAACGTGGCTCTGCTGGCGGCGGCCCAGCCGGCGCCCCCGGGCTTCGTAGTCACGCTGGCGGCAGCGGGGGTGACGGGCTTCGATTTGCTGGCCCACCAGGCAGAGCCCGCCACTCCCGCTGACACCGCCCAGGCGGGAGCCGCGCGGCGCCAGCGGTGGGCCGATGTGCTCGACCAGGTCGTCAAGCTGCGGGCCAAGGGCTCCAACGCGGCTCAGGTGGAAACGTACGTGGCCCAGCAGCGCCTGAAGATCAAGAGCGAAGAGCGCAAGCAGGCCGAAGCCACGCTGGAGTTCCGGCGCACCATGCTGGAAATCGTGCGCCAAACCACCAACGACGACCAGGCCCAGGCCATTGTGCTAAACATGCTGCGCCAGCGCCACCCTGGTCTGGACCCTACCCTGGCTCGCCAACGGGCTACTCAGCTCACCATGCCGTGGTGCCGCTACTACCTGACGTTCGATCCGCGGCCCGGCCTGGCCCGCGTGCAGTGCCCGGTGCTGCTGCTCCACGGCACCGACGACGCTGACGTTAGCGTCGCCACCAACTTACCGGCGCTCGAAAAAGGGCTGCGGGCGAACAAGCGCGTAACGGCCCACCGCCTCCCCGGCATCAACCATTGGTTTCAGGCAGCCGCGGCGGAGCGAGGAGCCGAAAAGGAGGGCGCAGTAACTGCCTCCCCGCTAGTCCTGAGTACCATAACCGATTGGATACTGCTGGAGGCCGGCCGGTAGGGCCCCACGTTCGAGCGGGGCTAGTGGTTGCGGGGTGTTTACAAGGTGTATTTGCGCCCCTTGTTCTGCGCTTTGAGGTAAGCCGTCAGTGGCTGGAAGTAGGCTAGCATGGCGCGGGCCGAAAGGTCTTCGCCGGTTTTCTCGCGCAGCACCACGCGCCAGTCGCGGCTGGCACCGGGGCGCATGATGTCGCGCAGAAAGTTGCCCACTTCCGGGTTGCCGTAATAGTTGGTGGCGTGCGGGTCCTGGTGCAGAATGTTGCGGGCGATGTGGTCGTGCAGCTGAAACAGGATGACGTAGCTCAGCGCGTAGTCGTAATACTGGGCGGGGTCGTCGTTGATGTGGGTTTTGGTGGCGGGGTCGAGGTAATTTTCGCCGCGCTCGGTGGGGGGCACCATGCCCTGGTACTGCTTGCAGAGGGCCCACCACTTGGCGTTGAGCTGGTTGGCGGGCAGCTTGTCGGCGTAGAAGCTGTTTTCCCACTCGCTCATCACCCCAGAGGCGAAGGGAATGAACACCACGTAGCTCAGCGCTTCTTTCAGCAGCTGCTGCGTTTGGTTGGTTTGGGTTTTGGCGTCAATCAGGCCGAGGCCGGCCAGGAAGGGCTTTTGCTTGGCGGCCAGGCCCATCATCGAGCCAATAGCCTCGTGGTAGGCGCGGTTGGCCCCCTGGCGGAGCAGGGGCGGCACGTCGGGGCGGGAGTAGGTTTGGTAGTAGAAGATGTGGCCGAGCTCGTGGTGGGTGGTTTCGTACCATTCGGTGTTGGCTTCCACGCTCATCAGGCTGCGCAGGTCCTGGTTCAGGTCCATATGCCAAGCCGAGGCGTGGTTGTTTTTCTTGTAGTTGGCCCCGGCGGGCAAGGGGTAGAGGCTGCTCTTCTCGTAGAAAGAAGCCGGCAGCGCCGGGAAGCCCAGGCTCTGGTAGAACCGCTCGGCCTGCTTTACCTGCCACTCGGGACCTTTCCGGGCCAGCACGGCGTCAAGGTTCAGGCCCTTCACCTCCACCAGCGAGCCCCAGTCCTGGCCCCAGCGGTTGGGCAGCCAGTGGGCCGGCAGGTAGTCGGGCACCTGCTTGGCCTTGTATTTCCGGGCCAGCTCGTAGCGGGCGTAGGTGTGCAGCTCGCGGTAGAGCGGGCGCAGCTCGTCGTTGATTTTGCGCACCAGGGCCATCATTTCGTCCCGGCTCAGGCCGTAGGCGCTGGCCTGGTAAGTGAAATAGTCCGGGTAGCCCAGGGCCTGCACCGTCTGGTTACGCAGGTCGCGCAGGTTCAGCAGGCCGTCTTTCAGGGTGGGACCGATGGCTTTGCTGGCTTCCCACACGGCCTGGCGCTTCTGGGGGTTGAGCTCCTTGCGCAGCAGCTCGTCGAGGTCGTTGGTGGTAACAGACTTACCGGCGTACTGGTAGTCGAAGCCGTAGAGCTTTTCGGTCTGAGCGGCTTCAGCCTGAATGCGGCGCTTTACCACGTCGGCCACCGTTTGGGGGTTATTGGCGGCGTTGTAGAGGGCCGTTTCCAACTGCTTAACCTGGAGGTCGGTCAGGTCGGCTTTGTGGGCTAGCAGCTCCCGCAACTGGCGAATGTTGTCGGCACTGCCGGTGAAGGCGGCCATGCGCTGGTTGGCGCGGGTAGTGGCGCCCGCGTTGGCCGTGTCGCCGGCCACGATGTGGGTGTTGGAGCGCCACTCCGCCTCATTGGCCGCGGTGGTCAGCCGCACGTACTCGGCATTGTAGCCGCTCAGAAATTGCTCGGCCTGGGCGCGGTAGTCGGGGGGCGTGGGGGAGGCGGGAGGCGTAGGGGCTGGGGTGGCGGCGGGCGCGGAGGCCACGGGAGGTTTTGCGGTGGGCGCGCAGGCGGCCAGCGTAGCCGCCACGAGCGGAAGCAGAAGCTTTTTCATCCCGCAAATAAATGATAGTGCGCGCTTATGCCAAGTGCAGACGGGTTTTGCCTAGCTCCCCAAGTTGCGGCGACAGGTTTGTAGGTACCGAAGCTATTATACCGATCAAGCCACATAGCGGTGACAATCGGTCACCGCTACGCGGCTTGCTGCCATCACCAACTGTTGATGCTACCAACCGGTCGCCGCTACGCGGCTTCGCCGCAACTTGGGGCGCTAGCCGCTGGGAGCAAGGGCAAATGCGTTCCCAGCCTTTCCCGGAGCAGTGCTACCAGGCGGCTGTCGCCAAATTGGTACTTATCCGGAATGCGGAGCACGATAACGGGCTTGTTTCGCAGTGCCTCGGTAAATTTCTCGCGCAGCCGGTCGGCGTGCCGGCGCTCCATCACGAAGACGACTTCGGCCCAGCCCAGGTGCCCGGCCGTGACGCGCACCCGCGCCCCCGGCTCAGTGCCGGCCGAGCGCGCTTCGTAGTGCGGATGCCCGTCGAACAGCCCCTCCGCCGTGAGGCTACGCCACTTGTTTTGGCTACAAACGAAAAGGAGCCGCCGGGCGGCCAGTAAAGTATCGGCCACTAACGAATCAGGGCTACTTTTACCTTCTTCCCCTTCACCTTGGCTCCCTGCATCTTGTGGAGCACTTCCTCGGCCATGGCCTCGGGTACGGCCACGAAGCTGTGGTGGTCGAACACCTCAATGCGACCCACGGCATCGCGCTCTATTTCGCCCACGCTCACGAAGGCTCCGACCAGGTCGCCGGCACTGATTTTCTCGCGCTTGCCGGCCGATACGTGCAGGGTGACGGTGCTGGGGCGCGGGGCCTTGGGCGCCGCGGCCGGCAAGACGGGGGGGCGCATACTGGCCCACTGCACGCTGGCCGCGGCAGGCCAGCTTTGCAGCTTCTGCTGCTCGTAGGGCGTCACGATGAGGTGGGCAGTACCCACAGCCCCGGCGCGGGCGGTGCGGCCGGCCCGGTGCTGAAAGGTTTCGGCTTCGTGGGGCGGGTCGAACTGCACCACGGTGTCGAGCTCGTTCACGTCGAGGCCCCGGGCCGCCACGTCGGTTGCCACCAGCACCGTGGCCGAGCCGTTGCGCAGCTTCATCATGGACTTGTCGCGCTCGGGTTGCAGCATCTTGCCGTGCAGGGCCTCGGCGGCCAGGCCCCGGCCCCTCAGAAAGCGGGTCAGCTCCTCTACCCGGTCGCGGGTATTGGCAAACACCAGCGAGCGGCCGGCGGTGGGCTGGGTGATGAGGTGAAACAAGGCGGCCGGTTTCTGGTCGGCGGCGCTCACCACGTGGCCGCGCAGCACCAGGCTCGTGGGCAGGGTGGTGGCGTTAGCACCCCCCACGTTCATCACGCGGGGGCGGGTGAGGTGTTGGCGCACGAGCTGCAGCACTTTGTCGGGCATGGTGGCCGAGAACAGCAGCGTCTGCCGCCGCTGCGGCAGCCGGCTGATGATGGTGGCCATCTCCTCCTGGAAGCCCAGGTCCAGCAGCTTGTCGGCTTCGTCGAGCACCAGCACTTTCAGTTTGTTCGGAATGAGGGTGCGGCGTTCGAGGTGGTCGAGCATGCGGCCCGGAGTGGCCACCACCACGTGCGGCATTTGCTGCAGGCCCTTTACTTCGTCGCGCATGGCGTGGCCCCCGTAATAGCCGGCCACCCGCAGGTTGGGCAGGTGCTTGCCCAGGCTCCTGAAGGCGTCGCGCACTTGCAGCACCAATTCGCGGGCGGGCACTAGCACGATGGCCTGTAGCGTGGCCGAGGTGGGGTCAATCTGCTGAAGGACGGCCAAGCCGTAAGCAGCGGTTTTGCCCGAGCCGGTGGGGGCCTGGCCGGCCACGTCCTGGCCTTCGAGGGCGGGGGCCAGGACCAACTGCTGCACGGCGGTGGGCTGGGTGAAGTTTAATTCGGCCACGCCCGCCAGCAGGGCGGGGGAGAGGGCGAAATCAGCGAATAGCGGGGCGGCTGCGGGTGCCGGGGCCGCGGCGGCAGAGGAATCAGGAGTTTGCACGGGGCAAAGGTAGTTTAGGCGCCGGTTGCGAGAGCATTGAAAAACTACAGATAATGCCAACACGGAATCATTTATACCTATCAGACTTGCTAGAAAAGTGCCTTAGAGCATTGAATGCTCATTTAATGATTAAAGGCACGTGTTTATGAATAATAATTCCTGAGCAGAAAATGCTTAACTTATCAATACGTAGCCAGAAATTAGCCGGGTAACGTGCACCAAAAGTAGTCGTCTTCGAATGGGGCAACTCGCAAAGCTACAGGACGTTTATAATAGATGGCGACTGGTCACCAAGAGGTTAGATAAACAATAGGTCATGAAAAAGCAAAAAGAGCTACTTAAGCAACTGTACGGATTCGAGTTTCCTGAAAGTTTTTTCAGTTTTTATGAATTTACTAAAAAGGTGCCCGAAGCTACATTTCAAGGGACTGCGGGTGTAATGTATATGTCCTTGGGTGAAGTATTTCAGGTTTTTAGTGAAATAAAAAATAAAAACTTTAACCCTGTAAAAATCTCCAGGTATTATAGCGATCCTCCTGAGTTTTTCACAATTTTACGTGGCCATACTGATGGACGGCATTGGGGCTATTATATTGATGATTTCAATGACCTAAAAAACATTTGTGTAGTTTCTATTGAATATGAACTTAATACAGTTGGCAATACCATTTTTGAGGCTTTTAGAAGAGAGTTAGAGCTAATGTATGCTCATATTCTTGGAGATACGACAAATAATCCAACTTATATCGAAGAGAATAAAAAAGATCTTGAGTTGTTGGATACACTCAGAGAGATACTAATAAGCTATGAAACAGCCGAGCGTCCTGAGAAAGGTTGGGACTATTATGATAAATATAGCGCGAAAAGAGAAATTACTGCCAATACCCGTGACAATATGGGAATTGTGGTGCCTCCCCATCTATACCGACCAATAAAGGGTAAAGACCACTTTCAAGTGTGGAACTATGTCCCAACAAAAAAAGATGTTGATGCTTTATATAAAAAAGCCATACAAGCTCTGCATGAAGGATATCCAGGTACTGCTCTAAAAGCTGGAAAAGATTTATGGATCTATCATGAATACTTTGACACAACCTATAAGCTATTGAATAGCGCCTACGAAGCACTAAATCGACCGCAGTTATGCGCTACATTACAACTAATCAAAGAATACAGAGACTCTTGTTACAAAAGTAATAAAATATAGAAAAATAATTTATACCATAAGTCACTATTGTAGCAGATAACAGGATATTCGCACTAGTCGTTTTTGTGCTTTGCAGACCGTTCTGTGGTGACAGAATTCAGCTTGCTCTACCTAAGATTTGTGCATCGAACCTAAAGAAATAACGTCGAACTGGCCTATTAAATTGCCCGCTACAGCCACGCTTTGCGCCGGAATCAGCTATAACGCCGTGATGACCCCCATCAAAATTATTACGCCCGGCTACCCCATTTCCCAGTGCAGCTACGATATATGAATATTGTAGCTGCCCGCAATAGCTGTTAGCGGCTCGTTGACGTTGCAACTCGTCGGCTCCCAGAAAATATTCGGGTAGGTCTTCGGCGCGTTCCGTATTCCGTATACGGCCTTCCATGAAAAGAAAAACAACCACGCACCGGGCACCAACAACCAGGCACCAATAACTAAACATCCTCCACATTTACCAGCCGGTAGCGCACGGCCGATTTTTTGGGTCGAATATCCAGCCCAATGCGGTGCGCGTAGACCTTGGTGAAGGCCGCGCCGAAGTAGAAGATCATGGCGCAGTAAAACACGAAGAGCAGCATCAGCACCAGGCTCGACACCGGCCCGTACACCGGGCCCAGGTTCTGCGCCACCAGCAGCCGGCCCAGCACCACTTCGCCCAGGCTGATGAGCAGCGCCGTAAGCGCCGCTCCGCGCGTGACGGCCCGCCAGGGCACCCGGGCCAGGCTGAGCGTGCGGAACGTGACTCCAAACCAGGCCGCCAGGATCAGCCAGGCCACCCCGGCATTCAGCGTACGGGCCAGGTAGTAAGCCAGAGTCGCATCGAAGTCGTGGATGCTTTCGGCAACTAAGCCCAGGGCGGCATCGGCACCGAAGGCCAGCAGCGAGAGCCCGGCCGTGGCCAGGAGAATACCCGCCGAGCGCAACCGCTCCTGCACGATCTGCGAGAACTTGCCGGTGCCGCGCCTCGGCCGAATCTGCCACAGCTGGTTTAGTGAGTGCTGAATAACGGTGAACAGCGTGGTAGCCACAAACACCAAAAAGGCGAAGCCTACCCACGTCACGAGCCGGCTGCGGCGCGGGTCGGCCACGTTCATCACAATCTGCGACACCAAGCCCGCGGCCGGGGCCCCCACCAGGTTGCTGATTTTACCCAGGAGCAGCATCCGCACCGTCGATGTGGAGTAGAGCGAGCCGAGCAGCTCGATGAGGATGATGAGAATGGGAGGCAGTGCAAACGACGTGAAAAATGCCGTGGCCGCGCCCAGCCGCAACGGGTCGTTGGCCCCCAGCTCGCGGCCGGCGCGGCGCAGCAGAATGGGCAGTTCGCGCCACCAGGGGCCGGGTAGCTCAGCGGGTGGGGTTACTTTTGTCATCAGCAGAAAAAGCTGGGGCGGCCATCATAAGCATAGTGCTTTACCTTGGTCGGGCCCGGCGAAGATACGGGGCCCTGCCTCCGGCCTCCCTTATGTCCACGCCACTTCCGCCACCAATTCCCGAAACTACCTCAGCCCCCCCGGCTCCGCCGGCCAACTGGCTGCGCCGCCGCGTGTTGGGCCCGCTGCTAAGCTTATTGCGCCAGGGCCTGTCGCCTTCTCAGTTGGCCCTGACGGTAGCCCTGGGAGTGGCCATTGGGTCGATTCCGTTGCTGGGCGCTATCACTACCGTGGCCACGTTGGTCGCCCTGCGCCTGCGCCTCAACGTAGCGGCCCTGCAGCTAATCAGCCACCTGATGACGCCCTTACAACTGCTGCTGCTCATTCCCTTGCTCCGCTACGGGGCCCGCCTGATGGGTAATACCCAGAAAAACGAGCTGACCATCGCCCACATTCGTCATCTCTTTTCCAGCGACTGGCGGGGGGCGCTGCGCCTCCTGTGGCAGGCCGAGGTCGGCGCCATGGCTCTCTGGCTGCTGGGCGCCATTCCGGTGGTGCTCGTGCTGTATTTCGGCCTACGGCCAGTGTTTAAACGTTTTGTCAAAGAGCGGCAAGTGGCTTAGACCCTATCCGGGAAAATGTCTGTCCCAGATCTGTCCTAGAGGAAAAGAACGTCCTGCTCTATCTGGTGTCCGCTTGTCGCAGCCTCTCTCCCACGAGAGTAGATCCAATCGAATGAAGTACAGCCGCGGTATAGAGGCTGCGACTTCACGGACGACAGAGGAGCCGGACGGGCTGCTTATTTTCCCGATAGGCTCTTAATCAGACCAGCCGCTACCCAAAAAAAACAAAGAACTAACGTACCCATAATGCTTTATGGGCACCATTTCGTGATTTAAGCGTAAATAGAGGAGCCCTCGTAATGCTACGGGGCGAAGTGCGGCCCGAAAAGGGCCCTTCAGCTTATGCGCATGTGCCCTCCCGAGATACCGCCATCATCCATAGCCGAGCTGCCTAAACCCCCTGGGTCCTGGGTGTACCGGCGGGTGCTCGCACCCATGCTGGCCCTGCTCAAGGCCGGCCTGTCGCCCGAAAAGCTGGCCCTGACCGTGAGCCTGGGGGTAGCGTTTGGGCTGGTGCCCACCTTTGGCATTACCAGTGTGGTGAGCACCGCGACGGCTTTGCGCCTGCAGCTCAACCTGGCGGCCATGCAGCTGGTGGCCCACCTCATGAGTGCCTTTCAGCTGGTGTTGCTGGTGCCGTTGTTGCGGGCCGGGGCCATCGTGCTGGGCCACGGCCACGAGGTGGCCAACCTCACGCTCACTAGCCTGCGGCGCCTCATTGCCCACGACGGCTGGGGGGCGGCGGGCCACTTACTCTGGCGGGCCCAGCTGGGCGCGCTCCTGCTTTGGGCCCTGGCGGCGGGGCCGCTGGTTGCCGTACTGTACTACCTGTTCCGGAGAGTATTCCGGCGGGTAGTGGCCCGCCAGGTCGCCAGCGGAATGGTGCGTGGCTGATGCCTCGCCGGGCTGTTTAGCAACTCATTGGCCCATGGCCTAGCTATAGTGGCAGAGTCCGCCGTGAACTGATGCTTCAGCCTCGACGGCACCTCCCAACCCTGCCACCTACCGAGCACTACACTGTTCTCGGAGTAGCGCTCAGCAGGCGGCAGGATAAGGCTTTACGGCGAGGCATCCCGTTACAACAGCGTAGCTGGGGAGCGGCCTGCCATAGCCAACGTATTTAAAGCGTCAATTACTAGTGGGGCGACTCTGACTGCATCCACTAGTAATTGATGCTTGGCCCGCTTAGAAGATGGTACTACGGCAGTAGAAACCGCATTCTCCTAGTGGCTTATTGAAAGGCAAGCCGTTGCACGTCGGCTTGCAGCTCCCTTTGAAAGAGCCTCGCCGCTGGGCCCGGCAAGAAGGTGCCGATGTTGGTGAAGGCCACGTAGGTTACCCCAGAATCGGGAAAGTAAAACATTTGGGCGCCCGCGCCGAGGCCATCGCCGTCGTGGCCGAAGGCGATGCCGTAGGGCGTATCGAATTTGTATAAGCCCAGGCCATACTGCACGTTAGGGGTAGTGGAGTAGGTGTTGACCCACTGAGTCATTTGCCGTAAGGATTCAGGCTTGACCAACTGACCTTTGCCCAGCGCTTCCACAAACCGCGCTAAATCATAGGCCGACGAAATCAGGCCGTCATCGCCGATGAAGCTGCGCACACTGCGAGTTTGGAAGTTAGACACGTTAATCAGGCTGCCGTCTCTCGGGTCGTTGGCGTAGCTGGCCACCAGGCCGCGCGGCGTGGGGTAGCCCGGCTCGTTTTTATAATAGATGTCGCGCAGGCCCAACGGCCGGAAAATGCGCTCAGTGAACATATCGGCATGGTTGCGGCCCGTGACTTGGTCGATAATCAGCGCCGCCAGCTCATAATTGGTATCGGAGTACTTATACGCGGTGCCCGGCTCAAAATACGCCGGTTTGCCAGCCGCGTAACTCAGGTATTCCTCGGTAGTATAAGTGCGGTTGGGGTTGTTCAAGTTGGCTAAGGCATCGGCTTGAAAGCCCTCATCATCTAGGTAGTTATAGATGCCCGACGTATGCTGTAGCAGTTGCCGCAGGGTCACTCTATCGGCGTTGGTAATCGCGCTGATTATACGCTGGGGCAAGTACTCGCTGATCCTGGCGTCAAGCCGGACTTTGCCTTCCTCCACGAGCATCATCATGGCCGTGGCCGTGAAGCTTTTGGCGATGCTCTGGGGGTAGTTGAGGCTGCACCGGGTCATGGCCTCGCCGGTTTCCCGGTTGGCCTTGCCGGCCGCGCCTATCCAGAGGCCATCTCTGGGGGTCTTTACCAGCAACACTACGCCTGGCAGGCCCTTCTGCACGTATGAGTCGAGCAAGGCCTGGTACTGCGCGGCTTTCGGGTGCCCTTCTTGGTTCGCGGGAGCATGGCAGTAGTCTTCCGGGGCCGGGTCTACCGGCCGGTCATGGTCACGACACGCGTTCAGGGCCAAGCTGGCGAGTACAGGCAGAGCAAAACGCCAGATTCGGGCGGAGATTTTTAGCCGATTTAGGGGTTGCAGGGGGAGCATGAGTTTATGGGGTTTGGTGAAGTGTACACGACAATCTGATGAAGTGCACACGACAAACGTACTCCCTGCTATGTGGCCCCGTTGGCCTAAAAAGGGCTTTTGTTCGTGAACTGCTATAAATCGGGCGGCGAAATGTCGGTGCCGGGAAACGAAGCTTTGAGCCAGCGCCGGAAGGCGGCGGCTTTCAGGCGACTGATGACGACATCCTGGCTCGGCAGCTGGGGCAAGTCGAGCAGCTCCACGCGCAGCTTGCCGTTGTCTTCTGAACGGATGCTCTTGATCACGGCCCGGGTGACAAGTACCTGGCGGTTGGCCCGGAAGAAGTGCGCCGGGTCCAACTGCGCTTCTAGCTTGTCGAGCGAAGCATCTAGTACGTGCCGCTTGTAAGTGGTGGTTAGGGCCAGCACCGCCTGCTGCTCGATGTAGAAGAGTAGCACCTGCTGGGGGGCCAGCAGCAGTTCCTGCTTGCCCATCCGCACCAGCAAGTGCGAAGCGCCAGCGTCAGCTCCTTTCCCCGTTGGCGGCTCCGCGACGGGAGGCATTTCCATTTTCTCCAACTGCCGAATTCGGTGCAGCTCGTACAGGTACAGGATGGTGTAGAGGCTGTTTACGCAGCCCACCCAAATTAAAATCACCAAGCTATCGGATAGGTCGAGGCTGTAGACAAAGGAACGGGCATCGGTAAAAGTCTGAAGCCTGAGCAGTACGTTCACGACCTGGGTCAGCACCCCAAATATCCCCAGTGCCACGGCACTGGTGAGCAGCAGTTGCAGGCCTAATCTTCGGAGCGGTTTCTCTACCCAGGGCCACCGCGTGTCCAGCCGCAGAATAATGCGTCGGCATGCTTCAAAAACAACATAGCCTTGGATCGTATCGGCTACTAGGCTCGTAATATGGATGAAATCAAGCTTATAATTGCCATATAAAATATAAAAATCAGTAAGCACCATGAAAGGAACGGCCAGCCGCCGGAGCCAGGTATCGGGATATGATATTGGTTGAGGTTGATCAGCAGGATTCATTCAGCATACACATAGGTGAAGAGCAACGCACAAGGTGGGAAGTCAAACGAAGATATCCAGCGCATCGGCAGCAAGCCGTAGGCTTATACGCACGTACCCTCCGGAGATATTGCTCTTGTCCGCGGCTGAGCCGCCCCCTCACTTCCGAGGATACCGATAGGTGCCTGGCAGCCCTGCTGGTACTGGCCCGCCGGGCCGCCAGCGGAATGGTGCGTGGCTGATGCCTCGCCAGGCTGCCCGCCCATCGGCGGCCGGCAAAACTGCTTAAAATGCCAGCAGCGCTTCGGCCTGCTCCCGCAGCAGCTGCCGGGACAAGTCGTGGTTCAGGCTGTCATCCTCGTTGAGGTCCTTGTTGATGAACGGCAGGCGGACGCGCTGCGGCAGCACCGCCGAGCCCAGGTACATCAGGATGTCGGTGAGGTGAGCCATGGCCAGCAGGCCCCCCTGGCCGCCGTTGCTCAAGCCGATAAGGGCGACTTTTTTCCCCTGGAAAGCGCTGGGGTAGGGTAGGCCATCAATAAAAGCCTTGAGTACCCCCGGAAAGGAACCGTTGTACTCGGGCGTGACAATGACCAATTTGTTGCCGGCACTGAGTAGGTCGGCCAGCCGGTTAAACAGGGGGTTGGTGCCCGCGTTGTCGTACAGGGCCGACGCGATAAAGTCTACGGGCAGGTCTGCTAGGTCCAGGAGTTGGCTCTCGGCCCCTAAGTCAGTGAGCAGGCCGCGGTAGTAGGTCGCAATGCGGCGGGCGCGGGAGTTGGGTCGGTTCGTGCCGACGAGTAGGGTTATCAAAACGAAGCAAAAATAACGACGAGGTACGGTACTGTCGGTGCTCTAACCTACTACCCCGGTCATTGGTTGCGGGCGCCGCGCCGAGGCCGCTTCCTGTTCCTTATAGTAGTTTTCGCATCGGAGAAAGGAATTAAAAATTAAAAATGAAGAATTAAAAATCAGCTGGTTCATTTTTTAATTCTTCATTTTTAATTCCTAAAAAACGATACCCTTACCGGAGAACCGCTCTAAAATTAACTTAGCACGAATCTCCGCCGCCCACCATGCGTCAGTCAGCCCTCCTGACGCGCCCTATTGTCTGGCCCGTGGCCTTGCCCTGACCATCGGCTCTAGGGTGTCAAAATTGTTCGCTCCCGCCGCGCCGCCAGCCAGGCCACCATTGCCAGGCAGGCCGCGAACCACGCCCACGGCAGCCGTAAATCCACCACCGACAACCCGCCAAAAACCAGAGCCGTAGCAAAGCTGGCCAGGGCCTGAAAAGCTTGGTTCAGCCCAAAAATCTCGCCGCGGTCGGCGTCGGTGGTGTGGCGGGCCAGGCGGCCTTCCAGCAGCCCCTGAATCAACGAAAGGGTGAAGCAATCGAGGGTGACCAGCGTGTAAAAAGCAGCCTTGGAAGTGCCCACCAGTCCGTAACCAAGCAGCACGGGGGTGCCGAGCGCCGCCAGCCACACGATGGCCCGGCGCTGGTTGAGGCGGTCGGCCAAGTAGGTGTAGAACCCATAGTTTAAGGCAATACTGAGCCCCCCGAAATACATGAACAGGTAGGAGATGCTGCGCGCATCGAGCTGTAACGGTCCCAGGCTGACAAAAGCCACGAAGTAGAAGTAATATCCGGTGCTAAGCGTGAGCGCCACCTGCGTGAGCACGATGCGCCGGATGCCGGGGTTGCTGGCGTTCTTGGCTTGGAGCCGGGCCCATAGGGTAAGCGGGTTCACGGCCTGCCCCAGCTCGGTGCGAAGCTCGGCGCCTCGCACGTTGTTGCGTTGCCGGTGGGTTTCGGGCAGCCATCCGCTCAGCAGCACGTTCAGGCCAGCCAGGGCCACGGCCAGCCGCACTACGTAGCGGGCCTGCTGCTCCGGGGGCACTTGCAGAACCGTAAGCAGCAGGCCCGCTGCCATTGGACCCAGCACGAAGCCTAACGAAATGATGGCCCCCTCCATGCCCAGGTTGCGAAACAGCCGGTCCGGGGCCGAAACATCGGTGATGGCCGAGCGGGCCGCGGCATACATGCCATTGGTCAGGCCATCCGATATGCGGTTGACGAAGTACAGCCCCGCCCGCACCGGCAGCAGCAAGGCATTAGCCAGCAGGGTACCCACCGCCGACAGAATAAAGATGGGCCGCCTCCCATAGCCGTCGCTCAGCCGCCCCAGCAGCGGCGACGAAAACAGCTGCACCCCCAGAAACAGCCCGGTGCCCACCGACAGCCACAGCTGCGGCTCCCGCAGCCCGCGCACAAAATCCGGCAGCACCGGCCCCACTACTGCGCCCACCACCACGTCGAGCAGGATGATGGCGTAGAGCAGAGGCAGGGTACGGGTGGGTAGCAGAGACATGAAGTACAGTAAGCCTTGTCTTTAAAAAGCGCCCTGTTGACCACGCAGGGCTACTTGGCCTTCCCGATGGTGCCGCCATTGGTGAAGCTCGCGGCTAAAGTTGTCGGCCGGCGTTGGCATTCGCCCCGATAGCATTGTTAGGGCGGCTTGATAACGCGGCTGGTATCCAAGCTGCGCGAAGAAATGCAAAGGAACTCCTGCTTCGGTGCGGAATAGCGCAGAAGGGAGCACCAGCCATTGGCTTCCAGCAGCAGGAAAAATGGATATGAAAAAAGCGCGACGAGTAACCGCCGCGCTTTCTCAATGCTTCAGCGCTTATGCCTACGCTAGGTTATTAGACGTAGCCTTGGCCGCAATAAACTCGCGGTTCAGGATGGCAATGTTTTCGAGCGAGATGCCCACCGGGCACTCGGCGGCGCAGGAACCAATGTTAGAGCACGCCCCGAAGCCTTCCTTGTCCATCTGGGCCACCATGTTCTCCACGCGGGTTTTGCGCTCGGGCTGCCCTTGCGGCAGCAGGGCCAGCTGCGACACCTTGGCCGATACGAACAGCATGGCCGAAGCATTCTTACAAGCGGCGACGCAGGCCCCGCAGGCGATACAGGTAGCCGCCTCAAAAGCGCGGTCAGCAATTTCTTTGGGAATGGCAATCTCGTTGCCATCGGGCACGCCGCCGGTGTTAACGCTGACGTAGCCCCCGGCCTGAATAATCCGGTCGAAGGCCGAGCGGTCCACGCTCAGGTCCTTATTCACCGGGAAGGCATTGGCGCGCCAGGGTTCGATGGTGATGGTATCGCCATCGGAAAACTTGCGCATATGCAGCTGGCAAGTCGTGGTGCCCTTTTCCGGACCGTGGCTGCGGCCATTGATAAATAAATCGCACGAGCCGCAGATGCCCTCGCGGCAGTCGTGGTCGAATGCAACCGGGTCTTTACCCGCGTGCAGCAGGTCTTCATTCAGCACGTCGAGCATTTCCAGAAACGACATCTCGGGCGAGATATCCTTCACTTTGTACTCGACCATTTTTCCTTCGGTGTGGCGGTTTGGTTGGCGCCACACGTTCAGGGTCAGGTTCATTGGTTTGCCGTTGCTATTTCCAGCCATGGTAGTAAAAACGTCAGGCTGAGCTTGCCGAAGCAGCTCACGCGCCGTGCTAAATTTAAGGTGTAAGATTACTGCCGCCCGCGAGATCCTGCGCTGCGCTCAGCCTGAACGCTAGTTTTATTTGTAGCTCCTTTGCGTGAGCTTCACGTTTTCGAAAATGAGTTCTTCCTTGTTGAGGCGCTCGGGCTGGTTGTCCCCCAAGTACTCCCAGGCCGCCACGTAAGCAAAGTTCTCGTCGTCGCGCAGGGCTTCGCCATCGGGGGTCTGGTACTCTTCGCGGAAGTGGCCGCCGCAGCTCTCGTTCCGGTGCAGGGCGTCGTCAATCATTAGCTCACCCAGTTCTAGGAAGTCGGCCACGCGGCCGGCGCTTTCCAGGGCCTGGTTCATTTCTTCGCCGGAGCCCACGATTTTCACGTCCTGCCAGAACTCGTTGCGCAGCTTTCGAACCTCGGCTTTGGCGTGGGTGAGGCCTTCCGCGTTACGGGCCATGCCGCAATACTCCCACATGATGTGGCCCAGCGCCCGGTGGAACTGGCCCGGCGTACGGGTGCCGTTGATGCTGAGCAGCCGCTCGGTGCGGGCTTGCACAAATGCTTTGGCCTCCGCGAAGGCGGGGTGGTTGGCATCGACCGGCTTGGGTGGTATTTGCGCCAGGTAGTCGCCAATGGTGTAGGGAATCACGAAGTAGCCATCGGCCAGGCCCTGCATCAGCGCTGAAGCCCCCAGGCGGTTGGCCCCGTGGTCGGAGAAGTTGCACTCGCCCGTGGCGTAAAGGCCGGGAATCGTGGTTTGCAGGTTGTAGTCGACCCACAAGCCCCCCATGGTGTAGTGCACCGCGGGGTAGATGCGCATGGGCAGCTCGTAGGGGTTCTCGTCGGTGATTTTCTCGTACATGGCAAACAGGTTGCCGTACTTCTGGCTCACCGCCTCGGCGCCCGTACGTTTGATAACGTCGGCAAAGTCGAGGTACACGGCCAAGCCGCTGCTGCCCACGCCCCGGCCCTCGTCGCACATCTGCTTGGCGTTGCGCGAGGCCACGTCGCGCGGCACCAGGTTACCGAAAGCGGGGTACTTGCGCTCGAGGAAGTAGTCCCGGTCTTCTTCCCGGATGTCGGTGGCCTTGATCTCGCCTTTGCGCAGGCGCTCGGCCAGCTCCACGGTGGCGGGCACCCACACCCGGCCGTCGTTCCGCAACGATTCCGACATCAGCGTGAGCTTCGACTGGTAGTCGCCGCTCACCGGGATGCAGGTTGGGTGAATCTGGGTGAAGCTGGGGTTGGCGAAGAAGGCGCCTTTTTTGTGGGCCCGCCACGCCGCCGTAGCGTTGCAGTACTTAGCGTTGGTACTCAGGTAGAACACGTTGCCGTAGCCGCCGGTGGCCAGCACGACGGCGTGGGCCGCGTGGGTTTCCACCTCCCCGGTAATCAGGTGGCGCGTGACGATGCCGCGGGCCTTGCCGTCTACCACCACCAGGTCGAGCATTTCCGAGCGGGTGTACAGCTTCACCTTGCCGTAGGCTACCTGCCGGCTCAGGGCCGAGTAAGCACCCAGCAACAGCTGCTGCCCGGTTTGACCGCGGGCGTAGAATGTGCGGCTCACCTGCGCGCCCCCGAAGGAGCGGTTAGCCAGCAGCCCGCCGTACTCGCGGGCAAAGGGCACCCCCTGGGCCACGCACTGGTCGATGATATTCACCGACACCTGCGCTAGGCGGTACACGTTGGCTTCGCGGGCCCGGTAGTCGCCGCCCTTGATGGTATCGTAGAACAAGCGGAAGACCGAGTCGCCGTCGTTCTGATAGTTTTTAGCTGCGTTGATGCCGCCCTGCGCCGCGATGGAGTGCGCGCGGCGGGGCGAGTCGTGGTAGGTAAAGGCTTTCACGTTGTAGCCCAGCTCCGCCAAGGAGGCGGCAGCCGAGGCTCCGGCCAGGCCGGTGCCGACCACAATCACGTCATATTTCCGCTTATTGGCGGGGTTCACAAGCTTGACGTTGAACTTGTGCTTCTCCCACTTTTCGGCGAGAGGGCCTTCGGGAATTTTAGAATCCAACAGCATAGGATAACGGAGTGAGGGTATGACGGATTGAACTGCACCAAGAACAACAGCGCAACCCGCCAGGTGTTAGCGGCAAATGGCTATTTTTATGGTCCGCCAGCAATTAGAAAGCGGAAGTCACGGCGTGAATGAGCGAAGGCGCATTGGCAGCCAGCTCGCCCTGCTCGTTGGTGAACAAATAAAAGTACAGGGGCATGGACGCAAAGGCCGCCGAAACCACCACGGAGAACACGTAGCCCGCGTATTTAATAACCGGCATGTACTTGCGGTGGTTCAAGCCCAGGGTCTGAAAACCGGAACGGAAACCGTGCCAGAGGTGGTAGCCGAGGCTGATTTGCGCGGCCACGTACAGCAGCACGTACCACCAGATGTGGAACGACGACACGACGGCCAGATACAAGTTGTCGTAGTCGCTAATCTCGGGGTTGTCGCCCCCTATTTTTTCGAGGCCCCCGAAACGGGCGCGCCAGAAGAAGTTGTACAGGTGTACGATAAGGAAAATCAGGATGATGGTACCCAGCAGGCCCATGTTACGGGAGGTCCACTCCGAGTTTTGCTCGGCTTTCCACTGGGCATAGCCGTGGCCCCGGGCCGCTTTGTTGCGGCGGACGAGCGCGAAAGCCTCGTAAATGTGAAAACCAAAACCTAGTACCAGAACCCATTCAATGGTGCGAATGATGGGATTGGTACCCATAAAGTGCGAGTAAGCGTTGAATGCCGCGCCCTGGTCGTGCTTAAACAACTGCAGGTTTCCAACTACGTGGACTACTAGAAACGTGCACAGAAACAGGCCGGAAATTGACATTATTAGCTTCCGGCCGATGCTGCTGGTTAGTGTTTTTGTTATCCAACTCATAAAGTAACCAAACTGGGGAAGTGAAGGAGTGCGTTTATTGCGCTCAAAGGTAGGCCGCACCCGCTAACCGAACAAAGTGCGGCCCAATGGATAGCAGTGGAACTCTTTTCGCCAAAATTTGGCATTGAGAGGGTGATTCCTATTCGGGTCACGCATCGTTTCGCCGTCTGAGCGCGTTAGGCAATAACTTGCTGCCCCCGCCAAATGTTGGGCCCGTACCAGGGCTCATCGGTTGCGGATGAGACGAATGCTGCGGTTTTTTTATTCCTCGTTATCAGGTTGATATGATACAAATTTTTCCATTTCGGAGTGGGGGGGGGCTGCGGGTAGCGCAGCTCGTGCTCGTGCTGCTGGCGGGGCTCAGCGCCCAGCCCCGGCTGGCCTGGGCCACCCATATCCGGGCCGGCGACATCCAGGCTAAAATCGACACTACGATTAACCCCAACCCGCGTCGTGTCTTTTTTAAGCTGACGCTCTACACAGATAATAGCTCGCCGGTAACGGCCGACTTTGCTACCATCTTTTACGGCGACGGCACCTCGAGCTGCCGGGATGGCGTGCCTCGCTTCGGAGGGCGGCGGTCGATTCCCGGCAACAACGATACCAGCGTCAACATCTATTACTTCGAGCATACTTACCCCTCCAGCGGTACATTCACGGTTAGCTACATCGGCGAAAACCGCAACCTGGCGTTGAACATAGACCGACCGCTGGATCAATCGTTCTACATCAGCACGCGCATCACGCTCGACCCATCGCTGGGGCGCAACCGCTCGCCAGTGCTCACGGCTCCGGCCGTGGACAAGGCCGGGGTGAATCAGGTGTTTCTGCACAACCCGGCGGCCTTTGATGCCGACGGCGACTCCCTGGCCTTCCGCTTGCGCACCAGCCAGCAGGTACCCGCGGGTATCGACGGCACCCTGGGCTCGTGCCCGGGCGGCTCCGGTGGCACCGGCGACAATCAGCCTGCCCCCCAAACGGCTACTAATTTTCGCTACCCTAACGACCCGGTCATCACGGGTCCGGGTAATCCGCCCCTGCAAGTGGCGTACTCGGGGGTGCCGGCGGGTGTGCCCGGCAGCGCGGCCATCTTCGTGCAGGACCCCTACACCGGCCAGATTACCTGGAACGCCCCCGTGGCCATCGGATTCTACAACGTGGCGATGGTTGTCGAGGAATGGCGGCGCACCCCGGGCGGCCGGCGGCTGATTGGGGAGGTGATACGGGACATGCAAATTATTGTGTCGGGCACGACAAACTTGCGGCCAACCATCACCGTGCCGCCCGACCTGTGCGTGGTGGCCGGCGAACGGGTCCGGGCCACGGTGACGGCCGTCGACGGCTCCTCGCCCAGCAGCCCGGCCACGGCGGTGAGCCTGTTCGCCTACTCGGGCATCCTGCCCCCGGCCACCTTCCAGCAGACGGCCGCCGGCCCGCCCCAGGCCCAGGGCACGTTCGAGTGGCAGACCACGTGCCAGAGCGTGGCCCGGCTGCCGTACCTGGTCGTGTTCAAGGCCCAGGACACGCCCAGCCCGGCCACGGCCAACAACCCGCCGCTCATCGACGAGAAGCCCTGGCGCATCACGGTCGTGGGCCCGCCCCCGCAGAACCTGCAGGCTCAGCCCGTGGTCACGGGCCTGAATGCCGCGCGCCTGACGTGGGACCCCTACACCTGCGCCAACGCCCAGACCATTTACATCTACCGCAAGGAGGGCCCTTCCTCGTTCGTGCCCGGGCCCTGCCAGACGGGCATCCCGGCCGAGGCCGGCTACGAGCGGGTGGGGCAGGTGAGCGCGGGGCAGAGCGTGTTCGTGGACGAGAACGTGTCGGCCGGGGGCGTGCGCCAGGGGCTGGAGCGGGGCAAGACGTACTGCTACCGCATCTATGCCGAGTTTCCGCTGCCGGCCGGCGGGGCCAGCATCGCCTCGCGGGAGGTGTGCCTGACTTTTCCGGGGCGGTCGGCCCAGCTCATCAAGGTGGACGTGGAAGCGACGAGTGTCAGCAGCGGGCAGATCCAGGTGTGCTGGACCCAGCCTCGGGGCGGGGCCCTGCCGCTGCCGGGCACGCCCAGCTACGTGCTCTCGCGGGCCGAGGGGCTGAGCCCGGCGCCCGCGGCGTTCGTGCCCGTCGCCACGCTCTCCTCGCTGCTGGACACGTGCTACACAGATACGAACCTGAACACGGAGCAGCGCCAATACACCTACCGCCTCGAGTTCGTGCGCACCTTCGCCGACGGCACGCCCCCGGTGCGGGAGGTGGCCGCGCCGGCCAGCAGCGTGCGGGTGAGCGTGGTGCCGACGGCCGCGGCGACGGGCATGCAGGTGAGCTGGACGTATCAGGTGCCCTGGGACAACACGGCCGAACCGGTGCAGGTCTACCGGCGTGCGGGCCTGAGCGGGGCGTTCGTGCTGGTGGGCCCGGCCCCGACCGGGGCGGGGGGGGGCAGCTACCTGGACACGGGCCCGGGCCTGGTCAAGGGGGAGACCTACTGCTACTATGTGCGCACGCGGGGGCAGTACGCGAGCATTCCGTACTTGCGGGCGCTGGACAACCGCAGCCAGCAGCAGTGCGCGCTGCTCATCAGCCCGCCCTGCCGGCCGGTGTTGCGCCTGGCCCCGCTCAACTGCGACAGCCTGGCCGCGCTGCCGGTCTTTCCGACCGGGGGCGGGGCCTACCGCCAGCGCGTGAGCTGGCGCTTGAGCGCCGAGCCGGCGGGCTGCGATGCGGGGGTGGTCGGCTACCGGCTCTACTACCGGCCCACGCTGACGGGGCGCTTTGCGCTGCTGACGACGACGGGGCAGACGAGCTTCGTGCACGAGGGGCTGTCCTTCTCGCAGGGGTGCTACGCGGTGCAGGCGGTGGGGGCCAGCGGGGTGGTGAGCGACACGAGCAATGTGGCCTGCCAGGACAACTGCGTGTTCTTTGTGCTGCCCAACATCTTCACTCCGAACGGGGACATGCAGAACGAGGTGTTCCGGCCCAAGAATTACAGCCCGGTGCGGCGGGTGCGGTTCCAGGCCTTCAACCGCTGGGGGGTGCGCGTGTTCGAGAACACGACGAGCGGGTCGGATGGGGTGCTCATCAACTGGGGCGGGGGCAGCCAGGCCGGGGAGACGGGCCGGGGCAGCCGGGTGCCGGACGGGGTGTACTACTACCTGGCCGAGGTTGAGTTCGCGGACGCGGCGGCCACCCGGCGCTCTTACAAGGGATGGGTCGAAATTGTCCGATAAGGACGGATTCATCCGTCAAGCGCGGAACGAACTGCGTACGTATCCGTATTTCAAGAAAAGCCGCTTCATAATAGGAGCGGCTTTTCTTGGTTTGATTTGTGGGGGTGATTAGGGTTTAGCTTGCAACGCCAATTGTAGAGGCAGACCGAGTGGTTTGCGAGCAGAGTGCTGTATGATAGGTTGTTATTCAGTAGATGGCCCGTGCTATTGCTGATTTGCCTATCTTGTCCTCGCCTTGTTACCTTATTAATTAAGCTAGAAAAGCCTGAACCCTTCTCTTTAATCTCTGGTCACTGAGTTGATATGATACAAATTTTTCCATTTCGGGGCTGGGGACTGATGCGGGTGGTGCAACTCGTACTCGTGCTGCTGGCCGGGCTGAGCGCCCAACCCCAGGCCGCCTGGGCCACTCACATCCGGGCCGGCGACATCCAGGCCAAGTCAGACACGACTGCCAGCCCCAACCCCCGGCGCATCTTTTTTAGGATGGTCCTCTATACCGACCCTAGTGCGCCGGGCAAACAGCCCGCCGCCACCATTTTTTTTGGCGATGGGACGTCGAGTTGCAATAATGGAGTGCCCCGCGTAATCGAGCGCGCCGTACCCGGGAGCCCCGACACCAATATCAACATCTACCTGTTCGAGCATACTTATCCTTCTAGCGGCACCTTTACCGTCCACTTTATTGGCGAAAACCGGGTTGAAGGAGTGCTGAACATGGAAAATTCAGTTAACCAGTCATTCTATATCAGCACGAGTATCACGATAAGCCCGTCGTTGGGGCGCAACCGCTCGCCGGTACTCACGGCCCCAGCCATAGACAAGGGAGCTAGGGGCCAGGTATTTTTGCACAACCCGGCAGCCTTTGATGCCGATGGCGACTCCCTGGCCTTCCGCTTGCGCACCAGCCAAAAAGTGAACTCGCTGGCGAGTGATATCGTGGGTCCGCCGTGCCCCGGAGCTACTGGCGACAACACTCCTATTCCGAGGGATGTGCCCAATTTCCGTTATCCCAACGACCCGGCCATCACGGGTTCCGTACCACTGCAAGTGCCTTACTCGGGGATTCCGGCGGGTGTGCCCGGCAGCGCGGCCATCTTCGTGCAGGACCCCTACACCGGCCAGATTACCTGGAATGCTCCCGAGAGGGTCGGCGTTTATAACGTGGCGATGGTGGTAGAAGAGTGGCGGCGCACCCCCGGTGGTCGTCAGAAAATCGGGGAGGTGATACGGGACATGCAGATTATTGTGTCGGGCACGACAAACTTGCGGCCAACCATCACCGTGCCGCCCGACCTGTGCGTGGTGGCCGGCGAACGGGTCCGGGCCACGGTGACGGCCGTCGACGGCTCCTCGCCCAGCAGCCCGGCCACGGCGGTGAGCCTGTTCGCCTACTCGGGCATCCTGCCCCCGGCCACCTTCCAGCAGACGGCCGCCGGCCCGCCCCAGGCCCAGGGCACGTTCGAGTGGCAGACCACGTGCCAGAGCGTGGCCCGGCTGCCGTACCTGGTCGTGTTCAAGGCCCAGGACACGCCCAGCCCGGCCACGGCCAACAACCCGCCGCTCATCGACGAGAAGCCCTGGCGCATCACGGTCGTGGGCCCGCCCCCGCAGAACCTGCAGGCTCAGCCCGTGGTCACGGGCCTGAATGCCGCGCGCCTGACGTGGGACCCCTACACCTGCGCCAACGCCCAGACCATTTACATCTACCGCAAGGAGGGCCCTTCCTCGTTCGTGCCCGGGCCCTGCCAGACGGGCATCCCGGCCGAGGCCGGCTACGAGCGGGTGGGGCAGGTGAGCGCGGGGCAGAGCGTGTTCGTGGACGAGAACGTGTCGGCCGGGGGCGTGCGCCAGGGGCTGGAGCGGGGCAAGACGTACTGCTACCGCATCTATGCCGAGTTTCCGCTGCCGGCCGGCGGGGCCAGCATCGCCTCGCGGGAGGTGTGCCTGACTTTTCCGGGGCGGTCGGCCCAGCTCATCAAGGTGGACGTGGAAGCGACGAGTGTCAGCAGCGGGCAGATCCAGGTGTGCTGGACCCAGCCTCGGGGCGGGGCCCTGCCGCTGCCGGGCACGCCCAGCTACGTGCTCTCGCGGGCCGAGGGGCTGAGCCCGGCGCCCGCGGCGTTCGTGCCCGTCGCCACGCTCTCCTCGCTGCTGGACACGTGCTACACAGATACGAACCTGAACACGGAGCAGCGCCAATACACCTACCGCCTCGAGTTCGTGCGCACCTTCGCCGACGGCACGCCCCCGGTGCGGGAGGTGGCCGCGCCGGCCAGCAGCGTGCGGGTGAGCGTGGTGCCGACGGCCGCGGCGACGGGCATGCAGGTGAGCTGGACGTATCAGGTGCCCTGGGACAACACGGCCGAACCGGTGCAGGTCTACCGGCGTGCGGGCCTGAGCGGGGCGTTCGTGCTGGTGGGCCCGGCCCCGACCGGGGCGGGGGGGGGCAGCTACCTGGACACGGGCCCGGGCCTGGTCAAGGGGGAGACCTACTGCTACTATGTGCGCACGCGGGGGCAGTACGCGAGCATTCCGTACTTGCGGGCGCTGGACAACCGCAGCCAGCAGCAGTGCGCGCTGCTCATCAGCCCGCCCTGCCGGCCGGTGTTGCGCCTGGCCCCGCTCAACTGCGACAGCCTGGCCGCGCTGCCGGTCTTTCCGACCGGGGGCGGGGCCTACCGCCAGCGCGTGAGCTGGCGCTTGAGCGCCGAGCCGGCGGGCTGCGATGCGGGGGTGGTCGGCTACCGGCTCTACTACCGGCCCACGCTGACGGGGCGCTTTGCGCTGCTGACGACGACGGGGCAGACGAGCTTCGTGCACGAGGGGCTGTCCTTCTCGCAGGGGTGCTACGCGGTGCAGGCGGTGGGGGCCAGCGGGGTGGTGAGCGACACGAGCAATGTGGCCTGCCAGGACAACTGCGTGTTCTTTGTGCTGCCCAACATCTTCACTCCGAACGGGGACATGCAGAACGAGGTGTTCCGGCCCAAGAATTACAGCCCGGTGCGGCGGGTGCGGTTCCAGGCCTTCAACCGCTGGGGGGTGCGCGTGTTCGAGAACACGACGAGCGGGTCGGATGGGGTGCTCATCAACTGGGGCGGGGGCAGCCAGGCCGGGGAGACGGGCCGGGGCAGCCGGGTGCCGGACGGGGTGTACTACTACCTGGCCGAGGTTGAGTTCGCGGACGCGGCGGCCACCCGGCGCTCTTACAAAGGATGGGTCGAAATTGTCCGATAAGGACGGCTAACACCTTCGCAAAACATTTAAAAAGGCCGCTGCATCCGCAGCGGCCTTTTTTGGGTCGATTTGTAAGGTTGGCGGCTTTTGTGCAGCTTGCGGCCCCAACCGCCCTATCGCGGGCGGGTTTTGCGCTGCTGGTTGTTGAATTTACTTGCCTGATCGAGTGAGCTTCAATAGTAAACCAGTGGTCGGCAACGAGTAATGTCTTAACCAACTGTCTGCTTCGTGAACCCTACCAGCCCTTCTGATTCTCTCCAAACCGCCGTCGTCTTTCCGGGCCAGGGCAGCCAATTTCCGGGCATGGCTCGAGAGCTGTTCGACCAAAGCCTGGAGGCCCGCGCACTGCTAACGCAGGCCAACGACATCCTGGGCTTCAGCCTCACCGATATCATGTTCAGCGGCTCCGAGGAAGATCTACGCCGCACGGATGTGACCCAGCCCGCTATTTTCGTGCATTCGGTGGCGCAATTTGTCGCCCGGCCCGAGCTGCGGCCCGTCATGACGGCCGGCCACTCCCTGGGAGAGTTCTCGGCCCTGGTGGCGGCCGGCGTGTTACGCTTCGAGGATGCTCTGCTGCTGGTGGCCCGTCGGGCCCAGGCCATGCAGGCAGCCTGTGAGGAGCAGCCCGGCGCCATGGCCGCTATTTTAGGCCTCGACGATGCCACGGTGGAGCGCATTTGCCAGGCCATCACCACGGCGGGCGACGTCGTGGTAGCGGCCAATTACAATTGCCCTGGCCAACTCGTTATTTCCGGCTCAACCGAGGGGGTAACCAAGGCCTGCGAAGCCCTGAAAGCCGCCGGGGCCAAGCGGGCCCTGCCGTTGCCCGTGGGGGGAGCCTTCCACTCGCCGCTCATGCAAAGTGCCGCCGCCGCTTTAGCCGAAGCCATTGAGAAAACAACCTTTGGCGAAGCCCGCTGCCCGGTGTATCAGAACGCGGACGCCCAGCCCCATTCGTCGGCGGCCGAGATTAAGGCTAACCTCCTGCGCCAGCTTACCGCGCCCGTGCGCTGGACCCAGTCGGTGCAGCACATGGCCGCCGATGGGGCCACCGAATTCGTGGAGTGTGGGCCCGGCAAGGTACTGCAGGGCCTGGTGAAGAAGATTGTGCCCGCGGCCACCATTGGGTAGGCTCCGTAGGGCTTGCTGAGCCACTCCAGGCGGGGGCCGCAATGGTTAGCCCGGCAGGTAGTGTACGGGCAGCGGGTCGGGGCATTGAGCCAGCAGCTCGGCCACGCTTCGCCGCAGCACCGGATGCTGCAGCTGCCCGCCGATTTCGGCCAGCGGGGCCAGGGCGAAGCGTCGCTCGGCCAGGCGCGGATGCGGCACGGTTAGGCCGGGCTGGGTGATGATGGCGTTCCCGTACAAGAGAATGTCCACGTCGAGGGTGCGGCTGCCCCAGCGCTTGTGTCGCTCACGGCCGGCGTGGCGCTCGGCGGCCAGGCACTGGTCTAAGAGCTGGCTTGCCGATAGTCGGGTACGAACCGCCAGCGCCTGGTTGAGAAACGCGGGTTGATCTTCGCGGCCCCAGGCCGCCGTTTCGTACAGGGCCGAGGTTAGTAGTATTTCACCAGCGGTGGCTTCTAAATGGGCCCGGGCCGTCTGCAGCAGCGCGGCCCGGTCGCCGAGGTTGCTGCCGAGCAGCAGGTAGGCCGTTATCGCTGAGCTCACGCCTGGCGCTGGAAGAAATCGGCGGTGTGCTCGGCAATAAGCTGGGCGGGCTCGGGCAGGGTGGCGGCAGGCCAGGGGTGGGCGCCGCCAAACATGTGCGTGGCCCCCGGCACCACCAGCAGCTCGGCGTTGGGCCGGAGTTGGTGCAGAGTGTGGGCCGCGGACAGGGGCACGGTTTCGTCTTCGTCGCCGTGCACCAGCAGCAGGGGCTGGTGGAGCCGTCGCCGCACGTTGTGCGAAATGTCGAGCCGCGACCGGTTGGCCAGGTAGTCTTCCAGGATCTGGTAGTGCAGCGGTAATTGCTGGCCGGTGCGCGTGTTGGGCACATACAGCACGCCCGTGCGCCGCCACTCATCCAGTACCGACTGGGGCCAGCGTTGGTCGGCATCGGCAATGGCGGCCCATGTAGCCACGGCCCGCACCCGCGGGTCCTCGGCCGCTTTGAGCAGCACCAGGCCCCCGCCCCGGCTGTGGCCCACCAAGAACAGCCGGGTCAGGTCCAGCTCGGCGCTGGCAATGGGTAGGGCGCCGGGCGTGAAAAGAGCGTCGATTACCTGGCCGATATCGTCGAGCTCGATGCTGAAGTTGTTGCGGCCGAACGCTTCCAGATCTTCCAGATCGCCGGTGCCGCCCACTACCAGGCCATTGTGCGAGAGGTTAAGCTTCACGAAGACAAAGCCGCGCTCCGCGAAGAAATCGCCCAGCAGCGGGAAGTGGCCCCAGTCTTTGAACCCCTTGAACCCGTGCACGAACAAAACAACGGGCTTGGCCCGGCCATCGGCTAGGTAGGTGGCATCGGCTTCGAAGGCCCGGCCGTGGCGCGTGCCGGTTAGGAGAAAAGGGGCGTGGGTGAGCATAAAGCGAAGGTAGGGGAGAACCGCAGACCACTGCTTACCGCCCCACCCCAGGTGGACCGTTATATCGTCTATATCGTCCGGCCTGCCGTATCATTGTCGCCGCAATGCCCCATCATCCTACTACTCTCTCCCTCGACCAGATCCAGGCGCCTATCGCGGCCGAAATGGAAGAGTTTGAGCACAAGTTCCGTCAGTCGATGCGCACTAAGGTGCTGCTGCTCGATAAGATAATGGGCTACATCGTGAAGCGCAAAGGCAAGCAGATCCGGCCGATGTTTGTGTTTCTCACAGCCCGCGCCACCCGCCCCGAACCCACTACCCCCGCTCCACTCCCCGATGCGACTTTCCGCGGGGCGGCCCTTATTGAACTGCTGCATACCGCCACGCTCGTGCACGACGACGTAGTGGACGAAAGCAACTACCGCCGCGGTTTCTTCTCCATCAATGCGCTCTGGAAGAATAAAATTGCCGTACTCGTCGGCGACTACCTGTTGTCGCGCGGCCTGCTGTTGGCCCTGCAAAACGACGATTACGATTTACTGAAAATTGTGAGCAACGCGGTGCGTGAGTTAAGCGAAGGGGAGTTGTTGCAAATTGAAAAAGCGCGCAAGCTGGATATTACTGAAGACGTCTACTTTGATATAATCCGGCAGAAAACGGCTTCCCTGATTGCCTCCTGCACCGCCGTCGGCGCGGCCTCCGTCAGTGCCGATAAAGAGACGATTGAGCGAGCCCGTCTGTTCGGCGAGAAGGTCGGAATCGCTTTCCAAATCAAGGACGACTTATTCGACTACGGCGCCGCCGAAATAGGCAAGCCCGTGGGCATCGATATCAAGGAGAAGAAGATGACGCTGCCCCTGATTTACGCCTTGCAGCAAGCCAACTGGCTCGAGAAGCGGCGCGTTATTTTCAACGTAAAAAACAACGAAGGCCACCGCGACCGGGTACAGCAGGTAATCGACTTCGTGAAGCAATCAGGGGGCCTGGATTACGCCATCACCACCATGCGGCAATATCGAGACGAGGCGCTGGCCATTCTCCACACTTTCCCCGAGTCGCCGAGCCGTACCTCATTGGAACAGCTAATCAATTACACGATAGAGCGGGAAAAATAGACCACGGATTCGCTCGGATTATTCGGATTCCACGGATTTCGTGGACGTCGCTCTCATCTGGCTAAATGAAGCCTGCACTAAAAAGGCTCCTCAATAGGGAGCCTTTTTGCTTTGTCCACAAAATCCGTGGAATCCGAATAATCCGAGCGAATCCGTGGTTCAGGCCACCTGGTAGCTTACGGATTTGGCATCGCTCACCTTGAAGGTCACGCCGTCGAAGGTGCTGTCTACTTCGAGGGAGTGTTTCATCTCACAGCCGGGGCACTTCACTTCTTCGATTTCGCGGTTTCCGGTGTGTTCGGGCGAATCGGCTTGGTCGTTGGGAGCGGGCACGCCGAGCAGGTCGGTAAAGACTTCGGTGTGGCAGTGCTCGCACTCGAACTTGAGGCCCACGCTACGGCCTTGTAAGTCGGCGAGGGGCACGGGTGTGCTGGGGTTTTGCTGAATCCACATGGGAGAAAGGGTTTGGGAGTAAAGAGGAGATAGGTGGGCGCCGCCCGGTTGGGTTTACGCGAGTGGTTTGAAAAAAGATGAATCCACCGCGGGCCGGGTTACTTTTGGGCGCCGCATCTGGTTGCGGTCCCGGCTTATGAATGAGGTAGAAGCTTCGGAGAAATTGTCACCGGCTTCGCTGCCGCGAGTGTCGCGCTGGCACTCTTTGCTGCGCTCGGTGGCGCTGGCCAGGGACCCGTTACCAGTGATAGACGAAATCCTGGCCCGGCACGGCGACACGGTGGAGCTGTTCGTCGGCGGGGTGGAAAAGAGCATCCTGACCCGCGACCCTGGCCTGATGCAGCACATCTTACAGAAAAACCACCGCAACTACGTCAAGTCGAAGTATACGCAAGGATTTTCGCGCTACGTCGGCCACGGCCTGCTCACCAATGAAGGGCCCGACTGGCTGCGCCAGCGTCGGCTCATTCAACCCGGGTTTCACCGGCCGCGAGTGGCGGGGCTTACCGGCCTAATGCAAGAGATAACGGCCGAAACCCTGGCTCCGCTGGTGGCCCAGGCCGGACGGGCGGGGGGCACCGTAACCGTGGAGGTGCACGAGCTGATGACCCGGCTCACCTTCCGCATCATTGCCCGCTCGGTGTTCAGCACCAACTTCCCCGAAGCCGAGCTCGACCGCCTGGCGGGGCTGCTGACGGAAATTCAGGCGTTTTTCGTGCGCTCCATCCGGCAGCCCTACCTGCAGCCGTGGCTTAAGCTGCGGGGCCAGTTTCGCTACCACGATGCGCTGGCGTCGGAGCTGCGCGCATTGCTCGGGCGCTACATCGCGCAGCGCCAGCAGGCCAATGCCGGGCCCAACGCCATCCCGCCCGACGACCTGCTGCAAATGCTGCTCGACGTGCGCTACGAGGACACCGGCGAGCCCATGACCCCAACCCAAGTGCTCGATGAGGCGCTCATCCTGCTGGTGGCGGGCCACGAAACCAGTGCCAACGCCCTCACCTGGCTGATCTACCTGCTGGCCCACCATCCTGAAGAGGCTCGCGCCATCCAAGCCGAAGCGGACGCTACCCTCGCCGGTCGGCCGCCTACCTTCGACGACCTCCCTCACTTGGGCCGGGCCCTGTACGCCGTGCAGGAGGCCATGCGCCGGTACCCGCCCGCCTGGATGATTGACCGCCTGGCCTTGGCCGATGATACCTACAACGGCTTGCTCATCCCCAAGGGCACGTTGTTTTCGCTCTACGTGCACGGGCTGCACCACAATGAGAAGTACTGGCTCGCACCCGAGGAGTTCCGGCCCGCTCGGTTCGCTCCCGGCCAGGGCCCGCCCCGGCCGCCCTTTGCCTACGTGCCCTTTGGCGGCGGGCCCCGCCTGTGCATCGGCATGCAGTTCGCCCTGACCGAAATGCAGCTTGTTGCGCTGGAGCTGCTGCGGCAGTTCGAGGTGGAGTGGGTGGCCGGCCAGGCACCGGTAACAGCGAAGCCCCTGATTACGCTGCGGCCGAAAAACGATTTTCAGGTCCGGCTGCGGCGGCGCTAGAGGCGGGAAAAGGTAGATTGGCAAGTACCCGTTGGCGCGGGTCGGTGGCGTGCTGCCAACGGGCGCTAGGTCTCCTGGCCCAGGTACTGAACGGATGTGCCTCGTACAACGCCCGTGTCAGAAACGCGAACCCAGTCGGTCGCACGTCGCCGAGGTCCGCCAGCGCTCCAATTATGCGGCGTACGACGTTCCGACCACTTTGCTGCGGTTGCTGATGACTACGTCAAACGATTAACTATCAGTGCTTAGCTGTCAAATACGTGGTGATCATTCTGCACTCATTCGCTGCTGGATCAGACCTCTGATAAAATGCTTTCGCTACCATCTTCATGGCATTGAATAAGTAATTGATGCGGGCATTTAGGAAGATTTTCTTCTAACAGAAAGCTAACCTGTTGTACAGTTAGTGGTATGTTATTGATAACAGTCTCAACCAAAATCTCATGGCTGGGTTTTTCAACTCCCAAATATTGAGTTGAAATAAGTCTATTACTTCCTCCATTCCAAAAGGTCTCTGATCGAATAAGCGTGATATTTTTGGATGGGCCTACTATTAGTAGCTTGGTGTGTTCAATCTCAGAAAGCTTGCAGCCGATATATTCTACCGCATGAAAGTATTTGGGAACAGAATCAAAGTCATATTCCACATTTAAGCGCTCTGAGTTCAGATTTATGTCCTCATCAGTTATGATTTTTTCAAAATATTCATCCGGTGTCAGCTTGATTTTTGCCCAATTTCGCGTGTTGAGCATTTTATATTCGATTTCTACTAAGAGTATCTCTTTCATTTTGTGATGTGAAAATGATTTTTAATCATATTTTTCTGCAATGCATAATTATTTGATAATATGCCTCACGGTCGCTCTGCTTGATTAGACAAGCTGCTGCGCGAACGGGTAGAAACATTGAGTACTGTGCTGAGTGCTATCATCATAGTATGATGCCTTTATTTGCTTAAAATGCTGACCAAAAGAGTTTCCTATATTTTAACCGCATAGTAACAATAATTAACAGGGTTTATTTATGCTTCTCAAAAATCTATAACCCCTTATTTATTGCTTCAAGCGCTAAGATTCCTTCTGATACGCTTCTTTGAAGATCTTTATCATTATAAATCCATCCACTGGTTAGAATTTCTCTTAGTTCAGGTAAACTACCCGTCTGTTTCCAATGCACTAAGGCAGCAATGCAGTATTCAAGATTAGTAGGGTTTTCTTCCTGGCTAAGCCACTCAGCAATAACAGGGGCCGCTTCAGAAATATCAAATTTGCGTAAGAAATTAATAGCAGCTCCTCTTACACGGTAGACAGAATCTTTCACGTAAGGAATTATAATTGACGCCACTTCTTTTGTGCCTACTGAGCAAAGCGCTTCTATTGCTTTATAACGTACTAACCCCTCATCCTCTCCAACCGAATTATCCGTTTTAATGGCATGAATCAGTGCGGGAATTGCTCGTGAACTTTTAAACGTTTCTATCAGGTCAATATAAGCCTCCTTATCCCTGATGTTTCGACTTAAAAGGGCTGCTATATTGAGTTCTAAAGCACCAGGCTGGTGGCGTTGAGCCAGGGATTTCAGAATCAATTGAAACTTGTACTTCATATCTTCGGATTCATTAGAGCGCTCTAATAAGTCCTGACCAAATTGCAGTAGCGTTTCGGAACATTCCTCTGCGAGTTGAGATAACATAGTCGAACATTTATTCACTAGCTCATTCATTTGAGCGGGGCTTTCATAATCGACATCAAGCATACCTAGGATTCCAGCAATTACCTTTTCACAGTTCATATTTTCTGCCTTGTCTGATAAGATTAAACCTGGTGGGTACGCCATTCACTCCAAGGTATATCTACGAGCCTTACACCCGGACCGGGCAGGAGCGGGTTGGCATCCGGCCAGATCGTCTCCCAAGCGTACCGAATAATCTCCCGCACTTCTTCCTCATACGGAAAGTTTGCTTGCGAAAGGATTACGGTATCAATTGTTGGGTTTTTCAGGATGTGTTCAAAGGCTAGCTTCAGCGCATCGAGATCGCCAAATGACCTGCTGCTTCATGGCCTCCACGTATTCATAGTATCCTGCAACATCATCGGGCACATCGTCGTGTTCACCAAAGTATGCCAATGTTACGATACGCAGGTGGAAACCAATCATCTGTTTGCTAATATCCATAGCTAATCCTCAAGTTCAATAGCTGTTTAATCTGGAGATTTTTACAAGCACGTCAGCTTATCTTAACTTAACTAGCAGTGCAGCCCTGGTTTAAGATGAAATAATGCCTTGGGTACGATGCGCTGGTAGAGTTGTGAGCTTACGTAGAAGGTGAAGCGGGATTCAATTACTTTATGGTCTAAATTATTGTTTCCTGAATCTCTTTCTGAAAATAGGGATCTATTTCCTGCCTGTAAATAATAGCGAAATCATCTGAGCAATTGTGTAGCCCATGTGATAAAATGAACTCAAAGCCGCCTTCTAACTCGAAAACGAGCCCGACTTCGCAAGGACGGCTAGCCACTCTGACACTTTTGGGACTACGCTTAATTAGTTTGACTCTGACTACCTGCTTCCCTATCAATTGCCCTATTAAATTTTCACTATAAGTTGGGTCGTAGCTATCTATCGGAAAAAGTGTGCTGTCTTCGGAAATCAGTCCTTCATCACCATGCTCACCAGATTCTGTTTCTTCGACCCATACAATAATAGATACCAGTTCCGGAAGACTGGCAAACCCTATAGTTAGACCTGATTCCAGCGTCATGAGTAATGGGCCATTTATTAGACGGAAAAGTGAAGAATGAGGGATTCCGTGAACTCGTATAGCTTTTTCCGGAGACCATGTGCTGTACCGCACCAATCTCGATATTTTATGACTTTTAATTTGGTTAATAAGGTGAAGCTTCTGGGAAGGAACATCTTCCTCAAAATATTTGTCAGATTCCTTCATGTATTTATCCTTAACGTCACTATACGAGCGGTTAGATTTTGGAAACGGCCTTCTAAAAGTTGATGATGTTTAGCATGAGCAATCGTATCGTCAAAAATTTACAAAGGTAGATCTTATAAAATTTATCAGATGATGCGGAGACAACCTTTAGTCGAAATCATCGCTTTGACGATAGGTGCACGAAACGGCACAATCGTCACACCAAAATCCATAAAGGATTCCATCGAATCCTAATCTGCCAAAGGGAGTCATTCCACTATCAATGCTGACTAAAAACCTCATTCCTTTACCACAGACGGCGCAGCGGGGAAAACGCTCGAACCGCATAAGAGAAGGATAGCCGCCCACTTGATGATTTGAGTACCCAGGAACTGCTGAACCTCCACGACCATATTTTAAGGGATACGCTTCCAGTTTCAGCGCCAGTTCTCCAGGAATGAGGCCCGTTCCCACTTCTCCATCAGTCATTGGAGTTGCTATTCCTTGGAGACCGTCTTCCGTAAACCGCACATAAAGGCAGTCTGGTGAGTAATCGCTTTCATACCAGAAAAAGCTGGGATTATATGCACTTTCGATCTCTAAATCTACTTGTGACACATCTAACGTGAGAATGCGATTAGCTGGTGTATTTGTCACCAGGCATTTGGGTACCGGATGAGGAAAACTTCCTCCCATATGATGAGGACTTTCACCGCGCGATACAACATAGCCACGATAACTTTGAAAATAGACAGAAGCCAATCGTGTATTTGGAAATACCCCTGAACTTTCTATATACGCATAAAGCTGTGCTAGGTCTTCCTCTGGAACCCTCGGGGCTAGAGTAAGGAGCGCATCTAAGGCTTTATCGGTCCGGAGCCCTGCCAGTTGTTTTAGATACTCCGGGCTTTTATTTTTCAGATATTCATTAACTAAATCATCTACCCAGCTATCTGGTCCTCCTGGTAAAATTAATTCTTTGATGTACTTATGTTCTATTCGCGGTGCGTGCGTATGCAGTTTTTCTGGAAAAAAGCTGGCGGCTTCAAAAATCACATTGTATAAATCACTTGATGAAGAATCCTTGAAATAATCGTCAATTAATCGTTCTATAACATCATCTGGTAACTGTTTAACCAGATTAGTAATGGCAGACATAAGATATGGTTTGCTATCAAGAATATTCTCAACTACTTTCCTTTTCTCCTTTTGCAGATTTGGTAATAAAGCTAGGTAGTTTGCTGGATAGCTAGCCGCATTAGCATCATCCGTGTTCATGATAAACTCAATGCTTTCTGCAATTCCTTTATCTGGGTAAGAATGAAGCTCCCCGGTTATCTTTTCAACTTTTTCGTCAACTGTGAGTGAGGAATTTGCGAGAATTTGCGTGATTGTAGTAGAAAGCATCGTTTAAGCTTTAATTTGTACTGCACTATTTGGGAGTATCAGTTTGCTTATCTCCTCGGTACTCGTTGTATATCTCTTTTCTGGCTCCTCTAATCCCTCGTGTTACAAATCGCATCTTCATATAAGATTCAAAATCTGTAGGCTTGCTATTGTTCCACCCCACCTAATAACTACTTAATTGTAATAGTTCAGGATTGCCGAACCTCTCTTCTAGAAAAAATATCATACAAGAAGAAATGCTGAATGAATTAAATTAATCCCCCATATTTAAACGCCATGAGTCTAGGTTTTTGTACCCATCAAATTAAATTATTTGAAAATATTAATTTGGTATTAGTTTAATTCTTTCAATTTCTCTGATTGAGTATTTGAAGAAGATGAGGATAGATTATCTACTACGTGTTAAATCTATGCTTTGAAATGAAATTGATACTTCGGGGGCAGTAAATTAGGTTCTTTAATATTTTTGGAATTATAAGCTTCTTTGACAAGCCTCCACTGCTAGAGAAGCCATCTTCCGTACCTCAGGGCTGGGGTCGTTTTGACTCATCTGAATCAGATCTGGTAAAAAATCCGTCCATTCTGTGAAGCTGGTTGCTGCCGCTGCTCTGAAACGAACCATATCATCATCACACTGTAATCCACTCCGCAGAATTTCCAATGAAGTGGGGTCGAATAACTTCCCTGTGCCTATTGCCATTCGCACTAAGGTTTGCGGATCATCCATCATTTTTTGGCGTGCCTCTTCCTGGAGTTCTTCGAGGGAGATAACAGGCAGGAGGTCTTTCAAACACCCTCCAAGGCGTTCCATTTCTGCTCGCGTTGCCGCCTCGATCATTAAGTAGCGTACAGGCGTAGCCAAGTCTTCAACTAAGCTGAGAATAGCCTGCTTGCCTGTTTCCCAATAAACGTGGCGACCAAGATCGTTAGCTCCCTCCTCAAAAAATGCGTATTTGAATTCTAGTCCATACTCATCTTTTATAAGATCAAAAGCTACTCGCAGCGTGTCGAAGAAGGTTAACTCAGTTGGTTCACTCCGTAAAATATAGCTATAGTGACTCATCGTTTAAAATACCACTCTGATCATAAGTGATAAGTGAGCACCGGCGGAAAGGCATGGGTGGCCACAGTTTCGGCGATGCTGGTTTGCAGAAAACGGCTTAGGCCGGAACGGGCGTGGGTGGGGATGACCACCAAATCAGCCTGCACCTGCTGGGCGTACTGCTCGATGCCGGTGCTAATGCTGGCCGCATCCAAGACGGCGATGTGGTAGTTGCTGAGGTGGTTTTGTTCCGCGAAGGCTTCGATCTGCTGCTGGTCGGCGGGTTCGCCGCCCGACACCACCTGCACCAGGTGCAGCGCCGCGTTGGGGAAAGTGGCTTGCACCTGGCGCAGGCCCGCGAGAGCCCCGGCCGTTTCGGCGGAGAAGTCGGAGGGGAAAACGATGGTGCGCACCGCGAATTCAGCTGCCTGGTGTTTCACGGTGAGCACCGGGCAGGGGGCCAGCCGAATGAGCCGTTCGGTGTTGGAACCCACGAAAAAATGCTCCATGGCGCCGCGGCCCTGCGCGCCGATGACTACCAGGTCGGTGCCATGCCGCTCGATGGCTTGCAGAATGCCGTCGCCAATCCGGCCCACCTCTACGGCGTCGCTCACCGGCACGCCCGGAGCCAGGCTGGAGGCTTCGTTCTTCAGGGCGTGCAGCCGGCCCTTGGTCACCTCCATCAGCCGAATGATGAATATTTCGTCGATGCCACCGTTGCTGTTGGGCAGTTCACCGCCGTTCACCGGCCCGCCGAAAGCGCTAAAGTTGGCCGTGGTGGCCTCGGGGGCTTCCAACACGTGCAGCAGCGTCACGCTACCGCCCGTGTGCTGGGCCAGTTGCAGGGCTACGGCGAAGGCGTGGTGGGCTTCGGCCGAAAAATCGGTAGGCACTAGGATGTTTTTCATGAGTGAAAAAATAAAGAAGGAAACTACCACAAGCACAGTGGTCTATAACTTCTACGGATACGTACGGCTCGGGTCTTAGGCTATCGCGTAGTCTAACTTATTTCTTCCGGGCTCCTGCCGCGGCCTGGGGTTACTCTTTCAGCAGCTTATCCACCTCCTGGTTGAAGGCGGCAATTTCCTCCTGGTAATATTTGCCGGTGCCGGGCCCGGCGAAGCCGGTGTGAATCTTGCGTACGTTGCCTTTTTTGTCGAGGAAGATGGTGGTGGGGAAAGCCAGGAACTTGGCTAGCTGCGGCAACGACTTCGCCACCGAGTCCTTGTTGCTTACGCCGGCCACCGCCACGTCGTAGCCGACGTTCAGCCGCGTGCGCATGTTGCGCAGCCGGGCCGAGGCCACTTTGTAGTCGGCGCTGCGCTCGTAGCCCAGGCCAATGACTTCCACGCCGCGGGCCTTGTTTTTCTCGTACCAGGGAGCCAGGAAGTTGGTTTCGTCCAGGCAGTTGGGGCACCACGAGCCCAGGATCTGGAGCACCACCACCTTGCCCTGGTACTTGGGGTCGGTAGGGGAGATGGCGCCGCCCTCGAACACGTTGGGAAACTTGAAGTTCAGGCGGCTTTCTCCTTTTTTGAGGTAAGTAAGGGCGTCGGCATCGGGCAGCTTAGCGGGGCCACCGAGGCGGGCCGTCCAGGTTTCGTGGCCGGCCTTGCCGCTGTAGAAGTCGCCGTGGATGATGGTGTTGGTGTCGCTGTTGCGCGTGGCGGTGAACAAAAAGGCGTGGCTACCATCGAAAGTGGCCAGCCTTAATTCCTGGCCGTTCACGTCGCCACTTAGGTAACGGTAGTCTCCGGTCGTGGTGAGGAAGGTGCCGGTGACCTCGCCATTGGTTTGCTTGAAAATGCCCACTGCCGGGTATTTCGTACCGGTCTCGTCGGTAAACGTGGTCTGCCAGGTGCCGCCAAATTCCGCCCGGGAATTCCGATCGGTCGGGGGGAACAGCGGCTGCGGACCTTGGGCAGCCGTCAGGGGCACGTGGTACGGCGTTTTGGCATCGTACTTTACCCAGTGGCCTTTCAGCTTGTTGGGGCCGTCGGTCCGTACCACCAGCGCCGCGTCGAACACGTGCAGCCGGATGGTGGTGGAGTCGCCCGCCGACAAGATTTCCTCGCAGCGCAGCCGCTCTTCCCCGTCCAGGCCTTTGTTGATGAGGTAGACCACCGGCTTGCCGGCTTCGGTTTTCACCTCGAACAGAAACGGGATTTCCCGGCCCTGGGCCGCCAGCACCCCGCGCCAGGGGCCCGGCGTGAGGACCGGAGCGGCCGTGCCCCCCGGCGTAGAAGTTTCAGTTGCTGGCGAAGTGTTGGACTGGCAGGCGCCCAGGCCTAGCGCGGCGGTAGCCATCAGGCCGACGAGGTAGTTGTTCATAAGGAAGTGCAAAATAGATAAGCACAAAAATGCGAAGGGAAGCGCCAAAACCGTCATCCGCCCCAATCGGCTGCTGGTTGCCCGGGTGCTTGCTCCGGCGAGCATCCGCTCCGGTAGTGGTGTAAGGCTGTGCTTCAGCACCCGAACACGGACGCGAAATCCTGCGTTAGCCTTCATAAACTGCCCGCGCGCATTTTGGCTAGGTACAACTTGGCGCAGGTACTACATTTGCGCAACCACACTCTTTTTATTGCATATCCTATGGCTTTCGACCTAGAAATGATTCGCGCCGTGTACGCCGACATGGGTTCCCGCATCGAGGCGGCCCGTGCCGCTGTGGCGCGCCCGCTCACCCTCACCGAGAAAATTCTCTACGCCCACCTCTACACGGGCCAGGCAAAGCAAGCCTACGAGCGAGGGGTTTCTTACGTCGATTTCGCGCCCGACCGGGTGGCCATGCAGGACGCCACTGCCCAAATGGCCCTGCTCCAGTTCATGCAGGCCGGCAAGGCCACGGCCGCCGTGCCCAGCACCGTGCACTGCGACCACCTCATTCAGGCCAAAGATGGCGCCACGGCCGACCTGGCCGAGGCCAACACCGAGAACAAAGAGGTCTACGACTTTCTGGCCTCGGTTTCGAATAAATACGGCATCGGCTTCTGGAAGCCCGGCGCGGGCATCATCCACCAAGTAGTACTCGAAAATTACGCCTTCCCCGGCGGCATGATGATTGGCACCGACTCGCACACTCCCAACGCCGGCGGCCTGGGCATGATTGCCATCGGTGTCGGCGGGGCCGATGCGGTCGACGTGATGGCCGGGATGGCCTGGGAATTGAAGTTTCCGAAGGTTATCGGCGTCAAGCTCACCGGCAAGCTCAACGGTTGGACGGCTCCCAAGGACGTTATCCTGAAAGTAGCCGGCATCCTGACCGTGAAGGGCGGCACCGGTGCCATCGTGGAATACTTCGGCGAGGGCGCCGAGAATCTGAGCTGCACCGGGAAGGCTACCATCTGCAACATGGGAGCTGAAATCGGGGCCACCACCTCGGTCTTCACCTACGATGAGAAGATGGCCGACTATCTGCGCGGCACGGGCCGCGCCGAAATTGCCGACGCCGCCTCTGCCATCGCCGCCCACCTGCGGGCCGACGACGAAGTGTACGCCCAGCCCGAGCGCTTCTACGACCAGCTCATCGAAATCAACCTGTCGGAGCTCGAGCCCCACGTGAACGGCCCCTTCACGCCAGACGCGGCTTGGCCCATCTCGCAGTTCGCCGACGCCGTGCGCGAGCACGGCTGGCCCGAGAAGCTGGAAGTCGGCCTCATCGGCTCCTGCACCAACTCGAGCTACGAAGACATCACCCGCGCCGCCTCCATTGCCCGGCAGGCCGTAACCAAGGGGCTGCACGTGAACGCGGAGTTTACCGTGACACCTGGCTCGGAGCTGGTGCGCTATACCGTGGCCCGCGACGGCCTGCTCGATACGTTCGCCGAAATGGGCGGCGTGGTGCTGGCCAATGCCTGCGGCCCGTGCATCGGCCAGTGGGCCCGCCACACCGACGACCCCAAGCGCAAGAACTCCATCATCACGAGCTTCAACCGCAACTTCGCCAAGCGCAACGACGGCAACCCCAACACCCACGCCTTCGTGGCCTCGCCCGAAATCGTGACCGCCTTCGCCATTGCGGGCGACCTCACCTTTAACCCGCTCACTGACACGCTCCCCGGGACCAACGGCCCCGTGAAGCTCGACGAGCCGGTGGGCGTAGAAATGCCGCCCCGCGGCTTTGCCGTGGAAGATGCCGGGTTCCAGGCCCCGGCCATTGACGGCAGCGGCGTGCAGGTAATCGTGAGCCCCAGCTCCGACCGCCTGCAGCTGCTCGAGCCCTTCAAGCCTTGGGAAGGCACCGACTTGAAAGGGCTGCGCCTGCTTATCAAGGCCCAGGGCAAGTGCACCACCGACCACATCTCGATGGCCGGCCCCTGGTTGAAATACCGCGGCCACCTCGACAACATCTCCAACAACATGCTCATTGGCGCCACCAACGCCTTCAACGGCGAGGCCAACTCGGTGCGCAACTTCGCTGTGCAGGGCGACGGCTACGTGACCGTGCCGCAGTCGGCGCGCAGCTACAAGAGCATGAGCATCGGCACGGTGGTGGTGGGCGATGAGAACTACGGCGAAGGCTCGTCGCGCGAGCACGCCGCCATGGAGCCCCGCCACCTCGGCGTGCGAGCCGTGATTGTGAAGAGCTTCGCCCGCATTCACGAGACCAACCTGAAAAAGCAGGGCATGCTGGCCCTCACCTTCGCCAACAAGGCCGACTACGACCTGGTGGAAGAAGCCGACACCATCGACATCCTCGGCCTGACCAGCTTCACCCCTGGCCAGCCCCTGCAGGCGCGCCTGCACCACGCCGACGGCGACACCGACCTCATCACCCTCAACCATACCTACAATGAGGGCCAAATCGAATGGTTCAAAGCCGGCTCGGCCCTGAACCTGATTCGGATGATGGAGCACGGCGAAGCCCAGATGTCGCAGAAGTAATGGTTCTGGTTTAGGTTAGGAACCTAGCAAAACGGCCGCCTCAGTACGCTGAGGCGGCCGTTTTGGTTGTTTTGGTGAGAAGGACTAAGCATCTTGTAGCATATTTTCAGTTGAAAATGGGTAAGACAGAAGAACGGCTTGCCTATTCAACCTTCGTACTTCAACCAGCCCTGCGGAGTACCATCCGTGGTGCCACCGACTGGCCCCGACTCCGGCCCCCTGGCGGGAGGCCGCTCAGGCGAGTCTGAAAACCAGTTTTACCTGGATAGCTTTCCCGTGATCTTTCTCAGTTGTTCTATGCGCTTTTCTCAACAAGTTGTCTGGATTACCGGCGCTTCGGCGGGCATTGGGGAGGCGCTAGCCTTGGAGTTCGCGCGGCAAGGTGCGCGGCTGGTGCTGTCGGCGCGCAACGTGGCGGCCCTGGAACGGGTAAGAGCGGCCTGTGCGCCTTCGGAGGCCCTGGTACTTCCTCTCGATGTGGCCGACATTGAGAGCCATCCGGCAGCGGTTAGGCGCGTGCTGGCGCATTATGATCGTCTCGATGTGCTGGTGAACAATGCGGGGCTTAGCCAACGCTCCCTGGCTCTGGAAACCACGCTGGCCGTGGACCGGCAGTTGATGGAGGTCAATTATTTTGGTACCGTGGCGCTCACGAAGGCCGTTCTGCCCCAGCTGCTACGACAGGGCTGGGGGCGGGTGGTCGTCATCAGCAGCCTGGTAGGCAAGTTTGGCACTCCCTACCGCTCGGCTTACGCGGCTTCCAAGCACGCGCTGCACGGCTTCTTTGATTCGTTACGGGCTGAGTTGACGGGTACGGGGGTTAGCATCACCCTCATCTGCCCCGGCTTTATCCGCACTAACATCTCCATCAACGCGCTCACCGGCAACGGAACGCCACTAAGTACGATGGACGAAGCTACCAACCGCGGTATGACCCCTGCAAACTTTGCCCGGCAGGCAGTGCACGTTATTGCCAAAGGCCAAAACGAAGTCCTCATCGGGGGCCGCGAAACGCTGGCCGTGCTGGTCAAGCGCCTGCTGCCCGACCTGTTCGCCCAGTTGCTGACGCGGACAAAGGTTCGGTGAGCGCGAGGGTATAACCGTTACGCGCTCCCATCCTAGCTTAATTTTAGCGTTTTCGCAGAAAAGAGGAGAACCCAATAAGGATGAAAACACCGCAACAACTTTCAGGTCCTAGCGGGCCGCGTGTGGTACGAGCTTCCGTCCTAGCGCTGTTCACCCTGAACGGTCAGGCTGCCGACTGAACTCCGCGCCACAATCCTTTATTACCACCAGCAGCGGCCCGCACCAAACAAGCGTTTTTACCCGGTCGGAAAAGCTGCGTCTGGAGTGGGGTAGGAAGGATGCTAGCTGGCAGTTCTCAAGAACCTATGCGCGCTGCTGGGTGTTCGGCACCGCATTGTCAGTTTAGCGAGCAGAGGGGCTGGATTTCCTGGTTATTTCCGAATCTGGCGCCTACCCCGGCTGGGTCAAGCTGTCGGGTTGGCTAGCCACGGCGCCTTTTGGGGGGCGAAATACCGCATTCGATAGCAGTTCATGGCCGTGTCGCCGAGCTGTTCGATGAGCTTATAATTAGCCACGGCCCCCACGGCCGCCCCGATAACGGGTAGCAGCTGGGCCATTTTGGCCAGGTCGATGTAGTCGCGGTACTCCTGCTGGAAGGTGCGCCAGTCGAACTCGGTGGGGTCCAGCGGCAGGGCCAGGCGGTAGGCGTCCCAATCGGCGAGGCGGCGGTAGGTTGCGTTGCGGGCGTGCTGGCTGCTGAAGGCCAGCTGGAAGACGTGCAGCACGTACAGCCGTTCGGTGTAGTCGTGCACGTCGTAGCCGTAGAGCGCGGCCACGTCGAAGAGCAGCTTGATCTTGAGGCCCAGCAGCAGCGGAAAGTCGGCGAGGCCGAGCAGGAAGCCCCCCGCCCCGGTGACGGCCCCTTCGGCAGTGGCCATGGTGCGGTAGTCGCGAATGCGGTCGCGCACGGCCCTTTCCCGCACGGCCAGGGAGGCTTCGCCCAACGGCTGGCTGGTGGTATGTTTCGAGCCAAACAGCACGCCCCGCACCATGTGCTTGATGGCGCTGGTAATGGCTTGGTGTACCCGCTCGGGCAGCAGCGCGTTGAGCCGGGTTTGCACCCGCCGGGCAAAGTTGTTCAGGAACGAAGGCCGGCGCTGCATTCGCTGCTGCCAGGCTTGCAGTTCGGCGTGGGCCTGCTGTTCTTCGGAAGACATCGGCAATGGGGGCAATTTATGCGGGCGCTAAGCTACGAGCGAGTCCGCTTTGCGCTAGCTCGGCCTCGGAGCCAGTCCCTTAATCGTGGATGAGCTAGCCCGGTGCCTCGACTCCCAAGGCCTGCAATTGCCCGCGGTACTTCTCGTAAATCACCCGCAGATCAGCATTGTGCTTCTCCGCATCGACGCCAATGCTCACATTACGGGAGTGGAAGCGGTGCAGGTGGCTGATGTGCGGGCACAGCACCGGCAACTGCCCGGCCAGCAGGAAGCGGACGTACAGGTCCAGGTCCTCGGCCATGGCCAGCTCGCCGTCGTAGCCGCCCACCTGGTCGATGAAGGCGTGGCTGTAGCATACGTTACCCTGGATGAAATGCTCGGCCCGGAAAATGGCCCGGAGCATGTCGGCGGGCGTGTCGAACTGCCAGGCATAGTAATCCTCATTTGGCAGGTAGCGGCCGTGCTCGTCTACGCGCAGGAAGTCAGCCACGAACCAAGGGCGGCCCGGGTGAGCCTCGATTTGGGTGGCGTAGTGGTAGAGCGTGCGCTGCAGCAGGATGTCGTCGTCGTCCAGGGGTACCAGCCAGGCCTCGGGGGCCGCTTCCTGGATGAGCTGGTTGCGGGCCCGGCCGGCGAGCTGGCGACCGGGGTGATGCCAGTGGCGCAGCGGCGGGCCGGGCTGGGCGGCGGCTTCGCGCAAGTAGGCGGCGGTGCCGTCGCGCGAGCCATTATCATAAATCAAGTGCTCGAACGAGAAGTCGAGGGGGGCGCTGATGGTGGCTCGTACGCTGGCCACGGCCTCGGGCAGCAACTCGCGCCGCTGGTGGGTGGGGGTGATGACGGTAAAGTGCATAGCTCCCTTGTTCGGCCGGCGCGCCAAAAGGTTGTTAGCGAAGCGGGCTGGTCGGCGCCAAAAAGTAAAAGTCAGCGGTAACCGCGCTGGCCAATTGAGCTTCGGAGCAGGGCACGAGCTCTGAATGAGCCGAGAGCATAAATGGTTTATAGCCTAGCTCGTCTAACACTGCCACTACCGCCCGTCGGTTTTCCAGCCCGTTGAGCTCCGTCTGAATGAGCGGCTGAAAGCGCCGCAGGGTGGCTTGCATGTGCCGGAATACCTCGTGTTCGAAGCCTTCCACATCGCACTTCACGAAGTCGAGGCGGGACAGGGTCGCCAACAGATCGTCGGGGACGCGCATGGGCACCTCGTAGGTGCGGGCGTAGTGCTCCTGGGGGTTGCTGGCGGCTACTTTAGTCATGCCGTGGTGGAGCAGGCCGTCCCGCTCGGGGGTACCCATCTGCACCGTGGTATTTTGCCCGCCCAGGGCATAGGGTAGCAGCGTGAGGTTGTTGAAGCCGCTGCTTTTCACGTTGTCCTGCCAGATGGCCTGAAAATCGGGGATTGGCTCTACGGCCAGCACCTGGCCTTCTGCCCCCACCAGCCGCGACAGGGCCACGGAGTAGTACCCCAGGTTGGCCCCGATATCGAGGCACACAAAGCCCGGCTTAATGATTTGCTCCAGGAAAAACAGCTCCGGGTATTTCTGCCGGCCCCAGCCCCGGCTTACCAGCCTCAGATACACGCCGCTCACGAAACGAATGTAACGCTCGAAGCCGAGCGTGCGGACCAGCAGTTTGCGGAGGGTTTTCATCATTGCCTCGCAAAGATGCCGGAAAGCAAGGGAATGCGCCGCGGGCTGGCGTCGCGCATAAGCCACCGATATTGGTCGCGACCGTGGGCACCAGGTCCAGGCGCAGGCGTCAGGTAAGTAGGGTAGGCGCCGGCCCGTCGCCATAGTTTCTGATTCCACCTCTCCGATGCTCCAGCCGGCGCAAGGCTGCGTTTCCTGGTGGAGTGCCGTGAGCGGGCCGCTCCGGCCAACTCACTGAGCAGGGCCTGACGGGCCGTGATTTTTCTGATGCTTGATTATAGCGGATGGTTTGTAAGACTTCCCATTTCACAAGCGCCGAAGTGGCCAACTGGGGTTGGTGTGGGGACTACCAAACTCGCCTCCATGAGCCTGCCAACTAATGGGTGAGAAAAGCGTTAAACTTGCGATATACGCGGGCATGTGATCGAATGGGCAGGCAAACGCTTCTTCGGCCGTCTCAAACAAGCCCATCACCTGGCCAGCCGTTACGAAAAAACGCGACTTGCTGGCCCCCGCTTTATCTAATGGCCGCCTTTGATTGAGGCGCTAAGTATCCACCACGTTAGTATGCTACTGCCCCAATTTATTATTCGTCATTATCGGGAGAAGCGGCGCCGACTTGCCAGCAACACCCCGGCCCAGCCTGAGCAATGGGTTTTTCCCTTTGCGGGGTGGGCCGTGCGCGAACAGCTGGTGCAAGGTGCCTTCCTGGCCGCGGGCGTGGCCGCTGCCGCATTGGGATTGAAGGGGTTCCTGCTGCCCAATGGCTTCATTGATGGCGGCGTAACGGGCATATCCCTGCTGATCAACCAGCTCACCGGGGTGTCGATTTCGCTCCTGATTGTCGTGCTCAACCTGCCTTTCATCCTGATGGGCTACTACCAGTTAGGCAAAGCATTCGCCTTCAAAACACTGGTCGCCATTGTGAGCCTGGCCCTGGTACTACTCGTTATTTCGTTTCCCACGCTCACGCAGGATAAGCTCCTGATTGCCGTGTTCGGCGGCTTTTTCCTGGGTGCCGGCATTGGGCTTACCGTCCGGGGAGGGGCCGTGCTCGACGGCACGGAGGTGCTGGCCCTGTACCTGAGCAAGAAAACCGCCCTGTCGGTGGGCGATGTGGTGCTGCTCATCAACCTGCTGATTTTCGGGGTGGCCGCCGCGCTGCTCTCCGTGGAAACGGCTCTGTACTCTATTCTGGCGTACCTGTCAGCCGCCAAAACAATTGATTTCATCATCGAAGGCATCGAGGAATACACCGGCGTCACTATCATTTCGGCGCACAGCGAACAGATTCGCCGCATGCTCACCGAAAAGCTGGGGCGCGGGGCCACCATCTACGCGGGGCGGCGCGGGTTTGGCTCGCACGGCCACTCCCGCGAGGCCATCGACATCGTGTTCACCGTCACCACCCGTTTGGAAGTAACCCGCCTCAAGACGGAAATCGACCGCATCGACCCCCAGGCCTTCGTGGTGATGCACAGCGTGCGCGAAACCAAGGGCGGGCTGGTAAAAAAACGCCCCCTGCATTGAGGAATGGCCACGGGTGCCCGGACGAGCACGTTCTAATTACCCGGCTTCCCGTTGCCGTGGGCAGCAGCACTGGTTGCCGGCCACCGGCGCTGACTAGGGCGGGACATCCGCTCGCTGGAGTAGGGGCCTTTAAACAGCTTGGGGAGGAGAAGCGTAGCGGGAGTGGGTGCCATTCGGTATGGGAAGCAGCCAGATGGTCTGGAGCCACCCATGAATAAGGATTCCCGCCGAAGCTGTAGATTGCCGCTGGCGTACGGCCCACGACGGCGGCAGTGTTCCGAGGCTTAGTCTATTTATCCTGGGCCCGCATATTGTCCAACTTTATACCGTACTTGGCAAGCCAATCTCACTCAGTAGTTACCATGAACCCCCAGCCAAAACCGTCCAACGCCTTTATTGCTGCTTCCTGGGTTGCCCTCCTCGCAGGCATAGCGGCCTTCATTGTTGGACTATGGAACGCCCAGATGGCGCTTAATGAAAAGGGCTATTATTTCACGGTGCTAATGTATGGCTTGTTCGCCGCCATCTCCCTGCAAAAAAGCGTACGCGACCGTCTCGAAGGCACTCCGGTTACCGCTATTTACTATGGTCTGAGTTGGTTCTCCACCGTGCTTTGCCTGCTGCTACTGGTGGTAGGCTTGTGGCACGCCACCCTCACACTGAGCGAAAAGGGGTTCTACGCCATGTCGTTTCTGCTTAGCTTGTTTGCCGCCATCGCCGTGCAGAAAAATACGCGCGACAGCCAGCAGGCCGGTACTGCGCAATAGTTATCGGGGGTAGCCAAGGCTATAACTTTCAACATCGCGATGCCATGCGGATTACGATTCGGCAGGTAATGAAAGCGGTTGGGTACGCGGTGGGGGTCCTGGTGGGGGCCATCTGCCTGTACCTGGCGGCCGCGTTCGTCCTCGGGCGCATTCCGGTGGCCAAAACCCAGCCCAATGCCCCGGCCGACGTGCTGGTGTTTGTGCACACCAACGGCGTACATACCGACATCGTGGTGCCCGTCAAAACCCCGCAGCAGGATTGGAGCCAGCTGTTGCCCTTCCGCAACATCCCCTCCCGCGATACTACCCTGCGCTACCTGGCCTTCGGGTGGGGCGACAAGGGTTTTTACCTCTACACGCCCACTTGGGCCGACCTTAAATTCCGCACGGCATTCGTGGCCGCATTTTGGCTGGGTTCCTCGGCCATGCACACCACGTATTTACCCGCTCCGACCCCCGGCCCCGACACCGTGCCCCTGCACCTAAGCCGGGCGGAGTACGCTCGCCTGATTGCCTATATTCAAGATAGCTTTCGCTACGATGCGGCCGGGCACGTGCAACACATCCAGGGCCACAGCTACGGCCCGAACGACGCTTTCTACGAGGCCCGCCGCGTGTACAGCTTCTTGTACACGTGCAACACCTGGACCAATAATGCGCTAAAAGCCTGCGGCCAAAAGGCCTGCCTCTGGACGCCCTCCGACCGGGGTATTCTCTACCACTACGGCCGGTAGCCGGTGGGGTGGAGCACTTCCCCGCCGCGCCTGAACAACGCGGTGGAGCGGCCTGGCCGCGTGCTTACTGGGCTCCTCGACCATGCAGACTATGTATTCATCCGCCCCGGGCCCGATCCCATGCCAAGTTAGACTGAGGTCCCTACCTCCGCTTCGCCGAAATAGTTGCTTGGAGCGACTGCTTGAAGTTGTGCAGGAAGGCTTCCCGTCGGGTTGGGCTGAGCGAATCGAGTGACAGGTAGGGATTGAGATCTTCCAATTCAACTAACAGCAAATCGCCCTGCGTGGTACGGCAGGCGTCCACCCGCTGGATGCCGTGCGCAATGGTATTCCAGGCAATGAACTGATCTGCGAAAGCGGCGTCGGCGGGTGTGGGCTCATATTCTGCTAACTGCCACCTTTTCTGGGTATCCGGCGCGTAGAGGGCGTATTGTAACTGCTGGTCAATGTAGTAAAAAGATACTTCGTATTGGAAGTCAATAAACGGCTGAGCTATTTGACCCTGCCAGTCTAGGGTAGTCAGCTCGGCCCGCGAGACGACCTGTAAGCCAATTGAGTCCGACCCGTCCTTCGGTTTGACCATGTAACGCTCGGCCAGCGGTAGCCGAAACAGGTCGGCGGCCTGCTCGATGGAGGGGATAACCGGGTATCCCTGCCGGGTCAACTCCATCAAGTACCCCTTACCCGCCTGGTCACCTTGGCCGGTCATCGTGTTGTAAGTGCGGAGCTGCTGGGCGGCCACCCGCTCGACAAAAGCCGTGAAATAAGCTTGGTATTGGAGGACTGGCCCCGTATTACGAAAAACGATGAGGTCCACTAATTGCTCGAAGGGCTGCGAATCGCAGGGATGACAGAGCACCAGGTTAAAATCTTCCCGTAAGCGGCTAGTCAGGAACAAATCTTCCTCGTAGTAGCGCCGGCCTTTGGCCTCAAAATACAGGTCTGTCAGGTACAGCAGCGTTGGTTTCGTAACCGGCATAATAGCAGAAAGGTAGTAAAGCCAAAGAAAGTGGGCCCCAAAATAAGCCTTCAGCGGCGCAATCGGATAAACAGCCAATTATTGTGCTTTCTATGTGCTCAGCCTATGCTAGATGGCGGGATGTTCCAGTTATTTTTCGGAGAGGCTCTGAGCCACCGGCAAATGCATTCGGAGTAGCGGAGCCAGGGCTCCACTCTACAAACCGGCCCCGCCGGCTGCTAAGCCAACGGGGCCAAAATGGGTGAAATGAACCGGCCGACCGCCGGTAAGGCTTAATTCAGCCACACATCGGCTACTTGCTCGAAGCGGTGGGCAGCGAAGGCGCCGTAGGGACGCTCGGCGTAAAAGCCCAGGATGTGCACCTGGGGCTGACCGGTGCGAGCGTGCGGCAGCACGCGCACGGAATACACACGGCCAGCTTCGGGCCAATCGCCAACGTAGTCGGCGGGTCGTTGCGAATTGTTCACACAACGGGCAAATTGCTGCAAAGGCAGCTGCGTAGGAAGCTTTACGTTTGACATACCCAAAGATACAAATTTTCTGAAAGACTAAAAATATTAGAAAAGACTTTTTTAGTCTTTTCTATAGGCCTAGTGGGTAATCTTATAAGCTTGGCTTAACCAGGTAATGGACTAAGGGCAGGCACGTCAGTAAGCAATAGGTGAATTACAGAAGCCTGCGTAAAACATTTTGCTAATTAATTTAGTTATCAACAGGCTGACTATCAATCAAAAAACACGTGGGCTACCATCTCTGGGATTCAACGGCCACTGTCAAAGTAAAACAGCGGGCATGAACTCACAACGGCCGCTCCGAAGACTCGCCTAGCCGAGGTTACAAATCTGCCTGAGGAGTCAGCCTGTAGCGGCTCTATCTAGACAAGTACGGGGCTTGTTGCGGGAAAAAGACCCGGTACTACTATTAAACTTTCAATTCGATTTTACCTAATTCTTTACAAAGCTCAATATTTTTCTGCGTCCCGCTTTTGCGTTTGCTATCAGAGTTGAAGTCCACCGCGATAAAATGAGAGCATTCTTTTATGACTTCTAAATCCTGCTGTTCATCATTCTCAAAACCTCCTAAAACTGTCCAGCTTCCTACCTTCGTCTTGAATTTATCCGGCAAGTATTGAGGTTTATCAGCGATATGATAAACAGTAACTCTTGATGAACTACATTTTAAGAGTTCCATTGTTAATGTGTCAACACCTTTAAAATCGCAAAGTAGAAAAGAGCTGTTGCCACTGTCTAAGTACTGATTAATGACCTCTTCATAATACTTCTTGAAATTAGAGAAGCTAATGTTTCCATTGCCGAATATATAGATTTTCATAGTGACACTTTGTAGAACTAGGAACGTTACAATGCTACTCGATCATCCTTGGCTTGTTGAACAGCTAGGATAATATTTTCTGCAAGTTGCCAAACATAACTTGGTGGCTTACAAAATTAGCAATGACCCTTGAAGTGTAGTCCGATATTTTTATACTTGACAACAAGTGTAATAGTAGTAGAAGCTTATTAGTAAGCTATTATTTGGTCATTTTACACGAATCCCTACCGCTTAATTTACTACGACGGCGCGGGTTAGCACGCCCGCTGGTCCTTGCACCCGCAGTTGGTAAAGCCCCGGCGCGAGGTTGGCCAAATTAAGATTTGTCGAGCTGCCACGGCCCGCTTGGCGCAGAACCACCTGCCCCATGTTATTGAGCACCTGCAGCTCGAACGAGCCAAGCGTCGACGAAAATTCCACCCAGACCAAGCCGCTGGTGGGGTTAGGGTACGCACGAATGCTCGTGGCGAGCGCGGCCGACCGGGAGGACAGCAAGGTGGTGTACGAGCGGGCCGCAGCGTCAGACGCAGCTTGCAGCTGCGCCAGCGTCGAGGCCGTAAGCATTGCAAAAACCACGGTGGTAGAGTCGCCGGGGGCCAGCCTAAGGAGTCGGGTTCCCACTACCTGCGATACATCGGCCCCGTTGGGCAAACCGGCGGTGCGCTGGTCGGGGTCGGTGTCGTTACTTAAGGTGAGGAATTTTTCGGGCAGCGAAAAGCCATCGGACAGGCTCACGGGCGAGCCCACTGGCGCATTATTGTTAATGGAATACACGGCTGGCGTGCCCCCCCGCAGCAAGCGGACCCCGGCATACACGGCCGGCACGCCGGGGCTGGGCGTCTGAACCGGCGCGTAGCAATAGCCCAGGTTGCGGGTGTCGTCCCAGGTTGCAACGTTGCGGGCGGCCCCGTCGGGGTTGGGTAAGTCCCAGTCCATAAACAGGCCCGCGTAAAGCGGCTTGAGCGTATCGGCCGTGAGGTTACGGAGCGAATACTCCAGGACCACGAAGTCGCGGCGCTCGGGCGCAGCCCAGGCATAAGCCCGCTGGCGTACGGCCACGCCCACGCTCCGAATGCGGGTGCCAGCTACCGGAACCGAGTCCTGAAACTCGGCGAGGCTTTCCTGGTCGGCGCGGGGGCCTGGCTGCTGGCGCGTGGCTTGAGTCAGGCTGAAAAACGACTGCCGCGACTGTCCATAGCGGGTCCGCAGACGGTCCGACACGCGGGTGGGGCTGGTGGCCAGCATCAGGCCGCCTTCGTTCAGAATGTTCCCGCTACCCCGGTACGTTACCCCCCGGCCCACCGTAGCGCCCAAGTCGTCAAACGCCAGGTTGCCGCGGCTGGTCAGTGTCACGGCTAGGTCATTGGCTTCCAGCACTACGTAATCAGGATTCAGCGTAACATCGACAAACTGATCGAATTGGTACCCGCTGCTGGCCGTGAGGCGATAGCGCAGCGTGGCGGTTGTATTCAGAGGAATACCGCTGCTGACCACGGATAACCGGAAAGGTGCGGCGGCGTTGCTCGCTCGGCCTAGCATAGGCAGGCTGCCAATCGTAAAGCTGCCCTGCTCCACCCGGAGGTAAGGCGAAAGCGAGGTAAGCGTGACGGTGAGTGCCGCCATGGGGTAAAGGATGTTTTGCACCTCCGCCGTCAGGCGGAAGGCGTCGCCGGGGGCGTAGGCCGGAAGTGTGGGGGCGAAAGTGCTGGTCACTACGCGGGCTTCCTGGGTGGTGGTTTGGGTCACGGCCTTCAGCATGTTGAGGCGGCCGGTGCCCAGGCGGCCGACCCAGGCGGCGTTAACGGGTAGCGCATCAATGTTATCGGTAGTTTGGCGTAGCTGGGCCACTACCTGAGCCGCAGTAAAGTCCGGAAACCGCTGCCGCACCAGCGCCGCCGCGGCCGCCACCATCGGCACGGCAAACGAGGTGCCGCCCACGGCGCCGTAGTCGGCATCGGCCGGGCCGTTGCCAGTGGTGGCGTGGTAGCCGTAAGTAGTGAGGATACTCACGCCCGGCGCTACCAGATCGACGCGGCGGCTGAAGGTGGCATTGGGACTTTTTCGGTCGTTATTGTCTACGCCCGATACCGACAGCACGTGGTTATAGGATGCTGGGTAAAAGAGCAGGTCGGCATTGGTATTGCCAGCGGCGGCCACCAGCACGACATTGCGGTTCACGGCGGCGTAAGTGATGGCGTCCTGCTCGAGGCGGGAGTAGCCGCCGGGCGCGCCCCAGCTCATGGTGATGACCTGACAGCCGTGGTCGGCGGCGTACACGATGGCTTCGATGCCGGAAAAGACACCCGTGAGCGTATTGGGGTAGATGTTCACGGGTAGAAACCGACACTGGTTGCTCACCCCGGCAATACCCACGCCGTTGTTGGACTGGGCGGCCGCCACGCCCGCCACCAGCGTGCCGTGCACGATGGACGGGTCGTAGCCAGGGTTGTTGTCGTTGTTGGCCATGTCCCAGCCCATGAAGTTGTCCACGTAGCCGTCCTCATCGTCGTCGACGCCGTTGATGGGGTCGTTGTAGTTGTACTTAAGCTGCGAGCGCAGGTCCTCGTGAGTGAGACGCACCCCGCCGTCGGTAATCCCAATGACGATGTTGCTGTCGCCGCTGACCACATCCCAGGCTCGGTAAGCACTGATTTGCTTCAGGTAGAACTGGCTGCGGCTAATGCTGATGAGCATGGAGTCCGACAGGGGGTCGTTGGGTTGGGCCTGGGGCAGTCGGATGTAGAGCGGCTCCACGTATTCGACGGCTCCAGTGGCCAACAGCACCGCACGAGCCCGGTCGAGGGGAATAGTGGGGGACAGGGTGAACTGGTAAATGCCGCGCAAATCGATGCTGCCGGGCTTTTTTTCCTCGGGAGGGAGGGCCCGCGGAAACTTTTGCCGTAGCTCTTGGGCATTTAGCGTGAGCAAAGCTCCCGCCAAAGCAGTCGGCCGGAAGCCGGGCCGCAGCTTAACAGTCAGCTGACCGGGCACGGTGGGTGGTGTGGCCGCGGCGCGCAGGGGCGCCATCAGGCTACCCACCACCAAAACATATAACAGGAGTAGAATTCTTTGCATTGGACGGTAATATAATAAAGTGTATATTGTATAGGGTAGAGTAACATCAACAAAGATACGCTTTTTCATGATTAATTAGATTTATTCTTTGAGACTATTAAGGGGGGTAAATTGTTCTTGGCCAGCAAGACAAGGCACTTATTTTTGGCCTTGGCCGATGTGATTTAACCCGGGAAAAGGCAAGGTCGCCGGCCTGCTGTAACTTGCGCCCCGGCTTCACTGCCGCTCACCTCCCACGAATCAATTCGTCCGACCCACGATGATTAACAAGCACCAAGCTACCCTCGACGCCGCCGTGCAGGCCCTGCACGGGCGCACGTTCTTTGCAGCTTTCCCCGAAAACCCGTCGCCCGAGATCTACGGGGCCGACGCCGACGCGCAAGGCCGCGAGAAATTCGCCGCCCTGCGCGGCCAGCAGTTTACCGAACTCCAGCAGGGCGAGCCCGAAGGCTGGGTCGGCCAGGAAGAATCGCCTTACGAGCAGCAGTCGCTGGGCATCAAATACCCTTTCTACTCGCCCTCAACCCTGATTAAGAATGCCCAGGGAGCCTTCACCGAGTGGCGTAAGCTGAAGCCTGCCCTGCGTGCCGCCCTGCTCACCGAGGCGCTGGAAGGGATGAAGAGCCGCTTCTTCGAGATTGCCTACGCCACCATGCACACCACCGGGCAGGCCTACATGATGTCGTTCCAGGCCAGTGGCCCCCACGCCGCCGACCGCGCCCTGGAGGCCATTGCGGCCGGCTACGAGGAGCAAACCCGCTTTCCCGAAGATACCCGCTGGGAAAAGCCCATGGGCAAGTACAGCCTCACCCTGAACAAGACCTGGCGCGCCGTGCCCAAGGGCCTGGCGCTGGTTATCGGCTGCTCCACCTTTCCGACCTGGAACACGGTGCCCGGCATGTTTGCCTCGCTGGTAACCGGCAACCCCACCATCATCAAGCCCCATCCCAAGGCGGTGTTGCCCATCGCCATTGTCGTGGCCGAGGTGCAAAAGGTGCTGGTCGAGCACGGCTTGAGCCCCTTTATCTGCCAACTGGCCGTGGACGCCGACGACCACCTCATCACCAAGGAGCTGGCCGAAGACCCCGCCGTAAAGCTGATTGACTATACGGGGGGCTCGCAATTTGGGGAGTACGTGGAAAGCTTGAAAGGGAAAACAGTCTTCACCGAGAAAACCGGCGTCAACAGCATCATCCTCGACAGCTGCACCGACCTCGACAAAGTAGCTCAGAACCTGGCGTTCTCCGTGAGCCTGTATTCGGGTCAGATGTGTACCGCTCCGCAGAACTTCTTCATTCCCGCTGCCGGCGTGCGGGTGGGCGACACCGTTGTGCCCTACGAGGAAGTGGTGCAGAAGCTCTCGGCTGCCATCACCGGCTTGGCCACCAACCCCAAGGCCGCGCCGCACGTGTTCGGCGCCATTCAGAACCCGGCCACCCACGAGCGGGTGAAGCAGCTGGCCTTCGACGGGGGCCGCAGCGTGTTGGCCCACGGCGCCGTGGAAAACCCCACCTTCAAAAATGCCCGGACCTGCTCGCCGAGCATTCACGAGGTCGATTCCAGCCGGGTAGAGCAGTTCAGCCAGGAGTTGTTCGGGCCGATTATGCTGATTATCAAAACCAAGGACACCCAGGAGAGTCTCCGCCTCGCCGCCCAGCTGGCCCGCGAGCACGGCGCCATTTCCTGCGGGGCTTATACTACCGATGAGGCTATTAAAGAGCAAATTATGGACGAGATGAGCTTGGCCGGCACGCCCGTCAGCTTCAACCTCACCGGCGGCATCTACGTGAACCAGAACGCGGGCTTCTCCGACTTCCACGTAACCGGGGGCAACCCCGCCGGCAACGCCAGCTTCACCAACCCGGAGTTCGTCATCAAGCGCTTCACCTGGGTGGGCTTCCGCGAGCCGGCGTAGCGTTGGCCAACGAGATAGAGTAAACAGTAATAGCTTGAATCAGTAATAAACAGCCCCGGCTTCACCTAAAGCCGGGGCCGTTTGCGTTGTAACAGACCGAAGAAGAGCGAGCCGCCCAGCTGAGCATGCTGAAGCATCTGGTCTCTGGTGCCGCGCCCTGAAACAGGCAATGGTGTAAGGCTCACAGCTGCACTCCGGGCAGCTAATTACCAAATATTTATAGAATTTGTCGTAAGTCTTCGCGCAGGTTCTCGATGCCGTGCCGAATCTGGTTCCATACCCCTGGCTCCGAGCCATCGGCCGGTGCGGGGGCCTGCCCGAGCTGCTCGGCCAGCCGTGCGCGTTTAGCCTCGAGGGCCTCGGCGTGGGCCTGGTAGGTATTGGGCGAGCCCGCTGCCGTGGCGTGAGCACGGTTGTGCAAGGTTTTGATTTTGGCATCCAACTCGTCGAGCGCATGGCGCAGGTCGTTTTCGGATAGCTGGGGTGGGCGTTGGCCCTCGGGTCCGGGAGTGCTAGACATGGCAATTCAGAAAAACAGGCCAGTAGAAAAGAAGCTGAGGATTGTACTGCCTTCGGCAGGGAAAGGATGCCTTGGGCCCTGATTCGGACGCCCAAGTCTTTGGTATTAACCCGAGCGCTACTAAGGAAAAAGCAGCTGTCTCCACGGCCCTGCGAGGCTTGGTGGTTTTGCGACAGCTGGTTTCACCTGGCGCAACCTAGGCTGGTGCCGCGCGGGCCCCCAAGGCAAAATTCTCGAATTGCTAGCTGTTTATTAATCTTTTAGAGCGGCGTCCTATTCCGTTTCCGTGTACTATACTAAATTGATAATACCTCACCCATCCATAGGAGAGCGGCCAGACAACGGGACACGAATCTGAGCAATGCCCAGTTGCCGGCTAGCCGCAGCGCGGCGACAGGTTGATAGAACCGAATAACGATGGTGAATTGAAAGCCGCGTAGCGGTGACAGACTCGTCCAGCGGCTCTGTCACCGCTACGCGGCTTTCAGGTGACGACGCTATTTATTTCTACCAACCTGTCGCCGCGCTGCGGCTAGGCGGTAACTTGGGTTGGTTATTGGTTAGGCAGCAAGTGAACGAGGCAGGCCGGCCTCGCGGGCCAGGGGCGCGGCGCCCGACTGCCACAGCGCGGCCAGCACCGCGTTGGCAGTTGGGGCCAGTTCGAGGAGGTAGTCTTCGTGCAGCTTGGTGGTTTGCTTCAGGGCCTCGTGAGTGCGCTTGGTGAGGTGCTGCAGTAGGGGCTGGGTGGGGCCGTGCAACTGGGCCGTCATGGTCGGCTGGTGCCGGAATACGTTGGCCAACAGGCGCCAGCTCAACTCCGTTTCGCCGACTACGTCCTCGGTAATCTTGGCGTGGTAGGCCAGCCGGGCCTGCAGCTGCCGCAGAATAACGAGCAAGTCGTTGGGAGTTTGGTGAAAGCCGCGCACGGGGTCATCGACTTGAGCGCGCAGAATGGCGCGTCGGGTTTCCAGCGCGTCGGGCCCCTCAAGCAGGCGATAGGTGAGCTGCTCGGTCAGAACCGGGTCCTGGGCCACCAAGCGGGCTAAGAGCTGGTCTTTTTCTTTCTGCGGAAGCTGAAAAAGGGCACGTCGGAGTTCGGGCGAAAGGGCGGGCATGGGCGGAAGAAAGATTCAAAATAACGCGAGCGTAGGCCAGGTGCCACTTCCGAGAGGTCTCGTTGATAGCGTATCATCGTCGCTGCCACCCCTGGCTGCATTAGCTTGCTAAGCCGGCCGCAAAATTGTTCAAAATTGCGTCAATGGCTATAAAATCGGCTTTGGAGCTACCACAGGGTAGCTGTGCCGTATCGCTATCAATGATTGGACCCCGACTCCAGGGGCGTGAGACATCTGTTTTCTCACTGCTTAAGCCATTTCACAGATGAGGTACATGTAGCTCAACTGCTCCTGTGGGCCCTCGTCGTCAGCTTCCCATTGCACAGACGAGGTACGTGTGGCTCGTCCTCTTTTTGAGCTTCTCGGCGGCGAGCAACCTGGGGGCCTGGCCCAGGGCGGCCCAGGAGGTTAAGGCGGATAACCAGCCGTACCTCGTTCAGTAAATTGCTTTACGTATTTTTCTACTTTTCACCATCAGGCTTAGCCAACTCGGATTGATACGGGCAAGGTATTTGACAGGCAGATACCCGATCAGTAGCGATATTGTGAAAAAAAGCGCGGGCGGGTGCAACCTTAGCCGGGTTAGTGGCATCTTCCCGCGAGAAGCCATTTTCTACGTAATGGATTTTATGCTGTCTGTTTATTGCCGCCGCTTGTATCTACTGGCCTTAGTGGGGTTGGCCACCACGGCCTGTTCTCCTACCTATTGGCTGGAACTGAAGCCGGCGCGGCCGGCGGGCTTGTTTAACAACGGGCGGGCCCAAGCTCAGGCCGTGGCCGACAATGTAGAAGTTCGGCTGCGCTTCGTGCACTACGAGCCCACGCGGGTGGTTTTTGAAGCAGAGTACCACAACTCTACCAATCACCCTGTGGTGGTCGACCCGACGGCCTTCAAGTACGAGGTAAGCCGGGCGCCCGCCCCCGTTGCGGCCCCGCGAACCAAGCGCCCCAAGCCGCTGCCCGACACCCAGGTAACGGCCGCCGTGGCTGCCGCCAGCATGTCGCTGCCGCTGCCGCCGCTGCCCCCAAGGTCGCTGGCGGCCTACGACCCCGAGCCGGAAATAACCGCCCTGCGCGAAGGGTCCGACAAAGCCGCCGCCAAAGCGGCCCGGGTCGACTGGTTAGGGCTGGCCCTGGGCGCGGTTAGCATGGCTACCGACATCGCCAGCATCGGCAAGCGCGAAACCGTAGCGCAGTACCAGAGCCGGGCCGCTATTCAAAACGTAGCCGTGACGTACAACGTCATTTCTTCCGCTACCAAGATGGAGCAGGCCGTAGCTGCCGACCTCATGCAGCAGCGGGCTGCTCAGTTGCAGGAATATGCCCTGCGCAAAGTAACCCTGGCTCCCGGCTACGAGGTACGCGGCTACGTCTACTTCCCGCGCTACGACGCTGCCGACAGCGTGGTGGTCCAGGCTCCGGTGGGCTCCCGCACGGTGCCGCTGAAATTTGTGCAGGTGCGCACGCGGCAATAGCGCCCACTGGTAAATCCATCATCAGCTAACCTCCACCAGTGAGTGAGTAGAATAGTCGGCAGGTTAGACTGCCGTCAGGAAAAACGCTCAAATCAAAGAGCCGGCCCCGCACTGTAGCGGGGCCGGCTCTTTGATTTGGAGGCTAGGAATAAGAAGGGAGCGTACCTAAATGAATTCGGCTAATTCCAGCCACCGCTCTTCCTTTTGGGCCAGCTCCTTTTCCAGGGCTTGCAAGCGGGCGCCCCAGGCGGCAAAGTCCTGCGGGCTCCCGCTGCCGCCGTTCAACTTCGCGGTGATTTCCTGCTTCTCGGTTTCCAGCGCCGCCATTGCGGCTTCGAGCTGTTCGTATTCTTTCTTCTCGGCGAAGGTCGGGCGGCGCTTCGGAGCCGGCGTGGTCGGCGCCCCGGCCGTGCTCACGGTTGCGGGGATGGCGAGCTTCGCGGCGGCCCGGGCGGCTTTGGCGGCCTTTTCTTCGGCTTCGATGGCCGCTTCGGTTTCGCGCTCGGCCAGGTACTCGCGGTAGTCGGTGTAGTTGCCGGGGAAATTGAGGATGGCGCCCCCGGGCTCCAGCACGAAAAGGTGCTCGGCGAGGTGGTCGAGGAAGTAGCGGTCGTGGCTGACGATGAGCAGGCAGCCGGTGAAGTGCAGCAGAAAGTCTTCCAGAATGTTGAGCGTGGCCAGGTCCAGATCGTTGGTAGGCTCGTCGAGAATCAGGAAATTGGGGTTTTTGATGAGCACGCGCAGCAACTGCAGGCGGCGCTTTTCGCCGCCACTCAGCTTGCTGACCAGGGTGTACTGCTGGGCTGGCGGGAACAGAAACAGGTTCAGGAACTGGCTGGCGGTGAGCACGTCGCCGTTGGCCAGCTCTACCACTTCGGCTATTTCCTTCACGATGTCGATGACGCGCTGCTCAGGGTCAAATTCGAGCTCGGCCTGGGTGTAGTAGCCAAACACCGTGGTCTGGCCCACGTCGACGGTGCCGGAGTCGGGCAGCATTTTGCCCGTGAGCAGGTTGAGCAGGGTAGACTTGCCCGCCCCGTTAGGGCCCACGAGGCCAATCCGGTCCTTTTTCTTGAAGACGTAGCTGAAGTCATCCAGCACCACGTTGTCGCCAAACCGCTTGTTGAGGTGGCTGGCCTCGATGATTTTACCACCCTGCCGGGTAGTTTTCACACTCAGCTCAATTTGCTGCTTGCTGAGGTTGGTGCTGGCCTTTTCCTTGGTCACGTAGAACGCGTCGATGCGGGCTTTTTGCTTGGTACCCCGGGCCTGGGGCATGCGGCGCATCCACTCCAGCTCCTTACGAAACAGGTTGCGGGCCTTCTCAACCTCGGTGGCTTCGCGCAGCTCGCGGTCGGCTTTCTTTTCGACGAAGTAGGCGTAGTTGCCCTGGTAGCGGTACATCTGGCCCTTGTCGAGCTCCACGATTTCGTTGGCTACCTTGTCGAGGAAATACCGGTCGTGGGTCACCATCAGCAGCGTGAGGGTGGGGGAGGACAGGCGGTTTTCGAGCCACTCGATGGTACTCAGGTCCAGGTGGTTGGTGGGCTCGTCAAGCAGCAGCACGTCGGGCTCTTCAATCAGCACCCGGGCCAGGGCCACGCGCTTGCGCTGCCCCCCCGAGAGCTGGCTGACGTTGCGGGTCAGCAGCTCGCCCAGGATGCCCAGGCGGCCCAGGATCTGCTGCACCTGCGCCTCGTAGTCCCAGGCGTTGAGGGCGTCCATGCGCTCCAGTACCCGCTGCAGGTCGTCGGGCTTGTGGTCGGGGTCGTTCACCACGTGCTCGTATTCCTTGATGGCCTTGAGCGTGTCGTTTTGGCTGGCGAAGATGGTTTCCTCCACGTTCAGGCTTTCGTCGAACACGGGCTGCTGGCCCAGGTAAGTTACCCGGATGCCTTTGCGGACGCTCACCAAGCCGGAGTCGGGGATTTCCAGGCCGGCCAGCACGCGCATGAGCGTGGTTTTGCCGGTGCCGTTGATGCCCACAAAAGCCACGCGCTGCCCTTGTTGCAGGCCAAAATTCAGGTCCTTAAAAAGCCAGCGGTCAGCGTAATTCTTCGAGATATTCTCGGCGGATAACAGGTTCATAGGTAAAAGTATACCGTTTCGATGCAGTCAAGGCCCATGTAAAGCGCCCGCGACTGACGTGTGCCGAATTTCCTGGTGAAAATTGATACGGGAAATCAAAAACTGATACCCAGCCAATTGTACGGTATAGAGTACTTTGGATGGGTGAATTGCAAAGGTACGACTGCGCTGTCTGAGCACCTTAATAGACCGGACCGCTACCGAAGAAGTCAACTCCAACTGGAGGCTGAGTGTCCGATGCAGCGTACGGTATATTTTCCTATCTCAAGTTGCGAAATAGCCTTGTAGCGGCGGTAGGTTAGTAGTAAGTCAGCGAGGCCAGGTGGTTGAGAGCCGCGTGGCGGCGGAAGGTTGGTAGTAATCAAGAGGTCATGTGGTTAAGAGCCGCGTAGCGGTGACAGATTCGGCTGTTGGCCCTGCCAACCGCGACGTAGCTCTGGTTTAGCCCGGGGTACCCTGTTCTACCAACCTCCCGCCGCCACGCGGCTAGTCCCCAACTTCGGTTTTCCTACTATTCTATGTTCTCAAAGAATACAAATCGGCAACCGCGCACAGAATGGCACCCGCTCGTCACGGAACGCCCGCAACTGAATCACTGGTACCGCCAGCGGCTAACACGATTCAGCATTTCCTTCCTGATGCGGTGATTACAGGCTGGGCGCCGAAAACTCCTGGCACGATTCAACATTTCCTACCTGATCCGCGCTTTGTTTTCATGTAAGATACGAGGCTCTTGGCCGCAATGCCTCCGCTCAAGCGGGGCTCCTAAGTGAGAAGTTACTGATTTATTATGTTTGATATACAGCGTTATATGTCAAGGATGTGAAATTTGTTTACCCGTTACTTTTAATTACAAAGTACTTTAAACTATGTTTGCGAGGTCGAAGCACAAGCTCAGCTTACCTCCCAATGTCATCTCCCTGCCGGCCTTCTTATGTCGTGGTTGTAGCCGCCTTCATTGCGGCTAAGCTGCTGTATGCCCAGGCTACTACCGCGGACGTGCGGTTTCTGCTGGCGCCAACTAATGCACTGGTGGAGATTATGCTCAGCTCCACCTCCGTCTTCGATGCTGGCCGCGGCTATGTGCACCCGGGCCTGCGCATCGTGATCGATAAATCGTGTGCCGGCGGGAATTTCTGGTTGCTGAGCTGGCTGCTGCTGGCTGCGACGTATTTGCACCAGCACGGCCGGCGACCGGCGCTGGCAGTGTTAGCGCTGGTGGTCGTCAGCTTCGGACTCACCTTACTGGTCAATGCCGCGCGCATAGTGGGGGCGGTAACGCTGGGCCGGGTACTGCCGGTGGGCGGGCCGCCACCGGGGTGGCTGCACGAAGCGCAGGGGGCCCTGGTGTATCTGTTTTCTCTGGTGGCCGCCCACTGCGCGCTGTTGTATTTCCTGTTTAAAACCACTGCTATCCGTGCGCACTCTGCTTAATCCGAAATGGCTGTGGCTTCTGAATACGCTGCCGCTGCTGGTCCTACTCACGTTGCTGAGGGCCACTTACGACGTCATCCATACCCTGCTGCCGGCGGAAAGCCAGCATCTGTGGCAGTGGTTTGGGGGAGTGCTCGTGTTGCTCGGAGGCTTGCATGCCGGGTACGCTACCTGGCAATGGCGTCGTCGGGCCACGCTTTCCGGCGGGTATGCCGTGGTGGCCCTGGTGGCATACACTGCATTCCTGTACATCTACTGCTATCATCTCTCGGGGCTAATACCATTCGACTTGCCCCGGTGGATGGTAGCAGGCGACCTGCCACTTTACGTCGGCACCTTTCTTATGCCCACGCTGGCCCATGCCGTCGCGGTACTGGTGTTGCGTCTTACCCCCGAGGATAAGGAACGTAGCCCCTTGCCCAGCTTTGGGGCCGCGCTGGCCGTGCCAGTGGCTTGGTATGTGTTCGCGCAGTTGGTGCTGCCGCTGTGGCAAGTGCTGGGCTTAGATAGGGTGGGCGGCGGGCTAAAGAAATTAGGTTTGCACGGAGTAGTAGTAATGATCATTGCCGGTACGCTGATCTTTCTACTTTTCCTGGCCCGGGGAGTCTACATCCTGGCTTCCCGTCGGGCAGGCAGGTGGGGCCAGTACCAGTGGGCCTGGAAGGTGTTAATCACGGGCTTACTTCCCCTGTTAGGCTTAGCCATTAACAATGGGCAAGCCCGCGACTACCTCAGCTTAGGGGTGGGAACAGATAATTTTTTCGGTGACTTTGACGGTCCCTGGTGGTATGGACTGGCGGTACTAAACGCAGGGTTGCTGTGCGTGCCGACGCCCACGAAGCCCCGGGTGCGGCTGGCCCTGTACCTGGGGCGCGGCATTACGCTCTCGTATACCTTCTACTTCTTCCTGGTATTTCTACCGCTCCTGCCGTTGTCGGTGGTGGCCGTAATCGCCATCGGGGTGGGTTTTTTGCTCCTGACGCCGCTGGCCCTGTTTATCGTGCATGTTCGCGAGCTGGCTCAGGATTACGCCATGCTCCGCGGCTTCTTTTCGGGCCGGGTGCTGGCCCTGGGTCTGGCCGAAGCCGCGGCCGTGCTGCCGCTGGGTATTACACTGCATTATTACCACCACCGTATGGTGCTCCACGAGGCCCTTGACTACGTGTATGCCCCTGATTATGCCCGCTCTTATCGCCCGATTGACGCCGAGGTGCTGGGCAACACCTTGCAGGTAATCGACCAGTACAAGACGAGTGTTTTTCGGCCGCGCCCTTCGTTTACGGGGGCGCGAGTACCTTATCTGTCGGCGTATTTCAACTGGCTGGTACTCGACAATCTTACCTTGTCCGAAGAGAAAATAACGACCCTGAAACGCGTCTTTTGGGGCTCTGAACCGTCTGGCTCCGCTAGCGGGACCCCGGTTAGCCGCTCGGATGAGGAGACCCCGACTGCCCGGCCCACCCTCACGCAACTGGCGGCCCGTAGCCACTACGATGCGCGCCAGCGGGCCTGGGTAAGCTGGCTGGATCTTACGATCACCAATTCTCATGGTTCTGGGAGCCGCGAGTATGCCACCACCTTTGGGCTCCCGGCCGGCTGCTTTATCAGCGACTATTATCTCGATATCAACGGCCGCCGTGAGCCGGGCATCTTAGCGGAGAAAAGAGCGGCGGCCTGGGTGTACTCGCAGATTCGCAACGAAAGCCGGGACCCGGGCCTGCTCCAGTACGTGAGCGGCAACCGCGTGGCGTTGCGCATGTTCCCGATTGCGGCCGGTGAAATCCGGTTCACTGGCATACAACTGCTCCACAAGGAACCGCTGCGCTTCCGCATCGACGACCACACGGTGGCGTTGGGCCATGCTGCCACGCCCCCGCCAGCCGCATCCACGCCAGCCGTCCCAGAGCCGACGTCAGCTGTGCCGCCTGTTCCTGGCGTGGCCTACGTGACGGCCGCCGAAAAAGCCACGTTGCCGGTGGTGCGCCGCCAACCCTATTATCATTTTCTAGTGGATATGTCGGCGGGAAAGGCGCGGTACCAGGCCCGGTACCAGTGTCAGATAGATGCGTTGGTGGCCCGCCAACACTTGTCGGGAGATGATGTTCGTGTCAGTTTGGTGGGCACCTACGTGACTACGCTGCCGGCCGCCAGCCGCGATGTAAATTATCCGGCCGCCGGCCGCTACGAAGGCGGCTTCTACCTTGACCGGGCCATTCGGCAAATCCTTGTGCAGGCCGCCGAGCAGCCCCAGAACCGCTACCCCCTTATCGTAGTCGTATCAGCTGATTTTAATCAGGCCATATTACCCGATAATTTCGCCGACCTGCGCCACGCCTACCCCGAAAGCGACACATTTTATGAATTGCTGGAAGACGGTCAATTAGTCCCGCACTCACTAGATACCGAATCGATCTCGCGTACGGGGCCGGCGCTAACGAAGCCCACCGCGGCGGCCCCCGTAGTGGCCTGGCCTGATGCTCAGCGGCCGGCCGCCTATCTGCCGGCCAATGGCCAACCCGACTTCGTGCTGGCTACTTCCCATCTGGATGTGCCCGAAGCGGCCATCCGGCAGCGCGACTGGCAGTCGGGCCTGCTGCTCCAGGGTTTATGGCGAGCCCGGCTGCATCACCCCGCGACCACCGCCCCGGCGGAGGTAAGCCTGATTCAACACAGCTTCCGCTCGGGCATTCTCACCCCCCTTACCGCGTATTTATCGCTCGAAAATGAGGCCCAAAAAGCAGCTTTGCGCCGCAAGCAGGAGCAAATGCTGAATGGCCACCGTGCGCTCGATGCCGGCGAGGAAGCGCAGCGGATGTCGGAGCCTGGCGAATGGCTGCTGTTGCTGGCCGGGGCTATCCTAAGCTTCCGGTGGCTGCGGCAACGGAAAGCCCGCCTGGCGCGGTCTGCGTCGTAACGGCTTGTACTATCCGGTTCTGGCTGGGTTTTGCACACGTGATACCCAAGCGGGAGTAGGGCTGCCGTTTGGCTTGGGGGCTGTGACGCCCCACCCGCGCTTCCTGGGCTGGGGCCGGGTCTGCTCCGTAGCCACGCCCCGAGTCGCCCGCCCGTCGCCGACGTATGCCCGCCCCACCTTTAGCCTGTCATAACGGATTTTCCCGACAATAAAAAAGGCTCCCGGAGCATTGCCGGGAGCCTTTTTTGCCTTTCAGCCGAGTTGTTTACTCCCGGGTTAGTAGCAGCGACTGGTTCATGGCGCCGCCGCTAACGCGCACCATGTACGTGCCGACAGCGAGCGATTGCAAATCCAGCGGGTGCCGGGCCGTGCCGGGCAGCGAGTAGTTAGCTACCTGGCGGCCCGTTAGGTCGAGCACCTGCACCGAGTAGTTACCAATAGGCAAGCTACTCAAGTCGAGAGTGGCCGAGTATCCTGCCGGGTTGGGGTACACCGCAACCACCCCTTTGCCCCCGAACAGTACGTCGCGTACCGACGAGTGTACGCTGCTCCCGTCGATGTCAACCTGACGCAGGCGGTAGTATACGGGCTTATTCGAAGCCGTGAGGCGAGCGGCTCCGGCGTCGATAAACTCGTAGTCCGTCGATCGGGAGCTATTGTTCTGGCCGCGCACGTTGCCTACTGCTTCGAAGGAGTAGCCGTCCAGGCTGCGCTCAACGACGAAGCGGTCGTTGTTATGCTCGCTGGCGGTAGTCCAGCGCAATTGGGCGTCGAGGCGCAGGGCCACCGCTGTGAAGCGGGCTAGCGACACTGGCAGCGGCGCCGTGATGGTCACGTCTTCCGCCGTGCTGGAGCTGCTGGTATAGTTTCGGCCGCCCGCCGCGTCTAGGCTGGCATCGACCCCACCAGCGTAGTTGCCACCGGGCTGGATGGTGCCGGTAGCCGCAGAAGTTCGCCGGGGGTTGTCGTAGCTCACCGCTGCCGATGCCTGGTAAGGGAAATTATTTTGGGCCGTGAGCGGATCAATGGTGGCTTGGAAATTGGTGGTAAGGGTAGCGCCGGCGGGGATGGTGAGGCCACCAAATTCCAGCACACTTACTCCATTGGCCGGGGCAGTATAGGTAGGAGTGGAGGTGCTGTTATCAGCCTTCTTCAACGTAACGGTAGTCGTATTGCCCGCCCCATCGTATTTGAAGACGTTGGCTTGGAGCGTGCTTAGTACACTCACCCCCGTAGCGGTACCACCCGTATTGGCAACGGTAATCGTATAAACGGCTGGTTTTATTGGGCCCGTGGCGCTGGAGCGTACCCGGACGGGCGTCGTGGTGGACATCGACACATTAAGAGCCGGCAGACAGACCGTATTACCCGACCCGCTGCCGGGCGCGTTGGTTTGAATCGTGGCATCCGCGCCCTTAGTCGCCCCGAAGGAAGCGCCGAGCACGGTAGTGGTGCCGTTCTGCCCCCCAACTGCCGAAAATGAGCCCGGGGTGCCATTGGCGAGTACCGCTCCGCCGCCGCCCCCGCCCCCGGGGCCATAGGCCGCGCCGAGTAGCCGGTTAGCACTGCCGCCCCGGCCCCCTTTGGCGCTTACGGTTAGGTTACTGAGCGTACTGGCATTAGCTGCTAACAGCAGTACCGAGCCGCCACCGCCGCCGCCGCCGGCGCCGGCATTGGTAGTACTGGCCGAGTTGAGGCCGTTAGCGTTCACGCGGCCGCTACCGGCTACTAAGCCCGTACGGAGAATGACGATGCCGCCACCTCTGCTGCCGCTGCTCGCCATCCCGCCGCTTTGGGCCGAGCCCGCGCCGCCGCCGCCGCCCATCGCCAGCCGACCCACCGAGGCTCCAAATGCGTCGCCCCCGATGCCTTGGGCATTATCAGAGGTATTACCTACGTAGCCCAAGCCGTAGCCGCCCAGGCCACTTGCGCCGCCATTGGCCCCGCCGCCGCCGCCACTATTGCGCGAGTTATCCCGGGGGAATAAGTCGGTGCCGCCCCCGCCAGCATTCCCCGGGGCTCCGCGGCCGCTGCTGCCGTCGCGGTAGCCTTCTACCCCCGTGTCGAGCAGGGTGCCGTCGTTGTTCACGTACCGTGGGGTACCGGCCGTGCCTTCTCCCTTCTGGCCGTTGGCATTGGCCGTCGACAAGGTCCGGTATTCATCGCCTTGCAGGCTCTCATCGCCCGTGCCGCTAAGAGCGCGCCCCGCTCCGCCCCGAAAGCCGCGACCGGTCATGGTCAGTAAGGCATTGCCGCTAAACGTAGTCCGCCCGGCCACGTCCACGGCCAGCACGCCCCCGGCCCGCCCATTCCAGGCCGCCCCGGCCACCGAGTCGGCCACGGTAAGGGCCGAGTACTGCGGCACGCGGATTACCTGAAAGCGGCGCTGGCCGGTATTGGTTGCGGCGTCGTAATCGAGATTAGCGTAGGTGTTGGTCAATACCCGATCTAGGGTGAGGGTACCGCCGCTTAAGGCACTCACCGAGTTGGTGGCCACGGCGTACTCGTACAACCCAGCCGTGAACTCACTGGTGGTAATGTTGCCTTTGCCTTGAGAGCCGCCGCTGCCATAGGCCGCTGATTGGGAGGTGTTCAGGGTTGCCCCTTGCATCTGCATTACCAGCACCAGGTCGCCCGCCGTGATGGGAGTGCTACTGGCCCCCGTGCCGGTCAGGGCCGCGCCGAGGACGATGTTCGAAGCCCCGCCGCTGTTCGTAATGGACTGGCCCGGGAAGTACGTGTTAGGAGCTGATCCCAGACCGATGGAGCTGATTCCATCCTTGCCGGGGGTAGCGCACACGCCCGCGACGTTCGCTATCCCCGTGATGAGGGTTGTAATGGAGGAGATGTTGTTAGTTGCTACGGGGTCGGGCTCAGTTGAGGTATTGCCGGTGGTACCCGTTACCGATCCACTATTCGGGGCGGTAAAGCTCACCGTGTTGGTAGCCGGAGTCCCGCCCGCCGCCAAGCTGGTGGTACTGAACGTTACGAGGCCCGAACCAGCATTATACGTGCCGCCGTTGCTGACCACCACATTGGTCAGGCCGGCCGACAGTTGTAGGGTTGGCACCACGTTCGTTGCCGAGAGGGTGCCCAGGTTGGAGGTGGTCACCGTGTACTCCACCTGGCTGCCAGGGGTTGCGGCTGTCGGGCCGCTTACGGCGTTGGTGATATCCGCCCCGCGCACGATGATGGTAATATTAGCGGGGTTCGCTTGCAAAGGTGGGGTCTCCGACACGTTCAGCACGTCGGCTGCCGTGTACGGCACGGTGACGACACCCGCAAACGTGCCGTTAGGAGTAAAGGTCGCTACGCCGCTGTTCGACACCGTCAGCTGGCCTTGAGGCAGGTTCAGCACCTGCTGGACCCCGGGGGTCGTGGGGTCCAGGTCGCAGCTGCCGGGCGCGTAGTTAGCGTATAGGAAGAGGTCGTTGCTAAGAAGGTTAATCGAAACGGGCTGATTGTAGTTGGTACTGGCCAGGTCGTCGCTCAGGATGGGAGTTTGCTTTACTTCCAGCGCTCTGATCTCGTGGAAGTTGGTGCTGCCCCCGGTCGAGCCCGAAAAGCCAATACGTAGGTTGCTGGGCGGGGTCGGGACGGAGACACCGTTCACGGCTGTTTCTACCACGGATCCGTGTTGAATTCGCACGGTAATCTTATACGTGATTGGCGTGGTGTTCTGGGGAACCACGTCGATGTAGGCCCGCCGATAGTCGTTGGAGCCCGCTTGGGCTCGGGCGGTGGGCACGTCGAGGCTGAAGGGCAGGGTGGGGCTGCCGGCCAGGTAAGGGTAGTCGGTAGCGCTACGGCCGTTGCCCGCCCCCCGGATAGAAACCGCGTCGGGCGTCAGGTTAGGCGTATTGATGCCGCCCACCCGGCCTTCGGTGCCGTTCGCGTAGTTACCATATTCGTCAATGCCGATACCGATGTAGCCAAACGGTACCCCATCGCTAAGGGGATTAATGGTCTTTTGAGCGTAGCCCAGCGAGCCACCCGAGGCCCCCGGCGTAAAAGTATTGGCACTCGTTTTATCCGCATCTACCAGGAATACCGAGAACCCATCAGCTCCGTTGCCGCCGTAGGCAAAAAATTCAAATGAAATGCTGAAGCCTTGCGGAGCCGGAAACGAACCCCGGTCAATGGCAAACCCGGCCTGGTCGTTGCCCGCCGAGGTCAGGCGCAGGTAGCCCGCGCCCTGAGGGTCAATGGGGTTGGGGTTGGCAGCAGTCAGCTTGGCAGTGCCTCCGAGTCTGAAACCTTGGCCTATTGTTGTAGAGTTCTGGAACGACTCAGCGCGCGGAAACTGAGCATAAGCATAATGAGACTGGACCACCAACAAGGCCAAAAGACCAAGCATCCAAGTAGGAACTGGCCGAGCTAGCAGCGGCCACTCGGCAAAGAAGAGGTGTTTCATGGATATGGTTAAATTAAGTGTGTTTTTGAATTAGTATTAAAAGAAGATAAAATGATGGCAATCTCAAGCATTAAAAATCATATCTGCAAGTTATGGTCAAAAAAACAAACCTCTGGTAGACTTGCTCGAAAAACACAATTAGAAGAACGAAAATCCTTTGTAAATCAACAGAAAGAATCTGTGATGTGCAACTATAATGGCTTTTTTATTTTTGTATAACCGCCAAGTGAGCAGAGGTAATATCACAATTTATCCATATCAAACTGGTTTTTACCGAGTTTTATATTGGATTAAGTAAAATTGAATTTTTTTAAAGTATAAAATTATAATTTCAACGAAAACTTTTCTGCGAATGGATTTTATCAATCGTAGGCATCCGTACAGTTGGCCTGCTCCATCGAGCGGACCCGCAGAAGCGTTAGAGCAGGGAAGAAAGCCGCATTCTTAGGAGCTGGTTGCGCAGCTCCGTACCTCAGTCGGCCCCAGAGGCTACCTGGTTGCGGATGCCCTAGAGTCTGCTGTCGTAACGTTGCTGCCTTGGGGTGCAGTAACTTCTGCACCCCAAGGCAGCAACGAAGCGCTCTCAGGAAGCAGTTCGTGGCTTGATTGGAGTAGCTCGCCAAACGCCGAAGCCGCTTGAGGCAACTGCGAAAGCGAGCAGCTTTGTTGCGGTCGCAGTACAAGCTGTGGGCAATGAGCTGTGGCGACCGTCTTGTTCTCGGCGAACGGCCAGTTGCGCGCCCAGGCTTGGCAGGTTGGGCCCCACATGGTTTGTGCTCGGCGGCCCACGGGCAATTGGCCTTTTAGCCGGAGGCAAGTAGCAGGCAGGGCGGAGTACCCGGTGGGTCAACCAAGGCGTGCTTGGGGGAGGCGTCCACGAGGGAGAGCAAAGGCAGTCGGCCTACTGGTTGGTAGGAGCACTAGCAGAGCCGTTCTCCAGTCAGGGCACTGTTTTTTAGGAATTAAAAATTAAAAATGGAGAATTAAAAACTTGACCAGCCGATTTTTAATTCTTTTCCGAAAACTGCTCTGGTTGTGGGCAAGTGCCCAACCGAACGAGAATAAAGACAGGGGCAGCGCTCGCCACTGCCTGCTTCAGCCCTCTGCTCGTAACACCTCCAGCGGGGAACGACGCAATACGTCGCGGCTATTAAACAGGCCGATGCCCGCCGTGAGGGTGGCAACCAAGGCAGCCAGCGCGAGCAGGGGCAGCACCGCCGGCCCAAACCTAACCTCAAACACCCATACCGCCAGGGCCCAGGCCGCCAGGGCTGCCAGGCCAATACCAGCTAGCGCCGCCAGCAAGCCCAGCAGGCCGTACTCAACCAGGGTAATGCGCAGGATTTGGCCGCGGCTGGCGCCCAGCGTGCGCAGCAGCACGCTCTCGCGTACGCGCTGGTAGCGGCTGATGACTACCGAGCTGCTCAGCACCAGCAAGCCGGTGAGCATGCTGAAACCAGCCATGAAGCGAATGACGAAACTTATCTTACCCAGAATGTCCTGAATGGTTTGCAGAATCAGGCCCAGGTCGATGGCCGACACGTTGGGAAACTGCCGGACCAATGCCTGTTGCACGGCGGCCAGCTCCCGGGTGGTAGTGGTGCGCGTGAGCAGCACCTGAAACTGGGGCGCCTGCTCCAGCACCCCAGCGGGAAACACCACCAGGAAGCTAGGCTGCACCCGGCTGCGGTCAACCTCCCGCGTGCCGCCCACAATAGTGCGGAGGGGGGCGCCCTGCACGTTGAAATCCAGCGTGTCGCCGAGCTGCAGCTTGGCGCGCCGCAAGTACCCGGCCTCAACCGAAATAAGCGGTGTGCCATTGAGGTCGCGCTTGGGCGCGGTGCCTTCCACCAGTTTTTCCGAAGAATTCAGGGTGTCGCGGTAGGTCACGCGGTACTCGCGGCTGAAAACAAAGCTGGGAATACCGGAAGTAGTATCTCGTTTCAGGTCCGCAGTTTTGCGGCCGTTGATGGCCGTCAGGCGCATCGTAACGATGGGCACCCGGAGCAGGACCGGCAGCCGTTGCGCGCCGAGTAGTTTCTCGACCCCGGCCAGTTGCTCGCGCTGGATGTCGAACAGCACCAGGTTGGCTTGCGCCCCCCGCTCGGCTAACCGCACCCGGCCCAGCAACAGGGCCTGCGTGAGCAGGAGAGTGGCCAGCAGGAATGTGCCCAGCCCGATGGAGGTAATCAGAGTCAGGGTTTGATTCTGGGGGCGGAATAGGTTAGCCAGCCCCTGCCGCCACACGTAGCTCCAGCCCACGGGGAAAAAGCGCCTCAGCAGCACCATCAGCAGCCGGCCCAGGAGGGCCAGCGCCATAAATGCCGCGAGCAGCCCCGCCCCAAAGCCCAGCGCGAGTTTCCACTCCTGCGTTTGGTGGTAAGCAAAACCCATAATGAACAGGCCGATAACAATTCCTACCAGGTAGCGTAGCGGGTCGGGCCGGGAAGCGTCGTCCTCAAACGCCACGCGCAGCACGCGCAGCGGCGATACGCGCCGGATGCTGAGCAGCGGCAGCAGCGCAAATAGGATGGCCATGAGCAGGCCGGTGGCCAGACCCGTCAGAACGGCCGGCCACGATGGGCTTACGGTGATGGTCACCGGCAGAAAATCGCCCAGTACCCGCGGCAGCAGCCCTTGCACGGCCACCCCGAGCGCCGCCCCAAGCGCCGCGCCTACCAGCCCCAGTCCGGCAGTTTGCAACAGGTAGATCAGCAAAGCCTGCTGGCCGCTGGCCCCCAGGCAGCGCAGCACGGCCACGGCCGCCAGCTTTTCGCGCACATAAAGGTTCACGGCGCTGGCGACGCCCACGCAGCCCAGCAACAGGGCCACGAAGGCGACCAAGCTCAGGTAGCGGGTGAGGTCGTCGAAGGAGCGGCCTAGTTGTTTTTGGCGGCTGGCTACGGTGTCGATGTCGATATCAGCCTTGTTGAGGCGGTCCGTGAGAGGCTGGAGCACGGCGGCTACGTCGGTGCCCGGTGCAAACCGGAAGGCCCGCCGATACTGCACCCGACTGCCGCGCTGGATGAGGCCCGTTTTCGGCAACAGCGCCACCGGGATAAACACCGTGGGAGCCACGGAGGCAGTGATGGTAGACTGGCCCGGCGTTTTCAGCACCCGCCCGATGATGGGCAGCTTCACCCGACCTACCTGGACCGAATCGCCAATGCGGACCCCGAACTGCACCAGCAGCACGTCGTCGACCAAGGCCCCGGGGGCTGCTCCCGGAGTGGCAAACTGTTGAGCCGCCAACTGCGGGGCGGTCAGCCACTGGCCGTAAAAAAAGCCGCCATCGCGGGCCCGCACCTGCACCAGTCGAATGCCGCCACCCGGCCGGAACTCGACCAGCGAGCCAAAAGCCACCTCGCGGGTGCGTTCCAGCCCCAGGCTTTTCAGTTGCGGCTCCATGCTGGCCGGGAATGGCCGGCCGCCGGACGACAACACCAAATCAGCTCCCAGCAGCTCCCGCGCCTGTTCATCGACACTCCGCGCCAGGTTGTCGCCAAACGAGTTGATGCCCACCAGGGCGGCGATGCCCAGCACGATGCTGGCCATAAACAGTAGCAACCGTGTCCGGCTGCGGCGGCTGTCGCGCCAAGCCATGCGGAAGAGCCAGCGGAATTGGGTCATCGGAGTGAGGTAGGATCGGTGAAGTAGAACAGGGAGTGGAATAGAAGGAAGCAGGAAATACCGAAAACGGAAAGGTCCCGGGGGGAGGAATGAGGAACCAGTCGCGGAAATGGATATTAATTGGAGAACAACCACCGAGCGAGTGCGCAGCAGGTCGTTCGGTGGTTGTTCTACGACTATGTCATCCCGCAGTAGGGTTGCTCATAACTTATTGTTATTTAAGAAACTTGCTGCAAACCATGAGAAGCCCGAATGGTAATAAGATTCCCCTATAATGGCTCCCCATACGCGGGCAGTATGGCTTCCGAGGTACTTGCTGATCGGTCGCGTATCCAGCCGGAGCGGTAATGGAGATCGCGGCGTATAACCAAGCCCATTTTCTTATTGCGGTGATGATCACCAATATCCCCATCGTCAAGATGACAACTGCCAGACTTTTACCGAAGGCATCTGGGTGCCCGTTCACCCCGGATTCCAGGCTGTCCATTGGATCTTTTTTTATCTTTTAAGTTTATCGTGTTCTTAACTCCTAATTAAGGAGTGGCGGCTCCGGCAGCGACCACTTCACCACCGCGCAGGCGCAGAATGCGTCGGGTACGGGCCGCCAGCTCCAAATCGTGCGTCACCAGAACCAGTGTAGTGCCGGCCTCGCGGTTCAGCTCGAAAAGCAGGTTTACCACTCGCTCGCTGGTGTTCGGGTCGAGGTTGCCGGTGGGCTCGTCGGCGAAGAGCACGGCGGGGCGGTTGGCGAAGGCGCGGGCCAGCGACACCCGCTGCTGCTCGCCACCCGAGAGCTGGGCCGGGTAGTGGTGGGCCCGGTCGGCCAGCCCCACGCGGTCGAGCAGGGTCAGGGCCACTTGGGCCGCGCCGCGCCGGCCCCGCAGCTCCAGGGGCACGAGCACGTTCTCCAGGGCCGTGAGCGTAGGCAAGAGCTGAAAGTTTTGGAAAATGAAGCCCACGTGCTGGTTGCGGACCGCCGCCCGCTGGTCTTCGCTCAGCTGATCGAGCAGAATGCCGTTGAGCCACACGCTGCCCGAAGTGGCCCGGTCGAGGCCGGCGCATAAGCCCAGCAAGGTGGTTTTGCCCGAGCCCGAAGGCCCTACAATGGCGAACGTGTCGCCGGCCGCCAGCTCGAAGCTGACGGAGTGCAGCACGGTCAGGTCCTGGCCGGCGCCGGAATAGGTTTTGGTGAGGTTATCGACTCGAAGGATGCTCATGCGAAAAAATAATATCGATGTTATCGTCTGGGGCCACCCCTGGCAAGCCAGTAGGTCGGGGCCAAGCACCCAGTTTCGGGGTCCTGGCGTAACCAGAGGCCGCGCCGCGCGTTACGTTTAGGGAAGACGCCAAATACTTTATCATATTTTCTGCTTTACGGCTTCGTGCCCAAAACGCTACCCATGAACGTCGTTTGTTTTTCGCTGGCTGCCCTACTGGCCCTGACGCTGGGTGCCTGCAACTCTAATCAGCCGGCGGAGGTGGCAGGCTCATCGTCGGCCGCGCCCACCGGCCGGCCCTTGGCCGCGCCGGCCACTCCAGCGGCGGGTAAAAAGCGGCTGCTGTTTTTTGGCAATAGCCTCACAGCTGGCTACGGGGTGGAGCCGGAACAGGCCTTCCCCGCTTTGGTAAGTGCGAAAATCGATTCCCTGGGCCTGGGCTACGAAGTCGTCAACGCCGGGCTGAGTGGCGAAACTACGGCCGGGGGGCGCAGCCGCGTGGGCTGGGTGCTGCGCCAACCCGTGGCGGTGTTTGTGCTGGAACTGGGGGCCAACGATGGCCTGCGCGGTCTACCCCTGGGCGACACGCGGCGCAACTTGCAGGCCATCATCGACACGGTGCGGCGGCGCAGCCCGGGCGCCCAAATCGTGCTGGCGGGCATGCAGATTCCCCCGAACCTGGGCACCGCGTATGCCGCCGACTTCAAAGCGCTGTATCAGGAAATCGCCGCCCAAAACGATTTGGTGCTGATTCCCTTTCTGCTCGAAGGCGTGGGCGGTATCCGGCAGCTTAATCAGCCCGACGGTATTCACCCCACGGCGGCCGGCCACCGCATCGTGGCCCGCACCGTGTGGACGGTGCTCCAACCCCTGTTAGTTGGGCAGGCGGCTGTTAACCCCTAAACTTTAATATCATAGAGGTAGCGTAGTGCCTAATTTAAATAATTATGATAATTTAGAAATGGCAAACTAGTATGTCGCTTTACAAACTTTAATCAAATGAACTACTTAGAAAAATATCAAGAAGTAATAAAAAGCTTGATCAGCAGATATGGGTCTAAACCTAACTCATTAGCATTCTGCTATTCAGGAATTATCTGACAAGCCTATTCGAGTGGAAAAAGATTCTGGGAAATAATTCAGAATTTATGAAGAACACAGATGCTCATAATCTTTTCCCTGAGTTGAATCCTGAATGGAAAAAGGAAATGAAATCTATTGATGAATTTTATGAATATTTAAGACAACACGGAATCGATGGATTACATAGCCGCTGTTATAACAGTAGGATGGGTTCAGCGAAAAAAAGAGAGGGTTGTAGAGCTCCGCTTAAACGCCCATCCCGGTCATTTAAATGGAGCCCACAAACTCACTATTGAGTTATTGTCACGAAGTTTGTACTGTTGCTCCCTCAGGAGTGCGCACAAAAAAGCTCCAGCTACTGAGCCGGAGCTTCACTCCCATATTGGAAAACGAATAAGGGGTTTCCGGAACTTTGGATGCCAGTGACCGGCTTAGTCGCGTGTCAGGGGCAAGGCCAGGTTCACCTGTTGGCCGCGGACCTGCACGAGGTAGCGGCCGGGGGCCAGGTCCGAGATGGGGAGCGGGTGCTGCTCAGCACCGACCAGCGTGTAGCGGCCGCGCGGGCGTCCGAGCAGGTCGAGCACCTGCACCTGGTAGGGGCCGGGGGGCAGGGCCCGTAGGTCCACGGTCAGGGGCTGGCCGTCGGCAGCGGGGTTGGGGTAGAGGCTGGGGCCGGTTTCGGGACTGTTGGCGAAGGCAACGGTGCGCACGGGGCTGAAGGAGGCCGTGCCGTCAGTGTCGACCTGGCGCAGGCGGTAGTAGACCAGGGGGAAGCCGTAGCGGGCGGCCCCGGCATCGGTGAAGCGGTAGTTGCTGGGGCGGGTGCTGGAGCCCTGGCCGGGGGTGGTGGCCAGGCGCTCGAAGGCGTGGCCGTCGAAGGCGCGCTCGATCTCGAAGCGGTCGTTGTTGCGCTCGCTGGCCGTGGTCCAGCTCAGCAGCGCGTCGCTGCTGGCGGCCACTGCCTCGAACCGGGTCAGCGCCACCGGTAGCGGCCCCCGGTTAATGACGGTGCTAGACCCGTTGTTGAGCGGATTGACATCGTTAGGGACGTTAAGCGAGCGTGCGGTGCTGTTGGCCGAGATGACCGTCCTACTGGTGGGCATGGTAAAGCTAACCGTGCTGTTGCTGGCGGTGCCAGAGGGAACGGTAGTCAAAAAAACCTGCTGAAAGGTTACCCTCAAGCCCCCGGAAATGACTGCGACAGAGGCTCCGGGGGGTAACACTAGGTTAGGAAGATCAGCAACTGAGAATGGCGGTATCGGGGACGCTCCCAGGTCCATGATCCGTTCCACAGTGAAGGGTGGGCCAGCGAAACCAAATGGACCCGAGCCGGCGTAGGTGGTGAGGGTAAAGCTCACGGTCTGGCCCGGCGCGGCTGTGGCTGTACTAGCGGTGGTTACCGTATACACGTCACAAGTCTGCGCGGCGGCTGAAAAGCTCAGCGCTAGGTTAAGCAGCAGCCCTACTACTAAAGCAGTGAATAAGGGTCGGCGCACAAAAGCAAACAGCGGCAACTGAGCGGTAGGAGAAGTTTCCATGGGGGTAATGTAAGTGAGATACAATTCGGAAAATCAAATCGTTAAATCGTTCTATGCCCAGGGCAAGAAAAGAGCTTTGGTATCGCCTGAGCAAGGCTGATGTGCTTTCCCGAGCTTTTACGAATAGAAAGTGATTTTGTTTGACATATTAAATATGAAAGTTGAACAAAATGGTTGAAAGGATAACTAAAGGCAAGAATATTTATCTAGTGAGTATAGTGTTCTGATTTTTGTACTTGAGCTCAAGGTAAATGTTTCTAAATTAGTGGCTTATGGAAACGACTCATAGTAATAGCTGTAGCCCCATAGGAGTTAACCTGACATGCCCCTGTCGGACGTATCGGGTAAGGGGCCACTCTTGTAGAAAGGGGCGCTAGCCGGCAGGGATACGGATAGGAGACGCTAACACAAGTGCCTATCAGAATAATAATTTGTAAATGTTGTGTTAAGTGCTGGTAGACGAGGGACTACTGCCTCGGCTCAATGCTGAGCTTCAATCTTATGGGTCAGAACGTGGCTCGCGGTATGATTCTGATTCGGCTATATCGGTGGCGCTGGGTCCCGGGCCCACTCGTTGGCTGGGGTCGGTCAGGGACGGATGCTGAACGTTCTACCACGGCGGCGATCCGTGCGCAAGGAGACAGGTTTGTCGGGCTGGTTGACCTGGCAGTATACAAAAAAGCTCCGGCCCGAGCACCGGAGCTTTGCGCAGAAGAGAGGTGTTTGGATGCCAGTGACCGGCTTAGTTGCGTGTCAGGGGCAGGGCCAGGTTCACCTGTTGGCCGAGGATGCGCACGAGGTAGCGGCCGGGGGCTAGGTCCGAGATGGGGAGCGGGTGCTGCTCGGCGCCGGCCAGCGTGTAGCGGCCGCGCGGGCGCCCGAGCAGGTCGAGCACCTGCACCTGGTAGGGGCCGGGGGGCAGGGCCCGTAGGTCCACGGTCAGGGGCTGGCCGTCGGCAGCGGGGTTGGGGTAGAGGCTGGGGCCGGTTTCGGGACTGTTGGCGAAGGCAACGGTGCGCACGGGGCTGAAGGAGGCCGTGCCGTCAGTGTCGACCTGGCGCAGGCGGTAGTAGACCAGGGGGAAGCCGTAGCGGGCGGCCCCGGCATCGGTGAAGCGGTAGTTGCTGGGGCGGGTGCTGGAGCCCTGGCCGGGGGTGGTGGCCAGGCGCTCGAAGGCGTGGCCGTCGAAGGCGCGCTCGATCTCGAAGCGGTCGTTGTTGCGCTCGCTGGCCGTGGTCCAGCTCAGCAGCGCGTCGCTGCTGGCGGCCACCGCCTCGAACTGGGTCAGCGCCACCGGTAGCGGCGTCGTCGAAGTGATGGTAGCAGTAGACGCATTGTTGTTTGGGGTGGGGTCAGGGATACCGAATACGTAGGATACGTTGCCGTTGGCCCTGACACTTCTGTTGGGCATGGTGAACCTAATTGTGTAGAGAACATAAGTGTTAGCGGGAATGCTAAAGGTGCCAAACGACATCACCCCGGTATTGGAATTATAAGAGGGAGAAGGTACACTAAAAGGGGTCCCTTTAGCCTCACTGGATACCACGACATTAGTGAGAGACGACGTCGTACCAGTGATTGGGTTAGTGAAGACTAGACTCGGCTGCACGCCTGAGGATGGGAAAGCAGAGAAGTTACTGACTGCAAACTCGAATCTTACAGGCGTGTTCGCTGCGGCTGGCGAGGGGCCAACGGTTTGGAAGAATGTGCCTACGTCCGCCTGCGCGGCGGCCGAAAAGCTCATTGCTAGGTTGAGCAGCCCTAGTATTAGGGCAGTGAATAAGGGCCGGCGCGACAAGGCAAACGGCAGAAGCGATGTAAGAGGGGTTTTCATAGGAAGTAACAAAAAATGAGAGATGGTAGTCAGGAAACCAAGGCGTTAAATTGCTCTACAGCTTTGGTAGACAACCGTCGATACAATGAGAAGGCCCCGGCCCGAGCGCCGGAGCTTTGCGCAGAAGTGAGGCGTCTGGATGCCAGTGACCGGCTTAGTTGCGTGTCAGGGGCAGGGCCAGGTTCACCTGTTGGCCGAGGATGCGCACGAGGTAGCGGCCGGGGGCCAGGTCCGAGATGGGGAGCGGGTGCTGCTCGGCGCCGGCCAGCGTGTAGCGGCCGCGCGGGCGTCCGAGCAGGTCGAGCACCTGCACCTGGTAGGAGCCGGGGGGCAGGGCCCGTAGGTCCACGGTCAGGGGCTGGCCGTCGGCGGCGGGGTTGGGGTAGAGGCTGGGGCCGGTTTCGGGACTGTTGGCGAAGGCAACGGTGCGCACGGGGCTGAAGGAGGCCGTGCCGTCAGTGTCGACCTGGCGCAGGCGGTAGTAGACCAGGGGGAAGCCGTAGCGGGCGGCCCCGGCGTCGGTGAAGCGGTAGTTGCTGGGGCGGGTGCTGGAGCCCTGGCCGGGGGTGGTGGCCAGGCGCTCGAAGGCGTGGCCGTCGAAGGCGCGCTCGATCTCGAAGCGGTCGTTGTTGCGCTCGCTGGCTGTGGTCCAGCTCAGCAGCGCGTCGCTGCTGGCGGCCACCGCCTCGAAGTGCACCAGCTCCACTGGTAGGGGGATGCTGGTGTTGCTCCCATTGTTGCCAGGGTTTTCAGTCCCCAGATAGCCAGATATGTATACAGCCTGGCAGTTGGCAGTGATAGCATAGTTGGGCATAGTGAAGGTCGCCTTGATAAAAGCGCTCTGGCCACTTGGAATGGAAACGGTGCGCGTTAATAGCCCGGTGGAGGGATTATAGGAGCCCGAGGGCGTCACCTGTACCGGATTGGGTTTCGGCAGAAAGAGCGGGTTTGTAACTAGCGTCATGTTTAACGTCACGTTGACGGTTGAGTTAAAAAATCCACCGTTGTTGTAGCAGGTAAAGATGAAGATCGCTTGCGAACCTGCTGGGGCCGTGGCGGCATTGCTAGCAAGGGAAACCGATATGTCCTCACCAAACTGCGCGGCCGCTGAAAAGCTTAGCACTAGGTTAAGAAGGAGCCCTAGCACCGGGGCAGTAAGTAAGGGCCGACCCAAGAAGACAAACGGCGGAAGCTGAGTAAGAAATTTTTTCATAAAGAGTAATAAAAAAATGAGAGATGGTAATCAGAAAACCAATGCGTTAAATCAACTTTTGTAGACAACCACCGGAATGGTGGGAGAGACACAGAACAGCTCCAGTATTAGGGATAGGGAAGGGCCGAGATAGCGCCTAAATTAGGAGGGCTCAGGTTAGTAGTAAACAAGGTTTTCCTAGGAGCAATGAAAAGGGAGTCAAAATCTTATGTAGTAGATGTGATACAGTAACCCGAGACTAGGCCGGATTGTAAAGGATTTTCAAGGGAGCTATACTAAACCAGCGGTTAAATTGTTTAATAAATTAAGTGAAAAAGGCAAACAATGGGTCGAAAAAGTGTAAATAGCGCTTGCTCGAGGTCAAGCTTCACAAACGAGGCGGTACCAACGCCTGCTCTATCCCGCAGTGTCCTTTCCCTATTCTTTCCTTTTCTCTCACCATGGGGTTAGTAGCTAATAGGCCAGGAGCTACTAGTTTCGGCTCACGGTCGTGCTTCAATCGGGCGGAGCTGGTTATCCACTAGAAGTCAAGGACTTATCCAGGCATCGCCCCCGTTCCCATAAGGTTCTGTACTTAGTGGTTGACTGAGTAGTCCCAGACGAGAGAAACCCAGGTGCCACCTAAATGCGCCAGTGGTACCAGTTAGGTAGTAAATGCTGTTCTCATAGGAGCGAGGAAAAGAGAGTTAAAAACTTCTGCATGGGACGTACCAACTTCAGCTCAGGTTGGGGATAACAGTACTTGTAGGAGTGCCATATTCAGTTGAAGGATGGTTAAAATAGTACAAAATTCACCCATAAATAGGGCTACGAGCTAATGTGGTGAGTGTGACAAATAATCACAATGCCATAACTGAATTGGTATACTAGTCACAATGTCGCAAAAAAAAATGAATAACACAATAAAAAGAGTGAAGAGCAGAACATTTTGGGCTGTCAGGGTTTTGTTTAAGAATAGTATAGAAATGTATCTGTACATCTTAAGCTCGTTTTGGCGATCCAGTCTTATGGCTCCAGACTCTTACTGGCGATGGGGTGCTGGCCCCAGCACCCCATCGCCGCCAAGCCACTAGGGAGGCCGAACAGGTACGCTTGGGTATGGGAAGCCTAACGCCATCGGGCCGCGTGCGAGGCGATAGCCCTGCCGGGATAATCAGCGCCGCATGGACGCACAAAAAAAGCTCTGGCCAGATAGCCAGAGCTTTGCTTATAAGTCGCGAAGGACTAGGCCGAGGATAGGCCCATGACGTTCCTGTCGCTAGGCGCACACTCTAGTTGCGCAGCAGGGGCAGGGGCAGGGTCAGGTTCACGGTCTGGCCCACCACCCGCACCAGGTAGCGACCCGGCTGCAGGTGCTGCGCGGCCAGGGCGTACTGCTCGTTGCCGGCCAGCGTGTGCGTGGCTAGCGGCCGGCCCAGCAGGTCGAGCACCTGCACCTGGTAGGGGCCGGGCGGCAGGGCCCGCAGGTCCAGGGTCAGGGG
>NZ_JACXAD010000015.1 GCF_014699115.1 Hymenobacter montanus
CCAAGCACCAAGCACCAAGCACCAAGCACCAAGCACCAAGCACCAAGCACCAAGCACCAAGCACCAAGCACCAAGCACCAAGCACCAACCGTTCCGCTTCCTCTTTCCCGCCTCGCTGTTTATGAAGATGCCCCACATTTTAATTGTTGACGACGAGCCAAACATCGTTATGTCGTTGGAGTTTCTGATGCGCAAAAACGGCTACCAGGTCAGCATTGCCCGCAACGGCGCCGAGGCCCTGGCCGCCGTTGCCCAAACGCCCTACAACCTAGTGCTGCTCGACGTGATGATGCCCGACGTGGACGGCTACCAGGTGTGCCGGCAGTTGCGCCAGCTACCCAGCCAAGCAGCCGCCAAGGTTATTTTCCTTTCCGCCAAAAGCCGCGAGGCCGACGTGCAGAAAGGCTACGAGGTCGGAGCCGACTTGTATATTTCCAAGCCGTTCAGCACCCGCCAGCTCATGGAAAAAGTGCGGGAGCTAATCGTGTTAAGGGGGGCCTCACCCCCCGGCCCCCTCTCCGGGGGAGAGGGGGAGCCTGGCGATTCAGCTAAACAAATGAAAAGGTAAAAGTTGATACGTTCTTAGACACTATTCTTAACCTTCAATATCTTCAATTCTGCGCCAGTGCCGCCTCGGCTGCTCTTTTCGGCTTCGCGCCGCAACGGAACCAACGGCGAGAGGGGAGCCGCCTCATAAGTGCTGGCCAGTAACCTATATCAAATCTAGCTACCATGAAACCTGCTTGCTCTTACGCCGCCACGCACGCGGCCAGCCTGGCCGACCCAGCGGCGTTCTGGCTGGCTCAGGCCCACCTGTTGCCCTGGCATACCCCGCCGACCGAGGCCCTGTCCCGGGATGCGAATGGCTTTTACCGCTGGTTTCGCGACGGCGAACTGAACACCTGCTACCTCTGCCTGGACTACCACGTGCAGCACGGCCGCGCCGACCAACCGGCCCTGATTTACGACTCCCCCGTTACCAACACGCGGCGCACCTACACCTACGCCGAACTGCTCGACCGCACGGCCCGCTTCGCCGGGGGCCTGCGCGCAATCGGGGTGGGGTTCGGCGACCGAGTTATCCTATATCTGCCCAACGTGCCCGAAGCCCTCATTGCCATGCTGGCCTGCGCCCGGCTGGGGGCTATCCATTCGGTGGTGTTTGGTGGTTTTGCCCCGCCCGAGCTGGCCGTGCGGATTGATGACGCCCAGCCCCGCGCCATCATCTGCGCCTCGGGCGGCATGGAGTTCGACCGCGTCATCCCCTACAAGCCTCTGGTAGACGAAGCAATTAGCAAGGCCATCTTCAAGCCCGCCCACGTGGTTGTGCTCCAGCGCGATTTCGTGCCGGCGGCCCTGCAGCCCGGCCGCGACCTCGACTACCAGGACTTGTTGCAGGCCGCCCCCGTGCCGGCCGTGCCGGTGCCGGCCACGCACCCGCTTTACATCCTCTACACCAGCGGCACCACCGGCCGCCCCAAGGGCGTGGTGCGCGACCACGGCGGCCACGCCGTGGCGCTACGCTTTAGCATGGCGGCCATCTACAATCTCGAACCCGGTGAGGTCATTTTCACTGGCTCCGACATTGGCTGGGCCGTGGGCAGCAGCTACATCGTGTACGGCCCGCTGCTGCGCGGCTGCACCACCGTGCTGTTCGAAGGCAAGCCCGTGCGCACGCCGGATGCCGGCACGTTCTGGCGCCTGGTGGCCCAGCACAACGTCCGGGTGATGTTTACGGCGCCCACGGCCATCCGGGCCATTAAAAAAGAAGACCCCGAGGGCGTGCTGGCCCGGCAGTACGATCTGCGCGGCTTGCGCCACCTTTTTCTGGCCGGCGAGCGCTGCGACCCCGCTACCTACGACTGGGCCCGGGAGCTGCTCGGCGTGCCGGTGGTCGACCACTGGTGGCAAACCGAATCGGGCTGGCCCATGCTGGCCACCTTGGTGGGGCTCGACGACATGCCCGCTCCCCGGGCCGGCAGTGCCGGCCACCCGGTGCCGGGCTACGACCTCCAGATTCTCGACGAAGCGGGCCAGCCCGTACCCGCCGGCACCACCGGCTTGGTAGCCGTCCGCCTGCCGCTGCCGCCCGGCTGCTTCCCCACGCTCTGGAACGACGATGCCCGCTTCCGCGAGGCCTACCTGGCCCCGTACCCGGGCTATTACCTTAGTGGCGATGGCGGCTACCGCGATGCCGAAGGCTACACCTACATCATGGGCCGGGTCGACGACGTTATCAACGTGGCCGGCCACCGCCTCAGCACCGGCGAAATCGAAGAAATCCTGGCGGCCCACCCCGCTGTGGCTGAGTGCGCCGTCCTGGGCATTGCCGATGAGTTGCGCGGCCAGGTGCCCGTGGGCGTAGTGGTGCTGAAGGATGGCCAAACGATAGGAGAGGAGGCCCTGGAAAAGGACTTGGTGGCCAGCGTCCGCCACCGCATTGGAGCGTTGGCCTGCTTCCGCCGGGTGCTGGTGGCCCAGCGCCTGCCCAAAACCCGCTCGGGTAAAATTCTGCGCAAAACCCTGCGCCAGTTGGCCGACGGGGAAGCTTTTACCTTGCCCTCGACCATTGATGACCCCTTGATTATAGACGAAATCCGCGGCGACCTGCAACGGCGCGGCATCGGAAGGGCTTTTGCGCCGGACCAACCTACCTAGAGCGGTTCTCCAGTCCGTGTACCGTTTTTTAGGAATTAAAAATTAAAAATGAGGAATTAAAAAATTGACCAGTAGATTTTTAATTATTCATTTTTCATTTTTAATTCTTAATTCCTTATCGGGTTGCTTTTTGGCTCAAGGCAATACGCTGCAAATCCATCGTTTCACCACCTCATTCCCTCACCTTATGCATCCCCGGATTCGTACTATTGAAGAATACCACGCCGCTTACCAGCAGTCCGTTGAAGACCCCGATGGCTTTTGGGCCGCCGTGGCCGAGCCCTTCACCTGGCGCCGTAAGTGGGATACGGTGCGCAGCGGCGAGTTTTCGCCGGCTGGCAACAGCAAGTGGTTCGACGGCGCCCGGCTCAACATCACCGAAAACTGCCTCGACCGCCACCTAGCCCAGCGGGGCAACAAGCTGGCCCTCATCTTCGAGCCCAACGACCCCAAAGTCCGCCACCTGCGGCTAACCTACCGGGAACTGCACCAGCAGGTCTGCCAATTCGCCAACGTGCTGCGCAACAACGGCGTGCAGAAGGGCGACCGGGTCATTATCTACCTACCTATGATTCCGCAGTTGGCCGTGGCCGTGCTGGCCTGCGCCCGCGTCGGGGCCGTGCATTCGGTAGTATTCGCTGGCTTCTCCGCCACCGCCATTGCCGACCGCACCAACGATGCCGACGCCCGCTTCGTGCTCACCGCCGACGGCCTCAACCGCGGGGCCAAGCAAATCCCGGTGAAAAGTGTGGTCGACGAAGCCCTGGAGTCCTGCCCCGGCGTGCGGCGCGTCATTGTAGTCGAGCACCTGGGTTGGCCGGTCACCATGCGCGAAGGCCGCGACGTGTGGTACCACGACGAGGTCAAAGACGTGGCCCTCACCTGCCCCGCCGAAGAGATGGCGGCCGAAGACCCGCTGTTTATCCTCTACACCAGCGGCAGTACCGGCAAGCCCAAGGGCGTGGTGCACAGCCAGGCCGGCTACATGGTCTGGGCCGATTATACCTTCCGCAACGTGTTTCAGGTCGAGGAGAACGACGTGTACTGGTGCACGGCCGATATCGGCTGGGTTACCGGCCACAGCTACTTGCTGTACGGTCCGCTGTTGGCCGGCGCAACTTCGCTGCAGTTCGAGGGAGTGCCTACTTTCCCCAGCCCGGGCCGCTTCTGGGAGGTCATCGACAAGCACCACGTCACCATTTTCTACACCGCCCCCACGGCCATTCGGAGTCTGATGGCCACGCCGATTGATAACGTGCTGAGCTACTCGCTCACCAGCCTGCGCGTTCTCGGCTCGGTGGGCGAGCCCATCAACGAGGAAGCCTGGCACTGGTACCACCAGCACGTGGGCAAAGGCCGCTGCCCCATCGTCGACACCTGGTGGCAGACCGAAACCGGCGGCATCATGATTTCGGCTCTGGCCGGCATCACGCCCAGCGTGCCCGCCCGCGCCGGCCTGCCGCTGCCCGGCGTCCAGCCCGTACTCCTGAACCAGGATGGTACCGAAATCGAAGGCAACGACCAGGAGGGCTACCTGGCCATCAAAGCCAGTTGGCCCGGCGTCATTCGCACCACCTGGGGCGACCACGAGCGCGCCCGCCAAACCTATTTCCAGCCCTACCCCGGTTACTACTTCACCGGCGACGGCGCCCGCCGCGACGAAAACGGCCTCTATCGTATTATCGGCCGCGTCGACGACGTCATTAATGTTTCGGGCCACCGCTTCGGCACGGCCGAAATCGAAAACGCCATCAACCAGAGCGACTACGTGGTCGAAAGCGCCGTGGTGGGCTACCCGCACGACGTGAAAGGCCAGGGCATCTACGCCTACGTCATCTGCCAGAACGGCCTGCCCACCTCCGACCTGGAAATCCAGCGGGCCGAAGCCAGCATTATCGAAGCCGTAGTGGCCGAAATCGGCAAAATTGCCAAGCCCGACAAAATTCAGCTCGTTTCGGGCCTGCCCAAGACCCGGTCCGGCAAAATCATGCGGCGCATCCTGCGCAAAGTTGCCGAAGGCGAAACCAGCAACCTCGGCGACGTAACCACCCTGCTCGACCCGCTGGTGGTGGAAGAGATTGTGGCAGGCCGGAAGTAAGCAGCCCCGTACCCGTCAAACCAGTAAGCCACCGCACCCAGCCCGGGGCGGTGGCTTACTGGTGTGCTGGAGCACCGTCTTATTCTATTTCTTCTACCTCCACGCGCCGGTTGCGGGCATCGGGCGAAGGGTAGAGGGGGCGCGTGTCGCCGAAGCCACGGGTGCTGATGCGCTCGGCCGCAATGCCCGCTTTTACCAGGTAGTCCTTCACGGCGGCGGCCCGCTGCTCGGATAGTAGCTGGTTTTTGTCGGGCTCACCTACCCGGTCGGTGTGGCCCGACACGCGCAGGCGCAGCGTGGGCCGGGCTCTTAGCTGGGCCGCTAGCTGGTCCAGCGCCGAGCTGGCTTCGGGCAGTAGTTCCGGGGTGCCAACCCGGAAGAGCACAGTGGGTAGCACCACGGGAGTGGGTTTCACCGGGGCCGGGCGCACCGTATCGGGTAGTGGTTTCGGGGGCATGGATGGGGGAGGCGTGGCCTTGGGAGCCTTGCCGGCGGCCTTGCCCGTTACCTGAATGGTGATGGGCACCACCGGGCTCTGGCTGGTGGGGTAGTATCCCTGGGTGAGGTAGAAAGTAGTAGTGGCGTTGAGGCTGGTGCGGTAGGTATTGCCGGTAGCCAGGGGCTGCTTCAGGTCGGCGTCGGCAAACCAGCGCACGTTGCGGCCCGATACGCGCAGCGTATTCTCGACCCCGGCCCCCACCGTGGCGGGCGATTTAAGCTTGATGCGGTAAAAGGTAAACGCGCCCACGTCGCAATTGCCCACCGGGCGGTAGGTGGCGTGGCCAGTCAGCTTTTCCAGCTTGGCGTCGTAGGTGAACGTGATGGCGCCATCGCACCAGTAGCCATTGAGTGTGCGGCCGGTTTCGTTGAGCTTGCGCTTGTGGTCGAGCTGCATTCCGGTGGCAGTGCGCGTGCCCTGCATCTCGAACGTCACGGACATGGCCGGGCGCTCACCTACTTCCTGGTAGAGCACTCCGAACAGGTCCGTACCCTTGCCCTTCTGTACTCGAAGCACTGCCGGATAGTATGTTTCTGGCCCACCCGTATCGGTTTCTACGCCCTGCCAGACGCCCGTCAGGGATTGGGCCTGTGCGGGCGCCGCTAGCAGCAGAGCGCCCATACCGTACCAAAAACTGCGTTTCATACCGCGAAATTACGGCGGTTTTAAAATTCGCTTGTCCTAGCCCGAACTTTAACTTCGCTACGCTTTCGCTGGCCTGGGGGTGGGTTGGCGCTCCCGCCTAATGCGCACTGAAGCTGAGGCTTGGTGCGCTAAACGCGAACTGCCAGCGAGCATTGATCGAAGCTCGCTGGCAGTTTGCGTTAAATGGCAAGTGGGTTCAGCCTTGCCGGCTCATGACACCCCTAGTAATGATAGCTTCACGCCGGGGCCACGCGGGGCGAAATACGTTGACCATCCCCCCAAACGTGAGTAAGGGGGCTAATAAGTGGCGAGTTTTTGAACAAAGACCTGCTGGCCGATGGTGGCCTTGACCAGGAACAGGCCTTTGACGGGCACGAGCAGGCGGGCGGGCTGGGCGGATTCCAGCGTCTGCTCAAACACCAGCCGGCCATCCAGGGCGTAGAGGCGCACGTGCAGGGGGCCGGCCGGGCGGTTGGCAGGCAGAGTCAGGAAGACCTCACCGGGGGAGGGGTTGGGGTAGAGGCCCAGTGCCTCGGGAGCCGGGGCTGGGGTGGTGGCCAGCACGGCCCCGTACTCGAAGGCGCCGATGTCGCAGGCCCCCACACGGGGGGTGCCGCGCTGGTCGGTGGCGGGGCAACCGTTGCCAGCGTCGATGGCCGGGCTGCCGGCTTGCAGGGCCATGGTCCGAGTCGGCCCCCCGTTGTTGGCCGGTGGGGAGAGTCGCGGATTGATGACCGGCATCATATTACTGTTCACCACCACCGGCCGCGGGAAGCAGGGTCTATCATTGGGATCAGCAATGCCCGCCACGTATTTTGGGCGTTCCGGGTACTCGATGTTATTGCCGTTGTCGATTAAAGTAACACCGCAGTTGTTCGCGTTGTTGGAGCCCACGCAACCAGCCGGGGGCGGATAGCCACACTGCTGATAGGCTCTGTTATTGGCGATGATGGTATTTTTGACACTGCCCTGATTGCCAAGGATGGACCAGGCGCCCCCGTAGCCGCCAGCAATGTTGTCGGCAAACGTGCAATTGGTGATAGCCACAAACCCCGTCTCTCCTCCGGCGGGGTTGGTGAAACCATAGAGGGCCCCGCCCAAGGCATAGGTGGGCACGGTAGTCTTGTTGGCGTAAAAAGTGCAATTCGTAAACCGGTTGGTGCCCCGGCCACACACCACCGCGCCGCCGTAGTTTTTGGCTTCGTTGTTTTCGAAGGTGGAGTTGGAAACCTCAAGCGTGCCGTTGTTCAGCGTGTTGTGAAACAGCGCCCCGCCCTGACTGCCATCGGCCGTTCCCGTGGCTTTGTTGTTGGTGAACTGGCAGTTTCTCACCACCCACTGGTCTTCATTGTAGCCTTGCAGAAAGACCGCCCCAAAACTAGGGGAGTTGTTGTTGACGAAAGTGCAGCCGATAATCTCTCCCAGACCACCCGGTGTGGTTCTCGACCCGGTACAGCCGTCGACGTAAACGGCGGCTCCGCCCCCAATTGTGCAGCGGTTGTTCTCAAACCGGCAGTTTTCAATCCGCACATCGGAGAATAAGGCGGTGACGGCTCCGCCATATGTGGAGCCGGTGTTGTTTTTGTACGTGGAGTTCTTCAAGATAAACCGGCCGCCGCCGAAGGAGATAGCCCCGCCGCTACGTTCTTCCCGGCTACGGGAGGTGCAATTGTCAAACGTCATGAATTCGCTGCTGAACACGTTGCGTTGGCCCGACACCACCGCCCCGCCGCCGCCGCCGTGGCCGGCGACCGGGTTATTCATCGGGCTTTCGAAGTCCTTGATCGTGCCGCCGTTGAGCTGCCAGGACACGTCGCTGCCGCTCTGCAACAAGCGCATTTTCGGGGCAGTACTACTCAGACGCAGCACCGCCCCATTCAGGTTGATAATCAGGTCGACCCCGTTACCCGGTTCATGGAGAATAACCGGCAAAGCTACCGGCCCCTCGGTTTCGATGTAGCCCGGCGGATACCCCGCGACGGTGTTATTAATGGTGGTGAAGACATACGTCCCGTTGGGGGCCAGGTTGATGATATCGGCCTGGCGATTGGTGTTGGCCGTGGTGATGGCTGCTGCTAGAGCCGCGACGTTCCCGTTGGCAATGGGGAACACCGTGGCCCATAACGAGTGCGAACTCGCAACCAGCAGGGCCAGGGAAAAAAGTTTCTTCATAAGCTTAGTGCTAGGATTAGACTATGTCAGGATTGGATTTGAACAAAGCAGGCTAGACTTATGTTATTCTGGTCTTACTCAGGGCGGTATTTGTCAATAGGTAGCGAGCTTCTGGACGAAGAGTCGCTGACCGACGGCGACCTTGACCAGGAACAGGCCCTTGACGGGCACGAGTAGGCGGGCGGGCTGGGCGGAGTCCAGCGTCTGCTCAAGCACCAGCCGGCCGTCGAGGGCGTAGAGGCGCACGTGCAGGGGGCCGGCCGGGCGGGGGGTGGGCAGGGTCAGGAAAACCTCGCCTGGGGAAGGGTTGGGGTAGAGGCCCAGTGCCTCGGGAGCCGGGGCCGGGGTGGTGGCCAGTGCGGGGTTGTACTCAAAGGCGCCGATGTCGCTGGCGCCGACCCGGGGGCGGCCGCGCTGGTCGGTAGCGGGGCCGCCGCTGCCGGCATTGATGGCCGGGCTACCGGCTCGTAGAGCCATGGTTTGGGTCGGCCCCCCGTTGTCAGCTAAGGGGCTCAACAGCGGATCTACGAATAATGAATTTCCCGGAGTTGCTACGCAGCGACCGTTGTTGTTTTCGGGGAAGAACAGATTGTTGCCTCCATCGTTCAGCACCGAATTACAATTTTTCCACAGGTTATAAGTGTTGGTAACGGTTTGATTATAGAACAGATTGTTCTTGATAGTTACCGTATTGTTACCGTTGTTGTTGCCAGAATGAATGGCTCCGCTCTGGCCATTACCCGGGTTGTTCGCCTGGTTGTTGGCAAAAGTACAGTTGATGATATCAACGGGAGTACTATTTTGCGGGACCGACAGCGCCCCGCCGTATTGATTGGCTACGTTAGCAGCGAACGTGCAGTTTTGGATAGTGAGTTTCGCATTTACTCCGACGTTCATCGCTCCGGCAATATTGGCGGTGTTGTTGTTAAAAGTAGAGTTGCGGAAAGTAAATTCCCGGTCTGTTGACAAGACAGCCCCCCCACCAGCCTGAGCGGTATTATTTTTAAAAGTACAGCTGTGAATCTCGTTGATAATACAGTTCGATAACCATATCCCGCCGCCGATATACGCCGCCGTATTACCATCAAAAACACAGTTGTTAAACAGCAGTCTGGTATTTTCCGGCCCACTGGTGAGGGGATATTCCGGATCTGGGATGCCTTGGCTACCACCTCCTTTGTGCCAGAACGCCCCGCCCTGATCGGCCGAGTTTGCTTTGAAGGTACAGCCGGTCACTTCCGCCGACTGGGTTCGGTAGGGAAAAAGGAACAGGGCTCCCCCAAGGCCATTCGATGCGTTGCCTTCGAAAAGGTTATTTCGGATAATCAGGGTGCCGTTGTCGCCCCTGGCCCCATCATCATAAATAGCACCACCCGCGGGGCCGGCGCCTAGCGGACTGGTGGTTCTATTGTTTTTAAACGTGCTGTTTAAAACCGTCAGGTTAGAAAGCAGATTGCTGATGGCGCCACCCTGATTGACGGCACTGTTATTCTCAAAGGTAGAATTCCTAACCGTTAAAACACTTAGGCTCTTGGTGTAGATTGCTCCACCTCCGCCTTCAGCAGCTAATCGTGACGTGTTATTGTAGAACGAGCAGTTATTGACTTCAACGTTGCCTTTGAACTGAGAAAATATTGCTGCTCCCTGGGCAACTACATCCCCATTCCTGAAGGTGAGGTTATTAAAAATGGTCTGGCCCGCACAGGAAAACAGGCCGAAGCTCGGCGCCGTAGTACTTCTTTGGATCGTGGCCCCGTTCCCGTTGATCGTCAAATCCAGGCCCGTTACGTCGTTTAAAATATTGGGCAGTCCGCGGGGCCCTTCATACCCGGTGTTGCCCGGATTTTGGGAGGTGTAATTCACCGTATTCAGCACATAGAGGCCATTGGTCGCCAGGTTAATGACGTCGGCCTGGCCATTCGTGTTGGCGGTGTTGATGGCCGCCACCAAGGCCGCGACGTTCCCATTAGGAATGGTGAATACCGCGGCCGACAACGAGCGAGAGCAGCCTACTAATAAGGCCAATGAAATAAGTTTTTTCATGGGGTTATAAATTAGCGAACAACGTAATATTGAAGGGGCTACTGCCCATGCAAATGGTACTCCCCGCCTCCCTACTGCTTCGGCCCGCTCTTCCTCAGTTCACCGTTTATTAGTAAGTGGCGAGTTTTTGGACGAAGAGTTGCTGGCCGACGGTGGCCTTGACCAGGAACAGGCCCTTGACGGGCACGAGCAGGCGGGCAGGCTGGGCGGATTCCAGCGTCTGCTCGAACACCAGCCGGCCATCCAGGGCGTAGAGGCACACGTGAATGGGGCCGGCCGGCCGGGGCGTGGGCAGGGTCAGGAAGACCTCGCCCGGGGAGGGGTTGGGATAGAGGCCCAGCGCATCCGGGGCCGAGGTAGGGGTAGTGGCCAGCACGGGGCGGTATTCGAAGGCCCCGATATCGCAGGTGCCGAGGCGGGGGGTGCCGCGCTGGTCGGTGGCGGGGCAACCGTTGCCAGCGTCGATGGCCGGGCTGCCCGCTTGCAGGGCCATGGTGCGGGTGGAGCCCCCGTTATTGGCGGGGGGGGACAGCCGCGGGTCGATGACGGGCATCGTATTACTGTTCACCAAGACCGGCCGGGCAAAGCACGGGCGGTCGTTCGGATCATCGTAGCCCGGATTCGTGATTCTATTGGGTCGTTCCGGGAACTCAATGTTGTTGCCGTTATTCGTTAGCGTGCCGCCGCAGTTGTGAGCGTTGTTGTACCCTACGCAACCGGCTGCGGGCGGATAGCCGCACTGCTGGTAAGCGCGGTTATTAGCCACAATCGTGTTCTGAACACTGCCCTGGTTGCCGGTGATGACCCAGGCGCCCCCGTAGCCCCCGGCGATGTTGTTGGCAAAGGTGCAGTTGGTGATGGTCGAAAACCAGGTACTTCCATTATCCCCGATGTTGTAGAGGGCCCCACCCAGGCCCCCGGCATCTTTGGTGACGTTGCCATAAAAGGTGCAGTTCGTGAACCGGTTATCGCCGCGGGTGCAGGTAACAGCGCCGCCGTGGGTTTTCGCCTCGTTATTCTCGAAGGTGGAGTTCGACACGTCAAACCGGCCATTATTAACGCCACTGTGCCACAGAGCGCCGGCCATGGCCCCATTTGTCGCTCCGGTAGCCTTGTTGTTGGTGAACTGGCAGTTTTTCACGAACCACTGATCTTCATTGTAGCCTTGCAGAAAGACCGCCCCGAAAGCGGGGGAGGTGTTAGCGATGAACGTGCAGCCAATAAGCTCGCCCAGCCCACCGGGCTCATTGGTCGAAAGCACCCCCTTGCACCCGTCCACGTACACGGCGGCGCCGCCCCCCACCGTGCAGCGGTTGTTCTCAAACCGGCAGTTTTCAATCCGCACGTCGGAAAGTAAAACGGTGACGGCGCCGCCATAAGTGGTTCCCGTATTGTTCTTGTACGTGGAGTTCTTTAGGGTAATTTGCGAGCCTCCGCCGACGGAAAGGGCGCCCCCGCTACGTTCTTCCCGGCTATGGGACGTACAATTGTCAAACGTCATGGCTTCGCTGCTGAACACATTTCGTTGGCCCGACACCACCGCCCCACCGCCACCGCCGTGGGCCGCGACCGGGTTATCGAGCGGACTCTCGAAATCCTTGATAGTCCCGCCGTTCAGCTGCCAGGATACATCGCTGCCGCTCTGGAACAGGCGCATTTGAGGTGCGGTGCTACTGCGGCGCAACAACGACCCATTCAGGTTGATTGTCAGATCTAGACCAGGCCCATCATTGAGAATGACGGGCAACGCCACGGGCCCTTCAGTTTCGATGTAGCCGGGCGGATACCCTGTCACGGTGTTGTTGATGGTGGTGAAGACGTATTCGCCATTCGAGGCCAAGTTGATAACATCGGCCTGGCCATTCGTGTTGGCGGTGTTAATAGCCGCCACCAGGGCCGCGACGTTCCCATTAGGAATGGTGAAAACTGCCGCCAGTAGCGGATTAGAACAGCCAAATAGTAGGGCGAGAGAAATTAATCTTTTCATAATCATTTATTTTTAGGGTTAATACACTATTAAGATGAGTCTATATTTTAACCAGAAGTTAGCTAACTCGAACAATCAAACTATGCTAGCAGATAAATGTTTATAAATTTCATTACCATATTCTAAAACATCAATAAGCTGTCAGCTATTCTAACCCTTTAAATGCGCTCTGGTGGAATAGTAGGGTATCGTGATTATATGGGAGGGCCCGTGCAAGCTACAAAAAAAATCATATAAACCAAGACATAATTGGCGGTAATTGTACTTTTCAAGCTGTGGGAGCCCGGGGATACCCACCGATTGGCATAAGGTCCAGCTTGCTTAGAGTCACCACTAAGGTCAAATCCAGCTTAACTTCTATGGTAGGCACGCATTCTACCATACCGCGAAGATGAGCGTCTTACGCCTCAGTATGATATGATTCGAAACGATTCGGGATGTTGCTCATGTCATTGTCGCTTCTTCAGATTCTTCAGACAACTGGGAACCAGGCTGGATACTTCCTTGCTGCTAACATGATAGATATGGATGTAATAGCGTAGTATGGCCCCTTAGCTGGTGCGAGTTTTGGCGAAGCCATAACTCGTGACTAATCTTGATGGGGAAGCTCTGCCTCCACTGCCGCGTAGCGGCAAGCCGGAAACGAGCCGTTAAGTCATCGTTGTGTCCGGGCATTCCATTGCCAAGCCCAAAAGCTCATTACGAGGTATGCTTCAAAACGTTACGCTAAGCTCGCGCCAGTTATGCTAGCCGCACCTATTTTGAAGCATGAGCGAGAGATACAAAGGCCGTGATTCACAACAACTGTACTTCATCAGCTTTGCGACGCTTAATTTGATAGACGTATTCACCCGTCGGCTCTACAATTATACTCTCGTTGATAGCCTTCGCTACCGCCAGCAGCCCAAGGGATTAAAAATCCACGCGTGGTGCCTGATGACCAACCACGCGCACCTCATCACCAGCAGCGATACCGACAACTTCTCCCATATCCTGCGCGATATGAAGCGACGCCCCGCCAAAACCTTGCCTCTCGCTATTGAGCGGAACAGGCAGGAAAGCCGCCGCGAATGGATGCTCTGGATGTTTGAGCGGGCCGGCCGCCGCAATGCCCACAATACGAAGTATCAGTTTGGGCAGCAGGAAAACCATCCAATTGAACTCAATACCAACGAGCTTCGCCAGCAGCGACTGCGGTGTCTACACCAAAACCCGGTGGCCGCCGGTTTTGTGGACGCACCGGAGGACTTTCTCTATAGCAGCGCCCGCAACTACGCCGGCCGCCGCGGCCTACTTAAGGTCCTGTTTATTGGTTAAAGTATAGACTGGCATGCACTGGCGGGAGTTTAGGCGCAGCCGTAACTTATGCCTATCATTTGAGCGAGGTTGCGCCTCGCAGCAGAACGACTTGCCCTAACATCCCAACTACACAGTCCCGACTTGCCGCTTTGCGGCAGTGGAGGCGCAACCTCCACTGCAAGGTTGGTCACGAGTTACGGCTGCGCCTAAACTCGCGCCAGGTGAGCCAGGTTGGAGGCCCAGTGGGCTAAGTTGGGGCGCACTCTGCCGCCTTGATTGCGGGAGCATAAACTGCTTCTCAGGTTTCTGGCTGTGTTTTGCCAATTTTGAATCTTCCACACGGCTATAGCTTAATTTCTCCATTTTATTCTCCTTTCTTTATATCAATAAGGTCAAGGTATTTTAAAGCATCCTTTACTTCTAAAGGTCGCAGATTATTTTCAGGGTCCCACCCATGATTTAAGAAATAAATGATTATATCTTTTATTGCCGCGGGCCGGTTAAAATTAATAATTGCATTGTTTCGCTGAAATTGGCCTTGTAGCCAAGCTATGCCTTGGCCAGCACCACCTAAAACCATTTTGCTGGCTCGCCTCCTTCCTTTCTTGTTTTATTGTGATCTTCTTTAAAAAACAATCGAAGGGGTGACTTCTTATTTCCATTAAGATAAATGGTGATTACTTCCACACAAGGGGAGTATTCATATTCTGCTAGGTGAATATGGGCTCTTTTCCAGAGATAAGAGTGGTTATTAACGGTGATTTTTCTGAGTTTTACCATTGTTTTTTAGACTGTAATGTGATGGATAGGCTTTTATGCGAGCAAGCAGCATTTTCACTGTTTCCATGTATAAGCAAAACGCGTGGCCTAGCTGCATTTCCACGATGAAGTGGTGACTGGCCCCATCGGTCCAGGCCAACTCGAAGATGCCACTGCGGCTGTTCAGCGTCAACACCTCGAAAGCATTCTTTTCTAACTGCACCTCCCGAATTGGCACCGCCGACTCAATAAGCGCCTGCAAGGCCGTGCGCAGAAGCAAGGTGTTGCCCTCGTTGCCAAACGTGGCCTCAAAGCCATAATCGGAAGTCAGCGGAATAAAAGGGCCCTATGGAAGGTACTGCGAATGATTTTCCGCGTCCCACCGCCACTGCCGGAGCGGGCCGCGTCGTGCCGCGGCTCCCGCGTGGGCGGTGATACGATTTGATACGATTCAAGCTGAAACTGATACGATGCTCTACCCAACTACTCACCCCGGCGCAAAAACGTGAACGTCGTATTCGTCTGCTCCACGTCATAATCCTGCAAGTCTAGGTGGAGGCGATACAGCGCCAAGCGGGTCTCCACCTGATAGGGCGCCTTGATGAAATGCTCGACCACATCGGGCTGCACCTCCACAAAGAATTTTCGCTTGATATCGAAAATGACGCTCCATAGCCGCTGTTTATCTGCTTTCGGGTACTGGCTGAAATCAACCGGCACGGCAGAACCGGCCAGATACAGCGTGAAATCACTGGCGTAAACCAGCTTCCCGTCGTGCGTTACGCTCCGCACCTCATAAGCCTGAATCACTATGTCCCAATCGGGGTGCAAGTAGCTGATGTCGTATTCCAGGCTGCCGCCGGCTTTGCTCCAATCGCAGAAACGAGTGCGGGCCGCCTCCAGCATTTAGCTGGCGCGGCGGCGCTGGCGCACCTCTTCCACCCGCTCGGCCGCGTTCTTGCCCGTGAGCTTGTCCAATTCATCGTAGCGGCGGCGCAGCTGGGCCTGCGCATTCTGGCGGCGGGTTTCCTGCAAGGTGGCTTTGGGCAGGGGCTGGGTAGTTTGCATGGTATCCAAAGATAAGCAGCCGGCGAAAAGTTGCAAGCCGCGCCTCCTAAGCCACTGCTGAAGCTGGAAGCGACCCGCAGCAGTACCCTGGCGCGAGTGAGTTTAGGCGCAGCCGTAAGTGGTGACTGGCCATCGGGCGAGGCTGAGCCTCGCATCAGAACGACTCATACTAAGGTCCGTAACCCAGCCTAAAGCAAGCTAGTCGCGTTGCGGCAGTGGAGGCTGCGTCTCGCAACAGAACGACTTTTCCAGACATCCTAACTTATGTAGTCCCGCCTTGCTGCTTTGCGGCATCAAGGCTGGTCATGAGTACGCTGCGCTAAACTCGCGTCAGGGAGACGGAAGAAGTTTATCACGAGTTACTCATCTTTCAAGGTCAGTTTAATGAAACTTAAGTGTTAGCCTTTTATGGCTTTAGTAGGAGATTTAGGTGCGGCTATTGCCTTTCTCCTTTTTGGCTTTTCCTTTATTTCCTCAGCAGAAGTTGTATCTTCCTTGTTTTCAATAATCTTTTCAATAGCCGCTTTCTGCTGCTCCTCTATGCCAATTTTATGTTTCTGTCTACTTTCTTGGTAGACTAAACTTGGCCATATTTTATTTAGTAGTAGCTCCAAAACCTCCGTTAGTTGTAAGCAGCATTCATACGATTCGAGGAAATATTGAATTGTCACTGGCAAAAACTCATCAATTCTAACTCTTGATAACGTCCCAGCCTTATTTAAATAGATACTATTCGCAACGCCAGAATTGTGTATGTAGATATCGCGGGTTGCCTTCAATTCAATGTATTTGTGAAATGCTGGCTGCTCAAGTAATTTGATACCAGTGTATTTTTCAAACTCTTCCGCAAATTCTCGTGGAGATTTGTAGTTTAATTCATTAATCAATGAATTAACAATGGAATTCTTGACCTCATCAAGGGAGCCTGCTTCAAGAACTAATTCGGCATCAATTTTTCGTTTGCTTGGAATCTTGTTTGGAAACTCAAGTAAAATATCTCGTAAAATATCAATTAATAATACCTCAGTAATTGTTACAAGCTGGTATATTCCATTAATTGGAAGTTGAGAGTAACATATATATTCGTAACGAGAAATTAGGTCATCTTTTGTGTATGTTCGCGTACCATTAATTGAAGTATTATCTGCTTTATATCCTATAGGAAAAGTAACTTCAAAATTATCACTCTTACCATTATCAACAGTGCTAATAGAAAGCTGATATGATTGATACGTGAGTTCAGCTAATTCTCCTTGAATAAAAAGCTGAGAGCGTTGATTATCTACTTTTCTATAAAGCTTGTCACCAAAACTTTCCATGATAAGAAAAAACTATTTGAGTTTATCTAGCAGGGCTTAATTGCGTATCTCCTTACATATTGCGCCGGTACTGCCCGCCCACCTCAAACAGCGCGTTGGTAATCTGCCCCAGCGAGCAATATTTGACCGTTTCCATCAGCTCGGCAAACAGGTTCCCGTTGGCCACGGCCACCTGCTGGAGCTGCTTGAGTCGGGCCGGAGCCTGGTCGGTATTGCGCTGGTGCAACAGTTGGAGCATCTCGATTTGGTACTGCTTTTCCTGCTCCGTGGCCCGGATGACTTCGGCCGGCACCACCGTGGGCGAGCCCTTGGACGAGAGGAAGGTATTGACGCCGATGATGGGGTACTCGCCGGTGTGCTTCAGCATCTCGTAGTGCATGCTTTCCTCCTGGATTTTACCGCGCTGGTACATGGTTTCCATGGCCCCGAGCACGCCGCCGCGCTCCGTGATGCGGTCGAACTCGAGCAGCACGGCCTCTTCTACCAGGTCGGTGAGCTCCTCGATGATGAAGGAGCCCTGCAGCGGGTTTTCGTTTTTCGCCAGCCCCAGCTCCCGGTTGATGATGAGCTGAATGGCCATGGCCCGGCGCACCGATTCCTCGGTGGGCGTGGTGATGGCCTCGTCGTAGGCATTGGTATGCAGGGAGTTGCAGTTGTCGTAGATGGCGTACAGGGCCTGCAGCGTGGTGCGGATGTCGTTGAAGTCGATCTCCTGGGCGTGCAGGCTGCGGCCCGAGGTCTGAATGTGGTACTTCAGCATCTGGCTGCGGGCGTCGGCGCCGTACTTCAGCTTCATGGCCTTGGCCCAGATGCGGCGCGCCACCCGCCCAATCACGGCATATTCGGGGTCGATGCCGTTGGAGAAGAAAAAGCTCAGGTTGGGCGCGAAGTCGTTCACGCTCATGCCGCGGCTCACGTAGTATTCCACAAACGTGAAGCCGTTAGAGAGCGTCAGCGCGAGCTGGGTAATGGGGTTGGCCCCGGCTTCGGCAATATGGTAGCCGGAGATGGACACCGAATAGAAGTTTCTAACCTTGTGCTGGATGAAGTACTCCTGCACGTCGCCCATGAGGCGCAGCGCGAATTCGGTGCTGAAGATGCAGGTGTTCTGGGCCTGGTCTTCCTTGAGGATGTCGGCCTGCACGGTGCCGCGCACCTGCGTCAGGGTCCGGGCTTTGATAGCGGCGTACACGTCGGCCGGCAGCACCTGGTCGCCGGTCACGCCGAGCAGCATCAGGCCCAGGCCGTCGTTGCCGTCGGGCAGCTCACCCTGATATACGGGCTGCCTTATCGCATCTTCGAAGCGCGGGTCTTCAAATCTGAATTCGTTGGCTGTCAAGGTGGTTTCTTCAGCGAAGAATTCACCTTCCTTTTCGGCCATTTCTGTTTCGTAGCCGATATGATATACCAAATGACCTTCTTTTTCAGATGGTGCGTGCCAAAAAACATCGACAATCTCTCCTGCGGTCTCAACTAGATCCTTGGGACGCTCTTTAAACCAGACTTTGGCGCCAATGGCTTGTCTGGCAAAAATCAGGGCTATCTTTTCTTTGACTTCTGCTTCCAGCCCATTCTCCTTGATGTAGAGCTCGCACTGCTGGTCGATGGCGGCATTCATGAAAAACGCGGCCAGCTGCGCGGCGGGGCCGTTGATGGTCATCGACACCGACGTGGTGGGGTTGGCCAGGTTGAAGCCGGAGTACAGCTTCTTGGCGTCGTCGAGGCAGGCGATGCTCACGCCGGCGTTGCCGATCTTGCCGTAGATATCGGGCCGGTGGTCCGGGTCCTCACCGTAGAGCGTTACCGAGTCGAAAGCCGTGCTTAGGCGCTTGGCGGGCAGGCCCATGCTCACGTAGTGGAAGCGGCGGTTGGTGCGCTCGGGGCCGCCCTCCCCGGCAAACATGCGGGTGGGGTCCTCGCCCTCGCGCTTGAACGGAAACACGCCGGCCGTGTAGGGGAATTCGCCGGGAAAGTTCTCCTGCATGGCCCAGCGCAGGCGGTCGCCCCAGCCGGCATAGCGCGGCACCGCCACCTTTGGAATCTGGTTGCCCGACAGCGACTTGGTGTGCGTCTGCACCCGGATTTCCTTGCCGCGTACCGAGTACACGTACTCCGGGTTGCGGTAGTTCTGCAGGGTGTTTTCCCAGTTTTCGAGAATGGCCTGGCTGTCGGCGTCGAGGCGGCGGAGCTGGGTTTGCTTGTTCCGGCTGAACTCCTCCACCATGCTGTCCGGGCTCTTTTTCTCGTCGCGGTAGTACTCCTCCAGCTTGGCGAAGGCGCCGGCTACTTCGGCAATCTGGGCCTGCTCGCGCACGCGCTGGTCGTAGGCGCGGTTGGTTTCGGCAATCTCGGACAGGTAGCGGGTGCGGTGCGGCGGGATGATGTAGATCTTCTCCGAATCCTCGGCCGTGGTTTCGAGCTGGGAGGCGAAGGTGGCGCCGGTTTTCGTTTCCAGCATCTTCAGCACGGCCCGGTAGAGGCGGTTCATGCCGGGGTCGTTGAACTGCGAGGCAATGGTGCCGAACACGGGCATCTGGTCGGTGGGCGTGTCCCAGAGGCCGTGGTTGCGCTGGTACTGCTTGCGCACGTCGCGCAGCGCGTCGAGGGCGCCGCGCTTGTCGAACTTGTTGAGGGCGATGATATCGGCGAAATCGAGCATGTCGATTTTCTCCAGCTGGGTGGCCGCGCCGTACTCGGGCGTCATCACGTAGAGGCTGGCGTCGGAGTGCTCGATAATTTCGGTGTCGGACTGGCCGATGCCCGAAGTTTCGAGGATGATGAGGTCGTAGTTGGCGGCGCGCACTACGTCCACGGCGTCCTGCACGTAGCGCGACAGGGCCAGGTTGCTTTGGCGGGTAGCCAGGCTGCGCATGTACACCCGCGGCGAGTTGATGGCGTTCATCCGAATCCGGTCGCCGAGCAGGGCCCCGCCGGTCTTGCGCTTGCTGGGGTCGACGGAGATAATGGCAATGGTTTTGTCGGGGAAGTCCAGCAGGAAGCGGCGCACCAGCTCATCTACCAGGCTCGATTTGCCCGCGCCGCCTGTGCCGGTAATCCCTAAAATTGGTGCTTGGTGCTTGGTGCTTAGTGCTTGGTTTTGGCTCTGCTCGCTGATTTGGAAGTCAGAAACCAACTGCGACTTCACCCGCTCAAACTCTGCGGGGAAGTTTTCGGCCGCCGAGATCAGGCGGCCGATGCTGCGGGCGTCCTTCTCTTTCACGTGGCCGGCCTCGCCGTTCAGGTTCTGGCCCGTGGGGAAGTCGGCCTGCGCCAATAAGTCGTTGATCATGCCCTGCAGGCCCATGGCGCGGCCATCGTCGGGCGAGTAGATGCGGGCAATGCCGTAGCCTTGGAGCTCAGCAATTTCGCTGGGCAGAATCACGCCGCCGCCGCCGCCGAAGATTTTGATGTGGCCCGCGCCGCGCTCTTTCAGCAGGTCGTACATGTATTTGAAGTACTCGTTGTGCCCGCCCTGGTAGCTGGTGATGGCGATGGCCTGGGCATCTTCCTGAATGGCACAATCCACGATTTCCTGCACCGAGCGGTTATGACCGAGGTGAATAACTTCGGCGCCGCTGCTCTGGATAATGCGGCGCATGATGTTGATGGCCGCGTCGTGGCCGTCGAACAGGGCGGCAGCCGTTACGATGCGGATGTGGTTCTGAGGCTTATAGGGCGCGGTGGGAGCGGGGTGCATAGGGAAGGCTTATGGGGGTGCGCGAAGGTACGAAAAAGCCCCAGCAGGGTGGCCGGGACATTTCGGAACCAAGGGTGCGCCTGGATTGCCGTCGGGTTTGCCGAGCTAACTGGCACCGACCAAGCCAGCGGCAGCAAAAAGCCGCAAGGGGCCCAGCACACTAGCGGCGAGCAGTCGGGCAGTCGCGGAAATAAGGTGCCTAACTCGGCTTGGGCGTAGCCGTTAGATATTGACAAGCACGGTGACCCTAAGGGTGATAAACTGATGAACAAGCAATAACACCCGAAAAATTTGTGTTATATAGCCAAGGTCATAAACCCGGTATGTGAAATTCAGAATGATAAAGTTTAAAGCTGGCGATATTTTTACTTTCCAACTACCCACAAAGGAGTTCATGTGCGGTCGTATCATGTTGGATGTTAATCAGCAATGCATACGCCCGGGATTACTCAAGCCTAATTCACCATTGAATTTTTTCGATGGTTCCCTCTTAGTAGAAATCTACAAATCCACTTTTTCTGAACCTGCCGCTAATCGTTCGGAGCTACTCATTCCAGGTGTTTTCGTAGGTTCGACTTTCTTGGAGTCAGGCCAATGGAGCATCACGGGCCATGAAGAAGTCGATCCAAGAGAGGTAGCATTTCCAGAGTCATTGGCTGCTCGTGGAGGTGGCGCTCAATTTGTCAAAGGAGAAATAGCTCTAGATATTGAGTTACAAACGGAAGAGCTTGAGCGTCTGGGTGTATATAGCACCAAAAAGCCATCAGGCATCTTAGGAGAGATATGTCTTTACTATTTAGGCAGAGCAGAGGAAATCAACAACCCCAGGCTTCGAGACATTGAATTGCGAAGTTTGAAGGATTCCGATCTACGCTTTACAGCGTATAGAAGTAAGATATACCATCTTCTGGGCGAGGATGAGAGTCAGTCTTATTATGAGATGTCTGCCCGCCTTGGGTATGATATCGGGCGGTTTTACCCAGCTATTCTTTGTCCCTATTGTCTAAGCTCAGTTGATGAGAATGTTAAATTATGTCCTACCTGCGGCGAGGACACGACTCGCGATGCCTTTGTGGAGATGCACCCAGAAGAGTACCTGAACAAAGAACGAAAAGCTTGTTGCTTTTGTGGTAACTCTATGCTGAAGCTCGCATCTGTTTGTCCTGCTTGCCGAAGGTGGCAAGATAGATAGTAGAAATTTACGAGAAATAAGCTGTTGCCTAAAGAAAGATAGCTTGACAATTAGTACCCCGTCATCTCAGGCACTTTGGTCACCAAAGCCGGCTCTGATACAACAAAATCGGGTACTCTAGGCAGTAGCCTTGACTTAGAAGTATGACTTGCGCAGGCTGGCAAAGCGCCGCCACGGGCCCAGTAAGATGAGGCTAAGCGACTCATTTCGAACTACGAAGCTTTTAAGTAATCATCCCAAAGTACCGGTGTCAACTAGGCAACCCTGCTTATCTGGCGTCTGTGGAGCCGAAGATCACCGTAGTGCAACAGCTGGCTCCCGCAAAACTAGGCTTCCAGTTTCTGCCCTTGAATGGCGGCGGCCATCAACTCCGGAAACCGGGCCGGCGTGCAGGCGAAGCTGGGGATGCTCAGGGCCGCCAATTGCTCCGCGACCCGGCGGTCAAAGCTCGGGGCTCCGTCATCACTGAGCGCCAGGAGTACCACGAGGTTCACCCCGGAGGCCTTCAGGGCCGCCGCGCGCTTAATCATTTCCCGCTCGTTGCCCCCTTCGTAAAGGTCGGTGACGAGGACCAGGATGGTATCGGTGGGCCGGGTGATCAGCTGCTGGCAGTAGGTGAGTGCCAAGTTGATGTCGGTGCCCCCGCCCAACTGCACACCAAACAGCAGGTCCACGGGGTCGGCGAGGTTTTCGCTGAGGTTCACGACGGCGGTATCAAACACCACCATGTGGGTTTTCACCGCTTTAAGGGAGGCCAGCACCGCGCCAAACACGCCCGCATACACCACCGACGAAGCCATTGAGCCGCTTTGGTCGACGCACAGCACAATCTCCTTCAGGGCCTGCCCGCGCCGGCCAAAACCCACCAGACGCTCCGGAATCACGGTTTTATGGGCCGCCTGGTAATGGCGCAGGTTGGCTTTGATGGTGGCGCCCCAGTCAATTTCGTGGTAGCGGGGGCGAGGGTTGCGCACGGCCCGGCTCAGAGCGCCCTGCACGGCCTGCCGCAAGGGATTCGCCAGCTTCTTTTCCAGCTCGCGCACCACCTTGGCTACCACATCGCGGGCAGTGGCCTTGGCCTTCTGGGGCATCACGCGGCTAAGCGACAGGAGCGTGCCCACCAGGTGCACATCGGCCTGCACCGTGCGTAGTATTTCCGGCTCCAGCAGTAACTGGTTCAGCCCCAGGCGAGTCATGGCATCCTGCTGCATCACGGCCACTACTTCGGTGGGGAAGTACTCCCGGATATCGCCCAGCCAGCGACTCACCCGCGGGGCCGAGCCGCCCAGCCCGGCCTTGCGCTCGCTCTTGTCGGCGTCGTAGAGGGCTGTGAGTACGTCGTCCATCCGGCCGTAGTCGGGCGGCAGGGGCACGGCATTGGCCGCATCGGCGGCGCTGCCTAGTACGAGTTTCCAGCGGGTGGCAGTGGGAGCCTGGGTCATAGGTTGCGTACGAGAAGTGCCCGAGGTCGGGGCGGATAAGTGTAAAAACAATACTTGGGCGCCTAATGAGCCCCCAGCAACTGCCGCAGCCCGGGCAGCACTCGTCTTCCCCGTTCCCAGTCAATCGCTATTGCATCAGGGGCCGTTGGGCGGGCCGCATCCTGCCCCGCCAGCGCCAGCAGTTGCTGCCGCTCGGGCACTGAAAAGTCGGTAAAGGCCCGGCGCAGCAGCGGCACGGTTTCGCGGAAGGTATCCTCAGCCAAGCTGCCGAGCCAGGTGTCGAGCAAGCCAAAAAGCTCGCGGTGATGGATGAGCAGCAGGCCGCTGCCCCGCAGGAAGCCCTCGATCCAAGCGGTGGCGTAGTCGGTGGGTTGGGCGGGAGCCAGGGCCAGCCCCAGCACCGTGGCCGTGGTGTCGGCATCGGCCTGCTGGGCGTCGAAGAGCAGGCGGGCGGCGGCCCCGGCCAGCAGGCCGTTGCTGGCCGCGTTCCGCTGCACGGCCGCCAGGGCGGCGTACCAGTCGGCTTCGTGGTCGGGGTTCTGCAGGAGCCGAATGGCCTGGTGGGTACCCTCGATGCGGGCCAGTAGCGGGCGGGCCGCGTCGTAGTCGAGGCCCACGCAGGCGGCGGGCAAGCCGATGCAGAGGCGCGGCACCAACTGCTGCACCACCTGGGCCACCTGGGCGGTATCGGTGCGGCGGACGTTGCCGTAGCGCAGCACCTGCACCAGCGGGGGCAGGGCGGCCAGCAGGTGGGTCACGTCGCGGGTGTCGGCCCCGATGGTTTCGAGCCGGGCCACCAGCGCCGGAATGGCCGGGCCCAGGTCGGCGCGCAGGGCCTGTTCCAGCACCTGGCTGACGGCTTCCAGGGTCGTGGCTTCGGCGGCGCGGGCCGTTGCGCGCGCGGCGGCGGCGCTCAGTACGGTATTGCCCCAGCGGCCGGCTTCGATGATGGCCAGGGCGAACTCGGGTTCCCAACGCAGGCGCCAGATTTCGTGGAAGGTGCCGCTTTTGCCCGACACCTCCTCCGGCTCGCCCCAGTTGATGTCGAGCAGGCGCAGGCGGTGCAGCAGGTGGCTACGATCAAGCTGGGCCGGTTGGCGCAAGTCCAGGTCCAGCGGCTTAGGCAAGGCTTCCGGCTTTAGGCGGAGCGCTTTTTGCTGCTGGGCCAGGTCCTGCTGTAAGGGCGTGGCCGGCAGCCCCGCGGGCACTTCACCCAGCTTTTCGCCAATCACCAGCTCTTTGTGCACCAGCGCCAGCGGCTCGGCATACCCGCCGCCCAGGATGGCCACGGCCGCTTCCCGCAGCTCGTCGATGCCCGGCAGGGCCAGCCCGCGCACGGTGGCCAGGGTCCCGGCCAAACGCACGCCTTCAATAGCGTGGGCCGAGGAGGCATCCACATCTTGCCCGCGCAGCAGTCGCGTGGCCTGTACCATCCAGTGGGTGAGCACCTCCGCCCGGGGCTGGGCAAACAGCAGCTCGTACCAGGCCGGCGAGAGCACGCCCGCCCCGTAGCCCGAGCTAAAGGAAAGCCGCTCGTAGGTCCACGGAATCCAGGTGGTTTCAGTCGGTACTTTTTTCAGCCCTTTCAGGCGGGCCTTATCTTCCTTTTTCAACAACTCGGCCCGCAGCACCGGCGCGTGCCAGGCCCCGCACACAACCGCCACCCGCTGGTAGCCTTGGGCCAGGGTGGCGCGCAGGGTTTCGCGCATGAAGGCCTCGCGCAGCAGGGTTTCTTCGGTTTCGGGGCGGCCCAGCTCTTCGCGTAGTGCCGTCATCAGGTCCAGCACCACGGCGAAGGTGTCGGCGTTGCCGGGGGCGTGTTCCAGGTGGGTTTCCCACCACTGCTCGGAGTCGGTGTAGCCGGCCAGCTGGGCAATGTAGGCGACGGGGTCGGTTTCTAGGGGGGCCTCACGGGACCCCTGCGGGGCCGGTCCCCTCTCCGGGGGAGAGGGGGAGCCTAACGATTGTTCTGTTGATGTAGCTGCCTCAGACTCTAGCCCGGGCTCCCCCTCTTCTGTGGAGAGCGGACTGGGGGGTGAGGTTTCGGGTGGTAGTAATTCAGTTGCCTCACGCAGGCCAAACCGCAGGGCCATTGGCAGGTCCATGCAGCGTACGTGGGCGTTGTGGCGGGCGCACCACTGCACGGCCTGCCACTCCGGCGAAAATGTGGCGAAGGGCAGGAACGAGGCCTGACCCTGCTGCTTGGGGTTGTACACCAGCAGGGCCACCGGCGGCAGCAGCTCCGGGTGGGTGGCGGTGGCCAGGGCCGCTTCGGCGTCGGCCGGGCATTCCAGCAGCACGATGTCGGGCTGGAAAGCATCGAGGGCGGCCAGGAGACTGGCGGCGCTGCCGGGGCCGTGGTGGCGAATGCCGAAGAGGCGTAGGTCGGTGGGCATGGGCTTGAATTAGCTTTTCAACAAAAAGTTAATATCTATCCAAAGTCGCGATAAAAAAGAATGTTTTTTGCTAAATTTGGGGTCGGCGTAAGCAGCAGGAGGGTCTTTAAAAGCACCGGCTCCTTTTTTCAATTCCTGTTGCCAATATGGGATGGTCTTGCAGATTCTTTCGGCAAATTCCTGGGTAAGCCACTCTCGTCGGGAGGGTGTATAATACTCTTTTATTTTTTTGATGACTGCTGGGGTATAGCAAAGTTTTGGTCTAACATTTTCAACCAGTTTTACATCAATCACCAGTCGGATATATTTCTTGGATTTGCGATGCAAGCCAACGACGATAATACGTTCGCACATCCCGGCGTACCAGTCGATGATATACACCTTAGCTCCGGGCGCAAAATGCTTCGTGCCCCGACGAATGTCGGCCCCGCCAGACCCGTAAGGCCGCTCTCGGATGATATTGGCGACCGCAGTCCAGTATGACTCAAGGTCAGCGTCGGGGGCTGGAGTACTTGAAGGAGCCATGGGAGAGCATAATAGGATGTCGCAGGAAAAAAGGAAATACGGACAACTCGATTTAAACCGGTTTTGCCGATTTGAATGCCGTTGATAGTTAAGCTGCCCACGGCGAGCTTTGATATTATTCCAGTGGCTATCGGCACGCGGCTCCGGATTTGCCAAGTGGAATTATTACTTCCAGGTATTTGATGAAGTCATCTCGCTTTAATATAAGTCGAATGTCAAGTTACTCGGGAGAGTATCTAATTAAGATTAGGGATGAGGCGAATTAAAGTAAACTCAGTCTCAAGACTTTTCATGTTCGTTTCTTGTAGTAGTTGGCCAAACGAATTTCTATTATTCTTTTGACTTCTGTGTCATTAGCCAGCGGCAATATATCGCCCAGCGCTTCTGCAGAAATAGATTCTGCGGCATGAACTAGAGCCCATTCAACTTCGTAACTAGAGGTATCAGCGGGTGGACCTAAATTAATAAGGTCGAGTGCATGCCGCACTTCCAAAGGCTCCGTGAGCTCTTGAAGAAGACTATCAAATTCGTTGAGTGGAAAAGTATCAATTCCGGAAGTGCCATCATCAGGTAACGGACCCAATTCACGAAGGCGGGCTATAATTGCGGTGTTGTCCATTACTCCACCACCTCCCGGCACGCCCGGTACAAATCCTTCCACCCGTCCCGCTCCTTTACCACGGTTTCCAGGTACTCCAGCCATACCACCCGGTCTGGCCCGGGGTCTTTGATGACGGCGCCAGTAAGACCCGCCGCCAGGTCGTGGGCGCGCAGGCTGCCGTCGCCGAAGTAAGCGGCCAGGGCCAGGCCGGAGTTCATCACGGAAATGGCCTCGCCGGTGCTCAGCGTGCCGGTGGGCGACTTCAGCTTGGTTTTGCCGTTCTCGGTTACGCCGGCGCGCAGCTCGCGGAAGATGGTGACCAACCGGCTGATTTGCTCCAGCGCCGGGGCCTCCACGGGTAGCTGCAGGGCTTTGCCTTGCTTGGCCACTCGCGTCTGCACGATGTGCACTTCCTCGGCCAAGGAAGCCGGCAGGGGCAGCACCACGGCGTTGAAGCGGCGGCGCAGGGCGCTGCTCAGCTCGTTCACGCCGCGGTCGCGGTCGTTGGCCGTGGCAATGACGTTGAAGCCCTGCGTGGCCTGAATTTCAGTGCTCAGCTCGGGGATGGGCAGCACCTTTTCCGAGAGCATGGTCAGCAGGGTATCCTGCACGTCGGAGGGAATGCGGGTGAGCTCTTCGATGCGCACCAGCTGGCCCGATTCCATGCCTTTATAAAGCGGGCTGGGCACGAGGGCCCCCATCGACGGGCCCTCCGCCAGCAGCCGGGCGTAGTTCCAGGAGTAGCGCATGCTATCTTCGGCGGTGCCGGCCGTGCCCTGCACCAGCAGGTTGGTATGCCCGCTAATAGCGGCGGTGAGGTGCTCCGATACCCAGCTTTTGGCCGTGCCCGGCACGCCCAGCAGGAGCAGGGCGCGGTCGGTGGCCAGGGTGGCCACGGCAATCTCCATCAGCCGCCGCTGGCCGATGTACTTGGGCTCAATGGCAAAGCCATTGTCCAGCTTGCCGCCCAACAGGTAAGTAACTACGGCCCAGGGCGAGAGCTGCCACTTGGGCGGCTTGGGCCGGTCGTCAACGGCTTTCAGGGCCGCTAGTTCTTCAGCGTAAAGGTCTTCGGCGTGCGGGCGGAGTAATTCGGTGGGAAGGGGAGAAGCCATGAGTTAGACGAGCGAAGCGGTGGAGGGTTCAGTTAAACTAGCGGTGAGTTGCTGGCGGAAGCGGAGCGAATCAATAAACTGCTCGATTAGCGGAGCGACGAGCGTGTGCGTATCGCCGACGGGGCGGAGCGCCGTCGTGCACTGGGCAGCCAGGGCTTCCGGTACCTGGATGGCCAGCCGGGACAGCAGCGAGCTGAGGCGCTGGTGCGGCTCGCCGTAGGAATTAGTCACAATGGGTGCCACCCCGTCGGCAATGCAGTGGAGGGCCGCGCTGACAATATCTGCGGGCCAGGGTGCGTAGATGAAGTTTAGCATGTCGAGCAAGACGAAAGGTGACTCCTTGAGGGGTAGCATACGCCGCAACAGCGCTATTTTCTCTTCTTCGCTAAGGGCATGAAACAGTGGTTTGTGCACCATATCAGTTGTTAGTAGCGCTATTTTCTCTTCTGGGCTAAGCACCTCGGTCAAGTGAGCAGCTTTCGGTTGATAAAGCAGGTTGACCTGCGCGAAATGGCGCAGCAGCAGCGGTGCGGCAAAGGCCTTATCCTGGTGCAGGTACGCGGCCCGCGCCCAGGCCCTCAGGAGCAGGCGCGACCAGTCGGTGGCTTGGGCCAGGGTCAGCAGCTCCTCGGCCGACACCTGCAGGTGGGTTGCCCAGCGGCTGGGCGGCAGCAGCGAGAGCAACTGCCCCAGCCAGCCGGCCCGCTCGCCGCCCTCGAACCGGTCGTCTTTCTGCTCAATGCCATCAGTCAGCCAGGCTTTGGTCCATCCTTCGGGCAAGGTTATTTCCAGCTTGTTGCGGCCTATTAGAGGGCGCTTCAGCGTGAGCAACGGCGTCGCACGTTGCCACAGCCGCTCCACGAGGGCCGAGTTGGGCAGCCGTACCAGCAAGTGCACTACCGCTTGCCGCACCTCCTTGCTTTTGGCCCCGAGGTAGGTTTCCAGCAGCGGCTCATCGGCCGCCGTCAGGTTGGGCTCCAACTCGCCGAGTAGGGCCGCCTGGGTGGCTGCCCGCTCGGCGGGCAGCGCGGCCGTTAGCAGTTGGCGGGCCTGTTCCGGGTCGGACTGGTGCAGTTGCTGAAGGAAGGCGCGGCGTTCGGCCAGCGTCCCCGTTTCCCAGGTAGCCGGGTCTTGCGAGGGCTGCGCCTTGGCCAGCACCGGCTGCCACTCCGGGTTTTGCTGCGCCAGCCAGTGGCCCCGCTCCCCCAAAATTGCCGATGGAGGGTCCGGCAGCTGCGACCGCAGTTCCGCGTGGTTGAGCGCCGCCACCAACAGCGCCGGGGGCACCAGGCGGCGGTGCTGCCTCAGCTTGGTCCAGTAATCCGTGCGGAAAGCCGAGTAGCGGTTGCTGGTCAGCAGCGTCCGAAAACACTCCGCGCCGAGGGGGCCCAGCGGTTCCGCCGTTTCGGGTGGGGCCGGAGCCGGGGGCAGGGTAGTAGCCGGCGGAGCCAGGAAGCCGGCTTTCTGCACCAGGGCCAGGGTGCCGGCCGCCAGCAGGAGCCGTTGTTCGGGCCCGTCGGATGGAATCGAAATGGAGGGAATATCCGTGATGTTTTCTCCGCTCTGCCGGGTACCCAGCAGGGCTACGCGCAGGAGCTGGGCCGCGGAAGGGAGCGGAACGTCCGCCGATTCGGCGGCCGAAGTCTCGTTTGCCGACGAAAAAGTGCCCGCTGGCTCGTGGCTGCTTAATGCCGCTTCGGCCGCCGTGGGCCAGCTACTCAGGGGGCGGAAGGCCCGGCCGTCCCACTCGCCAAATAGGGTGAGCGGCTGGCCCCCGCTTTCGGCCAGCAATTGCCAGGCGGCCGTATCGTCGGCGAAGCGCAGGGGCAGCGCGCCATCTTCGGGGTGGTGCAGCACCCAGCGGCCGTCGGGCTGGCGGGTGGGGACGACCTGGGCCACGGTGGCGGGCCATTCGCGCAGCCAGGGCTGCCGGGCCAGCGCGTCGGCGTAGTCGTTCAGGAGCTGGCTGGGCCGGCGGGCGGGCGGCGCCGCTTGAGCCGGAGCAGCATTGGTATAGGTCAGGGCCACGGGCGTGGCCCGCATAGGCAGCGGGCCGGGATAAAACAGCAAGGCCCCGGTGTAACGCCCTTGCGGCACCAAGGGTGTGGCAAAGGTTTGGCTGCCAAAAGCAAACTCTAGCACCAGCGCATAGCGACCGGTGGCCTGGCCCCGCAGCCAGCTGCGACGAGCCGTGAGCCGGTCCTCGTCCCAGGTGAACTGGCCCAGCACCCACCATTCATCAGTTACTGGTGCCGTGTAGCCCGGTAGCTCTTCTTTCTTGATGGTAACGCCTACTTGCTGCAGCACTTCCTGGCCCGTAGCCGGCGGGAGCTGCTCGCGGTTTTGAAAGGCCCGCACCAGCCAGTACAGCTCGCCCAGGCGGGCCAGCAGGCGGGCCGGCCAGTCGGCATGAGCGTGGCGCAGGGTGGCCAGCTCGCGCACCATGCCCGCCAGGCCGGGTAGCTGGTTGTCGACTAGCCGGGCCGCCTGGTCTTCCCAAAATTTCCCCGGTTGCTGGTCCAGGGTCGCCAGGCCGTTGCGTACCAGGTCGAGCAGCCATACTTCGAGGTCGTCCACGCCCTGAGTCATGCGCACCAGACGGGCCGCCGAAACCTCGCCGCCCGGCCCCGCCGCGGCAGCTGGGGAGGCCGAAGAATCAGTAGCAGAATCAGGCTGCGGCGTAGCGGAAGCCGATTCGGCGGCTTTGGCTACCGCCATTACCACCTTGTCAACTTTCTTGCCCTGGGCTTGCTGGCGTTTGCTTAACCATTCCTCCAGCCAGGCCGGCGGAGTGTTAGCCGCAAAAAGCGGGGGCTGACGGGCCAGCAGCAAAAGCAAGCCGGCCCCGTGTTTGCACGGAAAAACCCGGCTGGGGCAGGAGCACTTGAACGCCGGCTCGCTTAAGTCGATGCCCGTGAGGTACGGCTTGGAACCACTGCCAGCACATTCTCCCCAGGCGCTGGACTCGGTCCGGCCCAGGTTGCCCCATTTCGCGGGTTGAGCCAACTGCTGCCCGCGTTGTAAAGTGCCCGCATCGGTCACGAAGGCGCGTGCCTGATCTTCAGAATAAGAAATCATACAGCAGAATCACTAAGCTAAGCTGGCATTTGAGCGCAAAGTAGCCAAATAAATTAGACTATCAACTTCTGAAAATTTTACTAGTAATGTAGGGGAAAAATGCCAGTGCGACGAGACTGCCCAGAGAGGAGTGGAGGGCGCTGGTCGGAGTCAACTACCAGGAAAGGCAAACGTTGAGGCGCAAGACCTCTTGGTCTGGGGCTGACCACAAGAAGAAAGTTGTCGGCCGGCGGCCGAATTTGGGACGTCAGATCCGGGAAAATTTTAGCAGTCGATGAACTGTCGGCTGCCGGGGTTGGAATCCGGACCGGCGGCACTTCTCGCATCAATGAAGCCAACGTTCAGCGCAGCATAGGGCCGCTTAGCACCTTATTCGGTCCGTTTACCTAGGGTCTGGCTCTCTTTTGGCTTCGCCGCTATGAGCGAACCAGGGCCTGCTTTACCGAAGTACAGTCCCACCGGGTCCCATGACGTCCTTTCGGCTGCCTCGACCCACCCCATAACCACTCTGTACAGCAACCCGACGCTCGTTTAGGCTGATCTTACCACCCATTATTTGAACACCACTGGCGGAGTTAAAGCCAGCCGCCACGCTACTGCCACTATCACGGCTAAGCCCACCAGGCCCCAGACCACGTAGGTAGGCCGAGGCCGGTTCACCGTCGACGAGAATTCTTCGTTGAGCGAGCCCAGCGCCGTGGGTATCACCAGCACGCCCATGGCCATTAGGTGTAGGCCCTCATAAAGCGAGAAGTAGAAAAGCTTCGACAGGGCAATAAAAATGCTGCCCGCCAGCCAGGGGATGATGAGAGTAAACATCACCATCAGCCGCCGGTTTTCCAGGCGCATCACCGTTATGGAGTCGTGGGCCTGTAAAAATGCCACCGAGCCTATGTAGCCCAGTCCCGCCTGCAGGAGGCCGGCCAGCAGCGCCACGAGCACGTTCGCGGTGTTTCCCATTTGGAGAACCCACTCCGACACGTGCCAAAATCCGGTTTTCAGGAACGTGTCGGTCAGCAGCGCGCCGAATACCACGTTGCAGCTGTGAAAGGCCACCCACAAGAGCAGTAGCTTGAACTGACCCCGCTGGGCTCGCCCACGTCGCCAGTACCATAAAAAGGCCGCTATCCCCACCAGCAGGCACACCAGGGGCCCAATGCTGTTGATGGTAATAAGGCCCAGGGGCCACCACTCCACGGCCGCCAGGGTGTACGCGATCCGGCTCGGGTCCCAAGTGCCCCGCAGATGGAAAAACCGTGACAACTGCGCCTGCATAATCTGGTGCACCCCCCACACGAAGTAGTAGGCCAAAACGTACACGGCCGTCCCGTTGAGCATCGAAATCAGAAACTTCTGCTTATCAGTTTGTAAAGAAGTATCGAGCTGGGGGGTAATTTCTGATTGCATGGGGGAACTGGGCAGGCCGGGCGAAGGGGCCGTCGACAAAACTAAGCACTTGGGCGCAATAGTAGGGGTTCGGTTAGGGGCGGTTAAACCGGTGGGGCTGGCTTTTGCGCCGCGTGGTTCGTACCTTCGCAGACTGAAAAACCGTCCTCTGTGAAGAATATCCGCAATTTTTGCATCATTGCCCACATCGACCACGGCAAAAGCACCTTGGCCGACCGGCTACTGGAGTTTACCAGCACCGTGGCTAAGCGCGACATGCAGGCCCAGCTGCTCGATAATATGGACCTGGAGCGCGAGCGGGGCATCACCATCAAGAGCCACGCCATCCAGATGCAGTACCCGTACCAGGGGGAGGTGTATACGCTCAACTTGATTGATACCCCCGGCCACGTCGACTTCAGCTACGAAGTAAGCCGGAGCATTGCCGCCTGCGAAGGCGCCCTGCTAATTGTGGACGCCTCGCAAGGCATCGAAGCCCAGACCATCTCCAACCTGTACCTGGCCATTGGGGCCGACCTGGAGATTATTCCGGTGCTCAACAAAATTGACCTTCCGCACGCCATGCCGGAGGAAGTGACCGACGAAATTGTGGACCTCATCGGCTGCAAGCCCGAAGACATCATCCACGCCTCGGGCAAGGCCGGCATCGGCATCGAAGCCATCCTCAACGCCATCTGCGAGCGGGTGCCCGCTCCCAAGGGCGACCCCGATGGCCCGCTGCAGGCGCTGATTTTCGACTCGGTGTTCAACTCCTACCGCGGCATTGAGGTGCTGTTCCGCATCAAGAACGGCACCATGCGCAAGGGCGACAAGCTTCGCTTCATGGCGACGGGCAAAGAGTATGGCGCCGACGAAATCGGCATCCTGGGCCTCAACCAGGAGCCGCGCCCCGAGATGCGCGCCGGAAACGTAGGCTACCTCATCTCGGGCATTAAGGAAGCCCGCGAGGTGAAGGTGGGCGACACCATCACCCACGTAAACCGGCCGACCCCGGAAGCCATTCAAGGCTTTGCCGACGTGAAGCCCATGGTATTTGCCGGCATTTACCCGGTCGACACCACCGAATACGAAGAGCTGCGCTCCAGCATGGAGAAGCTGCAGCTCAACGATGCCTCCTTGGTGTGGGAGCCCGAAACCTCGGTGGCGCTGGGCTTTGGCTTCCGCTGCGGCTTCCTGGGCATGCTCCACATGGAAATCGTGCAGGAGCGCCTCGAGCGCGAGTTCAACATGACGGTCATCACCACGGTGCCCAGCGTGCAGTTCCACGCCATTGGCACCAAAGACCAACTGCTGACCATCAACGCGCCCTCCGAGATGCCGGAGCCCAACCTGATTAAAAGCATCGAGGAACCCTACATCAAGGCCCAGATTATTACGGCCTCGGAGTACGTGGGCCCCATCATCACGCTGTGCATGGACAAGCGCGGCCTCATCAAGGGCCAGTCGTACCTTACCTCGGAGCGGGTCGAGATGAGCTTTGAGCTGCCGCTGTCGGAAATCGTATTCGACTTTTTCGACAAGCTCAAGTCCATCAGCCGGGGCTACGCCTCGCTCGACTACGAGCTGATTGGCTTCCGGGAATCCGACATGGTGAAGCTGGACGTGATGCTGAACGGCGAGAAGGTCGACGCCCTGTCGGCCATCGTGCACCGCTCCAAGAGCTACGACTGGGGCCGCCGCCTGTGCGAAAAGCTCCGCGAGCTGCTGCCGCGCCAGATGTTCGACATTGCCATTCAAGCGTCGATCGGTCAGAAGATTATCGCCCGCGAAACCGTAAAGGCCCTCCGCAAAAACGTAATTGCCAAGTGCTACGGCGGCGACATCAGCCGTAAGCGCAAGCTGCTCGAAAAGCAGAAAGAAGGCAAGAAACGAATGCGCTCCGTGGGCTCGGTCGAAATCCCGCAGGAAGCTTTCCTGGCCGTGCTCAAAATTGATTAAGAGAAAAAGGCGACTTCCTTTCGGAAAGTCGCCTTTTTCTTATTCCGATCCGCCACAGGCTAAAAGGGCCTGGGCAATAATTTGTGAGTTAAATCGTGGGATTGATCAGGTCGTTGCCAACGCTGACATTTTTGGGGTCGGGGCCGTACTCATTAGGACCACGGGTGCCCTCCGTGGCGGCCAGAATGAGGTTGTATATCGGAATGAGTATGAACCAGCCACTTTTGCCCACATCGTGCATCCGGCGAATACTTACGGCAGTGCCAGGAATGAATACAACCAAGGAGTAAAGGTTAGATAGCCACGCCGTATTAAAGATCAAGGCACCGATATACCCTAGTACTGAACTAATAATGGCGTTGAACAGCATAAAATACCAAAACTCGGCCCTACGGGCCCGGCCGTTGAAGTCAGCGTACTTGGTTTTAAGAGCGTTGAGAAAATAATGCATGGGATGACTGAGAGAGATGAAAAAATGAAAACCCTTACGGCCGCTAAGCTAGCGATGTTTCAGGATATATCAATACCCCCAAAAAAGATAACACAACCATGAACCTCTCCGCCATACCCCTTACTACCTCGTCCCATCTCATCGATGGCAAGCAAATCGCCGAAGACATCAAGGCCGAAATCGCCGCCGAAGTGGTAACCCTGAAAGCCGCGGGCGCTAAGGTGCCGCACTTGGCCGCCATTCTCGTGGGCCACGACGGCGGCTCCGAAACCTACGTGCGTAACAAGGTCCTGGCCTGCGAGCGGGTCGGCTTCGCGTCCACGCTGCTGCGCTACGAAGACGACATCAGCGAGGCGGAGCTGCTGGCGAAAGTGGACGAGCTGAACCACGACCCGGAGATTGACGGCTTCATCGTGCAGCTGCCACTGCCGGCCCACATCAGTCCCCAAAAAGTTATTGAAGCCATTCGGCCCGAGAAAGACGTGGATGGGTTTCACCCCATGAATCTCGGCCGGATGGTGGCCGGACTGCCTGCGCTACTGCCCGCCACGCCCTCCGGCATTGTGGAACTGCTGAGCCGGCAAGGCATCCGAACCAGCGGCAAGCACTGCGTCGTAATTGGCCGTTCCAACATCGTTGGTACTCCAGTTAGCATTTTACTGGCTAAGAACTTAGATAACGCCAACTGCACCGTTACTTTATGTCATTCGCGCACCGAAAAGCTGGCTGAGATTTGTCGGACAGCTGATATTGTGGTGGCGGCTATTGGCCGGCCCGAGTTTGTGACGGCCGATATGGTGCGGCCCGGGGCCGTGGTAATCGACGTGGGCACCACCCGGGTAGCGGACGCGACCAAAAAGAGTGGGTACTCTCTGAAGGGCGACGTGAATTTTGCCGAGGTAGCTCCGCTGGCGTCCGCCATTACGCCGGTGCCCGGTGGAGTGGGCCCAATGACCATTGCCATGCTGCTATTGAATACTTTACGCGCTGCCAAAGGCGAAATCTACCCGCGTAGGTTGAATTGAATTTTTAGGAATATTTGGTTAAAGCCCAACTGGGCCTTACTTTTAAAGTCTGGCCCTGGGAACGGTGCGCCTTCTTGCTCGCGTTTGGGTAGCTTCGTCTCCTGATGCTTTTTGTTATGATGCCTGTGAGCTACTCCTCCACTGAGATTCCTGCGCTAACTGATGCGGCTGCCCCCTCCGAAACTGGCCTGCTGCCCGTGATGGAGCAGTTTTACACCATTCAGGGCGAAGGCTATAATACTGGCCGGGCCGCGTACTTTATTCGGCTGGGCGGCTGCGACGTGGGCTGCCACTGGTGCGATGTGAAGGAGTCGTGGGATGCCGATGCGCACCCGCGCCAATCCGTCGAGCAGTTGGTTGAGGCCGTACTGGCTCATCCCGGCCGCGAGGTGGTCATTACCGGTGGCGAGCCGCTCATGCACGACCTGGGCCCGCTCACGGCCGCCCTGCGAGCGGCCGGCTGCCGCACCTGGCTCGAAACTTCGGGCGCGCATCCGCTGTCCGGCACCTGGGACTGGGTATGTCTTTCGCCCAAAAAATTCAAAGCTCCGCTGCCCGAAGTAATGGCGGCCGCCCACGAGCTGAAAGTTGTCGTGTTTAATAGCCACGATTTTGCCTGGGCCGAGAGCCATGCGGCCTTGGTACCGGCTCACACGCGTTTATATCTACAACCTGAATGGAGCCGGGCCGCCCGCATGACGCCCGAATTAGTGGAATACGTGAAGCGGCACCCGCGCTGGCAGGTTTCGCTGCAGACTCATAAATATCTTGACATTCCGTAGTTTACACAATGCGTTGTATATCAGTGTTGGGGGCGTTTCGCCTCGTGCTAATGCTTTTGCTTTGGATGGCCAGCACGGAAACGGCCTGGTGTCAGCTCCCGGTTAAAGTACAAACTCCCACCAACACCAAGGCCCGCAACCTGCTCCAGAAGGCGCAGCAACATATTAAGGAGCGGGATTTTATCAAGGCCATCGAAACCCTGAACCAGCTCAACGAGAAGTTCCCCTCGTTCGGCGAAGCTTTTTTGCTGAAAGGCTCTTTGCTCAAGGCCATTGGCGACAACCGGGGCACGCTGGCAGCCTACCGCAGCGGCTTGGCCAAAGTGCCGCTCGACGCGGGGCACGCTTCAGACTACCAGTTGCTGGGCGACCTGGCCCTGAGCTACGGCGAGTACCAGACCGCCCTTGATGCTTACCGGCAGCTCATGAAAGTGGCCCCCAAAACGCAGCGCAACATGGCCAAGTCGCAGCGGCAGATGCTAACCTGCGAGTTCGCCCTCAATGCCATTAAGCAACCCGTCGGCGAGGCGCCCGTGCCCTTGGCCGCGCCGATGAACAGCTTTAAATTTCAGTATTTCCCCGCCCTCACGGCCGACAACCGCTTCCTGCTGTTTACCGGCCGCCCGGCCGCCAGCAGCGGCGAAGACTTGTTTGTGAGCCGGCAGAACAAAGACGGCTCGCTGGGCGCGCCGCAGCCGATCTCACCGGCCATCAACACCAGCTACAACGAAGGCGCCGGCTCTATCTCCGGCGATGGTAAGACCCTGGTTTTTGCGTCCTGCGACCGGCCCAAAGCCATTGGTAACTGCGACTTGTACATCTCGCGCCGCACGGGCAACAACTGGAGTGCCCCCGTTAATCTGGGCATCAACGTCAACTCCCCGGAGTGGGACTCACAGCCCTCGCTCTCGGCCGATGGGCGGACGCTGTACTTTACCTCAACCCGCCGCGGGGGGCAAGGCCAAGAAGACATCTACGTCACCACCCTGCGGCCCGATGGTACCTGGAGCGCCGCACAAAATCTGGGCACTCCCGTAAATACGGTGGGCAAGGACATGGCCCCGTTCATTCACGCCAGCGGCACCACGCTCTACTACGTCACCGATGGGCTGGTGGGCATGGGCGGGCTCGACGTCTTTCGCTGCGAAAAAGACCCGACCGGTAAGTGGAGCGAGCCCCGCAACCTGGGCTATCCCCTGAACACGTTTGAAAACGAAGCTTCGCTGTTTATCGCCTCCGATAATCAAAAAGGCTTCTGCTCCCGGAGCCGGGCTACCGACGAGCCGCCCGCGGGCTCGCGCATCATTCGGGAGCGGCCCGTGGAGCTGTTCAGCTTCGTCGTACCGGCCGTCGTCAAGGCCCGCGAGACCAGCACCTACACCCAGGGCCGGGTGTTCGACGCGGTTACCAAGAAACCCCTGAAGGCGGAAGTCAAGCTCTACGACGTCGATACGGACGTGATGACGCAATTTGTGACCTCCGATCCCGTGGAGGGCGATTATACCGTGGTGCTCAACGAAGGCCATCATTACGCCATGTACGCGGCGGCCGACAAGTACTTGCTCAAAAGCCTCAACTTTGACTACTCCAGTCAGCACACTTTCAACCCGCTTACCCTCGATATTTACCTGGAGCCCGTGCGCTCGGGGCGGAGCGTGGTGCTGAATAACCTGTTCTTCGATACCAATAAATACGACCTCAAGCCGCAGTCGCGTACGGAGCTAAACCGCCTGGTTGAGTTTTTACAGCAATACCAGGAAGTTCAAATCGAGGTCTCGGGCTACACCGACAACGTGGGCAAGCCGGAAGCTAACTTGCAGCTATCGCAACGCCGTGCCCAGGCAGTCGTGGAGTACTTGTCAAGCCACGGAATTGCTTCCTCTCGCCTGCACTCCAAAGGCTACGGGGAATCCCATCCGCTGGCGGCCAATGATACGGAGGCCCACCGCCAGCTTAACCGCCGCATTGAGCTGCATATTCTGTGAAGCAACCGACCGGTTAGCAAAGTGCAATCCGGCCCACCAAAGGCGAAACCTAAGTCTGGCACTTAAAGTGAGGCTTTAGATAAGTGAAAATATAATAGGATTGGCACGTAAATAAATATGGCTCGCCCGTTGGCGAGCTTTTTTTTTGCTTCAAGAATTTATTTCTGTACTGATCACATTCTTTTATTGATCAGATATTTATGATAATTGACAAAAATCTATTGATTAGAAAAGTCACATAAAAAGTATTTTTTGTTCAAAAGAATATTCTTCCTAGGTTTGAATTGGTCAAGCGGCTAAGCGTTGGCCTCTCAACTCACATTTTCACTATCAGCCCAAACCATGAAAAATCTGTTTCTGACTATTTGCCTAGCTACGGGGGTTAACGCGTCCACACCCGCCACCGCTGCTAACGACCCCACCGAAGCCCTCTACTCCAAAGCAATGATGAGCCGCGCCACCACGCTCACCCGGGCCCTGGCGCAACGCATTAATTTCAACGAGGCCCAGTACCTGGCCGTGAAGAAGCTGAACCTGCAAATGCTCACCCAGCGCCGCGACCTGGAAATTCTGCTTAGCGGAGCCAGTGCTGAGGAGCGCGATAATAAGCTGGCTGACGTTCAGGAGCGCTACGAGATAGCCCTGATAAACCTCCTTAAGCCCGAGCAACTGCTGGCGTACAATAAGCTACGCACTAACTTCACCGCCCACCGGCTGAACTAAGGTCGGTGGGCAGTTAGCAAAGAATAGGAAAAGTCCAGCCTGCGGAGCTGCCCGCAGCCTCTATCCCGAACCAATTTCGACCTAACGAAGTGGGGGAGAGGCTGCGAGCAACTCCGCAGCCGGTTTGTTTGGCGGTTGGCCTTCGTTGCTGCTCCGGTTGCTTCGCTAGAGCTCAGAACTTGGAGCTCAGAACATTGCCTTATTTTAGCCCCAGCCGGCTCCTTAGAGCAGTTTTCGGAAAAGAATTAAAAATTAAAAATGAAGAATTAAAAATCGGCTGGTCCATTTTTTAATTCTTAATTCTTAATTCTTATAAAAACGGTACACGGACTTGAGAACCGCTCTATATGTGCTCTAAGTTCTCAGCTCTAGGCGCTCATTTCTAAAAGCAAGCGCTCAAAAGCCCGAACCACGCCAAGGTGATTCGGGCTTTTAACCGCCGCCAGCAGCTTACAAACGTGCCTATCGGGCGCTGATTTCCTGGTAGTCGCGCTGGAGCTCGCCCGTGTAGATTTGGCGGGGACGGCCGATGGGCTCCTTGTTTTCACGCATTTCTTTCCATTGGGCAATCCAGCCGGGTAGGCGGCCCATGGCGAAGAGCACCGTGAACATCTCGGTCGGAATGCCCAGGGCTCGGTAGATAATGCCCGAGTAGAAGTCCACGTTGGGGTAGAGCTTACGCTCGACGAAGTAGGGGTCGGTAAGGGCCGCTTGCTCCAGCTCGCCGGCAATTTTCAGCAGCGGGTCGTTGATGCCAAGCGCATTCAGTACTTCATCGGCGGCTTTTTTGATGATTTTGGCCCGTGGGTCGAAGTTCTTGTACACGCGGTGGCCAAAGCCCATGAGGCGGAACGAGTCGTTCTTGTCCTTGGCTTTGTCAACCCATTTCTGGGTGTTGCCGCCGTCGGCCTGAATGGCTTCGAGCATTTCCACCACTTCCTGGTTGGCTCCCCCGTGCAGGGGGCCCCAGAGGGCGTTGATGCCGGCCGAAACCGAGCCGTAGAGGCTGGCGTTGGCCGAGCCCACGAGGCGCACGGTGCTGGTCGAACAGTTTTGCTCGTGGTCGGCGTGCAAAATGAGCAGCTTGTTGAGGGCGCTCACCACCACCGGGTTGATCTCATACTTCTCGGTGGGGAAGCTGAACATCATGTAGAGGAAGTTGGCGCAGTAGTCGAGGTCGTTGCGCGGGTAGATGAGCGGGTGGCCCACCGAGTTCTTGTAGCTCCAGGCGGCGATGGTCGAAATTTTGGCCATCAGGCGCACAATGTTCAGATTCAGCTCTTCCTTGCTGATTTCCGGCGCGATGCTCTTGGGGTAGAATGCCGTGAGCGAGCACACCAGCGACGACAAGATGCCCATGGGGTGAGCCGACGAGGGGAAGCCATCGAGAATCTTCCGAATGTCCTCGTGAATGAGGGTGTGCTGCGTGATCTGGTGGCGGAAACTATCGAACTCGCTCTGGGTAGGCAGCGCGCCATAGATCAGCAGGTAAGCTACTTCCAGGAAGCTCGACTTTTCGGCGAGCTGCTCAATAGGGTAGCCCCGGTAACGCAGGATACCTTCTTCGCCGTCGAGAAAGGTGATGGCGCTTTTCGTGGCCCCGGTATTCTTGTAGCCCGAATCGAGGGTTACGTAGCCGGTCTGGTCGCGCAACTTGCCGATGTCAAACGCCTTTTCGTGTTCAGTGCCTTCGATGACGGGCAGGCTAATGGATTTGCCATCGAGGATTAGTTCAGCAGATTCTGCCATGGGCGGGAGGGATGAAGGAGAAAGTTCAGCGCGAAACTAACGCATAAGCCGCGAGCCGGGAAATTTTCTCGGCACCTGCGCTGGCATTACTACCGCGAAAGCAGGGCTGAGGTTCGATATAAACCGCCAAGTCCGCTGCCGGTTTGCTCCTGACCGTGCCGATTAAGGTAGATGGCATAGTGGTTCTCCGCGACCTGCCTACTACCTGCCCTGACATGATGATTTCGAGCGCTGCCGGGCCAACAAGAACTACATGAAGCAGTTGGTGATCAACTCTACTGCCTGGTCCAAGACCACCTGGCGCCTTCTTTCCGATGCTGCAAGAGCTATTTACCAATGCAGAATTCAGTGAAAATGCTCGTGAGCAGGTCTTCGGAGGAAATCTCCCCGGTAATCTCGCCCAGGGCGGCCAGGGCATGGCGCAGGTCGGCGGCCAGCAATTCCGTGCCGCTTCCCGCGTCGAGGCCGGCTTGCACGGCCGCCAGGTGCGCGGCGGCCGTCTCCAGAGCCCGGGCGTGGCGCACGTTGGTGACAATGCTGGCGGCGGCGGTGTTTTCCAGGGTCGAACCGCGTACCTGGCTCAGCAAAGCGGTTTGTAGGCTGTCCAACCCGCGCTGCTGCTCAGCGGCTATCAGCACCAGCGGCACCTGGGTAGCGGACCCGGGCTGGTGGGCTTGAAAGTCAGCAATAAAAGCTTCCTGGGAAGCTGCTGGGGTTAAATCGGCTTTATTGCCCACGGCCAGCACGGGCAGGGCCAAGCCCGCCGTCAACTCCTGAATTTCGGCGTGCACGGTGGCGGGGCTCATTTCGGACAGGTCGAACAAGTAGAGCAGCAGGGCCGCCTGGCGCACACGTTGGCGGGTGCGGCGCACGCCAATGGCCTCCACCTCGTCGGCCGGGTTGTCGCGCAGGCCCGCCGTGTCGACGAAGCGAAACCGGAGGCCCTCCATGCTCACTTCGTCCTCGATGAAGTCGCGGGTGGTGCCGGGAATAGCCGAGACGATGGCGCGCTCCTCGCGCAGCAGGGCATTAAGCAGGGTAGACTTGCCGGCATTGGGCCGCCCGGCAATTACTGCCGTGATGCCGTTTTTGATGACGTTGCCCAGCTCGAACGAGCGCAGCAGGCCGGCAACCACGCCGCGTACTTCGGCCAGCAGCCGGGCCAGGCCCGGACGGTCGGCAAATTCCACGTCTTCTTCGCCAAAGTCCAGCTCCAGCTCCAGCAGGGCGGCAAACTTGACGAGCCGGCCGCGCAGGTCCCGCAGCTCCTGGGAAAAGCCCCCGCGCAGCTGGTTGAGGGCCACCCGGTGGCTCAGGGCCGAGTCGGCGGCGATGAGGTCGGCGACGGCTTCGGCCTGAGCCAGGTCCAGGGCCCCGTTCAGGAAAGCCCGTTTGGTGAACTCCCCGGCTTCGGCCAGGCGGGCACCCTGGCGCAGGAGCAGGGCCAGCACCTGGCGCACCACGTAGTCGGAGCCGTGGCAGTTGATCTCAACCACGTCTTCCCGGGTGAACGACCGGGGCGCGCGGTACAGGGCCACTACCACCTCGTCCAGGATGGCGCCGTCCTGGGGGTCGCGCAAGGTGCCGTAATGCAGGGTGTGCCCCGCGGCCTCGGGCAGGCCCCGCTTCGAAAAAACCGCCGCGGTAATGCCCATAGCGGCCGGCCCCGACAGGCGAATAACCGCCAGAGCCCCGGCCCCCGGTGGGGTCGACAAGGCGACGATGGTGTCGGAAAAAAGGGTTGGGACCACGGTTGGCTTAGGTTTAGGACTTGCCTGGATTCGTATTTAATCTGCTGCTTATGACAACCGTGCCGGCACCAGTAAGGGCTCACGCTGTCACGAATAAATTGCAGCTGACCTCAGCGGATATCAACGCTAGCCGCTGACTATTAATTCTGATTTCAAAGGAATTATCGAACCCAACCTTATCCACTACTTCAACCAGGGCGCCAAGCTGAAGCCCTACCTTATCCAGGTATTGCAGAAAGGGCGCCGAGGTATTTTTCACCGCGGCCAGGGTGCCGCACTCGCCTACGCCCAAGTCGGCCAGGAGGCGGTGAGCGGGCCGGCGCATGGCCCCGTCCTCGGCCGGAATCGGGTCGCCGTGCGGGTCGAGGGCGGGGTGGCCCAGGAAGGCGTCGAGCCGGCGCATGAGCAGGGGTGACTGCACGTGTTCCAGTTGCTCGGCCACCTCGTGCACTTCATCCCAGTTGAACCCGAGCTGCTGCACCAGAAACACTTCCCACAGCCGGTGCTTGCGGATGGTAAGCAGCGCCAGCCGCTGGCCTTCGACGGTGAGCTGCACGCCGCGGTACCGCTCGTAAGCCAGGAGGCCTTTCTCGGCCAGGCGGCGCAGCATGTCGGTCACCGAGGCCGCGCGGGTGTCCAGGGCCGCGGCAATGCGGTTAGTGCTTACCCCCACGGTTTCGGGCTCCGCCTCAGCCAGCTTGTAGATGGCCTTGAGGTAGTTCTCCTCCGTATGGCTGGGTAGTTTGGGCGGTTGAATGTCGAGTGCGGAATGAGTCATGCTAACCAAGTTGGGGCAACTTCGAGTCTGCAGAAGCACCTGGATGACGTGCTCTAAACTTGCTCAGGGCAGGAGTTCTACAATGGCGCGGCAAGGTATTGGTGAGCTATTCAGCTTTGCAAAACGAGGTGCGAAAGGCCGTGTTGTACTAGTCCGTGGCCCGCCAGCGCTGCTTAAACCAAACGGGAGCCTGCTCCATTAGCCAAGGGCTCACTCCCTGGAGACCGGCCAAGCCAGCTGAAAGTGCATTCGGCAGGCAGAGGGAGCCACCGCTTCATCCTTGCAAAAATACCCATCCAGCGGTAGAAGAGTAGCGCTTAAAATTTCAACAGCGCCGAGGCCCAGGTAAAGCCGCTGCCGAAGGCGGCCAGGCATACCAGGTTGCCCCGCTTGATTCGCCCTTCCTGCACGGCCTCGCTCAAGGCAATGGGCACGGAGGCGGCGGTGGTGTTGCCGTAGCGTTGGATGTTGCTGAAGACCTTATCGTCGGACAGCCCCATTTTCTGCTGCACGTACTGGGTGATGCGCAGGTTGGCCTGGTGCGGAATGAGCAGGTCGATGTCGGTGGGCTGGTAGCCGTTCTGGTCGAGGGCCTCTTTAATTACCTGGGGGAAGCGCACCACGGCGTGTTTAAACACGTTCTGGCCGTTCATGTAAGGGTAGAGGTCGGCCCGGCTCTCGAGGATGTGCTGCACGCGGTTATCGCGGTTCGAGCCGGGCTCTTTCACGATGAGCTCCTCGGCAAATTCGCCCTGGGCGTGCAGGTGCGTGCTCAGGATGCCCTGACCCTCGCCGGGGCTGGGCCGCAGCACCACGGCCCCGGCGCCGTCGCCGAAGATGACCGACACGCCCCGGCCCTCAGGCGACTTGTCGAGGCCGGAGGAATGGATTTCTGAGCCCACCACCAGCACGGTGTCGTACATGCCGGTGCGCACAAACTGGTCGGCCACCGACAGGCCATAGATAAAGCCCGAGCACTGATTGCGGACGTCCAGCGCCGGTGCGTTATTGGTCATGCCCAACTCGCGTTGCAGCAGCACGCCCGAGCCGGGAAAGAAATAGTCGGGCGAGAGGGTGGCGAAGACAATCAGTTGCACATCGTCCGGGCCGACGCCCGCCATTGCCAGGGCTTTGCGGGCGGCATGGGCCCCCATGTTGGCCGTGGTGTCCTTGCCTTCTTCAAACCAGCGCCGCTCCTGAATGCCGGTCCGCTCCTGAATCCAGGCATCGGACGTGTTCATCATCGACTCCAGCTCGACGTTCTTAACTACCCGGCTGGGGACGTAGTGGCCGACTCCGGCAATGAAAGAATGACGTAAAGTTGCCATGAACGATGGAAAGTAAAGTGAGGATGCGGAGTGAGGTAAGAGCTAGCAACGCTGCCCAGGGGGCCAAAGCTGAGCGTTACGCGCAAAATGGGGGCAAAGGTGGCACGTTAAAAGAGAGAATCCAGCAAAAGCCACAATTTTTTGCTTTCTTCTGCCCACACAACATCGGTTGGCATCCCAGCGGGGTAGAAGTTACCCCTCGCCAGCCGGGCCGCGAGCGCGGCCCCATCAACGGGGGCCGCGAAGTCAAGCGACAGGCCCGCCCCGTGGGTGTCGAGCAGCGACTGCCAGAGCGCGTTGGGGGAGGCAATGATGGGCAGCCCATGCGCTAAGTATTCGAACAGCTTCGTGGGCCGGCAGCGTTCCGTGCTGGGGTGGGGCCGGTACGGCAATAAGCCGAGGTGGCTGCGCCTGATCTCGGCCACTATCCGAGCGTGGGGCACGGGCTCGGAACCGCCAATCAGCGTCAGCCACGCCGGGTGCTGGCTGACCGCTTCCCGCAGCTGCCCCAGGAGCGTCGGCTGCTGGCAAAAGCCGATGATGGTCAGCTGCGCGCCCCCCGGCCAGGCCCGGCGCAATGCGGCGGTCAGGGCGATGGCTTCCCACACGCCGTTGAGCTCCGAGATGGTGCCAGAATAGAGCAGCCGCAGGGGCACCTCGGGAAGGAGCGGGCCCGGCGGCCGGGCTGGCAGCGCTTCGCCGGGAGCCGGCTGGTACTTGTTTTCGAGGACTACAACCCGGCCGGCCGGGACTTTTTGCAAGAAGGGCAGCTCATCGGCGTAGCTCTGCTCGGCCAGGAGCACACCGGCCGCGCGTCGGGCGGCCAGGCTTTCCACCCACCGCAGGCCCGCGGCCAGCCCGCGGCGGGTGAGGCCCGAGTACACGCGTTGGGTGGCCACGTTGAGCGCATAGTTTTCGCGGATGTCGTACAGGAACGTTCGTCGCCGGCCCAGCGCCCGCCATAACAAGGTGAGGGGTAGCAGCTCCGGGGCGTGCACGATCACCACCGCGGGCGCTACTCGCCGGAGCAGCCGCCAGTACCGCCACTGCGCGGCCAAGCGGCCCCAACTGAGCCGGGTACCCTGAAAAATGCCGTGCTGATAAACCCCCGGCGCTGCCATTGGAGCTGGACCAGTGGGGCCCGGCCGCCCGCGCCCGGCCACGTGAACCCGGGTATGGGGCCGGCTGATGAGGGTGTGAGCAAACTTGCCCCGCATGCGGGTATCGTCAACCGGTTTCAAAACGGAAGCCAGCAATACCACCAACTGGGAAGAACCGGAGCCAAGCACGAGTCAAAGATGCTAGTTTTGTCGCTTCCCCGCGGCTGGGAAGTTTCCCGGCGGCATTTTCTCCAGCAACATTTCCTCCCGTATGCCTGATTTTCAAATTCTGATCGAGCAAGCCTGGGCCGACCGCGCCCTGCTCCAAAACGCCGATACCAAAGCGGCCATTGCCCACGTGATTGAAGAGTTGGATAAAGGCCGGCTGCGCGTCGCGGAGCCCACCGCCGCCGGCCAGGACTGGCAGGTACACGACTGGGTGAAAAAGGCCGTCATCCTCTATTTCCCTCTGCAGCAGATGCAAACCGAATCGGTAGGCCCCTTCGAGTACCACGACAAGATGCGCCTGAAAACCGACTACGCCGGCCAGCAGGTGCGCGTGGTGCCGCCCGCCACGGCCCGTTACGGCGCCTTCCTGGCGCCTGGCGTCATTCTCATGCCGAGCTACGTCAACATTGGCGCCTACGTGGGCGAAGGCACCATGGTGGACACGTGGGCTACGGTCGGCTCCTGCGCTCAAGTAGGCAAAGGAGTACACCTGAGCGGCGGGGTGGGCCTGGGTGGGGTGCTGGAGCCTGTGCAGGCGGCCCCGGTCATCATCGAAGACGGGGCCTTTATCGGCTCGCGCAGCATCCTGGTCGAAGGCTGCCGGGTGGGCCAGGAAGCCGTGATTGGCGCCGGCGTTACCATCACCGGCAGCACCAAAATCATCGACGTGACCGGCCCCGAGCCGAAAGAATACCGGGGCTACGTGCCGCCGCGCTCGGTGGTCATTCCCGGCTCCATTCCCAAGCGGTTCCCGGCCGGCGAATACCAGGTGCCCTGCGCGCTGATTATCGGCCAGCGCAAGGCCAGCACGGATTTAAAAACGAGCCTGAACGACGCCCTGCGCGAGCACGGAGTAGCAATTTAGCCGACTCACCCCAGCGCTGCGGCGCGGCTTTCCTCGGCTGGCTCCCCTTCTCCAACGGACTCTGCGCATCAAGCAGATTCGGGGTCGTACCCGGTAGGGCTGGGGGGTGAGGCCCCAACCAGAACGACCCCGAATAGCAACCGGGGGATGAAGCTAACTTGTTACGTGCCAACGTTGTTCATCGGCAAAAAAGAGGCCCGCTGAATGCCAGCGGGCCTCTTTTTTGTTGATGAGCAATGATCAAGCTTTGAGCTTTTCCCCGAATAAGGCTTTGACCTTATCTACTTTAGGCCGCGCCACAAACTGGCAATAGGGCTCGTGGCCGTGCAGGTTGAAGTAGTTCTGGTGATAGTCTTCAGCCGGGAAAAACTCGGGCGCGGCCGTAATTTCCGTTACCACGGGGTTAGGGAAGGCGTGGCCATCGTTGAGCTGCTGCTTGTAGGCTTCGGCGAGCTGCTTTTGCTCGTCGCTGTGGTAATAAATCACCGAGCGGTACTGGGTGCCGGTGTCGTTGCCCTGGCGGTTGAGGGTGGTGGGGTCGTGGGTTTTCCAGAAGATTTCCAGCAGCTCCTTATAGCTGATAACGGCTGGGTCGAAGGTGATGGTGATGACTTCGGCGTGGCCGGTCAGCCCGCTGCACACCTCTTTGTAGGTTGGATTTCTGATGCGGCCGCCGGCGTAACCCGACACTACTTTTTCCACTCCTTTGAGGTTCTGAAAAACGGCCTCGACGCACCAAAAGCACCCGGCTCCGAATGTTGCTTGTTCCATGATAGGGAAATTCTAAATAAACGACAATAGTAACCCGTAACATCGCAGAGGAGGCGCAGGTTATTTCGTTCCGCACCCCCGTAAGCCGAGCCAATGTAATCTGCCCTCGGCGGAGCAGTAAGGCTCCTGAAGGGCACTCTCCTGAACCACCGGGCGCAAAAAGCCCCGGAACAATACAGCGCCGGGGCTTTTGCGAGTAGACGGTGCTGGCGGATACCGTATGCGGTTTCAGCACCAAAGACCCTATTGCCGGAACCGGGCGGCCACGACCAGGTCCTTCGAGCCAGCGGTGTACTGGTAGAAGCCCTCACCTGATTTGGCCCCGAGGCGGCCGGCCATTACCATGTTTACCAGCAGCGGGCAAGGAGCGTATTTGGGGTTGCCGAGGCCTTCGTGCAACACTCGCAGGATAGCCAGGCACACGTCCAGGCCAATGAAGTCGGCCAGCTGCAGGGGGCCCATGGGGTGGGCCATGCCCAGCTTCATCACCGTGTCGATTTCTTCCACGCCGGCCACGCCCTCGAACAGCGTGATGATGGCCTCGTTAATCATGGGCATCAGAATACGGTTGGCCACGAAGCCGGGATAGTCGTTTACCTCGGTGGGGATTTTGCCCAGTTGCCGCGACAAGTCCATCACCTGCTGGGTAACGGCGTCGGAAGTGGCATAGCCCCGAATGACTTCAACTAGCTTCATGACCGGCACGGGGTTCATGAAGTGCATGCCAATCACCTGCTGCGGACGCTTGGTGACGGCCGCGATTTTGGTGATGGAAATCGACGAGGTATTCGACGCCAGAATTGCCTCGGCGGGGGCGTACTGGTCCAGGTCGCGGAAGATTTGCAGCTTCAGGTCCACGTTCTCGGTGGCGGCTTCTACCACGAGGCCCGCTCCGGCCACGCCGGCCTCGAGCGAGGTGAAGGTGCGCAGGCGGCTCAGGGTAGCGGCCTTGGCTTCCTCGCTCAGGGTCGCTTTGGCCACTTGGCGGTCCAGGTTTTTGGTGATGGTGCCCAGTGCCCGGTCCAGCGCCGGTTGGTTGATGTCGATGAGAGCCACGGCAAAGCCGTGTTGTGCAAAAACGTGAGCAATGCCATTGCCCATGGTACCAGAGCCAATAACGGCGACGTTCATAAAACCAGCGAAAAAAATGGTGGGAGAGTTGCTAAGAAAAAGAGAAGGTAGTGCGGTGTAGCAAAGCTACGATGCTACCAACACCCGGCCTTTTTGTGCGCCCCGACAAAATTATTTTTCGGTGAAATATATCCTTTTGATATAGCCCGCGTACAAAGCAGCATAACCTCGTCATTTTCTTTCACTTTTCTATTCTCAAGCCATGGGTAACCTCCTTTATATTATCGCCGTCATCCTCATCATTATCTGGGCAGTAAGCTACTTTGGTAGCTTTTACACGGGTGGTATTATTCATACCCTGCTCGTAATTGCCATCATTGCCATTCTCCTCCGCGTAATTAGCGGCCGGAGCGCGGTATAACTCCGTCTTCGGATAAAGCAGAAGGCCTAAAAAAGCCGCACTGAGTGCTCAGCGCGGCTTTTTTAGGCCTTCTAAACCGGGGGCAATTACTTACCGATGTTGAACAGAAAGCTAAAGCGCAGCACAAAGCCCGGGTAGAGCGAATAAATGGTGTTGTCGAAATTGTAGAGCCCCACGATGTCGAACGCGGCATCTTCGCTGATATAGGAGCGGTAGCCAAGCCCGGCGAGGGGAGTTGTAACGGTGCGGGTAACTTTCGAATAGAAACGGCCGTCGTCGCTCAGCAGCTGCGCACTGGTTACTTCGTACTCCGCATGGACAAAGAATTCTTTGTACACAATGTATTGGGCAAAGGCTTTGAACCCGACGCTGCTGGTCGAAATGCTACGGTCCCCATTGGCAGTCAGGGCGTATCCTTTCGGAACCGAGTAGCTACTGTAGGCATAAGAAATACCAGGACCAAGTGCTAGGTTTTTGGTTAGCCGAAAACCCAAGGCCGGAGCCGCGCTCACGTTGAACTGGCTTACGTCGTTGTAAGAGGAGAACCCCAGGCCAAAGTTGGTGTAAATGAACTTCTTCTTATAAGCCTGGTCGTCATCAGCACCGAGTTTGGGCAGCGTCCGGTTCGGGAAATTCAATCCGGAAGGAGCGTCGGGCGTTGGTACGGCAGGAGGGGTCGGGGCCGTCGTGGGCGCCGGGTCGGAGGTGGGAGCCGACGCAGGCGCGGGGGCGGGCTGAGGCGTTGTCGGGCGCGGCTGAGTCGGTGGCGGTCCGGGAGGCGCGGAGTTGAGTACGGGCTTGTCCTGCGCCTGGGCACGGTGGGCGGGCCAGCAAGCAACGCCCGCGAGGAGCAGCAACGGAAGCAAACGTTGTTTCATAATGTGAAGAGGAGGGGTGGGGAGAAAAAACGAGGAGCTAACGAATCGGGAGCAGCAAAATTTCTCCCCTGTTGATTCCCCGTGAAACGCGGCGTTAGGCCATTTTGTACATCTTCTGGCGCTGAGACTTCAGGGTTTCATCGGCCAGGTATTCTTCGTAGTTCATGCGGCGGTCGATAATGCCGTCCGGGGTCAGCTCGATGATGCGATTAGCTACGGTGTCGATGAACTGTAAGTCGTGCGAGGCGAAGAGCAGCGAGCCGGTGTAGTCGCGCAAGGCGTTGTTCAGGGCGGTGATGCTTTCCAGGTCCAGGTGGTTGGTGGGGTCGTCGAGCACCAGTACGTTGCCGCCTTCGAGCATCATTTTAGAGAGCATGCAGCGCACTTTCTCCCCGCCGCTCAGTACGTTGGACTTCTTCTGGGATTCCTCGCCCGAAAACAGCATCCGGCCCAGCCAGCCGCGCACAAAGCTCTCGTCCTTCTCGACCGAGTACTGTCGGAGCCAGTCGACCAGGTTCAACTCGCCGGATTGGAAGTAATTATTATTTTCCTTGGGGAAGTAGCTGGGGGTGATGGTAGTGCCCCACTTGTACTCGCCGGTGGCCGGCTTCGCTTCCCCAAACAGGATGTCGAAGAGCAGGGAAGCAGCCCGGTCGTCGCGGCCGACAATGGCCACCTTGTCCTTCTTGTCGAGGGTGAACGTGACGTTTTTGAACACCGTCTGACCGTCGACCGTGGCGCTCAGGTTTTCGATGCTCAGCAGTTGGTTGCCGGGTTCCCGCTCCGACTTGAAAGCGATGTAGGGGTAGCGGCGCGAGCTGGGTTTAATATCTTCGAGGGTGAGCTTTTGCAGCAGCTTCTGGCGCGAAGTAGCCTGCTTGCTCTTGCTGGCGTTGGCCGAGAAGCGGCGCACGAATTCCTCCAGCTCCTTGCGGCGGTCTTCGGTTTTCTTGTTAGCGTCCTGGCGTTGGCGCAGGGCCAGTTGGCTGCTTTCGTACCAGAAGGTATAGTTGCCCGGGTACATGGTGATCTTGCCAAAGTCCAGGTCGGCCATGTAGTTGCACACGGCGTCGAGGAAGTGGCGGTCGTGGCTCACCACGATAACCGTGTTCTGGAAAGAGTCGAGGAAGTTTTCGAGCCACAGCACGCTCTCCGCGTCGAGGTTGTTGGTCGGCTCGTCGAGCAGCAGCACGTCGGGGTTGCCGAACAGGGCCTGAGCCAGCAGCACGCGTACTTTCTCGCTGGCGCCGAGGTCGGCCATCAGGGCGTGGTGCTTGTCTTCGGTGATGCCGAGGCCGGAGAGCAGCTCGGCCGCTTCGTACTCGGCGTTCCAGCCTTCGAGGTCGGCGAACTCGCCTTCGAGCTCGGCGGCGCGCTCGCCGTCGGCGTCGCTAAAGTCGGGTTTGGCGTAAAGGGCGTCCTTTTCCTGCATCACCGCGTACAGCCGCTGGTGGCCCTGAATCACGGTTTGCAGCACGAGCTGGTCGTCGTAAGCAAACTGGTTCTGCTTGAGCACGGCCAGGCGCTGGCCGGCGGGCATTTCCACCGAGCCGGTATTGGGCTCCAGCTCGCCGGAAAGAATTTTTAGAAAGGTAGATTTGCCCGCGCCGTTGGCCCCGATCAGACCATAGCAGTTGCCGGGCAAGAACTTAGCGGTAACGTCTTCAAACAGGATGCGCTTGCCGTAGCGCAGGCTCACATTGGTGGTGGAAATCATTCAGTCAGAAAATAGTAGCACACAAAAACCGCCCGCCTGAGCGCAGCAGTTCGCAAAATTACGCAACAAGACCCGGGCCAGAATCTACGTTGAGAAAGTAGGAGGCAACCGAGATGAAAATAACCGGCCAGCTAGCGAATTAGTGCCCCCGTTTCGGCGCGAATAGCCGGCTAATGGCGCGTAATCGCACGAAAAAGCCCGTTAGCATAACTTCTAACCGGCAGAGACAGTATAAAAAGCCTGAGTCCCGACCCGACTGGTCTTTTTCCATTTCTAATTTACCGATGATGGCTGCTACGCAACTAACCTCCGAAAGCAACGGCTTGCGCATGGGCGTCTACACGGCCGTGGTTTTAATTCTCTACACCGGCTTGGCCGCCCTGGCGGGCTTCCTCGACAAAATTGAGGCCGGCACGCTCGACCTCGTGTTTCTGACCGTGGGCGTAGTGATGGCCATTATGCGTTTCAAACGCAGCCAGGGCAACCGAATGTCCTATCTGCAAGGTTTTGGCACCGGTATTATTACGGCGCTGACGGCCTCGGTGCTGCTGGCCGGCTTCTTCTGGTTGCTGGGCGGGCTGAGCGGCGGAGACGTAGGCAGCGCCCAACGCATTCAAGCCCGCGATTTATTTGGGGCCGACCTGGGCGTGCTCATTGGTGGCCTGGGCATCATCCTGCTCGGCTCAATGTGGGGCGTGATCGTCACCCTGGTAGCCATGCAGTATTTCAAAAGCCCTGATCATCAGCCCATCGCCAGCCTGGATTAGCTATTGCCCCCGACAAAAAAACAAAAAAGACAGCCTCACAAGAGGCTGTCTTTTTTCATGACCAAACAGCTCCAATAAAAATTTAACAAAAGAATTTAAGGTAGAACTAAATCCACCGGAGACGTTAAGTCGTTAGTTATAAAAAATAAATAGTTGTCTATCCCTAATACCAATCTATCATTCATATGATTAAGCTACCAACTTCCGCATTGATTTTTTTACTGTCGCTGGGGGCTTTCGGCGCCCATGCTCAAACGCCCGGCCGCTTACCGGAGCAAGCGGTGACGAACCCCAGCCCAGGTAACGACGCCCTCACGGTAACCCGGGAAATGACCAGTCGTCTGCACCTCAATGAGGGACAGTTCCTGCACTTGCTGCCCCTGAACCGCACCAAGCTGGCCCAGTTGAACAGCATCAACCAGGAATATAAAAACGATGAAGCCCTGCGCGCGGCCAAGACCAGCGAGCTCGAAGCGCAGTACGAGCTGGATTGCAGTCGGATTCTCACCCCCTCGCAATTGAGCCAGCTTCAGCAGGCCCATGGGCGGCCTACCCCGACTATCGCCTCCACTAGCCCCGGAGTGGGCTAAGGAGCGCTGAACCGAAACGCTGAAAAGGCCCGCTAATCTTTTAGCGGGCCTTTTCAGCGTTTCGGGTAGGAGTGAGCGGATCGGTTAAGACTTCGGTAACGGTACCCAGGGGGCCAAAGCGCAGGCTCAGGCACGGTGCCTGTGAGCGCGCGTGCTGGGCCGCGCACTGGGAGCCGGGCTCGAGGTAGTAGTAGTATACTTTCTCGGTGCCCGCGCGCAGCTCTTCTTCATCGGGGGGGCCGAGCAGGGCCGTCACGTCGTTGGCCCGGGCCTCATACAACTGCTCCTTGCTTTTGATCAGGGCAGGCACCGCGGCCCGGCGGCGGTCATGGCACGCGTAGGGGTCGGAGCGCCAAGCCGCAGCATCAAATCCGGGAAGCTCGGACAACCCATGGCCACAGCTTCCTAAAAACCAACTGGTGGTCAGCAGCCCCAACTGCAGGCTGATGGCGCTCGTGAGAAACCGGGCTCTTTTTAGCAGAGAAAACAAAGTACGAAGACGTTAAAAGCAAGCAACCGGCGAAACTAAGCACTAAATTGGAGCTGATTGCGTAGTACGTGGTTTGTATAAGGTGCTCTAAATAGTTTACAAAGTGCATGGGCTCTATGTTAAAGCTGCCTCACAAGGTTCTTTTACTGGCAATGTGGCTCGGGCTGCTAGGTCCGACGAGGCAACTCGCGGCTCAAACCCTGCCCGCAGCGCTAGCTGCCCTGCCGATGCCTGCTCGCCGGGCGTACTACCAAACGGCTTTTGAGCAACGAGCCGCCGAGTTGTATGGCAAGCTGGCTCTGGACGCGGCGGGCCTGCCGCTCGCTGTGTTCCGGGAAGGGCTGGTTGGGTACTACAACCTCCGCTCAGCAGCTAAGCCCGGCGCTGCCCCGCCCATTCTTACGCTGATTGATTTCAGCCGCCCAAGCCATCAGAAGCGCCTGTGGGTTATTGACGTGGATAAGGCCAAGGTGCTGTTTCACACGTTGGTGGCCCATGGCAAGGCCAGTGGAGCCGACGTGCCACTGGCCTTTTCCAACAAGGGCGGCTCCGAGATGAGCAGCCTGGGGTTTTATCGGACCGCGCCCACCACCTACACGGGCAAACACGGCCTCTCGCTGAAGCTCGTGGGCCTCGACCCTGGCTTTAACACCAACGCCGAAAGCCGGGCCGTGGTGGTGCACGGGGCCGACTACGTGTGTGAGGATTTTGTGCGCGCGCACGGCCGGCTAGGGCGCAGCCAGGGCTGCCCGGCCCTGCCCGTGGCCGAGACGACGGCCATTGTGCAAACGATTAAAGGAGGCAGTGTGCTGTACCTGCACGGCCCGGCCGGAGCAGGCTACCGCTCGCGCTGGCTCAACCTGAACACGGCAGTGGAAACTTACCTGGGCCTGCTCTAGGGGTGTCAGGGGGCAGAATAACCCGGGCCAGGGGGGTGCGTTAAATGCTCATCCATGAGGTTCCGTGGTGCCGAGCCGTGGCTACCCTGGTTTCCTCCTTAACTACTTTCCTGTCTATGCGTCTTAATCTCCGCTTCATTATTGCCCTTATCGTGGCCGCAGTATCTCTTTTTGGCTACTATTTCAACACTTCCAAGAACGAGGTGACTGGCGAAACCCAGCACGTGAACATGAGCGCCGACCAGGAAATAGCCTTGGGCCTGCAAGCCGCGCCGGCAATGGCGGCCCAGTACGGCGGGGAGAGCCCCGACGCCCGGGCCGCCGCCGCCGTGCGGGAGGTGGGCCAGAAGATTATTGCCAGCACCAAGGCGGGCCAGACTCCCTACAAATTTCAGTTTCATTTGCTGGCCGACGACCAGACCATCAATGCGTTCGCGCTACCGGGCGGGCAGGTGTTCATCACCCAGGGCCTGCTGAAAAAGCTGACTTCCGAGGCCCAACTGGCCGGGGTGCTGGCCCACGAAGTCGGGCACGTGGTGGGCCGGCACTCGGCGGCGCAAGTGGCGAAAGCAAACCTAACCCAGGGCCTGGCCGGCGCGGCAACCATTGCCTCGTACGACCCCGACAGCCCCGGTAGGTCGGCCGCCAAAGCGGCGGTAGCCGCCGCCATTGCCAAGGTTATTGGCCTACGTTTTGGCCGCGAAGACGAGTTGGAGGCCGATAAACTGGCCGTGGACTTCACCCCTCAAGCCGGCTACGACCCGCGCACCATGATTCAGGTAATGCAAATGCTGGCGCAACAAGGTGGCCGCAGCGCCACGCCCGAGTTTTTGAGTACCCACCCCGACCCCGGCAACCGAATCAGCTATTTGCAGCAAGAAATTGCCGCCCAGTTTCCGCAGGGCGTACCCGCCGGGCTGAGGAAATAAGGACCACGGATTCGCTCGGATTTTTCGGATTACACGGATTTTGTGATAGGCGCGAATAATCCAGCCGGTCGTCCTAATTAGCTAATATCAACGCAAAAGGAAAGGCCTCTTAATCAGGTGGCTTTTCTTTTGTTTTGAGTTCTGTGTTGGTTTAGGTGCAAAGCCAAACCCTGATGAATTGTCTACAAAATCCGTGTAATCCGAAAAATCCGGGCGAATCCGTGGTCCAAAATCCGTGTAATCCGAAAAATCCGAGCGAATCCGTGGTCAGAAGTTAGGTGGGGTCAGGTTTTTGAAATGACCATTCAGCCGTACCCGCTCTTTGAGGCGCTCGGTTTCGAGCACCACGGGCAGAATGGTATCGAGGTGGTCGCGCACGATTTCCTGGCGTTCCTGCTCGCTGGTGGTGGCCAGCAGCTGGTACTCCTGCTCGGTACTGAAGCCGATGTGGTGGCCGACGTCGAAGATGCTGTATTCCGGGTCCAACTCCAGGAGGAGCTTGCGCAGGCCGAGGGCTTCGTACAGTTGGCGAACCTGCTGGGTGATGATTTCGCGCAGCAGGGGGTCGGCCTCGTTGTCCTGCACTACGTCTTCGACTTGGCCCCCCGCGTAGAGCTTGCCGGGCGCCTGGCGGTAGAATTTGTTGATGCGGAACACGCCCACGGCCTTGGTGCGAATGTCCAGCTCGCCGCTCGCATAGGTTTGCTCCACGCTCAGCAAGCGCATTTCGGTGCCCAGCTCGCTCAGGGAATTGTCGAGGTAGGGGGGAATGCCGAAAGTGCTGTCTTGCTCGATGCACTCGCGCACCAGCTGGCGGTAGCGGGGCTCAAAGATGTGCAGGTTAAGCTTTTCGCCGGGGAAAACGACCAGATTCAGCGGAAACAGCGGTAACAAGCGGGACATGGCAACAGAACAAGTAAAAGGGAAGGTAACCGAAGGCCCAACAAGTTGAGTACCCCGTTGGATTTGGCGGCATCGGGTGGGAGCCGGACGGAAAGGTAGGAGGGAAAGGCGAAAACGTACGGGGCGCGCTATTTTTGCCGCAATGGCTATTTCCGCGCGCTTCCCCACTCTTTCCGTTCTCCTTAAAAAAAGCGCCCGGCTGCTGCTGCAAGTGGTGGCGGCCCTGGTGTTAGCGTCGGTGGCGTGGGTCCTGATTTACCGTTGGGTGTCGCCCCCGGCCACCTGGCTGATGCTGGACCGCCGCGCCCACCCCCCCGTGGGGCGCGGCTACTATGGCATTCAGCCCGCCCCGCGCCACATCCGTTACCAATTCCGCACGATCGACGAAGTGGCGCCATCCGTGCCCCTGGCCCTGGTGGCAGCCGAAGACCAACGCTTCCTCATCCACCACGGCTTCGACTTCGACGCCCTGACCCGAGCGGCCAAGCGCAACTGGAACGGCGACGGCACCCACATCGTGGGGGGCAGCACCATCTCGCAGCAAGTAGCTAAAAACGTGTTTTTGTGGCAGGGCCGGAGCTATGTACGCAAGGCGGCCGAAGCGTATTTTACGGTACTGATTGAGTTTATGTGGAACAAGCGGCGCATCATGGAAATGTACCTGAGCGTGGCCGAAATGGGCGACTGCACCTTTGGCGTCGAGGCCGCCAGCCAGCGCTACTTCGGCAAATCGGCCAGCCAGGTGAGCTCAGCTGAGGCTGCGCTGTTGGCCGGGGTGCTGCCCAATCCGCTACGGTTCCGGGCCTCCAACCCGGGGCCGGTAGCGCGGGCCAAGCAGCAGCGGGTGCTGCAAAACATGCGCCGCTTGGGCGGGGTAACCTACGTGAACACGCTTATTAGCAAATAGCCATGGCTCACCGGCATTCTAAGGGGTGGATGGTACTGGCTGGCCTGGCCCTGCCCGCGTGCGTTGCACTGCGCCGCCCCGGGCCAGCGGGCCGCCCGGACGAAACCGCGGCCGCCATTCGGAGCGTACTCACTACGCAAACCGCCGCCTGGAACCGGGGCGACATTCCCGGGTTTATGCAAGGCTACTGGCAGTCGGATTCGCTGGTGTTCATCGGCCGCCGGGGGCCCACCTACGGCTGGCAAGCCACCCTGGCCAATTATCAGAAAAACTATCCGGATGCCGCCGCCATGGGCCGGTTGGACTTCAGCGGCTTGCGGGTGACGCTGCTGGCCCCCGGCGCCGCGCAGGTGGTGGGGCACTGGCACCTGGCCCGGCCGGCGGCGGGAGATTTACAAGGGTATTTTCTGCTGGTGCTGCGGCAGATTGATGGAAAATGGGTCGTGGTGGCCGATCACACAAATAGCCAGTAAATACCCCGCCCAAGTGCCCGTGCCCTGGTAGCCGTCAAAAGTGTGGTCCCATTGAGTCGATGGAGGAACAAGTCAGGGCGGTGGCTGCTCGTGTGAATCGATTACTCCCCACCCGCGCGGCGTTGCTCGGCGGGATGGGTTCGATTGCTTCTGGCTACTACCTGGCACAACAATTGCAAAACCATATGTAGAGCCGGATTAACTGGCTCGCCTCACTGTAGAGGAGCAATCCGAATTAGCGGCTCGGTTCCCGCTGGGAGTACGCCATCCTTTTTTTGGAGAGGGTAGTGCCTTTATGGATAATGCTGTAGTAGCGTTGAGGTTAAAGCCGCTAGCTGGCCTTAGTTGAGCCCTATATGGGGATGTATTTTTTCTTTTCTTCCCTCACCAACCTTTTTTCACCCTTACAACTCATGAGACAACCTTACACTGCATCCTGGCGGATGCTGGCCCTTACTACCCTGTTGGGCCTTGGCAGCACGGGCGTTTTTGCGCAGACGCTGAACTATACCACGGCGGGAGCCTCCAACGTGGCCGGTACCTACACCGATCTGGGCCCGGCAGGCACGGTCATTACAACCCCTAATAATGATGACGCCAACTCGGCCCCGACGCCCATTGGGTTCACGTTCAATTTCAATGGCACGGCTTTCACCAGTTTCGTGCTCAACACCAACGGCTTTATCAAGCTGGGAACGGTCGCGCCGGAGCCGCGGAATTTTTTTGCGGGGTGGCAGTCGATAGCCGGAGGACCCCTAAACGCGGAAGCCGAAACGAACCTGCTGCTGCCGCTAAACCTTGATCTGGCTGGAACGGCGACGACCGAGTATCGGGTGGCGACGAGTGGGCCGGTGGGGGCCCGGGTAACCACCGTGCAGTGGAAAAACGTGACCGACTTTGATAACTCGCCAGCAACTAGCCGGGCAATATTTGGGAACATCTCGTTTCAGATTAAGCTGTATGAAACCTCGAACCGGATTGAATTCGTGTATGGCCCAGGAACCTCAAGTAACGACGGCAGGCTTTTTAAGACCATTGGCGTCGGCATAAAAGGGTCAGGCAATACTGCTACCACCGCGGTTTTAGTGAACAAGCCCGAGGGGTATACGTGGAATAAGGCCTTGTTCCAGGCGGGCCGCTATAGGTCAACTGACGTTTTCGGTACGGTTAGGGTCTTTGCGTTCAACATGAGCTGCCCTAACCTCCCGGATGCGGGCCGTACGTTTCGCTTCGAGCCGACCGCGCCTCTCGACGCCGCAGTTGACGCTGTGTACGCGCTGGGGAAAACGCCGCTCAGTCCGCAGGCCGTCCGGGCCATGGTGCGCAACGTGGGCACTTCGGCGCTCACCAACCTGCCCGTGACGCTGAACGTGACGGGGGCCACTACCTTCGCGAACACCCAAATAGTAGCATCCCTGGCGCCTGGCGCGTCGACCCTGGTTACCTTCGCCGCCTTCACGCCTGGTACTACCGGGACGAATACGCTCACGGTTACCGTGCCGGCAGATGGTATTACAGCGAATAACTCGCGTGCTTACTCCCAGCAGGTCGAAGCTACTACGTTCGCCGTCGCCGACCCTACCATCCCCGCCATCACCAGCGGACTTATTGAAAACGTGGGAGGACGGGGCAACGACGGGGCAGTTTTTGCCGTCAAGTACACGAGCAGTACTAGCCGCACGGTGACGGGTGTGCGGGTCATGATCGCCGATGATGACAATATTAACCTGCGTTACATTTATGCCACGCTGCTCAACAGCGCCGGCGCTATCATCGCCAGCTCTGCTCCCCTTCAATTGTCTTGGTCTGATGGAGGAAGTTATAAGACATTGACTTTTAACAGCCCAGTGACGGTTGCCGCCGGTGATTTTTACGTGGGTGTAGCCCGCGTAATATCCAATAATCCTTCAGCCGAGCGGTCATTCTATCCCATCGGCTTTCAGCGGGAAGTGCCGCTGCGGACCGGCACCTTCTTTAGAAGAACGCCCAGGGGCGACGATGGACCTAGTGAGCTAGTGGATGTAGCGCCGAATCAAGGGGCTAGCTTCTATGATCCTCTTTATCCAGGTGATATTGGTCGGTTTATGATCGAAGCAGTGACGACGACTACCCCCCTGAGCCGGTCGGCAGGGCTTGACCGGGCCGTATCCGTGTACCCCAACCCCAGCACGGGCGTGGTGAAGGTGGACGTGCGCGGGGCTAACGCCCCCGGCCAACTGAACGTACAGGTGCTAAATCTGCTAGGCCAGCAGGTCTACACCACATTGCTGAAGGACAACTTTACCAACGAGGTGAACCTCGCCGGCCTGGCTAATGGCGTGTATCTACTCCAGGTGCAGACCGGCGCGGCCTTCACCTCGCGTCAGGTAGTCATCACCCGATAGGGCAGTCCCTGTTTCCAGAGCCCCGCTAGCAAGGCCCACCGGTTGAGGTGGGCCTTGCTAGCGGGGCTCTGGCACGTTAAGCCGGGGCTGTAACCGTGGAGAGCCGGGAGCAAGATAGTGGCAGCCTATATATGGACGATTGAATCAGATGAGGTCTCATACGAGTTGCGGGTACTTAACACCGGCTGCGGTCCACGCCAGCACCTTGATGAAGACTCTTGCCGCCCGGACGTTATCCTTTGTTATTGATTGGTGAATTTGCAATGATAAATATGGATTTAACACAGATTTTGATACGAAGCTACTAGCTTTTCTTTGTATGGATAAGTGCTATTCCTGCCATAGGCCTGAGAAAATACCATTAATTATTTTGCTAGAAATTAGACAGTTGAAAATAATGAATGGCTGAATGGCTTTAAAAAAGATAAGTTTTTGAAAGTAGAAATAAAATAGTAATATTGGAACAACACAAACACAGTCGGATTTTTCAACGTTGCTTGGTATTTACTGTAAATAACTGATATATAGCGTGTAATAGCGATCACGCATTATCAAATCGATTTCATTCATTGTTCAATCCTACTGCATACCGCAACTATGAAAAGCGAATATTATCAACTTGAGAACTGGAGAGTCGGTACACAGAGGGCTAGATTCCTATTAACCAGTGCCTTGTTGTGGCTGATTAGTCACGTCGGATCTGCGCAAACCGTCACGCTGCCCATTGAGGTGCTCGGCGCGGAAGGCACCGTGGAAACCGTGACGGTCAACGTGCCCACCGGCAGCTTGGCCAGCGGGCTGTGGCTGCAAGTCAACAATTTGTCCTATGCCAATAAGGCCAGCGTCCGAATAAACGACGGTCCGTGGGTGAACTTGAATAACAGCACCGTGCGCTTTACCGAGCGCGAGCGTAACCTCGGCGGCATCGGCGGGGCTCGCGCCTTTTTCGGCACGATTAAGCTCACCCTACCCGTCGCGGCGGGGGCCGTGCGCAATGGCAATAACACGGTGGCCTTCCGCTTCAACAGCTCCGATGGGGTTTCGATTGGCTACCGCGTCCTCAAGCTCAACTTCGTGGATGAAGGAGGACGCAAGCTGGTGCCCGCCACCGCCTTCGTGGAGGATAATCCCGCCACCTGGGTAGCCCCACAAAACAATGCCGCCGCCATTGCGGCCGGTAAAACCCTGTGGGAAACGGCCAGCTTACGCAGCAGCTACCTGGCCAACAACCACGTGCTCAATGCCAAATGCGAGGACTGCCACGCTAAGAACGCCCGCGACCTGAAGTACTTCTCCTACTCCAACAAGAGCATCATTGAGCGGGTCAAGTTTCACGGCCTGAGCCAGGACCAGGGCGAGAAAATCGCCAGCTACGTTCGCTCCCTGAACATGAAACAGCCCGGCCGGCCCTGGAATCCGCCTTACCAGCCGGGCCCGGGACTAGAGTCGAAGCCCGTCGACGAATGGGCCGCGGGGGCCGGCATTGACGCCGTGCTCGACAACGACGAGGAGGGCTTACCTTACTTGTTTCCGAATGGGATCACGGCGGCCGGCTTTGACTTTACCGGCAAGTTTAATCCGCGCGAAATCCCCATCGGCATGATGCTGCCCGACTGGAAGCACTGGCTGCCGACCGTGCACCCGCTCGACCAGGGCGGCGGGGACTTTTCGGAGGTGGACCGGCTCTACAATAACCTGCGGAACAACCTGGCCACGAGAGGCCCGGAATACAAAATTGACCGGTTCGGCTTCGAATCCGGGTCAGCTAACTTCCAGGATGCGGTGGGTAGGTTCTCCGAATGGATTCCTCGTAATGGCAACAACACCAAGCAAGAGATTGAATCCATCTACTCTGCGCAGCTCTGGAAGCTGGTGAAGATGTGGGAGCTGCACCAGGAGTTTGCCCTCGAAGGCCTGGGCCAGCAGAAGCACGGCAACGAGGGCGGCGAGCCCCGCATGTGGCTCACGGGGGGCCATTATACCGCTTTCAGGGCCTCGCCCTTCATGCAGGGAATCGACAGTGGCGAGGGCCAAAACATGGTGGGTCACTCGGCGCAGAACAGCGAAGCCATTGGGAACATGTGGTATCATTTGCAACTGCTGCTTTCGCTGGGGGGGCGACGGCCAGGTGTTACCGGCATTCAGCCCTACGACTGGGGATACGCCTATGGCAAATTCAATGACCTGGCGAGCTATAACCACGAATCGGAGCTGATGCGCTTCTTGGTGCACGCCATTGCCGGCGTACAAGCGTCCAACAACGGGCTCAAACCCGGCGAACATACCCCCGGCAGCACGGATGCGCCGTTCGATTTCGCCTGGTCGCCACGAATCTGGGCGTTTGGGGCCTTTTACAACTATGCCAGTCGCAACGTGCTCTGGAAGAATACCTCTCCCGCCCTGCGCAAACAGATCATCGATGCGTATTTGGGCGCCGTGCTGCAACACTGCCGCCGGTGGACCCCCGCCGAGTACGTGCGCGACTCCGAGAACAACGAATCTTCCTGGCCGCCGTCGTCCTACCACCTGGGCGACTACCGACAGAATGGATCGGAGCGCCGGCGGGCACCGGATCAGCTCTACGAGGGATTGTCGTATTTCGCCAAGATCGGGGCTTCGTGCCAGCTGATCAACGGCCTCGTCGATTGGGCCCAGCAAATGTGGCCCAACAACGACTGGAGTGCCGTGCGCGTGCCCACCTGCACCGAGCAGCCGGCCACGGGCCCAGTGCTGACCGTGCTTTCACCCCAGGAGGGTGGCGTGTACAGCCCCGCCGAGGCCCTGACGTTGACGGCGCTAGCGGCCAACTTCCCCCAGCCGGTGGCCGCGGTGGAGTACTACGAAAACAACCGCAAAATTGGTCAGGGCACGGGCGCCAACTACGCCTTGACGCTCACCAACATCCCCACCGGCTACCACACGGTGGAAGCGCGCGCACGCGACACGAGCGGCACGAGTAAATCGCAAACCGTGCAGTTTTACGTGGGCGCCTCGACGTGCGCCGTACCGGGCACGCCCTTCGGCCCCGCGGAGGTGTTCGACGGCGACCCGTCAACCTTTATTCACCAACTCAACGTGAACGCCGTGGGGTTTGACTTGGGCATTGCCCAGCAAATCGGCGTCATTGGCGTGACCCCGCCGCAGCAAGACCGGGAAGCGTACGGCATTATCGGCAGTAAGATCCAGGGGTCGAACCAGAGCGCCACGGCCGGCTACGTGGACTTATACACCATCGACCAGGCCACGGCCGGGACAAATTACGTGGCCATTACGGGCACCACACCTTACCGCTATGTGCGCTTGCTCGCGCCGCCCCACGATGAGCATTACCAATGGCACCTGGCCGAATTTTCGGTCTGCCTCGGTACCCAAGGCCAGCCCATCGCCTTGGCCACCGGCCCGGCGCAGGTGAAAAAGGACCCGGTGGTAGACGTGTTTCCCAACCCGGTGCGCGATGGGCACGCCACGCTCCGTTACACACTGACCCAGGTGCAGCCCGTCGGCTGGATCTTGTACGACGCCCTGGGCCGGGCCGTGCAGGCGGCTGACTACCGCAACCAGGCGGCCGGCGCGCACACCCAGGCGCTCGACTTCGGGCAGCAGGCCCGGGGCCTGTACTTCCTACACCTGACCACGGGCACGCAAACCAGCAAACACAAGCTCCTGCTGCTCCAGCCCTAGGCCGAGCGGGCCCGGCACTGCTGGGCCCTAGTACTTCACTCATTACTTCCTTCCCAGGCGTTGGAAATCAGGCCCAGTTCCGCCGCGTGGGCCGCTGCCGTGGCGTAATCAGGTACCAGCAGCATGGGCACCTGCTCGCTGCTCAGCTCCTCGATTATCGGCCCGACGAGGGCGGCGCGGGCCGGCACCTGGACGTCGCGGATGTAGATGACGCGGATGCGGCCGGGGTGGCGGCGTACTACTTCGCGGTAGATACGGGCGTCTTCCTGGCCGCTGTCGCCGAGCAGCACGAAGGGCAGGTGCGGGTAGGTGGTGAGCAGGTCGTCGATTTCGTGCAGCTTGTGGGCGAAATGGATGGCGGCCGAGCCCGTAACGCCGGGCGGGGGCGTGGTTTTGGGGCGGATCACGCTCAAATCGCGCAGCAGCAGCGGGCCGGGGGGGATTTTATGAATGGCGAGAAACTCCTCGAGCACGTCGTATAAATTCCACGGGCTGCTGCTGACGTAGAAGAAGGGGTTGTCGGGCTGGCCGGTCCGGCCGCGTTGCAGGCGGCGGTAGAAGTCGGCCACGCCCACGAAGGGCAGCCGGGAATGCGCGTTGCTGAAGAGGGTACGCGCCAGCATTTTCAGCACGTTGGTCGCGCTGGTTTCGAAGACGGTGTCGTCGAGGTCGCTGATGACCCCGAACTCGGCGCTGGGCGGCGGCACCAGCACTTTAGCCGTGGCCTGAATGGCTGGTAAGGGCCCCCGAAAATGCGTTGGCAGCCGCGATACGCGCAACGGCACCGGATACCAGAGGTGGGCCAGCGGCGCGGGCAGGGCCTGGGGCTTGATGATGAGTGTGAAGTAGCCCTCGTCGTCGGTCGTGACCAGGTGTGGGCTGCCGTCGGGCAGCTCGGCCACAAGGTCGGCCCCGCCTACTTCGCGGCTGTTAAAGCGGCGCACCATGCTGCGGAAATTGCGCCAACGCGAGTCGGCCGCGGTTTGGGGTACCAGGCCGGGGGCAGCCAGCAGGCGGCCCTTGATGTAAAATATTGCGGCGGTGCCGTAGCTGCGGTAGGCGTCGAGCTGCAGCGGCCGCAGCCGGCCGTTTTGCGCCCAGAAGCGGGTGACCAGGTGGTCGGTCCATTCAGTGAGATAAGAGAGGGCCTTGAGCAGCTTCATGGGGCAAACCTACGGCTGGCGGCAAATAATGGCTGCGTCCCCCGAAATATGTACCGCCCCTCGTCCAACAGCGGCCCTTACCACAGCTGAGCCTGCATTTAAGAGGCTGTTTGCCTAAATAAAAACGGTCCTACTCTATCTGGCGTCTGCGGAGTCGAAGTATCTTGACTGCAGCAGTACTGCATTCGATTGGATTTACTCTCGTGGTAGAGAGGCTGCGACCAGCGGACGCTAGATAGAGCAGGACGTTCGCTTATTTTCCGGATAGGCTCTGAGTTTGATGTTGGGCCGGCCCGCGGTAGGATCGTTTTCCCGTGCCAGGCGAAGGGGGCCTGCTGGGCTCAGGGCTCACCCCAACCGGGGAATCCTGCGTAAGAAGACCCAACTATTCGTACCCTTGATGACTACTGCCGCCGCGCCCCGTCCCAAAACCCGCAAAAAGGCCCTTCTTCCGCAAGATGAAGCGCATATCGTGTACAAAGACCCTGCCCGTCAGGCCCAGATGGCCGGCCTGCGCTACGCCACCGACCAGGGGCCGGGCATTACGCGCAAGACCACCCGGGCGGGAAACTTCACTTACCACGACGCGCAAGGCCACAAAATCACCGACCCCCACATCCTGGAGCGCATCGCCAGCTTCGTGATTCCGCCTGCCTGGACGGACGTGTGGATTGCTGCCTCGCCCACCGCCCACTTGCAAGTGACCGGGCGCGACAGCCTGGGCCGCAAGCAGTACCGCTACCACCCGGCCTGGGACGAGATGCGCAGCCTGACCAAGTTTTCGCGGCTGCGCACCTTTGGCGAGCAGTTGGTGGGCCTGCGTGAGCAGTTGGAAAAAGACCTGCGCCGCCCCGGCCTGGACCACGACAAGGTGGTGGCGCTGGTGCTGACCCTGATGGATCAATCGTTCATTCGGGTGGGCAATAAGGAGTACGCCAAGAAAAACAAGAGCTACGGCCTGACTACGCTGCGTGACCGCCACGTGGCCATCAAGGGCGATGAGGTCCACTTTACGTTCGTGGGTAAAAAGGGGGTGGCGCACGACGTGACGCTGCACGATGCCCGGCTGGCCCGCCTGGTACGCAAGTGCAAAGAAATCCCCGGCCAGCACCTGTTCCAGTATTATTCGGCCGATGGGCAACGGCACCCGCTGGAGTCGGGCGATGTGAACGAGTACTTACAGCGACACACGGGCCTGGCGCTTTCGGCCAAGGACTTTCGCACCTGGGGGGGCACCGTGAAGATGGTGGAGTGCCTGGAGCGCGTGCTCGACGAAGAGCCGGATCTGGCGCCGGACAAAGTGGTAAAAAAGGCTGTGAAGGAAGTGGCCACCGGTTTGGGCAATACCCCGACGGTGTGTTCGAAGTACTACATTCATCCGCAAGTGGTGGAGCTGTTTAAGTCGGGCCGGCTGATCGAGTACTTGCGAAAACACGATGCCGAGCCGAACCCGGATGACCGGCTTTCGCCCATCGAGCGGTTGGTGCTGAAAACGTTGGAGCAGGCTTAGGGGCTAGGCCTGACCGTGCGCCAGGGTGGGGCTCCCTCTATTCCTTGGGCGGGCAGTTGTAAGCGTGCTTGGTGGGTAGACTGCCTTGTGAAAAATGGATGCCTTTGGTAGTCGTCTGGGCGCGCAGCTCGTCGGTGCCGGGCCCACCGTAGAGCCGGAGCTGGGGGCGGCTTACCTTTTTAGGGGCGTGATTCTCGATTACAAATACGTCGTCGCCGCCCAGGCCCTCCAACTGAATCCGCTGGGTTTCCGTCGGGAGGAAGCAGCGGCGGTAGGTGCGGGTGGTGCCCTGGGCCGCATAAACGGCCACCACGGTGGAGTCGGCATAGCGGTGCACCTCAAACCGTTCAGCCTCGGCCGTACCGCCCACCACGGGCCGGCGAGCCAGTTGTTCATACATGGCCGTGGCCAGTCTCGGTAGGGCGTCGCGGCGGGCTTTGAGCGCGTTAATGAGGCGCGGCCCCTCCAAGGCAAAGGCGGCGGGCGGCAAGCGACGAACCGCCCGGTCGATGAGCGTATCGGGCAGCTGCCGCTGCATTGCCCGGGCGGCGGCCCCGAACTGGATTCGCGTGAGCTGGTTCAGGCCCCGGGTATCCAGGTAGCGGCCGGACGATACCAGGCCCGGCACATTGCGGTAGCTCGGGCCAAACGTGACCCAGTGCCGTTGTATCACGTGCCCCAGCAGCCAGCCGAGCAGGCCATCGTCGAGGCGGTAGAAAACCATGTCCCGGTCTTTAGGCAAGGGAGCGAAGGTGGTCAGGCCGGTTTGGGACGATTCGGTTAGGGCCCAGCTCCATTGGCCGGCGTGGCGGTCCCAGTCGCCCAGCCAGCCGTCGAGCAGCCGGGCCCGGAGCAGCGCCGCTTGGTCGATGCGCTGGCTGGGATGAGCGAACACGGCCGCAAACGCTTCGCTGCTTTTCACAGTACGGGCATCGTCCAGGGCCGGCTGAGTGGGCGAAAGAGCGAATTTTTCTTCCAGGTACGCCAGTTGGCCGCGGAACAAGCGTAGCGAGTCCCCTTGAAAATCCGGGTCGTCGGCTCGCACATAGACCAAGCGGGGTGCGGCGCTGGGCACGCTGACGGCCCGCGACAGCGGGGGCACTACCAGGGCCCCGTACGGGTAAGTGGCCGAGACGTTATCGCGCAGGGCATTCACCAGGAAAGTGCCCCGCAACAGCTTGGGGGTGGCCCGGATGGGGTCCTTGTCGACCGTGCGTAGCACGTAGGTCTGGCCATCGGCCGCCGCCAAAGCCAGGCTCGTACTGTTGAAGCCGCCGCCTACTTTGCCGGGCTGCAGGCCACCGCGCCGGGCCTGGGCCAGGCTGAGCACGGCAACGGTAACCGGGGCGGCCCAGCTGCGGCGGTGATGCCGGCCCACCAGGACCTGGTACAGGCGGCTGGGCCGGGCGTATTGGCGGCCGGCGGTGGCGCCGCGCACGCTATCGGCCGTAGCGGGCAACCGGTAGGCAAGGTCCGCCTCGGGCCGGGCATCAGGCTGGAAAAAGTTTTTTCGGACGCAGCCAGTTCCCAGCAGCCCGCCGGCCAGAACCGCCAGAAGTTGAAAACAGATCGATAGTCGCAAGGGCATTAAAACAGGGTGAAACAGGAGGTCGGGCTCTCAGCAGGTGCGGGCTAAAAAAGAGTGGGAGTAGTTATCAAACCGGTATCAAACCAGGCTCAGTCGTCGTTGAGGCGGTCGTAAGCACGGTGCCTTTTCGGTGGTAGCTGCGGCCGGGGGCCCGCGTCGGCCCGCATGTCCGCAGCATCGTCGAAGAGGGCCAAGCGTTGGGGAGAGCCTTGCAGGCGCAGCTGGTCGTGGCCCGGTCCGCCGAACAGGCGCAGGCGAATGGGCCGGCCCGCCCCGGTGGTGATTACTTCAAACACGTCATCGCCGCCCAGGCCTTCCAGGGTCAGGCGACGCGTTTCGGGGGTAAGGTAAGTGCGGCGAAACCGCAGGGAATCGCCACCGGGACGGAGGTGAGCCAGCGTAGCCGAAAATACCTGCACGGTGGTAGAGTCGGGGTAGCGGTGCACTACAAAGCGCTCGGGCTCGGCCGTGCCGCCCAGCACGGGCGAGTGGGCCAGGGTTAAGTAGAAGGCATCGGCGGCCTGGGGCAAGGCTTCGCGGCGGGCTTTGAGCGCCGCGGCCAGGTGGGGCCCTTCCAGGGCAAACACGGCGGGCGGCAGGCGGCGCAGGGCCTGGTCGATGAGGGAGTCGGGCAGGCGGCGCTGCAAGTCGGCGGCCAGGCGCTGAAAATCGGCCCGGGTGAGCTGCGAGAGGCCGCGGTGGTCGATGAATCGAGCTTGCTTTACCAGCCCGGCTACGTTGCCATAGTGCGCTTTAAACGTCTGGAACTGCGGGGCTAGCCGGGTCAGCAGCCAAGGCACCAGCCCATCATCAAGCTTAAAATAAACCTGATCACGGTCTTTCGGAATAGGTCGGTACTGTACCCGGCCCGCCGCTTCGGGAAATGCGGCCCACTGCCACTGTCCCTCGTGCCGGTCCCAGTCGCCGAGCCACACATCGAGCAGGCGCGCGCGCAAGAAGGCAAGCTGATCGAGGGCGTAACAAGGGTGGGCGTACACATTTTGCAACATGCCTTCGCTGTCCACAAACCCGGTAGCCCCGGCCAGGTCGGGGGTGCGGGACGCCAGCACCGCGTATTTTTCTTCCAGCAGCGCAACTTTGCCCCGAAAACGCTCCGACATTGCTCCCAGGCCGGTTTCATCGTCCCGCACGTACACCAGGCGCGGGCGGGAGTGAGGTACCCCAGCTGCCTGGGCCAGCGGCGGCACCGTGAGGGCGCCATAGGGCATGCCGGCCGAAGTGGCATCGCGCACCGCATTCAGCAGAAACGTAGCGCGCAGCACCTTGGGCACGGTGCGGCGGGGGTCCTTGTCGAGGGCTCGCAGGGCGTACTCGCGCCCTTGCGCTCCTGTCAGGGTCATACTGATGCTTTGGTAGCCGCCCCCGGGCCGGCCGGGCTCCAGGCCGCCGGGCGCGGCCGTGGCCAGGCGCAAGACCGGCACCGTGGCCGGGGCGGCCCACACCCGACGGTAGTGGCGGCCCATGAAGAAGCAGTAGAACCCCGAGTGTTGGTTATAGTGGCGACCAGCTGCGACGCGAACCGTATCGGTGGTGGCCGGCAGGGCCGCGGTACTGCCGGGGCCAATCCGGGCATCGGCCTGGAAGTAGTGCGGACGCGCACAGCCACTGGTGGCTAGTCCGGCCAGTAGCAACAGGCGCCGAGGAAATGCAGGCAAGAGAGCAGAGAGAATGGGCATTCAGGAAAATACGGGCCGCAGTTGAGCCTTTAACGTAAGCTCAGGGTAAAGGTGGACTTTGCCCATTCTCAAACCGAACGTTGCTCCCGCATTTGCGGTATACCAAGTCCGGAGTGCCCGCTTACGGCCACTTAGAGCTTTACCCCCAGTATAATCTGCCATTCATGCCTGGGCCAGCTGCTTTATCCGGCTTCTTCTTTCGCCGCGTATGGTGCGCGGGGGTCGTGCTATTAGCCGCCTGCAGCGAGTCCGGGCGGAGTGGCCCCCCCGCGCCGCGCTGGGCTGCCGACTCGACCACGGTGCAACTGGCGGCGGGGCCCCACTACGCCCGGGGGGCAGGGTGGCGGTTTTTCTGGGGAACGCATTATCGCGCGCTGTGGGCTACGCCGATTACCGCCCCCGTGCTACGCCTGGCCACGGCCGTACCGGGTGGGCTCACGCCGCTGCAAGCCGGTGGTAGCTACCAGAGCCGCACCCTGCGCCTGCGGTCCCCCACGGGCCGTGAGTTTGTGCTGCGCTCCGTTGATAAGGACGCCAGCCTGGCCTTGCCGGCCGGGCTAACCCGCCGGGTGCTGGGCCGCCTGATGAAGGACCAAACCAGCGCAACTCAGCCTTATGGTGCCTACGTGGCCGCCGAGCTGGCCGCCGCGGCGGGGGTGTACCACACCAACCCGCGGCTGGTGTATATGCCCGACGACCCTGGCCTGGGGCCGTTTCGGGCGAGGTTCGCCAATGCGCTGTACCTGCTGGAAGAACGCGCCGAAGGCGACCAGCGGGCTGCCGCCTGCTTCGGGCATTCGCCCGCCGTGGTGAACACCGCCCGCATGCTCAGGGATATCAGCCAGCGCTCCCGCGCCCGGGTGGTGGCCCGGGCTTACTTACGCGCCCGGCTGCTCGACATGTGGCTGGGCGACTGGAGCCGGCGCGAGGACCAGTGGCGCTGGGCCAGCTTTCCGCAGGCGGGTGGGGTGAGCTACCAACCTATTCCACGCGACCGGGACCAGGCTTTTTTCCTGTTTGACGACGGGCTCATCACTCGCCTGGTGGCGTGGTTCGTGCCCAAATACCACAGCTTTCACGCTACCATTCGACCCGGCACCGTATATGGCCTCACCACCACCGCCCGGGCACTCGACCGCACCTTATTGAGTACGCTAACCGCCGACGATTATCGGCAGGAGGCTGATTCGTTGCGCCGCCGGCTGACCGACGCCGTCATTGCCCATGCCCTGACGGCCGGGCCCGCCGAAACCCGGGCTGCGGTAGGGGCCCGGTTCGGCCCTTTGCTGCGGGCCCGGCGGGAGCAGCTGCCCGGCGTAGCCCAGCAGTACTACGAAATCCTGGCCAAGGAAGCCCGGCTCGTGGGCACCGACCAAGCTGAGCGATTCGTCGTGAGCGGGTCCGGGCCGGGCCAGGTGCGGGTGAAAATCCTGGCTTGCCGGCCGGCCCAGGCAGATAGCCTGCTAGCCGAGCGGGTATACGACCGGAAAACAACTACCCGAATAAATCTGTACGGCTTGGCGGGAAACGACATTTTCGAGCTGCTGCCACCCCTGAACACTGGCATCAGCGTGGGCCTGTACGACGGCGCCGGCCACGACCTGGTGCTTAACCGGGCCACCTCGGCCGCCAGCGTGGCGGACGTCACCTGGTACCAAAACCCGGATAACCAGCGCCCTAGTAAGGCGGGGCAAGTAACTAGCCAGCCCGACCGTCAGCCGGAATTAACCAGCAACTCCGCAGCCTGGTTGAAGCGCTACAACCTGCATGACTAAGTGCTTGACGGAACGGTTGTCGTGGCATAAAAATGGGATGATAATGCCAGCCAGTGTCGCTCATTATTTGCGTCGTGCTTCGGTAACTGTCCCTACACCTCGGCCCATGATGAGCCGGGAGCAGGCTTGGCTTCCAGCTAACTCAAACCGTTCCTGGAAAGGTAGGGTGAACAGACCGGGTATTGTCTAACTCGCTTTATAGGAATAAGATAGCTGTTATTCAAACTCTGCTAGCTAATAATTTAGCCAACTTATCTGCTTACTTCCTTCTCGGCTTGATTAAATTCGGCGGTGCTCCAGCTATCAGCTAGGGAAGATTAGGTATTAATTTGATTATATATCTTTGATATTAATGGAATTGGAGATTCTATCCCTGTAGTGATTGTCAAGGAACTAATGCTATTGAGATCGCGACAAAACTAGGCGATGTTATTTCCTTAAGAGCACCGGTGAATCACATGCAAAATAACCGACCCAAACTGATTGAAGTCAATCATGGCAACGTCAAGCAAATCAAGACTATTCTTCATTGGCTCCACAAAGACGGTGGCGAAGCGCATTGTTTAGTGCGCCTCTATATTTGGTCGGATACTTCTAAAGCACTAGCCGTTCTATCTGAACTCAGGAGCAACCCACCGGGTCTAGACATCACGCGCGATTTTATTGGTGTAGCAAAATCCGTGATACAGTTATTGGGAACGCATATAAAATTTCCAATAGAAAAAATTGTATGGGTTTTGCATCATGGTGGTTTTTCTTACTACGAAACCCTGAACCGGGAGGCTTTCACTAGAGTCGATTTGAGAGGGAAAGCACAATCTTATGAGTCTAATTTATCAGACAGGCACTTGCTCAACGGGTCAGAGTACCAGGCAATTTTTGATGGAATTGAGTTAGAGCCTATTGGAAAGGTGATGAAGGAGCTAGACTGGACATTAGAGAGAAGATTATCTGATGGTGATATAAGCTGGTAATGCTATAAATACACTGCTTTCATTTTAGGGCTATAGTGGCAAATGAAAGTATCTGATAGTCTTGTTATGATTATTGAGAGATTTGCGAAAACTTAACGCCTTTGACGAATCTATCAAAGGCTAACAATCAAGTACGGCTCTCAGCTTGCCAGCGGGTCCTGGCCGTCGAGTGTACCTTCGCTGCTCAGCACCTGGAATCGGGCGAACAGCTCTTCGGCGTACCAGTTTTCGCGGCGCGTCAGCTGAATGACTTCACGGTGCCGAGCGTCGCGGTATGCGTACTGTTGCATGGCCTGCGCCGACTCCCACACGCTGAACGTGGCCTGGCGCACCACCGGCAGCTCGCCCAAGCCAATGGCCGCCCGCACGCCCACTGCCTGGGCGAGCGCGGCGCTGGTGGGCTCCACAAACTGCCAGAAGCGCCGGGTTTTCCGCAGGCGAATACTGGCGCGGGTCAGCACGGCCACCGGTGCCGGGCCGGCCGGTAGGAGGGGCGGGGCGTAGTCGAAGGGCGTTTTGCCGTCCCATAAGCCCTGCGATTTTAGCGGGGCCAGCTGCACCGACCACAGCTCCGCACTCCGTTGCCGATAGCCGGCCCATAACGGGTGTTGCCCGAAAAAAGCCTCAGCCGCGGCGGCCTCTTCCCAAACGCCCAGGAAGGCGTAGCGCTCCAGATTTGGCCATAGTCCGAACCCATTGCGGGCCCCGCTGCCCAGTAGCTTGAAAAACGTCAGCCCCGGCACCCGCTGCAGCGTGGCGGGCGAAGTGCCCATCTGGGCCAGGCCCCAGCGCCGGTGGCCGGGCTTGAGGGTAAAAACGGTAAGGGTAGTATGTGGCATTCGGAAGGCTGAGCAGCCGGCACTTGGTTAGTTGGCGGGTTGCTAGCAACAAAAAAAGACCAGAATTGCTTCCGGCCTTTCTCAGATCAGTATCCCTGCCATTAAGCTCCCTTCTCCTAGTAGATTAGAGCCGTTTCCTCGTCCGTGTACACGACGTCTGGCTCCCCTCTCCTGGGGAGAGGGGCTCGCCCCGTAGGGGTCACGTGAGGTCCTCACGTCTGGGGCACGCGCACTCGCTCAGAAACTGCTATAACAACCAGTAGATTAGACTATTGCGGAATAACAACCGACTGCCGTTCGGGGCTGGGCTGGTCGCGCTCACCCGTTGCCACGGCCTTTACGTAGGCGTAGGCCCGCAGCAGTGTGGAGTTGGGGGTATCCCAGAACTCTCCCTTGTTAATCGTGACCCGGAGCAGAGCAATGTTGGGGTCGTCAGAACCTTTGGGAAACCAGCCCCGCAGGGCCTCACTCCACAGCTCTTTGATTTTAGCACGGTCGGTAACGACGTGGGCAGTGCCCGTAATGGCCACGTACAGGTTGTCGCCGGGGCTGGCGTAGCCCAGGCTAACGTGGCGGTCTTGCTGAACCTCGCTTACCTTCTGCGAGTCCTGCTCCGTGAAGAACCAGAGCGTGCCGTCGGCCTCGGGCAAAGTGGTATACATGGGGCGCGAGTGCAGCTCCTGGCCATTCTCGATGGTGGTCATCATGGCAATTTTGACGTCCTTGATTTTTTCGACGAGCTTTGTTACGTCGTGGCTTACGGCAACTTGATCGGCCATGGGAATAGGTGTTTAGTAAGAGTTAGAGGAAGAGCTTGGTTTACGGCCCTCGTCAGTACTTGTTTCTTTCGGCCGTGATTTACTGACGACTTACCGGTTGTAGCACTCATGAACTTCCTGGCTCACTTGTTCCTCTCCGGCCAGCCCGGCTCCGCGGCGTACTCCGACGTGCTGATCGGCAATTTTATTGCGGATTCAGTGCCGGGCCGGCAGCTCGAGAACTACCCGCCGGCCGTGCAGGTCGGCATTCGCCTGCACCGGGCCATCGACACGTTTACCGACCAGCATCCCGTGGTGCGCCGCGCCACCCAACGCCTGCGCGCGGCCGGCTACGGCAAGTACGCCGGGGTGATCTCGGATATGTTTTTCGACCATTTCCTGGCCGGGCACTTTGGGAAATTTTCGGCGGAAACCCTGGCTGATTTTGCCCAGCGGGTCTATACTGTGCTCACCGCTCGCCAAGCCGAAATGCCGCCGCGGGTGCAGCAATTCCTGCCCTACATGGCGCAGCACAACTGGCTGCTGGGCTACGCCGCGCCGGCCGGCATTGCGCGGGCACTACAAGGCTTGAGCCGCCGGGCGTCGCCGGGCTCGGGCATGGAAACCGCCGTAGAGGAGCTGCAAGCTAATTATACTGCCTACGAGGGCGACTTTTGGGAGTTCTTTCCCCAGCTGCAGGCCCACGCCGAAGCGCAGCTGGGGAGGGCTGGCAATTAAGGAATCAGGAGGATGAAGAGGCGCGGCTTGTCCGTCACTGCAAGCGGCGCGAAGCAATGACGGACAAGCCAGCTAATCGCAGCTCTCCTTAAGGGTAGAAAGGTCGGTTGGTAGGCAGGGGCGTTGGCGCGTGTCCGCGGCGCGCTGCCTGCCCTCGAGTCAAGCCCGCGCGTCATCATCCCTTAGCCCAGCTAACCGACTTCGTGATACCTTACTTAATGCTGGTGGCCACCGTCGCCGTGCACGTGGCCGTGGTCAAGCTCCTCGGCCGTGGCCTCGCGTACGTCCTGCACCTGGCCAACGAAGTGCATCACCATGCCGGCCAAGGGGTGGTTGAAGTCCATTTGCACGGCCGTCTCGCCGATGCTAACCACCTTGGCTTGCATATGGTTGCCTTCGTTATCGGCCATGGGCAGGAAGTTGCCGATCTGCAGCATCTCGTCGTCGAGCTTGCCGTCGATGAGAAACACTTCTTTGGGAATTTCGACCAGGGCTTGCTCGTCGTAGTCGCCGTAGGCCTGCTCGGGGGTGAGGCTGAACTGAAAGGTGTCGCCGGGATTCTTGCCGTTGAGTTGGGCTTCAAACTCTTCGGGCAAGCCGCTGTGGCCGAATAGAAACACCATCGGCGAATCAGGTTCGGCAGATTCGACCAGTACTTTTTCCTGGTTTTCGTCGGTCACGCTGAGGTCATAGGTGATGGTGACGACTTTGTTGTCGCTGATTGTGGCCATAGGGATAATTACGTCGGTGGGAGCCGGCTACGGAAAGGGGTGGTAAGACTAAATTTCAGGCAAGATAGGTACGCAAAACCGGGAGAAAGGGCGAGGAGCCGTCGGGTTCTTCGTCGGGTAGCAGCAGGAGCCGTGGTAGTGCCGGTTCGAGCCCTACCGTATTTTCAGCGCTTGGATTCGCCTTACGCTTGACTGTCAGCCGCTTTCTCTTCTGCTCCCGGCATAAGCTATTTTCGTTGCTGGGTAGCACCCCGCTCGTCGTCTGCCAAGCCAACGAACCCGGTAGGGTTCGCCCCCGGTTCGCGGGAGGCGCGAAGCCCCAGCAGGGGGAGCCTGACGGCGGGTACCCTGACGAGGAAACTGCCTTAAGAGGGTACCTGCCGGGCCGGGCGCGCCGGCACTCGTTATTTTATTGTAACTCCCAGGCGGTGCGGTAGCCGCCAATGCGCTCCACGTATTCGAGCAGCGCCTTGAAAAACGGGTTGGCACTCAACGTCGAGGAGTCGCCCACCAACAGTAGCTTGCGGCGGGCGCGGGTCATGCCCACGTTCATCCGGCGGATGTCGGATAGAAACCCAATCTCGCCGTGGTTGTTGCTGCGGGTGAGGCTGATGGCAATGATGTCGCGCTCCTGGCCCTGGAACGCATCGACGGTGCCCACGCTCAGCATGCGGTGCGCCAGCAGGCCATTGAGCTCGTCGTTTTCCTCGATGGCATCCTTCAGATAGTTGAGCTGGGCGCGGTAGGGAGCAATAACCCCGATGGTGAGCAGGTCTTCCTCGTGGTCGGCCTGATCGTAGGGCTCCAGCAGTTGGGCCAGGCGCTTGAGGAGCAGGTCGGCTTCTTCGGGGTTAGCAGTGGAGCGGCTTTCGGGAATGGTGATTTCCTGGAAGCCAAAGCCGGCCGTGTCGAGAAATTCCACCGGCAGGTCGGGGGCGAAGCGCAGGTCGTAGGCGGCCAGGTCGGCGTGGCGCACGGTGGCATGCGCTTCCAGCTTTCCCTCGTAGAACTGCTCGGAGCTGAACGCCATAATTTGCTCGTGCATGCGATACTGCACCATGAGCATGCGGGCGGTGGCCGGCTGGCGCTTGATGCACTTCTCAAACAGCGTTTCGCGCAGGCCCTCGCGGGCGGCTTTTTCGCTCTTCACGGTGGGCGGCAGCTGGTGGTGGTCACCGGCCAGCACCACGCGGTTGGCCTTGGCAATCGGAATCCAGCAGCCCGGCTCCAGGGCCTGGGCGGCTTCGTCGATGAACACCGTTTCGTAGGTGAGGTGGCGGATGTTGCGGTTAGCCGCGCCCACCAGCGTACACGTAATCACTTGAACCTGCTCCAGTAAGTCCTCGGTGATGTAGCGTTCCAAGGCGTCGGCCTGCTGGTGCAGCTCGCGGGCCTCTTCCTTCAGCAGCTTGCGCTGCTGCTGTTCCTCGTAGCCGAAGTTACGCACGTATTTGCCGGCCATTTCGCGGTACTGCTCCGCGGTCTGGCGCATCGAGCGCAGCTCATTATAGCTCTTGTGGGCCATCACCTGGGCGTCAAGCGTGTGCTCGAGCAGCAAGTCCGACACCCGGCTGGGGTTACCCATGCGGATGACGTTGACCCCGCGCTCGGCCAGCTTTTCGGTGAGCAGATCCACGGCCGTGTTGCTGGGCGCGCACACCAGCACCCGCCGCTCGCGCCGGATGGTTTCCAGAATAGCTTGCACCAGCGTGGTCGTTTTGCCAGTGCCGGGCGGGCCGTGGATAATGGCCACGTCCTGCGCCGCCATCACGTGGCGCACGGCAGCCAACTGCGACTCATTGAGGGGGCTGGGGTAAAACAGGTCCGACGCTTTTTCTTCCCGGAAGCGGGCTTCCCGGGCGCCGAGCAGCATGTCGCGCAACTCAGCCAGGCGGTCGCCATAGGCGCCCATCACCTTGCCCAGGGCGTAGTCCATCTCCCGGTAGCTCACCTCGTCGAAGGTGAGGTCGATGCCGAGTTTGCCGCCTTCGGTCACCCAGTCGGGCAGGTCCTCTTTGGTGGTGGCCAGCAGCAGCTTGTTGCGCCGCACGCTGGTAATCACGCCGCTGAGCGTGGGCCGGTCGGTGGCCGAGCGGCCGGGAATGTTGCCAAACAGCGACGCATTTTTACCTACCTGAAACAGGTGCAGGCTCTGCTGCCCGGCGGGGCGCTCCAGCTCCAGCACCACCTTGCCGCCAAAGCCGATGTCTTCTTTGGTGATGCTAACCGGGTACCAGGTCAGGCCGCGCTGCTGGCGCTCGGCAATGCTGGCCTTGGCGTTCTTAATCTTGAATTGTTCCAGGTCTTCCTTCTGCTCCAGCTGCATGAGGGCCTGGGTGTGGCGCAGCTCTTTTTCGAGGGCGTAAGGGTCGGCGGGAGTGAATACTTCTGACAAAAGAATGATGAATTGATTTCGGTGCTCAGGTTCAGGTAACAACGAAAGCGGGAAATGAGTGACAAAGGTGAGCGGATTATTGCATAGCAGTATGAGAAACGACTATAAATTCAAGCTGTAGCCGCATAGCGGCGACCGGTTGGTAGAATAAAAAAGTAGCGTGGTTGAGAGCCGCGTAGCGGTGACAGATTCGTCTGGTACCGCTACGCGGCTTAGGTTTGGCCCGGGTTAGATTTTCTACCAACCGGTCGCCGCTATGCGGCTATTCCACCGCTTGAGTTAAATTACTCCGTTTCATCTCAAATGATGACTCATTGATAAGCTTTTACTTGTCCCTGATTAAGCTGCTGGTAAAATCAGTTGCTTCCGGACGTGAAGGAAAGTAGCTGTAGGGCAGCTCAAACCATGATTCCTGGTCTGGTGTCCGCCATTACAATAGTTCCCATGATAAGTTCAGCAATTTTGTTAGGGGGGAATATGCTTTCCAGTAAACGCTTCCTCGCGTAAATTAAGCCAGCGGGACGGCGCTCATTGGCGCTGATTTCCAGCGTAGGCTCGCCCAACATTCACGCGAAAAAGTCCTCCGGGTCGGCCTGACTAAGGTAGTTCTGCAGCCGGGGCAACGTGCCAAAAAAGGGCAGCACGCAGGCCAGAAACCGGTCAGCCACGGCTTGATTCGGCGCGTAGGCCACGAACGTGTGGCCGCCTTCCTCAAACGCCAACTCCTCGAGTAGCTCGGGCTGATGCTCTTCAATAATGGTTTGCAGGTGCTCGACCCAGGACTCGGCCGTGCCGCCGAAGCCGTAGTTGCGGAACAGCACGTAGTACTCCTCGAGCCCGCCCACATCGGCAAAAATGGCCAGCTGGCGCTCGGGGGCAGTGGGGGGCGGCAGGACCGCGACCTGAAAGGGAAAAGAGGAAGGCATGGGGTGGCTTTATAGTTATTTGCGCCGCCGCAGGGCCACCAGCAGCCCCACGCTGAGCGCGGACAAAAAGACAATCAGGGCGTCGCGCACGAAACGGCTGTGTTTAACCTCGGCCACCTCGGCTTCGAGCGCCAGCTGTCGAGCCAGCTGTTGCTTCTCGCGCTCACGCAGGTTTTCGGTTTCGTTTTGCAGCTCAGCCAGGCGTTGGGCCGTGAGGTTGCGGTCGTCGCGGCCGGTGCTTTCGAGCTGGGTGGTGGTGGCGGCCAGCCGCGCCGACGTGCTTTGCGCCTGGCGGGCCGTCTGGTTTAGCACGTCCACAATTTGCTGGTCTTTATCGACGATGCCTTGCAGGGCATCCACCACTTCCTGCAAATCTTTTTTGGAAGGCTTGTTGCCGAACAAGCTATGGCGCTGGGCGCTGGCGGCTGCGTAGCGAGTGGTGAGCACGGCGCGCTCCCGCAGCAAGCCGGCCAGGGAGCTATCCCGTCCAACGGGGCCGGCCTGGCCAAAGGCTGGCGTCAGCAGCAGCCCACTCAGGGCCAGGGCCGCGGCCAGGCGCCCTCCAAAACAGCGTTTAGCGGAGAGGAGCGTACTTTGGGGCTTTAAATGGGAGGGTTGTAGGGAAGCAGTTATCATCTACTGACAAGTCATGAGAAAAAAGATAGGTCTCCTCTGCGGAGCGGTTGGGCTGCTGGCAGTCGGGTGCGGCCCCAGCCAGAAAGTCCCCGCCTTATACGGTACGGGGGCTCAGCCGGCGCCGGCCACCACCGCGAGTACCACCGTACTGCCTTTTGTGGTGCGCGAAGTAAGCCAGGACGAAACGTACGGCTACACCGAGAAAAACCCGGTGCGGGTCGGCGGGGGCCGCTCGGCCGGCATGCGCAATCAACTGCGCTACTTAAATGCGCTCCGAGGCCCCCAGGGCCAGGCCGTTACCTACGAGCGGCAAGCCAGCTGCTGCGCCTTCCGAACCCGCCGGGGCGTGGTGGACAATACGGCGCTGCTCGATGTTTATACGGTAACGTGGACGGGCAAAGCTACGCCGGTGACTCTCTACATCAACATGTACCGGGGCGGCAAGCTCCTGGCCCCGGCCGGCTTTACGGGGGCTCGCTGAGTTGAATAATAAGCTGGCTAGGGTGGTGTAAATCCGCTACTTTTGAGGGACAAGTACGGCGGCCGCCTAAAGCGGCTTGGCGAAGCGACTTCCTAATTAGCTTGCGGGAAGGTTTCTCGCGGAGAACCAGTCCGCCATAAGCCCAGCGGTGGCCGGCTGCCGGGTTATTTAGTTACCGCGCCGGATCTCTACCCTCGATGTCAACCCCTTACTACCTCCGCCTCGCCGCTCTGGCGGCCGACCCAACCGCCGCGCCGGCCGACCAGCTGCCCAAGCTGCGCAAGCTGCTCGAAACGGTGTTGCGCGACGAGTGCCGGCGGCGGGAGCGGCCCTTCGTCAACCTCAACCAGGCCATTGGGCTGGTGGCTTACGAGCAGGGCCTGCCCCTGTTGCTGCGCCAGCAGTTGCAGGCCCTGCGCCTGGCGGCCAACCTGGTGGTGCACGAGAGCTACGCCGGCACGCCAGCGGAGGTCGCGAGCGGCTTCGCGGCCCTGACAGCTCTGGTGTGGCACCTGACGGGCGTGCCCTACGAGGGCCCGGCGTGGCCGGAAATGCCGCCCTCCGTCGAAACCCTCCCCACCAAAAATGCCGCGGCTCCGCTGCAGCCCTTCATTCCTGATACGGGCCCCGCGGGTCCGGCCTGGCGCGTGAATGTGCTGCACGTCGACGCAGCCAGCGGCGCACTGACCGTGGAAATGGCCGTTTCCGCTGAGGGCCGGCCCAGCGGCGCCTTTCAGTTGGTGCTGCCCGCGGCCTACGAGAACGTGCGGGCCCTGGCCGCGGCCCTGCACCCGACCCTGCACCTCGTCGGGCCGGTGGTGCTGCCCGACGGCAGCGTGCGCCCCCGGCGCGTAGTGCTCGAGCCCGACTACCTGGTGAGCGTGACCACCGTAGCCGAATGCGCCCAGGCCACCGCTACCGTGCCTGAATGGGCGCTGCTGAACGCCTTTTTGCCCGATGAAACCTCGCGCCCGCTGGTACTCGGAAACCTGGTGAACCTGCTGCTGGACGAGGAAGTAAGCCACGCCGCCCGAAAGGTTGAGCAGGTGGCCGAGTCCATGCTGGTGGCGGGCGGGGCCGCGGCTGACGAGCCCGCCCCCGATGGCCCGCCCGCCGCTCCTCAGGAATTCGACCTCGAAGGCTTTCTGCGCAAACGCCTCTTCCGCCTGGCGCCGTTGTCGCTGAGCACCTTGCCGGAGTTTCAGACCCGCACCGGCGTACCGGAGCTGCTCAACGACCTGCGCCGTCACCACCGCACGCTGCGCGAAACCCGCGTGCAGGGCTTTGTAGCCCCGAGCCGCACCGGCTACCAGCAGGAGCCCTTACGCCTGGCCGATTGTTTTCTGGAGCCCACTTTCCTCTCGGCCACCTACGGCCTGCAGGGGCGGCTCGACTTGCTGCACGAGAGCAGCACTGGCTACGATTTGGTGGAGCTGAAAAGCTCCACCAAAGTGCCCCACGCCGAGCCCTGGAGCAACCACGCCGCCCAGGCCCAGCTGTACCGCCTGCTGCTCGAGTCGGTGTTCGGGGCCGACGGCGAAACGGCCGGCCGGGGCCGTACCAGCATCCTCTACTCGAACGCGGCCAGCGGCCAGGCCGCCGTGCGCCGCGTCGACCAGGATCAGGAGCTGATTGACCGCCTGCTCTCGGCTCGTAACCAGCTCGTAGGCATCGAGTTGCAGTTGGCTCGCGCCACCGGCCCGCGCCAAACCGCCCAGCTGCTGGCCCCGGTGCTGCACCCCAACCTGATGGCTCTACCCGCCTTCGGCAAAGCCAAAGCCGAAAGAGTAGCCCAGGCCTGGGCCGCCGCCGACCCCGTGGAGCGCGCCTACTGCCTGGAGCTGGCCCGCTTCACGGCACGTGAGATGCGCCTCACCCTGCTCGGCGACGAGGCGCGCCCGGGCGATGCGGGCGGCCAAGCGGGCTTGTGGCTGCTGCCTCAGGCCCGCAAGTACCAGAACTTCAGCTTACTCGACGATCTGGTGCTGTTCGAGGACCATAGCGATGCCGACGATGATGCCCGCGAGGGCTTAGGCCCGCACCTTATTTTCCGCCGCCCCGACGGAGGGCGGGAAGTCAACTTCCGGGCCGGAGATACGCTTATTCTCTATCCGCGCCGCCGGACCGCCGCGGGCCGCCCCGGCGTAAGTACCGACCAAGCGGAAGAACCCGGCAATGAAAGCAGCCCCCTGACCGTGCTGGACGCGCAGGTGGTCAAGGTAGTCTTAGCCGAGGACCTTGGCGCCGACGGCCTGGTGGTGCTGAGCGTACGTAACCGGCGCATGGCTCCGCGCTACCTGCTGGGCCACTCGCACTGGGCCCTGGAGCCCGACACGTACGACACCTTCCGCCGCGAGTGGGCGGGCTTGTCGGCCTTTCTGGGGCTGCCCCCGGAGCGCCGCCGCAGGCTGCTGGCCCGCACCGCGCCCCGCGAGCCGGCCGACTGGTCGGCTGCGACCGGGCCGGCCACCAGCGCTGCCGAGGTGGTGGCCCGCGCCCTGGCGGCGCCCGATTGGTTTGTGTTGTGCGGCCCGCCTGGCACGGGCAAGACCCGCGCCGTGCTGCGGGAACTGGCCGTCAGGCTATACAAGCAAGACCAGCAAGTGCTGCTGGCCGCCTACACCAACCGCGCCGTGGATGAAATCTGCGAGCAGCTGGTCGACGCCGGCTTGCCGTTTATTCGGGTCGGGTCGCGGCTGGGGACGGCGCCCGCGTACCGACCGTACCTGCTCGACAATATGCTGCGCGACTGCACCAGCCGTCAGATGGTGCGCGGCCGGCTCACGACCTGCCCGTTCTACGTGGGCACGGTGGCCAGCCTGCTGGGCAAGCCCGAGCTGTTCACCCTGAAGCAGTTCGACCTGGCCGTGGTGGACGAAGCCAGCCAGGTGCTGGAGTCGCCCATGTTGTCGCTGCTGGCCAAGGTGCCCAAGTTTATTCTTATTGGCGACCATCGCCAGCTGCCCGCTGTGGTAGCTCAGGAACCCGAAGCCAGCGCCGTGGCCGCCGAGTGCGCCGAGCTGCTGCGCGAAGAGCTGGGCCTGACCAACCTGCGCAATTCCTACTTTGAGCGCCTGTTCCGGCGGGCCGAGGCCCGGTGGCCCCACGCGCACGGCACCCTGGCCGACCAGTACCGCATGCACCAGGACCTGGCTGCCCTGGTCAACCAGGATTTCTACGACAATCAGTTGCGCTGCCCCCAACCCTGGCAGGTTGCCCCGCTTAACCGCGCCACCTGGCCCGTGCCGGACCCCGCCGACGCCTTCATCGCGTCGTTGCGCACCCAGCGGGTGGTGTTCGTGCCCACGCAGCGCGTACCCGAGGACTTATCGATGAAAGAATCGACCCAGGAAGCCGAACTGGCTGCCCGGGCCGCCGCTTACGTGGCCCAGGGCTACGTGGGGGCGTTTGACCCCGAAAGTACGTTAGGCATCATCGCCAGCTACCGCAACCAGGCGGCTCGTATCCGCGCCCGGCTGGCCCAGCTAGCCATTGAGCTTCGGCTCCCCGGCCTCGCCCAAGTCAGTGTCGATACCGTGGAGCGCTATCAGGGCAGCCAGCGCGAGGTCATCATTGTGAGCTTCTGCTGCCACCACGAGCACCAGTTGGAGCTCCTGGTGTCGCCCGACGAAACCGGGCACGTCGACCGCAAGCTAAACGTGGCTCTGACGCGTGCCCGTCAGCAGCTAGTACTGCTGGGCAACGAGGAGATTCTGAGCCGGGCGCCCCATCACGCGGCGCTGCTGGCCCGGGTGCGGCTGCTAGCCCGCGAGGTAGTAACCACGTCAAATTCGTAAGTCTTGGCCGGCCTGAACTGTAGTTTTATCCCGCTCGGTTCTTCAAGAAAGTTTGGTGCTTACTGTCACCCGGGTGCGCCGGCTTAAGCGAGCTATTACACGCCCAAGGTTCGGGAGGTCGGCTCGTGGTACAACCAACGGGCTTATGCTTGGCTTCCTACGCCTATTTCTAAGGCGAGCCCTCTGTAACTCAAACCTGAAAATAAGCAAGGGGCGATGCCGTGCTCGAGTCCCTAAATTTTAGGCTTGGCCAGCAGGGCCGCCGCTTTTTTGAGGCTGGCCGAAGCTTGCCACTCGTGCAAACGGGCTTTTACTGTTTCGGGCACGGGCTGATGGGTTCGGCCCAGCACGTCGGCGTAGGCTTCGAGCAGCTTGCGCGTGTTGCGGGGTGGCTCGGCAGGCAATTGGGGCAGCAACGCGTCCAGGGTTTGGCGCAACGCGTCGTCGGTGACCGGGCTAATGGCGCGGGCCTGGGCGAGGCCATCGGCCAGACGTTGTACGGGCACAAATTCAGCCGCTAAAAGCTGGCCCAACACCTTGCCCAAGGTGCTGGTTTCTACGCGGCGCTGCTCGACAGCCGCCAGCAGCACTTCCAGAGCTAGTGCCCGACATAGTGAGGCGTTGTGCGTTAGGCCCACTGCCAACAGCAACGTGGCGGGTTCATCAAAGCAGGGGCCCGACCCGAGCAGGCTGCGCAGGGCCTGAACTAAGGGGTCACGCGTGGTCGAATCTACAGTATCGTGAGTAGCGGCCAGCCTGAGGGTGTGCCAGTACAACGGCCCCGGATAGTGCGGCAACAGCGCCACCAGGAAGGGATAATCGGCGGATAGCGAGCCAATGTGCCGCCAGATTTGGTACTGTTCATTTCTCTTAAAGGTTGTGTGCAGAGAATATAGCAACAGGCAATCGGGCAAAACGGCGTCCGCGGGTTCACACAAGAGCCGTAATTCCGTCCAGTATTCGGTGACTTCCGGGCTGCCAGCCTTCCACTTGTCGACGTAGGTATTCGACTTGCGTTGCAGTTCCCAGCGGGGTTGCCAGGACCGCACCACGCCTGGACAGTCGTTGGCCGTCAGGTTGGCCAGCTCGGGAAATTCAGCAGCGGGCATTCGGGTGCGGGCCGCTACGACCCACAGCCCCGGCAGGGCCTCGGCCAGGGTGCTGGGCGTCGCCACCGCCGCGGGCAGCCCTTGCCCCAACGGTTCCGTAAATTGCTGGCGCAACGATTTTATCCAGACTTTCCACCCGACGGGCCGATGGTGGCTAGCGATGCCCTGAGGCAGCGGTGTACCGGCCGCACTCAGCAGCCACTGCAGCAGTTCGCGCAGGCCGGTGTGGCGCAGCTGGGGCAGGAGGGCCTGGGCCGCGGCCGTCGTGGCCGGATGCTGGTGGGCGGTGCGCGCCAGGGCCAGGGTCAGGTCGACGGCATTGGGCTCCTGTTCGGCGGCTTGGTAAGCCAGAAGCCGCTGCACCAGCACGGTAGGCGCTACCCAGTGCGGCGCGTGCGAGGGCGTGCTCAACAGCGGCAACGTTTGTTGGTCGCGTAACAGCTGCTCCACAAAAAGCAGTCGGCGTTGTTCCAGGGCCACCAGCGGGTCCGCAGTCTGGTAATTGGTACGAAGAAGGACTGATTTTACCAGGGGCGTGACGAAACCGTTAGCCCAGCCCAGCGTCAGGGCCTGCACCAAACCAACGTACCCGTTAGCAAGGTGTGGCCTTTTGATGATGGCTGCTACTTCAGCCTCCGTTTTGCCCTTCAGATAGGGTAAAATCTGGAGCACGTAAGGTTGCAAAGGCTCGTTACAATCCGCCGGAAACAGTGGTCGTAGGCGTAGCAGGCCAGCGAGCCAACGCTCAAGGGCCTTGGGGTCGTCGTGCTGGAGCACTTGGCCGGTCAGGAACAGCAACTCGTGCCAGTCGGCCACCGGCGCAATGGCCGTCGCGGCCGAGATGTCGGGGCTGAAATCGAGCGAGGGGGCGTAAGCCGCGTGCGTGGCGCCGGGCCGCTCGTCGGGGTTCCCCAGCCAGGGGGCCAGTGTGGTGCGCGCGGCCGGGGCCAGCAAGTCCGCGTAAAGCGGCAGCGCATCGACGATTTCGCTGGTCTCGGTGGCCGCAAGCAGGGGCTCTCGGGCGTTGAGTACCTCCGCCAGGCCCTTGGCGGCGCGCTCCTGCACGGCCGCATCAGCGTGGCTCAGGGCGGCCGCGTAGAGCCGGGCCACGACCGGTGCCTGGCTCGGATGGGCTTTCAATAGCTTGCTAAAACCGCCCAGCAGCGTTCTGAGGCCGGTCTTAAGGTCCGGCCGCGTCATCAGCCCATCGGCGTAAAGCAGCAGCGTTGCAGCTTGCAAGTCCGCTTCGGCCCAGAGGTCCTTGAGTTGGTCGAGGGCAAAATTGACGACCAGGGGCAGGGGGTGGGCCAGCAGCTCAATCAACTCCGTTTGCCGGGCCAGGCACTCGGCCGCCGTGGGGTTGAGCGCCAGCACCAGGCTCTTAAACCACGTGAGCAGCGGGCGCCGGAAGTCGCGGCGCAACGCCAGCAGGCTACGCGTGAGCAAGTCATTCCGGTCGAGGTGGCCCGAGGCAACCAACTGCGGCAGCAAGGTAAGCCAGGTGATGGCCGGGCGGTTTTTGTTGACGTAACCAGACGCCGTATCCACCGGCGTGTCGAAGTCGAACAGCAGGGGCACATCCCGCTCCAGCAGCGTTGCGTCGGCCTGGAACTGCTTCAGCACGTGCGCTTCGAAGCTCTGGCCGCGCTCCTCAAAGGTCTGATTATGATGGTTCAGGCAGTCGGCCAGCAATTGGCTGAACAGCCAGGGGTCGTAGCTGACCAGCCCGGCGTCGGCCAACCCGCGCAACAGGTGATAGTCGAAGCCATGCCACCCCATATTGCGGCGGGCGAGGCTCTGCAACCAGTCGGTGAGCCAAGCGGGGCGGTAGTGCTCCAGCACCTGCATCAACAGCGCTTTGTGCGAGTAGTAGAAGCGGTGCGGAAAACGGAACGTTCGGGTCAGCGCTTCCTGGCGAGAATACGTGGTCAGCCCCGCCAGAAACAAGTGCGGCTCCTGTTGGTGCAACTGCCGCGCCTGGTTCGAGTCCCACTCATCCCTCTCCTTGTATAGCTGCTTGGTTTTCAGCCGTACAGGTATCAGGTCCTTCTTCTCCAGTTCCAACAGGAACGGCAGCAGCTCATCAAGGCTCGAGTGGCGGACGAGCTGTTCAAACTTGTCAACAACAGTCATAAAGCAGCGGGGTAAGCAGAATAAATGAAGCACTGACAGTGGCAGAGTAGTGGGCTGCCAACGAGATTGGGCCTCCAGCCCCACCCAGGCCGGGTAGAACCTACAAAAACCGCATCCGCACCGCCAGAATGTGCTTGCACGGTCCGCGTTGCCCCTGGTTGCCCATGAACCACGAGCAGGTGCAGCGTGCCGGCTCGGAGCGGCCCACTACCACGGTGTGCCACACGTCGGTGCCCCGCACCCGGGCTTCGGTGCGGCCATTGGCGCCAATGCCCACCAGTTGCACGTGGTCGGCCGTTTCGAGCAGGGCCCGGGCGTTTTTCAGCCGCGGGTTTAGCTTGATAATCCGGTCGGTTTTGAACGGCAGGCGGCGGTAGAAATAGTGGTTTTCGGTGAGGTCGAAGCCCAGCAGACCCATGGCCGAGAGGCTGGCACAAAGCCGCTCCACGGTATCGGGCGTCAGGTTGTTTTCCACCGCGAACAAGGTCGGGTTGAAGGTTTCGTTGCCCCGAAACAGGTTGTTAGCGCCTACAATCCACTCGGCCGGCAGCTCGTCCATCAGCGTGTCGAGCTGGTTGCCTTCGCCGGAAAACCCCCGGTTCACCTTGGCCGATAAGGCCAGTACAAACTCCTGCCCCCCGCCCATAGCCAGCACGAAAGCCGCCGCTTGCCCGTCGGGCGTGGCAAATACCCGCACGCCCTCGCAGAGCGGGAGCAGCCCTTCCAGCAGCCGTAGCCGGTGGATGCCACCCACCCGCACGGCGCCCGCGCTACCCACCGGCGCAAAGCTCGGCCGGGGGCCGCGCAGCACCAGGAAAAAGTCGCTTTTGGCCGTGCCAGCCGGAATGCTTTGCACCAGTTGCACAGCCTGCACGCGGCTGAGGGCTATTTTGTCCTCCATCACGGCCAGGTAGCCCTGCACCGCCGTCAGGCCCTTAATCCAGCGTTCGGGCAGGGTCACTTTGCGCTCGGTCACTTTGCCGGCGGCGCGTTCCAGCACTACTTCTTTCTCACCCACGCTCAACAGCACCGGCTCGGTGCGCGAGATGCGGGCCAGGGCGTTCACCATCGGCTCATTGAAGTCGACGTTGGTGGTGCCGCTGCTCAAAAACTCACCATCCAGCGCGTCGGGGCCCAGGTCGAGCCGGGCGTACACCCCGTTGCACGACGAAAATGCCTCAAACCGCAGCATGCCCGCTCCGGCCGTCACGATGGGGTCGCGTAAGGCAGCGCTCTGCGGCACGAAGCGCGAGGCTACTACCTTTGCTAAGGTAGTTAGTCCACGGGCCGCCAGCCACGAGTCGCGCAGCCGTCCCCAAAAAAAGCACGAAGCCCCCGTGGGCGTATCCTCAGCATAAGCGGCGAGTGAGAGCGTATTACCTCCCGAGCTGCGTTCCAGGATGGAAGGGCGGGCATAAGCGTAGGCGAAATCAGACATAGCTGCAACAGTTAGGTTATGCGTAAGACGTAGTACTCAGCCACGCCTTTGTTTCAACTATTGCAAATGTATACGGAAATCATCCAAATTATTGCTAAATAAATTGGTAATTTATCAACTTACTGATTCACAAAGCTATTATTTTTAGTAGTAATGGTTGTACACGTCGGGTAATAAGCCAGTTGAGCTTATGAAATCGTTCGCCGGGCGGTCCAGGACTGGGGCCTGGCGCAGGCGTAATAAGCCAGTCGAGCCTATAAAATATCCGCCCAATCCAGCCGGGCTGCTCAACAGGCTAGCGCTTGAGCTACTCCTACTGCATTAGCACCCGAAGCGGAATGAAACATGCGGGCAATTAGGGTCAGCCTTCTTGACTCACCCCAGGCTGACACCCACTACTGTCCATAATAAAAACAGGGGAAATAGCTTATCGTTATGCTTCTGACGTTCTTACCAGGTTAAATAACGGATAAATAATTGATTATTAGTTGTTTAGCCTGTCTGCCTTCACCAAGCCGTTGGGGGTACGAAGTATCCGCCGGGCTTTCAGTTGCTCAATTGTGAAAATCAGCAGCGCTCCCAAGGTGTAAGCAAGCAGGTCGGACCACTCGAAATGGTTGCCAAAAACGATACGGGCCAGCTTATTTTTCTGCCACCCCAGGTGCGCCAGCAAGTGGAAGTATTGCGAGGCTTCCACCGCGTAGGAAAAGGCCAAAACAGCGGCCGTAATAACTCCTGCCGGGGCCGTTACAACGCTTCGCACCAGGCAGTAAAGCAGAATGGTTGCTAGAAAGTCGCCCGCGTAAGGCCGGATAATCCGGTCGTGAACAAAGAGGGCAATACAAACCTCGAGCGCGAAAAGAAGAACGGTGGCCAGGGCGTAATTCTTCTGGAAACCAATTGTGTGGAGCGTCCGGTGGGACTGGGATGGGCTATTTAGCATGATGAGTACGTGTTCCTGAGTAAGGGCAGCCCGTCGGTGCCAGAGCCACTGGCTCATTGTCCAGCGCCCGGATTCGGCCCTGGTATTCGGTTGGCAGCAGGGCGTTTTTGGCCCATTGGCTTAGCGCAAACTGCTTGGTATCGCGATAAAGCGACAGAGCGGGCTGCAGCCAGGTACCCTTGCTTAGACCAAGCATCGCGCGCACGAGGGGCGGCACCACCATTCCCTGAACGCCCCGCAGCAGCCAGTAGCGCGGCGCCCCCAAATGTCGGCGATACTGCCGATACAAGTCGGTAGTGTGGTGGCTGGGGGCCAGGTCTTCAGCCAGGTGCTGGGCCCGTGCGGCCTGCCAGGCCGCGTACGAGCGTGGCAAGCCGGGGATGCCCATCCGCTGGCCCACGCGGCCGAACACTTCCACGATTTCTTCACGTTCGGGGGCGGTGAGGGGCCGTTCCAGCATTTCGAACGCGCGCATGGAATAGGCAATGAGCATGAATAGGACGTCGCGGTAGGCCCAATCGGGAATGGTCCGGCCACGCTTTGCTTCCACGGCCGCGTGAATGGCCGCGATGGTGTCAATGGCGCGCTCAGCCCCGGCGCGGTCCGCAAACACGATGCGGCGGGCGTAGTCAACCGTGGAGAACAGGCGGCCCAACGGGTCGGCCGGCAGCCGGCCAGTGAAGTAAAGCCAGTCCACGGCTTTGTTTAGGGCGAACTCGGCCGCCGCGCCAGCGAAGACGAACAGCACCGTATCGGCAGTACCCCAAATGCGGCGCACGATGGAATGAGGAGCCACGAAGTATTCCATAAAGACAGGGAGAATGGCGACCGATAGCTCGCTACAGTGATATGAAAAGAACTTTGAGATACAAAGCTAATACAGATTCAATGACCGCAAGCTGGCCCAAGATTCAAGTGATAGGTACTTGAGCGGCCATAAGTCGGTCCCATAGCCGGTCAGATAGCAGGCGGCGCAGGCGGGGCATCACCTTAGCCAGCACGCCGACCCGGTAGCGGGTTTTGGGAACAGGCACTGTAGCGGCCTCAAAGATTACCTGCCCCACGTCTTCAGGTGATAGAATACCAAAAGAGCTTTTCGCGTCAAACAAGCGTACGGTCATCGCCAAGAAGTTTTTCCGGAACAACTGGTACGGATCACCGGTAATAGGGGCGGGAAAGCCAGCGTCGGCCACCTCCATAAATCTGGTGCGCACCCCACCCGGCTTAATAAGGGAGACCCGCACTCCGAAGGACTGCACTTCGTAGCGCAGGGCATCCACCAGAGCCTCCAAGGCAAACTTGCTGGCGCAGTACGCCCCGGCGCCGGGTGTGCTGAAGTCGCCGCCGGCAGAGCCAGTGATGACGATGCGACCAGTGCCCCGGCGCCGCATGCCCGGCAATACCAACTGGCAAAGCCGAACGACGCCAAACACATTGGTGTCAAACTGCCGCCGTAGCTCAGCCAGGGGAAGCTCTTCCAAGACACCGTTCTGCCCGTAGCCAGCGTTATTGACCAGCACGTCCAGGCCCTCAGTTTCCACCTCAATGAGCTGTATCGCCCGGCGCATAGACTCGTCGTCGGTTACATCCAGCGCGAGTACGCGCGCGCCCAAGCGGGCCAATTCATCCAGACTTTCCACCCGGCGGGCCGAGGCGTAAGTAGTAACGCCGGCGGCTAAAAACATGCGGGCGGCCGCCAATCCTATTCCGGAGGAGGCACCGGTGATGAGAACTGTTTTAGGGAGGGAAATCATAATCGGCGAAGTTGATTGAAATTAAAATGAGCAGAAAGCAGTGGGGGCAGCCGTTTGTCTGGAACCGTCCCGTTAGCCTTTCATCTTGTCTTTTTTCATCCCCATCTGCCGCAGCAGGAGGCGCTCAAATCCACGGTCGCCCAGCAGCCGGCGCATGCGCGGGGTCAGCTTGGCCAGCAAGCCAATCCGGTAACGAGTGCGGGGTTTACGCACCGAAGCGGCTTTCACAATGGTTTCGGCTACTTTTTCCGGGCGCAGAATGCCGTAGGAACTGCCCTTGGGATCGAACATGCGCGTGGTCATACTGGCAAACTTGGCGCGAAACTCCAGGTAGGGGCTCTGGGCCATCGCGGCTGGATACCGGGCATTGGCTACGTTCATGAAGTTGGTCGCCACTCCACCGGGCTTAATCAATACCACGTCAATGCCGAACAGTCCTAGTTCCCCCCGCAACCCGTCGTTAAAGCTTTCTACGGCGTACTTGCTGGCGTGGTAGGCACTGGCTCCCGGCGTGGTAAAGTCGCCGCCGACCGACCCCACGTTGATGATGCGCCCGAATCCCTGGCGCCGCATGGTGGGAGCCACCAGTTGCGCCATGTGCACCAAACCAAAGACGTTGACCTCAAACTGTTGCCGAATGGCGCTCAAGGGCAATTCTTCCAGCACGCCGTTCTGCCCGTACCCAGCATTGTTGATGAGAATGTCCACGCCTCCGGCTTCGCGCTCAATCTGATCCACCACTGCCCGCATGGACCGGTCATCAGTCACATCAAGGTAAGCCGTGCGGCATCCGAGCGCTTGCAATTCGGTTAAGGCGCTGCTCGTGTCGATGGATGTAGCATAGGTTATGTAGCCGCGGCGGGCAAACAACTGGGCGGTGGCTTTCCCAATACCGCTGGATGCTCCGGTCACTAGCACTACCGGCGCGGAAGCCGCCCTTGGCCTGGCCTGGCCTAAGCCATTGCTGGGTGATAGGGCCAGAATGGTGACCAGTAGAGACCAAGCAAAGCTGAGCCGGATCAGAGGTTGGAGCAGGAGCCGGTCAGCAAACTCGCCCAATATTCGGAAAACAAGGCTTTGACGCATATGGAGTAGGGAAAATTGTGAAAAAAACTTCGTGAGTAGGAATGGCTATGGCCTGGGTTGGCGGTTGAAGCAGGTTTACACTGATAGGGAATTTTTCCGCCGACAGCGAGGTACCTGATCAGACGTTTTAGATGAATAAATATTCATTATTGCGGCAAAAAAATTTAAGATCGAATGCCATCCCAACACAGTGAAAACGCCGCATCGGCTAGTGGCGACGGCACAGTGCCACCTTGAAGGCGAATAAGCCCGGCCAGTTCGCGCAACGGCCCCATTAGATAAATGGCGAGCAGGGTGTTGTCCAGGTCCTTTAGTAGTAAGCCTTTTTTGCCCCGATCAAAAAGCCGGAACAAAGGGGCCATCGTATCCAGAGACATTTGCACCTCATCGGCCTGCATATAGGGGGAGGTATAGTACTGCTCCACAAACACGCTTTCGTCGTAACTATCTAGGCGAGTGCGCAGGTAGTTCAACCATATCTTCTGCAGGGCAAGGCGTAGCGGCTCTTGCTCGTTGAAATCCCGGAATAAAGCTTTCGTAGTACGCAATTTGGCATGTCGGTACAGCGCGCGCAGGAGGGCCTCTTTGTTCGGAAAGTAGGTATACAACGTGCCCGTAGCTAGTCCGGCCTCACGAGCAATGGTTGCCATCGTCAACCCAGCAATGCCCGCGCGGCCTACCAACCGGCAGGCGGCCGCGTATATCAGTTCCGTTTTGCCTTCGTCTTTTAATTTCACTTCGCAAAGATAGGCGAATAAATGTTCATTTAAAAGTTCTCCCTGTGCTCATTTAACCGGTGGACCGACATATTCTAGGGCTCCGCCCGCTCGGGTACGGGCCAGGTAGTTTACTTGGGCAACGTCTTATCTCACGTCTACTAATTCTACCTCGAAGCGCAGTACCGTATTTGCGGGAATGGATCCAGCACCTTGTGCTCCGTACCCAAGCTGTGACGGGATTAGCAATAGGCTTTTCTCGCCTTTGCGCATCAGCGCAATTCCTTCGTCCCAGCCCTGGATAACCTGGCCACGCCCGAGTATAAAGTCCAGGGGCTGGTTGCCTCGGCGCGACGAGGCATCGAACACCGTGCCGTCGAGCAGCGTGCCGGTGTACAGCACCGATACTGTCTTGCCGGCTACCGCCCGCGGCGCACTCGGGGCAGTAACAAGGGGTACGTAATAGAGCCCCGACCCCTGTCGCTGCGCATTATTTATGTTGTTGTCGCTCAGGTATTTTTTGATGAGCTTCTCATCTATCTCCACATAGTTCTTGTCCTTGCAGGCAGTAGTCAGCAAGCCGGCCAGGCCCACTGCCACCAACAGTAATAACCGAAGCGCGCCCGCCCAAAATGCTTTTTTCATCGTAGTAGTTTTTGGTAAAAATAGGCCATCGCGCCCAGTTCAGGCCGCTGCCAGTGTGACAAACGTTTACAAAGCAAGCTCCAGTTGTGGGCTTCATCTCGCGTTCAGCAGCTGGGCGACGGGTGCGGGCAGAGAGACGCAGCGCCGACATCCACACCCTACAGCCTGAGCACTGAGCGAAATATCGGCGGGGCAACTCGGGCTCGACTACGGAAAAATACCTAGCGACTGGTAGCTGACGCCTACCTTTTCAATGGCGCTGTAAAAAGCGGCCGTGCGCAGGTCCTGAATGCCTTTCACCTGATTCATGACGGAGCGAATTTCGTGGTAGGCGACAATCATGGTATCCTCCAGACCAGAGCGGACGAGGTCAATCTCATCCATGCCGTGCACGATGAGGGCTCGCTCCTGCGCGCTGATGCTCTTCCCGGTCGACTGCTCGATGGTGGTAACTAGCCGCTGGAGTGAAGCTTCCTCCGCCCGCTTGCCCATGCGGCCGAAGCGCACGTTGGAAAGGTTCTTAAGCCACTCGAAATAGGAAACCGTTACCCCGCCGGCATTTAGGTACAGATCGGGCAGAATAACGAGGCCGCGCTCCAGCAGAATCTTTTCCGCCGCCCGGGTAACGGGGCCGTTGGCGCCTTCGGCGATGACTTTGGCTTGGATGCGGGCGGCGTTGCCTTCGTGAATCTGGTTTTCCAGCGCCGCGGGCAGCAGCACTTCGCACTCGTATTCGAGCAGCCCGGCCGAGTCGGCCACGTTCTTCGCGCCGGGGTAGTCAAGAATGGAGCCGCTGTCGGTGCGGTGCTGCAGCACGGCGGCCACATCGAGGCCATCGGGGTGGTAGATGCCTCCCTCGCGCTCGGCAATGCCGGTAATCAGGGCGCCTCCCAGCTGGCAGTAGTGGGCCGCGTAATAGCCCACGTTGCCCAGCCCCTGCACGATGATGCGCTTGCCGGCCAGGCCACTGCTCAAGCCCAGGTGCTTGAGCAGGTCGGCATCGGCAAACAGCTCGCGCAGGCCGAAAAGCACGCCCAGGCCGGTGGCTTCGGTCCGGCCCCGGATGCCGCCCTGGCCCACGGGCTTGCCCGTGACGCAGCCCAGGGCGCTGGTATCACCGTACTTGAAGGTGAGGTAGGTATCGGCAATCCAGGCCATTTCGCGGCTGCCGGTGCCGTAGTCGGGGGCCGGCACGTCCATACCCGGGCCGATGAGGTTCTTCTTGATGAGCTCGCTGGCGTAGCGGCGCGTCACGCGCTCCAGGGTTTCGACCGAGCTGGTGCGCGGGTTGATTTTCACGCCGCCCTTGGCTCCGCCGAAGGGCACGTCGACCAAGGCACACTTAAAAGTCATGAGCGTGGCCAGGGCCTTCACCTCGTCCTCGTCGACGTGGATGCTGTAGCGGATGCCCCCTTTGCTGGGCAGCTTGTGGTGGCTGTGCTGCACCCGAATGCCTTCCACAACCTGCACTTTCCCGTCGATTTCCACCGGGAAGTTGACCTTGTAGATGCTGTTGCAGGCCTTAATCTGTTGCAGAATGCCCGGGTCGAGCTTGGAAAAGCGGGCTGCCTGGTCGTAAAACTGCAACACGCTGTCGTAAAAATCTTTTCCCTGCATTGGCGCGCTCATGCTACAAAAAGGTTAGGTGGGAGTATCCCATCGCTAACGCAAACACCACCGAACGGTTGCCCGGCGGGGTGCCGGGCGGCCAACTTGCCGGGAGAGGCCCACTACCCGAACGGCGTGGTGCCCCGAATTCCGCGCAGCGGTTCGTGGCACCACTAATCAGTGAAAGTATTTAACGAGTAGTGGGTACTAGTAATAACTGGAACAATCACGCAAGGGTGGTTCAGCGGTTCGTGTTACCCCGAATAGTGGTACCACGAACCGCTGCGCGGAATTCGGGGCACCACACAACCTACCGCCTGGCTGGGAGCCTTTAGCTACGGCCCGTATCGGCCACCAGGTTGGGGGCCTGGGGGAGGCCGACTTTTGGGCGTTTGTAGAAGTACAAAATCAACAGCGGCAGCAGCGTGAGCTCGGCAACTACCCCGAAGAGCAGGGTTAGTCCAATCAGCAGGCCCACGTAGAAGGTACCGTCAAATTTCGAGAACAGCAGGGTCGAAAAGCCGCCCACCAGAATCAGGGAAGTGGTAATCACGGCTTTGCCGGCCAGCAGATACGTGTGCCGCACGGCCCGGAAAATGTCGGGCTCCTTGCTGAGCGTCAGCCGGAGCTTGGAGATGAAGTGGATGGTGTCGTCGACCGCGATGCCGAAGGCGATGGTGAAGATGATGCTGGTGCTGACCTTCATGTTTACGCCGGCCAGCCCCATTACCCCGGCCACGATGATGATGGGCAGCAGGTTGGGAATGAGCACCACCACCGTCATGCGCACCGACTTGAAGAGCGCCAGCACAATCAGCGTCACCATGGCTACGTCGATGGCCATGCCCTGAATCATGTTCAGGGTCAGGTTCTCGTTATTCTTATCGATGAGATTGGACGAGCCGGTGAGGCGGGTGCGCAGCACGGTGCTGTCGATGGACGTGTGCAGGAAGGTCCGCAGTGCCGCATTCAGGGCATCGGCCCGGATGCTGCCCACGTCGGCCATGCGGCCGGTGAGGCGGCCGGCCGAGCCGTCGGGCAGAACCAGGGCGCTGAATTCGGGCTTTTTGCGAAACAGTTGGAGCTTCCGACGCAGGGGCCCTAGCTCCCGCGGGTCGGCGGGGAGGCGGTATTCGGCTAGTCCGCCGCCGTGCAGCGCCTTGCGCACCGACTTGACCAGGGTAACCGGCGAGGCCGCGAAGCGCAGGCCGTAGGTGTGGTGCAGGTAGCTTTCGATGCGCTCAGTTTGCCGCAGCACGGCTAGGTCGTAGATGTCGTGGCCCGGCACCGGCTTCAGCTCCAGCTCGAAGGGCCGCACCCCGGCAAACTGGCGCTCAAAAAAGGCAAAATCCAGCCGGACGGGGTCATTTTTCGACAAGTCATCAAGGAGTGAGGAGTTGATGCGCACCCGGCTGGCCAGCCCAATGGCCCCGACCAGCACCAGGCCGCTCACCGTGAAGATGAGCCGGCGGCGCAGCAGCACCATGCGGAACAGGCGGCCCAGCACGCCGTCCCAGCTGTGGCCCTGGCGGCGCGGCGTGCGCAGCTGGGGCCGGCCCAGCAGCACGAGCATGGCCGGCAGCAGCGTAAAGCTGAGCACGAAGGCCAGCAGGACAGCAATGCCGGTAAACAGCCCGAAATTGTGGATGGGCCGGATGGTGGACGTCATCAGGGTAAAAAAGCCCAGGCTGGTGGTGAGGGCCGACAAGCCCGAGCCAAACCCCGACTCTTTGATGGTGACCCGCAACGCATCTTTCTTGCTGGCTCCGTAGCCCAGCTCGCTCACGTAGCGGCTGATGATGTGAATGGTGTCGGACATACCCACCACGAACAGCATCAGCGGGAGTAGGGCCGTCATCAGGTCGATGCTCACGCCGCAGGCGGCCATTATGCCCAGGCCCCAAAAAATAGCCCCCAGCACCACAATCAGCGGCAGCACCACGCCCCACCAGTTCCGGAACGTAAGCCAGAGCAGGCCCGTGACCAGCAGCACCGACAGCGACATAAACACGACCAGCTCCCACTTCAGCCGGTCGACAAACACCGACTGGGCCACTATCCGACCGGCAAAATGCATCCGCTCTTCGGGCAGGCCCAGGCGGGCCATCCCCCCACGCAGGGTCGCGAAAAGCGAGTCGCCGGGCGGCTTTTCGAGGTCGGGCGTGAGCTGCAGCACCAGCGCCACCGCCCGCGCGTCGGGGCTGAACACGTTGCCCACCAAGCCCGGCGTGCGGTAAATCAGGGTGGAGTCGTCGGCGCGCCGGCCCGGCTCGGTGGGGTGCAGATAGGGCAGGTTGAAAAAGCCTAGGCCCTCCACCACCGGGTTAGCCAGGGTGGTGGGGGAAGTGACGTGCCGCACGTTGCGCTGCCGCCGCGCCAGCTGCGTGAGGGAGTCGACCTGGGTGAGAAACGCGGGGTCAAACACCGTTTTGCCCGTGGGGGCTTCCACACCCAGCAACAGGTAGTCGTTGTCGTTGCCAAAGCGCCGGGTGTAGCCCTGGTAGTAGTCCAGGTCGGGGTCGCCCGCGGGGTAAAAATCGTTGAAATTATAGTTGAACCGCAGCTGGGCGACGGAAAACATACTCAGGGCCGTGAGCAGGCCGAGCAGGAATAGGGTGAGGTAGGCGAGGCGGCGAAGGGGCATAGGCGGGCCACCTGCGCAAGCACCGGCCGGAACCGGTGCCAGGCTGGCGGCAAATGGTGAGCAAGTAAGCGAACAAAACAACTACGCCCGGGCTCAGAGTTGAGAGGCCCGCCCGTATATTAGAGCCTGGAAACCCTTCATTTTCGTCTTTTGTTTCTCCCCACCTCATCAAGTACCCCATGAAAAAGACCCTGCTTGCTCTCACCCTGTGTGCTTTTGTCGGCACCAGTGCCTTCGCTCACGACCGCCACGATAAGGACGGCAAAAAAGGCAAGAAAGAAAGCTGTTCCAAAGGAATGGCCGCCGGCGCGTGCTGCGCGAAAAAAGATGCCAAGACTGCGAGCGTAAAGCCCGTCGAGAAAGTCCCGGCTGCGGCAAAGATGTAGAGGCTGGTGGCTTCGTCCCTATAAATATTAAAGCCGCCTTGGAAACAAGGCGGCTTTTTATCACCTGGAAAGAGATACCTACTTCTAAAATGAGCTTTATATCTGCTTTGCAAAGAAGCACATTGTTTCTAATTTTCCTAACTTACTATCGTGCAAATGCACAAGGAGATAAGTGGCACCGGGTTAGTATTGACGATTCGGCAACGGTAGAATTGCCCGGTCGCGTTTTGAAAAAGAAGGCGAAGGAGACGGAGGCATTCTATCATAAGAACGGACAGGCAATATATATTATTGCTTTACAACGAGATGCCTATAATGGTAATCCCATAGAAAGTGAGCTGACAAAATTTTATAACGCGGCGTTGAAAGGGACCATGGATGCTGCTGGAGGAGGTCAAATCACCGAAAAGAAAATCTTCACTGTTGATGATTTTACAGGTGTTGAAGCACAATACATAACACCAAACAGACCAAGTTTGCCCAAGGTCAAATACGTGAGACTATTATTAGCAAATGGGATATTCTATAGTCAGAGCTTTTGGGCTAACTCCGACCAAGACTCAATTCTTACGGAAAGTCGAAAACGCTTTTTCTCGTCTTTCCAAACAGGAGTAAAGAAAACTCTTCCTGTAGATCCCGAAACGCAGACCCTCGCTTATAAACTGGGCTCATTAATGGGAAGTCTCTTGGCTTACGGAGCGATAATCTATGTGCTTGTCGTTGTTATACGCCGGTTATTTAAAGCCTAGATGGTGTGATGAATCTGTGAGCAAATTGAAATAGGCCGCTTTGGTAAGCAACAAGCCAACAAAGGCCAAATAGTTGCCAACCCGATTCCAGCAATCTGCGCACTTATGAAGAATGCAGCTAAAGACGCTAGGAAAGCAAAGCAAACTAATTACGGGAGCAAAAAGCCCCATTCATCGTCGGTGACGTCACTCGGATATGCGCGGCGGGTAGGTCCCATCCCCGCTAATTTCGCACATAACCCCATAACAGGATCTAGAATAGCCAAAAGTAGCGGCTAATTCTGATGCGAGCCCCTTGGGATTACCTTATTTTTACATCGTCACAACGCTCCACGATCCCATGCGCCAATACCACGCCCTGCTCCGCCAGATTCTCGACACCGGCACCGTCAAAACCGACCGTACCGGCACGGGCACGTTGTCCATCTTCGGCCCGCAGATGCGGTTCACCCTGGCCGAGGGCTTCCCGCTCGTCACCACTAAAAAGGTGCATCTGAAGAGCATCATCCACGAATTGCTCTGGTTCCTGAAGGGCGAGACCAACATTGCCTACCTCAAGGAGCACGGCGTAAAGATCTGGGACGAGTGGGCTGACGAGAACGGGGACCTGGGCCCGGTGTACGGGCGGCAGTGGCGCTCCTGGCCCGATGGACACGGCGGCCACATCGACCAAATCAGCCAGGTTATTCAACAGCTTAAAACCCAGCCTGACTCGCGCCGCATCCTGGTTTCGGCCTGGAACGTGGCTGAATTACCGGAAATGAACCTTCAGCCCTGCCACGCCCTGTTCCAGTTCTACGTGGCCGAGGGCAAGCTTTCCTGCCAGCTCTACCAGCGCTCAGCCGACGTGTTTCTGGGGGTGCCGTTCAACATTGCCTCCTACGCGCTGCTTACCCTCATGGTGGCCCAGGTGACGGGCCTGCAGGCCGGCGAATTCATCTGGACCGGCGGCGACACCCACCTTTACAGCAACCACCTGGAGCAAGCGCGCCTGCAGCTGGAGCGTGAGCCGCGGGCCCTGCCGCAAATGCGCATCAACCCTGCGGTGAAAGATATCTTTGGGTTCCAATACGAGGATTTCCAGCTCGAGAACTACGAGCCCTGGCCCGCAATAAAAGCGCCGGTAGCGGTGTAACTTGGGCGGATAAAAAGAGGGCTTTTGACTATCTTCCTGGGTTGCCTGGTCACGGTGTCGCAAGCACAAGGCACGGGAGAGGTCTATGCGGCACCTGGGATGGCTGTGAGAGTGCCAGGGCGGATGCCACCTGCTGCCGCTCGGCAGCGTCCCCAGCCCCCGGCAATCGTCACCACTGCACCAGTAGTTCCGCCCGTGCTGCCGCGTTTTTGGCACCAAACCGACACTGCCAAAATTAGGTCAACGTGGAAGCTGCATCGGTTTGCCAGCTCCCAGTCGAGGTACCCGACTACTACTTTACGAGCTGGCCTGGATGGCCTAATTCACGTACGAATAACGGTAGTGGCTGACGGAACCGTAGGCAGAGCTGAGATCACGCGCCGCGAACTCAGCGGAGAGGGAAGCGATAACCCCTATTCTGCGAGTGGTAGGGCCGATTTGGATGCAGAAGTACTGCGTGTTGTGCGGATGTTGCGTTTTGAGCCAAGCAGTATCGGAACTGATACCGTGACGATAACACAGCGGTTTGTCATGCAGTAAAATTGAAGTCGGGTGGGCCAAATTCGAAGGTGCCCACCTGTGCCAGTACCCGCACGGCTGCCACATTCGCCGTAAAAACCGCGTCCGCATCCAGCAATTCTTCACGCAAAAACAGCCCTTCCCGGCATTCCATCCCCGCGTCTCGGGCGGCCCGGAGCACCTGGGTGCGGCGCACTCCGGCCACGCAGCCGCTGGCCAGTGAGGGCGTAAACAGCACGTTGTTTTTAATCCAGAAAATAGCCGCCGCGCCCGCTTCCGCCACGTGCCCCGCGGCGTCGCAGAGGATGATTTCATCGAGCCCGCGCTGGTGCCGCTCGTGCGCGGCCCGCACGTAGAGCCACGCCTGCGGGCCTTTGCAAAAACTGAGCGGGGAGTGAATAGAATAAGTTTCCAGCGCAAAGTCAGCCTTCGCTACCGGCGAATCATCAGGCACAAAGGGCTCCGCTGTCGCCAACCACTCGCAGGCATCAGTGGGCGGCGTGTAGCGGCCGCCCCCGGCGCGCCAGAGCTGCAAGCGCAGCCGAGCGGCCAGCAGCCCATTAGCCCGAGCCAGGTCAGCCAGGGTAGCCTCCAAAGCCTCCGCAGAAGCCAGCGCCGCGGGCAGGCTCAAGTAAAGCGCCGTAGCCGCCCGTTGCATGCGAACCACATGGTCGGCCACGAATCGGACGCGCCCATCTATAAAAATAAAGGTCTCAAAAAAACCATCCCTAAAAGCCAGCCCCCGGTTGGGCAGGGCAACGCGAAATAAATCCGCCCCCAATAGCTCACCATTAAATACTAGTTGCTTCTGCCTCATCGCGCCGTCCACAAAATCCGTGAAATCCGAAAAATCCGCATGAATCCGTGGTTCAGATTAACAGAAACTTCTTGCCGGGCAGGGCCCGCACCACGCCCCGAAACTCCAGCCCCAGCAGCAGGGAGGCCACGGCGTGAATGGGCAGCTGCGCTTTCCAGGCCAACTCGTCCATGTGCAGTTCGCGCCCCGGTGCACCCGCCAACAGCGTTATGAGGGCAAACTCATCGGCCGAAAAATCATCGGCAGAGTAGGAGGGAGCGGGCTTAAACTTGCCCGCCTGGTGCAGGGCCGCGTCCCAGTTGAGCAGTTCTTCCAGGTCGCGGGGCTCGGCGTAGAGGGCTGCTTTGTTGTTTTTGATGAGGGCGTTACAGCCTTCGGAGGCCACGGAGTCGAGGTTGCCCGGTACGGCCAGCACGTCGCGGTCGTAGCTCAGGGCCAGCTCAGCGGTTATCAGGGCCCCGCCTTTGCGGGCGGCTTCGACTACCACCGTGCCATCGGCCAGGCCCGCAATGATGCGGTTGCGGGCCGGGAAGTTATAGCGGTCGGGCGGGGTGCCGAAGGCGAATTCAGTGAGCAGGCCCCCTTGCTCGCGCATCTTTTCGGCCGTTTTGCGGTGGGCGGCCGGGTAGATGATGTCGAGGCCGGTGGCCATGACGCCCACGGTGGCCAGCCCTTCCTGCAAGGCCGCGCGGTGGGCCAGGATGTCGATACCGTACGCCAAGCCGCTGATGACCAAGGGGTGGTGTGGCAACAGTCCTTTAATGATGCGTTCGGTTTGCGCCCGGCCGTAGTCGGTGGCCTGGCGGGTGCCCACCAGGGCCACGGCTTTGGGGGCGTTCAGGTCGGCCGTGCCCTGGTAATAAAGAATGGCCGGAGCGTCGGGAATCAGCTTGAGCCGGCGGGGAAAGCGCTTGCTGGTGTAAAAAAGGATTTCTATGCCCTCCTTCTCGGCCTTCTTCAGGCCCGCCTCGGCTTTGCGCAGGGCAGTTTCGCGGTCGGGGCCGGTGAGAATCTTGATGGTGGCGTCGCCCACGCCGGGGATGCGGCGCAGCTTGCCCGGTGGCATCGTGAGCACCGTTTTGGCGGCCCCGCTGTAGCTCATCAGCTGGCGCGTGAGCTGCGGGCCGATGCCGGGTAGGAGGGTAAGGGCGAGTTCGTGGAAAAGGGCGTCGTCGTTCATCGGGGAACCACCCTTTTGGTTGAATTAAAAATTAAAAATGGAGAATTAAAAATGGCCCGCCGGAGGAAGGTCATTCCGTATTCAATTTCAGCTATAGCCCTCATTTTTAATTTTTTATTTTTTAATTCACCTATGGTTTACTCCGGGTCGGCCTTGCCGGCGGCTTCCACTTCTTTCCGCAGCTGCAGCAGAAACGCCCGCACTTTTTCCAGGCTCTGCACCACGTCAATCTTTTCCTTGAGCTGCGGACCCTTTTGCTTGAGCATGTCGCGGGCGCCGGGGATGGTGTAGCCGCGCTCCTTCACCAGGTGGTAGATGGTGCGGAAAACCTCGATGTCCTGCGGGGTGTAGAGGCGGTTGCCTTTCTTGCTGCGGCGGGGGCGCAATTCATCGAATTCGGTTTCCCAGAAGCGAACCAGCGACTCAGCCACCTTGAACTGGGCGGCCACTTCGCCAATGGTGAAGTACTGTTTCTCAATGCTGCGCTCTTTGTAGGGCATATGGCTACCTTTGCAATTCCTCCGAAAAGTACCTAAAAAACCGCAGCCGTCGCCATTTCACTGGCATGGCCCTCCCAATATGTCGCTTCCTACCGCTTCGCACGTCCGCCAGCAATTCCTCGATTTCTTCGCTTCCAAAGGCCACCACATCGTGCCCTCGGCCCCAATTGTGGTGAAAGACGACCCCACGCTGCTGTTTATCAACAGCGGCATGGCCCCGTTTAAGGACTATTTCCTGGGCAACAAGCCCGCGCCCTACAAGCGCATTGCCGACACTCAGAAGTGCCTGCGGGTGAGCGGCAAGCACAACGACTTGGAAGAAGTAGGCTACGATACCTACCACCACACCATGTTCGAGATGCTCGGCAACTGGTCGTTTGGCGACTACTTCAAGCAGGATGCCATTGCCTGGGCCTGGGAGCTGCTTACCGAAGTATTCAAGCTCGACAAAGACCGGCTCTACGTCACGTATTTCGAGGGCGACGCCGGCGACAACCTCGGCGCCGACACCGAGACCCAGCACCTGTGGCGCCAGTATACGACCGACGACCGCATCCTGCCCGGCAACAAGAAGGACAACTTCTGGGAGATGGGCGACACCGGTCCCTGCGGTCCCTGCACCGAAATCCACATCGACCTGCGCTCCGACGAGGAGCGGGCCCAAAAGTCCGGCCGCGAGCTGGTGAACGCCGATCACCCCCAGGTGGTGGAAGTCTGGAACAACGTCTTCATGGAGTTCCAGCGCCTGGCCGATAAAAGCCTGGTGAAGCTGCCGGCCCAGCACGTCGACACGGGCATGGGCTTCGAGCGTCTGATGATGGCGGTATCGGGTGTGAAGTCGAACTACGACACCGACGTCTTTCAGCCGCTCATCCAGTTCATCGCGAAGGAAGTGGGGGTGGAGTATCATGGCACCGCGCCCGCCACGGTGAATGACCAGCCGGCCACCGAAAACGAGAAAACCGACATTGCCATCCGGGTTATTGCCGACCACATCCGCACCATTGCCTTCGCCATTGCCGACGGTCAGTTGCCGAGCAACGTGAAGGCCGGCTACGTCATCCGCCGCATCCTGCGCCGTGCCGTGCGGTACGCGTTTTCGTCGCTCAACCAGAAGCAGCCGTTCCTGTTCAAGCTGGTACCGGTGCTGGCCGACCAGATGGCCGGCATTTTCCCGGAGCTGAAGCAGCAAACGGCCTTTGTGCAGCGCGTAATAGAAGAGGAGGAAATTGCCTTTCTGAAGACGCTAGAAACCGGCCTGCGCCGCCTGGATGCGTTGGAAGAAAGCGCCCGCGCCAATGGCAACCGCATCGACGGCAAAACGGCCTTCGAGCTATCCGATACCTTCGGCTTCCCGCTCGACCTCACGGCCCTGATTGCCCGCGAAAAGGGCCTAACCGTGGATGAGGAGGGGTTCCAGCGGGAGCTGGCGCAGCAAAAGAACCGCAGCCGCAACGCTCAGGAAACTGAGCAGTCGGACTGGACCATCGTGGCCGATACCGATGAGCAGCCTGCCTTCGTGGGCTACGATCTGGAGGCCGCGCCCGCCCGCATCCTGCGCTACCGCAAAACCACCGCCAAGGGCAAAACCGAATACCAGGTCGTACTCGACCAAACCGCGTTTTACGCCGAAAGCGGCGGCCAGGTCGGCGATACCGGTTACCTGGAAAGCGACTTTGCCAAGGTGCGCGTGATTGACACCAAGCGCGAAAACGACCTGATCGTGCACACCGTACTGGACTTGCCGGAGGACCTGACCGGCGAGTTCATGGCCCGGCCCGACGTGGCCCGCCGCACCCAGATTCGCCAGAACCACTCGGCCACGCACTTGCTGCAAGCGGCCCTGCGCGAAGTACTGGGCAGCCACGTGCAGCAGAAAGGCTCCCTGGTGAACGACAAGCTACTGCGCTTCGACTTCTCGCACTTCACCAAGGTGACGGACGATCAGCTGCGCCAGATTGAGCGCATCGTGAACGAGCGCATCCGTCAGCAGATTCCGCTCGACGAGCGCCGCAACGTGCCCATCGCCGAGGCTAAAAGCCTGGGTGCCATGGCGCTGTTCGGCGAAAAGTACGGCGAATTCGTGCGGGTCATCACCTTCGACAAAGACTTCTCGGTAGAACTGTGCGGGGGGCTGCACGTGCCTAATACGGGCCGCATCGGTTACCTCAAAATCACGGCGGAAAGCGCCGTGGGGGCCGGGGTGCGCCGCATCGAGGCCGTGACGGGCGTCAGCGCCGAAGCCTACGTCGACCAGCAGCTCGACTTGCTAGCTCAGGTGCGCGAAACGCTCGGCAACCCCCAGCACCTCATTCCCAGCCTTGAGAAGCTGAGTGAGGAAACCGCCGCGCTGCGCAAGCAAATCGAGCAGTTCGAGCAGCAAAGCATCAACCAGCAGAAGGAACAGCTGGTCGGCCAGGTGCAAGAGCTGAGCGGGGTGAATTTCCTGGCGACTCAGGTGCAGGCCGGCAGCGCCGACGCGCTCAAGACGCTGGCCTTCAACCTGCGGCAGGCCGTGCCCAACCTGGTCGCCGTGCTGGGCGCCGCCATCGACGGCAAGCCGCAGTTGGCCGTGATGCTGGACGACGAAATTGCCAAAGCCGGCAAGCTGAACGCCAGCACGCTGGTGCGCGAGCTGGCCAAAGAGATTCAGGGCGGCGGTGGCGGCCAGCCGTTCTTTGCCACGGCCGGCGGCAAGAACGTAGCCGGGCTGGGCGCCGCGATTGCCAAGGCGCAGGAAGTCGTGAGCAAGTCCTTGTAGGCTGCGGTGGGGCCTCACCCCCCCGCCCCCTCTCCGGGGGAGAGGGGGAGCCAGCCGACGAAACGGCGCTGGTCTTGATACTTATTCTATGGCTTTGCGCTTGCCGTAGTAAGTACCAGGATTAGCGCCGTTTTTCGGTGTGTACCTGATGTCTGGCTAGCAAAATCCCTAGTACCCCTAGTAGCTGAACTGTTTGCAGGAATTCTATCCTTATTCCTACCGTCTGGCACCCCTCTCCTGAGGAGAGGGGCCGGGGGTGAGGTGCCCCGGCCGCGCCGTATGCTACAGACCTAGAAACTGAAGGCTAATGATAGGGTGAGTTTATACCTATGCGTTTTCGGCCAGTTATTTAACTTTTGTTATTTAATTTGCGAATATTTTAAGTGTTTCAGGATGCGCTTTTATACATTGGTTGCAGGTGCTTGCCTCTTTGCCGCGGAGGCGTCAGCACAGCAGGGCATTACCCCGATAAAAAAGGAGTTCTTAGATGCTTCGTTTCATGTGCTGCCGGACGCTGTTGGGGCCTACTACCGTCGTGAAATCGAGCAGCTGGATTCGATAAAAGGCATTGAGCGCACCTATTTTATTGACGGCCGGCGCCGGAGTGTGTGCGAAGTCGAACTACGAAAGTCGCCAATCTGCCATGGCATTTCGGAGAGCTGGCACGACAATGGGCAACTCAGTGAGCACACAGAATTTGACCACGGCAAGCGCGTGGGCGAACTGCGGCAGTATTATGAGAATGGCCAACTAAAAAGGCGGGCCAGTTACACGGCACCCTTCACATCGACCGGCGAATGTTTTTCGAAAGATGGCCAGCCCGTGCCTTTCTTCGAATACGAGCAGATGCCGGTATATCCGGATGGCGACGGCAGCAAACAGGCTATTGTAGCGGCAATACAGCAGAGAGTAAAATATCCGATGGACGCTCTCGTCGCGAAAAAATCGGGCCGGGTGCTAGTCAGCTTCAACGTAACCCGTAAAGGAAAGGTAGCGGATATCAAAGTTGTGCAGGGCGTTTTCCCGTCCCTTGATCGAGCCGTGGTGCAGGCGCTACAGAAACTGAAGCCCTTCAAGCCAGGCCAAGTGGATGGAAAGCCAGTAGTAGTTGGCTTCGCTGTGCCCGTCTCATTTGCCATTGAATAAGGCTTCATTTTTCGTTTTTCAAAACCAACATTGCCTATGCGCTTTTTTACGCAATTCGCGATCACCGGCCTGCTGGTCGTAGCCGGTTTCTCGGCTTCGGCCCAGACCTTCAGCGACCCGGTTTCTTACAATAACGCCATCGTAAACGAGCAGATCGATTTGCTCAAGAAGAACCTGCGCTACATCAGCAAGGCCGCGCACAGTGAGAACGACCGCAAAATCGAAAACCGCCGCCTGGAGGTGGTGGAGCAGAATAAAGTAGCCATCGCCAAGCTGCAACACATGCCTGCCTACAAAGGCAACAACGAGCTGCGGGCCACAGCCCTCACAGCGTTCAAAACCATGCTGCAAGTGTATTCGGCCGACTACAAGCAGGTGAACTCGCTGGCCACCACCCGCACCCAAAGCTTCGAAGCCATGCAGCAGTATTTTGACGCGCAGGAAGTGGCGGGCCAAAAACTGGCCGTGGTCGACGATAGCGTCAACGCCGCTCAGAAGCGCTTCGCCAAGCAGTTCGGCCTGGGCCTCGAAGCCAGCAAGGAATCGGCCCGGCTGGCGGAATACACGCGGCAGGTGTCAGCCGTGAACCACTACCAGCACCAGGTTTTTTTACCCTATTTCCGGGTGCAGAAGGCCAGCGCCCAGCTCACCGACGCCCTGAATGCGCAGGATGCCGCCGCGTTTGAAGCTGCCCGCGTGCTGCTGGCCGCCGCGGCCGAGAAGTCGGCCGCCGAGCTGTCGGCCGTGTCGGCGTTTCGGGGCAAAGACGTGGCGTACCGCAACGCGGCCCGCGATGTGGCCAACCTGTACGTGGTGATGTGCACCAACCAGTTTGTCAAGATCGCGGAGCTGCTCAAGCAAAAAGACCACCTCACCAAAGCCGATGCCCAGGCCATCAACGGTAACATCAACGCTTACAACACGCAAAACCAGAAGTTCAACGAGGCCTACAACCGCACCTCGGCCGCCTTTATGGATACCTACGTGCCGGTGATGAACGACTGAGCTACCACCGACGCCGGAGGGGGCGTCCGCTCCTCGCGGGCCGTTCCGTTACCTTTGGGGCTCAATCCAGCCTTGCTTTTGATATGGACGAAGCCACCCTTGCCAACTACCAGCCCGTCATCGGCCTCGAAGTACACGCCCAGCTGCTCACGCACAGCAAGATGTACTCGGCCGACGAGAACGAGTACGGCGTAGCGCCCAACACCAACTTGTCGGTCATCACCCTCGGCCACCCCGGCACCTTGCCCAAGGTGAACCGCACGGCCGTGGAGTTTGCCATGAAAATGGGCCTGGCCACCAACTGCCAGATTCGGCGCGACAATCTGTTCGCGCGCAAAAACTACTTTTACCCCGACCTGCCCAAGGGTTACCAGATAACCCAGGACAAAACCCCGATTTGCCACGACGGCCACGTCGACATCCGCCTCAGCGATGGCGCGGTGAAGCGAATCGGCGTTACCCGCATTCACCTGGAGGAAGACGCAGGCAAGAGCATGCACCTGGCCGGCGAAACCGAAACCCTCGTCGACCTGAACCGGGCCGGGGTGCCGTTGATTGAGATTGTAAGCGAGCCCGACATCCGGACCGGCGAGGAGGCCTACGCCTACCTGATTGAAATCAAGAAGCTGGTGGAGTACCTGGGCATCTGCGACGGCAACATGGAAGAAGGCTCGTTGCGCTGCGACGCCAACATCTCGGTGATGCGGAAAGGAGCCGACAAATTCGGCATGAAGGTGGAGGTCAAGAACATGAACTCCTTCCGCAACGTGCAGCGGGCCATTGCCTACGAGATTGAGCGGCAGGTTGCCATCCTCGAAGCCGGCGGGGAAGTAGACAGCGAAACCCGGGGCTTCGACGCGGCCAGCGGCACCACCAACGGCCAGCGCAGCAAGGAAACCCTCAACGACTACCGTTACTTCCCCGAGCCGGATTTGCCGCCGCTGGTCATTTCCGACGAGTGGCTGCACCGGGTGGCCACCGAGCTGCCCCCGCTGCCGCAGCAGCTGTACGCGCGCTTCGTGGGCGAGCTGGGCCTGAGCGACTACGACGCCTCGGTGCTGATCGACCAGAAGGAGGTGGCCTTGTTCTTCGACGAGCTGGCCCGCCTCACGCCCAACGCCAAGGCCGCCGCCAACTGGGTGATGGGCCCGGTGAAGTCTTACCTCAACGAGCGGGCCCTGACCGTGGCCGATTTCCCGCTCGACCCGGCCCAGCTGGCCGGTATCATTGAGCTGATCGACGCGGGCAAGCTGAACTACTCAGTGGCGTCGAAGCAGCTGTTCCCGTACCTGCTCGACCACCCCCAGGCCAACGCCACGGGCGCGGCCCAGAACTTAGGCCTGCTCACCCAGGCCGACACCGGCGAGCTGGCCGGCCTGGTGCAGCAGGTGTTGGCCGCCAACCCGGCCAAAGTAGCCGAGTACCGCGCCGGTAAAAAGTCGCTCACCGGCATGTTCATGGGCGAGCTGATGAAGCTGACCGGCGGCAAAGCCGACCCCAAGCTGGCCAACCAGCTACTGCGTACCGCGCTCGACGGCAACGAGTAGTGAGGAGGAATAATGAACAATGGCCGCGCCGAAGTGTGTTAGAGCTTTGCGCCGGGCGCCCCGTGCAGGCTCATGATGGGACACTAATAGCCGTTTTGGAGGTATAGCACCTAATTGTCTGGCTCCCCTCTCCTGTGGAGAGGGGCCGGGGGTGAGGTTGCTGCGGCTGGGCCCAGTACCTCGATTCTGAAACTACTCTAGGCCCCTTGGTAAGTTCTTGATTATAATTGCTCATTATTAATCACTCATTGATTAATGCTTCCCACTACCATTATGATGAAATCTGTTCTTCTGGCTGCCACGGTGTTGGGCCTGACCAATGCCTGCCAAAACGTGGCTGCGGCGGATGGCTACGAAATCTCAGGCCAGCTAAAAAACGCGCCCGCCGGTACCGTGCTGCACCTCTCAGAGCTGGTTTCCAATCAGTTCGTGGAGAAAAGCCAGGCTAAAACGGATGACGCGGGTCGTTTTACGATTAAGGGGGCCAGCGCCACGCCCGGCATCTTTCAGCTGAAACTCGACGAGCCTAACCAGGTGCTGCTGCTGCTCGACAACAAAACCCGGGTGCAGCTCAATGGCGACGCCAAGAGCCTGCCCACCACGTACCAGGTGAAAGGCAACAAGGACGCGGAAGTTCTGCGCCAGCTCATCCAAGTGATGCACGGCACCAAGACCGAGCTCGAAAGCCTCGGCCAACGCTACAACGCCGCGGGCCAGGCGGGCAAGGCCGATGAGCTCAAGGTCCTTGAGCAGCAGTACCGGGTGCTTCAGAGTAGCAACACCAACAAAGTAAAGGGCCTGATCCGGCGCAACGCAACGGCCGTGGTAAGCGGCTTTGCCGTAGGAGCGTTCCTGAGCCCGGAGGACGAGTTTCAATTCGTCGATTCCGTCGCGGCGGTGCAGCGCAAAGCCAACCCCACTTCGCCTTTTACCAAAGAGCTCGCCGCCCGCCTGGAGCCCTTGCGCACGACGGCCCCCGGGGTGCTGGCTCCGGAAATTAATCTGCCCACCCCCGAGGGAGGTACCTTGGCGCTGAGCAGCCTACGGGGCAAGTACGTGCTGCTCGATTTCTGGGCGTCGTGGTGCGGCCCCTGTCGGCAGGAGAACCCCAACGTCGTGCGGGCTTACAATCAGTTCAAGGACCGGGGCAAAGGCTTTACCATCTACTCGGTATCGCTCGACCAGGACAAAGCCAAGTGGCAGAAAGCCATTGCCGCCGATGGCCTCACCTGGCACCACGTGTCGGACCTCGCCGGCTGGAACAGCGTAGGAGGCGCAGCCTACGGCGTGAAATCCATTCCGCAATCCTTTTTGATTGACCCCCAGGGAAAGATTGTCGCTAAAAATCTGCGCGGCGAAGCGCTCGCCGCTAAGCTGGAAGAAGTATTAGGCAAAGGAGCCGGCAAGTAATCGCTTAGCTTAACGAGCCCAGCCCGAGGCGATATAACCTTTTGTAGTGGCACCACGAATTGCCGGTCAGGCTTAGTGGTGCTACTGCAAAAGGTTAAATATTTGGCGGTGGTCTAAAATGGGGTGGTGCCACGACGGCAAGTCGTGGCACCACTAGTCGTTCGGGCCGTTGTGCAAGCTAGTAGTGGTACCACGAAGCCCTGTGGGCAATTCGTGGCACCACCCTACGTTAGACCACCGCCTAATTTTTTATACGCAGTTAAAAGTCAGTTAAATCAGACCGGAGGATTCAAGCAATAGAATAGGCGAAAAGCAGCTGGAAGTGCGTCCAAGGAGATGCCGATTCTTATTCCGGCATTTGAAATAATTTAATCTATAGTAAAAGTTAGTACTTTAATCAGCCTTTCGGGTCTGTGAGCGGATATATACTGTACATTGCTCACTACGACAGGCGATAAATCAGTAGTTTTATGATGATCCCGGAGGAGATAGCAAACAGGCTACTGATGGCAATGGAGGCTTACAAGTCTATCAGTGAGCAACTTATTGATAAGCTAATTTCGGAAACGGACTAGCCTGAAAAAGAGAAGATTAAGAAGGGTCATTATTATGAAATCCAAAATGCTGACCTGCTAAATGGAAATGAATTCCTATCAGATAATTGGTGGTTTGACGTTCACGGAGAACACTGCCTGTTTAGGAATGCGATAACCGGACAAAGCGTCGAGGTTTCGCTTGGAAATAAAGAAAGTATCGGGAATCTTGACCCATATTTTTTTCATCACTTCCTGCAGACAACTAATGATTTGAGTTATTTAGTCAGATATTTTGAAAATTCATTTTCTGATGTGCTGAATTTTTTCGAAGCAATGGAAAGGCAGAAGAAAATGGTGCAAGTAGCTGGTGTGTATAGAAAAGTGTGAATTCTAACGAAGAGAGGCCCTAAATTCCCAATGGAGTTCGGGGCCTCTCTTCGTTTTAATCGACTGTTTACTCGACTACTCGGTTGGGTTAAACATGCGTTGCAAGCCAAGCCAAAGCCGTTTTTTAAGGCTCACATCGTACTCTACCAAATCTACGGTGGCCGAGGCCAGGTAGGAGAGGCTCAAGCTGGGAAACAGCACGGGCTCGTAGATCTGGGTATTGCGAATGGTAACGTCAAGCAGGTTTTTGCCGAAGGCAATGACGCGGGTGGCCGCCAACTCCCGGCGCAGGTTAACCAAGGCTACCGGCAATTCGGATTCCACATTCACGAGTACAACGTCGGCCATTACCAGACCCAACGCTTGCAGCATCTTGTTCAGAAATACGTTGCGGTGCAGCTTCAGGAACTGCTCGTGCGGTAGGCGGAACAACAGCACCAGGCCCTGCGCGTTGCTGCCCAGGGTGGTAAACTGCGTCAGCATCACGGGTGGCACGGCCGGCTCGGTGGGAGTAACTGGGCTGGGCGCGATTGCGGGCTTATTCGCCGGAGCCGCGCCCGGCGCATTGGCGGCTGGGAAGCTGCCGGCATCAGGAGGTAGGTGCATAGTGGGGGCGGGCGCCGCTGGAGCCGGCGCTGGCTGAAGGTGGCCGGGCGGGGTCGGCTGCGAAGGCGTAGCGGCCGGTCCTTCGGCCGGCGCCAGGCTCGATGCGGGGGGGCTGACGGAGGGCTCGGCCGGAACGTAGAGCGTTACGTCGGTGTAGAAATTCTGCAGAAAAGCCAGCTTTCCGGAGGACATGGCAAATCAGGTTTACGGGTAAACGACAAAGAACCGGCCGGGGGCGGTGCTATTCCAAGGCAAAAATGGCCTTCAGCTCCTGGGCTTCGGTGGGCTTCATGCGTCCGGCCAACACGAGGCGCAGTTGGCGTCGGCGCAGGGCGCCCTCGTAGAGTCGGATTTCTTCTTCGGTTTCCGGCACCGCCTCCGGCACGTCGATGGGGCGCCCCGCCTGGTCCACGGCCACGAACGTAAAGAAAGCCTCGTTGGTCTTCATCTTGGTGCCGCTGGGAATGTCTTCGGCCCACACATCGATGTGAACTTCCATGCTGGAGTTGAACGCCCGCGTTACCTGGGCTTGCAGCGTCACCACGTTGCCCAGCCGGATGGAGTCGCGAAATGACACGTTGTCGACCGAGGCCGTGACCACGATGCGGTTGGAGTGCTTCTGGGCCGAAATGGCGGCCGCGATGTCCATGAGGTGCATCATACGGCCGCCCATGAGGTTGTTCAGGGTATTGGTGTCGTTAGGCAGCACCAGCTCGGTCATGATGACGAAAGACTCGGCGACGGATTTTTGCTTGCGCATGAGCGAAGAAAGAAGGTAAAGAAAAAGCGGCCCCAGCCAGAGACCGTGGGCCCAGCCCAAAGGTACGATCCGATAGAGGGTAGCTCTGCCCCGTAGGGATGCCGAATCTCCTAAAAAAGTGGCGCTCGGGGGCGCTAGCGCCAGCCGCTGGCGCCTAGCAGGGGCACAAAGCGGAAGTTCTCGAACTCTTCGCGTACGAAGCTTTCCGGGCCCTCGCGGGTTACGCGCACCATGCGCTGAGTTTGATTATCGCCCACCGGAATCACCAGCCGGCCCCCCACGCGCAGCTGCCGCAACAGGGCCGGCGGCAAACCCGGGGCGCCGGCCGTAACCAGGATGCCATCGAAAGGTGCCCGGTCGGGCAGGCCCAGCGAGCCGTCGCCGCAGTGCAGCGTGGCCCCGCCGGCGCCGAGACCGGCCAGCAACAGCCGGGTGCGGGCAAACAGCACCTCATTAAACTCAATGCTGCTGACGTGGGGGGTGAGGTGCAGCAGCACGGCGCACTGATAGCCCGAACCAGTTCCAACTTCCAGCACCCGGTCGTGCGGCTGCACGCCCAGCAGTTGGGTTTGGTAGGCCACCGTGTAGGGCTGCGAGATGGTTTGCCCCTCACCGATGGGAAACGCCTTGTCCTGATACGCGTGGGCCTCGAAAGCCGGCTCGAAAAACAAGTGACGCGGCACGGCCGCCAGGGCCGCCAGCACCCGTTCGTCGTGAATGCCGCGCTGGCGCAGCTCCCGAACGAGGGCCCGTCTTCGGCCTTGGTGGCGGTATGTGTCCTGGAGCGTTGGAATAGCGAATGAGGCGATTGAGGGCGAAAAAAAGGTGGCTGGGCCGGTCTTAGCCCGGTGGTCGGGAAAACAAAGCCTAGCAACTAGCTATAGGGACTACCTTTGCCGGGCTTGATGCCCTTTTATCGAGCCGCGAAAATACCACTTATCCTGTCGTTTTGCAGCTAATTCGCCGCTTTCAATATGTTAAGCTAATTGCCGCCGATTTTGGAGCGGCTCTGCTCGCGTGGGTGTGTTTCTTCCTCGTTCGCAAATATTTGCTCGATGAACTGACGGGGTATCAATTCACCGAAAGCGCCCTGCTGGGCCTCGCTGGCTCAGCCGTCTTCATCGCCGTATTCTGGATTGTGCTGTACAGCTTGGTGGGCGAATACCGCGACATTTACCGCAAGTCGCGGCTGGCCGAAATCATCCGGTTGGCGCAGGTTTCGGGGCTCGGGGCCGTGTTCATCTTCTTTACCCTGCTGCTCGACGACCAAGGCGTGGTGAACTACCGCGCCTACTATAAAACCTTTACGGCCTACTACCTGCTGCACTTTTTCATTACGGCAGTGTTGCGCACCTGGGCGGTGGGCAGCGTGCAGCGCCAAGTGCGCCGGGGTCGCATCTCGTTCCCCACGCTCCTGATAGGGTCCAATAGCTTAGCCTTGAACACCATGCGTGATCTGGCGCGAACCAGCCGTAACCTGGGGATGCGGCTGGTAGGCTTTACGCCCGTGGGCGATACCATCGACCCCGAGCTGGCGGCCGAGCTACCGGTTCAGGGCTCGTACGAGCGCCTGCCAGCCTTGGTCCAGGCCCTGAACATCGAGGAAATCGTCATTGCCATCGAGCCCAGCGAGCACCGCCTCATTCAAAACATTTTGGCCTTGCTGGAGGGCACCCCCGCCCGGGTGAGCGTCCTGCCGGACCTGTACCAGATGCTGCTCGGCTCGGTAAAAGTCAACCATCTGTTCGGGACGCCGCTTATCGAAATCAAGCAGGACCTGCTGCCGGTGTGGCAGGCGGTGCTCAAGCGCATCATCGACGTGGTCGGCTCGGCGCTGTTTCTGCTGTTAGCCAGCTGGGTGTACGCCTTCACGGCCGTTATGGTCAAGCTCTCGTCGCCCGGGCCCGTCTTTTACCGGCAAGAGCGCATTGGCAAGAATGGCCAGCCTTTCAACATCATCAAGTTTCGGTCGATGTTTCTGGATGCCGAAAAGATGGGCCCCGCGCTGAGTTCCGACCACGACCCGCGCATCACCAAGTGGGGCCGGTTTATGCGCAAAGTGCGGCTCGATGAGCTGCCCCAGTTCTGGAACGTGCTCAAAGGCGAGATGAGCATCGTCGGTCCCCGCCCAGAGCGGCAGTTCTTCATCGACCAGATCATGCTGATTGCCCCCCACTACCGCCACCTGCACCGGGTGCGGCCAGGCCTCACCTCGCTGGGCCAGGTGAAATACGGCTACGCCGAAACCGTTGCCCAAATGGTGGAGCGGCTCAAGTTCGACATTCTGTACATCGAGAACATGAGCCTGGGCATGGATTTCCGGGTGCTGCTGTACACCCTGAAAATCATCATCCAAGGCCGGGGCAAGTAGGGGGTGCCATCGCGGCGGTGCATTAAACGGGCCGTAACCCCAAGGGTACCCTAACGGCGGGGCTCCACCCGTACCTTTGTTGTTGCCAGCCGGAACCATTCAAGCTCCGGGTGAATTGCAACTCACCATGAATACTGAAGGAAAAGGAAGAGTACTGGTCGCGATGAGCGGCGGAATCGACTCGAGCGTGGCCGCCGTGCTGCTGCACGAGCAAGGCTACGAGGTGGTTGGAATGACCATGAAGACCTGGGATTACGCCAGCGCGGGCGGTTCTAAAAAGGAGACCGGTTGCTGCTCGCTCGACAGCATCAACGACGCCCGCAACATCGCCGTGCAGCTGGGTTTCCCGCACTACATCATTGATATTCGGGACGAGTTTGGCGACTTCGTCATCGACAACTTTACCGACGAGTACCTGGCCGGCCGCACGCCCAATCCCTGCGTGCTCTGTAACACCCACATCAAGTGGGACGCTCTGCTGCGTCGGGCCGACCAGCTCGGCTGCCAGTTTATTGCCACCGGCCACTACGCCAACGTTCGCCACGACGAAGAAACCGGCCGGTTTGTGGTGAGCAAGGGCCTCGATGAGCACAAAGACCAGAGCTACGCCCTGTGGGGCGTGAGTCAGGAAAGCCTGCGCCGTACCCTGTTTCCGCTGGGCGGCCTGCGCAAAACTGAAATCTATGACGAAGCCCGGCGGCGCGGGTTCACCGAGCTGGTAAACAAGCCCGAGAGCTACGAAATATGCTTTATTCCCGACAACGACTACCGCGGTTTCCTGCGGCGGCGCGTCCCGGGCCTGGAGGCCCGCGTGGCCGGCGGCAACTTCATCACCAAAACCGGCCGGGTTATCGGCCGGCACGAAGGCTACCCGTTCTACACCATTGGGCAGCGCAAAGGCCTGGGCGTGGCCCTGGGCTACCCCGCGTTTGTGCTCGAAATCCGGCCCGATACCAACGAGGTAGTGCTCGGTAACTACGACGAGCTGGCCAGCACGGCCACCGTGGTGGGCAAGCTCAACATGGGCAAATACGCCAACCTAACCAGCCGCGGCCTGGTGCCGGCCGTGGTGAAGGTGCGCTACAACCACGACGGGGCCCCCGCGTTCCTGGAGGAAGTGGACGATAAAATCCGCGTTTACTTTGAAGCTCCCGTTCACGCCATCACGCCCGGGCAGGCCGCCGTCTTCTACGAAGGCAACGACGTGCTGGGCGGCGGCTGGATTGAGCGCCACGTAATTGGAGAATTTCCCTTACCTTTTGCGGCCGTAGCGGCTGGTCAGTAGTATTGTCAGGCCGCCTCAGTGCCCCGCATTTATGCATCAGCTGTTAAAAACCTTGCAGGTGAAACTCTCCGGCCCCGCAGCCTGGGCCACCACGGCCCTAATCCTGGCTCTGGGCGCGGCTGGCTGCAAGAACACCACCGTGCCCGCTCCCGAAACCGGCCGCGACTATTACCCGGTGGCGGTCGGCAACTTCTGGGTGTACGCCGTGGTCGATACCACGTGGAGCCCGGCCACCCGGGTGTCGCCCAGCGTGGCCACCATCAGTACCTACCAATTCAAGGAAACCATTACGGACGTATTTACCGATGCGGCCGGCCAGCCGGCGTACCGGCTGGTGCGCTCCAAGCGGGTGGCCCCGGCTACTACCTTTCTCGACGACAGCGTGTTCGTGCTCAGTGCTACGCCGCAGACGGTGACCTTAATTCGCAACAATGCCCGCACGCTGGAATTAATCTTCCCGGTGCGCGAAGGGCGGCTGTGGAATTTTAACGCCTACAACAACAACTTCAACGACACCATTACCGCCGAGACCCGCCGCTACAGCCGCGTGGGCCAGTCGTTTACCACGGGCGGCACCGGCGGTATTCCCGCGGCAACCTACCCGTCGACGCTCACGACCGCCAACGCGGGAATTGCGGCCGAAAACAGCCTGCTCAAGCGGCAGAGCTACCAGCAAGTATTCGCCAAGGGAGTGGGGCCCGTTTACCGGCGCCGCGACTATTTCCTGAACTTCAACTATACCAATTCCGACGGCACTCAGGTGTACGTGCCCGGCTCTTATTTCAGTGCGGCATCGCGGCGCGAAACCCTTATTGACTACGGGCCCCGGTAGGCGGCCTTCCTTTCACTTACTACCACTACTACTTTAGGTTGGCAATGGCATCTGCATCTACTGGAATAAAATGGCTAGGCCTGGTTTTGATAGCGGGCCTGCTACCAGCTTTGGCGGCGGCTCCGGCAGCGGCGCAGGGCACGGTGCGCCGCCACTTGGTGTACTTCCGCGACAAAGCCGGCTCGCCGTACTCGGTCGCGCAGCCGCAGGCTTTCTTGTCGGCCCGGTCGTTGGCCCGGCGTAACCGGCAGGGCATTGCCGTGCTGCCCCGCGACTTGCCGGTGAACCCTGCCTACGTGGCTCAGGTGCGGGGCGTGGCTGGCCGGCCCCAGGTTATTTACACCTCGCGGTGGTTCAACGCGGCCGTGGTTTCCTGCGATTCCACTACGCTGGCCCTTATCACGGCCCTGCCCATCGTGCGGGGGGCTAACACCCTCAACCGTGGCTACCAGGCGCCTCCGCCCACGCTGCCCCCCGCGCAAATGCCCGTGTCGGCCGCGCGCCCAACCGACGCCCGGGCCCTGTACGGCTGGGCCTACCGCCAAAACGAGCAAATTGGCACCCGGGCCATGCACGAGGCCGGGTTCCGCGGCGAGGGCATGCAGATTGCCGTATTCGATGCCGGTTTCCCGGGGGTAAACCAGATTCCGGCCTTCCAGCCGCTTTTTCAGGAGCAACGCCTGGCGGGAACCCGCAATTTCGTGGACGGTGGCACCAGCGTGTACCAGCGCAACAGCCACGGCACCAGCTGCCTGTCGACCATGGCGGCTAACCAGGCAGGATTTTACATTGGCGCCGCGCCCAAGGCTACTTACCGCCTGTGCATCACCGAGGACGCTACTTCTGAGCACCCCATTGAGGAAGCCAACTGGCTGGCCGCCGCCGAGTATGCCGACTCGGCGGGCGTCGACATCATCAGCTCTTCATTGGGCTACACCACCTTCGACGACCCTTGGGGCTCGTACACATACGCCAGCATGAATGGCCGCACGGCCATCAGCTCGCGGGCCGCCACGGTGGCCGCGCGGGTGGGTATGTTGGTGGTGAGTGCCGCCGGCAATGAGGCCAACTCCCCCTGGCACTACATCTCGGCCCCCGCCGATGCCGATTCCGTGCTGTCGGTTGGGGCAGTAGACTCGCTGGGCAACCACGCGTCGTTCAGCTCGTTTGGGCCCACGGCCGATGGCCGCATCAAGCCCACGCTCTCGGCCATGGGGCAGGCTTCGGCCGTGCTGACACCCAGCGGGGCGGTAGTTCGGGGCAATGGCACCTCCTACGCTTGCCCCATTCTGGCGGGAATGGTAGCCGGCTTCTGGCAAGCCAACCCTACGCTCACGGCCCAGCAGGTTATCGCGGCGCTCCGCACTACGGCCTCGCAAGCAGCCAGGCCCGATAACGCGCTGGGGTACGGAATTCCCAATTTCGTCACGGCCTATAATACCCTGAATCCTACCCATCCGCTGACGGCTATCAACGCGGCCCCGAAGGCGGAGCCCCTGAGCTTATTTCCGAATCCGACCGGCGACGGGCCCCTCACCCTGGCGCTGCCGCCCGCCTTGCGAGGGCAGCCCTTGCACATCCGGGTCCTCGACGCCCGCGGCGCTGTGGTAGCCCAACAGCAGCTGCCCGCCGCCAGCGGCAGCGAAGTAGTGCTCCGCTTCGGGCGGCTGGCCAAGGGAGCTTACGTTTGCGAAGTGAGTGCGGGCGCCACCCGCCAGACGGTGAAATTTGTGCAGCAGTAACTTATCAGTCCGCTAAGGAAAGGGGGCCATTAGGCGCCCTTTTTTTATGCTGATTTGCCTGGATACCTCCTTGCTTATGAGGTCGATATTGCGTAACTTTAAAGCTTAAATTCACCCCGTTTTCTTGCAGTTACATGTTGCAAATGATGATTTCCAAGCGCATAGGGCGCCGCCAGTTTCACTTCACCGTGCAGGGCAATAATTTTCACGAAACCGTGGCCGAATACGACCGGCTGAGTTTCCCCGACGTCGCCGCCTGCGGCTTGTGCGGCTCCGATAATCTGGACCTGACCAGCCGGGTGGCCCAGGATAAGTTCAAGTACACTTCGGTAAAATGCCTCGACTGCCGCGGCGACCTGACCTTCGGTAAAAAGCAGAAAGACGACCAGACTGTTTTCCTGCGCCGCCGCGAAGGCGGAGAACTCGACTGGAAAGCGTTTGAGAAAGCCGACCGCTAATCCTTCGGCTGCCAAGGCGGTTATGGCAGTAGAAAACCGAGAAGAACGGCACCCTGATTCCGGGGTGCCGTTCTTTGCATTTGGGAGCGACGAGGTTCTACTTTCGGACCCTCCACCAATCCGTGAAATCCGAAAAATCCGACTAAATCCGCGATACATGTTTACTGGAATTATTGAGGCCCTGGGCACTATCACGGCCGTCGAAACCGAGGGCCGCAACCGCCACTTCACGGTGGCCTCGCCCTTCGCGGCCGAGCTGAAGATTGATCAGAGCGTGGCCCACGACGGCGTGTGCCTGACCGTGGTGGCCGTGGACCCCGCCGCAGGCACGCACGTGGTGACGGCCATCGACGAAACCCTGCGGGTAACCAACCTGAGCCAGTGGCAGCCCGGCCGCCGCGTTAACCTGGAGCGTTGCCTGGCCGCCAACGGCCGCTTCGACGGCCACATCGTGCAGGGCCACGTCGACGCCACGGCTACCTGCGTGCGGGTAGAAGACCAGCAAGGCTCGTGGCTGTTCCGCTTTCAGCACGCCCCCGGACCCGGCCGGGTCACGGTAGAGAAAGGGTCCATCTGCGTAAACGGCACCAGCCTAACGTGTTTCGACAGCACCGACGACGGCTTTACGGTGGCCATCATTCCCTACACCTACGAGCATACCAGCTTCCAGCAGCTGCGCCCCGGCGAAATTGTGAACCTCGAGTTCGACATCGTGGGCAAGTACGTCGCCAAGCTGTTGGGCCGGTCAGCTTGAAAACTCGGCAGGAATGACTGCGTAGGAGGAGTATTCCTCTCCCTTAACTTCTTGCCCGCCATGTCAAAACGTGAATTGATTGAGCCCAACGAAGGCGATAAACGGTATATCCGCCGTGACGAAGACGGCCGGATTGAGCAGTCCGTGAGCCTGAACCGGTCGCTGTCGCAAGACGACAAGCATAACTCCAAAAAAACCAGCCGCCCCGGTCAGGGCGACAAAGGCGACGGCCATACCGGTAACCGGAAGCCCGCTAAATAATGGGGCTAACTGTTATTCCAGGAAAAGACCCGCTGACACATCAGCGGGCCTTTTCCGCTCAACGAAGAGCGAAACATAACGATTCATACAACGACAAATTTGACGGGCCTCAACGGTGGGCTTGTGGGGCAGCATCCCATCGTTGAAAAAGGACTGATGCCAAGGCCCCTAATGCTGCTCCCAGTACTGCGCCGCCCAGCACGTCAGTCGGGTAGTGGGCCCCGAGGTAGATGCGGCTGTAGGAGAGCAGCGCCGCCCATCCGAAGGCGCCAATCTTAAGAGCCCGGAAGTGGCCCCGGGGCAGCACCAGCAGCAGAAAAACGGCCAGGGCCATCGAATTGGCCGCGTGCGACGAGAGGAAACCGAACTGCCCGCCGCAGCCATCGGGCAGGTACAGCTGAGCGGAAACCACGGTGTCGTGGCAGGGGCGGGGTCGGGCAAAAAAAGGCTTGAACAGGCGGCTGGTAATGCTGTCCGCCAGCGCCACGGCCGCTATCACCAGGGGTAGCAGCAGCAGCACCCGCCGCCGGAATTGGTAAATCAGCCAGATAATCAGCAGGGCGTAGGCCGGAACCCAGGCGTAGCGGTTGGAGGCAAACACCATCACCGCGTCCAGCCAGGACGTATGAGCATGGTTGATGGCCAGCAGCAGGCGCCGGTCGAGGGCCTGAAGAGAGGGGAGGGAATTAAAAATGAAAAATGAAAAATTAAAAAGGAGCATTGTAGCACAGCGGGAAGATTTTTAACTATTCATTTTTTAGTTGGCCTACTCCCGTAATCCAACCGGATATTTTGTGATTTTTAATTCTCCTATTCAATTAATCTGTTCTCGTAATGCAATCGGAGATTTTTAATTTTTAATTTCTCATTTTTAATTGATTTACCTCAGCCAGTCAACTCCCTTGCGCAGCCAGGCCAGCGTGGCGGCCTCGGGGGTGCCGGGGGCGGGGGGGGCGGGATTGTAAGCCCAGCCCGTGCGCGGGGGCAGGCTCATGAGGATGGACTCAGTGCGCCCCCCGGTTTCGAGGCCGAAGCGCGTGCCGCGGTCGAAGGCCAGGTTGAACTCGGCGTAGCGGGCGCGCCGCAGGGTTTGCCAGGCTTCTTCGCGCTCGGTGAAGGGAAGGGCGTGGTTCTCGGCCATAAGGCCAGTGTAAAAAGGACCGAACACCTCGGCCACGTCGCGCACGAACGCGAACAGCTCCTCAACCGGACCGTCGGGCCCCACGGTCAGCCGGTCGAAAAAGATGCCGCCCACCCCGCGGGTTTCCTGCCGGTGGGGCAGGTAAAAATAGTCATCAGCCCAGCGCGTGAATTTGGGATAATACGCCGGCTGGTGCTGGTCGCACACCGCGCGCAGCCGCTGGTGGAAGCGGCGGGCCTGCGCTTCGTCCACGTAAATCGGCGTTAAGTCGATGCCGCCCCCGAACCAGGCTTCGCCGTTGCCGGCCTCGAAGTAGCGCACGTTCATGTGGATGATGGGCACGCGCGGGCTGCGCGGATGCAGCACCACGCTCACGCCGGTGGCGTAAAAAGCCGGGTCGGGCATGTGCAACTGCCGGGCCGCCGCTTCGCTCATCTGGCCCCAAACGGCGGAAAAGCCCACGCCACCTTTTTCGAGGATGCCGCCGTTCTCCAGCACTTTCGAGCGCCCGCCCCCGCCCCCTTCGCGCTGCCAGGCATCGTTGAGAAACCGGCTGGAGCCGGCATCCGCCGCTTCCAGCTGCTGACACAGGCGCAGCTGAAAATCAGCGAGCCAGGTTTCTATTTCGGGGCGTGTAGTGGGCGAGTGGGGAGAGAGCACGGAAGGGCGCCGCGGAGGGCTCAGCAGGTTTTAGGGAAGGAAGACCAATGCGCCGGCCCAAACAGGGGCTGGGCCGCGGCGGCCCCAAAGATACGGCCGCGGGTAGGCGTACTTTTGTAGCCTCACTTGTTATGACCCCGATGTCTGAATTTGCTGCTTCTGCTGCTCTCGCTCCTGCCGACCCGGCGTCGGCTCTGGCCCCTGGTACTGAACTGCTGCGCCGGGCGTATCGCCTCATGCACACCGCCGCCGCCATGGCCACGCTCTACGAGCAGGAAAAGGCCACCGCGGCGCGCTACGTCCACGCCACCGCCCGGGGCCACGAGGCCGTGCAGCTGGCCGCGGCCTGCCAGCTGCGCCCCGAAGACTACGCCGCGCCCTACTACCGCGACGACGCCTTGCTGCTGGGCCTGGGCCTGCGCCCCTACGAGCTGATGCTGCAGCTGCTGGCCAAACGCGACGACCCCTTCAGCGGCGGACGGACTTATTACAGCCACCCCAGCCTGCGCCGAGCCCCGCTGCCGACCATCCCGCACCAGAGCTCGGCCACCGGCATGCAGGCTATTCCGGCAACGGGCATGGCCCATGCCATCAAGTACCTGGAAGGGCAGGGCGTGGGGCTGCTGACGCCTGACGCGCGCGACTGGTACGAATCGGGCCAACCCTTACCGGGCCTCAACGCGTGGCCGCCCGCGGACCAAGGGGGCAGTGCGGCAGCGGTGCTTTGCTCCATCGGCGACGGGGCCATGACGGAAGGGGAAGTGGCGGAAGCCCTGCAAATGGCCGTGCTCCACCGGCTGCCCATCGTGTACCTGGTGCAGGACAACGACTGGGGCATTTCCGCCACCGGCCGGGAAATGCGGGCTATGAATGCCTACGAGTTCGCCGTCGGCTTTCCCGGGCTGCGCCGCCTGCAAGTGGACGGGGCCGATTTCGGGTCGTCGTACACGGGCTTGGCTGAGGCGTTTGCCCACGTGCGGGCCCGGCGGGGGCCAGTGCTGGTGCACGCTAAGTGCCCCCTGCTCGGCCACCACACCAGCGGGGTGCGCCGCGAGTGGTACCGTAGCGACCTGGCCGCCCACCAGGAGCAGGACCCGCTGCCGCGCCTGCACCAGCAACTGCGCGACAGTGGCTTTGCCGAAGCCGAGCTGGCCGCCCTGGCCGCCGAAGCCCAGGCGACTGTGCTCGCCGACTGGCAGGAAGCGCTGGCCGCCCCCAACCCCGACCCGGCTACGTTTGCCGACCACGAGTTCGCCCCGCCCGCCGTGACGGTCGAAGCCGGTGAGCGGAGCCCCGCCGGGGCCGAAAAGGTCCTGATGGTCGACGCCGCTCTCCATGCCGTCGACGACATCCTGCGCGAGTTTCCCGAGGCCTTGTTCTACGGGCAGGACGTGGGCGGGGAGTTGGGCGGGGTGTTTCGCGAGGCCGCGCTGCTGGCCAAGAAGTACGGTGACGCGCGGGTGTTCAACACGCCCATTCAGGAAGCCTACATCGTGGGCAGCACGGCGGGCATGGCGGCGGTGGGGGCCCGGCCCATCGTCGAAATTCAGTTTGCTGATTACATCTGGCCGGCCCTGAACCAGTTGGTGGAGGAGCTGTCGAAATCGTGCTACCTCACCATGGGAAAGTTTCCGATTCCGGCGCTCATCCGGGTGCCAATTGGGGCGTACGGCGGCGGCGGGCCTTACCATTCGGGCTCGGTCGAAAGCACCCTGCTCACCATCCGCGGCATCAAGGTGGTGTACCCCAGCAACGCGGCCGACATGAAGGGCCTGATGCGGGCCGCCTTCCTCGACCCCAACCCGGTGGTGATGCTGGAGCACAAAGGCTTGTACTGGAGCAAGGTGCCGGGCACCGAAGACGCCAAAACCGTAGAGCCCGGCGCGGGCTACGTTATCCCCCTGGGCCAAGCCGCCGTAGCCCAGGCCGCCGACCCGGAGAAGCTGCGCCAGGGCAACACGGCTCTGGTGGTGACCTACGGCATGGGTGTGTACTGGGCTAAAGCGGCCAGCCGCGACTTCCCCGGCCAAATCGAAATACTGGATCTGCGCACCCTCAACCCGCTCGACTTCGAGGCCGTGACCATTGCCACCCGCCGCCACGGCAAGGTGCTGGTTCTCACCGAAGAGCCGCTGATGAACAGCTTTGCCGAAAGTCTGGCCGGGCGCATCCAGCGCCACTGCTTTGAAGCTCTGGATGCGCCCGTATTCACCCTGGGAGCCGCCAACCTGCCCGCCATTGCCCTCAACGTCGAGCTAGAGCGGCAAATGTTACCCAACGCCGCTAAAGTAGCCACGGTATTGAGCGAGCTGTTGGCGTATTAGCCGCGCTTCGGCAATTCAAGTTCTTTATAGACTCGATCAAAAAACCTGAAAAATGCAGGACGGCTCGATTGAATACGCTGAGTCATTGAGCTTCGCTTGAAGTACATTACACTGAGAAATAAAGAATATTCGTCAATGCTTTGATTTTGTCAATTTACTCACAGGATTATTTGTAAGCAGTTAGAAAAAGATGTAGCTTGTGTCGGTTCGTCAGGATGCTCCAAAACTAATAATACCTAAAATTACCAGTCACACTTACAGCAATAAATTTAGGCTAGGGTGTAAATTAGATCAAGTGATAGTAATAAGTACTATTCTGCGGAACATGATTCTGTTTCTATCGGTATTCAGTCCATTTGGACACCTGCTAGAAAATGCATGCTTAGAAGCTTGAGCTAAATTTTTATTATGACTCGAAATAAAGGTCCTTCCCAAATTGTTGGTGACTTTCTAATCCGATTTTATCACGAAGAGCCGGATGATACAAAAGCATCCACGAAAGCATTAAGAGCTATAACAGGCATGTTTGATTATGAATGGGAAGTAGCGAGTACCTTCAAAGAACTGCTAGAGATGACATTACCTGTAAATACACTGAGAGATATGGTTAGAGTTAAAGCGAATCGTCTCTGGAATTTACCTATAAAGGTAATGATTTTGACACGGCAGTGGATTTTAGTCAAGAGTAAAATAGAGCTTAGAGAAGATATGAATTTCATTTCTGAGGAAACAAAAGTATTGCTTGAAAAAGCGGGGTGGTCAGAGGCGCGACGTGTCAGTATTGAGGAATATGAGAATCACCTTGAGAAGCTAGGTTATCCTAAATTTCCAGTCGCACTCGAATTTCTTAGACGATTCGGAGGTCTTCAAATTTCAGAGAGCCCTCAAGGCGAGTCTCAAAGGAGTTACAATTTGAAGGTAGATCCCCTAAAGTTGACTCAGTGCTACCCGCCTTATGTTTTCGCAGCATTCGAAGAAGGTCTCGGTCGTCCTCTCTGCCCGGTAGCGCTGGCTGACAATGGACATTCGGCAATTGCTATGGATGAAGCAGGGCGATTCTATTGCATGGATGGTTCGGCTCTCTTTCATGTTGCGGATAGCATCTATGAGGCTATCCAAATTCTGAGCCACACCAACTGGCCAAAATTTGACAAAGTTTTAGAACTTGATTAAGATTATTTTAAATTTTATCCTAACCGTAACCATCTCGCCGTAAATCATTAAGAAAGAGTTTAATATTTATTTTAAACCAAATAAAAAAATAATTTCTATTGAAAATAATGTATTAGGGTCGAGCGTTTTCAGTATTCGTCTATAAGGAATAATGATCTTGAGAAGGTGATGAATTTCATTTCTGAGGAACAAGAAATTTAGTTGAAAAAGCGAGATGGAGCAAATTCCGCTTAGTAGACGTCAGTGAATATGAACATCACCTTGAGAAGATAGGATACCAAGCCTTTCCCGTCGTGACCCATTTCCTATAGCAATTTGGGGGAATCCAGATTTCTAAAATTCCACTGATGCAGCCCAAGGACGTTATCGTTTGAAGGTAGACCCCATAGCGTTGACTGAGTATCACTCGCGTCAGACTTTTACCGAGTTTAAACAGGCGCTCGGTAGCACTAGCTCTGAATGGAACTTCGGCAGTTGTTATGGATGAAGCGGGCCAAATTTATTTTATTGATGAGTTAGTGAAAAATCACTTTTGAACGTCCTGCTGAGCTGCTTCGACCAGCGGACGTCAGATAGAGCAGGATCGTTTTATGTACGCAAATAGCTTCTAAGCGCGGGTCGGAGTCCGCTAGGCCAGGGGGGGCTGGCATGTCTGTGATGCGGGTATCGCAGAAGGGCCGGAGGTGCGTTCTTGCGACACAAACGTACGCCAGCGCCATTCCCGGACACCTACTCAGAAGGGATACCCGATGCCAATGTTGAAAGCCGCCCCGTACTCACTATCCTTGTACAGGCGGCGGATGGCCCATTTCTCGCTGTCGGGCGCCGTGGGGTCGTACACCTTGGCGGCCACGTCAAGCCGTAAAATCAGGAAAGTAAAGTCGAAGCGAATACCGACCCCACTGCCCACAGCTATTTGTCGGCCGAAAGTTCGAAAGTCAAACTGGGCCCCGGGGCGGGGGTCGCGTTGGATGGTCCAGACGTTGCCAAAATCGGTGAAGAAGGCCCCTTTGATGAACGAGTAAATGGGGAAGCGGTACTCTACGCTGCCTTCCAACAGCAGCTCGCCGGGTTGTTCCGACGTATTATCGCGCACCCGCTGCCCGTCGACAATGCGGTAGGTGGAGTAGCCGCCCGCCCCGAGCCGGCGGGGGCGCCAGGCGCGCACACTGTTGCTGCCGCCGGCAAATAAATATTTGTCGTAGGGAATGATGAGCTGCTCCTGGAAATAGGTCGGGCCGTTCAGGGGCCTCACTTCCACGCTGGTCTTGCTCAAGGCCTGGGCCACCCCGCTGTTAAGGCGCCACACCAGGAAGGTGCCCGGCGTAAGGTGGTGGTAGCGGCGGTAATCGGCGGTAAACTTGGCAAAGTTGTACACCTGCAGGTTAAACCAGTCGGCGTGCCGGTACAGGTCGCGCGTGAGGCCCCCAACCTCGGCAAATACCCGGAGGTAGCGAGCGTCGCGCGTTTGGTTGAAATCGTTGGAGTTGTACAGCGAGGCCGCGCTGATGCTGGGTACAAAAAGCTGCGTGAACGACCGAAACAGGGGCGAACCTTCCGCGGCCAGGCGGTCAAGACTGACGCGGAAAGAGTCCGTGATGGAACTGGTGTTGACCACGTTCACCACCACGGGCGAGATCACGTATTGGTGAAAGGCCGATTTCTGCCAGATGTAGTCGTAGGTGAATTCCAGGTTGGTCCGGGTGTATTCGGGCCGGCTCACGTAGGTATCAGAAATCGAAAAGCGCGTTTTGGGGTTGTAGCGCGTCAGAAACCGGTTGGTTCGGAAGGGCACCAGAAACTGGGGCAGAACCAAAGCGGCCGTGGCCCCGAACTGCACCGTGTACTCGTCGCGGGCCGTAATTCGATTGAATTGCCCTTCGATGCCCGCCCGCACTCCCAGCTCCAGCACTTCGGCCCCGCCAAAAGGATTGCGGGTTTTCAGGCGGAGGTTAACAAACGGGCCGGGCAGGTTGGCCACGTACGTGCCGCCAAACTCCGCGGTTTCGGCAAATTTGGGCGCGGGTGAAGCGTTGATGACCGCCACCAGCTTGCCCGTGCGGGGCTGGGGGCTGGTGCTGTCGGCCACGAGTGGGTCGGGCACCTTACGGTAGTTCACCGTATTGAAGCGGAACATGTCTAGGTCGGCCAGCAGGCGCTGGGTTTGCGTGGTTCGGTCCAGGCTGTAGGGCTGGCCGGGCCGCACGAGCACTTTGCGAGCCAGCAGCCGAGTGCTGAACTTCTGCTTGTACGCGGCGAAGTGCACCGAGTCAGTAACCGTAGTGTCGGTGCGGATTCCCCGGCTAGGGCGTGAGCGAGGCCGGTCCCCAGCCCCGGACCGGGTCAGGGTGTCGCCCGCCGCATTGCGCAGGGTGCGCCCCACGCCGGCATCGGTCACGAAGCGAACCTGCTGCAGGGTGTAGAGCCGATGCCCTTGGTTAGGGGCGGGGTTGGCAATGAGGGTGCGCAGGCGCACCGTGAATTTCTCGTAGCTGGTGTCGGCTTCCAGGGTAATGTACTGCTGGCGAAAATCGTAGTAGCCCGCGTTCTTCAGCAGGGCTTCCAGCCGGGTGCGCTCCTGGCCGATGGCTTCTTCGTTGTACCGCTCGTTTTCGTGAAGCAGGCTGGCCGCCTGGCCCCGGCGCACCACGTCGGCGACGCCGGAGTCGGGAATGCTGGCCGGCTGCAGCCGGTAGAGAAACGGCTGGTTTTCGCGGATGGTATAAGTCACCGTAACGCGCCGGTACCGCTGGGCCGCATCCAGCGAATCGGGCTTGTTGGGAAATACCGACCGCAGGCCCCTGAGCACTTTCATCCCCAGTCCGGGCTGGTACCGGGCGGTGTCAGTAGCCGTCACCCGGGCCCGAAAAAAGCCCTGCGACCGCAGGTAGGTCGTCATTTGCTCGGTGGAACGCCGGGTGAGGGCCGTGTCGTACACCACCGGGGCCTGGCCCAGGCGCATGATGGCATTGCCCTTGTCGAGGGCCAGCTGCTTCCGTTTTATTTTGCGTTCGCGCTGCACCAGCAGCTTGCCCAGCTTGGCCGAGTCGGTGCCGGCCGCTTTCAGGCGGGCGTTGTACTTGGTTTGAATAGCGCGCATCCGGTTTTTGATGCGCACTGAATCGTAGAACCGGTAGCCGAGCTGGTAGATGGCCAGCTTCGGCAAGGGGAAGCGGGTGTTGGGGGTTTGCTGGATTAGGGCGGTCAGCCGTTCTTCGTTGGCCTGCTTCACTCCCTGTAGTTCCACGCGGCTGAGCAGGCGTTGGCCGGGCCGGAGCAAGCTGAACGGCGAACATCCCGCTAAAGTCAGCACCACCAGCAGCGGACCCAGGTAGCTGCTTCGCCAGCGTCCGGGCCGTAGCTTCGATGAATAGTTAGCAAACAATGGTTTCAAAAGCACTTGGCAAATACGTGCAGTCCCTGCACCAGAAAAAATATCGGCTTCGCCATGGGGCCTTCCTGGTCGAAGGCGGCAAAAGCGTGTTGGAGCTGCTAAGTTCCGACCTGGAAATCGAACACTTGCTGGTCACGCCCGAGTTTGCCTCCCAAAATCGTGCCCAGCTGCCCGCCCGGCTGCCCCGCACCGAGGCCAGCGAAACGGAGCTAACCCAGCTCGGTACCTTGGCCACCAATACTACCGCCCTGGCCGTGGCTCGCCTGCCCGCAGAAAAGCCGTTGCCCCCCACACTGCCGGAATCGGCGTTGCTGCTGGCCCTGGACGAAGTACGCGACCCCGGCAACCTCGGCACCCTGCTCCGCCTGGCCGACTGGTACGGCCTGCCCGGCGTGGTGCTCAGTCCGGGCTGCGCCGACCCCTATTCGCCCAAAACTGTGGCCGCAACCATGGGCGCTTTTGCTCGGGTGCCGGTCTGGGAGCGCAGCCTGGCCGACTGGCTGCCGGGCCTGCCGCCCACGGTCGACATCTTCGGCGCCGATCTAGCGGGCGACAACGTGCACCACCTGGCCTTACGTCCCCAAGGGGTACTCGTGATGGGCAGCGAGTCGCACGGCCTCACCCCGTCGGTCGCGGCCAGTCTCAGGCGGCGCCTGCACATCCCGCGCGGCGCGGGCGGCGCCGCCGAGAGTTTAAACGTGGCCATCTCAGCGGCCATTCTGCTGGATAATTTCTTTCGAAACCAGTAGGGGTATTGTAGCATGGTGGTTGGGGCGGTGGTGGAAACCTCCCCCCCAGCCCCTCTCCTCAGGAGAGGGGAGCCTAACGGTTAAGACAGGGCCGAGTAGACGAATTTGGGTCGCTCAGATAGAATATAAAAGCTTGTACAAGGATATTATTTCATGTATTAATAATAAAATAATTATATCGAAAGTCCGTGTGCCTGCCGTCGGGCTCCCCTCTCCTGAGGAGAGGGGCCGGGGTGAGGTGCCCCCGGTTCTAAAAACAACTAACTAGTTATCAAGCAGGCGTAAACCAAAGCTTAGGACTTGGGTGTCGGGGCCCGCGTTGGCTTTGAACAGGCCGTTCATGTTGTACTTGGCAAAGAGTACCAGGCCTCTGTAGCCAATAGTGCCTTGCAGGCCGTACAGGAAATTCTCCATGTTGTAGCTGCCGTCTTCTTTGTCTTTGTAAGTGTTTCCGTCGTCGGTGTACTTTAGTTTGGTCCAGGACTTAATCCGGTAGCCGATGAAGCCGCCGACGCCGACGCTGAAGCTGGGCTTATAGTGGTTGTCGCGCAACTGTAGCCGCAGCATCAGGGGCAGGTTAACGGAGGAAGAGGCCAGCTTGCTTTTCTGGTACTGGCGGCCGTTGGTTTCGCGCACCACGTCGGTGCGGCCGTTCTCGTTCACCCATTTATTGTTGCCGCTCAGCATGTAGTTGTTGAAGGCAAAGTGAGGGCCTGCCGTGATGCTCAGCGGGCTGCGCTTGCTGCCCAGGCGGGTAATCCAATCCAAGCCGATGCTCACGTAGCGGGCCCCTTCCGTGCGCAGGTCGACCGACTCGAGCTGACCGGTGGTGGGGCTGAGGTACTGCTTTTGATTGATAAAAGTATTGAGGCCCAGGTCCAAGATCAAGTCAGTTGTTTGATCGATATTTTTCAGGCGTACCGAATCCCGGTGGGCTTGTCGGGCCTCTTTCGATTTGATCTGGAGTGAGTTGTAGGATTTCGAGCCGTCGTCATTGGTGGTGATAACCAGGCCAAAGGTTTTGTTCAGCAGCACGTCCACGCGGTTGGTGTGGGCGGCTTTCTTGCGGGTGGTGATGCGCACTTGCTCGGGCAGGTTCTGGCCGGGCTGGTCTTTGTCGGGATAGAACTGCATCGTCACTTGGTCGGTGCTGCTGCTTTGGGCGGCGGCTTCGGCCTGGGCAATGTAGGTGGCCAGCCGTGAGGTGAGCGAGTCGAGGTGGTAGTTTTTCAGCTGCCGCAGCTGGGCCGCGTCGCGCACCATCAGGGTGAGAGTAGCTTGGTTGGGCAGGCGTACCACAATGGTATCCTTGGTGGCTACCGGATGCGTTAGGCTGCGGGCCCGGGCCACATTCAGCCCGCCAACCAGCGCCCACGTCAACAGAAAAAAGGAGAGAAAAGCGCGTTGCATAATTTTTAGAAGGAGAGGTTAGAGTTGAAGAGACTTGGTGAAGGTGCGGCCGGCTACTGTGGCTCGCAAAGTCACGTTTTCGGGCAGGCCCGTGGCTTCGGCCAGGCTGATTCGCTCGCCCCGAATCAGGTGGCCGGCTTGCTGGAGCAGCCGGCCACCCAGCCGCCGCCGCTCCTTGGGTGCTTCCACCGCCAGGGCGGTGCCGCTGGCTGGGGCGGACTCGGTCCCAGGTTCACCCCCGCGCCGCACGTCCACCGTAATCACCTCACCCGCGCTGGCCAGGCTGGGGGCGGCAATTGCCGGAACTATTTCCGGAGCCGGCTTGGAAGCTGCGGCTACTACCGGGGCTGGGGCAGGAGCCAGCTGCGGCTCGTCAGGCGCGAGCGCGGTAGGGGCCGGCTGGCCAGCGGGCGAACCGGGTGTGCGGGGCCCCGTGAGACCACCAGCTGTCGCGGCTTGCCCAAGGGCGGCCAGCCGGGCCTTTGATGCGCCAGATGCGCGGGCCAGCGGGCGAGTTGTCCGGAGTGCCTGATTTTTTTGCGGGGGGAAGGGAGCCGCCGGTTGGGCCGGGCCCATCGCCGCTAGCGGGCCGGGTTCAGCGGCCCGAGCCGGGCCTACTGGACCATTATTGCGGGCCGGGCCGGCTGAACTATTATTGGGGGAGCTGTTCGGTTGCGGACGAGGCGCCGGCTTGTCGGTTCGGATTCGCTGCGAAGCCACCGGACCCGTTTGCACGCCTGCGCCGGGAAAGCCCAGCCACAGGCTCGCCCCGCCGGCTACCAGCAGCAACGCCACCGCGGCAGCCATGGCTATGGGCCACCAGGCCGGGGCCCGGCGCTTGCCAGGGCGCAGGTGCTCGTCTTCGAGCCGTTCCCACAGCTGGCGGGGCGGGGGCGTAACGTGGTGCTGGAGGCCCTTGCGGAACAGCTGGTCGAGCTGCTCGGCGTTGGCGTCAGGGGCCTCGGCCGGCAGATTGGCCTGGAGGCGGGCCCACAGCGCATCGCCTGGGGGCGTGGTGTGGCCGTCCAGTTGGTTCCGAAATAAGTCGTCGATATCTTCAGGGAGCATATTAGGGGCTAGTTACTAGCGAGGGCGGAAAGCTGGAGCCGGCGCTGGAGCAGGGCGCGGGCTTTGCTCAGCTGCGATTTGCTGGTTCCCTCGGAGATGCCCAGCAGTTCGGCAATTTCCTGGTGGCCGTAGCCTTCCAGGGCGTAAAGGTTGAACACGGTGCGGTAGCCCGCGGGCAGGCTGGCCAGCAGGTCCAACAGGTCTTCGGCTTGCAGCTGGGTATCGGCGGTGGCGGCGGTGGTGGCCAGGTTTTCGGGCTGGGCGAAATCTTCGAACGATACCGTCATCATCTCGCGCTGCCGTAGCTGCATCAGGGCTTCGTTGACCATGATGCGGCGCACCCAGCCCTCGAAGCTGCCCTCGAACCGGTAGGTGGGCAGGGCCCGGAACATCTTGGCAAACCCCAGGAGGAGGGCTTCTTCGGCATCTTCGCGCCGCCTGAGGTAGCGGCGGCACACGGTAAGCATCAGGCCGGCCAGCTGGTCGTAGAGCTGGCGCTGGGCCCGGTGCTCACCCCGTACACAGGCGGCGATGAGGTCGGCTTCGGTCACGGTAACAGTGGGCAAAAGGCAGGCTGGCTGAGGGGTTCGAAGCGGCAGATGCGAAAGTAGCGCCCGTGGTTGCCCGAGGCCGACAATTTTCGTGGGGGCACGTGCTCACCGCTCCGATTAGTTTACCTGTGTCAGCACATCGCCTGTCAGGCGCTGGTCCTGGCCTTGGCCTGCGCGCACTATTGTGGGCCTGATGCCCTCACCAAAAAGGCGCGGCCCTAGACCTGAAACTCTAGCCCTAAAACAATGCCTCAGAGCAGGCATGCATCCGGGTTTATTACCGCCACTCTTACCCATTTTACTCACGCCTACAAAGCAACAGCCCGTTACGGGAGCAGACGCATCATATTTTTATTGGGCTTATATACAGATGATTGATCGAAGATTAAGAAAGCAGTACTCTAACGGTTAGTTGCCCGCCGGTGCTGCTATGCTACGTGCTTAAACAAGCCTGATACTGGCCTTCTCGTAGCAAGAAGTTGAAGGCCTCCAAGAGATGAGAGGTCTTCGTACTCAACCTTTCGTCGGCACAAATCCCCGTAGGCGTAGCGAATTGGTCAGCACCGACACCGAACTGAGCGCCATGGCCCCCGCCGCCAGCATGGGCGAAAGCAGGATGCCGAAAAAAGGGTACAGCACCCCCGCCGCGACGGGAATCCCGAGCACGTTGTAAACGAAGGCGAAAAACAGGTTTTGCCGGATGGTGCGCATGGTTTGGCGCGACAGCTCAATGGCCGTTACCACGCCGTGCAAGTCCGAGCGCATCAGCGTAATGCCGGCCGCCTCCATGGCCACGTCGGTGCCCGAGCCGAGGGCCAGCCCAAGGTCGGCCAGGGCCAGGGCCGGCGCGTCGTTGATGCCGTCGCCCACCATGGCCACGACGCGGCCTTCCGCTTGCAGCTCTTTCACCTTGTCGGCTTTGTCCTGGGGAAGAACCTCGGCAAAATACCGCTCGATGCCCACCTGCCGGGCGACCTGCGCGGCGGTTTGGGCGTTGTCGCCGGTAATCATCACCACCTCCAGGCCCAGAGCCTGCAGGCGCTCGATGGCCGCCGCGGAAGTTGCGCGCACCGTGTCGGCAATGCCAATCAGGCCCCGGACCTGGCCGGCCACGGCCACGTAGAGCACGGTTTTGGCCTGGCTTAGCAAGTGCGCGGCCTCGGCGGTTAGCTCGGGTGGTAGGGCGATGCCCTCATCGGCCAGCAAGCGGCGGTTGCCAACGACCACGGCCGTGCCGGCGACGACCGCGCGGGCCCCTTTACCGGCGAAGGCCCGGAAGTCGGCCGTTGGCAGTGGAGCCGCGCCTTGCGCCTCGGCGTAGCGCACTACGGCCCCGGCCAGCGGGTGCTCCGACTGCCGCTCCACGGCGGCCACCAGCGCCAGCAGCGGGCCTGCCGCCTGGCCCGAAGCGGTCAGGAAGTCGGCTACGGCCGGCTCGCCATGAGTGATGGTGCCGGTTTTGTCGACCAGTACGGTGGTTACCTGGCCGGCTTTTTCCAGGGCCTCGGCGTTGCGAACCAGCACGCCGTGCTCGGCGCCCTTGCCCGTGCCGACCATGATGGCCGTGGGCGTGGCCAGCCCCAGCGCGCAAGGGCAGGCAATGATGAGCACGGCCACGAAATTGACCAGGGCCAGTGCTCCGCGGCTGCCGGCCGGCCCCAATGCCAGCCACAGCCCCAACGTGAGCAGCGCCACGACCACCACCGTGGGCACGAAAACGGCGCTCACCTTATCGGCCAGGTGCTGAATGGGCGCGCGGCTGCCCTGGGCATCTTCCACCAGCTTCACAATCTGGGCCAGGAGGGTATCGGCCCCCACCTTGGTCACGCGAAAGCGGAACGAGCCCGTTTTGTTGAGCGTAGCCCCGAACACGGCGTCGCCGGCTTTCTTCTCAACCGGCAGGCTTTCGCCCGTGAGCATGGCTTCGTCCAGGCTCGAGTGGCCGTCGGTTATTACGCCGTCGGTGGCTACTTTTTCGCCGGGGCGTACGACCACTACGTCGCCCAACTGCACCTGCTCGATAGGAATATCTACTTCCTGCTGATTGGGCCGAACCACCCGCGCGGTCTTGGCCTGCAAGCCCATCAGGGCGCGAATGGCGGCCGAGGTTTGGGTTTTGGCCCGCAGCTCCAGCACTTTCCCCAGTAGAATCAGGGCGATGATGGTGGCCGTCGTGTCGTAATATACCTCCGGCATTAGCCCCTGGCGGGCAAAGAACCCAGGCACGATGGTGGCGGCCAGGCTGTAGAGAAAGGCGGCGCCGGTACCTAATGCAATCAGGGTGTCCATGTTGGCCGTGCGGTGCCGGAAGCCCTTCCAAGCCGAGGCGTAAAACTCGCGTCCGCTGTAGAGGAGTACTGGCAGGGTGAGGGCTAGCAGGCTATAGTTCAGCACCCGCGGGTTCAGGCGCGCCAGCAGGGCCGGCCAGAGCATGAGCATGCTCAGCGGCATGATGAGCGCCGCCAGGGCCGCGGCCACCCAGAAGCGCCGTTTCAGGTGCTCGTAGGCCGTGGCCTTTTGCTGGTCGAGCGCCAGCCCGCGCTCGGCCGCGGTGCTTGCCGGGGCCCGCTCCGCGACGCCGTAGCCAGCCTGTACAACGGCTTCTTTGAGCGTAACCGGGGTGGCCTGGGCCGGAAAGTAGTGAACGGTGGCTTTTTCAGTGGCATAGTTAACCACGGCGCTCTGCACGCCGGGCGTGCGAGCCAGGGACTTCTGCACAAAGGATGCGCAGGAGGCACAAGTCATGCCTTCAATGTCGAGGGTGATGGTTTCGGGAGTCAGATCCATGATGAGGTAAGTGCGAACGCCCAACTAGTGGCAGCTGGCCCTGGTCGGAATAGGTCCGCCCGGGCAACACAAAGGAACGGCCGCCGGCCGGGCGGGGGAGTACACAATCATCACCAAAACCTGCATAATTTGAGTGCTTGGGTGTTGGTGTTTGGTGCTTAGGCGGGAATAGTTTATGGTTGGGGTTCGTGCTATTCGGCTCGCCGGGCTGAGCCGTGCGGACCTGTGTAGTAGCCTTGGTTAAACTTCGATCCGTAGTTTGCGGCCCGGGAAGGCCGCTCGTGCCTGAGCTGGGCCTCATCTACTCATTCTATTCGCCTCGCATGGAGTTGCTAACGGTATCCGGCATTAGCTTGGTGGAGCAGGGGAGCGAGGTGTTGCGGCAAATCAGCTTTAGCCAGCGTTCGGGTCAGAAGTTGGCGGTGGCGGGCGAGTCTGGTACCGGTAAAAGCACCCTGCTGCAAATTATTGCCGGCCTGATTCAGCCCAGCGCCGGGGAAGTGCGCGTGAATGGCCGCCGGGTGCGGGGCCCGGCTGAGACGCTGGTGCCCGGGCATGCGGGGGTGGCTTACCTGTCGCAAAAGTCGGAGCTGCCGCACGCCTTGCGGGTCGGGCAAGTGTTGCGCTACGCCAACAAACGCCCGGAGGCCGAAGCGCAGGCGCTCTACGAATTATGCCGCATCCGGCACCTGGCCGAGCGCCGTACCGACCAGCTCTCCGGCGGCGAGCAGCAGCGGGTAGCCCTGGCCCGGCTACTGCTCGGGGCACCCCAACTGCTACTGCTCGACGAGCCGTTTGCCCACCTCGACCGAGGGCACAAGCGCCTGCTCCAAGCCATTATCGAAGAACTTGGAGCCCGGCTAGCCATCACCTGCCTGCTGGTATCGCACGACCCCCCCGATACGCTGGCCTGGGCCGATGAAATCCTGGTCCTGCGTCAGGGCCGGATTGTGCAGCAAGGTCCCCCCGCCCAGATCTACCAGCAGCCGGTTGACGAATACACCGCGGCGCTGTTCGGGGAGTATAACTTGGTGCGCGGCCCCGACTGCCAGGCCCTTATACGCACTGCTGGCCGCCCCGCCGCCCCCCAACTGCTGGTGCGCCCCGAGCACCTGCTGCTCGGCCCAGTCGGCCCGGGGGGAGTGAGCGGCACCGTGAAGACCATCCGATATTTCGGCAGTTACTACGAAGTGGAAGTCAGGCTGCGCGAAACCACCGTGCGGGCTCGAACCAGCACCAGTAGCCTCGCGCCCGGCGAGGTTGTGCAGGTTTCCGTGGCGGCTGGCGGCGGCTGGCTCCTGCCTTTATCTGCGGACTTATAGGTGGTTACACCCTAGTTAATCCAGTTCTTCTTGCCGGTAATACCCGCCGCATCTTTCTGCTGACCTTTGGCTGCACGGTTGGCGGGAAGAAGTTGCGATAGGGGTGCCGACACCGCCGAGAATGAATAAACTACTGATGGAATTTGCTAGCAGGCAATGGCAACGCATACTGGTCTGTGGGTAGTTGCGCCATTAAGTATCACTATCTGTTTAACAACTAATTCTAGCCATGCGTCTCTACCTCCGGTTGAGGAAACCAAACCACTCCTGAAAGCCGGGTTTAGTACTGACCGATCGAAAGTAGCACCAGTGTGCAGGCTTCTTCCGTTTCGATGCCGTGCTGTTGGGCCAGACGCTCCAGCTCCGGGTTTTCAGTGCCGGGGTTGAATAAAATGCGTTTAGGTTTTAAACCAAGGATGTAGTCGTACCAGGCGGGCTGGTTCTGCGGGCCCACGTACAAGGTAACCGTGTCCAGGTCGGGCTCTTGGGGGCGGTCAGTGTGAATGGGCAGGCCGGCCACCTGACCTTGGCGAATGCCCACGGGCACCACTTCGTGCCCGTGATTCTTAAGTTGGTGTACGGCCCGGTACGAGTACCGCGCCGGGTTGTCGGAGGCGCCGAGAACGAGGGTTTTTTTCATGTTTGAAAACAAGGTAATACTATTCAATGCCAATTGCGTTAATGCTGGCCCTTTATGTACGAGTGGCACCATGCTTTAGGTGGTGGTTGCTAGTATTCTGTTACCCACGCCAACAGTTAGGAGTAGGGGGTAGGCCAGTTAAGATGTGGCCGGTGAGCATGCGTCTGGGCGTGCGTAGTCAGGCCGGATGAACAGGGGAGAAATAGGTGGATTACCCGGAGTAGTTGAGCCTGGTTAATGCTTATTGTCAATTATTTACTTGGCTTATAATGGTGCTACGGGATTGGCAGGGCTCCAACACCGTTACCCCTGGCGGTGGATGCAGGTCAATGGAGCCGGCGCCAGGACCAATGAATTTGGTTGTTGGTCCTACCGCTGAGGTTATTCATCCAAATAAGTAAGTAAGGAGATATCCACCTGGACAACTTTGTAGGAATGCCTGAGCTAAACACTGGTTACGCTTCCTTTCTACCTATGAAAACAAAATTTGTCCTAGTTCCGGCTGCTAAACGCGCCCGCAAGCCTCCGCGGCTACCCCATGGTGGCGGCCCAGCAATGTGTTCGCTCGTTTTTATTTCCTAGTTACCTACCATTGAGTCAGTGGTGGATGCAAGCTTCAAGGCCCCAGCCCAGCGGCTACGATATCTACGGCTAGCCTTGCACCAGAGGCAGCCGCAGCCTCATCAACGGCGTAGGCATCACTCTGAAAACGCAATAAACCTTCTCGGCTGCCCCGCTACCGGCTTGGCTCTCCCCGGCGCTGCTGGCAGGTGCAGTCCGGCTTTTCGCCTTTTTCATCTCTTTCTACACCCCATGACCACCACAAGACGAGTGCCCTTTACCCGCGTCGGGTGCCTGTTGCCGGCCCTGCTGCTGCTATGTATGTCCCCGCCGAGCGAGGCCCAACCGGCCGCTCGTCAGCCGCCCCGCCAGCCCAAGGCGGCCCACGCAACGCCTGCTGAATCCCGATCAGCTCCCCTGCGTATCACTGCTCGCGACGCTTCGGCCACAACGCCTGCCCCCGCATTTCGAAAAGATTCCCTCTTTACCAATCCTTCCTTTGAAGGAGTCACACCACCTGTGCTCTTTTCCATGGCGCCTTGGGTGCCCATCCCCGGTTGGTATGGGGTGATGAATAATCCTCATCTATTGCCCAATACTACTGGGTTGATGAATGGCTACGGTAGCAACCTCGCGCCTAGTGATGGAAACAGTTATTTTGGAATACATTCTGATAATCTTTCTGGTGGATTAGGATACTCGACTTTCGGTCAGCGCTTACGCGTGCCGCTGAAAGCGGGCGTTACCTATACGTTTCTGGTCGACGTGGCTTATGCTCTTAACTACAATCCATATAATACGTTAAACCAATTACCTATCACTTTACAGGTAATAGGTCAGCCATTCGGTGCCATTAACGTATTATGGAGTAAGGTTATTCCAATAACCCGTACCACTTGGCAAACAGACACGGTGACCATCACGCCTACAGCCGAAGTCAACAGCTTACAGTTTTATCCTGGTGGTATTAATGCTCCTCGCTCACAAGGGGCGATATTGATCGATAACTTACGCACCATGCCGAGTCTAGCGCTACGGCAAGCCGACGGCACGGCCCAGCCGGCGGGCAAGCCCTTCCGCCTGCTCTGGCAGCCCGTGCTCACCGTCGGCGACCTGGACAGCCTGGCCCGGCCCCAACTACGCGGCACAGTGACCACTTTCCGCGGCGGGCGCGTGCCGCTGCCCCCAGCTTTGCAAGTGATTAATGCCAAAGGCTTCTACTTTTTCCAGGAAGCCGCACCCACTGCCGGGCAGGACACGACCTACTACGCCCTGTACGTGCGCAACACGCCCCTGCCCAACGGAGCCAAAGACGACACGCTGCGCCACCTCTATCAATGCGGCCGCACCTTCGGCTCGCAGGCCGGCCTGCTGGGCGGCTCGCTCCAGCCGCTGGCTTTCGGCGGCCCGTCTGCGGCCCCGGCTCAGCGTGCGGCTCCGGCCCTGGCAGTCCCCGCCGCCCGGGCGGGCCGCTTACCCACGACGCCCGGGCAACGCTCTGACCCGCTGGTCGGGTCGCAGCCCCGCCTGCTGGCCCCGCGAAAGCGGGCACGCTAGCCCCTTTGCTGGTCTTCCTCACGACCGGCCCGGCTTTCCCGGCGCCGCTGGCAGGGGAGTTCGCTTTCTGCATTTTTTTTCTCCACCCCATGACTACCACGAAACTACTATCCTTCGCCAGCGCTTGGTGCCAATTGCTGGCTCCGCTACTCTTGCTGCTGACATCCCCGCCGAGCGGGGCCCAACAGGTCTCCCGTAAACCGAACCGCTTAGCTGGTACCTCTCGTTCTGCTTTAGCGAGCCCCTCCAAGTCCGGGCTGTCTTCCACTCAATCCGCTTCTGGCAACGCCTCGAACACCCCCGAATTTCGGAAGGATGCCCTCTTTATCAATCCCTCGTTCGAAGAGCCTGGAAATCATGGTATTCCTGGTTGGAATGATATGTGCCCATCGTGGTACAGTACACTGCCGGTACCACCTGGACTAAGCTACGTACAGAGTAACCTCGCGCCGACGGATGGAAACAATTTTCTTGCAATGTCTTATATTGACATCCCTCGTCGCAATGCGGCCGGTACCATCTTCCAGCACTTACGCGATACGCTCAAAGCAGGTGTCACCTATACGTTCTTAGTCGATGTGGCTTATGGCCTTGACTATTTTATACCGAGGTTCGGGTATCTTGGGGAGCAAGCCCCTCTCACATTACTGTTTCGGGGTTATACGCGAGATTGCAACATGTCTAACGGCAACATGGTCAGCTTATTATGGCACAAACTTATTCCGATGTCTCGCATCAGTTGGCAAACGGATACGGTGACATTCACGCCTGCGACTGATATCACTCGCGTATCATTTAGCGTTGTTGGTACTGGGTACGACCCCGCGTGTGTCTCTAATTGTGGCCAAGTTGGAGCGCTGTTGCTCGACAACCTGCGCACATTGACGGGCCCGGTGCTGCAGAAAGCCGATGGCACGCCTCAGCCCGCCGACAAGCCCTTCCGCCTGCTCTGGCAACCCATCCTCCCCGTCGGCGAGCTCGACAGCCTGGCCCAGCCCCAACTGCGCGGCACGGTGCACACCTTTCACGGCGGGCGCGTGTCCCTACCAACGAATTTACAGGTGACTGAGGGCAAGGGGTTCTACTTCTTCCAGGAAGCCAGCCCCGCCGCCGGCCAGGACACGCTCTACTACGGCCTGTACGTGCGCAACAAGCCTCTAGCGAATGGAGCCAAGGATGATACGCTGCGCCACCTCTACCAGTGCCGCCGCACCTTTGGCTCCCAGGCCGGCCTGCTGGGGGGCTCCCTTGCCCCCCTGACCATCAATAGCCCGCGCGCCGCCGCGGCTCAAAGTGCAGATCCAGCCCGCGTGTCCCCCGCCGTCCGGGCGGGCCAATTACCCACAAGACCCCGGCGGCCCCTTGACCCACTAGCTGGGCCGCCGCCTGGCCTGCACGTCCAGGGGCGGCGGGCGCAGTAGCCACTTTTCATTCTTCACTCACCCCCAGTAGCCCCGCGGCCAGAGCCCCGCCCGGCGCAGAATCCGCGCGCCCGGCGCCGCTGGTGGGGGCGGGCCAGCTTTCTTCCTCCACCTCCATTTTCTCTACCATCCATGACCACACCAAGACGAGTCCCCTTCCACACCGGGTGCCTGCTGCTGGCCCCGCTGCTGCTATTGGCCTGCCTTCCTAGCCGGGCCCAACCCGTGCCCATCCGCAGCTTGCGCGAGCTGCCGCTGCCCAAAGAGCTGCGCCTGGCCGCGCGCCCATCCCAGCAGTCCATCCTGGCCCCCTACGAACAGTTCACCGGCGGCGCGCTCACCGACTTCCAGGGCAGCGGCCTGACTTTCACGGCC
>NZ_JACXAD010000016.1 GCF_014699115.1 Hymenobacter montanus
CCACTGCGCATCCGTTAATTCGTATCGTGCTGCCATCCCCTAAGTTAAGCTCCAGCACTTTTCAGACACTGCCTAATTCCCTCTTTAACTGCTCTCGCCGTTGTTAACGAATGGCTTCGCCACTGGTGTCGCTCCTTTAACGAATCGGAGGCAAAAAGGGCCAGAGCAGCTTTGCTTACGGCCAGAGCACCTCAGAGCCATTGTTTTTTAAAAATAGATACGATGCTGCCGATGGCGGCCACGACTATTTAAATTCGTTGCTACAATGAAAGCAGTGGTAACGCTTGTCGCGCACCGGAAACCGGAGCAGTACCGAGAGCAGCCCCGACCACAACCCATAGGTGTTGCGCGTAGCCGGCCCGTAAGCCACATCGGAGGAGCCGCAACGAGGGCAACGGGGAGTGACGGGGTCGGGGGCATCGGCGGCGAAGGAAGCCTCGTCGGGACTGGTGGCTGGCGGCACGGGCACGGTACGCAGAATCTCCAGGGCCGCTTCGGCGTCGCGCTGCCGCACGTGCAGCCGAACGCCGCCCGTAATGGGGCTGTAAAGCGGCAGGAGCGACACCAACTGCTCGTTGCTGAGAAAGCACGGAATGCCCGCCGCCTCCAGCCGGGTGCGGGCTACGTTGGCTGCCATTGGCTCGTAGAACGACTCGATAAAAACGACGGAATCGGGGCTGGGCATACCGGAAAATAGGTCTTGGTGGCCAGCTATTTCGTAGCCGTCGGGGCTTCTTTGGTGGCTTCGCGGATGCCTTTGGCCGCGTGGCCGGCTTGCAAGGCCACGAACTCGGCCTGCCGGGCGCGGACGCGCAACTCATCGCGGGCGGGCAGGTCGAGGCGGATTTGCTTGAGCTGGTCGTTCAGGCGCTTGTACACGGCGCGGGCGTAGTCCCACTCCCGGTCGGTCCAGGTGGTGCGTTGGGAGCGGGCCTCACGCACTAGTTGGGCGTAGGCATTCGGCAGGTCGGCCGGAGTAAGGGCGTTGATCTGGCCGGAGTAGGGCCCCAGCAGCTTGTCTTCCATTGCTATCTCCTGGCGCGGGTCGAGAGGCCGGGCGCGGCGGGCGCGGTTGGCGGCATCGTAGCGGGCGGTGGCTTTACCAACGCGGGCCAGCTTTTGAGCCGCCGTGCGGGCTAGCGTGTCCAGCTTCTGCGCTCCCTGGCGGGCCACTGCCTGACGCTCACGGGGCGTGGAGTCGCACCCCGTGAGGAGCAAGGCCGCCAGCAGGCTGCCTGAAAAATACTTCAGCTTCATTCTAATCCCGTTAGGCCGTTGGTCCATTACTTTAATTGGTGGTTTTTATTGTTGGTCATCTCATCCGGGTTGCTGTCGTGGAGGAGAATTTTCACTGGTTTGGTCTGCTCAGTTGTTTCGGTGCTTTCCGCAGGCTCTTTCAGCAGGTGAACCTCTTCCCATTCGGTGACGCCCGTCAGCAGATGCTCGTGGCAGCGGCTGGCTTGGCCTGCGCCTTGGAAAAAGGTTTCTCTTTCTGTGAGCTGTACGTTACCAGCTATGTAACGGTAAGTGGTGAAAAGGTTGCCCGCCGGGCCGGGATCATAAAGTTCCAGGGAGATGGCCCCCTTGGCAATAGCCAACTGCTCGATGGATCGGAAGGGATAGCCATCGTCCGAACATTGAGGACCGATGGCATTCCAGCCGGCATCGGCTAGCTTGTATTTGGGGGAGGAAGGCTGGCCGAGCAGTACGACAAATGCCCGCTCGGAGGTGCTGTCCGTGATTTCCCGCAGGATCAGGGCGACGTCGGCGATGCCATCGCGGCTAATGTCGCCCTGGGCTTCGTACTGAATGAAATAGCCGGCCGGCACGAACTGCCGCAGGGTTTCGCCGGATGCCAGAAAACGATGAGCATTGGTGGAACCAGCGCTAGCCGAAGCAGCAGCTAAGGTGTCGAGGGGTTTGGTTGCAGATGGCTTGGCTGAAGACATGATAGCCGGGGCGGCGGTTGTGGGGCCGGGGGCTTGCGTGACTGGCGCATTAGTTGTGCGTTTATTGTCGCAACTCCATAAAAGTACGAGAAGGAGAAGGAAGGAATATCTCATGAGCTGGCCTCGGTGTTCCAAAGGTAAGCGGTATGAGTTAGCGCCAGCCGGAGTAACAGTCCTACAAAGTAGTAAAGGAGTGCAAAATGAACCCACAGAAGCCCGTTCTGCTTCTTACGGGATCAGTGCCGATGGTTTCTCCCGAAGCAACAGCACGGAGGCGGAAGGTAGGATGCGGATGAGCCGGCTAGCCCGAGTTGGCCCATCCCTTTTACGGTTGGGCCAGGCGAAAAGAAAGCGTTAACTCATACTCTGTCGGAACGGCTCGATTGCCTATTCGGGCCGGTATCCATTCGTTGGGAATGGTACGGGCTACGCGGAGGGCTTCCTGGTCGCAGCCGGCCCCAATGCCGCGCAACACCCGATGGGCCGATACCTGCCCGAGCGTGTCGACGACAAACCCGACGGTGACCTGGCCCTGGATATTGCTGTCTTGCGCTTGCTGGGGATACTGCAGCTGGGTAGTGTAAACGGCTAATGCTGCATCACCACCAATAAACATTGGGGGCTGGTCTACCACCTTGTACCGCCATTCGCCCGGCGCAACCTCGGTGTTGTACTCCATCCGGGCCACGGGTCGGTAGTACAGTAGCTGCTTGCTGGAGTGGTCGTAGCGCTGCACGACTACTTGTTCTTTCGAACGGGTAATGCCGTAATACTCCCACACGCCAACCTTGGTGCGGTGGTCCAGCATGCCGCTCTCCCATTTGGTGGTGTGCATTTTCTGGGCACTCGCAGCCAACGAAAGTCCCAGCAGTGGCAGCAAATGCCAACAGACAAGGGTGATGGGTCTTATCAAAATAAATTACAGCTCAGGTAGAAAGGAGATCGAGCAGGGGTGGCCCGAAAACGTTTGCGGGATGAAAGATAACAAAATGTTTCTTTTTATAGATTATAGAATGCCTTATTCTAAAGGGTCACCGTCTTCCAGCCGTTCACGCAGGCTAAGCCGTTGCTCGGGCAGCCCCGGCAGGTAGGGGCAAATGGCGGCTAGCCGGTCCAGCACCCGCAGGGCGCGCCGGTATTCGCCTAACTGCCGCAAAATGTCTGCCTGGCCCCCCAGCGCGCCGAAGTGGCGAGGCTCCCGGCGGAGGGTCTCGGCAATGTCAGCCAGCGAAGCCCGGTACTCGCCCCGCAGATAGTGGGCCGTGGCCCGCTTGTTCCAGCCCTCGGCAAAGTCCGGACGTAGTTGTATTATCCGGGTGAAGTGCTGGATGGCCAGCGTGTAATCGGCAGCTTGCATGGCGCGCATGCCAGCTTCCAGCTCCTTGTCCAGGCCAAGGTCATTGGTTGTTAGCCACCACTGCCAAATACCATTCTGCAGGGTTTCAATCTCAGCCGGGGCGGTGGCCAGCCGCAAACGAGCAAACAGGTCGTCGAGCATCTTCAGGGAGCGGGTAGCAGTGAATAAGCCGGAGATTCAGCCAACGGAAGAAAAAGCACTTGGTTGGCCAGTGTGTTGCGTCGCGCACTGCTTGGCGGGCTCATAGCTCAGCGTAAGCTCCATCAAAACAGCTCCTTGGCTACGCGCCGGATGCTTTCCGACTTGCCCATGGAGTAGTAGTGCAGGCAGGGCACGCCGTGGGCCATGAGCTCGCGACTCTGGTTGAGGCACCACTCGATGCCGATGGTTCGCACGGCCTCGTTGTCACGGCACTGGCTCACGGCTTCTACCAGCGGTTCGGGCAGGTTAAGGTAGAAGGAGCGCGGCAGCATGGAGAGCTGCGATTTGGTGGTGAGGGGCTTCAGGCCCGGAATAATGGGCACTGTGATACCGGCCTCGCGGCAGAGCTTCTCGAAGCGAAAGAACTCCTCGTTGTCGAAGAACATCTGGGTCACGATGTAATCGGCGCCGCGGTCTACCTTATGGCGGAGGTAGCGGATGTCGGCATTATAGTTGGGCGCTTCGAAGTGCTTTTCGGGATAGCCGGCCGTGCCGATGCAGAAGTTCGTGGCCCAGGTATCGTCCTGCTCCTGGTCGAGGTACTCGCCCTTGTTCAGGTTAGCTACCTGGCCGATGAGGTCGCAGGCGTAGGCGTGGCCATCGGGCTCCGGCTTGAACACGCCTTCCGACTTGATGGGGTCGCCGCGCAAGGCCAGCACCGAGTCAATGCCCAGGAAGTGCAGGTCAATCAGGGCGTTCTCCGTTTCTTCCTTGCTGAAGCCGCCGCAAATCAGGTGGGGCACGGTATCGACATCGAACCGGTTCTTGATGGCCGCGCAAATGCCGACCGTGCCCGGGCGGCGGCGCACGGTTTTCTTTTCCAGCAAGCCGTTGGGGTGCTGGCGGTACACGTATTCCTCGCGGTGATAAGTCACGTCGATGAATGGGGGCTTGAACTCCATCAACGGCTCAATGTTGGAGAACAGCGTGTGGATGTTCTCGCCCTTTTTCGGCGGCAGCACTTCGAAGGAAAAAAGCGTTTTGCCTTTGGCGCGGGCCAGGTGTTCGGTTACTTTCATATTCGGGACCCTACCCCCGGCCCTCTCTCCTTGAACCGGAGAATCCTCCGGGGGAGGGGAGCCGAGAGATTTCAGGACTTAAGCTTGAGTAATGATAAAAGCCTTTCTCCTAAATTATAGGGAGAGAGGGGTTGGGATAGGGTTACTTGGGCTCGTAGTTCAGGTTGGGCATCAACCAGCGCTCCAGCTCGGCCCGCTCCATGCCTTTGCGCTGGGCAATGTCGGCCACCTGGTCGATGCCAATCCGGCCCAGGCCGAAGTAGCGGGCGTCCGGGTGGGCGTAGTACAAGCCGCTTACCGAAGAGGCGGGGTACATGGCTAGGTTCTCGGTGAGGCTGATGCCGGTGCTGCCCTCGGCGTCGAGCAGCCGGAACAGGGTGATTTTCTCGGTGTGGTCGGGGCAGCCGGGGTAGCCGGGGGCGGGGCGCACGCCGCGGTACTTTTCCTGAATGAGGTCGTCGCCGGTCAGGTGCTCGTCGGGCGCGTACCCCCAGAACTCGCGGCGCACCCGCTCGTGCAGGCGCTCGGCGAAGGCTTCCGCCAGGCGGTCGGCCAGGGCCTTTACCATGATGCTGGAGTAGTCGTCGTGGTCGGCCTCGAACTGTTCCAGCAGCGTTTCGATGCCGATGCCCGCCGTGACGGCAAACCCGCCCAGGTAGTCGGCCCGGCCCGAAGCCTTGGGAGCCAGAAAATCGGAGAACGCCAGGTTGGGGATCCGGGGGCCCTTTTCGCCCTGCTGCCGTAGCGTGAAAAACTTGGTGGCTACCGTGTCGCGTCCGTCGTTGGTGTACACTTCGATGGTGTCGTAATCGACGGTGTTGGCCGGCCAGAAGCCGAGCACGGCCCGGGCCGTAAGCAGCTTTTGGTCGATGATTTTCTGCAGCATGGCCTGGGCATCGGCGAAGAGCTTAGTGGCCGCCTCGCCCAAAGTTTCGTCCGTGAGAATGCGTGGGTAGCGGCCTTTCAGCTCCCAGGTATGGAAGAACGGCGTCCAGTCGATGTATTCGGCCAGCTCAGCGAGGTCGTAGTCTTCCAGCACCTTGGTACCCAGGAAGGAGGGCTTGGTGATGGGAGTGGTAGCCCAATCGGCCGGGAAGCCGTTGGCGCGGGCCGCCTCGATGGTCAGGTAGCTCTTGTCGCGCTGGCGGCTGGCGTAATCGGCCCGCAGGGCGGCGTAGTCGTCGGCCACAGTTTGGGCGTAAGCGGCTTCCCCCGAGCCGAGCAGGCCCGCCGCTACACCCACGCTGCGCGAGGCGTCGTTTACATGCACCACGGGGCCGCTGTAGGCGGGGGCGATTCGCACGGCCGTGTGCAGGCGCGAGGTCGTGGCGCCGCCGATGAGCAGGGGCATTTTCATGCCGCGCTTCTGCATAGCCTGGGCCACGTATACCATCTCATCGAGGCTGGGCGTGATCAGGCCGGAAAGGCCGATAACGTCCACGTTCAGACGCTGGGCTTCATCGAGAATCTTCTCCAGCGGCACCATCACGCCTAAATCGACAATGTCGAAGTTGTTGCAGGCCAGCACCACGCCCACGATGTTCTTACCGATGTCGTGCACGTCGCCTTTCACGGTGGCCAGCAGAATCTTGCCGGCGGTCTGGCGGTCCGAGCCTTGCTTGTCGGCCAGCAGGTAGGGCTCGAGGTAGGCCACGGCCTTCTTCATCACGCGGGCCGACTTCACCACCTGCGGAAGAAACATTTTGCCGGCTCCGAACAGGTCGCCTACCACGTTCATACCCGCCATGAGCGGACCTTCAATTACGTCGAGCGGGCGGGCGAGCTCCTGGCGGGCGGCTTCGGTGTCTTCGTCGATGAACTCCGTGATGCCCTTCACCAGCGCGTGCGCCAGCCGCTCCTGCACCGGCAGGCTGCGCCAGGCGTCGGCTACTACATCGACCTTACCCTTTTTCTGCACCGTATCGGCAAACTCCAGCAGGCGTTCGGTGGCGTCGGCGCGGCGGTTGAGCAGCACATCTTCCACCAGCTCCAGCAGGTCTTTGGGTATTTCATCGTACACGGCCAACTGGTTGGGGTTCACGATACCCATGTCGAGCCCGGCCCGGATGGCGTGGTACAGGAAAGCGGCGTGCATGGCCTCACGGACCACCTCGTTGCCCCGAAACGAGAAGCTGATGTTCGACACTCCCCCGCTGGTAAGGGCCCCGGGCAGGTTGGCCTTAATCCAGCGCACCGACTCAATGAAGTCGATGGCGTAGTTGCGGTGCTCTTCCATGCCCGTGCCCACGATGAGGATGTTGGGGTCGAAGATGATGTCCTCGGCCGGGAAGCCGATACTCATCAGCAGGTTGTAGCTGCGCTGACAAATGGCAATGCGCCGCTCCAGGGTATCGGCCTGGCCTTGCTCGTCGAAGGCCATCACCACCATGGCCGCGCCGTACTGGCGTACCGTGCGGGCCCGCTGCAGGAACAGCTCCTCGCCCTCCTTCAAGGAAATGGAGTTGACGATGCTCTTGCCCTGCACGCACTTCAGGCCGGCTTCCAGCACGCTCCATTTCGAGGAGTCAATCATCAACGGCACCCGCGCAATATCAGGCTCCGAGGCGATGAGGTGCAGGAAAGTGGTCATGGCCTGCTCCGAGTCGAGCATGCCCTCGTCCATGTTGATATCGAGCACCTGGGCGCCTTCTTCCACCTGGGTGCGGGCCACGGCCAGGGCTTCTTCGTAGGCCCCGGTGCGGATAAGCCGGGCAAAAGCGCGCGAGCCGGTCACGTTGCAGCGCTCGCCCACGTTCACGAACAAGCTGTTGGGGGTAATGTTGAAGGGCTCAAGGCCGGCCAGGCGGGTGGTTGCCTCACCCCCAGCCCCTCTCCGGGGGAGAGGGGAGCCAAGCGATTCCGTTGCGCCAGCTTCAGGCTCCCCCTCTCCCTCAGAGAGGGGATTGGGGGGTGAGGCCAGTCGTCGGGGCTGATACCGCTCGGCCAGCCGGCTCAGCTCGGCAATGTGTTGCGGCGTGGTGCCACAACAACCACCCACCACCGTCACGATGCCGTCTTTCAGGTACTCTTCTACGAGTGCGGCAAATTCCTGGGCTGATTCGTCGTAGCCGCCGAAGGCGTTGGGTAGGCCGGCATTGGGATAGGCCGAGATGTGCACGTCCGAAATGCGGCTGAGCTCTTCCACGTACTGCTTGAGCTGGCTGGCGCCGAGGGCGCAGTTCAGGCCCACGCTCAGCAGCGGCAGGTGGCGGATGCTGTTCCAGAACGCTTCCACCGTCTGGCCCGACAGGGTGCGGCCCGAGGCGTCGGTGATGGTGCCGGAAATCATGAGTGGCACCTCGCGGCCGCCCTCATCAAAGAACTTCTGCACGGCGTAGAGCGCCGCCTTGGCGTTGAGCGTGTCGAAGATGGTTTCGATGAGCAGGGCATCGACCCCGCCATCGACGAGGCCGCGCACCTGTTCCAGGTAGGCGGCGGCCAGCTCGTCGAAGGTCACGGCCCGGTAGCCGGGGCGGTTCACGTCGGGCGAAAGCGAAGCGGTGCGGTTGGTGGGGCCCACGGCGCCGGCCACGAAGCGCGGCTTGTCCGGGGTGGAGTACTCCTCGGCCGCTTCGCGGGCCAGGCGGGCCGACTCGTAGTTCAACTCGTACACCACGTGCTCGAGGCCGTAGTCGGCCTGGGCGATGCTGGTGCCCGAAAAAGTGTTGGTCTCGACCATGTCGGCCCCGGCGGCAAAGTATTCGGCGTGAATGCCTTTGATGATGTCTGGGCGGGTGAGGCTGAGCAGGTCGTTGTTGCCACGCAAGGGCTTGGGGTGGTCGGCGAAGCGCGTACCACGGAAGTCCTCTTCCGTCAGCGGATGGCGCTGAATCATGGTGCCCATGGCCCCGTCGAGAATCAGCAGCCGCTCGCGCAGCAGGTCGGGGAGACGGTGGCGCGCACTTGGTAGTTCGGGTTGCGGGGCAGTGGAGCGGGTGGCAGTCGGCATTTCTTTCGGGTGGGTTTACGGCGAAATAGCACGCCTATCCAGAAAGAAACCCGAACAGTCGCGTCCGGTTCCGGCTGACATCTTCTTTCGCTAAAAAGGCGGCGAAACGGGAGTTGGCACCTGCGGAGCAGGTTGCCAAGACGTCATCGGGCCCGGTCCCTCGGTCTTTCTGGATAGCAGCTTAGGGCAAAGGTACAACGCAACTGCAATAGCCGGGTTGCCACTCCGTTCGGGTAGCGTCGGAACCCGATTGCGTCACCCAAAAGCTCAGCCCAGTTTTTGGGCTTCGGTCGGCTCTGCCAGCCCCACCGTTTTTGGGCCAATACACGCCGCCGTCTCCTCCGCGAAGCTTGCCATGTGCGTGCTACCCCAGGCGTGCATGGCCTGAAACACGGGGCACAAGCTGTAGCCGTCATCGGTAAGGCAATACTCCACGCGCAGGGGCACTGCCGCGAAAACAGTGCGCGTGAGCAACCCGTGGCTTTCAAGCTCCTTGAGCTCTTTAATCAGCATGCGGGCGCTGATGCCGGGCAGGGCGCGCTCAATTTCCGTGAAGCGCAGCGCCCCGCTTCTCAGCAGCGCTACGATGGGCAGCTTCCATTTGCCGCCAATCAGGTCCAGGGTGTAGCGCACGGGGCAGCAGTGGGGATATTTTTTTTTAGTGGTCATATACCTCAGATTCAATTATTGGTACCCAAAGGTAAGCAACTAACAAAAAGATAACCACTAACAAAAAGTAAGTATGGGTTGTAGTTTCGCCATCCATACTTTTAACCTTTTACTCATGAACGCACTAGTGATTAATTCCAGCGGCCGCACCGAACAGTCGGTGAGCCGCAAGTTGGTGGCCGAACTCGTAGCCGAGTTGGCGACCAAGCACCCCGACCTGCACACTACCTACCGCGATGTGGCTACGAGCCTGCCCTTCGTCAACGACCTGATGATCGGCGGCTTTTACATTCCGGCTGAGCAGCGCACGCCGGAGCAGCAGCAGGCGCTGGCCTTCTCCGACCAACTGGTGCAGGAGCTGAAAGCGGCCGACGTGCTCATCATCGGCGCGCCGATTTACAACTTCAGTATTCCGGCCTCGCTCAAAACGTGGGTTGACTTGATTGCCCGCGCCGGTCTCACCTTCAAGTTCTCGGCGGCCGGTCCCGAAGGGCTGCTGACGGGCAAGCGAGCCTATCTGGTCATCACCTCCGGGGGGGTGGAAGTCGGCAGCCCCTACGACTTGGCCACGCCCTATCTGCGCCAGGTGCTGGGCTTCGTGGGCATTACCGACGTGCAGGTCATCAGCGCCGACCGCCTCAACCTGCTCGGTGAGCAGCCCGTGAGCGCGGCCCGCGATGCCATTCGGCAGATTCACGCGGCCGCCTAGTGTCTCTACCAAACCGAACGCTTCGGCTGTAACGAGGCCGTCCAGTCAAAGCGTTCGGTTTGGTGCGGCTCTAAGGGATGATAATTGGTGAGAGTGGATAGGAGGATATTTCTGGCTTACAGTTGTTTCCTAATTCGTGTACCCGGTGCAGCCGCCGAAACCTGATATGCCCCGGGAGCTTATAGGGCATAGGCCGCCCCGTAGGAACGGGGAGCCCGGCGACCAGGATCTGAGCCGGAAGATGTCTTGAGCCTTATACTGACGGATTAACCGTCTTTTTGGGCAATGCACGATGAGTAAGTAACTGACGTCCGTCTTACAGCACCCAAGCGGGCCAAACGGTGCCGGCAGCGAACCGCACTGGTTCCGGGGGCAGCTCCAGGAAGGCGGTGGCGCCAAGCAAGCCGGCCAAGTCGCCCGAGCCGCCCACGCGCAGCGGTGTGGCCAGGCAGCGGCCTGTCGCGTCAACCTCGACCCGCACGGGCACGAAATGAGTTAGCTGGGGCTTGAACTCAATGTCAACAGTGAGGATAGCTGGGGCGGGGCCTTCTACTGCCGCGCTTGCCGCATCGGCCGGCCGCTGACTGGCTCGTAGCCAAGGCCGCACGTAACGGCACGCCGTGAGGAAAGTAGACACTGGATTGCCCGGCAGGCCAAATACCACCGGCCCGGTGGCCCGCGCCCCAAACCACATGGGCTTGCCCGGGCGCTGATTCACTTCGTGGAAGATTTCAACTGCTCCCAACTCACGCAGCAGGCCGGGCAGGTGGTCGGCGCGGCCCTTGCTCACGGCGCCGCTGAGCACTACGGCGTCGAAGCCCGTGTCAAGAATACCGGCCAGGCCCTGGCGCAGGACCACGAATTCGTCGTTAAGGTGAAACAGCGACACCTGCGCCCCAGCCTGGCTGAATAGGGCCTGCAGCGCGTAGGCATTGGAGCGGCGAATCTGGTGGGGTAAGGGCAATTCATCGAGGTCCACTAACTCGTCGCCGGTACTGACGACGGCCACCCGGGGGGCGCGCACCACGGTTATTGCCGCCGCTCCTACGGTGGCGGCGACGGCCACTTCGGCGGGGCCCAGGCGGACGCCGGGCCGGAGCAGTACGTCGCCCCGGCGGCGGTCGGCGGCCTGGCGGTGGATGTTCACGCCGGGCACGCCGGGTGGCGGAATCTGAATGGTAGCGCGGCTATTCTCCAGCTGAATATCCTCGTAGCGCACCACTACGTCGGTACCGGGCGGCAGCACGGCCCCGGTCATTACTTCGATAGCGGCGTGGGCGTTTTGCAGCGGCTGGGCGGGGGCGCCAGCGTACTGGGTATGCTCGATGGCAAAATCCGTCTGCCCGCCCGCCCAACTGGCGTGGGCCACGGCAATGCCATCCATAGCCACCCGGCTGAAAGGCGGGAAGTCGCGGTCGGCCACGATGGTTGCGGCCAGCACGCGGCCGACGGCCTGGGGCAAGGGCACAGTTTCGGACGGTAGCGGGCGGGCAGTGGCCCGCACGCGGGCAAAGGCTTCGGCAACGGAAAGCATAAGCGGTACAAACAAGGAGCAAGGCAATATTTGCGTCTGGTCGTTGAACGGCGCAACGGTCAAAACCGCCGGCCGCGCCCAGGCTAGGCTGAGACTCAGTCGATTTAGAGCGGTTCCCAAGTCAGTGTACGGTTTTTTAGGAATTAAAAATTAAAAATGAAGAATTAAAAATATGGCTATCAGATTTTTAATTCTTCATTTTTAATTTTTAATTCTTTTCTCCGATGCGAGAACTGCTCTAATTACTGGCAGGGGCCGATAAATCCGGTGCCGTATTTATTCTTACGCGGCAGATTTGCCGTAAAGATGATTTCCTGCCGGTTGGCTCAATGGGGCTGACAATCCGCCGCAAATAAGCGTATTTACATTCCTTTGTTTATGTTCCCCCCAGATTTTACTCACGTCAACGCTGCCAACCAGCCTACCATGGTCGATGTTGGGGCCAAGCCGCCCACCCGCCGCCTGGCCCGCGCTCGCTGCCGCGTGGTGCTCGGCTCGGAGCTGTTGGGGCGGGTGCAGGCTGGGGAAATGCCCTCGCACAAGGGGCCGGTGTTGCACACGGCTATCCTGGCGGGCATCATGGGAGCCAAGCGTACGGCTGAGCTCATCCCCCTGTGCCACCCGTTGGGGCTCGACGACTGCAAAGTCACCATCGAGCCTGACGGGCCCGATGCCCTGCGCGTGGAGTGCACCGCCGTGGTTACGGGCCGCACCGGGGTGGAGATGGAAGCCCTGACCGGGGCCACCGTGGCGGCCCTCACCCTCTACGACATGTGTAAGGCCTTCTCCCACGACATTACCATTGATGGTGTGCAGCTTGTCGAAAAAACCGGGGGTAAAAGCGACTTTCATCGTCCCGAAACTGTGTAACTTTCGTCATGGACAGTCATTCTACCGCCGTAAAACGAGCCAGGCACGCCGCCCTGGCCCGGCCCGACGTGGGAGCGTTTGGTCGGCACGAGCTAGCCATTCTCGGGGCCCCGTGCGGGGATATTCAGGCCCTGGTAGCCCGGTTGCTACCCCACCTGACGCCGGCCTTGCGGGTAGGGTATGTCGACGCCGACCACGCCGCGGGTGATGCCACCAGCGCGGCCGACGCGGCGGCTGAAGTCGGGGCCTCGCCGTTGCTCCGGGTCGCCGAGCCGGGCCTTTCGGCCGAGCTGATTGATAAAATCAGCTACCGCCAGCTTAACCTGACCCGCCGGCTCGACCAGTTCTCGCAGCCCGAGCTGCTGGCCCACGAAAGCATGGTGCTGGTGAATGGCAACCATTTCCGGGCCCGCCAGCAAGTAGTGGTAGTCGACCCCCGCAAGCCCTTGCACCAGAAGCTCGACCGCCTCACCGACGTGCGGCTGATTTTGCTGGCGGAGGGCCAGACCGATTTGCCCGCCGTCCTGGCCGAGCACCTGAGCGCCGCGCCGCTGCCGCCCGTGCTGCCCCTGGCCGATACGGCGGGTATCGCCACCTTCCTGCGGCAGTGGTATTTTATGGCTGAGCCCGTACTGCGGGGCCTCGTGTTGGCGGGGGGGCGCAGCGAGCGGATGCAAACCGACAAAGGGGCGCTGCAGTACCACGGCCTCGACCAGCGCCAGCACACGGCCGCGCTGCTCGGCGAGTTTTGCCCCGACGTGCGCGTGTCCGTCCGGCCCGAGCAGGCCGCCGACCTGCCCGCCGGGCTCACGCCGCTGCCCGATACCTTCCTGGGGTTGGGTCCGCTGGGGGGGCTGCTCTCCGCGTTTCAGGCCGATCCGAATGCCGCTTGGCTGGTGCTGGCCTGCGACCTGCCGTTCCTCACCCGCACCACGTTGGAGTTCCTGGTTACTAACCGGCAGTCGGCGCGCGCGGCCACGGCGTTGCGAAGCCCTGTGGATGATTTTCCCGAGCCGCTCGTCACCATTTGGGAGCCGCGCAGCTACGGGCAGCTGTTACGGTTCCTGAGTATGGGCTATTCCTGTCCGCGCAAGGCCCTGATCAACTCCGACATCGCGCTGCTGCCCGCGCCGGTGTCCGCCGAGCTGCGTAACGTGAATACCCCCGAGGAGCGCGCCCAAGCGGAGCGGGAGCTGATGGGCTGAGGTGCCAATAGTTACAGCAGTCACTGGCGGTCAGGCCGGGTTGAGTCCAGCGCGAATGCTTCCCAAAGCCCAACGGCCCGAAAACGCCTGACTATACTACGGTCGGGCTTTTTTTTGGCCTGATACTAAATGCGATAAAGCAGAATGGCCGCTGGTGGCTCAGATTGGCACACTTTTCGACTTGCGCCCACTCAAATCTGTTTTCCACATAGCAGTAATCGACATGAAAAAATCTGCCTTTATAATAGCCTCGGCACTGGTGGCCACCGCTATTTCTTCGACTCAGGCTCAAGACATCCGTTTCGGCTTGCGCGCCGGCGCCAACTATTCTAACCTGGCGGGCAACGTCAAAAACGAAAGCATTTACAACAACAAGGTGGGCTTTCTGGGTGGCGTAATGCTCAACGTGCCAGTTGCCGCTGATGGCTTTTTGTCGGTGCAGCCCGAGGTGCTGTATTCGCAGAAGGGCTTCGAGAACAAGCCCACGGAATTCACCAGCATTCTGGGTACCAAGCAAACGCGCGAGGGTACCGTCAACTACAACTACCTCGACGTGCCGGTGCTGCTAAAAATCAATGCCGGGGGCTTCATTGTCGAAGCTGGCCCGCAATACTCCTACCTGATCAGCGCCAACGATCAAACCAGAGTTACCACCACGTCCGCCTCAGGCGGTTCGCCGACTACTACCGAAGCCCAGAATAAGAGGGATGTGAGCGGACTCAATCGCAACGAATTGGGCTACCTAGCCGGTCTTGGCTACCAGGCCCAGAACGGGCTGAGTCTGAATCTGCGCTACACCGGTGCCTTCAGCGACTTCGTGAAGAGTGATAACGGTGCTTACTTTAATGGTGACCTCAAAAATGCCCGTCACTCGTCGTTTCAGCTTTCCCTGGGGTATCTGATTCCCAGCCGGTAAAAGCAGTGTAGAGACGCCTCGCCGGGCGTCTCGCGGTTGAACGAACGAAAGTGCGCCGTTTTCACGCTTCTCCTGAGTAGCTCTTCAGCACAGGCGCGGTCGCCTGAACAGCATTTCAGCCGCAGATATCCCGTCTCCCTCTAGGAGGTTTAGCCTACAAACCCCAATGCGGTGCTGACCAGATGGTCAGCACCGCATTGGGGTTTGGGAAGTCCTGGTGCGAAAAGAGTGCCGTAGCTGTTCTAATAATTTACTTCTCTCAAAATGCTGTCCTCGAGCAGGATATTGAAATAACATCCTTCTTGGCTTATGCCCGGTGCTTAGTGGCACTTGGTTAGCAGAAAACAACCAGAGAGTCCGGGCGATAATTACGAAAGCAGCGCCGACCAGTAGGCCGGTGCTGCTTTGGCACTTCGGATGAGCGCAAGCTTCCGCCAGGAAGCCGGGCTTTTGGTGGCTGAAACTCAGCTACGGATGCGCGGCCACCCACTCGGTGCCGTCTTCATATTCTTCGCGCTTCCAAATCGTTACCACCTGCTTTAAGGTGTCGATGATGTACTGGCAGGCCGCGAAGCTTTCGGCGCGGTGGGGCGTGGCCACGGCCACCACCACGGCCACGTCGCCCAAGGCCAGCGTGCCTTTGCGGTGAACCACTGCCACGGCTTGCAGCATAGGCCACTTTTCGTGGGCCTGCGCCACCACGTGGCCAAGCTGCGTCAGGGCCATACTGTCGTAGGACTCGTAGTGCAGGCGCCGCACGGCGCGTCCACCCGATTGATTGCGCACCGTACCAACGAAGGCATTGACGGCACCCGCGGCCTCGGTTTGCACGGCAGCCAGGGCGGCGGCAACATCGATGGGCTGATCGGTAATGGTGAGGTGGCGGGTCATGAATGGCGGGGGCGTAGGACGAAGTTCGATGAACTAGCCCCCGGCCACCGGCGGAATAAGGGCGATTTCATCGACGGGGTGTAAGGGCTGGTCGGTGGGGGCGTACTCCTGGTTCACAGCTACGGCGCAGCTGCGCAACTCGCCCAGCGCGGGGTACTGCCGGCGCATTTCGGCCAGCAGTTCGCCCACGGTGGTAGGCGCCGGGGCCGGCAGCTCAATGGTGGCTGCCCCCACAATGTCGCGGGTGATGCCGTACAGGGCAATGGTTAATGACATATCTTTCGACGTAAAATTGAGGCCCCAACGACGGGCAACCGCCATTTCGGGGGCCGCGGCGCGCAGACTGAACACCTTTTAGTTGTTGGGGGTTTAGCGCAAGCCGGCCATGTTACGTACAGCCGGACAAAATTGGTGATAAACGTGCTTCCCGCTGCCTCTTCCCTGGTCACCCCGGTGGTGTCGCCCCTCTTCGACCAGCACGGCCGGCCGCTGGAGTACCTGCGCCTGGCCGTGACGGACCGCTGCAACCTGCGCTGCTTCTACTGCATGCCCGAGGAAGGCATCCGGTATACGCCCAGGCACGACCTGCTGAGCTACGAGGAGATGCTGCGCCTCACCGGCCTGCTGGCCACCCTGGGTGTGCGCAAGGTGCGCCTGACCGGCGGCGAGCCATTCGTGCGGCGCAACCTGGTGTATTTCATGGAACGCCTCGCCCAGTTGCCCGGCATCGAGGACCTCAGCCTGACGACTAACGGCGTGCTCACTGCCCCGCACGTGCCTGCCCTGGCCCGGATGGGGGTGAAAGCTGTGAACCTCAGCCTCGACACCCTCGACCGCGCCCGGTTCGCGAGCATCACGCGGCGCGACGAGCTGCCGCGGGTGATGCAAACGTTATACGCCCTGCTCGAGGCCGGCATCCAGGTTAAAATCAACGCCGTGGTCATGGATGGGCAAAACATTGCCGATCTCATCCCGCTGGCCGACCTTAGCCGCACGCTACCCGTTGATGTGCGCTTCATTGAAGAGATGCCCTTTAACGGCGGCAGCCACGCGGCCGGACCCGCGTCGTTGCCATGGAACCACGTGCGCATTCGTCGGCATCTGGCCGGGCACTTTGGCGAGCTTACGCCCCTGGCCGGGTCGGTCGGCGCCACGGCTACGGACTACGCTATTGCCGGGCACCAGGGCCGGGTGGGCATTATCGCGGCCTATTCGCGGACCTTCTGCGGCAGTTGCAACCGTCTGCGCCTCACGGCCGAAGGTGGTATCAAGACCTGTCTCTACGACCAGGGTGTGCTCGATGTGCGCGCCTTGCTGCGTGGCGGCCACGACGACGAGCAGCTGGTAGCCGCGTTAGCCGCGGCCTTCCGCTTCCGGGCGGCCAACGGGTTTGAGGCGGAGCAGCAGCGGCCCCTGCACCAGCTCAGCTTCGAGAGCATGGCTACCATTGGGGGTTGACATCTTGTTCAGGTAAGTAGCTGATAATATAAAATTTATTTATTGCATGTGGTGGCTGAGCCAGGGGTAGTCGGCTGGATATTTTGCGCCGCAGCGTCTTGGATTTGAGTCTATTGAGGGTTTTTAAGGTAGCGCTATGAAAGTTCTGGTCATCTTGTTGGTCGTGGTCGCCGTGCTTTACGTTGCGTTGTGCGGCGTGCTGTATTTCAAGCAGGAAAGCCTGTTGTTCTATCCCAATCAGTTGCGCGCGGATTACCAATTTCACTTTCCGGGCCAGTTCGAGGAGCGCTGGATTACCGCTGCCGACGGCACCCGCCTGCACGGGGTGCTCTTCAAGGCCCCGGGGTCGAAGGGACTGCTATTTTACCTGCACGGCAATACCGGGGCAGTGGATAGCTGGGGCGCGGCGGCGGCTACCTACACCCGCTTGCACTACGACGTATTCATCCTCGACTACCGCGGCTACGGCAAGAGCGGCGGCCAAATCACCAGCCAGAGCCAGCTGCTGAGCGACGTGCAGACTGCCTACCAGCACTTGCGGCCGGAGTACCCCGAAAGCCAGACCGTGATTCTCGGCTACTCGGTCGGAACCGGCCCGGCTACCTGGCTGGCGGCTCACCACCACCCCCGGCTGCTGATTTTGCAGGCCCCCTATTTCAGCCTGCGCGATTTAGCCACGCACTTGTACCCGTTCGTGCCGGGCTTTTTGGTACGGTACCCCCTGCCCACCAACGAGCTGATTACACGGGTCGGCGCGCCCATCGTGCTGTTTCACGGCGACTGCGATGAGGTGATTTACTACGAGTCCTCGCTCAAGCTAAAAGCCCTGCTCAAGCCGACCGATCAGTTAGTGGTGCTGCCCGGCGCGGGACACAACGGCATGACCGACAACCCGCTTTACCAGCGTGAGATAGCAAAGCTGCTGGGAGCCTCACGTGACCCCTACGGGGCCGGCCCCCTCTCCGGGGGAGAGGTGGAGCCTGACGGCATCTAGACTTACTTAAATATGGGGCGGACCAAATAATCTGGCTAACTAAAGGGCGCTAGAGTAGGCGGTTGTCGTTCTGGGCCGTGGCGTTGAGCATGGCTTAATTAAAGATCGAGGGGGCTGCTGATGCTGCTCAGGCTGAAGCAGGCGGGTGAGGTAAAAGAGTGGAAGGATAATCACCCGGCGGGCTCATTCGACAACTCGTCGGGGCTGGTTGGCGTTGGGGAGCTTGGGCCTGCAAAAATTGGGGTTGGGGACGAGAGCTCCCGCGCCGCCGTGAGAACCGTAGCTGTATGATTTCGTTGACTGCTCCTTCCCAACCAATTTCCAGAAAAGCGCACCGGGTGGCCGTGGGGGCTTTGTTTTTCCTGCTGGGCTTGTGCTTTGCCAGCTGGGCTTCGCGTATTCCGAGCGTGCAGCAGCGCATGGGGGTTTCCGAAGCCCAACTGGGCGGTCTTCTGCTGGCCATTCCGATCGGGCAGTTGCTGTCGCTGCCCTTCACCGGGTGGCTGGTGGCCAAGGAGGGCAGCCGCAAAGTGGTGCTGTGGGGCTTGGGGCTATACGCCGCGGCCCTGCTGGGACTGGGCTGGGCCAGCAGCCTCTACCAGCTACTGCCGTGCCTGGTACTATTCGGCATCGGCGGCAACCTGACCAATATCGCGGTGAATACCCAGGCCGTGGGCGTGGAGGAGCTGTATGAGCACCAGCCCATTATGGCTTCGTTTCATGGGCTGTGGAGCCTGGCGGGCTTCGTGGCGGCGAGCCTGGGCACGTTCATGATTGGCCACGCGGTGGCGCCCGGGGTACATTTTCTGCTCATCGTGCTGTGCCTTGGCGCAGGCCTGGCAGTGAGTGCCGGCTACACCGTGCGTCAAGACCGCAACGTGGACCCGAACCCGCCCATTTTCGTGAAGCCCGACCAGGAGCTGCTGGGGCTGGGCGCCATTGCCTTTTGCGCGCTCATCTGCGAAGGGGCCATGTTCGATTGGAGCGGGGTGTACTTCAAAAAGGTAGTCCGGGCCGGGCCGGATTGGGTGGGCGTGGGCTACACGGCGTTCATGAGCACCATGGCGCTGGGCCGATTCGGGGCCGACTGGCTGGCGGGGCGGCTGGGAGCCCGACGGGTTATTCAGCTCAGCGGCCTGCTCACGGCCACGGGCCTGCTGCTGGCCGTGCTGTGGCCCACGCTGGCTACGGCGGTGCTGGGCTTTCTGCTGGTGGGGTTCGGAACCTCGGCGGTGGTGCCGCTGGTGTACAGCACAGCCGGGAAATCGTCGCGCATGTCGGCGGGCATGGCGCTGGCGTCGGTGTCTACGATTGGGTTCTTGGGCTTTTTACTGGGGCCGCCCATTATCGGCCTGGTGGCCGGAGCTACGAGTTTGCAGGTGTCGTTTGCCCTGATTGCCGGCATGGGGCTGTGCGTGTCGGCCGTGGCAAGCCGGGTGCGGGTGTAGGGTAGCGACCAGCAGCTTGGGGTCGGCTCCTCGTTTTCTGGGCTTCGCGGCGGTAAGCGAACGGGGACGAGGGTGAGGTTCCCCAACCTGCCAACCGAAAAGCGCAAGCTGGCCGGGAGCTGTTAACCGCTACTTCCCCAGCTCTACCCAACCGCGTTGCATGGCGTAGTGCACCGCCGTGCCCACCACCAGGCCTACGAGGTAGCCATACGGCAGCCCGGCGCACAGCAGGCCCACCAGCAGCGCCACCACCAAGTCGCGGCGCTGCCCGCTGATGTCGCGCAAGAGCGTGGCTAGCGTCAGGGCCTCAAACAGCAGCAGCACACCTAAGACGGGGAGCGGAAAAATCTGCACCACCTGCTGAAAGCCCCGGCTGAAAAATAATCCCAGCGTCAGAAACAAGCCCCCGTAGATAATCACCGAGCCCCCCGTGCGCGCCCCGAACGCGTAGTGCCCCACCATGCCGCCCGAGCCGTGGCAGACCGGGAATCCGCCCAGGAAGGGGCTGGCTAAGTTCATCAGCGCATAGGTGAGGCTGATTTGCCGCACGGTGAGGCCGCGCTCGGGGAAGTAGTCGGCGGCAATCTGGCGGGTGGCCAGCACCGAGTTGCCCAGCGACAGCGGAATCTGGGGCAGGGCCAGCAGCACGGCCCCGGTGAGAATGTCGGCCGGGGCGGGAACGTGCCAGGCGGGCAGATGCAGACCAACGGCTTGTTGGGCCGTGGCCAGGTTTAGTTTGAGGACCAAGGCGTAAGCGGCGCCCAGGGCAATGACGATAAGCGCCGCCGGCCAGCGCCGGTTGCCCAGCAGCGCCACCGTGACGGCAAATGCCACGGCGGCCAGCGTGTAGCCGGGCAATCCGTCGGCCGGCACGTATTGCTTCAGGGCCAGCGTGGCCAGCTGCAAGGCCAGTCCGAACTGGATACCGCGCACCACCGGCTTGGGCACCAGCCGCGCCAGCGCATCAACTAGGCCGGTTACCGACAGAAAAAACATGCTCACCCCAATGGCCAGCCCGCCGCCGAAGATGACCCGGCCGGGAATTTTCTGGGCAATCACCAGCGCCGCAAAGGCCTTGAGGGGCTGCACCGGCATCGGCAGCCGGTACCACAGACCCGAAAACACCTGCATCAGCCCAAACAGAATGAGCACCCCGGCACTGTCGACACCTGCGGCGGCGATGACGCCGATGAGCAGTGGTAAGTCAGTGCCCAGGTCGCCAAACGCGCCGGCCAGCTCATTGCGGTCGAACCGCAGGGGCGGGCGGGTGGGAGCGGGGCGGGGCAGGGTCGAAGTTTCCACGGAGCAAATGTCGGCACGCAGGGCAAAGCCTGGGCTTCGCCGTGTTGAAAGATGCCCGAACTACCGGTTTCTAACGGCACGAACGCGGCGCAGCCCAGGCCCCGCCCCCGGCGGTTTCTTTCACTACAGGCTCAGGCCCTCTCAGCTGGTAAGGCCCCGACGCGGTAAGGAGGCTGTAAGTGCTTACCCAGCGCCTGCGCGGCCAGGTCGTGGTCGAGCGCGCCTTCGTGGTGCGCCAGAAAGATGGTGGCTACTCCGTTGCCGATGAAATTGGTCAGGGAGCGCGCCTCGGACATAAACCGGTCCACGCCCAGCAGCAGGGCCAGCCCTTCCACCGGAATCACCTTCAGGGCGGTGAGGGTGCTGGCCAGCACCACAAAGCCGCTACCCGCCACCCCGGCCGCCCCCTTGCTCGTGACCATAAGAATGCCCATCATGCTGATAATCTGCGCAACGGATAAGTCGACGTGGAATACCTGGGCCAGAAAAAGCGTGGCGAGCGAGAGGTAGATGGTGGTGCCGTCGAGGTTGAAGGAATAGCCGGTGGGCACCACCAGGCCCACTACCGGCTGCGCGCAGCCCATCCGTTCCAGCTTCTCCATCAGCCCCGGCAGGCCCGCTTCGGAAGAAGAAGTGCCGAGTACAATCAGCAGCTCAGCCTTAAGATATTTCAGCAACAACCACATGCTCACGCCGCAGTACCGCAGAATGGCGCCGAGCACCGCGAAAATGAACACGGCCATGGTCAGGTACACGGTAGCCATGAGCTTGCCCAGCGGCAGCAGCGTGGCGATGCCGTACTTGCCAATGGTAAACGACATACCGCCAAAGGCCCCGATGGGTGCGAAAAGCATGACCAGGTGCAGCCCACGAAACACATACTTCGAGGCCTCTTTCAGGAGGTGAATGATGGGTTCGCGGCCGGCGTATTTGCTCAAGGCTATGCCCAGCCCGATGGACAGCAGCAGCACTTGCAGCGTGACGTTATCGGCCAGAAAATGCCACCAGGAAAACTGGCCGGCGCGCTTGGCGTACTCGTCCACGGCCGTTGCGCTGAGCTTGCCCACGGCCACGCCCGCCCCCGGTCGCACCAGCGCCGCCACGCCCACCCCAATGGCCAGCGCCAGCGTCGTCACAATTTCGAAGTAGAGCAGCGCCTTGCCGCCAATGCGACCTACTTTCTTCAGGTCGCCCATGGCGCTGATGCCGAGCGTGATGGTTAGAAAGATGATAGGGTTTATAAACAGCTTCACCACATCGATGAAGCGCTTTCCCAGAACTTCCATCTGCACGGCGGTAGCGGGCTGTAAGTGGCCCAGCAGCGCCCCGGCCGCGATGGCCAGCAGTACCCAAAGCGTCAGGTGGCGGGTGATATTCTTGAGGTTCATCTGGTAGAGCTACGGTAAGCGGTGCTAAGCTATGGTGTTACGCAGGAATCGCCCGAGCCTGTTCAAGCCGTTGGGCAGTCGGCTCAGGCACCGGCATGGGAAGCCTTAGCAGATTGAACTGGCATCCACCGTACTTTCAGGAACCTACGTCCAGGATTCTTGCTTATAAGGCCCCGTTACTTACTGGCTGCTCCGGTAAATTCCACCTCCGCCATGAACCCCGCCATTCTGCTCCCCGCCGCCAGCTACGAATTCACCACCATTCAGAAAGTGAGCGGGGCCGGCCCAGCCGTGCAGGCCTCCGACCAGCTCGCGGCTGAGGAGCCGCTGGAAATCCGGGTGGGCTACGAGGAGGCTGGTCAGCGTCGGCACCGTACCCTGTCGGTGACCATGCGCACGCCGGGGCACGATGAAGAGCTGGCCGCCGGCTTTTTGCTCACCGAAGGCTTTATCCGGAGCAAAGCCGACCTGCTGGGCATCATTCCCTGCCCCGATGTACGGAAGGCCGAAGAAGCTGGCAACGTGGTTCGCGCTGAGCTGGCTTCCCACGTAAAAGTTGATTTCGCGGCCCTGGAACGGCATTTCTACACCAGCTCCAGTTGCGGGGTGTGCGGCAAAACCAGCATCGATGCCGTGCGCATGGCTACTTGCCCCACGCTGCCGGCCACCGGCCCGCACTTGGCTTACGCCGTGGTGCACCAACTGCCCGAGCGCCTGCGCGCGGCCCAGGCTGGCTTCGAGCAAACCGGGGGGCAGCACGCCGCCGCGCTCTTCAGCCCCACTGGCGAGCTGCTCTTGCTGCGCGAAGACGTGGGCCGCCACAACGCCCTCGACAAGCTCATCGGCGCGATGCTGTTGGCCAACCAGTTGCCGCTGCACCAGCACGTGCTGCTGGTGAGTGGCCGCGTCAGCTTCGAGCTGGTGCAAAAGGCTGCCGCCGCGGGAATTGGGGTTTTGGCGGCGGTAGGGGCCCCCAGTAGCTTAGCCGTGCAGGCGGCCGAAAGCTTTGGCATGACGGTACTTGGCTTCGTGCGACAGCAGCGGTTCAACATCTATTGCGGAGGCTGGCGCCTGGCAAATGCCCGTTAAAGAAGAGTGAGCAGTAAGAAGCTGTCTGGGAAGGACTGCTATCCTCTGCCGAGTTTTTCGCGTAGTAGATTCGGAAAGCGTCGGCCCGGTGTGACGAACTGATGCATTGAGCTGATACTTTCTCGATGGCTGTATACCGGGCTGATTTTTTGGCTGGCTTATCACGGTCTTGCTCAATTTCATTCCAACCCTTCCTCCATGAAGCTTCGTTTCGAAGACCATTCCTTGCGCCTCCGTCTCTCCGAGGCCGAAGTCGCTCATTTTGCCGAGACGGGTCGCGTAGCCGTCGTGGTTCCGCTGGGGCTCACGGTGGGCGAAAGCCTGACCTACGCGCTGGAGCGCGCTGATTCGGAGGAGTTTCGCATCACCCACGGAGCCGGGGCCATCACCGTGAAAGTGCCCGCTACGCTGGCCGCGCACTGGACCAGCACCGACCAGAACGGCCTTTCCGCCACCCTGATGATGGCCGAAAACCAGTCTCTTAAAGTGTTAATCGAAAAGGATTTGGATTGTCGGCACTAGCCGCCCGGCCTGCCACAGGCTGCACCGCTTATAGCCGAATTGCTAGGGTAACTTTAACCGCGGCAGTCTCGTCTGAATAGAAGAGTGTAGTTCAACCTGGCGCCCCAGGTGCCAATTCGTTACCTTGCTTGGCTTGAGCCCGGTTGGAAACCAACTGTAGCCTATGGCAGTTAAAAAACCGAATGGCTGCCCGTAAGCTCTATTGTAGTGGTTTTGCTTATCCTCTCGCGTCCTCTTTCTACTCACTGTCATGGAAAAATCTCCCGCTGAAGATCCCGGCCAGGCCGGTCAAACCGACCAGCAGGGGGCGCAGGCCAATGCCCCCAAAAGCGGGGAGCGCCCCAGCCAGGGCGCGGCGCCGGCGCCCGACCACTACCGCTCCGACCCCAACCGCACGCACGTGCACGCGCACATTCCGGCCCCCGATGTGGCCAACGCCAAATACCAGCACCCCATCCTGGCTCAGCCCCCGGAAGCCCTAACGGGCCTGCGGCTGGAAGGCCGCGCGAAAGTTGCCGCCGGCGTTACGGCCGTAATCAAGTCCATGCAGTTTAGCTGGGGTGAGGGCGGAGTGGGGCGGGGCACCAAAGCCCTGCTGAAGATGAACCAGAAGGATGGCTTCGACTGCTCGTCCTGCGCCTGGCCGGATCCGGACGAGCACCGCTCCGTGGCCGAGTTCTGTGAGAACGGGGCCAAAGCCACCGCCTCCGATGCCGACGACCAGGCCGCCGGCCCCGAGTTCTTTGCCCGGCACAGCCTGGCCGAGCTCTCGCGCATGACCGACCGCGACCAGAACAACGCCGGCCGCCTGACTCACCCCCTGGTGAAGCGCCCCGGCGACAACCACTACTCGCCCATTGCCTGGCCCGACGCCTTCCAGCTCATCGCCGATAACCTAAACGCGTTGGATTCGCCCAACGAAGCGGTGTTCTACACCTCGGGCAAAGTACCCAACGAGCCGGCTTTCCTCTTCCAGCTGTTTGCCCGCGAGTTTGGCACCAACAACCTGCCCGACTGCTCCAACATGTGCCACGAGAGCAGTGGCTCGGCCCTCAGCCCCACGCTGGGCCTGGGCAAAGGCTCCGTCACGCTCAACGACCTGCACGAGGCCGAGGTTATTCTCATCATCGGCCAGAACCCGGGTACCAATCACCCGCGCATGCTCACGGCCTTGCAAAAAGCCAAGCGTAACGGGGCTAAGATCATCAGCATTAATCCGCTGATTGAAGCGGGCCTCAACCACTTTAGAAATCCGCAGGATTTCATGAATCCTCTCCGGGCGCTGGGCGCGCTCATGGGCGATGGCACCCCGATTACCGACGTGTTCCTGCAAGTGCGCATCAACGGCGACATGGCCCTGCTGCGGGGCATCATGAAGCACCTGTTCGAAGCCGAGGACCGGAACCCCGGCCAGGTGGTCGACCGTGAATTTATCGCCGAGTACACCACTGGTTTTGAGTCGTTCGAGCAGAACATCCGCAACACGAGCTGGGAGGAAATCGAGGAAATTAGCGGCATCTCGCGCGCTCAGCTGCTCGAAGCCGCCAACCTCATTGCCCCCAAGCAGAAAATCATCACCTGCTGGGCCATGGGAGTCACGCAGCAGCGCCAGGGTGTGCAAACCATCCAGGAGATTGTGAACCTGCAGCTCATGAAGGGTGCCATCGGCAAGCCCGGGGCGGGCACCTGCCCGGTGCGCGGCCACTCCAACGTGCAGGGCGACCGCACCATGGGCATCTGGGAGCGCATGCCGAAGCAGTTTATGGAAGCGCTGCAGAAGGAGTTCCACTTCACGCCGCCCGCCGAAGACGGGCTCGACGTGGTAGAGGCCATCAAGGCCATGCGCCTGGGCCACACCAAGGTCTACTTCAGCCTGGGGGGCAACCTGCTCGCCGCCGGCCCCGACACCGAGCTGATTGCCGAAGCCATGCGCCGGCAAAAGCTGACCGTGTTCGTGGGCACCAAGCTCAACCGCGGCCACCTTACCACCGGCGAAACCAGCCTGCTGCTGCCCACCTTTACGCACGCCGACATCGACATGCAGAAGTCGGGCCACCAGCTAACGTCGTGCGAAAACTCCATGGGCGTGGTCAGCCAAAACAAGGGCGTTCTGGTGCCGCTGGCCGGCGACCAGCTCAGCGAGGTCGCCATCATCTGCGGCACGGCCATTGCCACGCTCGGCGACAAAACCAAAACCGACTGGGTAGCCATGACCGAGAATTACGACGTCATCCGCGACCACATCTCCCGCGTCATCCCCGGCTTCGAAGACTTCAACCGGAAGCTCCGCGAGCCGGGCGGGTTTTACCTGCCCAATGGCCCCCGCGAACGGAAGTTTACCACTGAAAACGGCAAGGCCAACTTCACCACGACCACGCTGGAGAAGCCCGAAATCGAGCCCGACCAGCTGGTCCTGATGACGGTGCGCAGCCACGACCAGTTTAACACCACCATTTACGAGTATAACGACCGTTACCGGGGCATCCACGGCGAGCGCCGCGTGCTTTTCATGAACCCGGCCGACATGGCGGCCCGCGGCATCAAAGCCAAGGACCTCATCGACATCACCAGCCACTACAAGGGCGAAGAGCGCCGGGTGGAGAAATTCGTGGCCGTGCCCTACGACATTCCGAAGGGCAACGTCTCGGCTTATTTCCCCGAGGCCAACCCGTTGGTGCCCATTGGCAGCGTGGCAAAGATCAGTAATACGCCTACCTCGAAATACGTAGTAGTAACGGTGGTGCCCACCGCCGCCAATAATGACAAGCGCATTAAGGCGCGGGAGAGAATGATGGTGGAGTAGGGGTACCGCCCTGCCCGAGGCTTGGTTCGCTCACAGCTTGTAACTATTGGAAGGGAGGCAGACGCGGTTGAGGGTCTGCCCGTAGCAGCGGCGTCCGTTGCCGGCCGCGGCCCCCCGAACACGTGCCTTCAATGGGAGCAGATGAATAATCTGGGCGAGTTTATTGTTTGCTCAACTGTTTCTATCCGCACTGTCTGCCCACTAATGCAAAGCCCTTGTTAGCAGTTCGTTGTATTACTTCGTATCCGTCAATCTTTGTTACCAGGGCACTTCTCCCGTTTCAGGATTATTTTCTTCACTAAAGAATTTCCCCGTCGGTCCGCTTTGGTCAATCAGAGCATACTTTATAATCCGCATGCCCGCAGTTTCAACACTCCCGGGCCCACGATGACCATTGAAATCCGTCTTTGTATATCCTGGACAAACAGCATTTACTTTGAAGTTGCTATCCCTTAGTTCGTATGCCAAAACAACTGCATACATATTCATCGCTGATTTTGAAGAAAGATAAACCACTCCTTTGTAGTCGTAATATCTGTATGAAGGGTCGCTGTGCAACGTAATCGAACCTTGACTTGAGCTTACATTTACAATACGTGGTTCGGGAGATTTTTTCAATAAATCAATAAAGGCCTGTGTAACTCTTACGACCCCGAATACATTTGCATCGTATGCTGTTTTGAACTGGTCTATGGTTGAGTCAAGCGCTGACTGTGGGTAGCCACCGTAAATGCCAGCATTATTGATGAGTATGTCCAACGCTTCTGTTTTTTTGCCTATTTCAGCACGGGCCTCTTTTACGGAGTCATCATCAGTAATGTCAAGCTGAATAGACTCTACATTACTTAGTCCTTCTGCCTTTAGCTTATTCACGGCTGCTATCCCGTTCTCTAAATTGCGGCTGCCTAGGTAAACATAAACTCCTTGCTGAGCAAGTTGCCGGGCAACTTCAAAGCCAATGCTTTTGTTGGCTCCTGTTACTAATGCTGATTTCATTTTTCTGCCTTTTTGCTTAGATTATAAAGCAAAGGTAGATGGCTGAAAAACAGAGGAGATGGATAGATCAATTGATTATCTGGACAAATCTTGCTGGGCTTCTAAAAACTCACTTACGCTTTTCCCCGTGCATTTTTTAAAAAATCTTGAAAAGTAATCAGGATCATTAAAACCCAATTCATAAGCTAATTCTTTGACCGAAAGGGGAGAGTAAAGTAGTTTTCGCTTTGCTTCAATCAGTAAACGGTTAGTAAAAAAATCCTTAGGCGAAACTCCCGAGTGCTCTTTTACAATCCGATATAAGCTATTTGTGGTTAAAGCCAACTTGTCAGCTATTGTATTCACAGAGGGTTGCTCAGTAAGATGCGTTTCCACAACTAATTTGAATTCAATAAACTTTGACAGGTTGCTGTTTAAAGTATTGATTGATTCTTTATTTTTGAAATAAGCATTATTTAGTTCTGTTAACAGCAGGTTTAGGTAAGCTAATGTTATTTCTGTGTCTATAGAATCTTTGTCTATGTGAAATATCTGATTTAAAATTACAAAAACCTTTCTTACTCTCTCCCTTGTAGTATCGTCAAAAATGATGGTTTGAGAGTTTAAAGGATTAATTAAAAAAGGAAATTGTTGGGGTAGCAATGCCAATGTATTCTCATCGAATACCACCTTAAAGTACTTGAGATTAGTAGTTTTATGTGGAGGTGTGAAAACTTGGTTAGGCATTGCAAAAAGCAAGTGTCCGTCAGCAAGAGTGATATCTTGTAAATCCAAATTGTATGTGGTGGAGCCGCTGTCAATTAGGACTATAAAGTAAGAAGTGATCCTGCGAGTTTGCAGAAGCTTTTGCTGAGTATCGGCAGCAGGGTAAGGATTATTATTCGAGATAATCTTTATACTCAACTTATCTTTCTGCAAGTTTTCGAATTTCCCATTTGTATCTTGCATGTCGTCTGCTCAAATTTAGTAGGGTATCACTTTACAATAACAGCTAATATCCAGATAGCCATAACTACACCGGGTAGCTGAGATTGTTTCTGTTATAGTTGCAAGTATCTTGCTTTCTCTTGAAGGAGCTGGTAAAAAACGGATAATAAGCAGCAGACATAAAAATGATGCTTCTCCCTGGAAGTAACGTACTTTTGGCCAAATGTCCAAGAAGTAGCTTTCTCTTTTCCTTTGGTTTTTTTGGCTAAAAAGATTCATTATCAATCGGTTAATTGGTTAGCCATATCCGGTTCTATAGGGAAGAAGCAGGAACAATTAGACCAACTTTATAACTATCCAATACTGTTCTCACTTTCGAACGGCAAAAAACCAACATTAGTCGCTTCGCATCTCTAGTCGGCACTGCCGTTTTTACAGCTTTTTAAGGGCTTTCACCTAATGCGGTTGAAACTGTCTGCCTATTTTGGGCAGACAACCTCAACTGGAGGCTGCTTAGCCGTAGTGGCCCCGATCTGCTCGCTTTCACTCGCCCCTGGGTGGGTCAATACAAAACGTATTACAGGAAAATTTAAGCCACTACCGCCTTCTTGTAAGTATGGATGGTGACGTTGTGCTAACGCAGGTAAAGGGTAACTTTAGAAATTCTAAGTTTCTCTGAGATTTTATTTACGCCCAACTCTTGGTCCTGATAGATGGTCTAGGCAATGATGGCCGTTCGTTTTTTGTACGTTTCCCAATTAGTTATACATGTTTTTACCTGGTAGATCAACCTCAGCATCGATCAGTAGGCAAAATAATGTTGCTAAAAAACGGCAGAACAGTTCTGCAGGTGACAACTCCATTCAGAGCCGGCGATTTCTCGAAACGCTCCTGGCGATTAAGCAGGTACGGGTGCCGGTACAGACTTCTTCAAGAACTTTTGCAACAAGAATTTGTGTGCCCGCTTCTCGACCAATTCGTACAAGGCGGCTGCTGACAAAAGGTTGAGTGCCAGAATAGGTAGTGCCAGTATCGTGTTTTCGCGGTGAACGATGTTCTTGGCCAGCAAGCCCTCCAGCAGGATTAAAATAGGCAGCTGCATGATGTAAAAGCTGAAACTGATACGACCTAAGTATTGCATAAAACCGGAGCCAACCCAGCGAAAATAACGCGATTGTTCCACGTTGGCGGTCACGCAAATCAGCGCCATAATAGCCGGCAAGGCAACGATATTGTGGGCTGTATAGCCTGGTAAGCGCAGGTATCCAGGCTCGTTGCCGCTAAGTTGGATGCCCAAGGCAGTGATAATATGGGCAGTGTAGCTGGGTAAGCGTGCGCCAAATTTAGCCAGATACAAGGCCGCGCCCATCAACAATGCTAAAGCGAGGTTTTCAGACAGGCGGAAGTGATGACGAAACACTAAAAGCCCCAGCAGCACACCGCTCACGAATTCGGGGAGTCGGCTTGGGGGGAAAGCATACGTTGCCTTAAATGAAACAACGCCAGGATGGGTGGCCGAGTACAAGCCCGGAAGGCTGCTGGCCAAGACAGCGACAGCCAGAACGGGGAGCAAGGCCTTGCCGGGAAGTCGCAGCAGGAGCGGTAACAGAAAAGGGAATAGCAAGTAAAAGAAGAACTCAGTCGACACCGACCAGGCCCCACCACCATACCACTCCATGGATAAGGAGAGGAAATACGACTCCAGCATAGTCGCATCAAGGGCCAGAATTCGCAGAAACGGACTCGGATAGTCGTGTAAATAGCCACTCACCGCTAAACAGGCAACCAAACCAATTAGATACGCTGGGTAGATTCGAGCAAACCGCTTCAGCATAAACCTACCGTAATAGCTGGCCGTCGGTACAGTCGTGTCCGAAAAGTCCTTTAAATGTACGTAAGTGAGAATAAAGCCCGACAGCACAAAAAACAAATTGACACCCAGGGCCCCCACGCTAATAATAGTCTCCAATGAATCCGGTAGGAAAGCCAGAGAAAACCGTGACTGAATATGAAATACAAACACGTAAAATGCTGCCAGGAAGCGTATCCCCGTTAGTCCATTTAACTCTTTCATTCGCTATATAGTGGTGCGCAATTTAGTCCGCCTAGTAGATCCATTAAAGAAATCGATGGTGGGCAGTGCAGAGTAATGGGGCCATCATGCTCACGCAATTCTCCTCGCAAAGTAGTGCAGTGAACAACCAAATGTGCCCACCCGTAGACTAAACGTTGCGCTCTGCGCGCGAAATAGCGGCCCGTATCACGCTGCGGGCTCGCCTTGCTTTTCCAAGTCGAAGAGCTCGCCCAGCAGGGCCACCAGCTTGTCGGCCTCATCGCGTTTGCAGGCCGATTTCAGGTGCAGCACGTGTTGCTTGAGAATCTTCTGCATCAGCGAGCGGGTGGCTTCGTCGAGCAGCTTGCTTTCGGCCGGGGTGGCCTTTTTCTGGTAGCGGTCCAGCTCTTCCAGGCGGAGAGTTTCCAGGCTGGCCTTCATCTTTTGGATGAGGGGCGACACCATCATCTCCTTAGCCCAGTCGTTCAGGCCGGCAAGGCTTTCGGCGATAATGGCGCGCACCTGGGGCACGGCGGCCAGGCGATTTTGCAGCGCGGCTGAGGCCTTACTCTGAATGGTGTCGATGTTGTAAACGAGCACGCCGGGTACCTGCTCCACGTCGGCCGCGATGCTGCGGGGTACGCTCAGGTCGACCAAAAACTTGAAGCTGAGCACGTCGAGATGCTCGATCAGCTCGCGGGTGAAGAACGGCTCGGCGCGGTTGATGGAGGAGATAACCACATCGGCCTCTTTCAGAGCCGGCACCAGGTCCTCGAAATCAACGAGGCGCATCCCGCATTCTTCGGCCAGGGCCTCGGCCTTGGCGCGGGTGCGGTTGCAGATGGTAATATCCTGGAAGGCCTTGCTGGCAGCCAGGTGGCGGCACACGTCGGCGCCTATTTCGCCCAGGCCTACCACCAGCACCCGCGGGTTGGCCACGTCGGCCGTCAGCTCCTCGACCAGCTCCAGCGCGGCGTAGCTAATGGAGGCGGCTCCATCGCGAAAGCTGGTTTCGGTCTGTACCCGTTTGTTGGTGAAGAAGACGGTGTGCAGCAGGCGGTGCAGGAAAGGGCCGGCAGCGTCGGCATCGGCGGCCCACTGGTAGGCCATTTTCACTTGGTTGCTGATTTGCAGGTCGCCCACCACCTGAGCATCGAGGCCCATGGCCACTTCGAAGAGGTGTTGGGTAGCTGCTTCAGCGGTCAGCAGCAGGTCGAAGTAGGGGAGGAACTGGCCCACGTCGGGGCGGCCCTTCAGGTCGCCAAGGGCGAGGATGACCTCACGGCTGCGGTCGTCTTCGGCCGCGTAGTACACTTCGGTGCGATTACAAGTGCTCAGCACCAACAGGTCAGACAAACCCAGGTCGTGGTGCAGCGTGTGCAGGAAACGACGGCAAGCGGCCTCATCCAGAGCAAGCAGCTCACGAATGGCGAGCGGAGCTTTCTTGAATGAGAGGCTAACAGCCTTGAACGGATGCGACATAGACAGGATTGGCACGAAACCAGACTGCAAAAATACAGCAGGAATCGACAAGCATACAAGGAGAAAACAGCCCAACCGGGGCTGGGGTTCGGGGTGAGGGACATTTAAATAAGCTGCCCCGCGGGCCTATCGTACCTTTGCGGCATGCATTCGCCAACCCCTTCCGTCGCCAATTCTTCACTCGTTGCAAAGCCCGCTGCGGTTGCCTCGGGTGGGGCCGTTGCCGGTGTAAGGGCCGCGTCGCAACCACCCATTCTCCCCTCGCCAGCCCCGGCCAGCATCCCCCCACTGCCGGCTGGCGGCACGACTCCCTTGGCCTGGGTGCTGTTGTTTATCCTGGCTTCTATCTGGGGCACCTCTTTCATTTTGATGAAAAAAGGGCTGGAGGTATTCTCCGCCCTGGAGCTGGGGGCCACGCGCGTGAGCGTGGCGTCGCTGCTCTTGCTGCCATTTGCCCTGCGCCACGTGGGCCGTGTCGAACGCAGCCGCTTCAAATGGTTGGCCCTGAGCGGGGTAGTGGGCACCTTGATTCCGGCCTTTCTGTTTGCGTATGCCGAAACCAAGCTGGCCTCGGGGCTGGCCGGCGTGCTCAATGCCCTCACCGTGGTGTTCACGCTGCTGGTGGGCGCCCTGTTGTTTGGGCAGCGCCTCACCGGCTTGCGGGTGCTGGGCATTACGCTGGGCCTGGTGGGCACTGTGGTGATGCTGCTGCTCGGCGGCAGCGGGGGCAGCGATACCCCGACCGGTGAAGGCAATGCCTGGTACGGCATCTACATCCTGGTTGCCACGCTGGGCTACGGCCTCAGCGTGAACGTCATTAAGCACAAGCTCGGCGGTATGACGCCCATGACTGTGACGGCCGTGCTCTTGCTGCTCATCGGGGGACCGGCGCTGGCCTACCTGCTGCTGGGCACGGGCTTCGTGCACAAGCTGGCCGCGGTGCCGGGGGCCTGGGCCGCGTTCGGTTACATTGCCCTGCTGGCCACCATGAGCACAGCCGTGGCCATGGTGCTATTCAATCGGCTCATTCAGCAGTCCACGGCGCTATTTGCCTCGTCGAGCACCTACCTCATTCCCATTGTGGCCCTGGCCTGGGGCGCGCTCGATGGCGAAGCCTTCAACCTGTGGCACTTCGCGGGCATGGTGGTTATCCTGGCAGGCGTGCTGATTATTCATCGCGCCAGGTAAGAACAATAGCTCCTCGCCTTAGCAAGGCGGAGAGCTATTGTTGCGTGCTCACTCACTTACGTACGGCCAAGCCTGAAAACGGGCCGCCAAGCCGGCCTGCCGGGCGTTGCCGCGCACGTAGGCCAGCACGCGGGTGAGCTCGGCTTCGTCCTGCACGCTGTACTCAAACCAGCCTACTTCCCAGAACTGGGCTTCGGGCGGCAGCTTGGGGCGCACCAGCCGACGGCAGTTGGTGGCGCTGCGCAGGTGCAGCAGGTCAATGGCTTTGGCGAAAGCGAGCGGACTGCTCGCGGGCAGGTGCAGCACCAGGTGGGCGTGGTTGGGCAAAATGGCGAAGCCGTGCACGACGAAGCCGGTCTCCTCCAGCATCATGATTTCGCCAGCCAGTACCTCCGCTATCCGCTCGTGGTCGAAGTACGCCGGGCCGATGGGAGCCTGGTCGAGTACGGCGTCGAACTTGGCGAAGAACTGTTTCTGGATGCGTTGATGATCGTCGCCGGCCTCCTGGGCCTGGCGCAGCTCGGCCTTTAGCACGCGGCCCGTGGCGGCCGGGATGGTGCCGTGCAAGCGGAAAGTGAGGAAGGAGGTAATGCCGGGGGCCATCGTGCGGGAAAGATGCAAAGAGCTGGCTGCCGTTGCCAACTAAGCGAGCCTGACAGCTACGCGCCTAGCGTAGCTGTCAGGCTCGCTTAGTTCCGTTACCTGCTGCTTTGACCACCAACGGGTAGCTTGGGCTCCTATTGAAATACAATGGCGCTGCCATGCTGTAAGCTGAACTCAACGGCATCGTAGCGGGACAGCCACACCTGGCGCTCAACCGAGTAAAGGGAAGAATAGCTGATTGCTCAACCTGGGCCTCGCAATGATCAGCACACTGTAACTGGTCCCTTGTACGGGCATTTATTTAAGGTGTGTTAAGGGGTAAGTCTAAGGATACTGGCGGGGCGGCAGCGGCGGACCGACAATCCGCCGCTCGACCCAAAAGACTCGAAGCAGCACTCGCTTGCGAATCGCGCATTAATACGGTCAGCGGGGTTGATTGCCTCATTTTCGGTGGTAATCGACGGGGCCAGGCTTTAACAAATTCAGCAATCCAAATCCCTTTTTGAATTTTTCAAGCGACAAAATTCAGGCGTTGCCGTACTGAGAAGGAAAACGTACCACACCCTGAGGAGCGCAGGACCACGGGTTCCCGCGAAGCGGTTTATGAGTTACATCTTTCAGTTAAAAGAGAGCGAACAGCGGTTTCGGGCCCTGTTTGAGAATAACCCCGACTTGGTACTGTTTCAGGACGGGACCGGGGTTATTCTCGATGCGAACCCCGCTTACCTTCAGGCCTTGGGTAGAACCAAGGAGCAGGTAATGGGCCGTCCGTTGAATGACTTCCTGCCGAAGCACCTGCACCAGCTGTTCGCGCAGAAGCTGCGCGAGGCATTCGCGGTCCACAAGGTGCAGTTCGACGTCGAAGTGCAGTTTGTGGATACCAGCACGACGCTGATGCTTTCCGTTACCAAGGTACCGTTGGTGGTGGAGGGCGTGGTGAGGGGGGTGCACGTGGTATGCCGCGACATGACCGACCTGTTCGTCTCGCACCGGCTGATTCGGGAGCAGGCCCGCAAGCTGAACACCATTTTTGAGAGCATCACCGACGCGTTTTTCTTGCTGGATCAGGAGTGGCGCTACACGTACGTGAACGGCGAAGTAGAGCGCCTGCTGGCCGTGAAACGCGAGAACCTGCTCGGGCAAACCATGCAGGACGTCTTTCCCGCCGAAGAGAGCGGGATATTCTACCGCCATTTTCAGCAGGCTTTCCAACTGGGGCAGGCCGTGCATTTCCAGGCGCCGTTCCGCAGCCGCGACATCTGGCTGGAGGTAAAGGCATTCCCTTCCAAGGAGGGCCTGTCGGTTTATTTCTCCGACGTTACCGAAAAGGTCCGCTCGCAGGAGGAGCTATACCGGCAGAACCAGGACTTGCAGCAATTCACCTACATTGTTTCGCACAACCTGCGCTCCCCGCTCGCCAATGCCCTGGGCTTGGTCGACTTGCTCGGCACCTTGGATAAAAGCTCGCCGGACTACGACCAGACGCTCGACAACTTGCGGGCCAGCACCCAGCAGCTCGACACCGTGCTGCGCGACATGAACACCATTCTGTCGATTCGGGATAAGCAGGACGTCGACGAGCCTGAGCACGTGGCCCTGGCCGATGTGGTACGGCAGGCGTACCTGAACTTGGAGGAGCTCATGGAGCAGTGCGGGGGCGAAGTGGTGCAGCACATCCCGGCCGACCTGTGCGTACTGGGCAACCGGGCTTATCTGTACAGCATTTTTTTCAACCTGTTATCTAACGCGGTAAAGTACCGCTCCGAAGAGCGGCCCTTGCGAGTCGAAATCAAGGCCGTCCGCCAGCCCGGCCTCGGCGTTGAGGTAGTGTTTGCCGACAACGGCTCGGGGTTCGATCTGGAAAAGGCGGGGCCGGATGTTTTCCGTCTTTACAAGCGGTTTCACAGCAGCCAGCCCGGCCGGGGCATGGGCCTGTACCTGGTGAAGACCCACGTCGAAACCATGGGAGGCCAGATAAAGGTGCACAGTACCGTGAACGGCGGTACTCAATTTATCATGCAGCTACGCTAACTCCGCATGGACGTACTACTCATCGACGACGACTCTATTGGCGTGTTTCTCACGGAGCGTTTGCTGAAGCGCGAAGGATTTACCAAAAATATTGCCTCCTACTCTTCGGCCGAAGCGGCCTTGAGTTTCCTGCAACAAGCCGAGCCCGACCACCTGCCGCAGGTTATCTTTCTGGACCTGAACATGCCCGTCATGGACGGCTGGGATTTTTTAGAAGCCCTGAAGCCGCAGGAAGAACAACTGCTCGGGCGCTGCTTCATTTACATCCTCACCTCTTCGCTGGCCCATTCGGATGCGGAGCGCATCGTCGACTTTCCCCTGGTAGCCGGCCTGATTCATAAGCCGCTCGACAGCCGCCAAATCCAGGCCGTGCGAACCCAGGTGGAAGCCCCTGATCCCGCCGGCCCCACTGCTTAGGTAGGAAGCTTAATGTAAAAGGTGGTTCCCCGGTTTTCCTGGCTTTCAAACCAAATGGTGCCGTTGTGCAGCCGAACCAAGGTTTGAATAATGGACATGCCCAAGCCGGTGGTTTTTTCGCCCCGCAAGCCGGGCCGGCGGGCCTTGGTAAACCGGTCGAACAGCACGGGCTGCAGCTTCTCTGGAATGCCAATACCGTCGTCGGCCACGGTCACCAGCACGTGCTGCGGCTGCTGCTCCAGCGTCACGGCAATGTGGCCGCCCTCGTGGGTAAACTTGATGGCGTTGGAGAGCAGGTTGTTCATCACCTGCAAAAACTTATTATGATCCAGCTCCACGTACACTTTCGCCGGGGTGCTGCTAAAGCTAAAGCGCTTGGCTACCAGATTTTCCGACTTCTGGTAGGTGTCCATCACCTGGCGCAGGCTGGCGGCCAGGTCGACCCGGGCGCGCTTGAGCTGTACGTTGGCCGAGGCCGTGAACTCGCTGTCGACAAACTCGCGGATGAGGTTCACGCTGTCGCGGCAGGTGTCTTGCATCACCTTCACCATTTTCTCTAATTGCGGGTCGTGCAATTCCTGGGTGCGCTCCTGAAAGAAGCCCGCCAATTGGTTCAGCATGTTAAACGGCCCGGCCAGGTCGTGGGAAAGAATTTCCAGCGTGGTGTTCTTCTTGGCCATGAAGTCATCGGCGTTGCGTGTGTATTCCTGTTCCACGGTTACGTCCTGCACGGTACCGCACAGCAGCACCTGTCCGTCGCTGGCCACAGCGCGGTGGGCCCGCACGCACAGCCACCGCAGGGGCTGGTCCGGCTGGGGCTGTAGGCGCAGCAGCAGGTCGTCGTGCATCTCCCCCTGGGCCAACTGCGTTAGGCAGCTCAACGCGTAAGCCTGGTCCTCGGTGGGCAGGCAGCTTAGCAGCCAGAGTAAGTCGGCGTTGACGGTAGCTCGCCGGGCCGGCGGAAACAGCCGTTCGTACGCGTCGTTGACGTATAGTACCTCTTTGGCACTGAAGCTATAAACAAAAAACAAAGTCGGGCTTCCCGCCAGCAGATGGTGAAACACTTCCAGCTGGTCTAGCATAACGCAGGAGTAGGTAGGGGGAGAAAGGCCGTAGGGCGTCTTTCCCAAGGTGTAAGACAATACCACCCGAAGGTAACCCAACGCGTATTAAGTTTCGATGAGCGAATTACCACTGAGGTATTCAATGGGAAAAGTATAATTCTTCGCCGGCTATTTCCTCAACTTTTTCCGCCGGGCCCGGCTACGGTGGCCAGCAGCCGAAAAGCGCGGTTAGGCGGCCGGTACCCCCCGGCTCAGCTTCGAGTGTTGGTACCCGTATCCGAAGTACACGGCCAGGCCAATGAGCAGCCACACGAAGAACAGCGTCCAGTTGCTGATTCCCAACTGGGTCATCAGGTACAGGTTGATAAGCAGGCCCAGCACCGGCAGCGTCGAGAGCCGCTTGCGAAACGAAAGCACCGCTAACACCAGGCAGAACAGAAAAAACACCAGGGTAGGAATCTGGTGAGCAAAGCCGCCCACTACTTTACCGGTGAGAGCGTCTTCGCGCAGCCACCCATGCTGGCCGCTCACGTCCAGCCAGAAGGCCTGGTTGTCGGCCGCATTGTAGCGGAACAACAGCAGCCCGCCCGCCAGCAGCGTGAGCGGCACCACCCACTGCCCGTTGAGGTACGGCACCTTGAAGCGGGCCTCGGAGCGGCCGTACGGGTCGATGATGAGAATGCCGCCGCACACCAGCGCGAAGGCGAACAGGGTGCCGATGCTGGTTAAGTCGACCACCAGGTCCATGTTGAGGATGAGGGCGGGCACGGCCACGAAAAAGCCGGTGACGATGGTGGCAAACGAAGGTGTATGAAAGCGCGGATGAATCGAGGCAAATACCGAAGGCAGCAGGCCGTCGCGGGCCATGGTCAGCCAGATACGGGGCTGTCCCAGCTGAAACACCAGCAGCACCGAGGCCATGGCAAAGACCGCGCTCACCGCTACCAGGCCCGACAGCCGCGGCAGGCCAATCCGGGCAAACACAAACGAGAGCGGGTCGCCCACACCCAATTCTTTGTACGACACCATGCCGGTGAGCACGAGCGTGATAACAACGTAGAGGACCGTGCAGATGATGAGCGCGTACATCATAGCCTTGGGCAAGTCGCGCTGCGGATTTCTACACTCCTCGGCCGTGGTCGAGATGGCATCGAACCCGATGTAAGCGAAGAAGACCGCCGACACTCCTTTGAGCACGCCGCCCACGCCGTTGGGGGCAAACGGGTGCCAGTTAGCCGGCTGCACGTAGAACGCGCCCACGGCGATAACCACGGCCACGACAATCAACTTCAGCAGCACCAGGATGTTCGATGCGGTTTTGCTTTCCTTGATGCCCACGTACACCAGCGCCGTGATGAGGACCGTGATGGTGAAGGCCGGCAAGTCGGCCACCAGGCGCCAGTTGCCGAACAGAGCCGGAGCCGAGTTCCAGATCTTATAGCCCTCCAGTTGGGCCGCCGACGCCTGGGCCAGGGGCTGGTGAGCCTCCATGAGCGCCATTACGGCCTGGTAATTCTGGTAGGCGCTTTGGGTGCCGGTGGTTAGGTAAGTAGGGATGTGCAGGCCCACACCGTCGAGCAGGCCGGTGAAGTAGTCGGACCAGGAAATGGCCACCACGATGTTGCCCACGGCATATTCCATGATGAGGGCCCAGCCGATTATCCAGGCCGCCAGCTCGCCAAACGAAGCGTAGGCGTAGGTATAAGCCGAGCCACTCACCGGAATGGTAGCCGCGAACTGGGCGTAGCACAGCGCCGAAAACGCGCACGCTACGGCCGTGAAGACGAACAGCAGCGACACGGCCGGGCCGCCATCCAGGCTGGCCTTGCCGATGGTGCTGAAAATGCCGGCCCCGATAATGGCCGCGATGCCCAGCGCCGTCAGGTCGCGCACGGTGAGGTGGCGGGCGAGGCCCCCGGGTGAATGGCCCTCGGCGTCGGCGGGTGGGTTTTGGAGGATGGCCGCGATGGTTTTGCGGCGAAATAGAGACTTGTCGGAGCGCATGTAGGGTGGAAAGGACGGGTTTGAGGGGCAAAAGATAAAGCATAATGCCGGGGGCGTGTGCAATTAGTCCCGCATCGGCATCAGCTAATCAGTCACCGCCTCACTCATTCAAGCCGATGCGCCCAGTTGTTTCCCTGACCATTCCACAGCCTTGCAACGAAAGCTGGGCGGCCATGACTCCTACTGCCACGGGCCGGCACTGCGCCGCTTGTGAGAAAACCGTGGTGGATTTCACCCTGAAAACCGATGCCGAAATTCTGGCCTACCTGGCCGGGGCCGCGCGTAACCGCATCTGCGGGCGCTTCGCGGCGGAGCAGCTGGAGCGGCCGTTGCAGCGCGCCGAGCTGGCTGCTCCAAGGCGCTGGCGGGTCTGGCTGGCGGCGGCCGCGGCGGTGTGGAGCCTGCGCGAAACGATGGGCGTAAAGGCCCAGGCGCAGGTTGTCGTGGAAGCTCAGCGCCAGGCCGGCAGCCCTGCTACTGGCAATAACGAACCAAGCCGCCCCGACCAAGCCGCCCTGCCTTCAGCTTTGCTGATTCGGGGCCGGGTGCTCGATGCGGTTACGCACGAAGAAATGCCCGGCGTATCGGTCCTGCTGGAGGGGACCACCACCGGTACTTCGACGGGTGCTGACGGCAGTTTTGAACTGCACCTTCCAGCCACGGGAGCAGCCGGCGTGGCGCAGGTACGCTTCGTCGCCATTGGTTACGTAACCCAAACGCGGGTGCTGCCCATTGATGGCGGAGCGCAGACCATAAATATAGATATGGTCGGCATGGAGTTAAACGATGTCCAGCTCCAGGGAATGATATGCTACGCGCCGCGGAAGCCGTGGCCGTGGCATCCGCGGGCTTTTTACAACTGGAGTAAACGCTTGCTCACCCAACCATTTCGCAGGAGTGAGTAAACCCTTGTTATGGTTGGTATTCGTTAGCTGTGGGGCACGTGAGGTTCCCCAAACTACTCTAACAAGTACCTTAGCCTTATGGCCACTTCCATTTCCATCCCGCAGCCCTGCGCCCAGCCCTGGGCCACCATGACACCCACCGCCGCCGGCCGCTACTGCGCGGCCTGTGCTACGGAAGTAATCGACTTCACCCACCTGAGCGACGCCGAAATCCTGGCTTATCTGGCCCGGCAAGGTGGCCGGCCGGTGTGCGCCCTGGCCAACCCCTCGCAGTTGGCGCCGTTGCCCACCAGCCGTTGGCGGCGCTGGGTACTGGCCGCGCTGGCCTTGGTGGGCGGGCCTTCGGTTACTTCCTGCGCAACCAAGCCACCCCAACAGCTACCCCGGGCAGCTGCCGCGGCCAGTGACCCAAGTGGCCCATCCGCCACTCCGGCACAGCAGCTCATCATTCGGGGGCAGGTGCTCGATGGTGCCGACGGCAGCCCCGTGCAGGGAGTAAATATCTTCATTAACGACACCGAATTTGGCACGACCACCGACGAAAAAGGCCGGTTTGAGCTGGCATTGGCGCGGAATTGGGCACCCCTTGCCGGCGGTACTGTGGGGCTACGGTTCGAAGGCAATCCGTTCCAGTTTGTGAAACAGACCGTGAACGTAAATGTCCGCGCCACGCCCCAGCCGGGGCCGCTCGTCGTGCGCCTGGAGTCGGTGCCCAACCGCGGCCAGATCATGGGCAAAATCCGGATGCCAGCACCACCCGTAAAGCCACCGCAGCAGTAATTTCAGGAATGGAGTCCTTGCCTGGGTACCGGAATAGGGGCTTGCCTGCCCGCCAAGGCGCATGGGTTCGGCCAGTAGCCGGCGGCTGCCTCAAACCTTTTCGACCCAAAATGCCTTATGGCAGGGTATGAGATTTCTGCGTTTTGCCCTGGTTTGCCTGCTCGCTACGGCCTGCACAGCTCCTAAGCCCACTACCCGCTTCAACCCGCCGGCCACCCGGGCCGAACTGCCCCGGGAGGAGGCTCCCCACCCCAAAAACTCGCTGGAATGGTGGTACCTCACCGGCCACCTTACCGACCAGGCCACCGGCGAGCAGTTTGGCGTGGAGTACGTATTCTTTCACTTCAACCTGAAAGACGGCCAGCAGGACTGGCAAATGGTGAACGTCGCCCTCACCGACCCCCAAGGCCAGCAGTTTCGCTACGACTACAAGCTCGGCAAGCTGCCGCGGCTGCTCACCGACTCGCTGCCGCTCCGCCTGCGCGAGCGGCGGGGCCGCGAAGTCTGGAAGTTCGACGGGCAAGAGGGGGCTTACCATCTGCAAGCGGCCCTCACGGGCAAAAACAACGCTGGCTACGCCCTCGACCTTACCACTCGGCCCACTCGGCCCACGCGGCCCGTGGTGCTCCACAGCGGTACGGGCTACGAAAACTACGGCAAAGGTATCGTGGCCGGCTATTATTCCTACCCGCGCCTGGCCACCACCGGCACCCTCACGGTGGCTGGCAAAACCCGTCAGGTAACCGGTCAGCTGTGGTACGACCGGCAGTGGAACTGCACCACTATCGTGAGCGACAAAGTGGGCTGGGACTGGCTCAGCATTCAGCTCGACCAGCCTCAGGAGGAGTTCATGCTGAACAACCTGCGCAATACGGCCACCGGCGAAACCCTCAACAACGGCACCTTCAGCCGCGCCGATGGCTCCAACCAGCACCTGAGCGGCCCCGACTTTCAGCTTACGCCCCTCACGTACTGGACCAGCCCTAAGTCCAAAAAGAAGTACCCCGCCACTTGGCGCGTGCAAGTGCCCAGCCAGGGCTACGACCTCACGGTGGAGCCCCTGGTGCCCCAGCAGGAGCTGGCCCTGCGCTTCTTCCACGCTTTCACTATGTATTACTGGGAAGGCATGTGCCGCGTGAAAGGTACCCACCACGGTCAGCCCGTAACGGGCCAGGCTTACGTGGAAATCACCAACCGGTAGTAGCCCACCCCCTTTACGGTGTCCGCTGTGCCGTGCTACCGTTTGTCGTCCACCAACGACCAGGGGAGGCCGTAGAATCAGCGGCGGTGGCCTGCTCTGGGGTGGTGCGCCGGCTTGGAGCCGTCGTACTACTACTTGCTGAAAGCCGTTGCAGGCCCCCAAAGCACGATAGTGGTACGACGAAGCCCGGCGGGCGATTCATCGCACCACCACCCCAGGGCTAACCACTGCCGAATCAGCGAGCAAAAAGATAGGTGCCGGTGTGGCAGGTTGTTTGAGGATAATGCGGCCCGGGGCGCATGCCACGGGGCTTTTCAACTATACAGGGTGGCCCGTGCTTACTGGTTCAGCACGATTCGAAAGGTGGTGCCCCGGCCCACTTCGCTCCATTTCACGAAGAGCTTGCCGCCGTGGTAGTTCTCGATGATGCGCCGGGCCAGGGCCAGGCCCAGGCCCCAGCCGCGCTTTTTGGTGGTGAAGCCGGGCATGAACACGCTTTCGAGCTTGTGTTTGGGGATGCCCTTGCCGGTGTCGGTGATGTCGACGGCCACCTGGCGGGGTGGGATGCCCCGCCGGTACCAGGACCGGCGGGTACGCACCCGCCGCAGGTGCAGCGTAATGGAGCCGCGGCCGTTCATGGCGTCGACGGCGTTTTTGCAGATGTTTTCAACCACCCAGTCGAACAGCGGCACGTTGATGCGGGCGGGCGTGTCGAGCGGCAGGTCGGTTTCGATCTTGAATACTATTTTCTTCGACACCCGGCTTTGCAAATACTCAATGGCGTTGCGGGTAGTGTGGAACAAGTTCTCGTCCTTGAGCATGGGCACCGAGCCGATGTTGCTGAACCGCTCGGTAATAATTTCTAGCCGCCGGATGTCCTTGCCCAGCTCTTCCACGATGGGCTCATCTTTGAACCGTTCGGAGTCCCGTAGGTAGTTCTGCCAGCCCACCAGGCTGCTCAGCGGGGTGCCCAGCTGGTGGGCGGTTTCTTTGGCCAGGCCCACCCACACCCGGTTTTGTTCGGCCCGGCGCGACGAGCTGAACGCGAAGTAGGCAATGATGCCCAGGCAGCCAATCACCACCAATTGCACCAGCGGATAGGTGCGCAGCTGCCGCAGCAGCTGCGAGTCGCGGTAGAAGATGTAGTTGACCTGCCCGGCCCCAAACTTCACCACAATGGGCGGGTGCTGCTGCTTCATGAACTGCAGCTCATTGTCCAGCAGCTGCACGGAGTCGGCCGGGGCTAAGTGGGCCGGCAGCCCGATGTTTTTGGCGCTGATGATGTTCTGGCCATCACTCAGAATAACCGGAATGGTGGCGTTCGCGTCGATAATCTCGTTGAAAACAAACAGCGTGTTCGAGTCCGACTCCGAGTTGATGATGAACTCCTGCGCCTTGGCGTACAGCCGGATCTGCTGCTGCTCCCGCTCCGACACGCGCTGCACCAGCAAGTTGGTGTAGATGACGGTAGCCGCCCCAATCAGCAGGGCCAGCACCGCAATCAGAATTTTAAGGCGAGATTTTTGGTCGTAAATCGGGAGCATCAACGGGTAAGTCCTGGTAGTAATGAGAACGTCATGCTGCGTTCAGCATGACGTTCTGAGTTAGCGAGTAGGTCGCCCTATTCTTCTAAATTTTATTGCCTTAGCTCACCGGCACGGCTTCGCTGCTGGCAATTTCCTGCAAAATCTCCAGCACCACGTCCGGCGTTTCGGCATCGACCAGGCGGGTGCGCCAGGCCTTGGCGCCTTCCAGCCCGCGGAAGTAGTGGGCGTAGTGGCGACGCATTTCGAAGATGCCCACCCGCGGTCCTTTCCACTCGATGCTCTTGTCGAAGTGCATGCGGCACATGGCCACCCGCTCGTCCAGCGTGGGCGGGAGCAGCAGTTCGCCGGTGGCCACGTAGTGCTTGATTTCGCGGAAAATCCAGGGGTAACCGATGCTGGCCCGGCCCACCATCACGCCGTCGACGCCGTAGCGATTCTTGTATTCGAGGGCTTTTTCGGGCGAAGTAATGTCGCCGTTGCCGAAGATGGGAATGCGAATGCGGGGGTTGTCCTTGATTTTGGCAATCAGGCGCCAGTCGGCCTCCCCCTTGTAGAGCTGCACCCGGGTGCGGCCGTGCACGGTGAGGGCCGCGATGCCGATGTCCTGCAGCCGCTCGGCCACGTCTTCCACGTTTTTGCTGCCCTCGTCCCAGCCCAGGCGGGTTTTTACCGTCACGGGCAGGTGGGTGTTTTTGATGACGGCGGCCGTCATTTCCACCATCTTGGGAATGTCGCGTAAGAGCGCGGCCCCGGCCCCGCGGCAAGCCACCTGCTTCACCGGACAGCCGTAGTTGATGTCAATCAGGTCGGGCCCGGCCTCGGTGCTGATGGCCGCGCACTCGCCCATGGTGGCCACGTCGGACCCAAACAGTTGGATGCCAATAGGGCGCTCGTAATCAAACACATCCAGCTTCTTCCGGCTCTTGGCGGCGGCCCGAATCAGCCCTTCCGAGGAAATGAACTCGGTGTACATCAAATCCGCTCCGTTGGCCTTGCACACCGCGCGGAAGGGTGGGTCGCTCACGTCCTCCATCGGAGCAAGCAGGATGGGGAAGTCAGGAAGCTGAATGTTACCTATGTTGACCACGGGGATATCTTAATTAGTTGGCCGAATGTTGGGTTTGACTGAATGTGATGATTGATAGAACGTCCTGCTGAGTGGAGCTGAAGTAGGACGTTCTCTGCCGGATTCAGTTGCTGCTTACAGCTAGTGCTGCTACTCTAGGATTATCGGGATTAAGTGAAATCTGCGGTAAATTTACGCTCTTCCCAACTAGCCATCTTCCATGAAAGGTTTCCTGCCCCGCAGCCTGCACCCTGGCCTCCAAATCCTTCTGCTGCTGGTGCTGATGGTGGGGGCGGCCTGCGTGGGCTACGCCGGCTTTTTCGCCGCCGCCCAGCTTGGGTTTGGGCTTTCCATGCTGGAAGTAGGCAAGGTGGTTACCTACCCGTCGGCCTACCCGCAGGGTTGGGGCTTGTTGATGCTGTTTCAGGGGGTGCTGCTCTTCTGCGCCTGCGCGGGCGGGGCGTTGGCGCTGGCGCCGGTGCTGGGCCATAGCTGGGCGGAGTATTTCAGCCCGCGCCGGCTGGGAGCGGGCTGGTGGTTGCTGGCCGCCGCCGTGCTCATCATCGTGATTCTGCCCTTCATGTCCAGCCTCATTGCCTGGAACGCCGGGGTGCACTTCCCCCACGCCCTGCACGACTTCGAGGTGTGGGCGCGGGCCAGCGAAGACCGGGCCCAGAGCCTGACCAAATTCCTCACCCAGTTTAATTCCCCGGCTCGCTTCCTGATTGGAGTGGTGGTCATTGCCGTGGTACCAGCCGTGGGCGAGGAGCTGGTGTTTCGGGGCGTGATTCAGAAAAACCTGGTCCGCTGGTTCTCACCCCACCTGGGCGTGTGGTTGGGGGCGGCCATTTTCAGTGCCATCCACTTTCAGTTTTTTGGGTTCGTACCGCGGTTTGTGCTGGGCCTGGTGCTGGGGTATTTATACCTCTGGAGCGGCAATATTCTCGTGTCGATGGTTGCGCACTTCACCCAAAACGCCTTTCAACTGCTACTGGTGTACCTCGCCCAACAAGGACAGTTCGGCCGGGGCTTCGACCCGGATTCGACCGAGACCCTGCCGTGGTGGCTGGTTGGGCCCTCGGCGGTGCTCACGGTGGCCCTGCTGTATTTTCTGTATCAGCGCCTAACAGCTCCGCCCGCCCCCAGCGCCATGCTCACCCTCAGCAGCAACGGCGTGGCCGTGCACCGCCGCGACGCTTGATGGCAGTTTGGTGGTTGAACCGACGCGTTCTGAATAATAAAAAACATCGGTAATTGCGCGACGTAAAGTAAGCTTCATACTCCCTCCCGCATTGTCCGACTCTACACCGCCACCCACCGCCGCCAAGCGCGGACCCAGCAACCTGCGCCTGCGCGTTATTTGGGGCGCCGCCGGCGCCACGGCGCTGCTGGGCAGCGTCTGGTTCAGCCCGTGGACGTTCGGGTTGTTCTTCGCCTCCGTGCAAGCCGTGATGCTGTGGGAGTTTTACCGGATGATGCGGGCGGGCGGGTACGCGCCCGCCACATGGATTGGCATAGGAGCAAGCCTGCTACTTTTCGGCGGAACATTCGGTTTACTGGAAGATGGACTAGGCGGTATTCCGTCCTTGGACAGTTTTTTTAACGCCATTAGCGCCGTCACCAATATCGGGTTGCTGTGGCGAGGACTGGCCATTTTACTGCCCATCCTGCTATTAGTGCGGGAGATGATAAAATGGCCGGCGCACCCTCAGCCCTTTAGCAACGCGGCTACCGCCTTTTTTGGCATCATGTACGTCAGCCTGCCCATGACCCTGTTGCTGGTTGTTGCCTATGGTGGCGGCAGCTACGACTACCGCCGCATCTTTGGTCTGCTCTTCCTCATCTGGGCATCCGACATTGGGGCTTACGCGGCCGGCAAGACCTTCGGCCGGCACAAGATGGTGCCCAGCATCTCGCCCGGTAAAACCTGGGAAGGCTGGGCCGGCGGCTTTCTGATGACGCTGGTGGTGGGCTGGGGCCTGAAATTTATGCTCCCCGATGTACCACTCGCGCACCGCCTCGTCGCGGCTAGCGTGGTGGCCGTATTTGCTCCCCTCGGCGACTTGGCCGAGTCCATGCTCAAGCGCAGCGTAGGGGTGAAAGATTCGGGCACCAGCCTGCCCGGCCACGGCGGGCTACTGGATCGGTTCGATGCTTTTCTGCTGGTGTTGCCGGTGCTGGCGCTGCTGCAATTGCTGGCGTAGCACCCCGCACCGGTCATTTAGCGCCCGGCAGCTCGAGTCGTTCGGGCCGCGCGATGAATTGGGGCAGCCTCGCTGCGGCTGCGTTAAAGGGTCGCCAGCACTCTGGGTTGGGCAGCGAAAAGACGCACCCGACCACCCCGGCTTCGCGTATCGGGCAGGCTGGATCGAATAATCTTTGCGCTTAGGGGATATATGGGCCCGGCTCTTGGCCCGAGCCGCCGAAAACGTTTGCGCCCAATCGGCTTACCATCTTCCCAAAAGCAATACCTTTGCGCCCCTAAACCATCGGCGCACTCCCACCCAACACTTATTCACTAACCCTTTATCTGAATGGCAGCCCACACCGTGTACAAAGAGCCAGCTCCGCTACTCGACCGCGAAAATCCGCTCGAATCCATGATGTCGCGTTTCAACATCGCCGCTGAAATCCTCGGCCTCGACGACGAAACGTACAACGTTCTCAAAGCGCCCGATAAGCAGGTTATCGTGAACCTGCCCGTGACGATGGACAATGGCAAGCTTCGGGTGTTCGAGGGCTACCGCGTAATTCACAACACCATTCTGGGCCCCTCGAAGGGTGGCATCCGCTACGACAAGCACGTGCACCTCGACGAGGTGAAGGCCCTGGCGGCCTGGATGACCTGGAAGTGCGCCGTCGTGGACATTCCTTACGGGGGCGCCAAGGGTGGCATTATCTGCGACCCTACCACCATGAGCGCCGGCGAGCTGGAGCGCCTCACTCGTGCCTACACGCTGGCCCTGAAAGATGTATTTGGCCCCGACCGTGACATCCCGGCCCCCGACATGGGTACCGGCCCGCGCGAGATGGCTTGGCTGATGGACGAATTCTCGAAGACCTCGGGCGCTACCTCACCCGCCGTGGTAACGGGCAAGCCCCTGGTAATGGGTGGCTCGCTGGGCCGCACCGAGGCCACCGGCCGCGGCGTGATGGTTTCGACCCTGGCCGCGCTGGCCAAGCTGGGCCTGGAGCCAACGGCCGTTTCGGCCGCCGTGCAGGGCTTTGGCAACGTGGGCTCCTGGGCCGCGAAGCTGCTCTTCGACAAAGGGCTTAAAATCAAAGGCGTTAGCGATATTTCCGGTGCCTACTGGAACAACAACGGCATCAACATCGACGACGCCATTGCGTACAAGAACGCCCACAACGGGCGCCTCGAAGGCTTTAGCGGCGCTGACTTCATGAACCCCGACGACCTGCTAACCTCTGACGTGGATGTGCTGGTGCCCGCCGCCGTGGAGGATGTAATCACCGAGCACAACGCCGGCAACATCAAGGCTAAGCTGATCGTGGAAGGAGCCAACGGCCCCACTTCGGCTTCGGCCGACCCCATCATTAACGAAAAAGGCATTATGGTGGTGCCCGACATTCTGGCCAACTCGGGCGGCGTGACGGTGTCGTACTTCGAATGGGTGCAGAACCGCCAAGGCTTCAAATGGACCGAGGAGATGGTGACTGAGCGGGCCGACCGCATCATGTCCGACGCCTTCGAGAAGGTGTACAAGACCAGCCAGAAATATAAAATCCCGATGCGCATCGCGGCCTACGTCGTGTCCATCGATAAAGTGGCCCAGACCTACCGCTTCCGCGGTGGCTTCTAGGCCGTAAAGGGCAAGAACCAAAACAAAATTGATGAATTACACGAATGGAGCTTAGCCACCGTGTATCTGTCAATCCATTTGAGAGGCACGGGCTGCGCAGTCCGTGCCTTTTTGCTGTTCATTGTTGACCTTTGTTCCACTCAATGGCTTCGTTATGCGGCAGCCGCCGTTGAGCCAGACTCACCCAAGCTCATCTATCAGTCGAAACGGACTCGCTTAATTCGTCAGATTCGTTTCAATTCGTGATTATGAAAGTTCACAAAGAAGGAAGACGCATCCTGTTCGTTACGCTGCTGGTTTTACTGGCCCTTAACTTACTGGTATTTAATTTCAACAAGGGCGCTGACCTGGTCAACCGGCTGTTTGCCGGGGCCACGGTCATCATCTTTTTGTTGATCCTGCAGTTCTTCCGCAGCCCGTTTCGCCACCTGTTCACCCACGAAGACCTGTTGCTGGCCCCGGCCGACGGCAAGGTGGTGGTGATTGAAAACGTGTTTGAGCCCGAGTATTTCGAAGATGAGCGCAAACAAATCAGCATCTTCATGTCGCCCATCAATGTACACGTAACCCGCAACCCGATTTCGGGCCTGGTGAAGTACTTCAAATACCACCCCGGCAACTATCTGGTGGCCTGGCACCCCAAAAGCAGCACCCAGAACGAGCGCACCACCGTGGTCGTGGAGAGCGACGCCGGCCCGCTGGTGCTCTTCCGGCAAATTGCCGGAGCCATGGCCCGCCGCATCGTATGGTACGTGAACGAAGGCGACGAAGTAAGCCAGGGCGAAGAGTTCGGCTTCATCAAGTTCGGCTCACGGGTCGATGTATTCGTACCCATCGACGCCGAAGTGAAGGTGGAACTCGGCCAAAAAGTAAAGGGCGGCGAAACCGTCATCTGCCAGCTGAAACTCTGATCCACGGACCACGGATTCGCTCGGATTTTTCGGATTACACGGATTTTGTAGACGGGGCGTGTAAAGCCCAATTAAGCAGAAAGGCTACTCAACTGAGTAGCCTTTCTGCTTAATTGAGAACTTTGTTGGAATATGCATGCGCCGTTCACAAAATCCGTGTAATCCGAAAAATCCGAGCGAATCCGTGGTTACAGGATGTGGGGTACGAACTCGGATAAATTGGTGATTAGGCCCGGCTCGCGTCGGAAGCCGATGGCGCAAGCTTCGCCGGCCCAGAAGACGCCAGCCTGGTAGCGGCGGCCTTGGCCATCGGTAGGTAGCTCGGCCCAGCGTTGGTAGAGCTGGGGCTGGTGGGCGAAGTCGCCGGGAACCTCGGGGCCCGGGCGGCCGTCGGGCTGGATTTCGGTTACGTTCTGGCCTTCGCGGCCCAATACAGGCTTGCGCACGTGGTGGTTGGGTAGGGGGCTAAGCTTGGCTTCGAGTAGCAGCGGGTGGTGCGGAAAAGTGTCCCACAGGTGCGCTAGTAATCCTTTGCTCTGGAATAGCAGGCTATAGGCCGGGTTGGCAATAACTACGTCGCGGGTGAGTAGGAGCTGGCTAAAGTCGGCGGTGAGCTCGGGCTCTTCCTCGGCCAGGATTTCCCAGGGTACGAGCTTGAAAAGAAAGTCGAACTTCTGCCACTGCCCCGGCACCGTTTCGGCCCACACGCCGCGGTCTTCGCCCGCTATCCCCACTTTCATGTCGTCGATGGGACAAATAAACGTATCGGCGAAGCCTGCGGTGCGGGCGGCTTCGGCCAGCACGGCGCAGTTGGCTTCGTCTTCGGCACTGCCGGGCAGGTACACGAGCAGCAGGGTGGCTTGCCGGTCGTTGTTAAGGGCGCGCCAATGGCGAAACTGGTCTTCGAGGCATTCGAATAAGCCATTGGCCTGGCGGCCTTCGCCCGACTGCCCCGCCGCGACTAGGCTGGCCCACTGCACTACGGCGGTTTCGGGCAGGCTGGTGGCCGTATCAGCGTTAAATTCCAGCAGCTTGGGGCCCTCGGGTGTCATGGCCAGGTCGAAGCGGCCGTAGAGGTGCCAGTGGCGTTCGTCGTTCCAGGAATGCCGAACGGCCGACCACAGGTTGGACGGGATGGCGAGCCGTTGCAGAAAGTCATCGGGGATGGGGTCCGGAATGGCGGCCACCAGCATGTCGTAGAGCGTATCAGCGGCCTGCAGTAGTGCCTCGGCGTCGCTTTCGGCGAGCTGCACGGCTTCGCGGGCGACGTAGTTCCGGCAGGCATCTTCAATGGCCCAGTCCCAGCCTAAAGTGCGCACGGCCGGGGAAACATCGCCGGTGAGGGGAAGTAGGTTGATTTTCATTGAAGGGGGGTGTCGGGAGAGTCGTTTAGATAGGCTGAGAAGCGCGCTGGCTAAGGATGCCGCTAGCGGGCGTCTGCGACGGGTTGCCAGCTGGTTTTGTGTTTGTAACGCGATCCTACTCTAAGGGCCCGCCGGCGGTGCGTCACAGACGCCAGGCCAAGGGGGTAGCTCATCTTTCTTATTTAGCCTAATTTAGCAAAAAAGAGCAATCCCATGATTATTAATGAAAATAATGTTCCGACTGGTAAATACCATAAGGTGAGGATGCTCAATGTGAGTCCAAATGCATAGTTCCAGTTTTGATTTGACCAAAGTGAGTAGAGCCAAGTTAGCCATAAAAGTCCAAAGACAATAAATAAAGGGCCAAGTTTGAAAACATTTATGTTAAGCTTATAGAAAATATTCGCCCATGGGCCTGGTTTTTCAGGGCCAATAAACTTGCCTTTGACCATTACAAATACGCCATCAAGAAGCATATAACTTCCGTTTAAAAGCCCAAGTACGGTTATTAATGCCTTCATTATACCCTCTTATGTGCCTGTTTATTTGATGAGTTTTGTACTAGGTATTAACTCAAATTACTGCCAAAGAAACTTGGCTGATGCTGTCAAATTATATCATGGAATTAACTATAGGATATTGGTTTCGGTTGTTGTGTCGAGAGATGCGTTGACATAAAACTTAAACAATATTTTAGTCATGATAGAATAAAAACACTCCTGAGCCATGCAGAAAAAACGTGTGCCGACGCCACAAGAGGGCTGATCTTTATCTAATAATTTATCAATTCGTAATAAGCACCTAGCCCTAGTAGAGCCTGGAATAGGCGGAGGAACTGCCCAGGGCTTTACCAAACGGTAAGGGCTCGTTGGTACGGACCTCATCCGCCGAACCCCCGGAAGCCGCCGCGGCTGCCAAATCTGCTGCTGCGGCCTGTCGGCGCACTGTTGCGGAAGCTAGGCCGGGGCGAGCTGAGCAGGGTCGAGCGGCTCTCCTGAATGCCCGCGTTGGGGGAGCTGCGCCGCCCGGCAAAGCCGCGCCCAAAAAAGCTGCGGCCCTGGTCCTGGCGTTCGCGGGCCACGTTGGCGCGCCAGCCTTGGTTGCGCTGCAACAGGCCGGGGGTGGCGTAGTAGCCGGGGTTGGGGGTGATGAAGCGGCCGGCCATGTAGCCGATGCCGCTCCACATCAGTACATCCATCAGGCCCGTGCCCTGGGCGCGGTTCTCGGGGTACTGGCGGCTGTAGTCTTGCATTTGGCGCTGCAGGGCCTGCCCTTGCAAGGTATCGGTTTTGCCATCGAAGTGGTGGAGCACGGCGGCCACTTCTTCCTTGCCGGCGGGGCGCTCAGCGGTGATTTTCCATTCCCCGGGCTTTACCTCAGTCAGCTCGGTGATGACGCCCTGGCTGTAGGTTTCGCCACCCCAACTACCTTCGGCGCCGTTGTCCTCGTCGCGGTCGGCATTGCCGTTGGAGCAGGCCGGCAGCAGGAGGCCAAAGCTGCTGGCGGCGGCAACCAGGAGCACGTTACGGCGCCAGTTGCGGAGGGGATGGAAGTGCTTTTTCATGGCAAAGAACAAAACTTAGGAACAAGGGACAGACGCATTCGGGCGACTGGTCGTGGCGGACGCGGTTGGGGTGGCGCAGTGCCCACCCATGCTACCGAGGCCCGGTCCCCAAGCTATAAAAGAACCAGTTCTGGGGCGGCTTTAGCCGGGCCGACCGTCTAATGAATATTTCAACTGACCCTAAAACCAGCGGGCCGCCAGTTGCATGATTCGTTCGAGTGCGGCTTGGTCGTCGTGGTCGAAGTCGTTCAACTGGTTGCTGTCAACATCCAGTACGGCTACTACCTGGCCTTCCTTAAAAATGGGTACCACAATTTCAGATCTGGAATCCGAGCTGCACGCAATGTGGCCGGGGAAAGCCTCCACGTCGGGCACGACGATAGTTTCGGCCCGGGCCCAGCTGCTGCCGCACACGCCTTTGCCGTGGCGGATGCGGGTGCAGGCAATGGGCCCCTGGAAAGGCCCGAGCACCAGCTCATTGCCCTTCACCAGGTAAAAGCCTACCCAGAAGAAGCCGAACGCCTGGCGCAGGGCCGCCGCAGTGTTGGCGAGGTTGGCGACCAGGTCGGGCTCGCCGGTGGTGAGCGCTTCAATTTGGGGCAGGAGCTGCCGGTATTGCTCGGCCTTGGTGAGGGTGGAGTCGAGGGCGAGGGTTTCAGCCATGGCGAAAAGTGTTCAAATGGAGTAATGGCGCAGCTCTCACGAAGTTATACCGCCGTGCTGGCGGCAATCAACAGACCTGGAGGCTGGCGCCGGTTGCAAAAATGGCCAAACGGCGCTATTCGAGCCCCGAGCCGTGACTACTAAAGCTAAACCGGCAACTGGCGAAATCAGCTTCGAGCAGCTCGGGTAGGGCAGTAGGCGCTATTTTTTGGAGCTGCCCATCGTGCCAGCAGCGGAGGAGCCCATCGGGCAACTGGTCGAGGCAAGTCACCAGCAAATGTTTGGGCAAGCCCGGCGAAAAAGTGGCATCACAAGCCAGTGCGTAATTGAGGAGCTCAGTAGACAGCGGGCCGGCCCGAAAATGGCCCTGGTAGTCGTTCAGCTGGTTGGTTTCCTGCGCCGTGTTGATGAGGGAGAGCGGCGCCTCGTGGGGCAGGGGCCCGGCGCCGTGGCGGGTATGATAAGCCCGGGTGACGTAGTAGATTTCGGCTATCGCGGCCAGGGCGGGATGATTGCGGCGGAGCAGCGCCAGCGCATTGGCAGCAGTGGTGCGGCTCCGCGTAACGTGCGGAAACAGGCCAAAATCCATATCGAGCAAAATGCCCTGCGCGCCCTCAAAAACGTAGGTTTGCCAGGGCGCGCCCGGGCCGAAAACAGCCGCCTCCGCTACGAACTGAATAATCCCTTCCGCGTGTAGCCGGCTGAGCTCGCGGGCGTACTCCGCGAAGCGCCGGTCTTCGGCATTGTGGTCGAGCTGATCGAAGTCGAAGCTGGTTTCAGCCCGGATGCGGGCCCGGTAATGAGCGCGGATTTGCCCCAGCTTGTGGCCATATACGGTCGGAAAGCGCAGGTCCTGGGCGTAGAGCCGCGGGGGCGTGTGCTCGTGGCGCTCGACGGTAGCTCCGAAGCCCAGGCCGCAGCTGCCATGGCGGGCTGCCCCGCGCGCCGTTTCCAGCGCGCGGTTGTATAGCACATCATAATGCGTGGTGACGGGGCAAAGCGCGTCTACCAGTAGGCGCGGGGCGGCTCCGGCTGCTCGCAGCGAGGCGTACTCTTTCAGCACCGAGCCTGGCGAGAACGTGCAGTGAGCCGACCAATAAGTGGGCACGCCGCGCAAGGTGCCGGCGCCGAAATTAGAGAAAACGTGGCGCTGCCCGGCCGCGGTAGCCACGGTATGGCCCGCCTGGTGGCCGCCGTTGAAGCGCACCACCAGCGGCGTTTCCCCCCGCGCCAGGGCCTGGCCACAGAGCCAGTCGGTGGTCAGGCCCTTGCCTTCGTCGCCGAATCCCAGCCCGATTACGATGTGCGCCCGTTTCGTCACCTGCTTAAAGCTTGAAGATGCCGCCTAGCCAGCTCTTTTTAGTGGTGGCCAGGCCCTGGGAGGCGTGCACCAGCGCGTGCTGCACGGTACCGGCCGTTTTCTTGTCGAACGAGGCCAGAATATCCTTCAGCTCAACTCCGTGGACGAGGGCCACGGCGGTGGCAATGGTTTCGGCAATGGCGTTGTAGTCATCGAGAATGATGAGCCGCTCGCCCAGGATCTTCTTCCAGTAACCCAGCACATGGGGATCGTCGCGATAGCTGCCCTCGTTCACGTGGATGTGGAATACGTGGTAGCTACGCTGCGCTTCTTCGAGCAGCTGCTGGTCGGTAAGGTCCTCAGCTTGGGGGTAGCCCATGATGGCCTTGAGGGCATTGGCCTGGAGTACATCCCAGGCCGCTTCGTCGCCAATGGTGAACAGGAAACCTTTCTGGCCGCGCTTTTCGAAACAGTCGCACGAGGTGTGCCGGGCGGCAAACAGCCAGGCCAGCGTGTACGATTCGCGGTTCTGGCCCCCGCCGTTGCCCTCCAGGTAGATGCTGGTCAGCCACTGGTCCAGCTCGGCCGTGCCACTCTCAAACTGCCCTACTTGCAGCGGAAATCGGTCGGAGAGATGGTCGCCGAGGCCCCCGAACAGAATTTGGGGGTGCGCCACACCGTGGTCGATGAGCGTGTTCATGAGCGGGCCCAGCTTTTCGCGCACCAAAATTTCGGGAATGCGGCCCATGCTCCCAGTTTCGTCCAGAAACACGGCAATGGCCAGCGACTCCGGGTGAGTGTCTGAATCCCGGCTTTCCCGAAATTTCACCCCCTTGGGCAGCATCTGGTCGTCGGCGCGGCCACTGCGGTTATTGGTGAAAATATCGTCGGCGCTGCTGCCGACGCGGGTGTCTTTGAGGAAGTCGTACGCATCGTCCGACCATTTCGTGTAGCCCATGAGATTAAATATTTAAAGGGTGAAATTCTCGTTTCGGATAAAGCTGACGCAGCAGTTTCCGGTATTCCGTGAAGGCGACAAAAGCGTTTTGCTGCGGCTTAAGCAGGAAGTTTACCAGGCGCTCGTCCACGGTCGCACGCAGCCGTACCCCGTTGCCCGACGCGTCGCCAAGCAGGCAGACTGCCGTGCGTTGAGCCAAGGCTAGGTCGATGCCCGGCGCCCCGCGCTTGGCGGCAAAGGTGGCGTCGGGGTACCAGAGACGGTACTTACCCGAAATGGTGGAAAGCGGCCCGTTCAGCGACGTCATATGGTAAAACGACAGACATACCAGCCCATGGGTTTCGGGCACCAGCGCCAGCGACTCCGGGTTGAAGCCGGCGTGGCAAAAGCCCGCTTGATGCAGCCAGGCCACGAATTCCAGCATCCGGCTCAGTATCCAGGCCACGTGTTGGGCCGGGAGCACCAGCCCGGCCAGCGGCACCACCCGGGCGGCCGTGGTAGCCAGCAGGGCCGGGCCATCCCACGTCAGGGCTGCCGGCAGGTACTGGTGAAAATGCTGGGCGGCCGGGTCGCGAAGGGCCATCAGGCGCTGATAGTTGGCCCGCGACTGGTGCAATAGCGTGTGCTCGCCCTCGAAGCGCAATTGGTTGCCGGGCAACACGCGTAGCAGGCCGGCATCGTCGGTCAGGCGAAGCAGGGCTTCCAGCTGCTCCACATACTGATTGAGGCGAGCCACGGCGTCGGTGGCGTGAGGGAGCTGGCACACATCGGGGTGCAGCAGCTTAAGGTAGGCCAGGTATTCCTTCCGGTAGTTGAGGCGGGTAAAAACGTCGTCGGGAGAGCGGGAGGCAAGGATTTTGGAGAGCAGCGCCTGGGCATCCATACACAAACGAGAAGGGAAAGAGAGGTAACTCCGCCGCAGACCGGCAAGTTACAAGGATGTTCTTGAAAAAGTGCATCACCATCCCATTCAATACCTCTGCCGCGAGCCGGCAAGTTACTCATTTACATACCAAAACAGCTCATCGGGACCAACGTTGGTGCGACTGCGCAGGCCACTCAACCCCAGGCGCGGCGCGGCAATGCCCTGCCCCAGCTTCAGGGGCGCGCGGAATACCCGGATCTCGTCCCACAAGCCGGCGTTCAGCAGCGCGTTCAGTACCGTGGGCCCGCCTTCAACCAACACCGACTGGACCTGGCGTTGGTACAGGTCGGCCAGCACCTGGGGGATGAGGTCGTCGGCTTCGGATACCGGCACCAGGTCGAGGTTGGCGGCGTGGTAGGGCTGCCGGTACGTGTAGATCAGCGTGGGCTGCGAGCCGTCGAGCAAGTAGTGGGTAGGGGGGAGGCTCAGGTTTTTGTCGATGACGAGCCGGGTGGGCTGGGGGCCGGGCCAGTCGCGCACGTTCAGGCGGGGGTTGTCGTGCAGCGCCGTGCGCGTGCCCACTAAAATGGCCTGCTCCTCGGCGCGCCACTGGTGGGTGAGTAAGCCGGCCTGGGGGCTGCTGATTCGCACCGGCTGAAAATAGCGCCCGGCCAAGAAGCCGTCGGCGGTTTCCGCCCACTTCAGCACCAGGTAGGGCCTCTTTTTTTCGTGAAAGGTGAAGAAGCGGCGGTTGAGCCAGCGGCCTTCGGCGGCCAGCAGGCCGGTTGTTACGCGCACCCCCGCCGCCCGCAGCTTCTCGATGCCGCGGCCGGCCACCAACGGAAAGGGGTCGTCGTTACAAATCACGACTTCGGGCACGCCCCTGGCAATGAGCAAGTCGGCGCAAGGCGGCGTTTTGCCGTGGTGGGCGCAGGGCTCCAGGGTCACGTACGCGCGGCTGGTAGGCAACAGCGACTGGTCGGCTACGGCCGCCAGGGCGTTTACTTCGGCGTGCGGGCCGCCGTACTGCTGGTGCCACCCCTCGCCAATAATGCGCCCTTCGTGCGTAACCACGCAGCCTACCAATGGGTTAGGGCGTGCGTAGCCCGTGCCGAGGTGCGCCAGGTCGAGGGCGCGCCGCATGAAAGTGGCCTCTGCGGTTTTCATGCGGCGAAGGTAGCGCCCGGGCCGTACCCAGTACCCAGGCCTTGAACCTACCTTTACGGCCATGACTGTCCGCGAATTCACGGCCTCCCTGACTTCGGAGCTCCAACCCCTCTACCCGGCGCGCGAAGCCCAGGCTATTGCCGCGCTGGTGGCCGAGCACTTGCTGCACCAGGATGCCCTCCAGCGCGTACTAAATGCCCAGGCAACGGTGCCGGCTGCCGCTCTGGCGGAGCTGCCGGCCGTGCGGGCCCGGCTGCTGGCTCACGAGCCGGTGCAGTACGTGTTGGGCACGGCCGATTTCGATGGCATGGCTTTGGAAGTGACCCCGGCTACCCTCATTCCCCGGCCCGAAACCGAAGAACTGGTGCAAGTCATTACGCAGGAACAGCGCGGCCGGGCCGGCCTGCGGGTGCTCGATGTCGGCACGGGGTCGGGCTGCTTGGCCCTGGCGCTAGCCCGCGCCCTGCCCACCGCCACGGTGGTAGGCATCGACATCTCGGCAGAGGCCCTGGTCGTGGCTCGTCGCAACGCGGCCCGCTACGCCCCGGCCGTGAGCTTCCAGCAAGTCGATATTTTGCAAGAGTTGCCCGCCGGCCTTGCGGCGGGTACCCTCGACGTGCTGGTGAGCAACCCGCCTTACGTCCGCGAAAGCGAGCGGCCCCTGATGCGCGACAACGTGCTGGCCTGGGAGCCCGCTACCGCCTTGTTCGTGCCGGATGAGGACCCCTTGCTGTTTTATCGCCGGCTGCGCGAGGTTGGCCAGGAGTTGCTTTGCCCTGGAGGAGTGGTATATTTGGAAATCAATGAGGCGCTTGGGGCCGAGACGGCGGCGTTATTCGAAGGGCACGGGTTCGACGCCGTGCGCGTGTTGCCCGACCTGTTTGGCAAAGCGCGCGTGGTCTGTGGCCGCCGCCAATAGCGACGCTGGTGTACCAGCAGCGAAGTCGGAGCCCATCTTTGCACCGGCTGGGCCCCGTTTCGAGTAGTAAGAAATTCAAACAAGCCCCCCGATTCGGGGTTATTCGCCCAGCACCCATACCTTCTACCTTTTTCCATCTTTTCAGCTTCAATCTATCTCATGAGTCAAGAGCCAAATTCCACGCCCGGTGAAAACGGCACGGCCGTGACCGGCAGCGGCAGCGCCCAGGACGGTCGCCTGGCCGCCGGCGAGCAAGCCCAAACGCTGACCACTCGCCAGGGCCACCCCGTTTACGACAACCAGAACTCGCGCACCGTGGGCAACCGCGGCCCCGTGACGCTCGAGAATTATCAACTGCTCGAAAAAATCAGCCACTTCGACCGGGAGCGGATTCCGGAGCGCGTGGTGCACGCCCGCGGGGCAGGGGCCCACGGCGTGTTCGAAGCCTATGGCAAGGTGGGCGACGAGCCCATTGAGAAGTACACCCGCGCCAAGCTGTTCAACCAAGCGGGTAAGCAAACGCCGGTGTTCGTCCGCTTCTCAAGCGTGATTCACGGCGGCCACTCGCCCGAAACCCTGCGCGACCCCCGGGGCTTCGCGGTGAAGTTCTACACCGAAGATGGCAACTGGGACCTGGTGGGCAACAACCTGAAGGTGTTCTTCATTCGCGACGCCCTCAAGTTTCCGGACATGGTGCACGCGCTCAAGCCCGACCCGGTAACCAACCGTCAGGACGGTGGCCGCATCTTCGACTTCATGAGCAACACGCCCGAGTCGTTGCACATGCTCACCTTCCTGTTCTCGCCCTGGGGCATTCCGGCCAATTACCGCCAGATGCAGGGTGCCGGCGTAAACACCTATAAATGGGTGAACAAAGAGGGAGTGGGCGTACTGGTGAAATACCATTGGGAACCTCTGCAAGGCGTCAAAAACCTGACCCAACCCGAAGCCGAGCAGATTCAAGCCAAGAACTTCAACCACGCCACCGAGGACCTCTTCGAAGCCATTGAAGCCGGCAACTTCCCCAAATGGGAGTTGTGCGTACAGATCATGGAAGATGGCGAACACCCCGAGCTAGACTTCGACCCGCTCGACGACACCAAGCTCTGGCCCGAAGACCAGTTCCCCCACCTGCCCGTGGGCATGATGACCCTGGACCGCAACCCCGACAACTACTTCGCCGAAGTAGAGCAGGTAGCCTTCGGCACCGGGGTGCTGGTCGACGGCCTCGATTTCTCGGACGACAAGATGCTGCAAGGCCGCACCTTCTCGTATTCCGATACCCAGCGCTACCGCGTGGGCACCAACTACTTGCAGTTGCCCATCAACGCGCCCAAAAAGCACGTGGCCACCAACCAGCGCGATGGGCAGATGACCTACCACGTCGACACGGCCCCCAACCAAAACCCGCACGTGAACTACGAGCCCAGCTCGCTCAACGGCCTCGCCGAGAGCCCCCGCGCGGGCAAAGACCACGAGCCGATGTACAACGCGCCGCTGGTCCGTCAGAAAATCGACCGCCGGGGCGACATCGACTTCAAGCAGGCCGGCGAGCGCTGGAATCTGCATGAAGACCGGGAGAAGGATGACCTGATCAACAACCTGACCGACGCCTTGAGCGCCGCCACCCCGGAAATTCAGAACCGCATGGTGGAGCTATTCACGAAGTGTGACGCCGAATACGGCCGCCGCGTACGCGAAAGCCTCGAAAACGCCGCCAAGAACCCCAGCGCGGCCACCAGCCGCTACATGGGCCGCCGTCGCACTTCCGCCGCCGGGAAAGAGCCCGAGGCCGTGCAGCAAGCCGAGGAAATGGCGCACGCCGCCAAGCCATACTAACCTCACCCCCTGACCCCCTCTCCGTGGGAGAGGGGGCACCGGTTATGCCCTTAAGCCCATGAGCATAAGTAAGCGTACGAAAAAGAACGCCCTGCTTCGACCAGTTCAGCATGACGCCCTAAAACACTACGATTACTTCTGGTTGACTACTTAGAGTCGTTTTCTAGTCAGTGTACACGATGTCAGGCTCCCCTCTCCTGTGGAGAGGGATTTGCCCCGTAGGGGTCCCGTGAGGTTTTCCCGCCTGCGCCCGGTACACGGAGTTCAATAACGCTATAGTATGTATCCATCAGAAAACAAAAAAGCCCGCTGTTTGGCGGGCTTTTTTGTTTTCTCAAGATATCGGATGCCAGTTGAGCCGAACCGGTACCCCCTCTCCCGTGGAGAGGGGGGCCACCCCGTAGGGGGCACGTGAGGTTTCAACCTACAAGTTCTCCAGCACGAAATTCGTCATTTGCCGGTACAAGTGCAGGCGGGTATTGCCACCCGCAATGGCATGATTGCGGTTGGGGTAGTACAGTGTCTGGAAGTCCTTGTTGGCATTGATGAGCGCGTTGACGAAAGCGATGGAGTTCTGGAAGTGCACGTTGTCGTCGCCCGTGCCGTGCACCAGCAACAGCTTGCCTTTCAGATTCCGGGCGAACTGCACGGGCGAGTTCTCGTCGTAGCCGGCCGGGTTTTGCTGGGGCGTTTTGAGGTAGCGCTCGGTGTACACGGTGTCGTAGTAGCGCCAATTGGTGACGGGAGCCACGGCAATGCCCATTTTAAAAAGGTCGGCATTTTTGGTCATGGCCAGCGAAGTCATGTAGCCGCCGTAGCTCCAGCCCCAGATGCCGATGCGGGATTTGTCGACGTAAGGCAGCGTCGCCAGGTACTTGGCGCCCTCGCCCTGGTCGATGGTTTCGAGCTTGCCCAGGTTGGCGTACGTGGCCTTGCGGAAAGCCGAGCCCCGGCCCGAAGTGCCCCGGTTTTCCACCGACACTACGAGGTACCCTTTTTCGGCCAGCAGCTGGTGCCAGAGGTAGTTGGTCAGAGCCGTACCCCCGCCCGCATTGTCAAGTACAGTTTGGGTGCTGGTAGTGCCGAAGCTCGGTCCTCCGTACACGTGCATTAGCACCGGGTACTTTTTGGCCGGGTCGAAGTTGCTGGGTTTAATCATCCAGGCGTTCAGCTCCACGCCTTCCGAGGTTTTGAAGGTGAAGAACTCCAGCTTACCCAGGTTGTACTGCGCCAGCGTTTGGCGCAGCTTGGCGTTGTCTTCCAGCGTTTTCACCAGCTTGCCCGTGGAGCCTTCGCGCAGGCTGGTTACGGCCGGTACCCCCGCCGAAGAATGAACATTGAGGAAGTATTTGGTGTCCGGGCTCATGTTCACCACGTCGGTACCGTTGCCGGCCTCGCTGATGCACTTTTTGTCGGTTCCCTGCAGGTTGATGCGGTACAAGTGGCGCTGCAGGGGCGAGCCCTCGGTACTGGTGTAGTACACGTAGCCGCTCTTGGGGTCGAAGCCGTTGATAGCGCTGATTTCCCAGTTGCCTTTCGTAACCTGACGCACCAGCTTCCCATTCATCTCGTGCAGATAAAGATGCTGGTAGCCGTCCTTTTCGCTCGTGAAAATAAATTGCTTGCCCCCAGCCAAGTACTGCAAGTCGTCGTTTATTTCGACGTAAGCCGGGTTGGTGTCGGTCACTACCACCTGGGTTTTGCCGGTAGCGGCATCGGCGTGCAGAATTTCGAGCTTGTTCTGCAAGCGGTTCAGGCGCTGAATGCTGAGGATGTTCGGCTGCTGCGTCCACATCACCCGGGGGATGTACTGGTCGGGCTCGGGGCCCACCTCCATTTTCACGGTGCGGGCCGTGGCCACCTCGTAGGTTGATACGCTGACGACCGAATTTTTTTCGCCCGCTTTGGGGTATTTAAAGCGGTACTCCTTGGGGTAAAGCTCGCCCCACTGCTGCATGTCGTACTCCGGCACCTGGCTCTCGTCGAAAGTGTAATAAGCGAGCCGCTTGCTATCGGGCGACCAGAAAAAGCCCTGGGCAAAGCCGAACTCCTCCTCGTACACCCAGTCGGCCGAGCCGTTAATGAGCTTGTTGGGCACACCGTCGGTGGTTACGGCCGTTTCCTTCATCGTAGCCAGGTCGGTCACAAACACGTTGTTGTCGCGGGTGAACGCCACTCGCTGTCCGTCGGGCGAGAACGTGGCGTACCCCTGCTTACCCCCCGCACTCAGTTGCGTCAGTTTTTGGCTGCTACGGTCGAACACGTAGTAGCTGGCGCGGGCACTGCGCCGGTAAATGGGCTCGGTAGCGGTAGTGAACAGCACCTTCTGCTCGTTGGCGTTGAAGGAATAGCCGTCCACATCCAATGACCTGCCGCCGGGCACCTGCAAGGCCGAAGCGGCCACCAGCGTTTGCACGGCTTTGCCCGTGGTTACCTCGTGCTGCACGAGGTTGCCAGCCTCCAGGGCTGAATAGTAGCGGCCGTCGTTCATCCAGTTAAAACCCGGCACACTGGCCGAACGGAACGTGGGCTTGGCCCAGATATCTTCCAAGGTCAAGGGCAGCTTCTGCTGGGCCCGTAGCGGAGTGGTGGTAAAGCCCGGTACCAGGGCCGGACCGTGAGCGGCCAGTAGCGCGGCCAGCGCGAAAAAGCGAAAACGCATAAACGAAAACGTCGGGAGCGAAATAAGGGGGAGAACCGAGCGTTAAAGGTAATAGCCACTAGCAGCACCCTGGCAGGCCGCTGGCTCCGCTACCTTTGCATTATGCGTTTTTACCCTCTATTCTTGCTTCTGCTGTCCGGCCTGCTGGGCGCTTGCTCCAAAACTGCGGCTCCCGTTCAACTCGATTTCGTTGGTGCCGCCGGGCTCACTTCCGGCAACGCGACGGTGGGGTCTAACGATACGCTCACGACCAGGGCCTACGCGAGGGGCAACGATAACCAGCTTACTCGCCTGCGCATCACGGTTACGTACGAGCCGGGCCTCAACCCCATTCTCTACCCCGTGCCAATTTCGAGCTTTGACCCCAACGCGGCGCCCGGCCCGCAAACCATCGTCTACCTCGATTCCCTTATAACCCCCCTGCTGGACGCGAGCAGCAATCCTCCCCGGGGCGGTGAGCACCTGTTTATCAACCGGTTTTCCGCGCGGGCTACTTCCGGCACCGAGCTTTGGCAGTACACCGTATCTGATAATGCCGGGGGAAGCGCCACCCGGGCCTACCGGCTCACGGTGCGTAAGGCTGACTCTGCGGCCGTATTTCACAGCTACAGCTTGTCGCTGCGGCCCCGCGCCACCGCAAATTCGGGCACGGCATCCCGGGTGTTTTTGAGCTTAGGCACTGGCTTGTTGTTGCCCAAGTATTCCGTGTTGAGTAAGCAATTCCAAGCTGACTTGTGGCCCAACCAGCGGCTTGTCGACTTGGTGTGCATGGTAGGTAGTAACGGCCTAACCTTGGAAGCACCAGCTCATATTAGGCCGCGGACCGAGCAGTGGCCCAATCCACGCGTTACCCGCCTCCGTCGTACGAGTGTTAGCGCTGATGACTTCGACAAGGCGTTAACAGTTAACGATTTTAGCAGTGCATTCAATGGGGGGCAGCTTTTCGCCAACTCTCTTGATAGCCTCACCACCGGGGCTCTGAATAAAAATCAAGTGGTCGCCTTTAAGACCACTGAAGGAAAAGCCGGCTTGCTGCTGGTGTCCGATGCGGTGCTGGGTACCTCACCGGTGCTGACGTGCCGAGTCAAGGTTCAGAAATAAGCTTCTTGCTTCTTTACGCCGGGTTAAAACCTAAAAAAGGCTGCCCTTAGCACGGGGCAGCCTTTTTTACGGACGGATTCGCGATCTGGCGCGCAAGAATTTAGAATGTCACCCCCGCGGTGATGGTAGTGGTATAGCGGGTATTATTAACCTTGACTAAAGGCTCCAGGCCACCCACCGAGTAGGGGGTGTACAACTGGTTATAATCAGTATAAACCGCGGCGGCGTCGATGAAGAAGTTGCCCTGCCGCAAACCTAAGCCCCCGGTGTAAAAACTCTGAGCCCGCCCCGTGCTGGTGGCCGCCTTGTACGGGTCACCGTAGTGCGCGTAGCCGAGTCGTACCCGGAAGATATCGAAGCGGCCCTCCGCCCCGACGCGTACGTTGACCGTGCTTTTATACCGGTTCCGAATGTCCTCGTTCTCAGCGCTGAACGAGTAGTCATCGCCGTTGGCATCTTCGGAATTGTTGCGCAGCCGGGCCTGGCCGTAGCCTACGTACTCTACGTCACTGGTCACGAAGCCGTACTTGCCCAGGGTGATGGCCACGCCGCCATTGGCCCGGAAGGGCGTGATAAGGGTGTAGGCATAGTCATTGGTCGGAAACATTACCGGAGGCGTATCACCCACGGGCAGGCCCGAAGGAACGTTATCGGTGCCTTGTGCACTAAAGTTGGCTTTCAGGCTTTCGGTTGACGTATCAGTCATTCGCATGAAAGTAGGCGTCTGTACCGAAGCACCCAGGCGGACAGCGTCGTTGGCCCGATAAATCAGGCCCAGCCGGGCATTAATGCCAGTTCCGGAGGTCTTCAACTCCGAGCGGCTAGTCAGGCTGTTGAAGTGAGTATTCGGGTCGTTGTCGGCTTCGGTCAGGGTGCGCACCTGCCGATAGGTAGAGCTGACAATGCCAACGGCCCCACCGATGTACAGCCGGTCGCGATAGTTGGCGCCGTACCCCAGGTCGAATTGCGAAACCGAACCCGAGTTGACAATCAACTCGCTTTGAGTGAGTGTGTTGCCCTGCTTACGCAGAATCACGGCCGAGTCGCCCTGGGCGCCCGTACGGGCTCTGATGATGTTGGCTAAATAAGCACCATAGGCCAAACCCAGATCAGTTCGGTATTTGCTATTATCCGCCTGATCGTCCAGATCGGCAAAGGCCGCGGTGCCGCGGGCGGCATCCGCCGCGGGCTGCAAGCGCGCCAGAAACGACTGGTTATTGTTCACCGTGCCCTGGTAGCGAGAGGCAGTATTGAAATCCGTCAGCCGCGTGAAGCCCAGTGCGAAAGATCCGCCGCGCCAATTGCTGCTCTGGTCGTTATCAGCGAGGCGATTGGTCAGCACCAGGCCCGCGCTACCAATGTGGAAGCTGTTCTTGGACTCGTTTTGTAAGCCCGCGGGGTTGCCCTCAATGCGGGCATCGCTCTGCCCCAGGCCAATACCCGGGGTGAGATGGGCTTCCGACTTCTGAAATAAGCCCAAGCCGGCCGGGTTGCTGGTCAGGTTGCCGAAGTCGGCCCCCAGCGCCACATTGGCTCCGCCAATGCCCATCGTGCGGGCAGGGCCCCCAAACTGGAGGCGCGAATATTGCAGCGCATCGCTGGCGCCTTGGGCAAAGGCGTGGCCGGCCGGTCCTGCAGCGAGGGCCAGGCTAAGCCAAATTATCCGTTTTTTCATAGAGCTTAGAAGAAAAGGAGCCAGCCGTCGGGCCGGCTCACTAGGGAAACAGGTTTGCAGGGAATATTAACCGGTGATACTTAGCCTAATTAGATCGGCCCCGGCTGTGGCCCCCGCCGCCACCACCGCCGTTATAGGAGGGAGCAGGAGCAGAGTAAGACGGCTGGCTGTAGGAGCGCTGCGGCTGCTCGTACGACGGTTGCCGCGGTTGCTCATAAGACCGCTGCCGCGGTTGCTCGTACGACTGCTGCTGCGGAAGTTGATCATAGGACTGATCAAACGAGCGCTGGCGCCGAGGCTGGTCGTAGGAGCGCTGGCGAGATGGCTGATCAGCAGTTTGGCCACCAGGGTTGCTTGGTGCCCGATCAACATCAGCCTGTTGTATGATTTCATCCCGACGACGTCCTCCCTGGGGCTTCCACGTAGAGGCAGGCTGCTGGTCTTCCTGAAGCTGAGGCATATCCCGATAGGTGGGTTGCTCGGAGCGTAACCGGCGGTGGGGTTGGTTGTAGCCTTCGACAGTAGCTGGCAGCGTCTCTGCTGGCGAGGCGGAAATAGCCGTTTCGGACCGCTGCCGCAACTGCGATTCCTTGGTAACCGAAGTCATTTCGGTCATGGGCGTGGAAGGAGCCATAAGGCCGTTGGTCCGCCCCCGGCCGCCGGAAATGCCGCCTGAACCCGTACCTGAGCCCGTTGGGGTGCTCGTGCCCCCCGACAAATACCGGCCATCCGAGGCCCGGTCGGAGCGGTGGCCGGAAGTGCGGTAGCGTCCGTTACCGTTGTCGCCGTAGTTCCAGTTGGAGCGGTAGGTGCTACCGTAATACGAGTTGCCGTAGAAACCGCCCCGGCCGTAATATCCGCCGTAGAAAGGGCTGTTGAAATAATAGGGGTCATAAAAACCCCCGCCGTACCCGTACCCAAAGCCATAAGGCCGGCCGAAACCGTAGCCGTACCCCCAGGGACGTCCAATGCCAAAACCAAAGCTGATGCTAAGGCCCGAGCCGTAGCCATAGCCCCAGGGGCTATAAAAAGAGCTGTAGAAGGGGTCGTAAAACCCCCCATAGAACGGCGATACGCCGTAGAACCCTGACCCCCAGCCATAGCTGAGGGAAGTGTAGGGGCTATACGGGGTGTAGTAGCTCAGCCCGTAGCCCGGCACGCCCCGCATGTAAGTGTAGGTGTTATCGTAATACTGGGTCGAGCCGCGCCCCTGACGAGCCGGGGAGTTGGCCGTATTGCCGTTGTAGTCGGGGTTAGCTGCTTCGTCGGTGCTGGCCGGGTCGGGCGCTGGGCTCACCACCGCGGTGGTGCGGTCTTTAGAAGAATAGTAAACCCCATCGTCTTCCGACGAAGTAAGGGTGGAGGTGCCCGCACAGCCACCCAGCGCGAGCAAGGCCAAGGCAGGCAGAAGAGCAGGGAGGAAATATCTCATGGCTGAAAGATTGAGGATGGGAGGGCTGATCGTAAAAAGAGGGCGCAAATAGTGAAGCTATAATGAAGCAACTGCCCCTGGAAGGTTGCCAGTAGACTAAATATACACCATACTAAGGTCCGCGCTTTAGTAACGTAATTTGACCCCGAAACGGTGCCCCTTACCCTAGTCAAATCTTGTACCAGAGATTGGAGCCTTTTTCAACATACTTCTAAGATGCCTCCTATGAGCAAAAAGTTGCCAACTCGCCAAGAAGATTATTCGCTTTGGTACAATGAATTAGTAAAGCGCGCCGGCCTCGCCGAGAACTCGGCCGTACGCGGCTGCATGGTTATCAAGCCCTACGGCTACGCCATTTGGGAAAAAATGCAGCGTCAGCTGGACGACATGTTCAAGCGCACCGGCCATGAAAACGCCTATTTCCCTATCTTCATTCCGAAGAGCCTGTTTGAAGCCGAGGAGAAAAACGCCGAAGGCTTCGCCAAGGAATGCGCCGTGGTAACGCACTACCGCCTGCAAACCGACCCCGACCACGCCGGCAAATTGCGCGTTGACCCCGACGCTAAGCTGGAAGAAGAGCTGGTAGTGCGCCCCACTTCCGAGGCCATTATTTGGAGCACCTACAAAAACTGGGTGCAGAGCTACCGCGACTTGCCCTTGCTCATCAACCAGTGGGCCAACGTGGTGCGCTGGGAAATGCGCACCCGCTTGTTTCTGCGCACGGCCGAGTTTCTGTGGCAGGAGGGCCATACCGCCCACGCCACCGCCGAAGAAGCCCTGGCCGAAACGCGCCAGATGCTTGACGTGTACGCCGAGTTTGCCGAGGACCACATGGCCCTGCCCGTGGTGAAGGGGGTAAAAACCCCCAACGAGCGGTTTGCCGGGGCCGAAGACACCTATTGCATCGAGGCCCTGATGCAGGATGGTAAGGCGCTGCAAGCCGGCACCAGCCACTTCCTGGGCCAGAACTTCGCCAAAGCCTTCGACGTCACCTTTGCCAACAAGGAAGGTGGCCTGGAACACGTGTGGGGCACCAGCTGGGGCGTAAGCACCCGCCTGATGGGCGCCCTCGTAATGGCCCACTCCGACGACGACGGGCTGGTGTTGCCGCCCAAGCTGGCCCCGATTCAGGTGGTTATTGTGCCAATTTACAAAACCGGAGAGCTGGACGCGCTGCTCGAGCGCATCCGGCCCATTCAGCAGGGCCTCATTGCCCGGGGCATTGCCGTGAAGGTGGACAGCCGCGACACGGAGCGCCCCGGCTTCAAGTTCGCCGAGTGGGAGATGAAGGGCGTGCCCGTGCGCCTGGCTATCGGCGCCCGTGACCTCGACGGCGGGACCGTAGAAGTTGCCCGCCGTGACACCAAGGAAAAAATGAGCTTGCCCTTGGCCGATATCGTAGCCAGTATCGACCAGCTGCTGACCGATATTCAAGCGAATATCTACGCGAAAGCCAAGAAATTCCGCGACACCCACACTACCCGGGTCGACAGCTACGACGACTTTAAGCGAGTGCTGGACAACGAAGCGGGCTTCGTGCTGGCCCACTACGACGGCACTTCCGAAACGGAGGAACGCATCAAGGCCGAAACCAAAGCCACCGTGCGGTGCCTGGCCCTGAATGAGCCCGACGAAGAAGGTATTTGCATGGTAACGGGCCGCCCCAGCACCTGCCGGGCCTATTTTGCCCGGGCCTATTAATTTTCTGCGGTCGTAAAAGAATGTGCTGTTGACACAGCACGTTCTGCCGAGCGCCGGACGTGCTGTGTATTCGTCATCATCTCACCTCATTACCTTGGCTCATGCTCACTATTGCTTTGCTGTTGCTGTTCGGCCTGCTGTTCGTCGCGGTGGAAGTTGTTTTCATTCCCGGCACCACCGTAGTGGGCGTAGTAGGTTTTGCGCTGCTGGTGGTGGGCGTCTGGCTGGGCTACCGCGACCTGGGTACTCCCCTGGGTCATTACGCGCTGGTGGGGGTGACGCTGCTGGCCGGGCTGATCGTGTACGTTGGGCTACGGCCTAAAAATCTGGCCCGGGTGGCTCTTACCACCACCAACGACGCCTCCGTGCAAGACGTGCGGCGGCCCGACGTAGTGCCCGGCACCGTAGGCCAGACGCTATCGGCCCTGCGGCCGGCCGGCACGGCGTTGTTTGGCACTGAGCGTCGGGAAGTGGTGACGCGGGGCGAATTCGTGCCCGCGGGCAGCGCGGTGCGGGTGCTCGGCATCGAGCACAACCGAATTCTGGTAGCCGTGGTGTAGCACTCTTAGTAAGTTGAAACTAGAACTCGGTACTACCTTACGCCATGAATTTCCCCTTCTCGCCCTTGATAGTGGCGGCCCTAGTGCTGCTCGTCTTTCTGTATTTCTTCCCCATTAGCCTGTGGGTGACTGCTATTTTCTCGGGGGTTCGGGTCAGCTTGTTTCAACTGGCCTTTATGCGGGTACGGAAAGTACCGCCCTCGCTCATCGTTAACTCCTTGATTACCTCCACCAAGGCTGGCCTGCAGTTGACGGCGAACGACCTGGAAACGCACTTCCTGGCCGGCGGGAATGTGCCCAGCGTCATCAAGGCTCTTATTTCGGCCGACAAAGCCAACATCCTGCTTTCGTTCAAACAGGCGACGGCCATCGATCTGGCCGGGCGGAACGTGTTTGAGGCCGTAACTACCAGCGTAAATCCTAAGGTAATCAACACGCCCAACGTGGCTGCGGTGTCGCAGGATGGCATTCAGCTCATCGTTATCGCCCGCGTAACGGTGCGGGCCAACATCGCCCAGCTGGTGGGGGGCGCGGGCGAAGAAACCATTCTGGCGCGGGTAGGGGAGGGCATCGTGACGAGCATTGGCTCGTCGAAGTCGCACAAGGAAGTGCTGGAGAATCCCGACACGATTTCCAAGCTGGTGCTATCCAAAGGCTTAGATGCGGGCACTGCCTTCGAAATTCTATCCATTGACATTGCTGACGTGGACATCGGCGAAAACATCGGGGCCAAGCTTCAAACCGACCAAGCCAGCGCCGACTTGCGCGTAGCCGAGGCCCGAGCCGAAGAGCGCCGCGCCATGGCAGTGGCCATGGAGCAAGAGAACCGCGCTAAAACCCAGGAAGCCAAGGCCCGCGTAGTGGATGCCGAAGCCGAGATTCCCAAAGCCATTGCCGAGGCCTTCCGCAGCGGCAACCTGGGGGTGATGGACTACTACAAAATGCGTAACATCCAAGCCGACACCGAAATGCGCGACTCCATTGCCAATCCTGGCGGGAGCGGCGGCAGCATTAAGCCGGGACGGGAGGAGACGAGATTGAGCTGATTAGGTGAAAGGGAGGTAATCGTTTAAGGTGATTACAGGCTTCCAGGACCATAAAGCAGCCAGTTTAACTATCTGTATGGTCTCGGCCGGCAGTGGTTAGGACTGGTTGTGCAGAATTTCTTTGCCATTGAGCGCAAACCAACGGGCTGGCTGCTGCATACCACTAGCTTGTTATCCGCGCCGAATCTCCCCAGCCCTGTTTTCTCAACCGTAACGGCTAGGTAAACAGGGCGGTTATTTTTCAGGCGAATTCGTTCTCATTCTCTGTTTCTGCCCCATGTTCGACCCTCGTCTGCTCCAGCAGTTTGCCCTGCCTCATTATCGCGCTATCAACGATTTTCTGGCGGCGGCGGGATTTGCTGGGCGCACTCAGGACCCTAACTTTTATGCCGTGCGGCTAGAAGATACCTACCCGCACGTGCGGGCCGTAATGCCGCCCTTCCGCAAAGACTTTTTTTTGGTGGCCCTGGCTGAAAACCCTGGTAACCAGTCCGTTTTTACCCTCGACGGGCAGCCGTTTACCGACCTGACGCGCTACCTCGTGTTTCAGTCGCCGGGGCACGTGCTTTCGTGGCAGCGCGAGCCGGGCCTACGGGGCTACCTGCTGTATTTTCGAGCGGAGTGCTTTTCGTTTTTTCGGGCGGCGCTGACCACCGAGTTTCCGTTCTTCGACTTACTACATACCAACTTATTTCGGCTGAAGAAGGCGCAGTTTGCCCGCCTGCAAGCTGATTTTGAGGATATGCTGGCCGAGCAGCAAGCCGCCGAGCTACCCGATGCCGGACGCTACTACGCGGCCTCTATTTGTTACGCCAAGCTGCTGGCTCTGCTCTACCGCTGCCGGGGAGTGTACGATGAGTTCGAGGAGGGCAACCATCAGCAGTCGGCGGCGGCCCGGCTCACGCAGCGTTTTGTGCAGGCTTTGGCCAACCATTTTCTGGAAAAGCGGACTGTAGAGGAATATGCCGATCTGTTGGCCGTGACGCCGAACCACCTCAACGAAATGGTGAAGCGTATGACCGGCCGCACCGCCTACCGTCACATCACGGACAAGCTGCTGCTGGAGGCCCGCACCCTCATTCGCCATACCCCAGCCGACCTTACCGAAATTGCCTACCAGCTCAATTTCTCAGGCCCAGCTCATTTCGCCAAGTTTTTCAAGAAGCAAACGGGCCTCACCCCAGGCGAATTTCGGCGTAGTGGGGCCCTGCCAGCTGAGGATCGTTGAAATAGACAAACAATGCCGCTAAATGGGCTACCCCGCGCCGGCTGGGCGGGGGGACCTTTGCCTTGTCATCAATTCCCAACAAAACTTCAAACAAAACCTTATGAACATTGCAGTATTAGGCACCGGTATGGTAGGTGAAGCCATTGCCTCCCGTTTGGTTGAGCTCGGCCATCAGGTACGAATGGGCTCTCGCTCAGCCGATAATGAGAAAGCTCAAGCGTGGATAGCCAAAGCTGGCTCGGGAGCCTCAACCGGTACGTTCGCCGACGCCATAGTATTCGGCGAGGTTATTTTCCTGGCCACCAAAGGCGAATCCAGCCTGGACGTGCTAGGAGCGGCTGGCGCCGAGGCCGTGGCTGGCAAAACCGTGATTGACGTTTCCAACCCACTTGAGTTCAGCAGCAACGGCCTTCCTACCTTGGCCATCAGCAATACCGATTCCCTGGGGGAGCAGTTGCAACGGCGTTATCCGGAAGCGCGCATTGTAAAGTCGCTAAACACGATGTGGTGCGGCCTGATGGTCAACCCTAACCTAGTGGCTGGTGGTGACCACGAAGTATTTGTGAGTGGCAACGATGCCGAAGCCAAAGAGCAGACCAAGACCTTGTTGCGTCAGTTCGGTTGGCAAGACGCTCACATCCTTGATTTGGGGGATATCAGTACGGCCCGTGGTACCGAGATGCTGCTGCCTTTGTGGCTGCGCGTGTGGCAATCCACCGGCGTGGGTGCCTTCAACTTCAAAATCGCACGGTAAACGTTGATCATCTTCACCGGCCCACGGTAAAGGGCACAAGGAACAGGTCCTGCTTTTGTTCGGAGGATTTGTCTTTGGCCAGCTCCTGTGGCTCTACACAGCCCGCAGGCGCTGGCGCACCGCCGCGGCCCAGACCGCTTAGCAGCGTGCCTACATCCAGCGGCAGGTTCACGTAGAGCACACGGTGCTGCTTAGCCAACTCGCGGGCCAGGTTGCGGGCGCTGGTGCTCAAGTCTAGGTCCCAGCGCTGCGGGCAGAGAAGCATGAAGCCAGGCCGTTTTCATTTTAGAAGCTGTTTGAGTTAGTGAAAAATCACTTTTGAACGTCCTGCTGAGCGCAGCCGAAGCCTCTCTGCCGCTTCGTTGAGATAGCCCAAACGAAGCGGCAGAGAGGCTTCGACCAGCGGACGCCAGATAGAGCAGGACCATTTTTAGGTGCGCAAATAGCTTCTTAGGCAGCGCGGCCCAGTTCCTGCCGGAAAATGCCCAGCACGGCCTCAGCTGCCTCAGCTACCCCCAGCAAAATGGCCCGTAGCTCCAGCTTGTCGCGGTGCTGATAGGCAATAACTTCCATCTCCTTCAGGAGGCCCAGGCCCGGCTCAATGCACAGGTTGCCGAAGGTGGCCTTCAGGCTGTGTGCCTGGTGGGCAATGCTGGTCCAGTCCCCGGCTTCGATGGCCGTTTCCAGCTGCACCAGCTGCCCGGGTACCCGGTCGATAAACATATGCTGAATCTCACGCACGAAACCGGCATCGTGGGCCAGCTTCCCGAGGCCCGAAAAATCATAGTGTACCGGCGCCGGCGGGCCCATCGTGGCCGTAATCAGCTGGCCAATGTGCATTGAACTGGGTCGGATAAAGAATTGGGGATTCATAATAATATAATGTTAATTGGGATGAAGTAAACCAAGCTTAAAGTGGGGTATAGGCGGGGCTGCTGCGGGTGAGGCTAATAGCCAGTGCTCTGCCGGGCTGGCCGGATGCGGCGCGGAAGGCCCGAGCGGGGCCGCCGAATGAGCGAATGGGCAGAGACGATCCGGCCCAGCGGCTGGGCCATACAAAGGGCCATCGGCGACGTCATGAAGGCGGAGGCAGAAGCAGTGTTCATGCGGGACCTTAGGCCAAACCAGGGCCAAAAATAAACTGACTTCAAGTAGCTGATTATAAGATATTTATTTGGATATAAGGTCGCTATAAATCCAGCCGCTGGATTTTGCATCCAGCATCTGGAGCAGGCCAGCCGCCACTACGACCCGGAATGCTGCTCCTGGCCGCCACCGTCTTGCGCGGTTGCCTTATATAATAGTGCTGGCTCTGCGGACAGCGGGTGATGTGGGCCGGGTTGCGGCCGCCCAAACCGGACGCTAACCGAGCCCCGGTGGGTATGCGTTCGGGCCTTAGCCCGGCTCCAAGTGCCCGGAAGGCTGAGCGGAAATACTGCATTGGCCAACTGCACCAGACTGCAATTAACCTTAGCAGAGCCACTGCCCGGCCCGTAATCCAGATGCTGGAGGAGGTTTCCAGCGGCTGGATTACGGAGTAAAACCCCTATATCTTTTATTGCTGAAAAACAATGGGTTAATAGAATGTTTTAGGCTTGGCATCCGCTTAGCAAACGGCCCTGGCATGGAAAATTCGGCCTCTGCACCTGCCCCCACTATTGATCCAGCCAATTTGCCGGCACTGCTGCGCCTGCTCGGCTATGAGCCCGCCGCTGCTGGCGCGGCCGGCGTGCCGCTGCGCGGCGTGCGCAACCCCGATGGCAGCCTGCGCTGGGTATGGCCTGCTACGCTGCGCCAGCCGCTGTTTCTGGAGTTCTACAGCGCCACGTCGCCCAAGGCGCGGCTGTTTAGTGCGCTGGTACGGCTGGTGTTCTGGTGCCGGTTGCAGGGGCTGTTTTTCCGGCAACTGCCGGGCCGCTACGTGGCCAGCGGCGAGCAGGCCTGGCCCACGGCCGACTTCGCCCTGTTCACCGGCACGCCGGGCCCCAACCGCAAGGCCGTGTGCTGCTACGACGATACCAGCGACCAGCGGGTGTTTGCCAAGCTGCCGCTGGGCCCCATAGCCGTCCAGAAAGTACAGGCCGAAACTGCCCACCTGCGCGCCCTGGGCCAACAGGAGCATGCTGCCTTCGAGGTGCCGCAGGTGTTGGGCGCCGGCCCCGACTTCCTCCTCCAAACCAGCGTGAAGCGGCCCGGCGCCCACCGCGCCGCCAGCTTCGACTCTGCCCACGCCTATTTCCTCACAGAGCTGCTGGCTGCCACCAGCGTGCGCCAGCCCATTGAGGCCAGCATCTGCTGGCACAGCATTGAGGCACAGGTGGCTGCCCTGCAAGACCTCGATGGGTCGCGTGTGCCGTTTGGGCTGCGCGCTAAGCTGCGCCACCTGCGCCTCAGCATCGATGCCAGCCGGGAGTTGTCCTTCGCCTTCGCGCACGGCGACTTCACGCCCTGGAACTGCTGGCTCGGGCCCGAGAAGCTGGCCATCTACGACCTGGAGCTGGCCCTGCCCGGCGCGTCGCTGCTCTATGACCTGTTTCATTTTGAAGTGCAGCAGGCCCTGCTCGGCTCGCGTCGGCCGGCGCGAGCCATCCGCACGCAGGCCCTAGCCGTCGCCACCGAGCACTTCCCGGCCGTGCCGGCCGAGGAGCTGGGCCTGGCCTGGCAGCTCTACCTGCTGCACCAGGTGGCTACCGGGGCCCTGCTCTACCACGCGCAAACCCCTTGGCACCCGCAGGTAACCTGGCTGCTGAACGGCTGGAACGCCCTGCTCACCCTGGAGCTGACCTCCGTGCTGGAGCACCGCCAGCTGGCCCTCTACGACCTGCACGACTACGTGCAGCTACTGGCCGAGCCCGGCGTGGTGCTCAAGCCCCGTGCCGACAATGCCTACTACCCCGCCCCGACCTCTGACCTTGACCTGCTGCTGACCAAAGAAAACGTGCTGGCCGGCGTGCAGTTTATGCAGGAGTTTGGGCTGCTGCAGTCGGCGGTGGTGCGGTCGGCGGCCCATATGCAGTCGGTAGACTGCCTGTTTCTGGATGGCTCGCTGCTGACCGTGGACCTGCTGCACCAGCTGCACCGCCAGGCCCTGCACCTGCTCGATGCCCAAGCCGTGCGCGGCCAGGCCCACCGCGACGAGGCCGGCGTGTACGTGCCCTCGCTGGGGCACGACTTCACCTACACCTGGCTGTTTTACTGGCTCAACCACAGTGATATGCCACTGGGGCATCTGCGGTATTTTCAGCGCTTTCCGCTGGCGCGGCAGGCCGGGCTGCTGGCCCACCTGCAAATCAGCTACGGCCTTAGCTTCCACAGTATTGCCGAAGCCAGCGTGTACCACGAGGCTAGCGCCGCCCACCTCGAGTTCGTGCTGCGCCGCGCCCCGGCCAACCACCGCGCCCGGCGCTGGCCGCGCGGCCTGCGCTACCTGTTGAGTACGGCCACCGAGTTTCTGCGGCCGGGCGGGCTGGTCATCACCTTCAGCGGGGTGGACGGCGCGGGCAAGTCCACCGTCATCGAGCACGTGAAAGAGCGCCTTGAAAAGAAGTGGCGCAAGCGCGTGGTGGTCATCCGTCACCGGCCGTCGGTGCTGCCCATCATCAGCGCCTGGAAGTATGGCAAGCAGGGGGCCGAGGCCCGCAGCATCCGGAGCCTGCCCCGGCAGGGGCAGAATTTCGGGCTGAGTTCGTCGCTGGCCCGCTTCGCCTACTACTACTTCGATTACGTGGTGGGCCAGGTAGTTATCTGGCTGAAGTACACTCGGCGCGGCCACGTGGTGCTCTACGACCGGTATTACTTCGACTTCATCAACGATGGCCGGCGCAGCAACATCAGCCTGCCCACCCGTCTCACCAAGGTCCTCTATGCGCTCGTGAACAAGCCGCAGCTCAACTTCTTCCTCTACGCCGACCCGGAAGAGATTCTGCGCCGCAAGCAGGAGCTCTCGGCCAGCACCATCCGCCAGCTCACGCAGGAGTACCAGGAGCTGTTTGGCCAGCTTGATGCCCGCTACCGCCGCTCGCGCTACGTGCCCATCGAAAACCACGACCTGGGCCAGACCCTTGACCTGATCGGTGAATACATCGGCCAGGAAATCCACCCTTAAATCATTCGGCCTAGTCGCCGAGGGCGCGGACCACGGGCCGGTGCCAGCGGCCGAGGTCGCGCCATCAACCGACAATACCAAGTCCTACCATGAAAAATATACTCGAAATCTGGGTCCGTCGGCGCAACCCCGACTTTGCCCTGCACGCCGCCGTGAGCTCGGGCATGCTGCTGAGCTTCGGCCTGAGCACGGCCGCGAGCCTGCTGCGCGGGGCCCGGCTGTGGCTGCGCGGTCGGGCCAGCGGCGGGGCCATGCTGGGCCAGGACGTGCGGTTTCAGTACCTGAGCCTGATTCGGTTCGGGCGCTGGCTGAAGGTGGGCGACCACGTGCGCTTCAGCGGGCTGGGGCTGGGCGGCCTCACGCTGGGCGACCGGGTGAGCATCGGGGCCTTCAGCCAGGTGATTGTCTCGACCTCACTGGCCGACCCGGGCCAATTTATCCGGCTGGGCAACCGCGTGGGCATCGGCGAGTTTGCCTACCTGGGCGGTGGCGGCGGCCTGAGCATCGGCGATGACTGCATTGTGGGTCAATATTTTAGCTGCCACCCTGAAAACCACCAGCACGCCGACCCCGAGCAGCTTATTCGCCTGCAGGGCGTGACGCGGCGCGGCATCAGCATTGGGGCCAACTGCTGGATTGGCAGCAAAGTCACCGTGCTCGATGGCGTCCGCATTGGCGCGGGCTGCGTGGTGGCGGCCGGCGCGGTGGTCACCCGCTCGGTGCCAGCGGGCTGCGTGGTAGCCGGCGTGCCGGCCCGCGTCATTGGCTACCGCGAGTCCGCTGAATCAATTGACTCGACCCCCGACCTACAACCGGCGTTTGCATGAAAACCATTTTGATGACGGCCTATGCCGTGAACCCCTACAAAGGCTCGGAGGACGGCATGGGCTGGAACTTCATCCTGCAAGCCGCCCGCTTTCAGAAAGTGGTGGCCGTGACGCGCCGCAACAACGGCCCCCACATCGAGCGTTACCTGGCCGAAAACCCGGCCGCCGCGGCCCTGGCCGCCAACGTCGAGTTTCTCTATTTCGACCTGCCCGCCTGGACGCGCTGGTGGAAGAAAGGCCCCCTGCTCTCGCTCATCTACTTCTACATGTGGCAACTGGGCCTGGCCCTGTGGCTGCGCCCCCGCCGGCTGGCCGTGGACGTGGTGCACAACCTTAACTTTCACAACGACTGGACGCCCTCGTTTCTGTGGCTGCTGGGCCGGCCGCTGGTGTGGGGGCCCATCGGGCACCATCCGCTCATTCCGGCCAGCCACCTGGCCCGCTACGGCCCCACGGCCTTCATCAAAGATCGCCTCATTGGCAGCCTGAAGTTTTTTTTCTGGAAGCTCGACCCCTTTCTATGGGTGACGCGCCGGGCCGCTGGCCGGGTACTGTGCATGAATTCGGCCGTGGCCCCGCGCCTGCGCCTAGCCGCTGCCGACTACGAAATCATGCCCTCGGTAGCCGTCGACCTGCCCACCGAAATACCGGCCGCCCCCGCCGCCGGGCGCGATTTCACCGTGATGATTGCTGCCCGCATGGTGCCGCTGAAGGGTTTTGATATGGTGATTGCCGCGTTTGCGCGGTTCTACGCACAACTGCCACCCGCGGAGCAGAGCAGGGCCCGGCTGCTGCTCATCGGCAGCGGCCCGGAAGAAAACCACCTCAACAGACTAGTGCGGAGCTACAATCTCGGGGCCTGCGCCGAGCACCGCCCCTGGCTCGACCGCGCCGAGCTGCTCAGCACCTACCAGCAGGCGGCAGTGTTCTTTTTCCCCTCGCACGAGGGCGCGGGCATGGTGGTGGCCGAGGCCATGAGCTACGGCGTACCCGTGCTCTGCTACGCCAACGAAGGCCCCGGCGAGCTCACCCCGCCCGGATCGGTGCTGAAAGTGCCCTACCGCTCATTTGAGGACAATGTGGGCGACTTCGCCACTCTGCTCAGGCGCCTCCACGGCTCCCCGGCCCTGCAGGCTGCCGAGGCCGCCCTGTGCCGCCGCCACGTAGCCGAGCACCACACCTGGGGCCAGCGCGGCCACCAGCTCAACCGCGTGTACCAACACATTCTGGCCGCATGAAAAAGCCCCGCATCATCGCCGTTCACCTGCTTAACGACCGTAGCGGTAGCCCCCTGGTGCTGCGCCAGGCCCTGGAAGTGCTGCTCGAAGCCGGCCACGCCGTCGACCTGCTCACGGCTACGCCCGGCGGCCCCGGCTTTCTGAGCGACCTGCCCGGGGTGCGTCTTCACGCGCTGCCCTACCGCTGGTCGGCCCGGCCCTGGCAAACGCTGCTCAACTTCGTGCTGGTGCAGTGGTTGGTGTTCTGGAAGGTGCTGGGCCTGGCCCGGCGCGGCAGCACGGTGTATGTGAATACGCTGCTGCCCGCCGCCGCCGCGCTGGCAGCCCGCTGCCGCGGCGCGCGGGTGGTGTACCACCTCCACGAAGTTTCACTGCGGCCGGCCGCGCTGCGGCGCGTGCTGTGCGCGGTGGCCGGCCGCACGGCCCATCAGGTTGTGTACGTGTCGGAATACTTGCGCCAAACGCTGAACCTGCCCGTGCGCCGCCAAATGGTGGTGCATAACACCCTGGCGCCCGGCTTCCTCGCCCAAGCCCTGCAACTCTCCCTACCCACGGCCAGCCCCGACCCCTTCCTGGTCTTGATGGCCTGCTCTCTGCGCGACTACAAGGGCGTACCCGAATTTGTGGCTTTGGCCCGCTCTATGCCCGAGCTGGCTTTCGAGCTGGTGCTGAATGCTGCCCCCGATGCCGTAACAGCCTACCAGCGCCAGCAGGACATTCCGAACAACCTGCGGCTGTTTCCGGCCACCGCTGACATGCACCCGCACTACCGCCGCGCGGCGGTAGTTGCCAACCTTTCGCGGCCCGATGAATGGGTCGAAACCTTCGGCATGACCGTGCTGGAGGCCATGAGCTACGGCCGCCCCGTGCTGGTGCCGCCCGTCGGCGGGGTGGCCGAGGTGAACGTGCACGCCAAAACCGGCTTCGCCATCGACGGCCGCGACCTCGAAGCACTGCAGCAGGCCCTGCGGCTGCTGGCCGGCAACAGCCACCGCTATGCCTGCATGGCCGCCGCCGCCCGGCAGCAGGCCGCCACCTTCGGGCGGGGCCGCTTCGCCGAGCAGCTGCGCCAGGCGTTTGCGCCGGTCTCGGTAGCCGCGCCGACGCCAGCGCGAGCGGCCGAGTTGGCCCCAGCCGCCCTGGCGGGGCCTGAGGCTTACATTCTGCCGATTACTACTCGATAAGTAACTGATTTGACTTCGAATTCCTTCATCCTTCCACTCGATTTTAGTTATGTCTGATTCCAAAAAAGTGGCCATTATTGGCACCGTGGGGCTGCCGGCCTGCTACGGTGGCTTCGAAACCCTCACTGCTTTCCTGGTGAAGCACCTGCACGAGCAGCACGAGCTCACGGTGTATTGCAGCGGGAAAACTTACCCCAAGGCCGAGCGCCGTACCCACTACGAGGGCGCCAAGCTGGTGTACCTACCGCTGAGTGCCAACGGCCTGCAGAGCATTTTCTACGATTGCCTATCCATTCTGCACGCCATGTTTTTTGCCGATGTGCTGCTGGTGCTGGGCGTGCCGGGGGCCATTATGCTGCCCTTCGTGCAGTGGTTTACCAAGAAGAAAATCATTGTATCTATCGACGGCATCGAGTGGCGGCGGGCCAAGTGGAACCGCGTGGCCCGCTGGTTTTTGCGCTGGTCCGAGAACATTGCCGTGCGCTACTCCCACGCCGATATCTCCGACAACGACGCCATTCAGAACTACACGGCCCGCGCCTACAGCACCCGAAGCCGCGTGATTGAGTACGGCGGCGACCACGCCCACCACCAGCCCATCACCGAGGCGGCCCGCACCGAATACCCGTTTCTGGCCCGGCCCTACGCCTTCAAGGTGTGCCGCATCGAGCCCGAAAACAACGTGCACCTGGTGCTGGAAGCCTTTGCCGAGCTGCCCAGCTACCCGTTTGTCATCATCGGCAACTGGAAAAATAGCGAATATGGCCGTCAGCTGAAGGCTACCTACGGCACCGGCGCCTACCCCAACCTGCACCTGCTCGACCCCATCTACGAGCAAACCCGGCTCGACTTGCTGCGCAGCAACTGCGCGGTGTACGTGCACGGCCACAGCGCCGGCGGCACTAACCCTTCGCTGGTGGAGGCCATGAGCCTGGGCCTGCCGGTGCTGGCTTTCCACGCTTCCTTCAACAAGGCTACTACCGAGCACAAAGCCATCTATTTTGCCACCAAGGAGGAGCTGCAGCAGCTGATTAAAGCCACCAGCATTGGCAGCTGGATCACCCTGGGGGAGCAGATGAAAAGCGTGGCCGACCGCCGCTACAACTGGGCCGTGATTGCGCGGAAGTACAATTTCCTCATTCAGAAAGTATCGGCCGCCACGCCGCACACGGCTAAGGGCAGCGTGCGCCCGCAGCTTAGCCAGCTCTCATCCGCCGATCTGGTGCAGAACAACCTGGGCCAGTACGCCGCCCTGCACATGTTTTATGACGAAGAAGTTTAGCGCAGCAACAAACAACCTGTTGTCTATTACTAAATTATACGAGTTATCGGTCTATCTGCGTGGCCGGGCGTCTTGGCGCACGGTGCGGCACATTAGCTGGTTTAAGTCAGCTGCCAGCCTGTAGTAAATGCGCTGGTCATTCCCAAAACTGGAATAAACCGCTTGAATTACTGCCAAACGGCTATGGTAAAGGGTTCTATAAAATAATTGCATTCTAATTATTGGAATAAAACTAATTATCTAACCTGCAGCTAATTGCTAGTCAAGATTTGTTGATTCACGCAGTTGAAGTTGGGTTTTCAGACCTTAGCTTTAACCCCGCAATTCTCTGTAAACATTGTTTGCCTCGCTCTGCTTTTTCCCCTACTATGCTACTAATTCTACCCTCTTCCTGCATCCCTATTACTAGCCCCGGCAACTACTGGCAGGACCTTTCAATCGCTAGTCTTGCACAATCAGTTCGTTTGCGGTGCTTTGGCACAGCCAACATCCAGGCCCTGGAGATGCTATAATCAGCCGTCAGCTACGACGTCGCCGGCACCTATTTGCCAGCAGGTATAAAGTTGCATTGATCGCTGATTAACAATTATAACATGGACGTTCCATTTACCATCTTCATTGTTGAAGATGACCCTTGGTATGGTCAGTTGCTGCACTATCACCTTTCCCAGAATCCGGATGATGAGGTGTACTTATGGACCTCTGGCCAGGAGTGCTTGGACAACATGCACCTGCGGCCCGATGCAGTGACCATTGACTTCTCGCTGCCCGGCATGGGCGGCGACAAGCTGCTGCAAACCATGCGCCAGCGCTGGCCCGACCTGCCGATCATCATCATCAGCGCCCAAAGCAAGATTACGACCGCCGTGGAACTGCTCAAGATGGGCGCGGCCGACTACCTGGTGAAGGACGACAACACCAAGGACCTGCTCTGGAACGCCATTCAGAAGCTGCGCGAAACCAACTGCCTGCGCGAGCGGGTGAAAAGCCTGGAAAGCCAGCTGCAGGCCAAATACGATTTCGGCAAAATTATAAAGGGCAACAGCCCGGCCATCCAGCGCATTTTCGGGCTGATGGAAAAGGCGGCCCAGACGCCCGTGAACGTGTCTATTACCGGCGAAACCGGTACCGGCAAGGAGCTGGTGGCCAAGGCCATTCACATGAACTCGGGCCGGCACCGCAAGCCCTACGTGGCCGTGAATATGGCCGCTATCCCCACCGAGCTGCTGGAGAGCGAGCTGTTCGGGCACGAGAAGGGGGCCTTCACCAGTGCCGTGGCCCGCAAAATCGGCAAGTTTGAGGAGGCCAACGGCGGCACGCTGTTTCTGGACGAAATCGGCGACCTGCACCCGGCCATTCAGAGTAAGCTGCTGCGGGTACTGCAGGAGCGTGAGCTGCAGCGCGTGGGTGGCAACGAACGCATCAAGCTGGATGTGCGCCTGATTACGGCCACCCATAAGAACCTGGTGGAAGAGGTGAAAAACAAAACGTTCCGCGAAGACCTGTACTACCGCATCATGGGCCTGCCGCTGGTGCTGCCGCCCCTGCGCGAGCGGGGCCAGGATGTGCTGCACCTGGCCAAGTACTTCGTGGACGAGTTTTGCCAGAAATACAGCAAGGCCCCGATGACGCTGACCCCTGGCGCCCTCGACAAGCTGCGCGACTACAACTACCCCGGCAACGTGCGTGAGCTGAAAACCGTGGTCGAGCTGGCCGCCGTGCTCAGCAACGGCGCCGAGATAGGGCCCGGCGACATCCTGTTTGCCTCGGCCGGGCAGGATTCCCACTTCCTGAGCACCGAAAAAACGCTGCGCGAGTACACCCGCGCCATTGTGCGCCACTACCTCGACAAATACGACGACAACGTGCCCCAGGTGGCCCAGACCCTGGACGTGGGCAAATCCACGATCTATAAGATGATTCAGGACGGTGAAGTCTGATTAGCTACGTCCAGGCCTTTTTTCTGCTTATTGCCTATGCCTTCCCTTGCCACCTACGCTGCCCTGGAGCAAGCCCTGCACCAGCGCGATGCGGAGATCGAATTGCTGCGGGCCCAACTGGCCGCCGTGCAGGCGGCTCTGCCACCCGACGTGCGCGACCCGGCTACCTTTCTGCCGCAGGCCCTGCAGGTTTTTGAGGGAATGCTGCACACCGACTCGCAGGGCCGCATTACCTGGGCCAACGAGGCCTTTCTGGCGCGCTGCCGCTGCCCGCTGCCCGAGCTGCTGGGTCGCTCCGTGGCGCACCTGTGGCCCGACGAGGCCATCGAAGCAACCGTGAGCGCCGGCATTGCCCACGGCGAGCCTTTTCAGTGTGAGATACCCGACCCCCAGAGCGAACGCAACTGGCTGCACTTGAAAATGCAGCCCATTGTGAATGAGGTACGAGCGGTGGAAATGTTTGTGGGCCTGCTGCAGGATATTTCGCTGAAGCGCCGCACCCAGCTGGCCCTGGCCGAAAGCGAAGAGCGGTTTCAAATCTTGGCCAAATGCGCGCCGGGGGTGCTCTTCAGGGTGCGCCACTCGTATGCGTCGGCCGGCCCGTGCGAGGTCTTGTATTGCAGCCCGCAGCTCCACGACCTGTTCGGCCTGGAGAACCTGGAAGACCTGCCCAGCTACATCCATCCCGATGACAAGCTGCGCTTTTGGGCGGCCCTTGATGCCGGGGTAGCCAGCCATAGCCCGGTGACCGTGGAATTCCGCCTGCTGTTGCCGGGCCAGCCAACGCGCTGGTGTCGAGCTAACTCGCTGATGTCGGGTTGCGACGAGCAAGGCATCTTGCGCAGTGGCAGCCTGGAAGACATTACGCTGGCGCACCAGGCCCAGGAATCGAAGCGCCAAAGCAACCTGCGGGCGGTCCGGGTGCAAGAAGGCCTGGGCGTGGGGGGGTGGGAGTACCATTACGACACCACCGAAACGGTGATTTCGCCCGAATGCAAAACCATTATGGGGTACGCCGATGATTGGCTGCCCAACCACTGCCGCTCGCTGCTGGAATACGTTCATCCCGACGACCAGCTGGTACTGACCACGGCCTGGGAGCGGTATGAGCGCGGCGAAACGGACTTATTTGCCTGCGAGCATCGCTTGCGTACCGCCAATGGCACCTACCGCTGGATGCTGAACCGGGGCCAGATTACCCTCCGTGACGAGCAGGGCAATCCACGAATTTTCACCGCCTTTATTGGCGATATTCACATTCGCAAAGTCAGCGCGCTGGCGCAGGCCACTACCGCTCTACGCCTGACTACCACCATTAAGAAGTTAAAGCGCGGCGTGCTGCTGGTGGACGAAAACCGCAAAGTGGTGCTAACCAATGCGTCCTTTTGCCAGCTGTTCGGGCTGGGGCAGACGCCGGAGGAGCTCATCGGCGCGGATTACGGCCTGATTGAAGCGCAGGTGCAGGCTGCCGTGCAGGGCCCGCTCGAGGAAGTGGTCCTGGCGGCCATGTCCACCCTGGTGGCCAATCGCCGGGAAGTACGCCACAACCTGCTGCGCCTGCATAACGGCCGGCTGGTGGAGCGCGATTTCGTGCCCGTGGACGAGCATGGCCACGACATCGGCTTTCTATGGAAATTTGAGGACATCACCGACAGCTACCTGGCCGAAACCAACCTGCGCTTGCGCGAAGAGAAATACCGCACCATCATCGACAACATGCAGCTGGGCCTGGTCGAGCTGGATTTGAACCAGCGGGTGCTCTACGCCAACCCCACTTACTGCGCCATCATTGGCTACACCAGTGAGGAGCTGATTGGCCGGCCCCTGCCCCCGCGCCTCGTGCCGCTCGAAAGTGTACCCTATCTGGCCGAGCAGCGGAAGAGGCGCAGCCAGGGCATCAGCAATGCCTATCAGATACCCCTGGTCACCAAATCTGGCGAGACCAAGTGGCTTTTTGCCGGGGCGGCCCCGCTTTACGACCAGGACCGCCGCATGGCCGGCACCATTGCCATCGGCTTCGACATCACCGCCCAGAAGCAGATGGAGCAGAGCCTGCGCGAAGCCAAAGAGCTGGCTGAGGACTCGACCCGGGCCAAAGAGCAGTTTCTGGCCAACATGAGCCACGAGATTCGCACGCCCATGAACGCCATTCTGGGCATGAGCCAGCTGCTGGCCAAAACCCCGCTCGCCCCCAAACAAAGCAACTACCTGCACGCCATCAGCGTCTCGGCCCAGAACCTGCTCGTCATCATTAACGACATCCTGGACCTCTCCAAGCTCGATGCCGGCAAGATGACCATCGAAAAAGTGGGCTTCAACGTGAGCCGCCTCTTCGCGGAAGTAGAGAAGACGCTGCTCTACAAAGCCGAAGAAAAAGGCCTGCACCTGACGGTCGCCATGAGCCCGCTGGTGCCCGACGTGGTGGTGGGCGACCCCCACCGTATCACCCAGATTTTGCTCAATCTGGGGGGCAATGCCGTTAAGTTTACGAGCAAAGGAGAAGTGACGATTGCGTGTGAAGTAGGGGGCTACTATGATAACATGGTCCTGCTCGCCTTTGTGGTGCGCGACACCGGCATTGGCATCAACGCGGACTATCTGCAGCAGATTTTTCAGGAGTTCAGCCAGGAGGACGCCTCCATCACCCGGGAGTTTGGCGGCACGGGCCTGGGCCTGAGCATCAGCCGCAGCCTGGCCCGCCTGATGGACAGCGAAATCATCATTGATAGCGAAAAAAGCGTGGGCACCACTATTCATTTCACGCTGCCGCTGCTCATTGGCACTATCGACGACCTGCCCCAACGCCGGCCCGTGGCCGGTACCAATTTGCGGGAGCTGCGCGGCAAGCGCATCCTACTGGTGGAAGACAACGAGTACAACCGCCTGATGGCCAAAACCTTTTTACAGAATGCGCACCTTAAGGTGAGCGAGGCCGAGAACGGGCAGCTCGCCCTCGACTGCGCGGCCCAGCAAACGTTCGACCTCATCCTGATGGATGTGCAGATGCCCGTGCTGGACGGCTTCGAGGCCACGCAACGGCTGCGCCAGGAGCTAGGCCTGACCATTCCCATCATCGCGCTCACGGCCTCGGCCATCAACGGCGAGAAGGAGCGCTGCCTGGCCGCCGGCATGGACGATTACCTGACCAAGCCCTTCTACGAAGACGAGCTGCTGCAGCTGCTCGGCAACTGGCTGCTGCCGGCCGCCCCCAGCCCGGGCGCTGCCGTCGCGGCCTGGCCTGCCATCTTACCAGTTGCTTCCCCCATGCTCTACAACCTGGAGGTGCTGCAAAGCATGGCGCGGGGCGACCAGAAATTCGTATCGTCCATGATTCGGACCTTCATCGACAGCGCCCAGCGCACCCTGCAGGACCTGCACGCAGCTTTGGCCGTGGGCAACCTGGCCGGCCTGCAGGCAGCGGCCCACAAGCTGCGCCCCAGCCTACGCCACCTTCAGATTCATACGGCCCTGAAGCTGATGGAAGAACTGGAGGACTGGGCCGGGCCGTTTTCCTACGACGACCTGCAGCCGCGGGTGGAAGCAGCCGACCGCATTCTGCGCCAGGTGCTGGTGGAGATGACCGCCGAACAGGAAAAGCGCCGCGCCACCGGCCACTAAGAACCTGTTTGAGTGCAAACGGTTATGCTTCGATCAGCGGACGCCAGCTAGAGTAGGACGTTGAGAAGTGATTTTTTACCACCTCAAACAGCTTCTAAGGTTGAAGACCAGTCCTCCGATTTTCAGAATAGAACTCTGAAAATCGGAGGGCAACAATAATCTTACAATAAATAAACTTCTTACAATCAGAAGTTTATATTCTGATTCAATAGTTGGTACGGTGGTGGCATTGCTGAAAAAAAACTTCGCTATGCTACCATCTATATCCTCCGAAGAAATTCCTGTTCAAGCGTCGGGCAACCTTGCTTCATCTAAGAAGTGGCTGCTCCAGGGGGCGCTGCTATTTGGCCTGCTGGGCCTTACCCGCTGGACCCGTCCGGTCCCGGCCTGGCCGCCGCCCGCCCGCATCTCGGTGCCGCACTTGCGGGACCAGGCCTCTGCTGCCGTTCGAGTCAAACCGCCGACCCAGACGGAGAGCCGGCTGGATCTGAAAGCAGTCGCATTTTCGGGGCCGGGCCAATGAAATGGCTCCTGACCTTGCTGGCCCTGCCGTGCGGTTTTGAGCCCATAGCGGCTCAAAGCAGGAGTTCGAACCCGCCCGGGGCCGGCCTTTCCGACCTGCGCACGCTGCTGAAAGCGGGACCCCACGCCCAGGCAGGCCCTCCTGCCTGCCGACAACACCAGCCGCCGGGCAGCGGCTTGGTTCCGCTGGCCGGTGCAGCAGGTGCCCAGTTGGTAGATCGGGCCCGTGTGCAGCTCGAAAGCCTCAACCCTGACGTGGAGGTGTTTGCCATCTGAGTTGGCATCAACCCATACACCGAGTGGCAATGATGCTCGAAATAGCTAATTGACTATCTGATAGCTTATGATCTACTACGCGCGGCCGGCGAAACGCTGGCCGCGCTGGTCCCGGCTCAAACTCGGCTTCAGACGTTTGCCGGCAACTTCTACCGGCCAGCCACCACGCCGCTGAGCTGGCTGTATTTCTTCGACGTCATCAAAAACAACCACGCCCTGATGACGGCCGCCGCCCTGGGCACGGCCGCCATGGTACTGAACGATGCCGCCAGTGCTGAGCAGCGTCAGCAGCACTTAATCTCTTGTTTATCTTCTCTATGCTACCCCATCGTTGCTTTCTTTGTCAGCCAGCCACCGGGCTGTTTCGTGGGTTGTTACTCTTACTGATGACCAGTTTGAGCCCGGTTGCTCACGCCACCGATTACTACTGGGTGGGCGGCACCGGCCAGTGGAACGACCTTGCCCACTGGGCCACCAGCAGTGGGGGTAGCATAAGCCCCATTCAGACACCGCAAAGCACTGACAACGTGTTTTTTGATGCGAATTCTTTCGCCGCGAGCAATGAGCGGGTAACGATTGATGGCACCGTGACCTGCCTCGATATGAACTGGACCGGAGCCGTGCACGCCCTGGCAGCGGGCGGCACCACTGCCGGAGCCGCCCTGGTGGGCGCCGGCTCTGTGGAAGTGAACGGCGACCTGCATCTGCAAAGCGGCATGGGCCGGCAGGATGCCAATTTCACCCTGCTGGCCACCAACCCCGGCCACGAGGTTGATTTGCAGGCCGTGCCCCTCAACGGCTGGCTGAAATTCGACAGCGGTTCGGGGGGATGGCTGCTGACCAGCGACGCGAACCTGGTGCAGTACGGCGGCACGCCCAGCCTGCTGCTGAACGCGGGCAGCATCGATTTCGGCAGCGTGGTGGTGTCGTGTTTCGGCGTACGCAGCACTGGCAGCGGCTACCGCGATATTCAGCTCAACCACAGCCAGTTTAACTTGTTAAGCCCGTCGAATACCTGGGAAGTGAGCGGCACGAACCTGCTGTTTGATGCCAGCGCCAGTATTTTGCGGGTGGGGCCCACACCCCGCAATACGGCCACGGAATATTCTTTCATTAGTGGGGCCCTCAATTACAACCAGGTGGAAGTGGGCGCGGGGGCCAGCGCTACGTTCAGCGTGGCCGGCTCCTCGTTCGACCAGTTAATCATCAACGGCAATACCACGCTGACCAGCAGTGCCACCATCAACGGCAGCCTGACGGTGGGGGCGGAGGTGGTGCTGCGAGCGGCGGCCGGACAGGTGCTCTACTTCAGCAGCTCGGCTACTCTGGCCACGGGCGGCAGCTGCGCCGGCTTGGCGGTGTTGCAGTCGAGCGTGCCCGGCAAAGTGGCTTACCTCAACCGCGCCCGGGGCTGGGGCAGCACGTCGCTGGGCTTTGCGGCGGTACAGGACTTGCGCTTTGGGGGCGGAGCGGGCGGAACGGCCCTGCCGGCGCTTACCTGCCTCGACCGGGGCAACAACCTGGGCATCAGCTTCGGCAGCCCGACGGTGAGCGACCTGTACTGGGTGGGCGGGGCCGGGGAATGGCACGATGCCCGCCACTGGGCCACCAGCAGCGGCGGCAGCGCGGCCGCCAACACTTGCCTGCCCACGCTGACTACCAACGTGCATTTTGATGCTAACTCGTTTGCCACAACCGGCGAAACCGTGACCCTGGACGGTCCCAACGCCTTTTGCCGCGACCTGGACTGGACCGGGGCCCCCGCGTCGGTTTTCAGCACGGCCGGCACGGCGAGCGGCCTGCGCCAACTGCACATCGGCGGCTCCCTGACCCTGACGCCAGCCCTGACGCTGAACCTGGGCACCACCGACCTCGTGCTGGAAGGCTACGAAATTGGCCGGCCGGCGGCCACCCTCGCTACCGCCGGCCGCGTGCTGACCGGGAACGTCTATTTCCGGGCGGCGGGCAGCACCTACACCCTACTCGATAACCTCTCGCTGGTACCCGGCCCGGCCTCGCCTAACGGGCGCATTTACGTGGAAGCGGGCACGCTGCTGACTGCCGGGCGCGACATTACGGCCCAGGGCTTCACGAGCGGGTACGCGGCTACGGGCTCGGTGTTCAGCACGGGCACGGCCGCGGGCGGGCCGGTGAGCCTGGCCCCGGTGGCCGTGGACCTGAGCACCAGTACCCTGACTCTGACGCCAGCCTCCGCCGTGAGCGACGCGGGCGTGCGCGCCACCTACACCTGGGACATTGCTGCCGGCACCAGCCTCGCGGCCGGCGCCAGCACCATCAACATCGGCAGCAATGCGACACCCAATCAGCCCGCCTATTTTCTGGCCGGGCTAGGCCTGCGCTATCATAACGTCAACTTTACCGACCCAGCGGCTGGCTCGCTGCCTACCTTGGTGGCGGGCGGCGCGGCAGCTTCGTTCGACGTGCTGGCCTTCAGCGGCTCGGCCGACATTGCGGCCAGCACCACCATCACGCAGCAGCTGACGTTGGCGGGCGGGCGGGCCTACACCTTCAACTCCACCACTCAGACCCTGGCCGCCGATGCGCAACTGGTGGCCCGGGGCGGCTGCGAGGGCTTTCTCACCATCAGCGGGGCCAGCGCGGGCGCGCGGGCCGCTTTCAACAAGCCGGCGGGCGGCCCGCAGCCCAACCAAAGCCTGCAATTTGCGCTGCTGCGCAACGTGGCCTTTGGCGGCGGGGCCAGCTGGACGGCCGCGCAGAGCCTCGACAACGGCGGTACTACGGGTGTGGTTTTCAGCAGCCCGCCCACGGCGCGGGTGCTGTACTGGGTGGGCAACGGCGGGCGCTGGAGCGACCCCAGCCATTGGGCCCTGAGCAGTGGTGGCCCCGGCGGCAACTGCCCCCCCAACCAGCTCGACAACGCCAATTTCGACGCCCAATCCTTCAGCCTGGCCAGCCAGGTGGTGACGCAGGATGTGTTATTTGCCACCTGCCGCAGCCTGAGCTGGGCTACGGTCACCAACCGCCCCACCTTCAGCGGCAGCAGCACCAACAAGCTGAGCCTGTACGGCTCGCTCGCCTGGAGCGCGGCCATGAACCAGCAGCTGGCCGGCGAAACGGCCATTCTGAGCACGGCCACCATTACCAGCGCCGGGCAGACGTTTGGCGGGGCGCTAACCATCGATGCGCCGGGCGCGACCGTGACCCTGGCTGATGCCCTGCAGCAGCCCCGCACGGCGGGCAGCGGACTGGCGTTTTTCGCCGGCACCTTCCTCACCAACAACCAGCCCGTGCGCCTGCGCAGCCTGCTGAGCAACCCCCAGCCCGGGGCCATCCCCCCGGCCCGCATCCTGCGGCTGGGCACGTCCACCGTCGAAATCACGGTTGGCAACTGGACCATCACCCAGCCGGCTTCCCTTACGTTTGATGCCGGCACGTCCACGATTCTGCTGAGCACCGGTGCGTTTTTCAATGGCAACGGTTTTACTTACAACAACGTGACGCTGGGCCCTGGCGTGGCACACACGGTGGGCGGCAACAGCACGTTTGGCACGCTGCGTATGGGCGGCGTCACGCTGCTCACGGGCAGCAATACCATCACCCAGCAACTGGTACTCGACCCCGGCTCGACGTTCCGGTTCGGGGCCGGCACCACCACCACACTAGCAGCCACGGCCAGCGTGCAGGCCAGCGGCACGGGCACGCGCGTTATCACTCTGCAAAGTACTAGTAATGGGCAGGCTTTCAGCTGGAATAAGCCGGCGGGCGTGGCCCCGGCCGGTACGGTATGCGCCAGCTACATCTACCTGCGCGACAGCCAGGCGGTGGGCGGTGCCTATTTCGAGGCCGGCCAGCAAGCCAACAACCAGGGCAATAATTCGGGCTGGAGCTTTGCCGCGCTACCCCAGGCCAGCTACCGCGACCAAGTAGTGTGCCCGCAGATGGGCGCGCACACGCTGCGCTTCACTTTCTCGGGCTTCGACCGCACCACGCGGACGGCCACCCCGCTGGCGGCGGCGCAGTATCCGCTCACAGTGGTATTGCGCAACCTTACTACCGGTACCTCCCAAACCTTAAGCGTGCCCGACCCCACCTTCGACCTACCCATTGCTGGCAGCGCCACCATCACCCGGTTTCAGGTGCTGAGCGTGGCCACGAACCCCGCTGGGTGCACTCCGTTGCTGAATTCCGGACCGTTTCCCATCGTCATCGACGGGCCGCCGAGTGGCCCGGCGGGACTGTGGACAGGTATCAGCACTTCTTCCGACTGGCTCGACTGCCAGAACTGGGGTGATGGCCGGGTACCTACCACCCTCACCAACGTCACGATTCCGGCCGGGGCCGCGCCCCGGATTGATGGCCCCGCCACCGTGGCCAATCTCCAGGTGCTGGCCGGCGGCCAGCTCGACTTGGGCAGCGCGGCTGACCTGGCCATTTCGGGCAACTGGCTGAATGAGGGCTCGACCACACCCGACCCAGCCAGCCAGGTCACCTTTATGGGCAGCGCCCGCCAGAGCATCACCAACGGCAACTTCGGGCGCTTGGTGGTGAATAACCCAGCGGGGGTGCTGCTGCAAACCAACGCCAGCAGCACTACCAGCCTCACCCTTACGGCGGGCCGCATCAGCACGGGCGCGTTCCGGTGGTGGCACACCAACCCGGACCCGGCCAGCCTGAGCAGCAGCGCCGGCTACGTGGCCGGCACCCTGCGCCGGTCGCTGACCAGCGGCGGCACGGGCACCTATAGCTTCCCGGTGGGTACGGCCAACCAGTTGGCCCGAATTGAGCTGCTGAGCATCCAGCTCGCCGGCACCAGCTACCTCGACGCCAGCTTCGGCCCCAAAACCGACTCCGACACCGGCCTGAACTGCACCGAAACCAACCCCAGCCCCCTGCGCTACCGGGCCATATATCCAGAGGGAATCTGGACGCTGACGCCCGATGCCCAGCCCACCGGCGGCACCTACGCCGTGCAGGCCTCCCTGGCCCCGTTCAGTGGCTTGGTCGATAACACCTTCGGCCTGCTGAAGCGCCCCGACAACAGCCTGAGCGCGGCCGACTGGAATACTGGCGGCGGCACCCTGAGCCCCGCCAACGGCCCCGGCCGCCGCGTGGCCGATGGCTATGCGCTGCGCAGCGGCCTGAGCAGCTTCAGCCAGTTCGGCCTGGGTCTGGCCGAAGCGTTTATTCCACTGCCCGTCACGCTGGTGTCGTTTCAGGCCGCCCTCAGTGGCTACTCGGCGCGTCTCACCTGGACCGTAGCCCAACAGCTCGGCTTGAGCCAATACAACGTGGAGCGTAGCCTCGATGGCCGCCGCTTTGAGCGCGTTGGGCAGGTAGCGGCCACCAGCAGCCCGAGCGCCAGCTACGCATTCACCGATGTGCTGCCGAGCCAACTACTCAACAATCAACGGCTATACTACCGGCTTCAGCTGCTGGAGCTTGGTGCGCCCACGTCCTACAGCCCCGTGGTAACCCTGCGCCGCCCGGAGGTCGCCTCGGCTCTACTGGCGTGGCCCACCGTGTTTTCGGCCGAGTTAAACGTGGTGGGTGCCACTGCCGGCGAAGACTGGCAGCGCCTGGAGCTGACTGACGCGCAGGGCCGGGTAGTATTCACGCAGGTCCTGCTGCCCGGCAGCCACTCCGCTGTGCTCCAGGGCCAGGGGCTGGCCCCGGGCCTGTACCTGCTGCGCGTGGTCACCGCCACCCAGATTTACCAGCAGCGGGTGGTGCGGGAGTGAGCATTTTAGCAGGGGAATCTGAGGCCGCGCTGCCTAAAGCGAAGGCATGGAATTTCAAGTAGTGAATGCTAATGCCCTAAGTTGTTGCCTCGTAGACTAATTACCTAATTTTCAATAATTTATTTTGTTTATTGTGAACTCGTATTCCGGTTTTCACCTGGGCCTGGCCGCGCTTTGGTCCCTCCTGGTTGCCCTGTTTGCGGTGCCCTCCATTGTGCTGGTCGCGCAACGCAAAAACCTGTTTGACACGCCCAACGCCCGTTCGGTACACCGGGCTCCCACGCCGCGCCTGGGTGGCGTAGCCGTGCTGGCCGGGTTTCTGTCGGCGCTCACCATCTTTGCGCCGCTCGGCCAGGGAGTGCAGTATTTGCTGGCGGGTTGCCTACTGCTCTTTTTCGTGGGCTTGAAAGACGATTTGGTGACGATTTCCGTCGCCAAAAAATTTGTGGGCCAGCTGCTGGCTACCTGCGTGGTCATCCTCCTGGCCGAGGTGCGCATCACCAGCTTTCAGGGCATTCTGGGCCTGGGAACCCTGCCGGTGGGGGTAAGCTACGGGTTCACCTTCCTGGTCATTGTCGGCATCACCAATGCCATCAACCTGATTGATGGCTTGGATGGGCTGGCGGGAACGCTCCTCGTGCTTATCAGCAGCAGCATGGGCTATTATTTCTATCGGTACGGCGGGAACACCTTCGGGAGCTATGCCTTCGTGGCAGCCTGCCTGCTGGGTGGCGTACTAGGCTTCCTGCGCTATAATTTCCACAAAGCCAGCATTTTTATGGGCGACACGGGCTCGTTGGTATGTGGCTTTATCATCTCAGTGCTGACTATCCAGTTTATTGAGCTGGGAAGCTCCCCGGACCTGCCCATAGGTAGCGCCACGCCGGCCGTGGCCCTGGGAATCCTGTTTGTGCCGCTGTTCGACACGACGCGCGTATTTCTGGTGCGGATGCTGGCGGGCCGCTCGCCCTTTGCCCCCGACAGGAACCACATCCACCACCGGGTGCTGGCCCTGGGTTTTTCCCAGGTCAACACGGTGCTGTTGCTGGCGCTGCTTCAGCTGCTGGTAATCCTGTTTGTCATCCATTTCGCCTACCTGGGCAGCCTGTTTCTGATTGGCGGACTGGTTACCCTGGCAGTGGCGCTCAGCGTCTTCATCGCGGTGTACCAGGGCCCGACGGCCCGGCAGCAGTCGGTCCTGGAGGCCCAGCCCGGTGCCGCCGTAGCGGCGTGAGGCGTCGGCGTTGGCCTGCGTAAAGCGCTCAAAGATGCGCGCCAGGACCTCCGGTTGCATGCCGACGCCGGTGATGCGGAAGCGCACGGTGAGGGCGTCGTAGGTTTCGGCCAGTAGGTCGTCCTCCAAGCGCATGGTGCCGTCGGCGGGGAATTTGATGGCGTTGCTCACCAGGTTTATCAGAATCTGAATCAGGCGGTGGGCATCGGTCTGCACCCAGGGCCAGGGGGCACGACTCGCGCAGTAGCCCGCCCTCAAACACGAGGCCTTTTCCAGAGCCTGCAGCGCCCGCGACATCGACTCGCGGAGGTTGAAGGATTCCAGGTTCGGCTCCAGCTTGCCAGAGGCGATTTTGGCCCTGTCGAGCACGTCGTTAAGCATAGCCAGCAGGTGGTGCCCCAAGATGCTGATGCCCAGATACTGTTGCTACCCGGCTGTGGGGCGTTTTGGCCAGCAGGTTGGCCACGCCCAGCACCCCGTTCAGGGGCCGGGTTCACCGAAAGCACCGTGCTATTCATATCGCAGGTGCCGATCAGGGCTTGGCCGTAGTAGATCAGGCCGCGGTAGTGCTTTTCGCTGCGCTCCAGGGGGCATTGGACTTTTTTAGCGTCGTGTATATGTCGGTGATCATGTCCAGAGCCTGCCCCGTGCCGTCGGTGCGGTAGAGGCGGCGCTTGGTGGTGTAAAATCAGTGCGCCACTCCGTCAGCCAGCGTGAAGAGTTCTTCGCGGGATATTTATTCGCCGGTTTCCAGCACCCGCTGGTCAATGGCCGCGTACGTGGCCAGCTCGCGGCCCAACTGGCTGTTGGGGTTGATGTTGGCGGAGCCGGGCGGTATGGGCGAAAGCTTCATCAGGCCCGGCATGGCCCGGTTCTGAAAAACCAGCCTCTTTTCCAGGTCGCGCACGAACACAATGGTCGGAATACTATTGAACACCTGCTGCATGAACTGCGAGGCTGCGGGGCGTAACTGAGTTAGCCGATGCAGGCTTCGAGCAGGCGCTTGAGGTGGGCGCTGGTGGTGCTCAGGCCCGGCAGGGGTAGCGGGGAGCGGTCGGGCTCTGCTCCGGGTGCGGGGGCATAGCCAAAGTCCATGCTCCACTCCCCAAACCGGCGGGCGGGCCACCAGCCCTCGGTCACGGTTTCAATCCGGTGGTGGCGGGGGTCTTGCTGAATGCGCTCGAAAAGGGATTTGATAATGTCCTCCTGGCCCTCGATGGCATGCACAAACTGGCCCTCGCTGTAAAGCAGCAGGCCCGTTATCTGGTGCGCCACGTTGTAGCGGCGGGCCTGTTCGAGCAGCGCCAGCAGTTCCTGGTTGGTTAGGTGGCTGGTAGCGGTGCTTCGGTACAGCACCTGGTACACGGGGGGGGCCGACGGCTCCGCGCGGTCGGCGGCCCTGGCAGGCGGCGGCTCGGCGCCCGGGGCGGCCACCGGGAAGGTGGAGGCCAGGGCTACTACCCACGCAACGGCCCGCCGCCGCTCGTCGTCATTTTCAAAAGCAAGGCTGTCTATACTCACAGGTGGGCGATTGCGAAACGCTGGCAGCAGGATGAAAAATAGTTTGAACGCAAGGACCTGTGGAAGACGGAGTAGCTTCAACAGGAAGGCGCCGCAATTATTGTCATCTTCCTCCACTTATTTCATTGTCCGGCTTCTTCAGGTATCCAAAAATATATTTCAAGCACCCAGGTCATTTGTTTTTATAGCTTATATCCTCGACCTGGGAACATTCGTGTGCGATGGCGGCCACCACGGTTGCCGGTTCTCCGGCATCCACCAAGCCAAAGCTTATACTCCACTCGGCAACCTGCTGGCCGAACAGCCCCATCCGGAAGCAGCCTAACCGGCCAGCAGAGCGAAAAGAGGGGCCAGTCGCTACGCAGCGGCCAGGGCCAGCTCGGGGCGGCGGCGCAGCAGCCACTGTTGCTCGCCCGGCGAGAGGCGGGCGTGGAAGTGCAGGCTGCCCAGAAAAATGAGGAATTGATAAAACAGGATGCCGTAGTTGTTCATGCCGAAAATACCGAACTCCGTGAACGAGTTGATGAGCAGCGGCAACAGCAGCCCTAGCCCCAGCAGGCGCAGCTGCGTGTCGGCCTCGCGCCGGAAAAACCCGTGCATGGTGAACAGCAGCTGGAGTACCGCAATGGTGAAGCCGATGAGCCCCAGGTTCAGCAGCACCTGAATGAAGGTGTTGTGGGCCATTTGGGCGGCGTAGGTGTGCACGCTCTGAAAATATTCGCCGTAGCTGATGCGCATGAAACCGTAGCCCAGCAGCGGCTCCTGGGGCAGCGCCTCGGTCAGTAGCGCGTGCCAGAAGGGCAGGCGGCCCGTGAGGCTGAGCACTTCCTCCAGCCCGCCCTGCTTCACGAGGGCCAGCGGGGCCAGCACCGGCAGCGCCAGCAGCGCGGCCAGGTTGGCGGCCAGCTTCAGGCGCGGGTTGCTAGCCTGCCGCAGGTGGAAAAACAGCACCAGCACAAACCCCACCAGCGACGAGCGCGAGCCCGTGAGCACCAGCGCCAGCAGCACCACTACTACTTTCGCGCTGGTGAACAGTAGCTTGTGGTGGCGCTGGTAGTCGAACATCAGGCAGGACAGGCCCACCCCGCACAGCATGCCCAGCTCGTTGGGATTCATGAGGTAGCCGCCCAGGCGGGCCTCCTCGCCGCCGTGGGTGAGGCGGTAAAACACGTCGGGTGCCACCAGCGCGCCTCCCAGAAAGCCTAGCATCACCAGGAAAGCCGTGTTGCCGAGCACGTGGTAGAACCGCACCGGGTTGCCCGGGAAAAACTCCTTCAGCAGCAAAAAGCATTTCACGAAATAATAGGCAAACACCAGGCATTCCAGGTCCATCAGCCACTGCAGAAACGAGTAGGCGGGGTTGCGCGACCACAGCAGCGAGGCCAGCCCCAAGCCCAGGTAGGTGCCATACAGCAGCGGCGCGGGCGTATTGTGCCACCGAAACGAGTCGACGGCCCCGCGCCGCAGCACCAGCCGGTACGCCCCGAAGGCCGCCGCCGTCATGGCCAGGCGCGTCACCAGCTTCAGGATGCGCGTCACGCCCACGTCCTCGTGCCAGGCAAAAAAGCCGCTGAGCTTGAGCAGCAGAATGAGGGTAAGGGCCGTGCCCATCAGGCGCACAAACCGGTGGTGCGGGGTGGCTGCCCCCGGGGCGCCGGCCATCGGCACGGATGCGGAAACGGAATGAGTCATGACAGGGCGATGGAAAAAAAGGGGTTAAGCCGCCAACGCTTGCTGGTACATCTGGTGATAGGCCGGCAGCAGGTGGGGCCAGTTGAAGGCCGTGCGCACCATGCGCTGGCAGCGTTGGGCCATGGCCTTGGCCGAGGCCGAGGTCGTAGCCAAGGCCCACTGGTCGTAGAGGCGGTGCAGGGCCTCGGTAAGGAGCTTGGGGCTGGCGGTGGGCAGCACCTCGCCGCAGCCGTACTCGCGCACGTAGCTGCCCAGGTTGGTCGCCTCCGTCACCACGCAGGGCACGCCCAGCGCTACGGCCTCCAGCACGGCCGTGGGCAGGCCCTCGTAGTGCGAGGTCAGGGCGAATACCTGTAACTGGCCCAGCAGGGCAATTTTCTCGTCGCCGAAGCGGCTGCCCAGCACCTGCACCGAGCCTTCGGGCGCATCGGCGGCCCAGTCTTCCACCAGGGCGCGGTCGGGGCCGTCGCCGATTATCCACAGCTCGGCTTCGGGCACGTGGCGGGCAAACTCGGCAAAGCCCTCAATCAGGCAGTCCAGCCCCTTATGATTATCGTCGAGGCGCCCGCAGAAGCCCACCCGGAAGCGGCCCGGCGCGGCCGGAAACAGGGGCGCCACCGGCCGGGGCGGCTCGAAGCCATAGGGCAGCAGGCTGGTGCGCAGGTTGTGGCTGAGTTGCCGCACGCCCACCACCTCGCTCGCGCCCAGGCAGTGTACCCGCGCCGAGTGCTGGAGCAGATAGTTCTCAAACAGATACTGGTACACCAGCTTAGTAAGGCGGCTTTTGCCCAGCGCGGCCGGGCTGTAGCTGCCGTGGGGCGTCAGCACGTAAGGCACGCCCAGCGCTGTGAGCCGCCGCGCCAGCGTGTGGTACACGGGAATGAAGGCCCCGTGCAGGTGTACCACCACGTCGGGGGTTGTGGCGGCCAGCGCGGCCAGAACGGGCCCCAGGGCCCGAGGCAGGGCAAACGGATTGCGCCGGGCCTTAAACAGCTGGGTCGGAAACTCGCGCGGTGGGTAGTTCACCGTAACGTCGGCGGTGATGCCCCACACGGCCACGTCGGCCCCGGCCCGGTGCTGCTGAGTGGCCAGCGCGTGCACCACTTTGTTCACGCCGTTCATGCGCTCGGGATTGGCTTTGCCCAGGATCAAGTGGATAATTTTCATGGCATTAGTTAAATGTCTGGCCCGGCCCGGTTCCGGGGCGGCCCGGGTGAAATATCGTTTGGCCGGCCCAAGACCAAGGCAGTGCCAAACCCTTTATATTATTTTAGAATATTGAAATTCAATAGATTAATTTCAAGGCTGCTGAATGCCGCTTCAGATTTCAGATTCATCGTCTGAAATCTGGAGCACCGGCCCGCCGCCCCTATGAGGCCATTTTCTCTCTCCCGCCGCCCGCTGGCCGGCGCAGCGACCAGGCCCAGTAGCCGCCCAGCACCAACTGGGCCAGCAGCCAGCCCAGCACCACTCCGCTGGCCTGGTAGTGCCCCGTCAGCCAGCGCACCGACAGCAGCGACACCCCAATGCTGAGCACGTAGCCCCCGAAATAATGCCGCGAATCGGCCTGCAGCCGCACTGTGAGCCGCAGCGGATACACCAGGACAATCACCAGGTAGAGCAGGCAACACCAGCGCAGCAGGCCGGCGTAGTCGGTGCCCCCGGCCGGTCCCAGCCGGGCCACCAGCGGCCCGGCCCCGGCCGCCAGCAGCGCCAGCACTGGCGCGGCCGCCAGCAGCATCTTGCGGGCCAGCGCTGCCCGCTCGGTCACAAAGCGTTGCGGGGCCCTGCTAAAGCTCTGGCTAAGGCGCGGCAGCGCGTAGTTTTCCACCGTCTGCAGCCCCATATTGAAGAGGCCCATGGCCGTTTGGGCCAGCCGCAGCACCCCCAGCATCACCGGCGAGCCTGCCCAGCCCGCAAACACCAGCAGCACATTGGCCGAGGCCCATTGTAGCAGGGCCGTGGGCAGCAGCCAGCGCACCTGCCGCCCGTGCCGCCGGCCAAACCAGCGCCCGCCCCGCAGGCTAGGCCAGGTACCTAGCGCCCCCGCGCTCAGCAGCAGCGCCGGCATGGTGGTGAGGCCCACGGCCCACATCACCTGGGGCAGGGTGGCCGGGCCGGGCCCCAGCGCCAGCAGCCCCAGCACCAGCAGTTGCCCCCCGCCCGATACTACGTCGCTGAGCAGGGCGGCCTGCACCTGCCCGCCGGCCAGCAGCAGTTTGCGCAGGGTATCCTGCACGGTGGCGGCGGCTAGCAGCAGCACAAAAGCCGGCAGCACTGCCGCTGCCTGCGGCAGCCACCGTGCGCCGGCCACGATGCCCAGCACCGCCAGTCCGCTAACTACCAGCTGCCAGCCCAGCAGTAACCGCCGATAAGCCGGGCGGCGGGTGGCCGGCAGCCCCCCGAGTACCACCTGCATGGGTTGGCTGATAATGGCCCCCTGCCCGGCCAACACGAGCAGCAACACGAGCTGCCAGGCGCTGTACGCGCCAAAAATCTGAATTCCCCACAGCTTGGCAATGAAAAGGTTAGTAATAAACGTGGTGCCGCTTACGGTGGCCTGCCCGGCCACCACCCAGTAGCGCGGCGCTACCGCCAGGCGCCCCAGACCAGCGGCCCGGGGCGCGAGGGTTAGCGTGCTGCTCACGCCTGCAGGTCGAGGCCGGCGGGCAGGGTCAGGCCGTCGGCTTCGGGCGCGGCGCGGCGCGGGGCGCGGCGTATCCAGCGGCGCACGCGGCGGGCCAGCAGGCGGCCGAAGCCGGGGTCGTAGCCGGCGCGGTTCAGGCACAGCTGCACGTTGGGCAGCTGGTATTCGGCTATCAGCAGGTCCAGTTCGGCCAGGCGGGCGGTGGGCGTGCTGCGCCCGTCGATGACGACCAGGTTGGCTTGCGCGCCGGTCATCACGGCCAGGGAGTAGCTATCGTGGGCCAGGGGCACGTTCTGAATGAGCAGCAGCTCATCGGGCTGGGCGTCGGGGTTGGGCGATAGGTCGTCGGTGAGCACCAAGGCCCGCAGCTTCAGGCCCTGCATCAGCAGCGCGTCCCGCAGCCGCTCAAAGAAGAACGCCTGCCCTTCGCGGTCAGTAAAGGCGTTGATGACCAGCTTAGTGCCGGGGGCCAGCAGGCCCTTGAGCGCCAGCCGGGTTACTAACTGCTTGAAGAAGGCCAATTGCCCGCCCGGCTCGTCGCCGAGGTGCGGAATGCTGGCCGCCAGCGTCGTGTCCGTCTCCTTCTGCACGCCGTAAGCATTGCCGGGCGTGGCGCGCACGCCAGCTATCAGGTAGGCCAGCACCGTGCCCAGCACCAGGCCCAGAAAGCCCGAAATCAGCAGCACCAGGCCCCGGTTGGGCGACTTGGGCTCGATGGGCACCAGCCCGGCCGCAATGATGCGGTGGTAGGTAATGGGCGTGGCCTTGGCAATTTCGGCCTCCGTTTCCTTCTCCCGCAGGAAGGTGTACAGCTTCTCATTGAGCTGAAAGTCCCGCTCCAGAATGGCCAAATCCTTTTCCCGCGTGGGCAAGCCCTTAAACGCGCCTTGCGACTGCGAAATGCTACGGTCAATATCGCGGTAGCGGATGGTGAGCGTGTTGCGCGTGTTGCGCACGCTTTCCAGCAGGTAATTGTTCAGGTCGGCCAGCTTCATGTCCACGGCCTTCACGTGGCTGTCCTCAGGCGTAAAGCGCAGCAGCAAATCGTGCTTCTCGGCCTGCAGATCCTTGATGCGCTTCACGATGTCGGTCGAAAGCATGTCGTTGAAGGCTTGAAAGTTGGGGGCCAGCGTCAGGGCTTTATCCCTGCCCGAGGTCATGTAGGAGTACAGGTCATTCACCGCCGCCAGGCTCATCTGAATGTTGGCCCGCTGAATTTTCAGCTCCGCGATTTTGTGCAGGTCGGTTTCCGTTTCCTGCTTAATGTTGACGATGCGCTTGCGGTCGCGGTAGTCCTCCACCGAGTCTTCGGAGTGCGCCAGCGTTTTGCGCACGGTCTTCAACTGCTCGGCAATCGAGGCCGAGGTAGCGTTCACCACCTTGTACTTGGTGGCCATGTAATCTTCGAGGTACACCTTGGTCAGGGCATTCACCAGCTCGGCGGCCTTCTGCGCCACGGGGTTCTGGTAGCTGATGCGCAGCACGGGCACGTCAGGGTCGGTGCTGCTCACGTCGAGCTGCCGGCCGATGGCCTCAATCAGCCGGCCCCGGTCGTGGCGCACCAGCCGGTAGTGGCCGGCCAGGGGCACGTCGGGGCGCTTTTTCAGCAGCGCGAGGTTGGCCGAGATGCGCATATCGGCCCCGGCCAAGTGCAGGCTGTCGCCCAGCTTGCCGGTCACCACCTCGTCCGAGGGCGCGGTCACCGTTACCAGCCCGGCCTCGTCAATCACCAGGTCAAAGTTCTGGTCGGCCCACTGGGGGTTGTGCAGCGTCATGTTGGCCAGAAATGGGCTGGTCGCGTACATTTCGCTGCTGCGCAGCTTGCCCACGCGGTAGGTGCTCACGTCGAAGTTGAGGCTGTCGAGGGCCCGGGCCAGCAGCAGGGGCGAGCGCATCAGCTCCACTTCGGCGCTGGCCCGGTTCACCAGCGAAAACGCGTCGGAGTTCTTAATCAAGGTTGTATTCATGGCCCCTTCGTTGGAGTCGGCCAGCTTGATTTTGGCCGTGCTTTCGTACATCGGCGTGGCATAGCGCAGGTACTGCCAGGCGGCGGCCAGGCTGAGCCCCAGGCACACCAGAATAATGGGCAGCCCTTTCCAAAGCGGGCGGAGCAAGTGGGTAGTGGGGGAAGAGTCGCTCATAATTATTTGGTTGCGAAAAAGCGGGTAATGACGAGAACGGTGCTCACGATGGAGGCAATGCCGAGCACCGAGGGGGCCTTGCGGTCGAACTGCTTGCCGCTCTTGGCGGGCACGTACACCACGTCGCCGGGCACCACCACGATGTTGTTGAGGTCGAAGGCGCTCAATTGGGTCAGGTCCATTTCCACGGCCTGGGTGCCGCCCGCGGCCGGCCGCAGCAGCTTCACGTGGCGCTTGTCGGCATAGACGCCCATGTCGCCGGCCTTGCCCAGCACTTCCACCAGGGTGTTGCGCTCTTTTTCGAGCCGCTGCTTGCCGGGCAGGCCCACTTCACCCAGCACGGTGGTTTCCATATTGAGCACCTTCAGCGTCAGCTGGGGGGCCAAAATCCACTTGCTCAGCATTTTTTCGAATAGTTCTTCGGCTTCAGGCACCGTTAAGCCTTCCACGTGCACGTTACCCATCTTAGGTACATTGATATTGCCCTGGGCATCAACCATGGTCCATTTGCCCTCGGTTTCGTTCACGCTGTAGTGCCCGTAGATGGAGCCCACGCTCAGCTCCTCATGGTCCCACACGCTCACGCTGATTTTGTCGTCTTTGCGCAGGTGGTACTGGTAGTTGGGCCCCACGTCGAGCGCGCTGGCCGGCGGCAGCTTCTTCTTGGTTACAAACATGTTTTGGGTGCAGCTGCTCAGTAGGCTAAGCACCAGCAGCAGGCAGAGTTGCAGCGAGCGGTGCCGAATGGTGGAGATGGTGTTCATTATCATGAAATTGGAGGGTTGGTAAACCCCCGGGAGCCCCGTGCCGGCAATACTTTGGGCAGAGAATTGAGAAAGGATTTGAAGCGGGAGGGCCGGGCCAGCTGGCGCTTTTCGAGCAGGTCGCGCATGGCCCCAATCTTGTCGAGCACGGCCACGAGACGCTCGCCCAGATGCTCGTTCTTAATCACGTAGTCGAAGGCGCCCAGCTTAAGCGAATCGACGGCCACCTGCATCTTGCTCTGGCCGCTCACCAGCACCACGTAGGTGTCGGGGTTGAAGCGCTTGATGGCCCGCAGCGCATCGGTGCCCGACACGCTGCCCATCATCTGATCCAGGAAAATGATGTCCGGCTCCTCAATGAGCGAATCCAGGCAGTCCGCCCCGTTATCAAACAGGTGCACGTCGTGGAATCCGTAGTTCCGCATCGCTTGCTCCATCAGGCAGCGGCAGTAAGGGTCATCGTCGACCAGAAAGATTTTAAGGGAAGTATCGGGCATGGCGTTTTCGTTTGGCGGGAGCAAGGCCAAGCGAGTGCCAAAACGGATAGATTAAATCAAATCACTAATTACCAATGAGATAAAATCACTTTTTGCAAATGCAGCGCTCCATATTCCAGAGATGTATCTGAAATATGGAGCACTGGTGAGGTAGTTGAAATGAGGGGTGGTTTAAATGAAAATATAATTATTATGGCTTATACTGAGTATTGTGTCGGTGTAATAATTCCTTGTGAACAAAGGAATTGGCGATATTTCCTAAGTCAGGAGGACTTCAGAATTTGAATTATATTTATACTTTTGGGTCGGATGCTCCACACTCGCTTCCGCTGCAACGGCGTCCATCCGGCGCGTTATCTAACCCATCCAAGCTACGGTTCCAATGAATGAGCCCCGTTATAAAGCACTGATGGCATCGAGCCGGGAGTAGCGGCCTATCGTGGCATCGGTTTTCTGCTTCGTCTGGTTCTTGACGAATTAATGGGACTGCCCGTTGAGCTTGGCCGTGGCAATGAAGAAAGCCCGTCGCGCATGGGCCGGGTACTTATGACCCAAGTGCGCTCTCATGAGTACGTTCACGCGTCGACCCGAAAGCCGGCGCTGCGAAGGCGGGCCCCTTCGCCGGTTTTGCCCCGAGCGAGACAAACAGCGGGCCAATGGTACGTTCCCCAGCCGTTCCATCCATGCCTTGCAGGCGCGGATGAGGCAGAAAAGTGGGTTGGAAGCGTAGTAAACCGCCTTTTGCTCCAATTCGCCGGCTTGGTTGGTTTTGCTTCTGGGAAGATTCAGAATAAGGGCCGCGTCGGTCAGCCGCTACCCGGCCCCCGTGCTTTATCGTCTTGCTCCGGCGCTGGGGCCCAGCCAGGACGGAGCAGAGCCACACCGTCGGAGCCTCCATCTGAGTTCGCCTTACTTCTTCATAATTGTAAACTCCACCCGCCGGTTCTTGGCGCGGGTCTCTTCCCGGTCGTTGCTGGCAATGGGCTTGGTGCCACCGAAGCCTTCCGTGGTGATGCGGCTGCTGTTGATGCCGTGGCTGCTGAGGTATTTCTTCACCTCATTCACTCGATCCTTGCTCAGCTTGAGGTTGAGCGCCGGGTCGCCCTGGTTATCGGTGTGGCCGGAGATTTTGATTTCTACGGTCGGATAATCCCGCATGATGCGGATGAGGCGAACCAGCTCGGGGTACGAGTTGGGGGTGAGGTAGTACTTACTCTGTTGGAAGAAGATGTTATTCATCTTCACCGTCTGGCCCACGGTGAAGGGCACGAGGAACAGATCCTGCTTCTGCTCGGAGTATTTGTTCTTGGCCGAGACGTCGAGGTTGGCGTTTTCGGCGATGTAGCCTTTGGCTTCGGCGCGGTAGCCGTACTGCACGCCGGTCGGCAGGACGATGGTATAAGAACCATCAACGGGGTCGGTTTCGGTGATGCCGATTTCCTCGCCCGTCAGCAGGTTTTCGTAGTGAATAATGGCCCGTACGGGCTTGCGGGTATTTTGGTCGAGCACCCGGCCGGTCACCAGCGTGACCACTTCGGGCTGAAACGCGGGCGCCAGCGAAATGCGGAAGATGTCCTTGGAGTTGCCAATGCCGTTACGCGACGACACCAGGTAGGCATCCTGCCCCGCCGCCGAAATCGTGTAGTAGGCGTCGAAGTCCGGCGAGTTCACAACGGGCCCCAGGTTGCGGGGCTGGCTCCAGTTGGTCCAGGTGTCGTCTAGGCGCTTAGTGTAGAAAATGTCGGACTTGCCGTAGCCGCCCCGGCCCTCACTGGCGAAGTACAGCGTTTTTTCGTCGGCGGCCAGAAAGGGGGCAAAGTCCGACTTCACGGTGTTGACGTTCGGGCCCAGATTTTTAGGCTTGCTCCACGTGTTCGCGACGTCCGGCACGGGAAAGCTCACGAACAAGTCCTGCCCGCCCTTGCCATCGGGGCGCTCCACGGCCATCAGCAGGGCCTTACCCGAAGTAGCCAGAAAAAAGTCGACGTGTTCCTTGTCCAGGTTCACGAAGTCCTTGATGTTCTGCTTAACCGGTTCGGTCCAGCCCATGCGGGTGCGCTTGCTCAGGCTGCAGCCTTGCGGGTCGATGGTGCCGTCGCGGTTGTAAATGTTGATGAGAATGGCGCTTTGGCCGTTGGCCGATACCGAGGCCAGGCCGTTGGGGTCATCGGGCGTGTTCACGGGGCTGCCGAGGTTGCGGGCCTGGCTCCAGGTTTTGTTTTTGCCGTTGATTAGGGTCGAGTAGTACACATCCTGGGGGTCGCGGCTGCCGCCCACGTTCTCAGGGTAGCTTTGGCGGGCAAAATACAGCGTCCGGCCATCGGGCGAAATCACCGGGTGCGTGTCGACGTACCGGGTGTTCACGTTCGGGCCCAGGTTTACCAGAGCCGAGTCGAACTGGGTCGATTTCACGGCGTCCGGTCCTTTGGGCGCATCGAAGGCCTGCTTAACCATGGTCGACGCGACGTCGGCAATGCCAATGGCGTCGATTTGATTGACGCCCTCCACTTTCGCCGTATTCAGGTGCACGACCACCCCCAAGGTGCGGTAGTCGGCGGCCGGAAACCGCACTTCCAGCGTGCGGAAGGGTTCGGGCAGGGGGCCAGGGTTGTTGTTAGCGTACACTTCGTGGTGCCCTCCCTTGGTGTCGACCAACTCTATTTTGGTAATGGAACCAGGGTTGAAATTCTCAACCACCGTCACCTGCTGCGCGGCAATGGAGCGAGCAAAACGAACCTCAATAAACTCGTTCGGACCCTCTTTGCGGGGAGACCAGGCATCATTGCTGAGCTGGCCCAATGGCAGCGCGTTGGGCGTGCTCAGCACTTGTTGGGGGGAAAAAGGTTCTTTGCCCTCTGATGTTTGCGACGACACGGCCACCAGGCGAGCGGCCCATTGAACCCGCTGGGCCTGGAGACTAGGGGCGGCAATCAGGAAAAAGGCCAGTAGCCCCAGCGACACTAACCGGCTTAAACTCATATGAATCATCATTACTAAAAGCAGAAAGCAAATTCTCTCGGACGCGTGCGCCAGAGCACAAATGCGGTGGCAGGCCCGAGCGGCTTTATTTGCAGCTAACCTAACAAAAAACTATTGCACAAACCCAGCGGGCTCATGTTGCATTCTGCCGAAGCAACTAGCCGAGGCAGCAGGTTGAATGCCATTTACACCTGATAATTCGGTGATATCCGGCACCTTCCGCTACCTGGCCAGGCTATAATCCGGCGTGTTGCGGATGAGAGAAATTAACTGATTAAGAGAGATTAACTAATTCGCTGAGCACAGGCACTAATGCAGGACAAGCTCCAGCGCTAAGGCCATAGGCCGCTTTTCTGCCGGATAGACGTCATCCGCCCCTGGCTCAAGCGTACGAGAAGAAGTGGTACCGCGCCCGGAATTAAGCTGATAATAAAGTATTGATAATTAGAATATTGATCACAGGTTTTCGGTTGGGCCTATTGCGGTATCAGCGCGGGCGGGCTATGAACTTTTTGCGGTAAAACCTGAAGCAGCTCTTCTAAGCCTACCGCCAATGCGGCGGCGGCGGCCCGCCGCGCCTCATCGGTCGATGCCGGGGATTCTACCGTTTTTAGCGAGGGCACCAAGTTGGTGGCGCCAAGCAGGTGTAATGAGGGTCGGAGCTTGTGAGCCAGGCCCGCCACGGCGGGCCAGTCGGCCGTGGCGAGAGCGGTGCGCAGTGCAATCACGCTGGTCGGCGTGTTGGCGTGAAAGGAAGCCAGCACCCGATTGATGAAGGCCGTACTGCCGTGGGCCGTCTGGGTCAGCAGCGTCAGATCAAACAGGGAGACTATTTCGGGGGCCGGGGCGGACACCGGTTTTTTACTTTCGACCTCGGTTTTGCCTGGCTTATGGTGGGCCTTTCTCGAGGGCATAGCGTTGGCGGGGGCACCCTCACCGCGGGGCAGCTCGGAGCCGGCAATCAACGAAGCCAGCTTGCTAAGCAGCTCGGTCTCGTCGAAGGGCTTGGGCAGAGTGTCGTTCATGCCGGCGGCGGCGTATTTTTCCGCATCGGCCCGGAATGCGTTAGCCGTCAGCGCCAGGATGGGGGTAGCGGCCCGCGTGGCGTCGGCATGCGCGCGAATGCGGGCCGTAGCTTCCAAGCCGTTCATGCCGGGCATTTGAATGTCCATCAGAATGACGTCGTAGCGGCGCTTCTCGAACAGCTCGAGGGCTTCGGTGCCGCTGGCCGCTTGGTCGACCAGCACGCCGTGGCCTTCCAGCAGCAGTTGGGCTACCTCGCGGTTCACGGGGTTATCTTCCACCAGCAGTACCCGGCAGCCGCGCACGGCTGCTTCGTGCACCGGCGCGAGCGGGGCCTGGGCCGCTTCCCAGGCTTCGGGGCTGGCCTTGGGCAGCGTGATGATGAAGGAAAAGGAGCTGCCCCTGCCGGGCACGCTCTGAACCGTCAGCTGCCCGCCCATCTGGGTTACCAGGGCCCGGCTGATGCTCAGGCCCAGGCCCGTGCCGCCAAACTGCCGGGTGGTGTCGGCGTAAGCCTGGGTGAACTCCTGGAAAATACTCTCTAGCTTGTCGCCCGCAATGCCAATGCCGGTGTCGGTCACCCGAAACTCGGTGGTGAGCGTGTCTTCGGTTTCGCTTACGAAGTAGCCGCCCAACGCCACCGTACCGCCCGCGGGCGTAAACTTAATGGCGTTCGAAAGCAGGTTAATTAAAATCTGGTTGAGCCGGTAGGAATCGCCTATTACCCACGGATGCGGGCAGGAATCGCGCAGCAGGACGCCCACTACTCGAATGCCCTTTTCCTGGGCTTGCATGATCAGGGGCTCGGCGGCCTTGCCCATCGAATCGCAGAGGTTGAACGCGACCTGCTCCAGCTCGAGCCGGCCGGAGGTGATTTTGGCCATGTCGAGCACGTCGTTGACCACGTTCAGCAGGTGGCGCCCCGAGTGCTGAATGACGGACGTGTAATCCAGCTGCTGTTCGTTGAGGCCGGTTTTGGCCAGCAGGTTGGTCATGCCCAGCACGCCGTTGAGGGGCGTGCGGATTTCGTGGCTCATATTGGCCAGGAAGTTTTCGCGGGCCGTGGCGGCGGCTTCGGCGGCGTGCTGGGCCGCTTTCAGGGCGGTGATGTCGGTGCTCACCCCCAGCACCTGGGCTGTGCCATCGGGCAGCACCAGGGGGCAGCGCACGGTTTGAAACCAGCGCGTTTCGCCGCTGGCCAGCTTTACCGAGGTCTGAATCGTCAGGGCCTGGCCCGTGCGCAGCACCTGCTGGTCGGCCGCGGCCGAGACTTTGATCTCTTCCTTGTCGAGGGCGGCTTCCATGGTATCAGTGCCCGCCAGCTCGCTGAGCTGCTTGCGTAGCCGCCGCATCTCGGCGTTTTCGAACAAGGTATTGCCTTTGGTGTCGCGCACCCAAATCAGGTTGGGGTTGAGGTCGAGCACCAGGGCCGTGAAGGCCTGCTGCGCCTGCACGGCAGCTTCGCTGACGCGGGTACGGGCTTCGGCTTGCCGGCGGGTGCTAATGTCGAGGCAGTAGCCCATCATCAGGCGCAGAGCGCCGTCGTCGCCGAACACGGGCTGGTAATAACACAGCCAGTACACGGTGGGGGCCCCATTCACCCCGGGCCAGCGCTCCTCCCAGCTCACTACCTCGCGGGTATTTACAGCCTGCTCGAATAAGGAGTGGCGGCGCACCGCCAACTCCTGAGGCAGCCCCAGCAGCGTGCAGCGGTCGAAAAAAGTGTTGCCCAGGTGAGTTTGCCGCTTAATCGGGTCGGGCTGAGCATAGGGGTTCAGGTAGCGGTAACGCTGGTCGGCGTCGAGCACGGTAACCACCGCCGGCAAGTGGCCTAGAATGGTTTCGTAGAATTCGCGCTGCTTGCGGGTTTCCTGCTCCGCCCGCCGCTGCGCCGTTACGTCGGTGAGGTAAAGCATGGCGTAGCTTTCTTCCACGACGGGTACCGTAAAGAGCAAAAAGTACTGGCCGTCGGTCAGCACCTCGCGTTGCGCCACCTTGCCCGTAAGCAGGGCTTCGGCGATGGCGTGCAGCAGCTCAACCCGAACCTGGGAAGGCCCCGGACCTGCCAGCTCCCGGGCCAGCTTGCTGGCGGCCGCATTGGCAAAAAGCAGCTCGCCCGCGGCACTTACCCGCAGTATGGGGTTGGGGTTTAGCTGGGGAATGCGGCTCACCAAGCGGAGTTGGGCTACCTCCGCTTCGGCCTGTTCGCGGCGGGCACGTTCGCTAAGAAGAAGGTCCCGTAGCTCGGCGGGGTCGGTAGGAAGGTCGGGTAGCATAGCTGGGCGGGTAGATGTTTAATCGATAGACCCTGGTTAGAATTATTAATAGTGTATTACTGGGGATCATAATTATCCAAGCAGGAAATGACCCTTGGCTAAATATAAGCTATTTATCAATTGCTTGATGATTTCTGCGTGAAATCATAATTCTTTGCGCAGCCGCGCTACCGGAATGTTCAACTGCTCGCGGTACTTGGCCACCGTCCGGCGGGCAATGTTGTAGCCGCGGGCATTGAGCATTTTCTCCAGCTTATCGTCGCTCAGCGGGCGCTCTTTGTTTTCGTTACCGATTAGATCTTTCAAAATACTTTTCACCTCCCGGCTCGAAGCGTCTTCGCCCGAGTCGGTGGCAATGCCTTCGGAGAAAAAGAATTTGAGCGGATAAATGCCAAACTCGGTCTGGATGGACTTGGAGTTGGCCACCCGGCTCACCGTCGAAATATCCATGCCGATGCGCTGGGCAATATCTTTCAATATCATGGGCTTAAGCTTGCCCTCGTCGCCTTCGGCAAAGAAGTCGCGCTGCAGCTCCACGATGGCGTTCATGGTGCGCAGCAGGGTGTTCTGGCGCTGCCGAATGGCGTCGATAAACCACTTGGCCGAGTCGAGCTTCTGCTTGACGAAGGTCACGGCCTCCTTCATTTTCTGGTCTTTCTTGGCCGCCTTGTCGTAGGTGCGGAACATCTCCGTGTACGCGGGGCTCACGCGCAGCTCGGGGGCGTTGCGCGAATTCAGGGTCAGGTTGAACACGCCGTTATCGTTCGTCAGAATGAAGTCAGGCATCAGGTACTGCGTTTTGCCCAGGCCGCTGGGGCCGCTGCCGCCGGGCTTGGGGTTCAGCTTCAGAATGACGTTGATGGCTTGCTTCAGCTCCTCATCCTCCAAGTCAAGCTTCTGCTGAATGCGCGCATAGTGTTTCTTGCTGAACTCGTCGAATGTCTCGGTCAGGATGCGCTCGGCATTGCTCGTAGCCTCGTCTTGCGGCCGGCGCTCCAGTTGCAGCAGCAGGCACTCGGGCAAGTCGCGCGCGGCAATACCGGGCGGGTCGAAACCCTGCACCACCCGCAGCACGGCCTCAATTTCGGGCACGGTCACTTCCAGGTTCTGGGCGAAAGCAAGGTCGTTGGCAATGGCCGAGAGGTCGCGCCGGATGTAGCCGTCGCCGTCAATCGAACCGATGAGCTGCTGGCCAATGGCTTCCTGGCGCTCGTCTAAATCGGCGAAATGCAGCTGGTCGAGCAGCGAGTCGATGAGGGAGGCGCTGGTATCGGCCAGGGGTGTGTCGCGCTCTTCTTCCTCGCCGGGGCCGTCGCCCTGCATCTTGTAGCCCGCAATCTCATCGTCGTTGAGGTATTCACTCAGGTCCAGGTCCTGGTTGTCGGCAGCGTCGGCGGAGCTGTCGTCCTTGAGCTGCATTTCGGGCTCCGGCATCTCGTCGGCCAGCTCCTGATCGGCGGCGCGGTCGTCGAAGTCCTCGTCGAGCGTGTTTTCGTCGTTGTCGAGCGCGGCGTCGGGGTCGTCCGTATCGTCGCCGTCATCATCGTCGCGCTCCATTTCCTCCGACTCGTCGGGTTCGTCCTCCTCCAGAGCCGGGTTCACTTCCATCTCTTCTTTAATGCGCGTCTCCAGCTCGGCCGTTGGTATTTGCAGCAGTTTAATAAACTGAATCTGCTGCGGGCTAAGCTTCTGAGATAAGAGTTGTTTAAGGTCGAGGCGTTGCATAAGCACGAAAGTACGGAAAGAGAAGCCGTCGGGCGTTTTTTAACTGAAGTTTGGCACGGAAAGTTAAGCCCGAACAGTCGGTCTTAACCCCGGTGTCTACCAGAGCCAAAGCCTACTTTTGCCGCAATTCGTCGGCGGACTTTCCGCCTTCTCCAGCATCCAACCGCATGTTCCAGGAAATTGAGTTAGCAAACCTTTTTAACTGGGCGGTGCTGCCCACTGACTTGGCCGCCACGCCCCTGCAAGACCCGGAAGCCGCCCGGGCGCTCAAGTGGCTCCACGCCTTGCCCAGCGCGGAACAAAACGACGCGCTGGCTAGGATAGGTGCCCGCCTGCCCGACCTGGACGCTGCCAAATCGGCGGCCCTACTTGTGCTCACCGGCCGCCTGGTGGAGGACGGGGCTAGTCCCGACGCCGTAGTACCCGGTGGCCTCGCTCACCTGGATAGGTTGCGCCATCTGCATGAGCCCATTGCCGCCGACACGTGGTGCTTTTCCGTTATTGGGCTGATGGCCATGCTCTGCCGCTCGGCCAGTGCCCGTGCTCTGCTCAAGCAACAGGCCGAGCTGCTGACCTGGCTGGAAGAGTACGAGGACCTGTCCGACCACTTTGGGTACCTGCTACATATGGCCCGGGCGGCTGACGAAGACGTGTTGTGGGTATTATTCCCGACTAACGAAACGGGCTTGGAAGTGTCGGTAGCGCAGGTGCACAATACTTTCCAGCTGCTCACGCTGTTGCAGCCCCTGGTGCTGGAGCAGGCCGCCGGGCTGAAGCTGACGAGCCATCCGGTGCCCATCGACCCGGGGCTGCTGCGCTATGCGCGGGGCGACGCTAGCACCAGCCCGGTTGAGGAAGACCATGCCCGGTTCGAGTGGTTGACCACCGCTGCTTACCTCGGCGGCCCCCTCGATTCGTGGCAGTTGGCCTGGGGCGAGGCCGCCGTGTTTAGCCTGCCCCGGGTGCGGGGCAAGGTCACGCTGATAGCCACCGAAAAAGAGGCGCGTATGGCTCGCAGCTGGGATGTGAACTTCCTGGCGCTGATGCACGACGCCAACCGGCCAGATGTTCGTTTCCGCCGCCTGTTGCCCGCCGCTGAGGTGCGAGCCCTGCTGGCCGAAATTCATCCACCCGTGTCGTCCGAGCGCTCCTAATCACAGGGTGAGGTAGTAGGGCTTCCGCTATTGCGTTAATACATCAGCTACCCAACATTGGTCTACGGTGCAGCTGCCCGCCGGCCGGTTTGCGGTTTGGAATGGCCACCAAGAGCCGGCTGTATATCTTACGAGTTTGGAACGAACGGAATTACCCGCTTGGTCTTTCAGCACACGGTGTTTACCGTGAGTTCGCCCCACGACAAAAGGAACTGCTTAAACGGCTGAGCTTTGGCCTGGCCTTCGTTTTCTCTAACCGCGGATGTAGCATGTTTGAGGCCCAGATAGGCAAGGCCTGCCAAGCGCTGAGCTACTTGGCCAGAGGCCAACAGCGTGAGTGGGCGCCAACCTCGGCGGTGCCCGCCGATGGCTGAGCCGGTCGACTGGGCTAAAGAAGTGTGGCATGCCAGGGTGCTTGGCCCTACCTTTGATGGCTCATTCTGCGTTATTATGGCTACTGAAACCCTGCGCCGCTCCGGCATAAAAGAACTCCTTGTCGCTACCAACCTCGACCGCGAAGTCCTCGTCAAAGGATGGGTTCGTACCCGCCGCGGTAACAAGTACGTGCAATTCATTGCCCTCAACGATGGCTCCACCATTCACAACCTGCAGGTGGTGGCCAGCGCCGAGCTATTCCCCGAAGAAAACCTGAAAGACGTGGCTACCGGAGCTTCCGTGGCGGTGCGGGGCACGCTGGTGGCTTCCCAGGGCAAAGGCCAGACGGTGGAGATTCAAGCGTTGGAGATTACCGTCCTCGGCAAAGCCGACCCGGAGGAGTACCCGCTCCAGAAAAAAGGCCACTCGCTGGAATTTCTGCGCGAAATCGCCCACCTGCGGCCCCGGACTAACACCTTTGGCGCGGTGCTGCGCGTGCGCCACGCGCTGGCCTTTGCCGTGCACGAGTACTTCAACAAAAATGGGTTTTACTACGTGCACACCCCCATTATCACGGGTTCCGACGCCGAGGGCGCGGGGCAGATGTTCCGCGTAACCACGCTGGCGCCTGAGCACCCGCCCCGCACGGCCGACGGCTCGGTGGACTTTTCCGAGGACTTCTTCGGCAAACCCACCAACCTCACCGTGTCGGGCCAGCTCGAAGGCGAAATTGCGGCGATGGCCCTGGGCAAGATCTACACCTTCGGCCCCACGTTCCGGGCCGAGAACTCCAACACCGCCCGCCATCTGGCCGAATTCTGGATGATCGAGCCGGAAATGGCTTTTTATGAACTGGAGGACAACATGGACCTGGCCGAGGACTTCCTTAAGAGCCTGGTGCGCTACGCCCTAGCCCATTGCGCCGACGACTTGCAGTTCCTCAACGATCAATACGACAAGGAGCTGCTGGTCCGCCTCAACTCGGTCGTCGAAACGGAGTTTCAGCGCCTGACCTACACCGAAGCGGTCGAGATTCTGAAAACCGCCAAGCAGAAATTTGAATTTCCGGTAGGCTGGGGCACCGACCTGCAATCGGAGCACGAGCGCTATCTGGTCGAGAAGCACTTCAAAAAGCCCGTCATCCTCACTGACTACCCCAAGGAGGTGAAATCCTTCTACATGAAGCTCAATGAGGACGGTCGCACTGTGCGGGCCATGGATGTGCTGTTCCCCGGCATCGGCGAAATCATCGGCGGCTCACAGCGGGAAGAGGACTACACCAAGCTCATCACCCGCATGGCCGAAATGCACGTGCCCGCCGAAGACCTATGGTGGTACCTCGACCTACGCAAATTTGGCACCGCGCCCCACTCCGGTTTCGGCCTGGGCTTCGAGCGCCTGGTACTGTTCGTGACTGGGATGGCCAACATCCGCGATGTGATTCCGTTCCCGCGGTATCCGAAGAACGCGGCGTTTTAATTGACCAGCAATAGCCTTGAGTAAGGCCGTCGCTGCTTGAGAGAGTTCTCAATCAACGAAAACTATACTGTAGGTAAATCCTGGTTAAAGCCCACGGAGCGGTTGGAGAAGGTATAAAAAAGGACCTGCCCGGTGGCAGGTCCTATAGGTGTGGGTTTGAGAATTCGGCAGAGCAGCCAACTAGTTGCTCCGGCCCCGGCTAGGGCCACGCCGGCCATCGGAGTAGTCCTGGTTACTTTGCTGCCACTGGCTAATTTGGAGCGGTTGAGGGCTGGGGGCCGGGGAACTGTGATTGTAGCTGCCGCGGTCGGGAAAGCTCGGGCCGCTGGTTGGGTACTGGCTGTTCGAATAGTCCTGGCGGCCGTCGGAATAGCGGCCTTGACCGCGGCTGTCGTAGCCTTGATTTTGGAAACGACGATCATTGTAGCTGCGCTCACTACGATAGCTAGCTCGGTTGTCGTAGCCGCGGGCGTAGCTGGCCCGACCATAGGCGCCGTAGTAGTTTCCACGATCCCGGCCGTAGGCCCGGTACGGGCGGTAAGTGTAGCGTGCGTGGCAGTAATCGAGCTGCCGCCACGGCTCGCGGCCGTGGTAAGGAATTACCACGGGGTGAAACTCGTAGGGGTCGTAGCCATAAAGCTCCGGCAGGGGCACCCAGTAGCCGTCCTGGGCTACAATGTACTGCTGGGCATACAAGTCGTAGTACCCGTCGATTTCAGGAATGTAGTAGTATTGAGCATCACAGGGTACGGGTGGTCCCCAAGCTGGTGGGCTAACATTGATACTAACCCTTACCTGACCTTGAGCGGCCGGCGCGGCAACCAGGGTAACGACACTCAGTAGACCTGCGCCCAGAAACATAGAAAAAAGGTTCATAATATTTTGCATGAGAAAAAAGATGGGAGATAGTGAGGCAATGGCAAGGAAGATGCCAAGCCTGTTCCGATGCAATGGACCCGTGTGTTGCTCTGCCCCAAATTCCTGATGGAATTGCTTTAGACCGTGCGAAGGCCCCTGCGTCGCAATTTCCCCTCTTAAACAGGCTACGTGTTAACACTAAAAAACCCTCCTGGCCATGTTGCCAGGAGGGCTTTAAAGTTGGAGTGATGACAAACCGGTGAGAGGGCGCTTTACCTGGACTTAATGCCCAAATGAGCTTAGTGCTTGCCGTGCCCTTTGCTCCGGCCCCGGCCGTAGTCGTCGTGGTCCTGGTCGCGGCGATAGTCATGGTCACCGTAGCTCATTTTCTTGGCTTGGCCGGGAGGCAAGCCGTGGTTGCTGGGGTTGGCCCAGTAGCCCATTTTCTTGGCCTGGCCAGGGGGAAGAGCCCCGTTACTAGGGTTGCCGCCGCGGGGATATTTTGCCCGGTATTCATCATAGCGCTTCCAAGGCTGGGCCCCCACATAGTCGACTACCACGGGGTGGAAATTGCCTGGATTGTACCCGCTGAGCGTGGCGGTACGCACCCATTGCCCGTTGCGCGAAACGACGTACTGACGGGCCGGCACATCGTAGAAGCCGTTCGTTTCAGGAATATAGTAGTACTGAGCACCCGTGGGCACCGCCGGGCCCCAGGCTGGTGGATTAACATTGATATTAATTTGTGCGTGGGCGACCGGTGCGGTTACTAGTACGACGGCGCTGACAAGCACTAAGCGAAAGGATTTGAGGGCACGATGCATATGCAGTTTATAATTTAAGATATAAGAGAATAAAATAAGGTATCCACTGCTGGCAACTACGGTGCCAACAAGCTCAAGGTAGGTTGCTGATGGCGTAATTACTAGCGGTTGGTTGCTGGCTGTTGGTGTAAAACAACCTCAACCAACCTAAGCCGGTAGCCCGGTATTGACTTGTGCGGGCACAAACCGAAGGCTAATGCTGTTACCCAACGACGGACCGGTTTGTCAGCGGCTAATGTGGCTGGCAAACTTGTTATACTCATTAGCCTTTGGGCTGCCTCTTTCGTACCTTTGCGCCCTTATTCGCTGCGTTTCTGAATGGCCAAAAAATCCACTGCTACTCCGGTTGCCAAAGCTCCCAAAGCCAAAGCCGCTGCTCTGAAAACCACCGCCAAAAAAAGGGACTCTGCCGCGGCCGAAACGGCCGCGATACTGCGCACGATTACCGAAATACCGACGGCGGATCCTCCTACCGGCCAGGTCAATGGCCAACTCAATGGTCAGAGCCCCGCCTCCCAGCACCTCGAAGCGCCCTACATTGAGGTCTACGGGGCCCGGGAGCACAACCTGAAAAACGTGTCGGTGCAGATTCCGCGCAACCAGCTGGTGGTGTTTACGGGTATCTCAGGCTCGGGCAAGTCGAGCCTGGCATTCGACACCATTTATGCCGAGGGGCAGCGGCGCTACATGGAAACGTTTTCGGCCTACGCCCGCAGCTTCATGGGGGGGCTGGAGCGGCCCGACGTGGACAAGATTGAGGGGTTGTCGCCGGTTATCAGCATCGAGCAGAAAACTACCTCCCGCAACCCGCGGTCCACGGTGGGCACCATCACCGAAATCTATGATTTTCTGCGCTTGCTCTACGCCCGCACGGCCGAAGCCTTCAGCTATGCCACGGGCAAGAAGATGATTCGGCAAAGCGACGACCAGATTATCAATTACATCATCAAGCATTTTGATGGCCGGAAGCTGGTGGTGTTGGCTCCGGTGGTGAAAGGTCGCAAAGGCCATTACCGCGAGGACTTCCAGAAGATTGCCAAACTGGGCTTCACCAAGGTGCGCGTCGATGGCGAGCTGCTCGACATCACGCCCAAGATGCAGGTGGACCGCTACAAAATCCACGACATCGAAATCGTGATTGACCGGCTCGTGGTGAAGGAGGAAGACCGGTTCCGGCTTTCCGGCTCGGTGCAGAATGCCCTTACCCACGGCAAGGGCACCATGTTGGTGCTCGACCCCGACGCCAAGGGTGACAAGGCCAAGCCGCAGTTTTTCTCGCGCTTCCTGATGGACCCGACCACCGGCATCGCCTACGACGACCCCGCCCCGAATACGTTCAGCTTCAACTCGCCCTACGGTGCCTGCCCCACTTGCAACGGGCTGGGCGAAGTGCAGGAAATAACCGAGGACAGCGTACTGCCCGACCGCAAACTCAGCATCAGCCGCGGCGGCATCGCCCCCCTCGGCGAGTACCGCGACATCTGGATTTTCCAGCAGCTCCAGCTTATTCTCAAGCGGCACAAGGCCACGCTGAATACCCCTATCGACAAGCTGCCGGAGGAGTTGCTCAAGCGCCTCCTGCACGGCATTACCGAGGAGGAGGCCGACGACAGTAAAAGCCAGTACGCGGAGGCCTTTGAGGGCATTATTCCCTTCCTGCGCCGGCAGATGGACTCCGAGTCGGATAACATCCGCGAGTGGATTGCCCAGTACGCCCAGGCCCAGCCCTGCCCGGAATGCCAGGGCTACCGGCTTAAAAAGGAGAGCCTGCACTTCAAGATAGACGGCAAGCACATCGGCGAGCTGTCGGTAATAGACCTCAATGACCTGGCTGATTGGTTCGTAGATCTGGAGAGCCGGCTCACCGAGCGCCAGAACGTCATCGCCCGTGAGCTGCTTAAGGAGATTCGCAAGCGCATCGGCTTCCTGTTGGAAGTGGGCCTCGACTACCTGAACCTGCACCGCCCGGTGCGCACGCTCAGCGGCGGCGAAAGCCAGCGCATTCGCCTCGCTACCCAGATTGGCACCCAGCTCGTGGGCGTGCTCTACATCATGGACGAGCCCAGCATCGGCTTGCACCAACGCGACAATGAGCGCCTGATTAAAGCCTTGCAGCACCTGCGCGACATTGGTAACTCGGTAATTGTAGTGGAGCATGACAAGGACATGATCCTGCACGCCGACCACGTGCTGGACATCGGGCCGGGCGCGGGCATTCACGGGGGCCAGATCGTAGCTTCGGGCACGCCCCAGCAGATTCTGACCTCGGGCTCGCTCACCTCGCAGTACCTGAGTGGGCAGAAGCACATTGAAATGCGCAAGAAGAAGCGTGCGGGCGAAGGCACCGAGCTGGTGCTGAAGGGAGCCCGCGGCAACAACCTGAAAAATGTAACCCTGAAGGTACCCTTGGGCAAGCTGGTGGCCGTAACAGGCGTGTCGGGCTCGGGCAAGTCGACGCTCATCCACGACACCCTGTACCCGATTCTGAATCAGCATTTCTTTAACTCGAAAAAAGAGCCGCTGGCCTACAGCAGCATCGAGGGCCTGGATTTGGTGGATAAGGTGATTGAGGTGGACCAGTCGCCGATTGGGCGCACGCCTCGTTCGAACCCGGCCACGTACACGGGGGTGTTTACCGAGATTCGCCAGTTATTCGGCGAGATGGCGGAGGCCAAGATCCGGGGCTACGGTCCTGGCCGCTTCTCTTTCAACGTGAAGGGTGGGCGCTGCGAAACCTGCGAAGGGGCGGGCATCCGCACCATTGAGATGAACTTCCTGCCCGATGTGCACGTGCCCTGCGAAACCTGCAAAGGCCGCCGCTACAACCGCGAAACGCTGGAAGTGCGCTTCAAAGGCAAGTCCATCACCGACGTGCTGGACATGACGGTGGAAAAGGCGGTGGAGTTCTTCGAGTTTCAGCCCCGCATTCTGCGCAAAATCAAGACCCTCAACGACGTGGGCCTGGGGTACCTGACGCTGGGGCAGCAGGCGACCACGCTCTCCGGCGGGGAGGCGCAGCGCGTAAAACTGGCCACCGAGCTCAGCAAAAAGGATACGGGCAAAACCTTCTACATCCTCGACGAACCCACCACCGGCTTGCACTTCGAGGACATCAACCACCTCGCCGACGTGCTCCAAAAGCTAGCCGACAAGGGCAATACTGTCCTCATCATCGAGCACAACCTTGACCTGATTAAGGTGGCCGACCACATCATCGACATCGGTCCGGAAGGCGGGGCGGGCGGTGGCACCATTGTGGCACAGGGCACCCCCGAGCAGGTAGCAAAGTCAGGCAAAGGTCATACGGCGCGATTCCTGGCCGAGGAATTGAAGGTCAGTAAGTACGTTAAAGCCACAGAATAGCTCCCCTTAATGGAGCGTTTTGAATTAGAGCTAGAAAAGCCATTTTAGGTGGCTTTTTTATTTTCTAGCTGCCAAGACAAGCTGTACTAAGCGGTGTGAGTGGCTTGGGCCTCTTGAGCCGTATACTCGCGCTGTAGACGACGGTAGCGGTAGCTGTACAGTTTCATGAAAGGAAAAATGAGGATGAATACCATTCGGCTCATCCAGGAATTTGGGAGCACCAGTGCTACTACAATACCCAGCGCAAATACCACTGTGGGAATCATGGGGCGGCCTAGGTCTAGGTCGGGGTGCCGTCGAACTTCCGGGTGCACGTAGCCGCGTTTGGGGCTGGCCAAAGAGCGCTGCATAAGCATCTGGAGCAGCCCGGTGCTAATAACGCTGGCGCAATACAGCACAAACGGCACGTTCAGCTGTGGATATTCTCCATAGTAGGCTGAAGTAAAGGGCATGAGCACGATGCTTAGCAGGAAGAGAATGTTCAGCCAGATCAGCCCATCATCGTAGCGGTGGACAAAGCGGAAGATGCGGTGGTGGGCCGCCCAATAGGTTGCAATTACAAAAAAGCCGATGAAAAAGCCTACAAACTTGGGGATGAGCCTTAGCAGCGCCACCAAAGAGGCGTGGTTCGTTTTCTCGTGTAGCTCTGGCACCTTGATTTCGATGATGAGCAGCGTAATAGCAATGGCAAATACAGCATCCGAAAACAGAATGATACGCTCTAACTGAAACTCGGTACGGTCATGATGAATAAGGGCGGTATCGGGCGAATGTGCCATGGCGAGGATCAGGGTAAGTATTGCTTCAACACGAAAGAAACGCAGAAAAGCCCATCCGCACGAGCGAATGGGCTTTTGCCTGGCAACAGTGCTGTACGAAGCAGGGCTACATTTTCATATTGTTGTTTTGCTGGGCCATTTGCAGGTGTTGTTGCACCACGGGCAGCGTTTTGGTGATAAAGGCCTTCAGGTCGGCGTCCTGGGTCATTTTCTCGTGCGCCATCATCGTGTTGGCGGTTTTCTGGTGGTCGGCTTGCATCTGCGCCATGTATTTCTGCTCGAACTCCTTGCCCGACAGCTTCTCCATGGCCGGGGCCAGGGCTTTGTGCTCCGCATCCATGTCGGTGGGCAGGGTAACGCCTTTCTTAGCGGCTATCTGCTTGAGGTCGGCCGTCGATTTGGAGTGGTCGGCAATCATTTTGTTGGCCATGTCCTTAGCCATGCCGGTTACGCCTTTAGCCAAGGCCATTTTGCTTTGCTGGATTTCGTTCTGGTCGCTGTGGGCCGCCGACATCATGAATTCCTTGTCGTCCTTATGGGGCGCCGTAGGGCCGTTGGGGTCACCGAGGGCCCCGGCTTCCGCGCCGGTCATGGCGCCGTTGCCAGCTGTTCCTTGGGCCGTTCCCGCATTCTGGGGCTGATTTTCTGGTTTATCGGAGCCGGCGGGCATGGTCGTCGACGCGGTGTCGCCACCCGTGGCCGAGCTAGTCATGGTATTGTCGCTGGCATTGCCATTTTCGGCGGTGGCCGATTTATTGTCACCGCACGAAGCCAAAGTCAGTAAACCCGTAGCGAGTAAAGGAAGGAAGGAGCGTTTCATAAAAAGGAAAGGATTTTGTAGAAAAGAGTGGAAACATTGACTATTCCTCAGCTCATTCAAGGCCGAGTCAATAACGATATAGCCAGTACGGTAAGCCTGGGGAAAGATGTTGCGTACGCGACTGTAATTTACCATTTAGGCCGATCAAAGCTGAACCATCAAATGCCAGAAGCCAACTCTTTTAGTACCGAGTGAAACGGCGTTGGCTTACCGCATTCTTCCGATAGATTCGGGCCACTCTGACCCGCCTTTCCCGGTCGTCGCCCAGCGCCTACTAGCGACGCCAGAGCGCTCTAGGGCAGTCGCTTCGCGGCCTCGGCGCCTTCTTCGGCGGCAGCCAACTCTTCCTGCACTGGTTGCAAGTATTTAGCTGCAAATCCGCGGATGTCGCCGTCGAAAGCATCATCTTTCATGTCGTCCAAGGCGTCTTCATCCTGCTTTTGCACTTTTACGATGAGCTCCATAGCGCTTTTATCTAACTGCGAGCCGGTCTTGACACTTACCTCGTGGTAGGCGGCTTGTTCGTCTTCGCCGAGGGCAGGAGGGAGGGCCAGCTTTTTGGCTTCGGCCAAGGTGCGCAGGGCAGTCAATAGTTCCAGGCGGTTTTGTACGAGGCGAGTACCGTAAGCGCGCACGGTGGGCGCAGTGGCCCGGACCTGGATCAGTTTGCCCAACTCCACTGTCAGCAGTGCGTTGCTGGTGGCTTTTACCAGGAACTTCGCGTCCGCTTCCTGTTTGGCCGTTACGTCGGCTTGGTCAATTTTCTGCTCATTTTGCGCATTGGCGTCTTCCACAGCGTCGCTGCCGGTGCTACCCGACGAGCAGGCTACCCACAATGGCAGGGCGACAACCAAGCCCAGCAGTAGCCGACGGGAGGGCACGGAAAGGAACAGTAAGCAGCGCATAGCGAGTGAGAAACGAAAAGGTCCAGGGTTGGTTTGCCAGCTATACGGGGGCTCGGAAGTCAGGTTCTTCTTCGAGCCCGCGCATATTTTTTAATGGAGGCTTTAAACCCAGGCGGCACAATGGTCTCCAACGGCTAAATACTGGTTCATTGATAGAGTTCACCGACTCCAACTTCTTATTTTACTTACTCAATATGCGCACGTTATCTCTGTATACCCGCTCCCTGACTCTGGCCTGCCTCGCTAGCGGGCTGCTGCTCACCACTGGCTGCAAGCGCGAAGCCGACCAGGTAGCTCCCACCGATGTCGTATCGGCCGAAGACCACGGCAGCAGCGACGAAGAAATGGCCTTCAGCAGCGACCTGTTGACCGTTGCCACTCCTCAGGATGAAACGGTAACGGGCAGCCCGGCCGTGGCCGGCGCCGCCGAGTTAGGGCGCCTACTTGGCACCTGTGCCACTCGTAGCTATAACGCCGACACCCGTACCCTGGTCATCGACTTTGGCCCGACCAACTGCCTCTGCCCCGACGGCCGCTACCGGCGCGGCAAAATCGTGGTGGTCTTCACTGGCAGCGACCGGCGCCAGCATTCCGGGGCTATCGTCAGCCGCGAAAACTATTTCGTGAACGACAACCAGCACACTGCCACCCGCATTTTCACTAACCTCGGCAATGGCTCCTTCACGGTCGACGTGCCCGCAACGCCGCCCGCCAGCATCATTTTCGCCAATAACGGCGGCACCCACACCTGGACGGGCCACCGCGTTTATACCCGCACGGCCGGCTACGGTACCCCACAACTGGCCGACGACGAATACAGTATTACTGGCACAACGAGCGGCACCAACCGCCGCGGCGTGAGCTATACCGCCACTATTGTGCAGCCCCTTATCAAGCGCTTCACGCCGGGCTGCTTCCGCCACTTCGTGTCGGGTACGGTCAGCATCGTCAACTCCAAGGGTAACACCTTGCTGCTGAATTATGACCCCGCCGGCACCGGCACCTGCGACAACATCGCTTCGGTTACCGTCAACGGCGGCACCCCACGCACAATCACGCTGAGATAGACCCACGGACCACGGATTCGCTCGGATTTTTCGGATTACACGGATTTTGTGGACGATAGCAGCCAGTCTTTTCTTATTCAAATGAAAAGCCACTCCTCAAGTGGCTTTTCATTTTCATTCGTGCCCCTGACGAGTATGAACTAGCAAGGTACTATTCGCGCCAGCTACAAAATCCGTGCAATCCGATAAATCCGAGCGAATCCGTGGTCGCGAATCCGTGGTTCAGGCTCCCCTAAACACGGGCTTGCGCTTCTCGCTGAATGCCTGCACGCCCTCTTGGTAGTCGGCCGATTCTCCGGCAATTTGTTGGCAGTGGGCTTCGTAATCGAGCATTTCGTCGAGGGTGGCCGCGCCGGCTTTGTTCAGCATCTGCTTGATCAGGCCGATAGACTTGGTTGGGGCGGAGGCGTAGCGGGCGGCCAGGGCATACGTGGCCTCATCTAACTGCTCCGGGACTGCTACCTGGTTCACCAACCCTAGCCGTAGCGCCTCCTCCGCTGGTACTTTCGAGCCAAGGCTGCACAGCTCAAATGCCTTGAGCGTGCCCACCAGCCGCGGTAAGAACCACGACGACCCCGAGTCCGGCACCAGCCCAATGTTGATGAATACCTCAATCAGCGACGACTCGGTGCTGGCGATCAGGGCATCGCAGGCCAGCGCCAGCGAGCAGCCCGCCCCTGCCGCTACCCCGTTGATACGGCCGATAATGGGCTTGGGCAAGGACCGCATGGCGCGGATAATCGGGTTGTAGCGCTTGTGCAGCGAATCGTAGAACGAGCGCTTCTCCGCGCCCTGCGCGGCTTTTAGGTCCTGGCCCGAGCAGAAGGCTCGGCCCGCCCCCGTGAGCACCACAGCCCGCACGGCCGGGTCGCGCGCCACCTGTTTCAGGGCATCCTGTAACTCGTAGCTGAGCGGATCGTCGAAGGCATTAAATACTTCCGGGCGGTTCAGGGTGATGGTGGCTACCCCATCGGGGCGTACGTCGTACAGCAAGCGGGTGTATTCCATTGGGGAGGATTGGCGGATCGGAAACTGGTGAATGGGTGAGCTAATCGAACTGCAAATAAAGGAATAGGGGCTTTGGCTTTGCCCTTGCCCTTTCAGCTCCCTGGTTCACTGCTGAGCAAGGCCTCGGCGATAATCAGATCCTCCGGGGTGGTGATTTTCAGGTTGCGGTAGTCGCCTTCTACCAGCTGTACCCGGCACAGGTCATCCACCACCGTAGCGTCGTCGGTGAAGGAAGCCAGCTCCGGCATGGCGTAAGCCCGGCGCAGCAAGTCGATTTCAAACGTTTGGGGGGTTTGCATCAGGCGCAAGCGGCTCCGGTTCTGCGCTGCCGAGCCGTGCTGCGATACCAGGCGCACTGAATCTTTCGGCATCACGGCCGCTGCCGCCGCCGCGTGCGTAGCTGCCGCCACATACGTGCGCTCCACCACCGGGCCGGATACCAGCGGCCGGACCCCATCGTGCACGGCTACCAGGCCCGCCGGATGTTCGCTCAACGCCCCTAAACCCGCCTTTACCGAAGCCCACCGCGTGGCCCCGCCCGGCACCAGCGCGTGCGGGATGCGCACTTGGTGCCGCGTGCAGAGCTGCTGCCAGGTTTCTAATTGGTCGGCTGGTAGCACTACTACAATTTCACTTATTCCCAATGCCGGATCGGCGAAGCGGCGCAGGGTGTGCAGCAGGACGGGCTCGCCGCGCAAGAGCAGATACTGCTTGGGCCGGTCGGCCGCCATGCGGGTGCCGCTGCCTCCGGCCACCAAAATTGCGAATCTTCGCGGGTGATGCGGAGGGGCGGGAGTCGAGCGCGGAGAAGAAGGTGCCATGACATAAAAGTATTAGGGCCTACCCAAACAGGGTGAAAAGAAAAACCCGGCGGCCGCACTGGCTGCCGGGTTTCCGGGCTTGTTGCCTCGACCTTCTTTTTTACAGAATCAGCATGGCGTCGCCGTAGCTGAAAAACTTATACTTCTCTTTGATAGCCTCCTTATAGGCTTCCATCAGCAGGGGATAGCCCGCAAAGGCCGACGCCAACATCACGAGGGTGCTTTCGGGCATGTGGAAGTTAGTCAGCAGCGAATTGGCGATTTTGAAATCGTGCGGCGGGAAAATGAACCGGTCAATCCATCCCTGGGTGGGCTTCATGCGGGCATTAGCCGAAACCGATGCTTCCATGGCCCGGATGGTGGTGGTGCCCACGGCGCACACGCGCTTCTTGGCGTCGAGGGCTTTGTTCACGATCTCGCAGGCCGGCGTCGTCACGATAAAGTTTTCCGAATCCATCTTGTGCTTGGTCAGGTCTTCCACGTCTACGGTGCGGAAGGTGCCCAGGCCCACGTGCAGCGTCACGAACGCCGGCTCCACGCCCTTGATCTCCATGCGCTTCATTACCTCGCGGGTGAAGTGCAGGCCGGCTGATGGCGCCGCTACGGCCCCGATGTGCTCGGCGTAAATCGTCTGGTAGCGCTCCTTGTCGGCGGGCTCGGTTTCGCGGTTGATTACTTCCTTCGGAATCGGGGTTTCCCCCAGCTCGTAGAGGGCCTTCCGAAACTCATCGTCCGTGCCATCGAACAGAAACTTGATCGTGCGTCCGCGCGAGGTAGTGTTGTCGATTACCTCGGCTACCATGTCAGACTCCCCAAAGTATAGCTTGTTGCCCACCCGAATTTTACGGGCCGGGTCTACCAGTACGTCCCACAAGCGCAACTCCTTGTTCAGTTCGCGGAGCAGGAATACTTCAATTTTAGCGCCGGTTTTTTCTTTGTTGCCATAAAGGCGCGCCGGAAAAACTTTGGTGTCGTTGAAGACCAGCACGTCGCCTTCGACAAAGTAATCGAGAATATCTTTGAAGGTGCGGTGCTCAATCTGGCCAGTGGCGCGGTTCACCACCATCAGGCGGCTTTCGTCGCGGTTACGGGCCGGATGCAGAGCCACCAGTTCTTCAGGGAGTTCGAACTTGAACTCATGCAATTTCATCGCCATAGGGCAGTATTTGGGGGAATATACGGAAATTTGGGGAGGCAAAAATAAGGCTTTTTCCTGATAGTAGCTATTTTATGGTGTTTAATACACGCGCCCCGGTTGTCCGCGTCGCCTTCAGCCTTAGCAACTTCCCCGCTAGTTTCCGTCTTTTGACCCCGGGTATGGGTTCACGGAGGAGTGAAGAAGGAGGAACCGGGAGTTTTTCGCCAATTCCTTTGTCCTTCATTCCTCGCTTTTAACTGCTATGCTGACCCTTCGCCTCACCCTGGAGAGCTTCCTCTTTGCCTGGGATGCTCTCAAAGCCAACCTCTTGCGCACAATTCTGTCGCTGCTGGGCGTTACGGTCGGCATTTTTGCCATCATCGCGGTTTTTACGATTGTCGACTCCCTCGAAGCCAACATCCGCCGGAGCTTGGATTTTGTGGGTGATAAAATCATTTACGTATCAAAATGGCCCTTTGCCTTCGACTCTGATTTTCCGTGGTGGAAGTATTTCAACCGGCCCGTACCTACGCCGCGCGAATACCAGCAGTTGCGCCGGCAGCTCGGGCCTAACAACAAGGGCATCGCTATTTTCGCGGCCAGCAACGGCAATATCCTGAAAGCCGGCTCCAACTCAGTGTCCGACTGCGTACTGCAGGGCGTAAGCTACGATTTCCGGGTGGTGAGCAGCGTCCCGATCAGGGAGGGCCGCTACTTCACTACGCAGGAGATGGACGCAGCCCGGCCCGTCACCATCATCGGGGCCACCATTGCCGAGAATCTCTTTCCCAACGGCTCTGCCTTGGGCAAACAGCTCAAGGCCCGGGGCCAGACGCTGACGGTCATTGGCGTGATGGAAAAGGAAGGCAAAAAGCTCATTACCCTGTCGAGTAACGATGCCAACTGCATCATTCCTTTCGGCATGTTCACCAAGATGTTCACCCTGAGCACCACCGGCTTCGGCGGCGGGCCCAGCGCGACCATTGCCGTGAAAGGCCGTGATGAAGACCCGGGCCTGCTCGACTTAGAATACGAGATGCGCGGGGTGATGCGCAACATCCGGGGCCTCAAGCCCCGCCAGGAGGATAATTTTGCCCTGAACCGGCCCGAAATGGTGGCCGCTGCCGTGGGCAAGCTGTTCAGCGTGATTGGCATCGTAGGCGGGGTCATCGGCTCTTTTGCCATTCTGGTGGGGGGCTTCGGAATTGCCAACATCATGTTCGTCTCCGTGCGGGAGCGCACCAACGTCATCGGCATTCAAAAATCCTTGGGGGCGAAAAATTTCTTTATCCTCTCGCAGTTCTTGTTCGAAGCCATTTTTCTGTGTCTCATTGGCGGCGCCGCCGGCATCATCCTGGTGTGGCTCGTAACCCTGGTGCCCCAGGATGCGCTGCCGCTGAGCATGTCGGCGGCCCGGGTTATCCTGGGACTGCTAATTTCCGTAGCTATTGGAATAGTCGCCGGCATCGTGCCGGCCCTGCTCGCCGCGAATCTCGACCCGGTAATTGCCATTCGAGCCAAATAGGCCGGCTACCGAGCGTTCGTCTAGCGACGTATTAGTTTTTACACGACTGCTTAAATTAAATTCTTCGCCGGGCTGCGGCTCGGTAACTCCGCCGTCATGAGTTTACCTGCTTTTTTACATTACGAGATTCTGGGCAACACCCTGAGCCAATACCTTATTGCGGCCCTCATCCTGGTTATGGGAGTGGCATTGCGCCGCCTGCTTTCGCAGCTGCTAAGCAGAGTGCTGTTTCGCTGCACCAAGCACTGCACGGCGGGGGTAACCGAACAAGAGTTGCACGATTTACTCATTCAGCCGCTTTCTATTCTGCTACTGCTGGTAGCGGTTTACGCGGCCTTCAGCGTGCTGCGCTACCCCATGCCGCCCGATGCCGTGGCTGGGTACGAGCCTTGGCCCAAGGTGGCCTTGTTGCGCCTGTTTCTACTCGGGTTTATTGGCACTACCGTTTGGGTGGTGCTGCGGTTGGTTGACTTTGCGCTGCTGGTGGTGCAGCGCCGTAACGAGCTGCGGGCTTCGCCCAACGGCCGGCGGCTCGACCAGCAGTTCATACCCTTCGCCAAAGACCTGCTTAAAGTGTTGGTTATTATCATCGGCCTAATGGTGGTGCTAGGGGAGGTGTTCGCCGTAAACGTCACCGCGCTGATTGGCGGCCTGGGCATTGGCGGCCTGGCCGTGGCTTTCGCGGCCAAGGAAAGCCTGGAAAACCTCATTGCGTCCTTCACCATTTTCCTCGACCAACCCTTCGGTGTTGGCGACTTGGTTACGGCGGGCAACGTGAGCGGCACCGTCGAGAAAATAGGTTTTCGGAGCACTCGTTTGCGTACTGCCGAGAAGAGCTACCTCACCGTGCCCAATAAAAGCATGATTGATAAGCCCCTGGATAACCTATCGCTCCGCACTTCCCGACGGGTAGGATTCACCATCATCTTCGACCAAAAAACCACCAGCACCCAGTTGCAGGCCATCATTGCCGATGCCATCGCCGCGATGCAGGCCCATCCTCTTGTGACGTCCGAAGCCCAAATGAAGTTTGATGCGCTAACTGCCGCCGGCAAGGAGGTGACCGTGCAGTACTTCGTGGATACCACCAGCTACGACGAATACCTCGAGGTGAAGGAGGACCTCAACTACCGGCTGGTGGAGGTAGTAGAACAGCACGGTGGCATATTCGCCGGGATCGTGGCTCCACCGGCGCCGGCGCCGGTGGCAGCCTGATGATGCCTAAGCCGGTTGAACCTGAAAAGGAAAGGCCCTTCCATCGCGAAAGAGCCTTTTCTTTTCAGTGGTGCGCGGCCAGCGCCAATTAAAGCTTAGCGGCTGCCGAATAGGCCGCCGAGCAGCGACCCCATGCCACCCCCGAGTAGGCCGCCTAAGCCGGCGCCCCCCGCGCTGGCTGGTTGTGAATTAGGCCGCCCAGCCAAGCCGCCGAGGATGGACATCATCGAGCCCAGGCCACCGCCGCCAATGCCCGAACCTTGCTGCGGTACATTACCGCCCGCCCCACTGCTAGCTCCCCCCAGCATGCCGCCGCCCAGTAGCCCACCCAGCAGGCTACCTAGGCCGCTGTGCGCCGCTCCCTCCAGCAGCCCGCCCATGGTGCCACCCAGTAAGCCGCCCCCGCCTTGGTTGCCGTATCCTTGATTCTGGCGGTTCCCGCCCATTACGCGCGAAATAACCATCGGCGCTACCACGCCCAGCAGCCCGGCCATTAAGGCATTTTTAGGAATTCCCACGCTTGAGAGCTTGCTGCTAATACTGTCCAGGAAACCTTCCTTAGCGGGGTCTTGAGGGTCGTGGGGAACGTTGGCCGCTTGGTCGACTACCGTTTCTAGCGCCTGCCGCTGTTCTTGATTAATGCCCAGGTATTGGGCCATCTTATTAATCATGGCTTCCTCATCGTTCGCGTAAGCCCCATCGGCCCGCGCGAAGCTGATGAGGTCAGTGACAAGCGAAAAGCGTAAGTCGCTTCCCTTTAGTACGTCGAGATACTGCTGAATGCGCTGGTTAGAAGGGTCGTGAGCCGCCGACAACACCTGCTGCATCCCCCCGTCAGACAGGCCGGCTTGTTGGGTCAAGGCCTGCAAAAACTGTGTTTCGGCCTCCGAAGCCTGCCGGTCAGCAGTGGCCAGGCTGGCAATAGCACTCAAATAGGCAGTTTTTTCTTCTTCAGAGTAATTCTGGAGGAGTTGGGTGTCCATGGGAAAGAAACGTTAGGTGGAAAGTGATTAGGAAAGAGTAACGATGCTAGCAGGAATACGTTGCTTGCCACCACCAGGAGCGCAGAACACTTTTTTTATCTTTATGATGAAATTTGGCCCTCTGAAAATGAGTCGATTGCTGTCGCCAGGGGAGGCTGAGAGAGTTATTGTGGTCGATAAATCTGAAAAATGTTTGGTGCTTCCAAAAAGGCCCCCCATCTTTGCAATCCCAAACGGGAAATACCCACGGGGGATTAGCTCAGCTGGTTCAGAGCATCTGCCTTACAAGCAGAGGGTCGGCGGTTCGAACCCGTCATCCCCCACCATTGAGTAACAGCCACTTAGGTCATAAACTAGGTGGCTGCTTTGTTTTTGGTTTAAACGTTGGTTTAAACAAGTATCTGGGAGGTTAGCTCAGTTGGTTTAGAGCGCTTGCTTCACACGCAAGAGGTCGAAGGTTCGAATCCTTTACTTCCCACCACCCCAAGTCAGCCACAGCCTTTATTTATTACGTAAGTTTGTTTTAGGAAGCCAGTTGTTCTTCCCTAGTACAATTGCACTATTATGAACGGCGCTTTTTTCGATTACGAGAAAGCAATACAGGCCCTGCTTTACGTTGTAACGCAACTCAAAACCCCTGGCCTTCATAAAAGCTTTAAAGTGCTTTATTTTGCTGAACAGGAATATTTGCGCTCATGGGGCAATACCATGCTGACCGACGTGTTTGTCAAGATGACCGACGGGCCGGTTCCTTCCCACACGTACAATTTAATAAAAGCTGCCACCAGGCGTGAGCATGGCAAGCCCCTTGATGAAAAGATGGTTCGCTACGCACAAGAACGCGTGTCTCTGAAGGAGCATTTGATTCAGCCGCTAAGCGCTCCAGATTTGGACTATTTGGCCGAAACGGAGATAGATTGCCTTAATAACGCCATATCGCTGTATCAAGACCTCTCTTACGGGGATGTTAAGCAAATCTCGCATAACTCCGCTTGGCAATCTGCTGAGCTGAAGAAGCCCTTAGATCCATTGAGGATTGCGGCAGCGGGCGGTGCCGACGAAGTGGCGCTGGATTATCTACGGGAGTCGCTTTACAACAACAGCTACTCTTCGTTGTAATCACCTTCTTGTTGTGCCGAATAAAACGTCTCAAGGCTGGCCAGAACTGGAGGTTGGCATGGTGATTCGGTCGTACGTACCAGACACAACGCCCCCAAAATCTAAGTACTGGGTGGTTGTGGGCATAACGGAGGACGAAATTGGCTTGGCTACGGTCTACGTCAATTCCCGTATCAATGCGTTTCTCATGCGCAACGATATACTGCTGAATGCTCAGTATCGCCTAGAGCCCAATAGCCAGCAAATTTCTCGCCACACAAGCTACGCGGATTGTTCACAGATCAAAGAGAAAGGCGTGGCTGACATTCAGGCTTTGCTCGGGCGCAACCCTGGTTACATTTAAGGGGAACTATACCCCGAGGAAGTAGATGATATCTTGCGCCTGTTACGCGATTGCCCCAACATTTCCACGCGAATAAAAAAACGCTACGGAATAATCTGAAGCCCCGCCTACCCAGCGGGGCTTTTTTATGCCTGCTGTCCCGTCCGTCTATATGTTGACACTTTCCCCTGAGTTGTCATGCAAGTCCCAGAAGAAGCGCGCGTTAGGCGCAGCCAGCGCGATTATAGTTTGCCTTTTAAATTGGCCGTAGTGGGCGAAGTGGCCCGCGGTGAACTGAGTTACAAACAGGCCCAGCGGCGTTACGGCATTCAGGGCCGCAGCACGGTGCTGGCCTGGTGCCGTAAACACGCCCCGCTGGTTGCTATCTTTCGAGGGGACGGGCCCATTTCCCCCGCCCTTGCCCCCCCCGCCGTGGAGCCAACACCAGAACAACGCATCAAGCAACTGGAAACCGCGTTGCGGGAGCAGAGGCGGCAGTACGAAAAGCAGTTGCGGGACGAACAGGAGAAAAACCTGCTTCTGCGCACGATGCTGCAGGTGGTGGAGGAGGACCACGGCATACCCCTGCCAAAAAAGTCTTTCCCGCGGCCGTTTCCCGCCTCAAAGCCGCCCAGGCAATGAGCGTGCAGCGGGCCTGCCAGCACTTTGGCGTGAGCCGCCAAAGCCTGTACCAGCGTCGGGCGCGGGCCCGACAACGGGCCGCCGCCGAGGCGCAGGTGCTGGCGGCTGTGGCCACGGTACGTACCCGCCTGCCGCGGCTGGGCACGCGCAAAGGGTTGCATAAAATAGCGCCTGTGCTACGGGACCGGCGGCTGCGTTGCGGGCGCGACGGCTTGTTTGCCTTGCTGCGCCGCCACGGGCAGTTGGTGGCGCCGAAACGGCAGTACCGGAAAACCACGGATTCGCACCACCGCTTCCGCAAACACCCCAACCGGGTAAAGGACGCGCCCCCACCCACCGCGCCCAACCAGCGCTGGGTGAGCGACCTGATCTACCTGCCCACCCGGCAGGGCACGGTGTACCTGAGCCTGGTCACCGATGCGTACTCGCGCAAAATCGTCGGCGCCCACGTGCAGGCCAGCCTGCACGCCGACGGCTGCCGGGCGGCCTTGGCCCAAGCCTTGAACGGGTGCCCGCCGGCCCGGCGCCTGGGCTTGGTGCATCACTCTGACCGGGGCACGCAGTACTGCTCCGACGCCTACCAGCGCCAGTTGCGCGCCGCCGGGCTGGTCTGTTCTATGACCGAGGGCACCGGTGACTGCTACCAAAACGCGCTGGCCGAGCGCGTCAACGGCATCCTCAAAGACGAGTTCCTCTTTGTGACAGCCGCCGACTTGGACCAGGCCCGCCGGCTCGTTACCCAGGCCGTGCAGCTCTACAACGACGAACGCCCGCACCTGGCCCTGCAGTATGCAACGCCTACCCAAGTTCATCAGCAAGCAACAAGCCCCGCCGGAAAATCCGAACGGGGCCCTTGCCTTATTTCTGTCAACATTTAGCCGGACGAGACATGCTCTTTATCTTGTCCAGCAATGACCCTCTACGAGTTCAACCACAGCAGTGAGGTAGAGGGGCGGGACCTTTCGCTGGGGTAGTTTGAGCTAAGGAGAAAACGCAGCGAATAGCGGCTTCTCTAAGACCCTGCTGCCCCACATTTGCTGACACCCTCCAGTATTTTACCCTTGTCTTATCAGGCGGTACAGCTGTTCGCGGTAGGTTTCGCCGACGGGAATGAGTTTGTCGCCGATATAAATCGTGTTGCCGTCGACCATTCGAATCTTATCCAGTGACACAATGAAGGACTTGTGTACCCGCAGGAAAGGCGGCTGGGGCAGCGTCTCGGTCAGCTCTCTTAGTGTCTGGTAGGTGACCACCCGCTGGGTGGGCAACTGAATGGCGATGTAGTTGCTCAGGCCTTCAATGTATAGAATATCGGGGTAGCTGATGCGCAGATACTTGTTTTTCGTCTCGCCTTTCACGAACATGTGGCCGGGGGGCGGGGTGGCCGCCAGGACCGGTGCTGCCAGGGTTGTTGGCTCGGGTGGCGCGCCGGGCAGCAGGGCGAGGGCTTTCTGGGCCGCTTTCAGGAACCGTTCAAACGATATGGGTTTGAGCAGGTAGTCTACCACATCATTTTCGTAGCCTTCGAGCGCGTATTCTGGGTAGGCGGTAGTAAGGATTACTTTGCACTTATTGCCATTAAGCTTCAGGAATTGCAGGCCGTTGAGCTTGGGCATCTGGATGTCGAGAAACACTAAGTCGGCCCGGCCCTGCTGCACCCAGGTCAGGGCTTCGACGGCGTTGGTGGTGGCGCCCACCAGCTTCAGGAAAGGCACCTGATCAATATAATCGGCAAGAATGGCTAGGGCGGGAGCTTCGTCGTCGACGGCAAGGCAGCGAATCATGGGCAGGGGAGAAGTAGAGCCATAAAGAAAGCCCGGCGGCGCGGTGTGCCGCCGGGCGTGCTGGTCGAAGCCAAAAACCGCTACTGCGCCAGCCGGAGCGAAGTAGTGAACTGCAGGCCGGCCGCGGCGATGCGCAAGCTATAGCGCCCGGGGTACAGTAACTCCAGCCGACGGCGCAGGTTGTCTAGGCCGATGCCGGTAGTGGCATCCTTCTGGTAGTCGCTTCGCCGGTTCTCGACCTCGAACAGCAGCTCATCGGGCTGGAGGGCGAGGCGGATGCGCACGGGCTCGGCCGGGTCGTCGAGGACGCCGTGCTTCATGGCGTTTTCCACGAATGGAATGAGCAGCAGCGGCGCCAAGCGGTGGCCGGCGGGCTCACCCGTCACGGTGAAGTCAACGAATAGCTGGTCGGGGAAGCGCAGGCGGTAGAGGGCCAGGTAATTGTTCAGGTAGTCGATTTCCTGAGCCAGATCGACTTGGCCACTGCCGCTGTCGTGCAGCATGTAGCGCATCAGCTCGGCTAGCTTGAGGATGGCGGCAGCTAGCGGTTTGGCCACCGGGTAAGCCATGCTGTAGAGCAGGTTGAGGGTATTGTAGAGGAAGTGCGGGTTAATTTGGGTTTTCAGGAATGCTACTTCGGCCACCCGTTTTTCGTCGCGCAGTTGCTGGTTTTCCTGCTCTGTGCGGCGGGCGGCCTGCCCAGCGTACAGGGCGCCACTAATCACAATGGCGGGGCTGGCGTAGTAGATGTTATCGAAAAGGTACTCGCCAAAGGCAGTATTGGAATAGTTGTGAAACCCCAGAACGACCGGGTACAGCACTTGCTCCAGTCTGTACCGTAGCCCGATAAACAGCGCCACGATGCCAGCCAGTGCCGCCACCAGCTTCAGGGGCCGCCCCGTCCGCAGGAAGCGCGGGTACACCACCAGATAGCAGAGGTAGAATTCGATGAACTGAACAACCAGGAACGAGAGGGACAGCCACAGGAACACCCGGAGCGGCGGTTTTCGCTGCAAGAACACGCCCAACAGCTGGTAGCTCGCGTAGACCAGCCAGCCCAATACGTGCAAGTGGCGGGTCTTTTTAATCATGATAATGACGGGAAGAAGAGCGTGTGGAATGCCAGCAGCAGGCTCACGATAATGCTATTGCCTTTTAGAAATCAGCGTACACTAAATTACTTCAACACCTCAGCCAACTTCGCCATTAAGGAATCAGAAGAGAGGTTCTTGGCAAGAATGTGCCCCTGCGGGTCAAGTAAAAAAGACTGGGGAATGTCCCGCACGCCGTAAGTGGCCGCAGGCACACTATTGAATCCCTTCAGGTCCGATACGTGAGTAGGCCAGTGGAGCTTATCCTCTGCTATGGCTTTTATCCACCGGTCACGATTCTGGTCCAGCGATACACTATACACGGTGAACCCTGGGCCTTGGTCCTTAAATTTATCATAAGCTTTGACCAGTTCGGGCGACTGTTGTCGACACGGTCCGCACCAGCTGGCCCAAAAATCTACCAGCACGTATTTGCCGCGCAGCTCGCGCAAAGCCGCCCGTTTGCCGTTCGGTAGCAACTCCTCAATATCAGGGGCGGTATTGCCGATCGCAGTGGGTTGCAATAGGGCCCTTTTGGCTTGCAACTGTCGATAGAAAGGTAGCTCCGGGTGGGCTTTTTGTTGTATCAACGCGATAGAATCGGTGAATTGGATGTCTTGCTCAGGGTCAAAAAACAGTTGGTTACAAGCTATAAAACCGGCGGCAGCTGACGTGGCATTGCGCCGGATAAGGTGTTTGATAGACGCTATTTTCTGTTCCATGCGGCGGCTAGTGTCAAGCATCATCCCGGTCATTTGGCGCACCAAGTCAGATTCGGGACTGCCTTGTACAGAGTAGCTGCTTATCAGATCTCGGGCATCGCCACGCAGCCGTAAATGGGTTTTGTTAGTAAGTACCACAAGTATGCGGTTGTCATCATGAAGGCTGATTTGATACAGTCCAGGCGTCGGCGCTTGGCCCTGTAATGTAAATCTGCCCTGCTCATCTGTTTTGCCCGTATCTTTTTCGACAACCTTGCCGTCATTCAGTTGGGCTAAATAAACGGGCGTGCCAGCTGGGGCATGGCTTAGTTGCCCGCTTATGGTGTAGCCGTCAATTGCCGCAGTGTTTTGGCAAGCTTGGTTAGGAACTAGGACAGTAAACGCAAAAGCGAATGTAAGAAAGGAGTGAAGCAAGCGGACCATTTGGACTGAAAGTTAGAAATCAGCGCAATGCAGCGCCGGAAATGAATAGTCCAAAACTATGTTGAGGCAGTAGCTGCTGGTAGTTTTTTATCTCAAATCCCCAGTTCAGAATGTGAACCGGAAAAACGGGCGCAGCCTCTCGCACGCTTATGAGCTACGCGACTGGCAACCATTGACTGGGCTAACCACTACCGGCTGCGGTAGGTGGGTACCGACGGTACGGCCACCTATAGTCTCGTCGTGACCCTTGCGCTCATTGCGCGCGAGGCGGCCAACGTTTATCCGAACCCGGTTGCTGTTCGCTCAAGCCGGCTAGCCTTGCTTAGCCTGAGTGACCAGAAGGTGATAGTGACAGTGCAGGATATGATAGGCCGTTCGGTTACGACCTAGCAGGTCTAGTCAGCTACCTACACTGCTGACGTGCCCTTGGGGTTGCCCGCGACGGCCACCGGTGGCATCTACATGAAGTGGTACCCAGATTTGGACAACCCGCTGGACGGTTGAGCTCTCGACGAACGCGTTGGAACACAGCAAAACATTTTAGGCTTCCCTGACAGCACGCTCTGTCACCACCACGAATGGCTGCTTTGCTTCATTGCGGGCGGCTGTTAGGTTGCGCGCCCGTACCACTCGATGGTAGCTACTTGAGCTGGGTCAGTTCCGCGATGCTGGCCCCGGCGTACTTGCTTTTCCAGGCATAACATGTTGTTTCGTTTCGCTCAGGCCGTGCTCGCACACGATTTGTGCTACGATCTGACCGTTGGCTTACTGTTTCAGAATGGCTATCATTTGGGCCTAGCTGAATCATTCCTTTTTTATTAGTCAGTCGTCAGGTAAGGAAGGTTATGTTGTTCTCTACGCTCAAATGGTGTTCTATTTAGGGAAGCGTACACATACTATTACAGCCGGGCTGTATATGGTGTCCTAGCCTATACTGTGTGCGGTTGACCAGGGAAGCGCAGTTAGGCCGTCTAGCTAGCCAATCATCTCACCTATACAGCAAATTTCAGGCCCTTGCACTATAAAAAGGCCCCGCCGGAAAAACCGGACGGGGCCTTTACCTTAATCTTTAATAGGTAACTGGACCGGGCAATAATCTTCTCTGAAGCGAAAGACCTGCCTCTGATAAATAGAACTTCAGCTATGCTGGCTGTGTTGCCTTTTTTGCGTCTATCTGCCCGGCCGTTGCCAGCAGCTGGGGGGTGAATTTGTATAAATCGTCAAGGCTGGTGATTTCTGTTTTAACATCTTTCTTACTCTCATCGAAAAAAGAGATGTACCGTTTAGTCCCATTGAGCCAAAGGCGACAGACAATCTTGTTTTTATTGTCATCCAGCAGAATGTTGAGATAGCTAGTGGTATCACGGTAAGTAATGCGACTGCTTTCTATCTGTGAGCGTAAGATGGCTTTCACAATGAAGAAAGCCTCGCGCTCCATCTCGGTAAATTCAGTTCCTCCTTTGGCGGAATCCGATGAGAGTTCTACCTCCTGTATCTGTACTACTGCCTCGGTGGCCAATGCAGATTTTAGGCGCTCATTGATAATATCATTGAGTAGTTGGTTTGCCGATTTTTTCACCAAGGGATTGAACTGCTCCATCACTTTCTCAGTGAGTTTGCCAGGCGCAACTTGCTTGGCGAACAGCCGCACAAAGTCGATGCTGGGGTCACGTAGTTCAGTAGCCAGCAACTGCTTGATTTCTCGGGTATACTTCAACTCCGATGCCGTACTTAAAATCTGGTTAACGTCGAATCCGGTCTTATGGAATTTCTTAAGCTCTAATACGTTGGCCTCGCTCAAGTCGGTTATATTAATTTCCCAGAAGGGCTTGTCATCCATTTTATTAGGCTCGACCAAATCTGTGTAGAAACGGTAAACAATGCCGTTGGTTAGAATGCCAAACCGGGTAGAGGTGACATGGAAGTAGCGGTGTAGCTGGGAATTGTGTACATCCAGCCCCTCTTTCCAATGCTTGCACTCAACGATGATAATGGGTTGATTATCCTTTTGAATGCAGTAGTCCACTTTCTCACCTTTCTTGATGCCAAGGTCCGCGACGAACTCAGGAATCACTTCAAAAGGGTTGAATACATCGTAGCCGAGTGCGGCGATAAAGGGCATAACAAAAGCGTTTTTAGTTGCCTCTTCTGTTAGTATACTGTCCTTTAGCCGGTTGACCTTTTCGCCCAGTGCTTTTATTACATCGATAAAATCCATACAAATGATTAATAAATATGTGGCAGATATGAAAAGTTATTGTGTTCCTCTAATAGGCTGAAACATACAACTATTAAGGCATATTAACAAAAATAAATAGGAGGCCTACTTTATTATATTCTATATCATGCTGATATTAAGAAAGATAATTAATATGCTCTCAGATGGGCCAAGTATATCTAGTCCCGTTGCCTCTCGGGTGATTAGGATAAATACATGAAAATATTAATTCCGATCAGCTAGGCTAATACCAAGATGTATCGTGGTACGTATTGCAGGGGCTAGCTTAAAATTGTCTGCCTATCCTTACCTGAGAGCACTAGCTCCTTACAAAAGGATTGGTCAAGAGAGTATGGAGAATTAACCGCTTTTCTTCTATCTGAATGCAGGTCTCTCCACCCGCTAGATATTCGACCTATTCTTAGGATGGTATTGCTAGGGTAGGGGAGTAGCAATAGGCGAAAACGCCAACCGCCTGCCGCTGGTGAAAGCGGCAGGCGGTTGGCATTGACAAAAGGTTGGCGGCGACCGACTCTCCCACCGGTGAAGGCAGTACCATAGGCGCACCGGGGCTTAACGGCTCTGTTCG
>NZ_JACXAD010000017.1 GCF_014699115.1 Hymenobacter montanus
AAGGGTTTGGGCCCGGTTCAAGGGTTTGGGCCCGGTTCAAGGGTTTGGGCCCGGTTCAAGGGTTTGGGCCCGGTTCAGATATCCATATGCCACGCGGTTTCCGTATGGCACCTAATACCGTTTAATTACGCGCTATATTTCAATATTTTATATTTCAGACGGCTCCCCGAGTTGTATCGCGTAGGCTAAAGCTTCCTGCTAGTACCCCATACAAGGGCCAAATTCGGCCCTTATGGCGCTTCAACGATGCCGAGCGGAACCGAGATCTCTCTCACTTCGGTTGAATCGAAGGTCGGCGGATTCAACGATTAAATTAATTCTGTATGCACGCGAGATGCTTCGGCTTCGCGGATGCTAGATCAGCAGAACGGTCTACGCACCACGCACGCACCAACCTCCACCTTTGCTACTTTCCTGCATTTCAGCCTTATGAGCACTGCCCAACCTTCCAACATCGGGAAAAAGAAATTATCCTGAGTACCGGGCATACGCCCTTTACACTTGGGGGCCACTATGAACGAAGTTCGTACGCTGGTCGGCAAGCTCGAGGAGACTGAAGGGTCGGGCAACGATGATTCTGAGCACCAAGCCTGTAACTACCACGAAGGCGAATTATTCTTACTATAACATGGACGGGGTTCGCGTTTCAGCCATAAAAAAGAAAAAGCTAACCCCAGCAGCGTATCCACCCAAAGTTTTAGCGTAGACATGATACTAACTGATAAAGCTGGAAACGACCTTCGACGCCGTTTGCTCACGGAATGGGGTGGTTTTATCGACACCCTATACGACGCGGAACAGCTTCCGAAGCTCCAGGAGGAAGAGGCAATCCCGTCATCGTGGTTGCGAATAACAGGCTCGTCTTGCACTGCTGTTGTTGCTGAGCTCTGGGGTGAAGCGCGTGAAGCATTGCCTCGCTTTGTCGAGTACCTGAGTCAGTCCACGTTGAATATGATAGTAACTAATGGTCGGTTAGGTCCCATGCTTGTCTACTACATTCAGGATTGGAATAAAGGTGACTTCGACGACTACCCCCCCGACATCGCCCAATACTTCGAAGATGGCTTTATGCTGGCTGGTTTGCCGACGCCGATCGAGCAGATCGAGGCTTTTGAGCAGTCTACCGGAAAGATTCCAGCCAGCCTAAAGCGCTTATGGCAAGTACACGGATTCATGTTGCTCAAGAATGGGGCGTTCCTGTCATCACTGGATCGGACTTTGAAAGAGTTCTGTGACTCCCCCAGAGTCTTAGGCTTAAGAAAAGTTTCTTATGACCCCAAAGAGCAATATGAGTGCCTGGCCATCGCTAATGTATGGAAGGAACTGCCCTTCTGCTTCATCAGGAAGCCGGGCACTTGCTGTTGGGAAGACGTCGTTGTTGAGGCATATCGAGATAGGGACAAGGTAGACCCACCAGGAAATACGCACCTCGATGACCTGCTAACCGATTGGACCTTTAGCGAGTGGAGCCCCCTGAGTTAAATTTAGCCCGACAACCGCTGGGAGAGAACACAATGACTTCAACCAAAATTTGGCAGGTGATAAGTTACATACAACGTTAAAAACATGATTCACGAAACTTAGCCTCAGAATGAGATAATGCGTTTGTCTGTATCTTAGAAGAGGTTTAGTAACTTGAAAATCAATTTAGTGGGAATGGTGAAGAATTAATCATAATCTTTAATGACAAGGAGGATGGGGTATGTACTTAGATAAAAGTATTGAGAAGATTAAGGCCCTTAATACATTTGAAGATTGGGAGTTTAAAGGCTGTTCTGACCAAGAAATCCAAGCAATAGAACAAGAACTTCCTAATGGCTTAAAACTACCTGGTGCGTATGTGGAATTTCTCCGATTTTGCGGACACGGGCTGGCATTTTTCCTCCAAGGAGAGAATTTTTTCTATTCCCATGTTCTGAGAATGCAAAAAAAAAGGGAGTTAGAAAAATTAATGGAAAGTGATGGATATAATGGCAGCTTGAAAGGAGCGTTTGCTGCGGATATGTTTATGATTTATCAGCACCATGGCGGAGAATTCGTTCGTTTCTTAAAACTTACCGATGGGAATGATCCTGCCATATATTATTTTAAGGATGCTATAAATTTCATGGGTTATCATAAGCAGGAGGATTCTTTTTCGGTATATTTTTTTGTTTGAGATAGAAAAATATATACAAATACATACTGCAATAGTTCTAAATAGCCCTCAAGTTTTGCAGGATAAAATAATGAGCTATAAAAATAAATTACACGAATTAGTGACTTTATTTACACCAATTAAGGAAAAGTATGACCGTTACATAAATAACTACCTTCTGAATAGATATACTGACGCATTGGCAGACATTTATACTTTATTTATGACTTGGAAGGAATCATGTAAGTCAGACTTCCTTATTTCTGCGACCCCAAAATTTTTAGAAGCAAATCAAGACATTCCAGAGAAAGAGCTTATTGTCCAGAAAATGGAAGAAGCAAAAGAATTAGTACGGGAAATTTTTTCATTAATTGATAACTAAATATTATAGGCCTATAATAGGCTCATTTTAAGCATAAAAGCACTTAAAATGATAGAAAATAAAGGTAAAATATTTCAGAAAATAGTCAAATTTTTTAAAGAAGATGACTGGGAATTCATTGAGCTTGAAGAAGAACCAATCTTACGAATGGAGTTCCCGGGTCAAAATGGGCAATTGAATTGCTATGCCAAAGCTAGAGAATCACAACAGCAATTTGTTTTCTACTCAATTTGCCCCATCAAAGTACCAGAAAATAAACGATTAGAGATTGCAGAGTTTCTGACAAGAGCTAATTTCGGCATGGTATTCGGCAACTTCGAGCTAGATTTTGCTAATGGGGAAATTCGTTACAAAACCAACGCTGAGGTCGAGAATGACAATTTGAGTTCAGCCCTGATTGGATCCTTAGTTTACGGTAACGTGATGATGATGGACCATTATCTACCGGGAATTATGTCTGTGATCAATGGTAATGTGTTGCCAGTAGATGCAATCGCGCAAATCGAATGATAGGCCACGTTGGTAACAAAATTAGCATAAGTTTAATACTTAATACAGTTAACTGATAACTGGGTGTCGCGTACTTAGAGATAGTTTCAAAATCTCTAGTTTAAATGAAAAGCAATTGAAATGCCTTAATTTTAGCCTTTCGAGAGAATTTATTTATATACAGCAATTTCGCCAAATGCTGACCAATCTTGAAATCAATTAATTGATGTTGCTCTGTGGATTTAATGTTCTGGTAATCCAGAAAGAATTAGATGCAACTTAAAGTAATTTCAACTTCATTTCGGCAATGATTAATTTTCACAGAAATGCAAATGGCTTAAAAATACAACGGGATATACAAGAATAAAAAATGAACGACGATGTAATTACCAATGAGTCGGTTTCTGGTATAAAACGATTATGCTCCAACTGTTTCCAAAATTTAACTTATCAGATTTTTAACGTTTCAAACCACAGAAATAAGTAAAGACAATGCTCTAATTGTCGATAAAACTGCGCGTAAACGAACCTGACGAATGATTTTCAATAGAAAAAAAGGAATTGTAGCAGACTGGTGGTTCGAGGATCGCCGACGCCTGGTCTCTCCAACTAGTCGCACGGAGCTGCACCAACTCCTGGAAATGTGTCAGTCAGCGGCCCTTGTGCTGGAAGTGCACGACCTGTTTCGACCTTCCAGAGTAATCTTCGAAGGCTGGCTGCGCCCCAACCCGGATACCGGTGATACAGTCAGGGTGGAGGAGCCAGATGTTACCGTCGCCATTCCCCAAGAGATTGGTAGTCGAGAGCTGGTAACTTACTGCGAGAAAGCCTTGGATAAACTAGAGCAGCAGCGTTCCTTTCTTTATCCGATTGACTTGTATATGATGGGAGCAGGGGTTGTTTTGGATGCTGATGGGCAGGAACAGGAACAACCTGATGTTACCTGGTTATGGGGGAAAACCCTGGATGCCCATATTGTTAACGTCTGCACGCAGAGCGATGCGTGGCTTCCTTATACCCTTCTAGCCCAGCCACAGCCCGCAGTGTGGAAACTTAACGCACCACGGCTGGAGGCGGCGCTTCAAGAGATTCAGAATCGGCTGGGCATCCTTCCATACATCAATAGTCACAGCGACCATGCGGTTATAGATGGTTTCCGGCTTAGTAACCACACTGATTGTGATGATGAAGTGCTTCCGACCTACTGGTAACTCTAAAGAATGATGGATGGCAACAAAAGAGGATTTTTAGAAAAGGATTATGGTTTGGTCCCGGTTCTGAGGAGTTGCCGGGATCCGACATCCTGATACTACCCGGTTTTCGTATAGCGCCCGATGCCGTTCGATTACACGCTAGATTTCCACACTGTCGATTTTCGCCAGCACCCCGAGTTGTATCGCGTGGGCCGGGGCGAGCAGGGCGTGCTGCTGGTGCAACCCTACAAGGGCGAAATCCTGCCCCACTGGCGCTTCAAAGATGCCGCGGCGGCTACCGAGTCGTCCGAGGCGATTTACGCGTTGTTTGAGGCGTATTTGAAGGCTCATGATTTTGTGGGAGCCGACATGGCTCGGAAGTTTATTCAGATGGGCTTTACCAGAGCCCGCCGCTACGCCAACCACCGCGGCGGCAAGAAATACGCCGGGCCCGTGCCCGCCGACAAGAAGGGGCAGAGCGGGGCCCACGGCCGCCCCGAACTACCCCGCACCAACCACCCAGATGAGGATAAAGTGGCCGCCGCGGCTATTTTTAAGCGCAAGTGGGACCAAGCCAAAACCCATCCCGAGTATCTGCGACAGAAAGAAGCCTTCATCAAGAAATATGGCAAGTGAGTTGGTGCTTGGTGCCTGGTGCCTGGACCCAGAATAGATTCATATCAGAACAGCCAAGCACCAAGCACCAAGCACTAGGCACCAACACCCAAGCACCAACAACTACCTTTGCCCCATCCTTTCATCTCAACTGTATGAGCAAGTCCCAACCCTCCAGCATCGAGGAAAACGAAATTATTCTGGGTACCGGCATGGGCCCTTTGCGCTTTGGAGCCACCATGGACGAAGTTCGTACCCTGGTCGGCGAGCCCGAAGAGATTGAGGAGTCGGATGAAGACGACGATTTCGAGCACCAGGCCTGGAACTACCACGAAGACGACTACCTGCTGTCGCTCTACTTCGATCGCGAAGACGACTTCCGCCTAAGCTGCATCGAAACCGACAACCCCAACATGCGCCTCTTCGGCGAAGCCATTCACGGCCTCAGCCTGGACCAGGTAAAGGCCTTGATGCAGCGCAACAACCAGCCGGAGCCCGAGCTTGAAACCATGGAAGAGGGAGCAGTACGCCTTTCCTACGAGAAGTCGATGATTGACCTGTATTTCGAAGAGGGAGAACTGCAGTTCGTCAATTTCGGCGTTTTCATTAATGACGATATGGAAGTACTGTGGCCCCAGTAAGTTTAAGGTTATCCACATTATCCCGACTTTCAGCTGTGGATAAGTGGATAAGTAGATGAAAGCAGCTAGTTTACCTACTGTTTATGAAGCTTTATCGAACAGGTACTCCTGTTAATTCTTTCTTTAATTAAAAAAGGCTGCTCCAACCGGAGCAGCCTTTTTACATGCTGTGCAGTAGAGTTCAATTATCCAAGAATGGCGCGGAACAGGAGGAAGAGCAAGCCCGATAGCACCATCGTGACGGGTAGGGTAAGTACCCAGGCCAGCGCAATGTTGCGAACCATTTGCGGGTTGATGTTCTTCACGCCGCGGCTGGCCACCATGGAGCCGGCGATAGATGACGTGAGTACGTGGGTGGTGGAGGAAGGTAGTCCGAACTGGGTGCTCACGCCAATCATGGCCGCGGCCACCAGCTCAGACGAAGCCCCTTGGGCGTAGCTCAGGTGTTCCTTGCCGATGCGCTCGCCAATGGTTTTCACGATGCGCTGCCAGCCAATCATGGTGCCGCAGGCCAGCGAGAGGCTAACTACCAGCAGCACCCACCACGGAGCGTAGTCGGTGAAGGTGCGCATGTTGGCAATAGCGGCGTCGTAAATGCCCCGGTCCTGCGTGCTCAGGCTCACGTTGGGAGAGCTGAGGAGCTTTTTGGCGCGGTTGGCCAGCAGCAGTACGTCGCGCCGGATTTCGAAACGGGTGCGCTGGGGTAGCTCCTGAATGGTGGTTTTGCCCGCGAAGATGCGGTTGAGGTCGGTCGTTTGGGCCTGTACTTCGGCCAGGTTTTTCTGATCGTTGGGGCTGAGCTCGTCGCGGTTTACGCGGCTTATTACGTATTCTACTTTGCCCAGGGACTCGCGCAGGTCGAGCGGGTTTTTGGTTTGGTCCAGGGCGAAGTAAGTGGGCACGATACCAATGAGGATCAGCATAATCAGCCCAACGCCCTTCTGGCCATCGTTCGAGCCGTGGAAAAAGCTCACCAGCGTGCAGGTTATAATGAGCAGTAGCCGAATCCAGAGGGGTGGGGGCTTGCGCTTGTGAGGCTCCTTAAAAATGGCCTTGCTGGGCACGAAGCGCTTAAACAGGAACATCATGCCAATGGTGAGCGCGAAGCCCAGCAGCGGGCCCACGAGCAAGGCAATGCCCGTTTCGCCGGCTTTGCCCCAGTTCACGGCCGCACCACGGGAGCCCGGCAGCAGCGAAAAGGCGATGCCGACGCCCAAAATAGAGCCAATGAGGGCGTGGGAGCTCGAAGCCGGAATGCCGTAGTACCAGGTGCCGACATTCCAGATAATGGCCCCCAGGATGAGGGCCCCGACCATGGCGATGCCGTGATACACATTGACGTCGATCAGGCTCTCGACCGGCAGCAGGTACACAATGCCCATGGCTACGGCAATACCCCCGCTGAATACGCCGATGAAGTTCCAGAAGGCCGACCACACCACCGCCACCCAGGGCCGCAGCGTGTTGGTGTAAATAACCGTAGCCACGGCATTGGCGGTATCGTGGAAGCCATTGACGAACTCGAACGCGCAGGCGGCTAACAAACACACCCCGAGAAGCAGCAGCACGTGAGGTTCTAAACCAAACATAAAGAGTGGATTGATGGAAATCTAGATTAAATGATACGTCAAAGGTAGGGAGGCGGTCCGGCCCCGGTATGTTACCGAATTGTTTCCTGACGGCGAGCCGGGGCCGGAGCCCGGCCTTGGGGCCCCGGGGCAGCATCAGCTTGGGCGGTAGCGGCCTACTTTTGTGGGCATGAACTCAGCACTCGAAACTACCCAGCTCAAGGATATCGTGGCCCACGCCAAGGAATACGGCTTTGTATTCCAGTCATCGGAAATCTACGACGGCCTGGCCGCCGTGTACGACTACGGCCCCAACGGCGTGGAATTGAAAAATAACCTGAAGCGCCTGTGGTGGGAGACTATGACCCAGCTGCACCACGACGTCGTGGGCATCGACGCGGCCATTTTTATGGCGCCCCAGACCTGGGAGGCCAGCGGCCACGTCGCAGGCTTCAACGACCCATTGATTGATAACCTCGACAGCAAAAAGCGCTACCGGGCCGACGTGCTTGTTGAGGAGAAAATTGTCGCGCTTCAAAAGGAGATTGAGGGTTTGAAGTTCAAGCAAAGCATACCTAATTCCATTCCTGATGGAACTTGGAATTCGTACGAAGACAGAATTTCTGAGGCAGAAAATATGATTGGTCTTCTGACTACTGCTTTGCAAATAGGAACACCTCACTCTCTCAGTAATGCTATAAAGCAAGCAAATATATCTGAGCCTGGTACAGGCTCTACTAACTGGACTGAAGCTCGTCAATTCAATTTGATGTATTCTACACAGGGTTCAGCGATAGACGCTGACGCGCCGCCGGTGTACCTGCGCCCCGAAACGGCCCAGGGCATCTTCGTGAACTTCCTGAACGTGCAGAAGTCGGCCCGCATGAAGATTCCCTTCGGCATTGCCCAAATCGGTAAGGCTTTCCGCAACGAGATTGTGGCCCGGCAGTTCATCTTCCGCATGCGAGAGTTCGAGCAGATGGAGATGCAGTTCTTCGTGCGCCCCGGCACCGAAGGCGAGTGGTACGACACCTGGAAGGCCGCCCGCCGCCGCTTCCACGAAGCCCTGGGCCTGCCGGCCGACAAGCTGCGCTTCCACGACCACGACAAGCTGGCCCACTACGCCAAAGCGGCCGTCGACATCGAGTACGAGTTCCCCTTCGGCTTCAAGGAAATCGAAGGTATTCACTCCCGCTCCGACTTCGACCTGGCCCAGCACCAGCACCTGAGCCGTAAAAAGCAGCAGTACTTCGACAACGACGTGGACCCGGCCACCGGCAAGCCCTACGGCAACTACGTGCCTTACGTAGTGGAAACCTCCGTCGGCGCCGACCGCCTGTTTCTGGCCACCCTTTGCCAGGCTTTCGCCGAAGAAACCATCACGGAAGGGGAGGGCGAGGCCCAGCAAACCAAGACGCGCACCGTGCTGCGCCTGCACCCGGCCCTGGCTCCGGTGAAAGCCGCCATTTTCCCGCTGGTGCGTAAAGATGGCCTGCCCGAGAAAGCCCAGGCTATTTTCGACGACCTGCGCTTCGACTTCCGCCTGGTGCTGGAGGAGCGCGACGCCATCGGCAAGCGCTACACCCGCCAGGACCTCATCGGTACGCCCTTCTGCATCGCCGTCGACCACCAGACCCTGGAGGACGACACGGTGACAGTGCGGGACCGCGACTCGCGCGAGCAGGTTCGAATGCCCATCGCCGAGCTGCGCCGCTACATCAGCGAGGCCGTAAGCTTCCGCCGGATTTTTGAGAAGCTGTAGTAACGCGGACTCGCAGAGTCCGCGCGTGGTTCGGTCAGTTCGTTCTACGCCTACGGTTGGCAAGCCCCGACTTTTCCGAAAGTTGGGGCTTTTTGCTGTGAATAACACTCCCAAAAAACCATGCTTCAGGGGGGTGGAAGCGACCGATTTATGCCTGGCACCGCTAGACGCCGGCTGATTAGAAAATATAGCCGCCTCCCCCTTGCGTAACTTCGCCTTTTTATATGACTTATGTGGGCTAATCTCGCGCTATTCATTATTCGGTTCCGCCGTTCGCTGGTCGCGGTGCTGGCCCTTATCACTGTGTTCATGGCCTGGAAAGCCAAGGATGTGGAGATGACCTACGACTTTGCCCAGGTGGTGAGCCCGCAAGACCCGGACATGGTCTATTTTCAGCAATTCAAAAAACAGTTTGGCGAAGACGCTAACGTGTTGGTGCTGGGCCTGCAAGACAGTGCCGTGTACCAGTTGGGCAACTTCAACGAACTGCGCAGCCTGACCGATACCCTGGCCAGAATGGAAGGGGTGAACGGCGTACTGAGCGTGACCAAGCTGCTGGCTATTCGCAAAGACACCGCTACCAACCAGTTTCGGGCCACGCCCATTTTCAAGACTTTTCCGCGTACCCAGGCCGAGCTGGACAGCCTGATGCGCGAGGTAAACCGGGTGGAGTTCTACAAAGGGCAGCTCATCAGCCCGACCACCGGGGCCACGCTGCTGGCCCTGACCCTGGACGCCAAGTACCTCAACTCGTCGCGCCGCCAGGCCGTGATGAAGAATATTTTAGGCTTTGCCCGGGTCTTCGAGCAGAAGACCAACATCCGCCTGCACTACGCGGGCCTGCCCTACGTGCGCTACACCATGACCAGCAAGGTGGGCTCGGAGATGACCTTCTTCACCATCCTGGCCCTGGTGGTGACCGGGATTACGCTGCTGGCGTTCTTCCGGACTTGGGCCGCGGTGGTGTTTCCGCTGCTGGTGGTCGGCGTCACGGCGGTGTGGGCCATCGGGTCCATCGTGCTGCTGGGCTACAAGATCAACCTGCTCACCGGGCTGATTCCGAGCTTAATCATCGTTATCGGCATTCCGAACTGCACCTATCTGCTCTCGCGCTACCACTACGACTACCGCAAATCGGGCAACCAGATGCTGGCCATGACCCGGGTGATCCGGAAAATCGGCCTCGTGACGCTGATGAACAACACGACCACGGCGGTGGGCTTTTTCGTGTTTTGTTTCACCGACATTGCCATCCTGTTTCAATTCGGGCTGGTCGCCACCGTCAACATTTTCGTGGCCTTTGTCATCAGCTTCCTGCTGATTCCGGCGGTATTTACCTACCTGCCGCCGCCCACGCCCAAGCAGTTGGAGCACCTCGATGCGACCCCGCTCACCAAGCTGCTGGAGTTCTTCGACCACCTGGTGATGGACCGCCGCCCCACGGTGTACGTGGTGGCGCTGGGGCTGGTGCTGGGGGCGGCCGTGGGCATTCGGCGCATCGAATCGGTGTCGTTCATGGTGGATGACCTACCCAAGAACAGCTCCGTAAACTCCGACCTGACCTTTTTTGAGCGCCACTTCAATGGGGTGATGCCGCTCGAATTCGTGGTCGACACCCACAAGCCGCGCGGCTTGCTCAAGCTCAAAAACCTGGAAAAAATCAACCAGTTCGAGAACTACCTGCGCACGCAGCCCGAGGTCACGTCGCCCATCAGCATCGTTGCTTTTCTGAAGGCCACCACCCAAGCATATTACAACGGCGACCCCCAATTCTACCGCCTGCCCGATAATACCGAGAAGAACTTCATTCTCAGCAGCCTGGCCAATTCCAAAGGCACGGGCGCGGGCATGGACAGCAAGCTGCTCCGCTCCTTCGTCGACAGCACCGGGCAGCGGGCCCGCATCAGCCTGAAGATTGCCGACATCGGCTCGCGCAACCTCGACACGCTGATGAACAACAAAATCCTGCCCGAGATGCACCGCATCTTCAACGGTACGGGCATGGATGTGCGGCCCACCGGTACCACCATCCTGTTCACCAAAGGCAACGAATACATCATCAATACGCTGCGCGACAGCCTGTTTCTGGCCTTCGGCCTGGTGGGCCTGGTGGTTTTGATTCTGTTTCGCTCGGCCCGCACGGTGCTGTTTGCCCTGATTCCCAACGCGGTGACCTTGATTCTTACGGCCGGCATCATGGGGTATTTCAACCTGCCGCTCAAGCCCGGCACGGCCTTGATTTTCGTTATCGCCCTGGGTATTGACGGGGATAATTCCATTCACCTGCTCGCTAAGTTCCGGCAGGAAATGGCCCTGAATGGCCACCGGGTGCGCGAAGCCGTATCGGTAACGCTGAGCGAAGCGGGCACCAGCATGATTTACACCAGCATCGTGCTGTTGGTGGGCTTCAGCATCTTTGCCTTCAGCGAGTTTGGCGGCACCAAAGCGCTGGGCCTGCTGATGTCGGCTTCGCTGCTGATTACGAATTTTTCCAACCTGATTTTGTTGCCCTGCCTGTTGGTCACCTTCGAGCACGGCAAGGGCAACCTGATCCACAACAAAGCACTGGTGCGGCACTACGACGAGTCGTATCACGAGGAAGACGACGATTTGGAGCTAAACCTGGATAAAATGACCGTGAAGACCCGGGGCGGCTTAAGAAGCTAAAGCTGGGTGCGGTTAAAAGAAGAATGTCATGCCGAGCGCAGCACCTGGCCCGCTTTTTTGCAACAGCAGTAATCACTGTTGCTGGCAAGCTGCTTGGCTAGGCCGAGTGTAGGTTCGCTGCCTTCTGCATGAAGGTCAATAGATAAAGAGTTGAAAGAGCAAAAAATGAAATACCCCGAATACAAGCAGCCGCTCAATTATGGCCAGGTGGGCGAAGAAATCCTCGCCTGGTGGAAGGAGCACGGCATCTTTGAGAAGAGCGTGAGCAGCCGCGAGGGCCAGCCCACGTTCGTGTTTTACGAAGGACCACCCTCCGCCAACGGCGCCCCCGGCATCCACCACGTGATGGCCCGCACGGTGAAGGACATCTTCTGCCGCTATCAGACCCTGCTGGGTAAGCAAGTGCCCCGCAAAGGCGGCTGGGACACCCACGGGCTGCCCATCGAGCTGCAGGTGGAAAAGGAGCTGGGCATCACCAAGGAGGACATCGGCAAGAAAATCAGCGTGGAGGAGTACAACCAGCGCTGCCGCGAAACCGTCATGCGGTTCAAGGCGCAGTGGGACGACCTGACCGAGAAAATGGGCTACTGGGTCGACCTCAACGACCCTTACGTGACCTTCGAGCCGGAGTACATCGAAAGCTGCTGGGCGCTGCTCAAGAAGCTGTACGATAAGGGCTTGCTCTACAAGGGCTACACCATCCAGCCTTACTCGCCGGCCGCCGGCACCGGCCTCAGCTCGCACGAGCTAAACCAGCCCGGCACCTACCGCGACGTGAAGGATACGACCGTGGTGGCACAATTCAAGGTGAAGCGGGACGAGAAGTCGGAGAAGTTGTTTTCACTAGCTGGCGATGACGCCAAAGTGTCCATCTTGGCCTGGACGACTACGCCTTGGACTTTGCCAGCTAATACCGGCTTGGCAGTGGGGAATAATATCGATTATGCCTTATTAGCAACTGAAAATCAGTACACGCATGAAAAGGTTGTTGTTGTTGCTGCCAAGGCCCTAGTTGATAAATTAATTAATGTACCGAACGTTGGAGCCCTTGTAAAGCAGTTCGAAAAGGACCCGCTTGTTTTGGACCCAGTGAAACAAGCTATGGCTACTGTTGAAGCCATCAGACCTAAGATCTTAGCTGAATTCAAAGGCAGAGATTTGGTTGGCATCAACTATGAGCGCCTGTTCGGCACTAAAGAAGGCTTCCCCGCTTTCGAGGGCGAAGAAAAAGCCTTCCGGGTCATCCCCGGCGACTTCGTGACCACCGACGACGGAACCGGTATCGTCCACATCTCCCCCACGTTCGGCGCTGATGACTTCCGCGTGGCCCAGCAGAACGACATTCCCGCGCTGCTCGTGCCCGACGCCGAAGGCAAGCTCGGCCCTATCGTGGACCGGACGGGCCGCTACGTGCCCCAGATGGGCGAGTTCGGGGGCCGCTGGGTGAAGAACTACGACGGCCACGACCAGTCCGGCGCCGACTACAAGACGTTGGATGAGGACATCGTCATCAAGATGAAGCGCGAGGGCACGGCCTTCAAAGTGGAGAAGTACGAGCACACCTACCCGCACTGCTGGCGCACCGACAAGCCCGTGCTCTACTATCCGCTCGACTCCTGGTTCATCAAAACCACGGCGGTAAAGGACCGGCTCATCGAGCTCAACCAAACCATCAACTGGAAGCCCGAGAGCACCGGCGCCGGCCGCTTCGGCAACTGGCTCGAAAACCTGGTGGACTGGAACCTCAGCCGCTCGCGCTACTGGGGCACGCCCCTGCCCATCTGGCGCACCCAGGACGGGACGGAGGAAATCTGCATCGGCAGCATCGCCGAACTGAGCGCCGAGATTGATAAGGCCGTGGCGGCAGAGGTCATGACAACCGCCGCTTTGCGGCAGTCAGCCGTGCGCGAGCTAGCCGATGTGGGCTACCGGGTATATTTTGACACGACCGATGGCGGGAAGTACGAGGGCTGGTTCGAGCTCGGAACGGCCGCGAACGACGGAACGGTTAGCTTTCAACACGCTGGCCCAATAGGCGACACATCCCAATTGCACATAGCCTCGATTGATTGGGCCACGCTGCGCTATAATGTGCAGGCGGACCCAAGCGATTCCGACTCGTATCAGCCAGTGCCGCTTGCCTTGGGTGTGGACCTCCACCGCCCCTACGTTGACGACATCTTCCTGGTCTCGCCCTCAGGCCAACCCATGTACCGCGAGCCCGACCTCATCGACGTGTGGTTCGATAGCGGCGCCATGCCTTACGCGCAGTGGCATTACCCCCTCGAAAACGACGCGACATTCCGGAAGAACTTCCCCGCCGACTTCATTGCCGAAGGCGTGGACCAGACCCGCGGCTGGTTCTTTACCCTGCACGCGCTGGCCGTGATGCTGGAAGACTCCGTGGCCTTTAAAAACGTCATCGCCAACGGCCTGGTGCTGGCCAAGGACGGCCAGAAGATGAGCAAGCGCCTGGGCAACGCCGTCGACCCGTTTGCCACCATCCAGCAGTTCGGACCCGATGCTACCCGCTGGTACCTCATCGCCAACGCGCCACCGTGGGACAACCTCCGGTTTGACCCGGCGGGCATAACCGAGGTGCAGCGCCGCTTCTTCGGCACGCTGTTCAATACCTACTCGTTCTATGCGCTTTACGCCAACCTCGACGATTTCCAGGCCCGCGAATTCGAGCGCGTGCCCCTGGCTGAGCTGAGCGAGCTGGACCGTTGGATTCTGAGCAAGCTGCAGTCGCTGATTGTGGAAGTGCGCGCCCACCTCGACGGCTACGACCCCACGAAGGCTGCCCGCGCCATCCAGGATTTCGTAACCGACCAGCTTTCGAACTGGTACGTACGCCTCTCCCGCCGCCGTTTCTGGAAAGGCGAGCTGACAACTGACAAGCGCGCCGCGTTTGAGACGCTGCAGGAATGCTTAGTGGTAGTAGCCCAGCTGATGTCGCCTATCGCGCCATTCTTCGGCGAGTGGCTGTACCGGAACATGACGGCGCAGGTGGTAACCTCACCCCCTGACCCCCTCTCCCCAGGAGAGGGGACACCGGATATGCAACAGGTGCAAAACTTCACGGCTGGCTCCCCGCTCCTGGGGCTTCGTGCATCAAGCGAATCGGGCGCCGGGGGTGAGGTTCCGCCGGTGGCCTCGGTGCACCTGACCCTGCTAGTGGAAGCTGACTCCGCCCGCATCGACCCGCGGCTGGAGGAGCGAATGGAGCTGGCTCAGCGCATCAGCTCGCTGGCGCATTCGCTGCGCAAGAAGTCGGTGCTGAAAGTGCGCCAACCCCTGCAGCGTATCCTGGTGCCGGTACTCAACGACACGACCAAAGAGCAGGTCGGCCTCGTGGAGGACCTGATTTGCGCCGAGATCAACGTGAAACACATTGAATTCCTGGATGATGAGAGTGGCGTGCTGGTGAAGTCGGTGAAGCCCAATTTCAAGCGCCTCGGCCAGCAGTACGGCCCGCGCCTGAAGGCGGTGGGGGCCCGGATTCAGCAGATGACGGCGGCCGAAATCAGTCAGCTGGAGAAGGAGGGAAGCCTCGCCGTACTTGTGGAAGGCCAACCCATCATGCTGGCTCCCGACGACGTAGAAATCCGCACCGACGACCTGCCCGGCTGGCTGGTGGCTACCGACGGCCCCCTGACCGTGGCCCTCGACGTAACCCTGACCGATGAGCTGCGCCAGGAAGGCCTGGCCCGCGAGCTGGTGAACCGCCTTCAGAACCTGCGCAAAGAATCGGGCCTGGAGGTACAGGACAAAATCCGCGTCACGCTGGCCGACCAGCAGCCCGAGCTAGCAGCGGCTGTGGCCACCTTCGGCGACTACATCCGGACCGAGACGCAGGCCCTGGCCCTCACTTTTGCGGCGGAGGTAAACGGCGGTTCGGTGCTGGAGTTTGACGACTACTCCGTGCCGGTGCATTTAGAGGTCGCAACTGCTTAATTATGAGTGACTCGCCAAGGATTCAACCCCTTGGCGAGTTCTACGCCGCACAAACGGCCGGTAAGCTCGTCTTTGGTGGTTTAAAACCCCAGAAAAACAGTTATAAGAAGTACAAAACTGCGGTAATAAACCAGGCCGCTGCTATTGCCACTTTTGGCTCCGCCTGCATGCATCCAACCCTCACTACCCGTCAGCAATCCGTCGTTAAATTCTTCCTGCTGGCCTTGCTCATTATTGGCCTCGACCAGCTCTCGAAGTGGGCGGTGCATACCTACATGCAGCCCGGCATGGTGGGAGAAATTCCGCTGCTGGGCCACTGGGCCAAGCTGCACTACACGCTGAACCCGGGCATGGCTTTCGGGGCCGAGCTGCCGGCCCCTTACGGCAAGCTGGTGCTCACTGCTTTTCGTCTTTTAGCGGTATTTGGCCTGAGCTATTACATTGTTCGCCTCTGCCGCCAACGGGCCGCTGGTGGCTACATTGCCTGCCTGGCCTTGATTTTGGGGGGCGCAGTGGGCAACCTGATTGACTCGGTGTTCTACGGCATTATTTACGGCAACGCACCTTTCGGCTCGCCCACGCGCTGGTTCTACGGCCAGGTTATCGATATGCTTTACGTGGACATCTACGAAGGCTTTTTGCCCCAGAACTGGCCCTTGGTAGGGGGGAAGTACGTGTCGCTTTGGCCTATCTTTAACATCGCTGATTCTTCTATTTTCATCGGCGTCGCCCTTATTCTGCTTAATCAAGGCCGCTTTTTTAATCATAAGGAGCAAGTACCGGCTGCTACCAGCCCCAGCCCTGCTTCGGAGACTGAGGCCCCGGCCGTTCTATAGCCGGCTTTCTGTTCTGAAGGCTGAGCGGTTCTGTCTCGTTTGCTCTCTCTGCCCGTAGGCACATTCTCATCTATGCACCCAAGCCTCGCTAACCGCCAGTATTCTCCCACTAAATTCTTCTTGCTGGCTGGGCTCGTCATCGTGCTCGACCAGCTCTCGAAGTGGGCGGTGCACACCTACATGCCGATGGGAACAGACGGCGAAATCCCGCTGCTGGGCCACTGGGCCAAGCTGCACTACACGCTGAATCCCGGCATGGCTTTCGGGGCGCAGCTGCCGGCTCCCTATGGCAAGCTGGTGCTCACCGGCTTTCGCTTATTGGCGGTATCTGGCCTGGTTTACTACATCATTCGTCTTTGCCGTCAGCGCATCCCGGCCGGCTACATTGCTTGCCTGGCCTTGATTTTGGGAGGTGCCGTGGGCAACCTGATTGACTCGGTGTTTTACGGCATCATCTACGGCAACGCGCCCTTGGGCTCACCCATGCGCTGGTTTTATGGTCAGGTTATCGACATGATTTTCGTGCCTCTTTACCAAGGGTATTTCCCTGAGTCCTGGCCTCTTATTGGGGGCCAATACAGCTCGGGGTTTCCTATTTTTAACGTCGCCGACGCTTCCATTTCCGTTGGAGTATTCCTGATTTTACTTAACCAGAGCCGTTTTTTCCGTCAATCCCAATCAGCGGCTCCGGTAGTCGATGAGGGTGAGCAGTTGGTTTCGCCGGCCCGGAATATCTAACCTGATAAACTACCAGCAGGTATCACCGCACGTGTCGCGGCCAACAATGGTTTAGCCTAATGAACGCCCCGTAGCGCTTTTCTATCCCTATTTTCGTCCGTGCCCAACCCGCTGCTTACCGTCTCCAACCTCACCATTGAGTTTTCCAGCCACCGTGGCAACGTGCGGGCCGTGGATGGCGTGTCGTTTGCCCTGAGCCGGGGCGAAACGCTAGCCATCGTGGGCGAATCGGGGTCGGGCAAGTCCGTTACCTCTCTGGCCCTGCTCGGCCTGATTCCGATGCCGCCCGGCCGGATTGTCGGCGGCCAAGCCATCTTCCAATCCGAAAAGCTCGGCGAAACCAACCTGCTGAAACTTTCCGACAACGACCTGCGCCAGGTGCGCGGCAACGACATCGGAATGATTTTTCAGGAGCCAATGACTTCGCTCAACCCCGTGTACACCTGCGGCAGCCAGGTAGTCGAGGCCCTGCTCCTGCACGCCAACTGCACGGAGAAGGCGGCCAAGCAGCGCACCCTCGAGCTGTTTGCCGAAGCCCAGCTCCCGCGCCCCGAAAGCATCTTCCGTAGCTATCCGCACGAAATCAGCGGCGGCCAGAAGCAGCGCGTAATGATTGCCATGGCCATGGCCTGCCGCCCGGCCCTGCTCATTGCCGACGAGCCCACTACCGCTCTCGACGTGACCGTGCAGGCGCGCATGCTTCAGCTGATCGACGACCTGCGCCGTCAGCACAACACGGCCGTGCTGTTCATCACCCACGACCTCGGCGTGGTCGCCGAAATTGCCGACCGCATCCTGGTGATGTACCGGGGCAAGGTGGTAGAGCAGGGGAAGGTGCTGGATATTTTTTCCAACCCTCAGCACCCCTATACCAAAGGGCTGTTAGCGTGCCGCCCCCACCTGTCAGTCGGCAAAAAACGCCTGCCCGTGGTAGCTGATTTCATGCGGGAGGACGCCAGCGGACAACTTTTTGCCCTACCTGCCCCGGTGGTTCCGCTACCAAGTGAAGCCCTTACGGAAGCATCGCCTCAAGTGGAGCAGTTACGGGATAAAATTGAAACTACCAAAACGTTCCCCGTGGAACATCTTGCCTCACCCCCGGAGAGGGGGTCGGTCCCGGAGGGGTGCCGTGAGGCCCTCCTGCAAGTCCAAAACCTGCAGGTTCACTTTCCGCTCCGGAAAGGGTTTTTCCGCCGCGCTACCGATTACGTGCGGGCCGTGGACGACGTCAGCTTCACGCTCTACCCGGGCGAGACTATCGGCCTGGTCGGCGAATCGGGCTGTGGCAAGACCACCCTCGGGCGGGCACTGCTCCGCCTCACGGAACCAACGGCGGGCCGCATCCTGTTCGAGGGGACCGATTTGGCGAAGCTATCCGGTGGTGATTTGCGCCGTCGGCGGCGCGATTTGCAACTGGTTTTTCAGGATCCCTACGCCGCCCTCAATCCCATGCTGACGGTGGGCGAGGCTATCTGGGAGCCGATGCGGGTACACAAGGTCGGGGGCACCCGGCAGGAGCAGAAGGCCAAGGTGCTCGAGCTGCTGCGTACCGTGGGGCTGCGCGACGAGCACTTCCAGCGTTACCCGCACGAGTTCAGCGGGGGGCAGCGGCAGCGCATCTGCATTGCCCGCGCCCTGGCTTTGCAACCCAAGTTGATTGTCTGCGACGAGTCGGTCTCGGCCCTCGACGTGTCGGTGCAGGCCCAGGTGCTGAACCTGCTCAACGACCTCAAGCGCGAGTTCGGCATCACCTATCTTTTCATCACCCACGACTTGTCGGTGGCCCAGTTTATGAGCGACCGGCTGCTGGTCATGCACCAGGGCCGCATCGTGGAGAGCGGCCCCGCGGCCGCGATTTACGCCCACCCCCGGCACGAGTACACCCAAAGCCTGCTGGCCGCCATTCCTAAGGACCGCCTAACCGACATTGAGGCCGCCGTCGCCAGCAGGGCGTAGCCTTCGCTGAGTTCTGAGCGACTCTCGCCGAGCATCCCGTACCGCTGGCCGGGAGCCGGGCCGTAAAGCCTGAGCGCCGCCGGTATAACTTACCGGCCCAGCCCGCGTTTTATTTAACTGCGACCCGCTCCGTCAGCTCATTCATTTTTCCGCTCTCGCCGCCTGCGATCAATTAACTTTTCGGCGGCCTTATTTTTCACATGAACACCCCCGAAAATTCCCGGGCTCCCCGCGCCAAGCGCGAAAAGCCCGAACCCGCGCCCATCACCCAAGATCAGGTGCTGCGCGCTTTCACCGACAACCCCACCAAGGTTCTTGCTTACCGCCAGCTTTCCCGCCGCCTCGGCGTCACCACCAAGGGCCAGCGCGAGGAGATTTTTGCCCACATCAAGCAGCTACGGAAACAAGGACTGATTACCCTGCTTCAGAACGACGAATACCGCTTGGCTGACCCAGACGCTGTCGCTACGGCCTTGCTGCCGTCTAACGCCCGCAAATCGGCTAAAAAAGCGGTTTCGCCCGTGCAGCCCCCGCGCAACCTTTCGGTGCAGGACCAATTCGGCCGCGACCCCATTGTGCACCGTCGCCGCTCGGCTGGCTTCGACTACGTCGATGGCGACGACCGCCCCGAGCGCAGCCCTTCCAATACGGTGATTGGCACGGTTGATCTGGCCACGCCCAACTTCGCCTTCGTGGTGCCCGAGGGCACTGGCAATGCCGACGACATCCGCGTCTTCACCGACCAGCTCAAGTTTGCCCTGCAGGGCGACGTGGTGCGGGTGCGTCTGCGCAGCTCCCGCGACGGCCGCCCGGTGGGCGACGTGGTGGAAGTGCTCAAGCGCCAGCGCCCCGAGATTGTGGGCCGGCTGCAGGTGCAGGGCAGCCTGGGCTTCGTGCAACCCGACAACCGCAAGGTGTACTTCGACGTGTTCGTGCCGCCGCATCTGCTGCACGATGCCCGCACCGGCGACAAGGTGCTGGTGCGCATCAACGAGTTTCCGGACGACAGCCACCGCCAGCCGGTGGGCGAGATCATCCGCAACTTCGGCGCTGCCGGCGGCCACGAAGCCGAGATCAACGCCATCATGGCCGAGTTCGGCCTGCCCTTCGAGTTTCCGGCGGAAGTAGAGGCCGAGTCGGAAGCCATCAGTGAGGAGATTGCTGAGGAGGAAATTGCTCGCCGCCGCGACTTCCGCAACATCACCACCTTCACCATCGACCCGGCCGATGCCAAGGACTTCGACGACGCCCTGAGCATTCAGAAGCTGGACAATGGCCACTGGGAAGTGGGCGTGCACATCGCCGACGTTACCCACTACGTGCGCCCCGGCACCGAGCTGGAGCGCGAGGGCAAGCACCGCGCTACCTCGGTTTACCTCGTCGACCGCGTGATTCCCATGCTGCCCGAGCGCCTGTCGAACGGCCTCTGCTCGCTGCGCCCCCACGAAGACAAGCTGACCTTCTCGGCCGTATTTGAGCTCGACGAGAACGGCAAGCTCTACGAGTCGTGGTTCGGCAAAACCATCATCCACTCCGACCGCCGCTTCTCCTACGAGGAGGCCCAGGAACGCATCGAAACCAAGCAGGGCGACTACGTAGAGGAGATAAATATCCTCAACGACATGGCCAAGAAAATCTGCGCCCAGCGGTTCAAGCAAGGTGCCATCACCTTCGAAACCCAGGAGGTGAAGTTCCGCCTCGACGAGCAGGGCAAGCCCCTCGGCGTGTACGTGAAGGAGCGCAAGGATGCCCACAAGCTGATTGAGGAGTTCATGCTGCTAGCTAATCGCAAGGTGGCCGAGTTCGTGTTCAACCTCAAAAAGACCAAGCCGCGCTTCACCATGGTGTACCGCGCCCACGACGCGCCGGAGGCCGAGCGCCTGCAAACCTTCGCCCTCTTCGCCCAGAAGTTTGGCTACAAGCTGAAGCTCGACAATCCCAAAAAAATCAGCACCGAGCTCAATAACCTCAGCTCGGACGTGATGGGCAAGCCCGAGCAGAACGTCATCCAGGGCCTGGCCATTCGGACCATGGCCAAGGCTATCTACACCACCGAGCCGGTGGGCCACTTCGGGCTGGCCTTCGACCACTACTCGCACTTTACCTCACCCATCCGCCGCTACCCTGATATGATGGCCCACCGCCTGCTCGAGCACTACCTGCTCGGCGGCAAGAACGTGCCGGCCGAGCCCGTGGAAGAGGAGTGTAAGCATTCCTCGGCCCGCGAAAAGCTCGCGGCCAATGCCGAGCGCGCCAGCATCAAGTTCAAGCAGGTGGAGTTCATGCTGGATGAAATCGGCAACACCTTCAAGGGGGTGGTTTCGGGCCTCACCGAGCGCGGCATGTACATCGAGATCGAGGAGAACAAGTGCGAGGGCATGGTCCGCCTTTCCGACATTCCCGGCGATGAGTTCGAGCTCGACAAGGACAACTACCGCATCGTGGGCCGCCGGACCAAGCGCATCATCCAGTTCGGCGACCCGATGGAGGTAGTGGTAAAATCCGCCAACCTACTCGACCGCACCATCGACTTCGAGCTGGTTGACGACCGCCCTAGCTTCGTAAAAAAGCGCGAAGCCGAGGAGAAGCGGGCCCGCGGAGGTTCTCCCCGCGGCTACCGCGACCATAGCAGCGGCGGCATGGCGAAAGGCGCCCACAAGGGCAAGCGTCGCTGAGTTAGCCCCACTCGCATTGACAAACGCCCCCGTTCTTTGCAGGCAATATGACCCCTGCTGACTTCCCCGCTCAAATCACGGCCGCCCTCGCGCAACTCAGCTACGGCGAGCAGCCCGATACTCTTTACGCTCCTATCCGCTACATCATGGGCCTGGGCGGCAAGCGCATTCGGCCGCTGCTCACCCTGCTCGGTGCCCACCTCTTCACCGATGAGCTCGCCCCCATCCTCAAGCCCGCGGTAGCTACCGAAGTCTTCCACAACTTCACCCTGCTCCACGACGACCTCATGGACCAGGCCCCGCTGCGCCGAGGCCAGGCTACGGTGCATGAAAAGTGGAATCCCAACGTGGCCATCCTGAGTGGCGACGTAATGCTGGTGCGGGCCTACGAGCTGTTCCTGGACGTGCCGCCCGCGCTGCTGCCGACCATTCTCCGCCGCTTCAGCCAGACCGCCGCCGAGGTTTGCGAAGGCCAGCAGTGGGACATGAACTTCGAGACCGAGCCCCAGGTGAGCATTGCCCAATACCTGGACATGATTCGCCTCAAAACAGCGGTTCTCCTCGGCTTTTGCCTCGAGCTCGGCGCCCGCCTCGCCGGCGCTTCGGATGAAGCGGCCGAGCACCTTCGCCAGTTCGGGACCGACATAGGCCTAGCCTTCCAGCTCCGCGACGACCTGCTCGATGTGTACGGCGACGCCGCCACTTTCGGTAAGCGAGTAGGCGGCGACATCGTCTCGGATAAGAAAACCTTTCTTCTGCTCACCGCCCAAGCCCAGGCCAACCCGCAGCAACAAGCTATCCTGCGCCAGTTCATCGGTCAACCCGTCATCAATGCCGACGCTAAGGTGCAGGCCGTGCGGGCCATCTACGACGATCTGGGAATTCGTGCCCAAACGGAGACGCTCATCAATGCGTACTTTCAGGATGCCCTCCAGCATCTGGAGCGCGTAGCCGCCCCCGCCGATCGTAAGGAGCCCCTGCTCCACCTCGCCCTCCACCTCATGGACCGGGAAAGCTAGTGGTTAGTTGTGGCTCGCCAGAGGAGCCAGGCTTCGGTTTTGAGTTGTTATCTAACCAGCAGAAACCAGTAGCTGGTCGTTTGGCTCCCCTCTGCTGGGGGTTTACGCCTGAAGGAAACTAGGACCCGCCCTACCGGGTACGACTCCGCAGGGAGCACGGGAGGTTACACGGGCTGACACGGACTACGACACTGCTTCAATAGCGAACCAGCAACTAACGGCTACATTCAAAACCTTTTTTCCTTAGTACGTGCTCAACCCCATTCTCATTCTTGTCGGCCTCACCGTGGCCATTTCCGTCTACGCCTGGTCTAACTACGACTTGATGGAATCATGGATACTCCGGCCCTATCGCATGGCTCGCGACCAGAGCCAGTTTTACCGTTTCATCACCTCGGGCTTCCTGCATGCCGACTGGGGCCACTTAATCTTCAACATGATTGCCTTCTACTCGTTCGGGGGCCTCGTGCTCGGAGTGCTGTGCAATGGTACCGGTGCGCCTGGCATCGATGGATTCGGCGGAACGGGGGGAATCTGGCGCTTTCTGTTGCTGTATTTAGGCGGTATCGTCGTCTCCGATATTCCCACCTACTTCCGCCACCGCGACGACCGTGAGTACGGCAGTCTGGGGGCTTCGGGTGGGGTAGCTTCGGTGCTTTTTGCCGGGGTGATATTCGCGCCGCTCAACAAAATCTACTTGATGTTTATCCCAATAGGCATCCCCGGCTTCATCTTCGGCTTCCTCTACCTGATATATTCCTATTACCAGGGCCGGCGCCGGGGCGATAACATCAACCACGATGCCCACTTCTACGGTGCGCTCTATGGGGTGGCGCTCACGTTGGTGTTCATGCCCGCTTCTGGTCTTGAATTTATTCGGCAGATCAGCCTCTTTCTTCAAGTAAACAACTGATTATCAGTAAATTAATTGAAGTATAATGAATTTGTATAATCTATACTAGAAAGCGTTGCGTAATAAGGGGAGAAATCATTCTTTCACCTTCGACTCTTTTCTATGCAGACGCTTCGCCACTTCGTTTCCCGGTTGTCTTTCCCGGCTTTACTACTTCCTGTACTGTTGCTCACCGCGTCGTGCAGTCGTTATAACGCCAACGGCAGCCTCTCAATAGCTGGTGTGGTTTACCTCATTCTCGCTCTCGCTGCCGTCGTCAGCCTCTTAAAGCAGGATTGGGACCTCACTAAGAAGTTTATCTGGGGCGTAGTCATCTGGATTTTCCCGGTCGCGGGCTCCATTATTTACTTCTTATTCTCCGGGCGCAAATAGCCTCACTAATCAAGTAGCCTGCCTGTAAACACGAAGCCCCAGCCAATTCGGCTGGGGCTTCGTGTTTTACTAAACATCATTAGCCTGATGTAGGCATGAGCTACTAATTCAGTAGGCGCTTCTTCTCCAACCGCGCCACGCCGCGCAGCAACTCGCCGCTGTTTGTAATCTGGACGATCTGCCAGTGGTCGCCCTGATGGCGCATCTTTACCTCGACCACCATGGTGGTATCGTATTTGGGTTGGGTTATCTCCAAACCCATCAGGGCGTTTTCCCCTTCTTCGTGGATGTACTTGATGCCTTTAAACTCACTTTCCGGGCTCACGATTTTACCGGCCAAGCCGGTGAGCGAAATCTTCACGAGGCGCTTGGGAGCGGCTGCCGCAGCGGCTTCCAGCGAGCCTGTTTCGACGTAGCGCTGCACTTCCTGGTGGGCGGCGTTGGCCAGGGTTGGTTTCAGCAGTCGCATAGCCCCGCTCATCATCAGGCTGCCGCCCGGCATGAGTGAAGTGAGAAAAGAACCTTGCTGGGCCACGTCATCTACCAGGTGCGTGGTTACGCTGTTCACGTTTACATACTTTTCAAACGCGGCCATGTCGTGAGCCTGTACGGCGGCGGCAGCCCCGAGCAGAGCCCCTTTCGGGCCGTTCTGGACTTGGTAGTAGTAGTATCCCCCAGCACCTAACGCCAGCAGCAATACTAATAACAGCAATTTTTTCATAGGGGGTCGTAAACAGTGATAGTACGCGGCAAAAATAACCCGAACCCCGCCTTGCATCGGGTCAAGGTGAATTTGGCGCGACTAAGTTACTTCCTATCATTCGGCGCCAGCATAATGATTCAATCCCTAGCGAGCAACAACTGCGCCCGGCCGCTTTTGCCTGTACGCGCGCAACAAGGCCCTGGCTAACGGGCCGACGTTTAGGGGACAACAGCTGGGCTCGGCCAATTTTATAATCATTCGGCGTCAGCGTAATGATTCGACCTCATTATCTGCCTCCAGCCCGATAGGGAAGAAACAGCTGATCGTCTGCTCCACGATCTCGATTTGGATTAGCGTGCCTTGCAGGAAGTAGGGGTACGCCCGTGGCTGGATTACTTCCTTACAGCATGGAACAAGTGTCATGCCCGACTACAATGCTCCGTTGGTGCCATTGGCGAATCTGTTGCCTGTCCCTGCCTTAGGCTATCCGGTAAGAGAAGCATAAAGAGGGAGCAGCATTCTACCCTGCTCACCGGCGACCTTCTTTTCGTGCTTTTATCTGAATACTGCGCAAGCGGTGACATATGCGACCTTGTGCGATCCTGATAGGTGTGCTTCGGCAAGTGCCCCAGCCAAAGGGGCGCACCTAACTTTTAAGTATTGGTCGAAGATGAGTTGCCTGAGCGGTTCAGTATCGGGCCGGGCCGCTGAGCTCTGTAGCAACTACCTATAACCCGGGTTTTATTCTGCCATCGGGCAAGCTTTCCGAGCGCTGCAAGTGGGGGCTTTGCACTAGGCGCACAGGCCTGATTATCCTGATAGGTCTCTTTCCCCTTGTAAGGTGTGAGCGAAGAAAAGGCCGTTCGGGATGAGTACGGTACTGACGTGGGTCTGACGTATTGCTGGGAGGTTCTGCGCCTGCAAGCCGAACATCACTCGGAGGAGGGAGCAGTGCGAGTAAGCGTTACAGGGTGCTAAGCCCCGACATGCGACGCCGCCACACGTCAGTTTCAGTTTCGCTACATCTTCTTAGGAGTAGATGGGGGGAGGCATGATAGAGGCTACGCCGGTCCTTCGTGAGCGCGTAATCTTCTTAAGAGTAGGTGAAGGGGAGACTCATTTTTTGAGTTGACCACTTTAAACAGCATTCAGACCCATCCCCAAATAATTATTAGGACAAAATAATTCGTTACAGGGGTGTTATATTTTCATGCGCAATACATTGTTGATACAACTGTTACTCGTACACGATACGTAAATTTTACGTGTAAATTATCAGTGTAAACAATGTGTTTGTAATATTATTGCCAAAACAAATTTGTATAGCTGGCTTTAATCGTACATATTTGCATAAGCGTTACGCAACACCCTAAATATGCCACACCAAGGCGAAATCCTGCAGGAAGCTATCAAAAACAGCGGTATTTCCATCACGCGTATCGTAGAGGAGTTGGGTATTACACGTCCTACGATATACCGTAAATTCAAAGAGGAAACAATTGATTACAACTTCGTAAAGAAAATAGGAGACATTATCAATCATGACTTCTCGAATGACTTTACAGCTGTACAACAATCATCGCTGCCATTTGTAACAACCCCTGCTCGCGTACCTGTTACACAGCCTGTTACACCACGTGTAACATCGCCTCAAACAGCCGATTCTGACCCATATAAGCAGCTTTTGGCCCTCCAAGCCAAGTACATCGCCCTTCTAGAGGCCTACAATGAGCTTTTGCTAAAAGTGTATGGTCCGAAGTGACAAAAATGTTCCACGTGAAACATTTTTGTTCGAGGCGAACTTAGAAGCGCTACCTGTAACGAACGGACTAGTAGTCGAGTCTGAGGAAGACCGATAGGGGAGTTCAACTAGATGTAGAGTGCCGAACAAGCAAGCAGGGATGAGACGCTTTTTCGGAAGCCGAAACTGTATCGCACGAGAGGGCGCTTTCGCCCCAATGGTTAGTCCCAAATTTCTTCAATGATTGAAGAGCCCCATTAAAGAGTCTGTCAACAAGGGAAGCTGACCACTTACTCAGTGGGAATAGGCCAGCTGCATCAGCCTTTACCAAACTGAAATGGTTGAACAGCGACCAGCGCGCAAACTGTTTTCCTGATTCCACTGCGACTATGCACAACTATGCATAGGTGGGGGTGGGATAGTTGGCGGCTGGGGAAATATACCAGGAGAGTAGCGGCAGATTTCGATCGAGACTCCTACCGTTCTACCGTTTCCGGCTTCCTCTCTATGCTTACTCCACGCTTCAAATAAGGAGATACGGCTCTACCTGCCGGGCCTTCCCCCAACCCATAAGCAGCCCGTCTAGGGTTGCGGCCTACACGTAGTGCTGGCAGGCGTTCGAGCACACGGTAGATGAGAATAATATCTTAAGGCTGCCTACACATAGTGCACCAGCCCAGATAGAAATTTGGCAGGCAAAGAAACCCCGCTTATCCCTAGAGCTAATTCCGGCTTAAAGGAAAATAACCTCGGTGACCACCGTTTCCCCTACCTCTGCATTGATGAGCTCGGCTACCCGGGTTTTAGCCATGAGCAGCTCGTGCTTGAGCGGCGCCGAACTGAGGCGGACGAAGAGGCGCCCTTTATTAACGTACACCTCCTGGGTTTTTAGCGCTACGGCTTTGCCCATCACCCGTTCCCAGCTCGATACCACAGTTACCTCATTAAGCTTGCCTTGAAGCCGGTACGTTCGCACCAAAGCTTCGAGGCCTTCCTTGAGGGAGATGTCGCCTGTACGGGAAGGGGAGGAGGGCTTTTTCACGGAGTAGATAACCGGTATGGAAGGACAAATGCGACCTTGTTCCCGGACCACAAAGGTAATATCCGGGCCTGCTAAACCGGCGTCACCGTGCCATCCTGCACCCGAAAGCGTAGAATGGGGGCCGCCACCCGAGCCAATGCCTGATCGGTTCTTTCCAGGTTGGTATCGGTGAGGAACACCTGGCCGAAGGTCTCGTCGGCTACTAGCTCAAGCAGGCGCGCGATGCGCTTGTCGTCGAGCCGGTCGAAGATGTCGTCGAGTAGCAGGAGCGGTTTGTGCTGCTGCTTGGTGGCGAGTATTTCGAACTGCGCTAGCTTGAGGGCAATGGCAAACGACTTCTGCTGGCCTTGCGAGGCGTGGCTCTTAACCGGCAGTTCATTCATCAGGAAAACAAAATCGTCGCGGTGCGAGCCAGTAGTGCTGCGCTGCAAGGCAAAATCACGCCGCTCGTTGTTCCGTAGTAACCGGGCAAAATCAGCTCCCAGCAGTTGGCTCTTGTAAGTAAGCGTGACTAGTTCCCGGCCATCAGCCAGCTGCTGATAGTGGCGTTGGAAGATGGGTACGTACTCTCCCAGAAAAGCCTCCCGCAGAATGGTGAGCTGCTGCCCAATGGGTGCCAGCTGCTCGTCGAGCGCTAACAGATAGTCACGGTCGAAGCCGTGGGTAGGCTGGTCGCCCCGTTTGAGCACGGCGTTGCGCTGGCGCAGCAGGGCATTATAGGCCATGAGCAGTTCCAGAAACTCGTGGTCGAGCTGGGCCATCAGGCTGTCGAAGTACCGACGGCGGTCTTCGCTGCCTTGGCGAATAAGGTCGGTGTCGTAGGGCGAAATCAGCACGGCGGGGTAGCGACCGATGTGGTCGGCCATCCGCTCATAGGGCTGCTTGTTGTGCGTCAGGGTCTTTTTCTGGCCCAGCCGCAAGCTCACCTGAATGGTTTCGTGGCCAACTATCTTTTCAGACGAGAAATTGCCCTTAACTACAAAGAAATCAGCACCTTGCTTGATGCACAAGGCATCGGAAGCCGTAATGGCGCTTTTGGTAAGCGACAAATAGTGAACCGCGTCTAACAGATTGGTTTTTCCGCTGCCATTGTCCCCGATGAAGCAATTAAGGCCGGGGGATAAGCGCAGGGAAGCTTCGTCGTAATTTTTAAAAAAAAGCAGTTGCAGGGAGTCAAGGGTCATAAGGTTCGGTATTGCCAGCAGTTTTACGTAATTTCGCCCTCCCAACGCGAATTAATCTTTCCTTAAACGTGCTATGGCAGATACGAAAGTAAAAGCTGCTTCCAACAAATCAGCGGAAATTACCGGCTCCGGAGCCCGCGGGAAAGGTAAAGCGGCAACCACCGGCGGCCAGCCCGACCCCGTGCTGCCCGGCACCGACGCCCCTACCATGGCGGCCTCCGGCACCGACTTATCCACACAGGCCGATGCCCCGGCTACCTTTCCGAAGGAAACCTACCTGCGCTGGTACGAGCAAATGCAGCTCATGCGCAAGTTTGAGGACAAGGCCGGCCAGCTATACGGCCAGCAAAAGATTAAGGGCTTCTGCCACCTCTACATCGGCCAGGAGGCTTGCGTAGCGGGAGCCGTCTCCGCCCTGGAAGAAGGCGACAAGTACATCACAGCTTACCGCGACCACGCCCACCCGCTGGCGCTGGGTACTTCGCCCAATGCCGTAATGGCGGAACTGTTTGCCAAGGCCACCGGCTGCTCTAAAGGCAAGGGGGGCTCGATGCACATGTTCGACAAGTCGGTGGGCTTCATGGGCGGCCACGGCATCGTGGGGGGGCAGGTTCCCATGGGGGCCGGCATTGCCTTTGCCGAGAAGTACAACAAAACGGGTAAGCTCTGCATTTGCTACATGGGCGACGGCGCGGTGCGTCAGGGAGCCTTGCACGAAGCCTTCAACATGGCCATGCTGTGGAAGCTGCCGGTTATTTTCGTGATTGAGAACAACGGCTACGCCATGGGCACCTCGGTGGCCCGGACGTCGAACGTAACGGACCTCTACAAGATTGGCCTGAGCTATGACATGCCCTCGGAGCCGGTGAACGGCATGCGCGTAGAAGATGTGCACGAGGCTGTGGCCCGCGCGGCCGAGCGGGCCCGCTCGGGCCAAGGCCCCACGCTCCTTGAATTCAAAACCTACCGCTACAAGGGCCACTCGATGAGCGACCCGGCCAAGTACCGCACCAAGGAGGAGCTGGAAGACTACCGGCTCCGCGACGCCATCGAAAGCGTGCGCCACACCATCCTTACCAACGGCATGGCAACGGAGGCTGACCTCGAAGCCATCGATGAGACCATTAAGGCCCAGGTGAACGAGGCGGTCGAGTTCGCCGAGACGTCGCCTTATCCCACGCCCGACGAGCTGTACAAGGACGTGTACGTGCAGGACGACTACCCCTACATCCACGATTAACTTCTGGAAGCTACGGGATAGGAGTTGCCAGGGCGGTGCCGGGATTTTTATCTGGAGTCATGCTTGATACCTCCTTACGCAGGCCCCGGCAGTTACCCTCAATTCTAACCTCTAGCTCCTCGCTTCTTAAAACCTAATGTCGAAGATTCCTTACACTGGCAAGAGCCAGCAGGCCCGCCAGGGGCAACCCGTTCAGAACGTGTCGGCCGACCCGCTGGCCCCCGCCGAAAACCTGCCCGCCGAAAATCCCTTGCTGGAAGACCCGGACGCGCTGGCGGCCCGTCTGGCCGAGTCGGAAGATTTTGTGCGCAACAACCGCAACGTGCTACTGGGCCTTTTGGCGCTGGTGGTGCTGGCGGTGGTGGGCGGCTTCGGCTTCTACTCCTGGCGCAACCAGCAAGACACCAAAGCGCAGGCCAGCATGTTCCGCGCCGTGAACCATTGGGAAGCCGACTCGCTGAACAAAGCAATTAAGGGTGATGGCAAAGCTCCGGGTCTGGTTACGGTGGCCAATGAGTACGGCAACACCAAAGCCGGCAACCTCGCTAACTTCTACGCCGGGGTGGCTTCGCTCAAGAAAGGCGACTATAAAGCGGCCCTCGACTACCTCGAAGACTTTAGCTCGGACGACTACCTCGTGCAAAGCCGGGCCTACGCGCTGATGGGCGATGCCCAGCTAGAGATGAATCGGCCCAAGGAAGCCGCCGACCTCTACGCCAAAGCGGCCGACCACAACGCCAACGAGTACTTCTCGCCCGGCTACCTAATGAAGGAAGCGACGGCCCGCGAGCTGGCCAACGATGTGCCCGGCGCCATCAAAGCCTACGACCGCATCATCAACGAGTACCCCACGGCCCAGGAAGTGACGGAGGCCCGCCAGTTCAAAGCCAAACTGGAAGGGGCGAAATAGAAACCTAACCAATCCCTCATTGTCATCCTGAATATTCCGCGCCGCCGGAGTGTTCAGGATGACTGCTTTTTAAGAATACTATGGCTACTTCTCTGCAAAACCTGAGCGAGTACGACGCTTCTACTTTCATCGACATCCGGGAGAAACGTTTCGGGCTGGTCGTGGCGGAGTGGAACCGCGAGATAACCGACGTGCTGAGTACGGGAGCTTACGAAACCCTGCTGAAGCACGGGGCCGTCGCCGACAACATTTTCCGCAACACCGTGCCGGGCAGCTTCGAGCTCACGCTCGGCGCGCAGTTTCTGGCCCAGCACGACGAGATGGACGCCGTGATTTGCCTGGGCGTAGTGATTAAGGGCGAAACCAAGCACGACGACTACATCTGCCACGCCGTGGCGCAGGGCATTACCCAGGTTGGATTAAAATTCAATAAGCCCGTTATTTTTGGGTTGGTGACCACCAATACTTTAGAGCAAGCCTGGGACCGGGCGGGCGGCAAGCACGGCAATAAGGGTGTGGAAGCAGCCGTGGCCGCCATCCAAATGCTCGGGTTTTAGTACGGAAGGAAAAACCGGACCGCCGGTCGTAACTTTGGACCCGTAAAATCAAGCGTGCAACAGCTTTAAATCAAAGTACCAAATACCATAGTCGCCGCTAAACCATTTACCGCTTCGTTGTGTTGCCGGTTTGCTGCTTTTAGCAATCTTCTAAACTTTCTCAATAGCCTTTTTTATACCCTTTCGATGAACGAAGACAACATTCGCTATTCCCGGGAAGACTTGAATGAGTTCGACCAGATTATTCAGGAAAAACTGACAGCGGCTCGCAAGGAGTTGTCCTTTATCAAGGAGACCCTGAACCGCAGCAACGAATCGGGAACCGACACCACGGCTTCTTCCGCCAAGGTGTTGGAGGACGGGGCCGATACGGCCGAGAAGGAAAGCATGAACCAGTTGGCCTCGCGTCAAATGAAATTCATCCAGCAGCTCGAAAACGCGCAGGTCCGCATCAAAAACGGCACTTACGGCGTGTGCATCGGCACGGGCAAGCTGATTCCGAAGGAGCGCTTGCGGGCGGTGCCGCACACCCAACATTCTATTGAGGCCAAAATGGCCCGTCGCGACTAAGTTGTCGGATTGGCCGAGGCCCGAATCTGGGGGCCGGCGCTGCGGCGGCCGGCCAGCAGGTTCGGGCTTTTGCTTTTTAACTCGAAGGGCTCGTTTCAGCCAGTGGGTGCTTTACCCGGGTGGCAGCTAGAAGCCGAGCCTGAAACCACGTTCTCATCATACCGTAGCGATACGGCAAGCAACTATTACCCCCATGGGCAAGAAACATTTTTCAGAAGACAAAGCGGACCGTCGCGGCGGCCGTAACGCAGGCGGCCCGGGCGGCTTTAGTGGCCGGAACGAGCGGCCGGGTTCCAGCGGTCCGGGTGGCCGGGGTGGTGAGCGCGAGCGGGGCGGGTATGGCTCGTCCCGGCCCGGTAATGGGCGGCCCGCTACCAACGGGGCTTTTGGCCGCCCGGCCACGAATGGGGCCTTCGGCGGCGGGCGCAGCTTTGGCGATGGTGGACGGCGCCCTTCTGGCGGTGGCAACCGCGAAGGCGGCTTTGGTAACCGGGGCTTCGGAGGCCAGGAGTCCGGCCAGCGCGAGCAGGGCGGGTTCCGCCCCCGCGACGACCGCGACCGCCCCCGCCCGGACAAGGAGCAACGCAGCGGTACCAGCTACGGCCGCCGTCCCGAGCGCCCGGAGCGCGGCGGGTTTTGGGATGACCGCGGCGAGCAGCGCCCCCCGGCTTCGCCCGAGGCCCGGCCTGTTCGTTTGTATCAGCCCAAGGAAAACTGGAGTGGTCAGCCTTATCGCCGCCCAGGCGAAAAGGCCGTGCCCCGGGGCTTGCCCGGCGAGCGCAACCGCAAGTTCCAGAAGCAGAATCCTTACGAGCAGTCCGAGCCCAGCGCCCCCCGCCCCAGGGGCAGCTTTGGCCGGAGCACGCCCCGCGAGCCGGACGATTTTTCGCGCTCCGAGGAGCGGGGGCCCAACCGACCCATCCGGTCGGCCCGGCCTTTCGAAGCCACCCCGCCGCAGCCCCGGGAGGAGCGTGCCGGGCGGCGCGACTTCGTCGGCGAGCGCGGCGCCGATGCCGAGCGGCGCGGCGATGAGGCCGCGTTTGGCCGGAAATTCACGCCTGGCGCATTTGGCCGCCGCGAGAACGCTACCCATGCCGCCGGGGCAGGCTTTGGCGCCAGCCGCAGCACCAGCGAGCGCCCCGGTGGCTACGAGAAGCGTGGGGCCGGCGAGCGGTGGACGCCCGCCCCGGGCAGCTTTGCCGAGCGCCGCGAAGCCCTGAAAGCCCAGGAGCGCGGCGTGCGTCGTTCCGGTACCGGCTACGGGGCCAGCGCCGACCGGCCCCGCGCCGGCCGGCCGGCCGTACAGGAAAACCGCGCCGACAAGCCCCGCTACGGCGAGCGGCCCGGTGAAGCGCCCGACTACAAAAACCTCAAGCACTACGAAAACGACAAAACCCGGGGCAACAAGCGTCGGCGCAGCGAAGAAGCAGACTTCGGGACCGACGAGCTGCGCCTGAACCGTTACATCGCCAACGCGGGCATCTGCTCGCGCCGGGAGGCCGACGCCCTGATTGCCGCCGGTGAGATTCGGGTGAACGGCGAAGTAGTGACGGAGATGGGCTACAAAGTGCAGCCTACCGACACGGTGCAGTACGGCAAGACCAACCTCAACCGCGAGAAGGCAGTGTACGTGCTGCTGAATAAGCCCAAGGATTTTATCACGACGACCGAAGACCCCGAAGGCCGGCGCACGGTGATGGACTTGGTGGCCGGCGCCTCGAAGGAAAGAATTTTCCCCGTGGGCCGGCTCGACCGGAACACGACGGGCTTGCTGCTTTTCACCAACGATGGCGAAGTAGCCCAGAAGCTTTCGCACCCCTCGCACCGGAACAAGAAGATCTACCAGGTCGAGCTAAGCCAGCCCCTGTCGGAGGAAGACCTGCGTAAAATTGCCGAAGGCGTGGAGCTGGAAGATGGCAAAGCCGTCGTCGATGACGTGGCCGTTGTGGCCGGCAACGCGCATTTCGTGGGCATCGAGATTCACATCGGCCGCAACCGCATCGTCCGCCGCATCTTCGAGCACCTCGGCTACGAAGTGGTGGCCCTCGACCGCGTGCAGTACGCCGGCCTGACCAAGAAGGATTTGCCCCGCGGGAAGTGGCGTTTCCTGACCGAGCAGGAAGTTATCCGCTTGAAGTACTTTCTGTAAGTAGCGGCCCCCGGTTAGTCTGTTGCGCACCCTTGCCCTCGACATTGGTAATACCGCAGTGAAAGCCGGGTGCTTCGAGGGCCCGGCGCTGCGCGAAGCGGCGGCGGGCCTTTCGGCGGCCCAGGTCCGGGAAGTGGTTCGGCGCTGGCAGCCGGAGCACGTCATCGTGGCTTCGGTAGCGGAGGAAGCCGCGTTGCGAGCCGAGGAGCTGCGCGAGTTAGTGGCGGGCGAAATCCTGACTTTCTCGCCCGCCACCACGGCTATTCCCTTGCGCAATGGCTATGCCACGCCCCACACGTTGGGCGCCGACCGGCTGGCTGCCGCCGTGGGCGCGGCCGGGCTCCGGCCTGGGCAGGCCACGCTCATCGTGGATGCCGGCACGGCCCTGAAGTGCGACCTGGTAACGGCCGACGGCACGTACCACGGCGGCAGCATCGGGCCCGGCTTAAGCATGCGGCTGCGTGCGCTCCACACTTTCACGGGGCGGCTGCCGCTGCTGGAGCTGCCGGCCGCTGATGCAACGATTCCGCTCACTGGTGACTCCACTACGGGAAGCCTGCTGAGCGGCGTGGTGAATGGCACCGTGGCCGAAATCGGGGGCTTCATCTCCCAGTACCAGCAGCGCTACCCCGGCCTCGGGGTGTTGCTGACGGGAGGCGACGCCGCTTTTCTAGCGGCCCGGCTCCCGGCTCGTATCTTTGTTGTGCCTGAGCTGGTGCTGCTCGGCCTTAATCGGATTTTAGCTTACCATGTTGTCAAATAAAGAGATGAAGCGCCTGGTGCTGATGGGCGTGGCGGGGTTGTTAGCTGGTGGCGCGCAAGCGCAAGGGTTGGGCAACTCACCGTATTCGCGCATCGGCCTGGGAGAGTTCAACCCCAACGTTGGCGGCGTCCGCCAGCAGGGCATGGGCGGAGTGGGGCTGGCCGCGCCCAACGCCGTCAACGTGAACGAGCTGAATCCGGCGCTGCTGTACTACACTAACCGCACGACGTTCGAGGCGGGGTACAACGGCCAATACAAAACGGTAAAAAATGCCAGCTCATCGAGCCGGAGCGGCAACGCTACGCTGGGCTATCTGGCTATGTCGGTGCCGTTGAGTAGCAAGTGGGGCGCGGCTGTCGGCTTAAAGCCCCTCAGCGCCGTGGACTACGAGTCGAATTCCATCCAGGATGTGGCCGGTGCGCCGACCCTAACCCAGGTGTTGAAGCAGTACAAAGGCACTGGTGGCGTCTCGGAGGCCTATTTTGGCCAAGGGTACCACCTTACCAAAGCCTTTACCGTGGGCTTCACCGCTTCCTACATATTCGGGGTGACTGACGAAACCACCAGCACCCTCGTGCAGATTGCCAACAGCACTGCCAGCCTAGTGCGGTCGGTGGACCGCGCCCAGACCCGTTATTCAGATTTTGCTTTCCGGGCGGGTGCCCACTATCGGCAGAAGGTCGGCAAAGACCTGAGCCTGGGCCTGGCGGCCGTGCACAGCTTCGGCCACAACCTGAGCGGGCAGCAGACGGTTACGCAGGAGCAGGAAGACCTGGCCGGGGCCCTCGTCGGGCCCCCCACGCAGCTGCGCGACGGGCGCGGCAGCACCTACGTACCCGCACTGTCTCAGCTAGGCATCAGCCTCGATAACGACAAAAACTGGAGCCTTAACCTGGATGCCTCGCAGCAGCAGTGGTCGAAGTTCACCAGCTTCGGCGACAAGGGCGGCTCCCTGCGCAACACCATGCGCCTGGGCCTTGGTGGCGAGTTCACGCCCGACCCGGGTTCGATCGAGCACTATTTCCGGCGCGTAACCTATCGGGCGGGGGTGAGCTTCGCGCAGCTGCCCTACCAGGCCAGCGGCCAGACGCTGTACGACCGGTCGGTGAGCTGGGGCTTTGCTTTCCCGCTCCCCACGGCTACGCCGTTGGAGTCTACCACCTTTAGCCTCGCATTTACGTACGGGGTGCGGGGCAATACCAAGGTTCTTGATGGGGCCGCGGGTACCAGCAACGTCCAGGAAAACTATATCCGGGGCCAATTGGGTATTACGCTCAACAACCGTTGGTTCATCAAGCGGCGCCTGCAGTAATCAGTACGCATCAAACGGCTTCAACGACTTGCACAAACTTCGGCATTGGTGGGGCGGCGCGACCTTGCTGGCTTTGCTGGCCCTGGTCGGCTGCGATAAAAAAGAGAATACTGGCCCCCGGTTGGTTTACACGGGGCCCTTCCGGGAGTCGACGAACGTGTTGACCCTCTACAGCGACTCGGCGAAGCTGAAGTTTCAGCTTACCGCGCCCCTGGAGCAGCAGTTTGAGAATGGCGACTTTCTGTACCCCAAAGGCATTGTGGTCACCTTCTATTCGGCCGACGGCAAAAAGAGCGTGGTCAATACGCTAACAGCCAAGTACGCCAAGATTGACAAAGCCAAAAACGTCTACACCATGCGCGGGGCGGTGCGGGTGGTGAACGTGCCGCAAGAACAGCGCATGGACACCGAGGAACTGTTTTTTGATAAGAATAAGCAGATGATTTACACCGATTCGGCGATGTTCGTAAAAGTCACTACTCCCACCGAGTACCTAACCGGATACGGACTCACCGCCAATCAGAATTTCTCACGCTACCGGATTCTCCGTCCCCAAGGGGTTTTCGCCGCGCCTACGACTGCCGCGCCGACAAAGCCCGCCCGCTAACGTTACCGGATGGGCCTGCAACAAGACTTTGGGTGGGAGAAGAAAAAATAAGTAGCTGGTAAATAGCAAGCCATGAAGTTTGATAAGTCTCTCCTGCGCACCGTTCTTTTTGCCGTGGGCGTGGTGGCGTTTATCATCGGCGTCTACCAGACGATTTTATTCAACGACCTAGCGGCAAACTACTCAATCTTCATGGTGTCGACCCTCTGCTGGATGCCGTTGCTCTACTGGCGGCAGCAGGAGCGAGTGGCGGCGAAAGTGGCGGAGCAAAAAGCCAAATTAGCCAACCAAGCGCGGGCCAAAACAACGGCGAAATCAACCAGGAAACGCCGCTAAGGTGGTTTTGTTGGCTTGGTTGAGGGCTACTCTAGCACGGGGAGGTTGGGAAGTCCGCATCGGCTGGGGTAGGCAGCGGATTGACTTTAAATCGGGTAGCGCTTTGATTACCGGTCAAATTCTGGTTATTTTGCGCCTCTTTTGACCATGCTCAACGCATTGTCAATTACCTATTGACAGTTGTAGGGCTCTTCCAAGCAACTGCCGCCAGCACTGCCAACCAAACTACTGAATAACTGACAACCGACCCCAAAGAATGGCTTTAATTAACACGATTCGAGAAAAATCAGGCGTAGCGGTGGGCCTTGTGGCCGTGGGCATGCTGCTCTTCATTGTCGGCGGTGACTTGGTAGGGGGTAAAAACCGGCTCTTCAACCGCAACGACCAGGTGGTGGGAGAGGTAGCCGGGGAGAAAGTAGAGCTGAACGACTACAACAACGCCCTCGAGCAAGCCAAGCAGGCATTCGCGGCCCAGCAGCAGCGCCAGCCCGACGACCAGGCCATGGGCTACCTGCGCGACCAAGCCTGGAACCAGACCCTCTACCGCCTGGCCTTCAAGCCGGAGTGGGAAAAGCTGGGCCTGACGGTGTCGGACGACGAGCTGGTGGACATGGTGCAGGGCGACAACATCAATCCGGGCATCAAGCAGGCCTTTACCGATAAGGCTACCGGCCAGTTCGACAAGGCGCGGCTGATTGAGTACCTGAAGAACCTGGACAAGCTGCCCCCCGAAAACCAGGCCGCCTGGCACAACTTCGAAGCCAACCTGCCCGCCGAGCGCCTGGCTAACAAGTACAACGCCCTGCTGAAAAACTCGGTGTACGTGACCACCGCCGAGGCCAAGCGCTACGATGCCAACCAAAACACCAAGGCGACCGTGAAGTACCTGTACGTGCCCTACAGCACTATCTCGGATTCGGCCGTAAAGGTGACCGACGCGCAACTGCAGGCTTACCTCGACAAGAACCAGGGCAAGTACAAAGTAGAGGAAGGCCGCTCGGTGGAGTACATCTCCGTGCCGGTGGTCGCCTCGAAAGAAGACAGCGCCGCCGTGAAAAGCTCAATCGCGGAGCTGGCAACGCAGTTTGCCTCCGCGCCGGTCGACTCTCTATTTGTAATGCAGAATTCCGAGCAGCCCTACAACAAAGCCTTCCGCAGCCCCGCCGACCTGCCCGAGGAGCTGCGCAAGCAACTGCCCCTGACCCAGGGCAAAGTCTACGGGCCCTACGCCGAGGCGGGCACCTACTCGCTGTACAAGGTAACGGGGGTTGGCACCGGCAAGCAATCTGCGGCCCGGGCCAGCCACATCCTCATCAAGGCTGAAGGTCCTACGCCCGAAGCCAAAGCTGCCGCAAAAGCCAAGGCCCAGGACATCCTGAAGAAAATCAAAGGTGGCGCCGACTTTGCCGCGCTGGCCCGTCAGTTTGGTACGGATGGCACCAAGGACCAAGGGGGTGACCTGGGATGGTTCGGCCAGGGCCGGATGGTGCCCGAGTTTGAAAAGGCCATTTTCAGCGCCACGGCCCCCGGCCTGCTGCCCAACGTGGTGGAAACGTCGTTCGGCTATCACGTTATCAAAATCACCGCCGCGCCCACCAAGCAAACTTACCAGGTGGCCGAGGTGAAGAAAACCATTGCCCCCAGCGACGCCACCCGTGACGTGGCGTACGCCAAGGCCCAGCAACTGAAGGGCGAAGCCACCGACCTGGAGAGCTTCCGCAAGCTGGTAACTAAGGATAAGACGCTGGTGAAGCAGGAAGCCAAAAACCTGGATCGGGGCGCGCGCAGCGTGAACAACCTGCAAAACGCCCGTGACCTGGTACGGTGGGCCTTTGGCTTCAATCAGAACGGCAATGAAACCAAAGTGGGCGACATCTCCGAGGTATATGAGATGGGCGACCAGTACGTAATTGCCGCTCTCACCGACCAGCGCCCCAAGGGAGTGGCTACCGTGGCCAGCTTGCGGCCGGAATTGTCGGCCTTGGTGCGCAACGAGGAGAAAGCCAAGCAGATCATCGCCAAACTGCCTAAGGCGGGCAGCCTGGAAGAGATGGCCGCCAAATACGGCTCGACCGCCCAGGTAGGTACCGCCCCCGGCGTGGTGCTGGGCCAGGGTAGCATCCCGAACGTGGGCTTCGAGCCCCTGGCCGTGGGCAAAGCCTACGCCCTGAAGCCGGGGCAGAAGTCGGCGCCCATCCAGGGCGAACAGGGCGTGCTGGTGGTAGAGCTGGTAAACGTCGCGCCCGCGGCCCCCACCGCCAATCTGAAAGCGGTGCAGCAACAACTGGCTCAGCAGCGCGCCCAGCAGCAGGATGGCAAGATTTACGAGGCCATCAAGGCCCACGCCAACGTGAAAGACAACCGCACGAAGTTTTTCTAGCAGGCGCTCATCCCGTTAAAAAGGGCCGTACCTTCGGGTGCGGCCCTTTTTCGTTTTTGGACGTCTATTAACCGCGAAACCAGGACCCCGCACCGGCAGGTTTTTCGTTGAACGAAGCAGCCGGAACCCGACGTTTACTCAGGCACGGGTTATCCGCGTTATCACGTTATCAGATTTCTTGGCGTTAAGCATGCTGGCTACCAGCTCACAATCAATCCTGTTACTTATGCGTCCGCATTCCTTCGTAATAGCTGCCTCTCTGCTGCTGGCCTTCCCGGCGGGAGCCCAGCAGTCTCCAAAGGCCTGGGCTCCGGTGAGCGGCGCCGCGCTGGCCAGTGACTACGCTAGCCGGGGCGAGCACGAGAAGGTGGTGTTCCTGTTTGAGAAGCTGTCGACCGAAGAGCAAACGAGCCCGGCGGTGTTCCCGGTGTATCTGGCCTCGCTGCAGGCCCTGAAGCGGCATAAGGAGGCTGAGAAGCTGGCCAAAAAAGCCAGTAAGCTGCATCCGGAAGATGCTACCGTTGGCGTGGCCCTGGGGGGAGTATACGCGGCGTCGGGCAACGCTTCGGCCGCCGAGAAGCAGTGGCAAAAAGTGCTGAGCCAGCTTACCCTGGCGCAAGTGGAGCCCGCGGCGGCTGAGTTCAGCCGCCGCGGGCTGCCGGCCTGGGTCGAGCGGACCTACCTGCGGGGCCGGGCCTTGGCCAGGAACGAGACGGAATATGCCCCGCAGCTTATTCAGTTCTACACCCAGGGCCAGAATCAACCCCAGCTGCTGGCCGAGACCCTGCGCCTGGTGGCCCAGGATGAGCAGAAGCTGCCCTTCGTGCGCAACATGCTGCAAAATGCGCTGCGGGAAGAGAAAGACTTCGATGCGCTGGAAAAACTCCTGCTCACCGCCACGCAAGAGCACCCGGAGCAAATGGCGTACAGCGAGCTGCTGCTGTGGCTGCAGATGCAGCGGCACGACTTCAGCGGGGCCCTGGTGCAAGCCCGGGCGCTGGACCGGCGCAGCCACCAGGAAGGCAGCCGGGTGATGCAGCTGGCGGCCGTTGCCCAGCAAAATAAAGACTATGAAAGCGCCATCGAGGGGTATGCCTACGTAGCGAAGGAATACCGCGGCGGCCCCTACGGCAACGCGGCCCGGCAGCGCCTGCTGCAGGCCCGGGAGGCGCAGGTGCGCGACACCTACCCCGTGGACGAAGCTAAGGTGCGTGCGCTGGTAGCTGACTACGAGCAGTTGCTCACGGACCTGGGCCGTACGCCCGAGACGGCTCCCGTGCTTCGCAACCTGGCCAACTTGTACGCCTTCCAGCTCAACGACCGGGCTAAGGCCATGGACTTATTGCAGCAGGTAATCGACATGCCCCGCGCCAGCGACGAGGTGGTCGACGAAGCCAAAGTGACACAGGGCGACTTGTACTTGCTGAAAGGGGAGCCCTGGGAGGCCACGCTGCTGTACTCGCAGGTCGAGAAGTCGCACAAAGACTCGCCGCTGGGCTACGAAGCGAAATTGCGCAACGCCCGGCTGAGCTACTACGCCGGCGACTTCAAGCTCGCGCAAAGCCACCTCGACATTCTGAAGGAGGCCACCACCCGCGAAATTGCCAACGATGCCATGCAGCTCTCGCTGCTGATTCAGGACAACACGGTGGAGGACACGCTGGGCCTGGGCCTGCGGGCTTACGCGGCCGTGGAGAAGCTGGTGTTCCAGAACAAGATTAAGGAAGCCATCGGGGGCCTGGATGCGCTGCTGGCGACGTTCCCCGGCCACGCCCTCGCCGACGATACCTACTACCTTAAGGCCCAACTGCAGCGACGCACTGGCGACTTCGCGGGGGCTGCCGCCACCCTGGAGCGCATCACTACCAATCCCAAAGATGACGTGCTGAGCGATGACGCGCTGTTTTTGCTGGCCCGCATCCAGGAAGAGGACGTGAAAGACAAGACCAAGGCCCAGGAGCTTTACAACCAGGTGATAACCAAATACCCCGGCAGCATTTACGTGGCGGAAGCCCGGAAGCGCTTCCGAAAATTGCGGGGTGATGGGGTCCTGTAAGGCCAGGCTTTGACCTGGCCGCATTATAATGAGTCGCCAGGACGACATAATCACGCTGGTTGCGGTTGCCCGAAACCAGTAGTTCAACGAGCCTAAGCAAAGGTTTCGGCCGACATTTCCGCTTACGACCCCGGAGCGTCGCGCTCCTAGCCAAAAAATACGAACATCAGCGCCAGTACCAGAATAAACACTACATACATCAACCCATCAGACAGAATGTATTGGCGGTATTTACGATAAAATTCTCGAAACTTACTCATAAGGTGCGGCACTGGAAAGCCAGGCCCCGAAGATACGTCGGTGGGCGTGGGGAGGGGTTTGGGCGTACTTTTGGGGCCATTTCTACAAGTATCCAATGTCCATATTCGCTAGCAAATACTGGAATTACATCCCCGAACAGGACCCCGTTAAGGCCCAGGGGCTGGCGCAAGCCTTGTCCGTGGCCCCCGAAATAGCGGCCCTGCTGGTACAGCGCGGCGTCGACACGCCCGAGGCCGCCGCGAGCTTCTTTCATCCCAGCCTGCGCCAACTGCCCAACCCCCTGCTGATGCGCGACATGGACCGCGCCGTCAGCCGCCTCGCTCGGGCTCTCCAGGAGGGCGAAAAGGTGCTCGTGCTGGGTGACTACGATGTGGATGGCATTACTGCCGTGGCCACGGTAATGAGCTACCTGCTGCCCCTGTTCGGCGCCGAGCGGCTGCGCGACTACATCCCCGACCGCTACACCGAGGGCTACGGCATCTCGGCTAAGGCCATCGACACCGCGGCGGATAATGGTTTCCAGCTCATCATCGCGCTCGATTGCGGCATTAAAGCCGTGGAACAGGTGGCCCACGCCACGAGCCGGGGCGTTGACTTTATTATTTGCGACCACCACTTGCCCGGCGACGAGCTGCCGGCCGCCGTGGCTGTGCTCGACCCCAAGCGGGCCGACTGCGCGTACCCCTACAAAGAGTTATCAGGCTGCGGGGTGGGCTTTAAGCTGATGCAGGCCCTGGGCGAGCACCTTGGCCTGCCCGTGGCTCCCCTGCACGACTTGCTGGACCTGGTAACGGTGAGCATCGCGGCCGACATCGTACCCATTACCGGTGAAAACCGAATTCTGGCCGCCCACGGCCTGCGGCGCTTCAATGAGGATGCCCACTTGCTGCGCCCGGGCCTAGCCGCCTTACGCGAGCTGGCTACGCTCCGTGAAGGCCCCTTGGGCATCAGCAGCTTGATTTTTGGGTTCGCGCCGCGCATCAATGCTGCCGGCCGCATGGGCGACGCCCGCCGGGCCGTGGCCATGCTGCTGGCCCCCGACCAGCAGGAAGCTCGGTATACTGCGGAGGTTGTCGACCAAATGAACCAGCAGCGCCGCGGCTCCGACCAGCACACCACCCAGGAGGCCCTGGATATGATTGCCGGCAACCCCGACCTGCAAAATGCCCGGGCCACCGTCCTATACAAGGCCGACTGGCACCAGGGCGTACTGGGCATCGTGGCTTCGCGCTGCCTCGACCAATACTACCGTCCCACCGTCATCCTGACCCAGCGCGATGGCAAGGCCACGGGCTCGGCTCGCTCCGTAGCGGGTTTCGACGTCCATGAGGCCTTGGAGGCCTGCGCTCCCTTGCTCGACCAGTTTGGCGGACACCGCGCGGCGGCCGGGCTCACCCTGAAAGTGGAGAACGTGCCCGCGTTTCAGCGCCGGTTCGAGGAAGTGGTAGCGGGTACGCTTACCACCGAGCACCTCGTGCGCCCCGTCGAAGTAGCCGCGCTGCTGCCGCTGAGCCGGGTCAATGAAGCGTTTTTTGCCGAGTTGCGCCGTATGGAGCCGTTTGGCCCTGGTAATCCGAACCCGGTGTTTGCCTCGCAGCAACTGGTGGCGGTACCCAACAGTGCGCGCGTGGTTGGTCAGGGCCACCTCAAGCTGCGCCTGGCCGCCGCTGATGTCTCCGGGCCCGTGGTGGACGCGATTGGCTTTGGCCTGGCGAATTATCTGCCCGAAATCGAGCAGGGCCAGCCCTTTAGCGCTTGCTACACGGTGGAGCTGAACGAGTACCGGGGCCAGCGCAACGTCCAACTGCGGCTGCTGGACGTGCGTTGGGAGTAGCCCGCGGTGGGGGAGAAGCCCGACCCAGTATTTCGAAGGCCCCGCTTACGTACACCAAGACCAAGGGGTGAGGAAGGTATGGCGGTGTGATGACCAAGTATGGAACGGGCCGTACCAAGTGCTAGGCACCAGCGAGCCCGAAAAGCAAGGCCAGGGCGTAGCGGCTACCAGGATGAAGGGGCATGGAGCGGTAAAAGCCAGCCGAAGCTTTGAAAATCAAGATTCATTTTGGGGCTGAGCGACCATGTTCGTTGATCATTTTTTGCTTCAGGCTGGTTGTTATGCTGGTCGGCTCCTTATGGTTGGCCTTGCCTGCCATTGCGTAGGGCCGTACTTTTGTTTTCCCTAATCATTATTCCCGTCCCACCCATGCAAACCGCCACCTCCACCAACATTTACCAGCTGACCGAAGAGCAATTGGCCGTACGCGATGCTGCCCGTGACTTTGCGCAGAGTGAGCTGTGGGCCGGCGTCATCGAACGCGACGAGCACCAGAAGTTTCCCGCGGAGCAGGTGAAAAAAATGGGGGAGCTGGGCTTCATGGGCATGATGGTGAGCCCCGAATACGGCGGTAGCGGCCTCGACACCGTGAGCTACGTGCTGGCCATGGAAGAAATCTCCAAGGTCGACGCCTCTTGTTCCGTCATTATGTCGGTGAACAATTCCTTGGTTTGCTGGGGCCTGGAGAAATACGGCACCGAAGAGCAGAAGCGGAAGTACCTGCCGCGCCTATGCTCAGGCGAGATTATCGGGGCTTTCGCCCTGAGCGAGCCCGAAGCCGGCTCCGACGCCACCAGCCAGCGCACCACGGCCGAAGACATGGGCGATTACTACCTGCTGAACGGCACCAAGAACTGGATTACCAACGGGACCACGGCCTCGGTCTACCTCGTTATTGCCCAAACTAATCCCGAGCTGAAGTCGCGCGGCATCAACGCCCTGATTGTTGAGCGAGACACACCCGGCTTCCAGGTGGGGCCCAAAGAGAATAAGCTTGGCATCCGGGGTTCTGATACCTGCTCGCTGCTGTTCACCGACGTAAAGGTTCCCAAGGAGAACCGCATCGGCGACGACGGGTTTGGCTTCAAGTTCGCCATGCAGGTGCTGGCTGGTGGCCGCATCGGGATTGCCGCGCAGGCCTTGGGCATTGCTTCCGGCGCGCTGGAGCTCAGCCTGAAGTACGCTAAAGAGCGCAAAGCGTTTGGGGTGGAGATAGCTAAGCACCAAGCCATTCAGTTCAAGCTGGCGGATATGGCCACCAACATCGACGCGGCCCGCCTGCTCTGCCTGCAGGCGGCGGCCGATAAAGACCACGGCGCCGACTACGGCAAGTCGGGCGCCATGGCCAAGCTCTTCGCTTCGAAGGTGGCGATGGACAGCACCGTAGAAGCGGTTCAGATTCACGGCGGCTACGGCTTTGTGAAAGAATACCACGTGGAGCGGCTGATGCGCGACGCCAAAATCACCCAGATTTACGAGGGAACTTCCGAAATTCAGAAAATTGTGATTTCACGGGAATTACTAAAGTAGAGAGCGAATAGCCTAAAATTCAGAATCATTGCATTAAACCCAGCCACTTTCTGGCTGGGTTTTTAGTTTTTGTGAATTTCAAGTTGTTATATTGCACTGCGGAATCTACCCAATCAACCAAACCGCAACCTCCACAAGCCTTTTGGCACCACATATTATGGAAGATTACAACAAAGTAATTGAATCATTGGGCGTCCGATACATCAAGGCGAAGAACTTGGTGCTGCATCAGCCCTTCACCGTGCGCAACTCTTACGACGTTGGCAACAACCTCATCTTGTTGCATAAGGGCCACATCAGCTTCGGCGACGAGGAGATGGTGGTCGAAGAAGGGGAGATGCTCTTCATCCCCGGTGGCCGGTCGACCCGCGTGACCTACGGCCAGGACCAAAAGAACCGGGTCATCAGCAACGACGACCTCATCGCTAACAAGGATAAGTTCTTCCATTCCAACGAAGACCTCGACCTGATCGGCGAAGATGCCGAAAGCCACAGCTTCGTGAGCTTCGAGGCCAAGGTGTTTGACTCCGTCAACTTTTTCGCTTCGCTCGACGTGCCAGCCTTCCTTATCAGCGGGCAGCCGAAGCTAGCGAACTTGGTTATCAAAGTCGTGGAGGAAAGCATCCAGGACCTACCGGGACGCGAACGACTCATCAGCATCTACACCGAGAACATCGTGGTGGAAGTGGTGCGTTATGTGCTGCGCAACAACATGTTCGTGGAGCAGCTCGCCACCAACAGCACCTACTTCAAGGATCCCCGTCTGATTGACCTGTTCAATTATATCAAGGAGAACCTGGGCGGCGACCTCTCTAACAAGGTGCTGAGCGGCGTAGCCAACGTGAGCGAGGATTACGTGGGCCAGTACTTCAAGATGCTGACCAACATCAACCCGCAGGACTACATCGAGTACCAGCGCATGGAGCGCGCCGTATTCCTGCTGCGCACCACCAAGAAGAGCATCCGCGACATCGGCAAAGAAGTGGGGTACAAGGATACCGCCTACTTCTGTCGTCGGTTCAAGATGATGTTCGGCATTCCGGCGGGCAAGATGCGCCGGCGGGAGTCTGCGATGAATATCTAGGTAGCAGACCAGCTGTTGGCAACAAGTTCCCGCTGGCAACCGGCATCAAGCGCCAAAGCACAAAAAGCCCCGCTTCGAGTTGAAGCGGGGCTTTACTGCGCCTGCGTCAGCTTAAGGCCGACGGACTACTCAATATCACGGAAGCCTTCGCTCTTCGAACGGTAGCTGCTTTCCGAAGTACGGGGGCTAAAGTCGCCGCCGGTCGAGGCGTTGCTGCTCATCCCACCGCTAACATTGCTGCCCGAGTTGGCGCCGTAGCTGCCCGAGCTGCTGCCGTAATTGCTGCTACCATAGGCCGAGCCGCTTTCGGAGCGGCTACTGCCGTAGCTCGAGCGGCGGCTACCCAACGCATCGGTCGACTGGTAGCCGCTGCGCCCGTAGCTGCCGCTTTGGCGCCCGTAGCGCGCCTCCGATTTGCTGGATTTGCCTTTGCGGGTAGCCAGCAAACCGATGCCAACGGCTAAGAGGGCCCCACCCACAACTTTTTGAGTCGTGCTCAGGTCATTGACGCGGCTCACGGCGCGATTGCTCCACTCCTTCACGTTTTGGGGAAACTGGTTCACGCTGCTAAGAACCCCCGAGTCCTCAATCCACTTTTTGCTGCTTGCAAGGGCAGTGTTGAGGATATTGTCACCCGTTTGGCCGTCGCCCTGGTTGTCGTTTTGCTGGTTGCTTTGGTTGCTGCCGCTGGCCTGAGTTTCGCTGGCGCCTTGCGCACCACTGCGAGCCGAGCTTGATTTGCGAGCGCCACCAGAAACCGTGGCGTCATTGCCCAGGCCGGTGCTGCCCGTGGAGGTACCGGCATTTTGTACGCGAACGTCGTCGCCGGGCATAGGAGTGCCCGATTGGTTTTGTTGGTTATCCATGATAAAGGAAAGGGAATGTAAGTGAAGAGAGGAAAACAGGTCCGCAGCCATAGGCTGCCGAAGCTTTTATTCGTAAGTTATCCGCCATAAGTTGCACTAACGGTCAATAATTTAACCCCTGGCCGTAGGCATTTGGCCTTAAGCTGATGCGTGCTCCGGCCCCTTAATCAAGTTGTTGTGGGGTGGCTCCGCTCAAGTACACCGTTTGCCCAACCACCATCGCTACCGGCGGGCTGCTCAGTACTAGGCGAGCCTGGTGGGCCAAGGAAGCGCGCGTCCAGGTCCGGAGTGTTGCATGGGTAAAAAGTGGGAGAGTAAGGACAAGCTCCTACGGGCAAGGAGAAGAGAAGGAACCGCTCTTTCTGGCGGCCTGCTGGCCGGGTGGCGGCCTTTATGCGTACGAGGTACATTTGACCGGCCGCTGGTGGCCGTGCGCTTCCATGACGCTCTCGTTTAACATATACCTCTTCTGCGTAGCCTTCGCAGTGGCCAACCTGCTGCTGACGGCCGTGCTGCTCTTCGTGCTGAAGAAAGCCCGGAACCGAAAGGCTAACCTTGCACTCGCCCTGTTCTTGCTGTGTCTGGCCGGAAGCTTTCTGAGTGATATCCTCCTCAACAACAACTTCTTTCAGCGGTACCCGCAGCTGATGGATTACGACAGCTTTCTCACCTTGGCGCTGGGGCCGCTCTTGTACTTCTACATTCTCTACCAGACCCGGCCGGATATGGAACTACGGCCCATTCATCTGTTGCACCTGCTGCCCTTAGTCGGTTACTTTATCATTTTGTGGGACTTTTTTACCAGCAGCTCGGCGATTAAACGCACCTACATAAGCCTGAATTGGTGGGAGGCAATTGCCCATTATTTCCTTGCCACGTGCTTGCTCAAAGCTCAGTTGCTGCTGTATGGTATTGTGAGCTATCGTTTGCTCCAGCGCCACGGCCGCGTGATTCAGGAACTGGCGTCCGCCGTGGAGAACCTACAACTGCGGTGGTTGCGCAACGTGCTGCTAGCTGTTGGGGGGCTGTTCGTAGTCTGGTTGGTCAGCAACCTATTCAGACCCGCCGGGTACTTGTTGGGGTTTGGTGTGCTGTTTTTTAGTTACTGGATTGCCTACCACGCCCTAAGTCAGGAATACCTGTTCGAGCCCGCTAGCGTAGCCGCCGTGCTACCCATTATCCAGGAGGAGCCAGAAGTGCGCTATCGGACCTCCACTCTGACGCCAGAGGACATTCGGACCTTAATGGAACGCGTAGCCCAACACATGGCCGAGGTCCGACCTTACCTGGAGCCCGAGCTGTCGCTGGCGCGCCTGGCAGCCCAGCTCCAGCTCAACCCCCACTACCTCTCCCAGGTGCTCAACGAAGGCTTCGGCGAAAGCTTTTATAAGTTCGTCAACCGCCACCGGGTACAAGAAAGCCAGCGCCTGTTGCTGGACCCCGCGCTGCAGCATTACAGCATGTTGGGCATCGCCTACGAAGCCGGCTTTAGCGCCAAATCCACATTTTATAAGGTGTTCAAAGAGGTGGCGGGCTGTTCGCCCTCTGAGTTTGTGAGTAAGAACAAATAAACTGATTGCTAGAATATTGAGTGTCTAATTTGATCTAGGTAGACCTGGCCTAAACGGCTGGATATCCGGCTTGAACGACGTAGACGTCGGGGGGTAATCTGCGGGGGAGCTTCGGGCGTTAGCTCACCGAACGCTCACTGGTCCACGACCAGCTTTTTCCCTCATCAACCCCTCCGTAGTTTACATGAAGACCCTACATCTGGCCTGTGTGGCCACCGCCATCCTGTGCCTGACGGCCTGCGACAAGGATAAGCAAGTAGCCGAGCCGGCCGCCGTTTGTGCCCCCGCTATTGACGCGCACCCCAAGGCCGCGCAAGTGCAGGCCATCATCAAGCGCTACACCGACGTCTACTTTCCCGGAGCCGTGGTGGCCTTCAAAGACGCTAACGGCTACTGGCAGGGGGCCACGGGCTATTCCCAGCTCGAAACCAAGACGCCCATGCAGGCGTGTCAGCTAGCTTACGCGCACAGCGTCACCAAATTCTACACGGCCAACGTGGTAATGCTGCTGAGCCAGGAAGGCAAAATCAACCTGGATGCCCACCTTGCCGATTACCTGCCAGCCGAACAATTGCGAAAGATTCCACAGTCGGACCGGATGACGGTGCGGATGCTGCTCAACCATACTTCCGGCATCCAGGACTACACCGAGCAAACAGACTTTCAGAACGGCGCATTGGTCAATATCAATAATCCGGCGTGGTTTGCTTCCTTCACGCCCGAGACGTTCCTGTCTTATATCGAAGGCAAAGACCTCTTGTTTGAGCCCGGCACCGATGCGCAGTATTCGAACTGCAATTACATTCTGCTGGCCCGGATTATCGAGCGGATAACGGGCAAGTCCTACGCGCAGGTGCTTCAGGAAAAGCTTTTCAATCCTCTGGGCCTGCGGCAGACGTATTACCCGCGCGATTTGTCGGGCTACGATTTACCTGGTTCTTACCTGGATGTGAAGGGCTTGCAAGGCCAAAGCGTGCCCATGGATTTTGAGAACGTAACGGCCACGCAGAAAGCCTTCACCCAGGTGACGCTGGGCGAAGACGGCATCATCGCGGCTCCGAGTGATTTCGTTAGGTTCATCGAGTCCTTCGCGCTGGGGCGTATCGTCAACAGCCGTAGCGCTGAGCAGATGTTAGCCTTTCCCGCGCCGACGACCAGAGACCCTAGAGGCCATAGGTTCTCTTACGGATTAGGCGTCTGGAACTATGCTCCTCAGTACGGTGTGGAGGCTTACGGGCATCCGGGAGGCCTGATTGGCTACGCCAACAAGCTGGTGTATATTCCCAGCACAAAGACCAGCTTGTTTGCCTCCATTAACTGCAACGCCGACCTTTCCCCCACTCTCAATGCCAAATTTGAGGAGATGGCGGGCGAGGTGGTGAGGAAGCTGGCTGAGTGAGCAGGTACTAGCTGCTTGCGCACGGGTAGAGCCAGTCAGGAAGCCCAGATATAAGCAGCAGGCCGCTGGGTAAGAGGAACCGCTCTTTCCGGCGGCCTGCTGGCCGGGTGGCGGCCTTTATGCGTACGGGGGTACATTTGACCGGCCGCTGGTGGTCGTGCGCTCCCCATGACGCTCTCGTTTACCGTATACCTGTTCTGCGTGGCCTTAGCCATTGCCAACCTGGTGATGGCCGCCATTTTGCTGCTGGCCTTACGCAAGGCTCGCAACCGGAAGGCCAACCTCACGCTCAGCTTGCTGCTGCTGTGCCTGGCCGCCAGCTTTTTTCTGGGCGACATCCTCTACCGCACCTCCTTTTTTGAGCGCTATCCGCATTTGATAGAGTCCGACCCTTTTTTATCGCTGTGTTTAGGCCCACTGCTTTATTGCTACATTCTCTACCAAACGCGGCCTGACTTTCAGTTGCGGCCCCGGCACCTGCTGCACCTGCTGGCGTTACCCGGCTATTTTCTCCTTTTGTGGGGGTTCTATACCGCCGACGCGGCCACCAAGCTGGCCTACCTAAAGCCGGAAAATTGGTTAACCATTCCGCATATCGTTGTTGCTCCTTACTTCAAAAAAGTACAGCTTTTTGGGTACGGCGTGGCCTGCTACTGGTTGCTGGTGCGGCACGGCCGGGTGATGCGGGAGCTGGTTTCCTCGATTGACGACCGGCAGTTGCGCTGGCTCCGCCATCTGTTGCTGATGGCGGCGGGGCTATTCGCCGTGTGGATCGTATCTGATGAGTTCAGTGATACAACCAGTAGGCTGGGCTTCAATATGCTGGGTTTTACTTTGTTATTCTCTAGCTACTGGGTTACGTACCACGCCATTGCTCAGGAATACGTCTTCGCCAAAGTAGGGGCTGAGGCCGTGTTACCCATCATTCAGGAAATCGAGGAAGGGAAGGACGTACGGTATCGTAACTCTACCCTGACGCCAGCTGATATCCAGGGCCTCATGGAACGGCTGGCCGCGCACATGGCTCACGCCAAGCCCTATCTCGACAACGACCTGTCGTTGACGGCCCTGGCCGAGCAGCTTCAGCTCAACCCCAATCACCTCTCACAGGTGTTGAACGAAGGCTTCGGCGAGAGCTTCTACAAGTTCGTCAACCGCCACCGCGTCGAGGAGAGCCAGCGCCTGCTGCGCGACCCCGCCTTTGCGAATTATACCATGCTGGGCATTGCTTACAAGGCCGGATTCAATACCAGCTCTACTTTCTACAAGGCCTTTAAAGACGTTGTGGGCTGCCCACCTTCTGAATTCATGAAGAATAAATAATAGGTTGACAACCAGTATTATGAATACAGTTTTAAATACAGACGGACACATTCATTCGCTTTTATTACTCGGCTAAGCTTACACAGAAGATACCCGATTTCCCATGGGCAAGCTTTGGGTACCAATTAACCCAAACCTTCTCCTCATGAAAAACCTATTTCGCTTCTGTTGTTTGCTAGCGGCAGGTGCCTCGTCTGGTCATAGTACCGTTGCCCAGGCTCAACCAGTGCCGGTTGCCAAGCCGAACACTGGACTAGGAATACACTGCCCGGCGGCCCGGACAGCCGCCCGCCGCCCGCTCTCCTCCCCCCGGCACGGCCAGCAGATGGCGCGTTACGACGTGAAGTACTACAAGCTGGACCTGGCCCTGGAGAACACCAGCGTGGCCGTGGCCGGCTCGGTGCGCATGCAAGCTCGCAATGGTGGGGCAGCACTGGATTCGCTGGCCTTTGAGTTATACCCGACCTATACCATCGACTCGGTGGTGGTGCAGGGGCGACGAGCCCCGGGCTGGCGCCGAGTGGCCGGCGACGTTAGCGCGAAGCTGGCCGTAGCCGTACCGGCTGGTCAGTTGTTCAATGCCTTCATTTACTACCACGGCACCGCACCGAGCAGTGGTCCGCGTAGCGGCCTAGCTACAAATCAAGATCCTGCTTCTGGAGTAACTGTGACGTATAGCCTCAGCCAGCCATTCTACTCGTACCAATGGTTTCCGTGCAAGCAGGTACTCACCGACAAAGCGGACTCGTCGGATGTGTGGGTGACGACCACGCTACTCAACAAAGTCGGCTCTAATGGGGTGCTGCAACGCGTGACGCCCCTGCCTGGTGGCAAAGCGCGCTACGAGTGGAAGTCGCGTCATCCTATTGCGTACTACCTGATTTCAGTGGCCGTGGCCCCCTACGTGGAGTACACCAACTACGCCCATCCGGCGGGTAGTCCGGCCATTCCTATCGTCAACTACCTCTACAACCAAGCCGCTATCGACCAGGCCCGTCCGCAGTTGGACTTGGTGCCGGCCATGATTGAAAACTTCTCCAGCCTAGTAGGGCCGTACCCCTTTGCCAACGAAAAGTACGGCCACTGCCTCGTGCCTACTTATCCTGGAACTGCCATAGAAAACCAGACCATGACTACCATAGGGGCGATTGACGACCCTATTCTCGTGTCCCACGAGCTGTTTCACCAGTGGTTTGGTGACAATGTCACGTGTGCCTCCTGGCAGGACATCTGGCTCAACGAGGGTTTTGCTACCTATGGATCATATTTAACGTTGCAAGCCCTCTCGCCGGCGGATGCGCGGACATTCATAGACCAAGGCACTGCCTTAGTGATGTCGGAGCCCGGTGGCAGCGTGCGGGTACTTGACACACTAAACGTGGACCGCATCTTATATCAGCGCTTGAGCTACGCAAAAGGGGCGGCTATAGTCCACATGCTGCGGTATCTACTGAACGACGATGCCAAATTCTTCCGGGCCCTGCGCACCTACCAAAGCACCTACGCCGGCCGCGCGGCCCGTACCCGGGACTTGCAACGCATTTTCGAGGCGGAGGCTGGCCGCTCCCTGCAGTACTTCTTCGACCAGTGGTACCAGGGCGAAGGCTACCCCACGTTCACCGTGCGCTGGAACCAAAGTGGCAACACGCTCTACCTGCAAAGCAGCGAAACCGTTTCCATGCCCGCCGTCACCCCCTTCTTTGACACCGAGGTCGACTACAAACTGAGTTTTGCCGACGGTACGAGCCAAATAGTGCGCCTGCGGCAGGGCCAGCCCGTCTCGGGGTACAGCCTGGCTGTGGCGGGCACGGTCACGGGCCTCGAGGTGGACCCCCAGCAGTGGATCCTCAACGGCGAAGGCACCGTCACGCGCGACCCCGCCCTGGTGCTGGGCACGCGCGGCGGGGCCGCGGCAGCCCGGCTGAGCGTGTATCCGGTTCCGTGCCGCGAATACCTGCGCCTGGCGGCCGTGCCCGGTGGCCCCGTGCAAGCCGAGGTGTCGGATGCCAGCGGCCGCGTGGTGTTGCGGCAAGGGTTGCCGGCCGGCGCCGACCGTCTGGTCACGGCGGGCTTGCCGGCGGGGCTTTACCACCTGCGGCTGTTTGATGGCCAGGGCCGAGTCAGCCAGACCCATTTCATCCGCGAATAGCCCATAATGCCTTGCTAGGTGAACGCGAACCGACTTAAGTAGTCAATCATCAATAACTGTATAAGGGCAGTCCTGCTGCGGCCCCGCTCAGCATGATTGCCCTTATACAGTTACTTGGGTACGGGTATCAGGAACGAATAAGCTGGTCAGACAATGTCCTTTGGCCGGGCGTGCCGCGGCAGTGGGACCAACACGTGGTTGGGATTGGCCAGCACTACCCGGCGGGCTTCTTCGCGGGCTTCGACCTCGTATTTGTTGTGGTAGTAACCCACCCGGGCCGACTCAACGAGGTACTTCCACAGAAAAGGAAGCAGGCCATTTTCCTTGTACTGACGCAGGTGAACTTGTTCGTGGGCTACCCATTCAGGGTCGGCCAGAAACTGCTCCCGGGTGACCCCGCTTAAGTGCACGGTTTGCCCAATAACCATGGCCACCCGCGGGCTGCCCAGCACCATGCGAGCAATGCGGGCTAGGGGTGAGTGGGTCCAGGTTCGGAGGGGTTGCATGAGGGGAGGGTAGAGGAATATTTTGGGCAAGCTAATACGGGTTGGCCAAATAGCGGGTTGCACGCACAAAAAATATTTTACGGCTATTGCTCTGTACTTTACAAAGAAAATTAGTCTTTTTCTTAGCGAAAAGAAGTGGTTTACCAAAAATATGCCCTAGCTTTACCCAACTACCCATTCCGATGATAATAGAAATCGTTGGGTTCAACTCTTTTTTTCACTTCTTTCCTCGGCTACTCAACGCCTTGCCTATCGCCTAAGAAACCCTCACTGCCCGGCTCCTTAACCTTCCCCGGAACCCGGATTTTAGCCCTTCCCCTAACGACGGACAATGAAACATCCTTTTCTCTATTGCCTCGCCGCTGGTTCGCTAGCTCTCTCCTTCTTCTTCGAACGTGCCCCCGATGCTTCGGTTGCGGTCCGTGCCAGCGTGGCACCGGCCGTTGCCGAAGCATCGCTGTTTCCGGCCACCACGATGAAGGAGTTTCCTGCGGAGCTTCCCAAAGCTATTACCCCACCCGCCAGCGTGCCTGGCCCCAAGCCCGCCGCCCCCACGGCGGCTGCCCTGGCGGCCGCCCGCGACTCCCTCGCCTACCAATACTACGGCCAAACCCTGGGCGTACACTTGGCCTTCGACGAAAATAAGGACTTGCTGCGGACCGTCACCGACTGGATTGGCACTCCCTACCGCTACGGTAACAATTCGCACCGCGGCACCGACTGCTCGGGCTTCGTAACCCGCGTATTCCAGGAGGTGTACGGCGTTGTGCTGAAGCGCTCCTCCCGCTCGATGTTTGCTACTACCCAGCACGTAGCCAAGGCCCAGATGCAAACCGGGGACCTGGTTTTTTTCCGCCGGGGCCGGGGCCCGATCTACCACGTGGGCATTTATTTGAAAAACGGCAAGTTTGCCCATTCGGCCACCAACGGCGGGGTAATGGTTAGCTCCCTGCACGAGGCGTATTACCGCCGCAACTTCTACGCGGCGGGCCGCGTGCGCAACATCGAAGAGGCGACCGCAGAATAACGCGTCAGCCATCTATAAAAGCACTTCGCGCCCGGCTTCAGCAGCCGGGCGCTTTTTTATGGCGGAAGAGGTCGAAGGCGGCCTATTTACAGCGCGTTCAACACCTCTGCTGTTCGCACGGTATATCCCAGTTCCGTGGCTCGTGATAGCCGAACCCCCAGGCCTTGCGCAGCCCCCGGTGGCCTTACTGGTAGCTGGAGCCATGAAGCGCATCGTGGACCGAGTACAGCCTATAGTGTTCAGCGCCTGCCCATAGACTTAAGCTGCTTGGCCGCGTAGCCCTCTGCTTCCAGCTGTGCGGACCCTATCTGTACGTTCGCGCATGGTTGCGCTAGCGTAAAAAAAAGGATTTAGTATGAGGGGATAAGCGCCAAATAGCTGATCATAACAAGCACCTGGTTATGCATGGATCCTTGGTGGTTATTTAGAGTTTGGATAGAAAAAGGCAGCCTGGCAGCGGCTTTTTGCGTAAGGCTTGGCTGAGGCAGCTCCCTTATTATTCTTTCAACTTCTCCTTTCAGTACCTCCTTTATGGAAGCCCAAATCGAACAACAACTCGAAAAAATTATGCCCGAAGACCTGGCGCGCACGTTTGAAAGCGCTTACCACGTCCTCTTTGAAGGCCAGCACGAGCACATTGACGACCTGCTCAAGCACGGCGGCGTGCTTCTGCGCAAGGCCGCTCAGCGATTCAGCCCCACGCAGATGATTTTAGGCATTGCCGGATTGGCCGCCGTAGCCGTAGTAATCATCAATCGGGTTAACGACGACAGCCACGAAGGCGAAGCTCATGATGTAAGCAGCCGGGAGGGTAAGCGTCAGCTTGGTAGTTCGGATGGCGCCCAGAAAAAAGGCGCTGCCTAAAGCAAGGGATACCAGTAGCTTTTTTGACCTTTATCAAAAAGCCGCTCCCTTAGGAGCGGCTTTTTGCGTTGAAAGCCCTCTCTTCACCAGCATAAGCTAATTTACGGATACCTTTTAATACCACGATGCCTGATGCCAAGGAGAGGTTAACGCCCCTGCCATATACCACACTGTTATCTATATTCTCAATAAGTCAAGCAGCATTGATTTTCGCTTTCAGCTTTGCTAAACCATTTTCCATTGCCTTAGCCCAACTGGGATCGAAATCTACATAGTGCTCCCTATCCCCTCGTCGGGCCACGCAGCCCCAGCTCCAGGCGCCGGTAGCTTCGCTGTAGGCCCGCACGCTGTCACGGCTTTCTCCTAGGCAAAGTAGAGTAAGTAGGCTGGCGCATTGACAGAGGCAAAGTACTAGTGCTCAAGATCAAAAAGGTACAATGAATTATCTTGGGTATGTATATAAAGAGTAGAATCTTTCACATATAATCCACCGATCAAGGCTGTATTAAGCGGTAAATCATGTTTCCAGATTAATGTCTTTTGTATAATATCTATAGCCCCAAGCTTGGCGTTATCGGTGCCAGTAAAATGAGTAAAAAACAGGACTCCATCTACCACAATCCATTTTTGATAAAAGTTACTGACAAAGCCATTTTCTCTTAATATATCATTAATACTCCAAACGTTTAATTGCTCTGTTTCTAAATGTAAATAAACGATTTCGTTGGAAAATAAAGAATATATAATGTTATTGTCATTGATAATCCGGCCTATAATAGACTCATATTTATTGAGTACTTGGCCCGAAATACAATCTAAACAAAACATCCCCCTATCTTCGGTGCCATCTACAGATAAGTAAACCTTGTCATTATGTGCTACTATATTGCTATGAAGGAAAGCTTTCTCAGATTGTAGAAGATCAGCATATTTTACCTGCCACAACAATTCCCCATCATCCGAAGAATAGGTTTCTGTCAGCTTCTTTTTGTACCAGTCACGTAACAGCCGTGTTGGGCCGAAAACACATTCACCGTTTACATCCGGTATAGAAACTTTATTTCCATGTTTTTGTATGACAAGATTGGCTTCGTCACTATTCTCTACGTACGCTTTTATGTCGGAGTCCGAATAAATATATATTCGTGGTTCTTGCTCAATTACCCTGCCATTAGTTAAATCAATGACTTTACTCTCTCCCGCTTCGTACCAATAGAAACTGATTAAGTCGCGGCGCAGATATAGCATCGAAATCTCTTGGATAGGATAGCACCAAAGTTCGTGCAAGTTCCTGTCAAAGAACTTTAAACTAGGCTGATTTCCGAAGAACTCTATTAGAAGACCTGTAGGAAAAATGTCTAATAAGGCAGCCTTTGCAAAGTGTGCTTTAAATATTACTCTCATCTAAATATGGTTGTGTAATTGTTGTTTACGAAGTCAATGATTTTTTGATCGGGTATAGTAGTAGTGCCCCGAGCCAAATTAAACCAGCTTGCAATTTTACTTCTTCTAGCAGGGTCAGCATTTAGTATTTGTTCTAGCGAAGTCTTGTTGGCTTTCATCCAGTCGACCATCTTTTCTTTTGTCATCCCTGTATTAGTCATTCGCCACTGAATTTCGTTCAGATTTTCAGCAGAAAACAAGTCCCGCTCAATAAATTGGTCCTTTATCGTACCAGCGGTGATACTTCCTGGCCCAGATTTATACTCTATTTTTAGATTAGGTGGAATACATTGCTCACAAAAAACATCAATAAAGGAGGTCGTTCCCCTTGCATTGGCCACATTCTCTTCAAATCTAAGTGTCTTGCCGCTGAAGGTATTGGCATCATTTGCTATGTCTCTTATTATCCAATGCACCCCTTGTCTGTAGTTGTTGTTCCCGCCCTTTAGAATATTAAGCGCTGATCTTTACCTCAATTTACTCCTTCGCCGCTAAGGCGGCGTCACCAATTGCATAAATTGTTATTACATCCAGTGTAATGAGACTAGTTTTTATCGCAGCATGTTTAGCGTTCAGCCATCTCCCTGATATTTCAGGAAGATGGCTGAACGCTAAACATGCTACCTGACTACCTGCACTGCTACGAGCCGGTGGTCAGCGGTAGTTCTATGGGCCCGCTTTATTCTTCAAACACCAGCACCTCATTGAGACCGGTGCGCAAGTACCACAACCCTTTATTGTAGAGTATCTGGTTGATGCTCAAACTGTCAGCCTCCGGGATGGGCACACATACCTCTACCTTTCGGGTTTCTATATTGAAGCATCCTATTCTGGGTACTGTATCAATAAGTTCTGAGGGGCGCGAAGATCTATCAGCGAAATAGACCTTATTATCGCTCAGACTAGCGACGGCAGGCGATACCCAGTAAAGCGGCTCTTCCACGTTGAGCCCACCAAAGAAGGTGCCGCCGGTGTTTACATCGATGATCTCATACCACTTCTGCTCGCCATGCAGTTGGGTATCAGCATAGATAGTTATAAACCAGCCTCGTACTGGGTCGAATAAGTTATTGAAGCCACGGGTATAGAGACGTCTGACTTCTTTTCCTGTGTTAAGGTCTAGCACGATGATATAATTGCTATTAGCTACATCGTTTCGCTCCCGAGGCTTCGTCACAAGAAACAATAACATGTCATTGTATAAGTAAAAGTCATTTTTAATTATATGTTCTCCCGATAAACACTCGTATTCCCAGTAGGTTTGTGTATCCAGCAGATTTGAGCAGCGGAAGTGCTTGGCTGAGCCAGAGACATTTTCGTCGTAGTGAAATTGATAATCCTTGTTTAGAAAGTGTCCCCACCATGGCCCCTTTTTCTCCGTTACTTGGTTACCTGTGATGTAATATTGTCTTTCAATACCCTTGTATACAAAAAGAATAATGTTATATGTGTCTAATACAACTACACCTTCTACATCCTTATAGAGAAAATCCCGCTGGTTGAATGAAGTATCGTAAATACTCACCTTGTCTGGTAGCATTTTATAGAAAAAATTACCGGAATGCCAGCCATTGAGCGGGTTGATGTCTACCGATCGGCCAGAAGCTAAGTCTATAATGTACGTGGGTGTAGCAACAAATATCTGCTCACCTATGCGGAAAAGATTTTCTGCCTTTTCTATGCGCTCAATTAATCTCATTATAATACCCGGATTTCAGAATTCACTCCTTAAATACAAATAATTGGCTGTCTGCAGTGCGTACATACCATAGTCCATTATTGAAAAGTATTTGTTGCGGCTCTAACTCCTCTGCTTCCAGGATTGGCTCACAAAATTCTATTATCCGCTTAGCTATATTAAAACAGCCCATTTGAGGTATCTTTCTTTCATTATGGTCTGTAAATCTATGATTACCTGCGAAATACAATCGATCACCGTTAATGCTTTCTACGGCTGGCCCTACGCCATACAAAGCGCCATTGTAGTTAAGCCCGCCCAGATAGAAGCCACCATTATTGACATCGAATATTTGATAATACTTTTGTTCACCAAAGCGCTGGCGGTTACCATAAACATTTATAAATAATCCTTGGGTTGAATCAAATAAGCCAGGAGGAGCCTGTAAAGATCTGCGCCACATAAATTGGCCTGTTTTTAAATCGAGAGCGACAACAAAGAATAAAGAATCATGAGGAAGTATTCTTGAATTCTCGATTGTACAAAACAACAGTAAATCATTATAGATGAAATACTCATTACTAAATAAGGACTCATTCTCATTTATACTATATTCCCAATAAGTTTGGGTGCCCCAAAAGTCAGAGCACCGAAAATAAGTTGGTTTATATCGGTTCTCAGGGCGAAAGTTTAAACGGACGTTTTGGTTAAGTAATTTGCTGCTCATAAGCGTCTCGTTTAATTTACTATGGTTATCAAATTCCATCACCTTTTGAAGGCCAACGCTAGAATTAGCGCTTAAATGGAATACTTCAAGAATATATTTATCTGCGCTGAATGACACAAGGGATGTAGTTTCTGGATCTATGGCAGGGTTTGAGATGATCCTTACCGGTTCCAAACTAGAATCATATACTATTATTCTACCCACTTCCATGGAATAGAAATTATTATCCAGCTGCCTCACTCGCGGACAAGAAATGCGCTTGCCTGAACCTATATCAATCACTGCTTGAGCTGCCAAGTCTAATTGCAACACCTTATCGCCAGTCAGCATTAGCTGACTAGCACCTGACTGCTGGTTTATCAACTTCATGATTTTACTTTACTTGGAAGATGGTGCTGATATTGTTTTTAATAAGAAGTTTTAAGTCCGCTGCATTGGCAGCGCCAAACTTTGCGAATGTCTGAGGTAGTACTGATGACATATCCATAGCGTCAATCGCATTGGTCATGTTAGACAAGAAATTAGATGGATTCTTTGCTGCATCAAAATACCATTTTAGCTGGGATAGACTACCAATGTCTATATTATTTAGGTCATTGATGAACTGAGTAGAGAATTCAGCCGGAGGAACGCTCTTATAAGATTTGAATTCGAAGTAAAGTCCTGTTCTACTGCCCCTCTGTCCCACAATCGCATCATAACGTCTAATACTCCCATTGATATCAACTGAAACTTCAAAATTAGTTGAGAGTGCCGGAAACACGCTCGTTCCTTCCTTGCGCAGCGCCGAGATTACCCAATTGGCCCCATCCGCACCTGCACCATTAAAATTACCTGCCTTTAGGCTCGATACTAAGCTGTTGAAGCCGCTTTGGTTTCTATACTGTGCAAAGTTATCCAGGTCATCCAAGAAGTCAGTCAAAGCGGTAGCCCGCCCTCTCAGTTGGTCGTTCACCGCCACCATTGTCTTTAGATCTGCTGCGCTAATGTGGCCCTTGTTTAGTACCGCCTTGGCTTTATTCAGGTAGAGGGCCTCTTTTCGCAAGTTCGGGTAGGCCTCTAGCATGTCCCAGGCGGCATAGCTAAAGGTACCGTTATCGAATTGCGCCAGCATGTTAGCATCACCCCCAAAATTCCTAAAGAACTCATCGCTCGCATTGGCCAGGTTTGGGTACTTTTTCTTAAAGCAGGTGAAGCCATTGTGCACCAGCAGCCCATCACGCCCCACGGCATAAGTGTGCTGGGGCAGTACTTCTATATTATAGACCAGTGCCCCGCTATCGGCATAGCCCGTAGCGCTTACTGCTGCCCACAGGCCACTGGCCAGCAGCAGCTCCGTGCCTCGCTTGAGCGCTTTTGCCGGCTGCCAGCCGCTGCGGGTATAGTAGGGGTGGTCGCCGGTGCTACGCAGGGTATCGCGCCCGCACACGGCGTAGTACAGCCGCCCGGCCGCCCGCGTTACCCGCTGGGCCACGCGGCCCCAGCCCCAGGCCCCGGTTGCTTCGCTGTAGGCCCGCACGCTGTCACCCTCCTGCAGGGTCTCAATGGCTCTGAGGCCGCGCGGGGTGGCTACCGGCGTGCCGGCGGCAAAGCAGCCACCTTCCACCAGCTCGCAGGCACCGTTGCGGCAGATCAGGGCCGCCTCCTCGGTTACTTCCTCAATGTTGTTGGCAATGTTCGCCGGTAGGGTGTTGTTGGCAATGTTATCGAGCACGGTTACATTCTTTCCATCGCTGGTTAGCTGCGCGATGGCCGTGGGGGCAATCCCTTTTTCCGCGTTCACGTACTTCAGGTAGCCGCCTTCGAGCAGGTAGTGCCCATCGCGGGCAAACAGGCCGGTCAGCTTCGGGAACTTCGACTGCAGCAGCGAGACCAGGCTGGCCTTGCTGGTGATGGCATAGCCGGAGATGATTTTGGCCGTAGCGGCCTCTAGCTTTTCCACCAGGCTCGTCTTACCCGATACCCGCGCAGCGGCCTTTTCTTCTTCCAGCATTCGCAGCAGGAAGGCCCGCACTTTGGCATTGCCCAACGCATTGGCGACTTCGCTGCCGGCATTGGCCGTCGTAACGGACCGGCACAGTGCTTCTACATCAGTTGTATGCGTGGCAGCGTTGAGGTGGCTGCCGGCCTCAATCATATTGGCGGCCCGGTCGCTGCTGCCGGCCACGTTCTTGAGGCGGGCTAGGCTGAGGTTTGCCGTAAGGGTGGTGATGCCCAGGGCGGCCGAGCTTATGTTCAGTATCTTGGCCAGCTGCGGGTAATCTTCGTCGGCCATGGTGCCGACAATGCTGCACACGGAGCTGAGCTTATCGGCATAATTGAGCAGGCGCAGGGCCAGCGTGGCCTGAGCGCCGGGGATCACCAGGGAGATGGCGTCCGCGGCCGTTTGAACGGCAGCCTGCGTGGTTCGGGCATCGGCTTTCTTCTCAGCAAAGTAGAGTAGGTAGGCGGGCACATAGGGGGTGCGGTCGCCATCGCCGTACACATCTATCAGGTTGCCTTTGACGTCGAGGATGATCGGCTCGAAGGGATCAAAGACGCGACTGCCGAAGGTCGCTACTGGGATAAAGGCGTTTACTTCCTGGTTGGCATACTTTAGCTTTCCCGTGCTTTCGTTATACTCTACGACGGTTTTTACATTGGTGCCGGTTACGGGCACCGCCGCACTGCCTAATGCAGCATTCGCTAGTGTCTTGAACAGTCGCTTGCCAAAGCTGACGTAGTTATAAGTCACTACCCGGCCAGCCATCACGCTGTAGTAATCGGCATCAGTGTTCGGCTTTTCGAGAATGTTTTTAAGGTAGGTATTATAAAAAGCCGAGTTCTTATGTGCTATCGCTGTTTTATAGGCTTCCTTAAAATAGTCCATCACATAGGTATTCAGGTCGGAGCCCATAAACAAGGTACGGTCGTCGATGGCCGAGGCCAGGGTCCCTAGCAGGTGTTTGCCCTTATACGTCAGATCATTAAGCTGCTGCAGAAATTCCTCTGTTTTGGTCTCGGTTTGCGGACAGGTCCACATCAGTTTATAGATGGCGTTTTCGTAAGGCTCGCTAACGATAAACTTATCCAGCACCACCGCAATCGCCTCCGCCCGCTTGACCGGGCAAATCGTTTTCAATTGCTCTACCGACATCGCTACTACGGCATCCCGTATCGCCTCCGCGGAGGGTGGTGTGCCTGCGCCAAACCAACTATCTTCATTCGAGCTGTTACTGCAAAAAGTTGTATTCGTCAGTAGGGCAATAGTAGCGCGGTTGCTGATCTGAAAGCTGTTGATAGCTTCTTTAAAGGTGGCCAGGAACTTCGCATAGAGCGTGGGCCGCGAAAGGCGGCCCCACCCATTTTGATAGCATTTATAATCGAAGTAGCCCGCAGTAATCTGCTCTTTCTCCTTACCCATCAGCATATTAATCTGACCGCTGGCATCAGAAATATTCAGAAAGTCGTTGAAGTTTACTAATAGCCAGTTGCTTACCGGCCCCCAGTTACCGAATGTGGTGGTCATCCGATCGAAGATGTCCGGATATATCGTCCGGTACTCCATGATCTTGGTCAGCGTCAGGTACTCTTCGTTCTTATTGGAGAGGTCCGTCAAAATGTCGGTAAAAGCCGGATTGATCAATGTAGAGGAAATGCCGGTCCTTACCTGTTCTCTATCAAAGGAGAAATCCGTTAATTCTTCCCATGCTTGAGCCGGCAGCTTGGCCGAAGTCGCATCCAGCACGTTTATGACTGGCGCCGTCGGGTTGCTGGTCATATAGCTTAGCGCGGTAAGTCCTTTAAGACGGTATGCCTTAAAGCCATTAGCGTATGGCAGTAGCATGACGGCGGTGCCATCTTCTACCGCTGCGTCTTTGGCCAGATAGCCTGTGTAAGGACTTCCATTCCGATAGTAGCCCGTGAACTGCCCATTGCTGATAACCGCCTCGTAACTGAGCGTGTCTTTACCTTCCGCTACCAGAAACGATTTGAGCACCCCGGCCGGCATATCCGGGAAGGAAGGATACTCGCCGGTGCCAAACGTAAAGTAGGCCTGGATGACCTTCTTGGGCAGTCGGACAATCTGCTTATGTGGCGTCAGGAAGTTAACGGAGGAATCTCTGGTATTACGCCAAGCCAAGGGGATACGACGATCTCTTGTACCATAGGACATTGCATCCTGCTCGGTTTCCCAGAGGCCGATCACGAGGCCGGGGGCATGGGCGGCATCCCACTGCACCTTGCTCAGGCGATCGCCGCTGCCATAGCTCATCAGGTTCTGGGCCAGCGCGCCCGGACTAAAGCCATAGGCGTTGTCGAAGGTGTGCAGCAGCTTGAGCACCCCGTGGCCCAGCTCGTGGGCCGCTACCCGGCCGACCGTGCTGTTGGTCAGGCTGCCGGCAAACAGGTAGCCGAAGCGCTTGCCCCGCGGCATATCGCCGGCCACATCGCCACTGGTAGCGCTGCCACCATTGTCAGCCACGCCCGGCAGCACGAACAGGTAGGCTGCCCCGCTCACCAAGGGGTGCGCCGCCTGGTAAGCCGCATTGAGCGCCGTCATTTCCGAGGTGTACACACTCCAGCCGCTGGTGCCAGTGACTTTCAGCTTGCCATCGTGGTTGGCATCCCAGCCGCTGTCGGTCCAGGCTGCGGCCTGCTGCACCTCCCAGGTAATGCCGAGAGGCGTGTACGCCCTGGCCAGGGCGGCCCGCACCGAGTCCGTATTCACGGCCGCCCCGTTCACCGGTACGACCACCACCTTCGCCGTTTTCGGCGCATAGCCCGCCACTAGCAGCTTGCCCAGCGACAGGTACTGGCCGCGGGGGGCCGCCGTGCCCCCCGGCAAGGCCCGCTTGGGATAGAGCGCGTAGACTTCCTGGGCATCATTGGCACTGCTGCCGACCAGCAGCACTTCAAAGCGGTTATTTCCCTGATAGGTGGCCGTATAGCGCAGCCCCTTGCCGCTGATGAACTGGACGCTATCGGCTTTGAGAAAAGCGTCATTCAGCGTGAGCTGGGCCAGGATCCGGTCCGGCTTGGCGGCCAGCGCGGCCTTGGCCGCCACGCGATAGGTGGGGGCCGTGCCCAGTGCTTCGTACTTGTTCGACCAGGCCGTCGAGGCCTCGTACTCCGGCAGGTACGCATCAAAGCCGTAGACGGTCTTGTCGCCTTTGCTAAACACGACCTTGCCCTTGTCCGGACTGAGCGTATTGAGCTGGGCCGGGCTCATGGCCAGCGGCACGGGCGTGGCAGCGTGCACCACAGTCGGGTGCCCGTCCGGCCCCTTCTCGACCACATACACGTCGCCCGAGGGATCACTCACGCTCACCGGCAGTGGCCCGGCCGGAATGGTCAGCCCCGAGCCGCCGCCATTGGTGTGGTTGGCAATCGTGATCACCGGCTGATCGTCGCTGCCACTGAAGCTGAAGTCGCCGACTCCGCCGATCTCGAACGAAGTGTGGTAATCGGTGGCCACGGTGCCGGTCACGACGCTGCCCGTGCCGGCGCCGCCGGTAAACACCCCGTCGATATCGGTAATGCCCTTCATGGTCGGGTCCCAGGTGGTTTCCACCACGCCCTGCACCAGCTTGCGACCACTGTTGATCTTAATGCCGTCCCACTTCACCTTCACTTTCGCGTTGGCCAGGTAGGGCACCGTGATGTAGCCCTTGCCCGAGTACGTGCCGCCGCTGCCGGTCACCTCCACGGCCGTTACCTCAAAATCGCCGGCGGTAAACTTCTCGGCCGGGCTAAGCGAAGCCAGCGGACTCGTATTGCTGACGTCCACCGGGTTGGGCGGCAGTCCGCAGCTCGTGTTCGTCGCGCTATCGGTGGCGCTGCGGGTGCGGGCATAAATGCTGTTGCCGAACACATAGTCCCCGCCGGGGCAGGGCCGCCCGACGCGCACCTCGTACTCGGTGGCCGGGTCCAGGTCAAAAATCTGCAGGTTGTTGGTGGCGGCCGGCCGGTCGTACCAGGTCCCGCCATTGACGCTGCTGCTTTCGTGCACGCGGTAGCTCAGGCGGTAGGCCGGCACCGGGTCGGGGACCGCCGTCCAGCCCAGCTTGAGGCTGCGCTTGGCCTGCTCGGTGGCAATGAGGCCGGTGGGGGCGGTGCAGGTGGCATCCGTCACCCGGAAAGACCAGACCTCGCTGTAGCCGTTATTCTTGAACGTGCCGACGGTCTCCGTGCCAGCCCGCGCTTGGGCCTGCACCCGCCAGCAGTAGCGGTGGCCGGGCTGCAGGGGCGCCTCGAGCGGGCCGAGGTAGAGGGAAGTGGCCGCGGTGGTGGTCTGGTAGAGCGGGGGGGAGAGCACGGCGACCTGGGGCGGCAGCTGGGCATCGGCCTGCTCGACCAGGGTAAATTCATACTCGACGGCCGAGGCGCCGATGGCCCGCGGGGTCCACTGGAAGAGCAGGCTTTGTGGGTTGGCCAGGGCGACGGCTTCGCGATCGCGGGGCTGGGCGAGCTGGGGCGGATCGTTCTGGATGATGCTCAGGGTGAAGCAGCTGGGGCCGGAGAGGCGTTCGCCACTGAGGTAGTCAAAGACCTCGAAGCAGAGCTGGTAGACGCCTTCGGGCAGGGGCTGGGTGTAGGCGGTGGGGGAGAGCCCGGGCAGGTTCTCGGGGGCGAAGTAGGGGTCCAGGTCGGCGCTGCCCAAGTAGAGGGGCAGGCCGCCGGAAAGCTGCAGGGGCAAGGCGCGGGCGACCACGTCGCCGTTTTGAATAACCGTGCTGCCGTTGGTGTTGCTGAGCTTCATCTTCAGGCGCACCTGGCGGGTGGGCACGGTCAGGTCCGTGAGCAGGAGCTGCAAGCGCAGGCGGTCGGAGGCGGCGGTGGGGGCGGCAAACTCGCGCAGGTAGATGGGGTAGGGGGGCAGGGCCTGGACCGTGACCTGCACCGGGTAGACCTGGGCGACGGCCGGCCGGGCTGCCAGAAAGCCCAACACGCTGAGCGCGATGAATAGAAACCAGTGCAAGGGGCGGGGCATGGGTAAGGGTGTTGAAGCGTTAATCGCGGAGGGTAGTTGGCCCTGGCTCGTTTATTTAGTGACTATCGTCTGCGCCTCACAGCGCCGCGGCGTAGTTGAAAGAGGCAATCATTAATTGTGAGCGCTTGCCGGGGGCAACGCCACTTCTGGTCTTGCGCAGCTGATCAGTGATGCTAAGCGAGAACTGATGCTTTTTATGGAGCGTGTAAGTCGCATTACCCCGCAGGTTCCAGACGTCGCCGGTAGAGGCGCCATCGGCAAAGGCATTGTTGTAGGCAATCGAAAGGCCGGTTTTTATACCCGACTTCGCGAAGGCCTGGCTAATGCCCGCCGCCGGGCCGAAGAGATACATATTCGCCAGGCCGACCGTATTGTAGGTGCCGTTTACCGCGGCGGTAAGGCCCAGGCCCTTCTTGGGGTATTGAATAGTGTAGGTCAGCGCCGAGTTCATGAGCGTCGAGCCCCCGCCGGCCCGCACCCGACCTCCTTCCTTGTCGGCCGCATCCTGCCAGCCTACGTTGGCGTTGAAGAGGTGCAGCGCCGTCTCGCTCTTCTTCACCGTCCAGGCCACATTGCCCGATGCATTGCGCGATATTTGCGCGAAATTCAGGGTATCGGCCGGGTTAAGCGGGCTGGCGCTGTTGATGTAATCGAACTGCGAGCGCATATTGCTGTAACTCTGGAAGGTGCTGTACTGGGCGCTCAGGTTCAGCTTTTCACTGGCCTGGTAGGTGGTGGAAGCCGAGCCGACAAACCGCTTCGAAGTCCGCACTTTGGTGTTGTTTAGGTTATCGTGCTGGGCGCCCCCGGTGAGGGCAATGTTCAGCTTGTTTTTTAGAAAGGCGCGGCTGAGCGCCAGCGTGGTATTCTCCAGGTCGTTGGTGAAATAGTAGGCGCCGAGGCTGGTATAATCCGGATCTACCCGCTCATATCCCAGCCGCAGCTGTGCCTTGGTAACAATAGCGGTGATGCCACCTTTATAGGCATGATAGCTGGTGGTAGAGGAGTTGCCGCTAACCAGCGGCGCGAGGAAGCCGGCCCGTGATGATGGCCGGTCGGTATAGCGCAGATCCCGCGTGAGAGTGCTCACCGCGTACTCGCCATCGATCACCAGCCATTTAGTGAGGGTCGTATTCAGCGTAGCATCTACTACCATATTTTCCTGCGGATAAACGGACCGGAAGTCGGATGGGGTGCTGATGGACGACCGGCGGTCCTTCGCATGAAACACCGATAGCCCGACCTTGTACTTCTCCTTTTCATAGTCGGCCTTCACGCCCCAGCCCCAGCGCGCGTAAGCCGGGATGTTGAAGCTGTCGGGCTCAGTAGCTTTGAGGAAGCGGCCATAGAGTGCCGTGAGCCGCAGGCCCGAGCCGGGCGGCGCCAACTCAACCCCGCCCCCGGTAAACATGACGCCGTTGAGCGAGTAAGGCGAAAAGCTCAGCGCACAGTCGCCGATGTGCGCCGTCACCCATTTATACTTGGGGTGAATACTCAGCCGGTTGAACTTGAAAGGATGCGTGTAGGTATACTGCCGGTTGGTGTAAGAAAAGGTAAACGGCAGCGAAAAAGTGGCGATCTGCAAGTTTACATTGCCGCCCACCGTGTAGGTAAAGGGCTGCTGCCGGACGCGGGAGTCGTCGCTGTAGGTGTAAACATTGTTGAAGAAGACCCCGCCGCCCAACCGAATATACTTGTCTTTATAATGGAGCAAGTGATCGAGGTCGAGGCTTTGGGCCGCCGCCGATAGATTGCCGCAACCGACGGCAAGGCACAAGAAAAGTACACGCTTTCGCATTAGAACAGGGTTTTCAAGCATTACCGACAGTAGGCGTCCACGACTTCTTTACCGCCTGCTTCGTCCGCGGCGGGCTGGTGGGTAGCTATCCATTTTTCCAGCGCGGGGCATTTTTCATACACCCCTTTAGCGCCCTTCCTGCCTTTTGTCAGGGCGCCCAGCGGTACGGTCAGGCCCAGATCATCGGCTTTGAAGACGAGGGAGCTCATTCCATTGTCCGCGTACCATTTGAAGAGGCCGGCCTTGCCGGCCCGGTATACTACTTCGAGAAAATGGTTCTCCTTCATGAGCGGCTGCTGCACCTGCCCGCTTTCAAATGTGCGGCCGCCCGCCTCGAAGGATTTCAGCTCCTGCGGCTTATAGGTTGCGTTCTTCCCCTTGCCGGACTCATTCTTATAGTTGAAGGATAGCCGCTCGCCAAAGTCCAGGTCGGTAATGCCTTTCTCCGGATGCTTGATGAAAGCGAGGTTGATCGTGCCTTCCTTCACCGTACCATCGGCCAACACTACTTTACCCGGCTGGTTCACCACGTTTACGCCTGCCTCCAATGCTGCCTGCTGCCGTACGGCTACGGGGATGCGGGAAGAATCTGCTGCCGACCAGTATCCTTTGGCGAGCTGCGCCATCAGGCCTTGCCGAGCCATCGCCAGAAAATACTGCGGTTGTTCGGTAATGCCAGGGGAGAACTCGCCATCAACTTCAATCAGCGTATTGTCCCGGCGCATGTTATAGGCATACCTCCGGGAACTCCCGTAAACCGGCGCCCCCGCGGCCACCAGCTCGTTAGCGGCATTATAGAACTGTATTCGGCGCTCCGCCTCATTCTGAACCACATAGCGGCCGAACGGCTTGCCGCCGTACGCCGTGATACGGCCGTTAGGCAATACTTTCAGATCCATGTTTTTGGCTGCCTCCGCCGCCCTGGACAACGCGTCCCGCTCGCTTTTGGCCAGGTCGCTCATCGCCTGATCGTGCGTGTCGATATAGTGGCGAATAGCCGCCATATCCCAGCTCTTATTCGCGAGCAGGCCATTATTTTTGATAAGCTGGTTGGCAATAATCTTGGCCGGGTTTAGGCCTATACCAGTGGGTACGAACTGGAGGTCGGCTTTGCGCTCGTAGCCCGGAAGGGCGAGGGTTAGGTAATACTGGGTACCAAGGGTATGCCACTCCGCTGTAAAGAGCTCGTGGCCGGCGGTGTCGGAAAAATGGTATCGGTATACATCTGCCGGCAGCTTTTCCTCAGCAACCGGGCCTACTTCTACGCCGTCTACCGTGAGCATCTGGTGCTTCACTTGCACCGACTGCGCGGTAGCCGTGCCCGCGGTAAGAGTCAGGACGAGGAATGGGGTAATGGATGATGGTTGCATGAGACTGGGCCCGTATTATTCTTGAAATGGCAGAAGTATTCACGGTTGCTTTTGATACTTCAGATCAGCCACGATATAGGACTGCTGCCCATTGCTCACGTAGCGCTTTATCTTGATCGCGCCCTTGATGCCTGCCGCAGTTTTAAAGAGTATAATGCGCGGAACAGTCGTACTAGTAAAGGGCTGAAGCCCGGCCGGACTTTCACTAAAATTCGTGGCCTGCAGCCGGGCATCCGTCGTCATTGCATCAAAGTCAGCCGGAGTGAAAGAGACCCCGCAGTTGCAGCTTTCCAGCGAGTTGATGTACTGCGTGTGCAGCCCGCCCGGCACCGGCTCCAGGCCAACTGTCAGGCTCATATCGGGGGCTACAAATCGGTTGTAGGTAAAGGCTGCGTTAAGCCCATAGAACACGACATCAATAGCGTTACCGAGGGCTACTACCGAGTCTTTCGGGTATACTTTCCGCTTGGCCGTCGAGAAGTAGCAGCCGGTGGTGTTCTGCGCCGTGTTGATGCCAAACGACACATCGTTCAGCACCCGCAGGTTGGTATTGGGCAGCACCACGATGGTCTGCTGGGTCTGCTGCGTCTCTTTACCATTCGTTGCGACGAGCGTGATGGTGTAGGTGCCGGGATCACGGTAAATAAAGGATGGAGCCCGTTGCGTGGATGAAGTAACCGTAGCGCCCGGTGCCGACCAGTTGTACTGCGTAGCGCTGATGCTGCGGTTGGCGATATAGACTTTTACCGGCGCTTCCCAGTCTCTATCGTCAAAGTCGGGTATAACACTAAACGCGGCGGCCAGGTGGGGCGCGACGTGTAGTACGGTATCTTTCGTCTGGGTCTTGCGGCCATTCGAAACCGTGAGCGAGATGAGGTGATCGCCCGGATCGGCAAATACGATATTACCCGGGCGCGGCCCGCTGAATGCTGCCGGCTGGCCACCCGCGAAGGTCCACTGGTACGTCTCCGGCCCCTGTGAGGTATTGGTGATACGCACCGTAGCCGCCGGGAAAGAATCGGTTACAAATCGCGCGATGTAATGAATGTTGAAGGCGCTGTCAATCTTGATCACTACCTTCTTTACATCGCTTTCGCCATCGTTATTGGATGCCGTGAGCTGCACCTGGTAAATGCCGGGCCTGTTGTACACGATCGTGCCGGGGTCTTCCGTGTCCAGCCTGCCCGGCTCACCGCCCTCAAACGTCCACTTAAAACGCTCGCCACCGGTGCTCTTGTTGGTAAAGGTGATGCGCACCGGCACGGAATAGTTACTGTCTTTGACGACGTAGCTGAAGTCCGCCTTTGCCGGCAGCGGATTCTCTTTCGTGCATCCACACAGTAGCAGCATCATTATTAAAGCCTCGCCCAGTAAGGCTGTCAGCCAGTTACTTTCCTTTCTCATGGCATGATCATCACTTTAATAGTTCGCACTGCCTGGGGCGTCTGTACCACGAGCATATAAAGGCCCGGCGCGAGCCCCGGCAGACTAAAGCGCTCCACGTATTGCTTATTGCCGCGGAGCTGCCGCTCGCTTACCACTGCGGAGCTGTTGACGTACACCAGCCTGAGCGATGCCTCGGCTATCTGGCGCAAGCGCAGCTCCACGGTGAAGGTGCCATCATTGGGTATCGGCAGCACCTTCAGGTCTTCAATAAAGGGCGGCGCGGTGACGCCTACGCCCGGTAGGCCGGCATCCGGGCTTACAATCACGTTCTTGGTTACCTGCTCGCGGCAGGCATTAATGCCGGTGCGAAGGGTAATTGGGTACGTCCCGGCGGCGGCAAATGAGAAGCGGATGAAATTATCGGTGCGCTCGAGTATGGTCGCAGCCGGCGGCAAAATCCACTCAACAATTTGCGGCAGCGGGCGGCTCACGTTTACCAGCACGATCTCTTCGCCGGTGATAGCGCTGGTGGGCAGCAGCATATCGGCGGCAATATCAAGGTTCAGGCGGCGGATGGTAATGGTAGCTGTACCTACACAGCCCCGGCCATTGGTGAGTCGCGCATAATAATTACCGGCCGCCGTAAGGACTACCGTTGGGTCTGTGGAAGTAAATCCGTTGTCGGAGGTCCAGCTGTAGGAAGCGCCGGGGTCATTGATAGCTATGCTCAGCCTGGCCGACTGCCCATTGCAAAGCGTCGTATCACGCGGGAGGCCGAGGTCAAGTAAAGGTGGATTATCCAGGGTGATGACTCGGGCGAAAGAGCAGCCGTTGGCGTCGCTCACGGTTACCTGATAGGTGCCGGAGCAGAGGTTTGAAAGGGTATTGGTATTTACCCCGGTTTGCTGCCAGGTGTATGTATAAGGTGGGACTCCGCCCGCAAGATTCAGGACGATGCTACCGTCACACCCATCATGGCAGGTAGGTGGGGTAGCATTCACGGTGAGTACGTATCCGGTAGGCTCTGGTACCACAATCGCTTTGGTGGCGCGGCAGCCGTTCGCGTCTCTCACGAAAAGAAAGTAGCGGCCGGCCGCGAGCGATGAAAGATTCGCGGTACTCTCTCCGGTGTTCCAGGAATATTGGTAGGGTGGCGTGCCACCGGCTACGCCGCTGATGATTGTACCATTCTGGCCGGCATTACAGCTGACCGGCGTCACCGTCTCATTGATGGTGAGCAGCGGGGGCTCGGGCAGGAAGACCGTGCTGTCCGTAGCCTGTACCAGGACATTGGCTTGGTACTGGCCGAGGATGATGCCGTTCGCATCTTGCACGTTTACGGCGTACCAACCGCTTTCTAAAGCAGCTGCGGTGCTATCGGTATAGCTCGTCATCACTACCCAGTTATTCTGCGCGTCCTTCTTTTTCCAGGTGTAGAGATAAGGCAAGCCGGGTGAGAAACGGGTACCGCCCCGGGCATGAGCTCTCAGCTCGCCATCGGTACAAGGGTCGGCCTGGGTATTCGCTTTATTGCAGGAGGGCTGCCGGAATATTTCAAGACGTACGGTAAGCGGCGGCGGCTGCGTAATGGGGTAGCTGCGAATAACCTCACAGCCAGCGCGGGTAGTAGCGGAGGCGAAATTTTTGTCCTGGATGGTGAGGGTGTACGTCCCCGCGCCGATATTCTGCAGCTGAATATGATACTGGCCGTTTGCGAACCAGGTCGATTCCGTAGTGACGGGATTATTACTGGCGTCCGTCCAGGTGTGGTTATAAGTATTGTTGGCATTAATAGTGCCCCCGTAGACCACGACATGAATATTGCCATCGGTGAACCCGTACGCGGTGGGGCTTTGCTGGCTTACCAAGTCAACCCGCAGCGGGTCGGCGGGCTGGGTAATCGTAATGGTCTCGACCTTTTCGGGCCCGGTGCCGTTGAGCGTTTTTGCTACGCAGCCATTGCCATCGCGCACCTTGATGAAATAGGTGCCGGGCAGCAGGGACGTGATGGTATGAGTGGTTGCGTTCGTAAATGGATACCAGACGGGATCAGGGTTGGCCGCGGTGTAGAAGCGGTAGGAATAAGTTCCGACGCCGCCGGATGCGCTGAGCTGGATCTCGCCATCAGAGCCATTATAGCACCAGACATTGACGGGAGTACCTGAAAAACTAACCGCCGCCGGCTTTTGGACGGTAAAAGTAGCCCGGTGATGCTGCAAATCGCCCGTGTACGTAGGAGCAACTGTACCATTATTTGTGTACGTCCCCAAAAGATCAAGCACGTACTGACCTGCGAACAAGCTAGCGGGCGCGGTATACTGAGTTGCTCCGGGTAGGAGGGCCCCCTGAAATGAGCTAGTACCGTTAAAGGTCAGAAACAATTGTTCCTGCGCCCGTAATACGCGGTCAAAAGTCACGACTACCGAGCCGTTGTTTTCATCAAAGCAGCGGGTTGGTTGAGGCACAACACTCACTATCCGTGGGGCTTGGAGGCGAATGCTAAGCTGGAGTGGCGTAACGGGATCAACCGAACTTCCGCAACCCTTCTGGATGCGTATCCATATCGGCCTGTTTATATTAGCCTCGGCTACGGCATTGCCCAATATGCTGTTGGCACTTGCCTGAAAGGTGCTTTGCCCGTTATATGCTGGGAGTGAAGTCCAGGGGCCGTTATTGCCTACTAAGGAATATTCCCACTTGTAAAACGGAGCGCTGAATCCGGATGAGGCGGTAAAGGTTATGTTGTCATCTAACGGCAGAAAACCAGAAGGATCTGACTGGGTAAGCGTATAGACCGGGTATTGCTTCAGAACGTTGGTATAAGCGTTGTCATCCCCCAGCGAAGTCAGGCAGCCCCAGTCGGTCCAGTTTGCTCTATTAAAGCAATATTCCGCGTTTCCGGGATTATTATAAATATCAGTATCTCTGCCGCCGCTACAGTCGCCATTCCAGGTGCCTAAAACGCGCACCTGCCGATTTGTGCTAATCCACAGACGCTTGATGGGCCCTTGACTGGCAGGAATTGTAATGGAACCGACGATATGGGGGTCTCCTCTTTCCCTGTACATGTCAAAGGCACTTACCGTTTGGGGCGTACCATTATTGACCGTAGTATAGTACATGGTATTGTAGTACCGACGGTTGCCACTATTCTCATCCAAGTAGAACTGAACGTCGTACTCCAGCTTATAGGATTGCGCCTTTACCGCTCGGGGTAAAAAGCTCAGTGCCAGCACAAATAGTAATAGTATTCTCCTCATCTCAGAAATTCGTTTTAACAGTTGAGAATTTCGACTGCCCGCCATCTTCAAAGCGCGCAACCACACTGTATTTATATTCTTTTCCGCTCCGCACGCTTTCGTCCCGCACATTGTAGGTGCCCGGCTGCAACGTCTTCCAGAGCGTCGGCGGCAAGGTCCCTTCCGCACGATAGACGAGATATTCTATTACGCCTTTCTCCGCATACTGCCAGAACACATCCATGTAGCCCGACTTCTCATCCTTATAGACGTTCAGGCCCCTCACCGCGGGGCGTATCAGATTAGCCATCCGGTCCGCCGAAACCGTCAGTGGTTGAGGAGCGCTCGTTTTTAGGTCCATACCATCAACGGCGGTGATGGTATAGGTATAGGTTCTGCCCGCCGTCGCGTTTTCATCAAAATAGGTGGTCGCGGTATCGCCGGCCTTCCAACTTTTAAGCTCGATAGCTCCTTTCAGGTCGGGGGTGTCGCTGCGGTAAAGGATGTGGTTTACCACGTCCGTCGAGGGGCTCGGCTCCCACTTAATCCGGATGCCCTTCTCTTCTACTTCGTAGCCGGTGAAGATGGGCGCGGCCGGGGGCAACTGATCTGGCTTCAACGCCACGACCGGGACGGAGAAATCGGAATTATTAAAGCGCTGATCGGTTGCCTTTAGCTTGTAGTATACCTTTTTGTTGAGCGATTGTATCTGCACGGTGTCGATGTACTCCGTGCCCGTCAGGATCTGGCTGTTCACCGCCGAGTATTCTTCGTCTTTCTGTGACGCGCGGAAGAGCCGGTAGCCCAGCATGTCGCTCTCCTTATTCACTCTCCAGGAAATACGCACCAGCCCGGTGGTGTACACTATGGCCTCCAAACCGGTTGGCGGCGCGGGCGGTATGGAGTCAATCGCCTGCACCAGTACCGGGAAAGAGGTGCGCCCCTTGCCGCTCTTTGGCTGCGCGGTAATGGTAAAGTAGTTGCTACCTGCCAGCGGTGTTGGAGGAACATAAGTGGCGTTGCGGTTACTGGGCAAAATGCCGGCCATAACCGTCTTATAAAAGCCATCCGCTTTGTCGGATACCGCAACGCTGAATTCCTGCAGTAAGGGCTCGCCGGCCTTGTCAAACTCCCATTGCAGCAACACCTTCTTGTCACCCTGCAAATCGCTGTGCGTGATGAAGGGCACATAGGCCAGCAGCTCTACCCCACTTCCGCTCACCGTCTCCGACGGCGGGCCGGTTTCCCCAAAGGGATTGATGCCGCGTATCCGGTAGCTATACTGCTTCCCATTTACCGCCAGCGTATCGGCATAATACATGCTGGCCGCTTTGCGGCCGTCCTTGTCATTAAGGTTTGTAACCGGCAGGCTGCTCAGCGTCTTATAGTTGACCCCATCCTCCGACCGCTCCACGAGGTAGCTGTTGTACTGCTGGCGCAGGAGCTCGTAGTTCCAGCTCAGCATCACCGATTTGTTGCCATAAATACCGACGAGTTCCTGCGGCTTGGGTAATTCCTCGTAATTATCAAGGCCGGTAAAAACTCCGCCCGTGTCAATGGGTAATTCGGCACGTGGTACGAGACTGTAAACGCGGTATAGGTATTTTTCGCCCTTGCGCACATCCCGGTCCTGGTAACCAAGGGCGGCTTTTTGGGCCGCTTCGAAATTGTGATCGGCCGCATAGAGCGCGAAGCCGAAGCGCTGCTCCTGCTCCTCGCTTACCGCTACCACGCGAGCTACTTTATTCTCCCCACTACCTACCTTAAAGCTTTCGCCATAGAGCGCCTGGGCGATGACGGCGGCATTATCATCGGCGGTAGCAAGGGCCTGCCAGTCGGCCAGGGGCGAGGGCTTAAGGCCGGTAAGCAATACTTTCTTTTCTGGAGTAGGCAGCAGTTTTCCGCCCCGGGCGATAGTATACCGCTCCAGCGTATAGCCCCATTTGTTGCACTTTCGCCAGGCCATAGCCGCATCCGGCGCCCAGCGCAGGAGAATCTTATCCCGTTGCACGCGGCTGAGCACCTTTACCGATGGGTGCCGGGCCGGCACCCTTTGTGCTCCTGCGGCAAATGCAAGCAGGCAAAAAAGGGCTATAACAGGGTAAATCCTTGCTGACACGGCTCTCATCTTTCTAGTTGATAGGACAGTAGTACTGGAAAATGCCGCTGCTGCCCGACGTACCATCCGGGAAGCGGTACAGCAGCTTTATTTTATAATTCCCGCGCGTCATTAGCGGGAAAGGATTCATGATAAGGTTGTAGTAGGTTGCCATCGTGCCGGTGCCCAGCGTGGCATTTACCACCTTGTACTGCAGCTCCCGATAATCTTGCTTGTACAACGCCGCCAGCTCGTAGCCATACGGAAAAGTGGTCTTGCGGAATAGCTCATTGATACCTTGCTCCGCGTATACTTTGTACGCATTGCTGACCGGAACGGCCCGCAACGGCGGTGCGCCCAATAGAGCCGTGTCCCGCGCCGTTATTACGATGCCGCCAAGCCCGTAATGCTGATAGATGAGGGGCTGAATGTCGGTCCTGTAGTAGCTGTCGTCCGGCACTGCCGTGATGAATGCCAGCGGGCCGGAAGAATACGTATTACCAACCAGCTCGGCTACATCAAAAGGCTCGTTGGCCGTGGTAGTAGCACCAAGCAATACAATGTCGGAAGTGCCGGTAGGCTTACTGATATTGTTGTTAGCAACCGTTATGCTTTGAAGCTTCGCGCTAAAAGTAGGGTACTGGCTGGTGCGCAGGTCATACGTCAGCAGCTTGGCGGCGGCGCCGCCGTTGGATGCGGTACCATTGAGCGTTTTGCTTTTTACCGCCAGCGTATTATTTGCGTCGCCGCCAATATTTGCCTGGGTGGTCGTCTCGCTCACGGTGCTTTGCGAGGCCGTTACCGGAGTGGCCTTGATGAGGAAGCGATAGGCCCTATCCTGCGCCAGCTGCGGCATAGTAAAGGCGATCCGCCGCGCCGATTGCTGGTAAGTGACCGGCACGGTAAGGCTATCCGTTGCGGATACGAACGAGCCGCTGTACGTATTGGCATTATCGAAGAGGTAGGACTGGCCTTGTTTTAGCTGCACCCATCCGGTGCTGCGCTCGGCGGTGTAAAAGTTCTGCTGGTCAATGACCGGGTAGCAGTGGGCGATGTTCTGGAAGGGAATGGTAGTGGGCGCCGTGCCAGTCGTAAAGGATACTGCTTTTTCTTCGGTGGCAATAGCGCCATTCACATACACCGGCACCTGTTCACCATCCTTCACTTCATAAAAAGCAACTTTTACTCTAGCCGTAAGCGAAGCCTGCGGGGGCAGAATCTCAAAAGAATGGAAGGTGGCTACATCGTGGTTGCTGTTCCACTCCAGAGTACCTTCTACAGCTTGCCCGCTCTTCACTACCTCAAACTTGTTCAGCTTGATGAAGTAGGTTTTTATGCCTTCATCATCTTCCATCCGAAAGTTCCTTTCCACCTTCATGTTGAAGGCAGCCTGCGGCGCCGCGAATACATCGACACCCGTATTACCTTCTTTGGGGGTGATATCTGAGATAACGGCAAGCCCTGCTGCCGGACCAGCATTTACGATTTCGCACTTCTGGCCCAGCTCTACCTTCAAGCGGAAAGAGCCTTGCACCAGCCCGCCGAGTAGATTGTAGCTGCCACCGAGATATCCGCGGAACCAGGAAGGATTCGGTGCCCGGGCCTGCAGCAGCACCGCCGCCGCGCCTTTTATGATGGGTATTTTCTTGTTTATGAAGAATAGTTTTATATGCAGGCCCAGCTCGCCCTGCATATAGGCATACGACTGCCCATTCGCATACCAGCCGTTGATGCCAATAGGCCCGTTGCCGCCGCTACACTGCGCCGTACCATAATCGCGCAGCATGATGTCGAAGCCCGCGCCGGCCTGGAAGGAGGCGTAGAAGATGAGAAAGCTGAGGTCGCCGGTGTCCACGCTGAAATCCGCCCCAAAGGCAACCCCCCGGCCACCACTTAATGCCGAGAGGTCACGCGTGTAGTTTAGCTCTTGGGCATCTACGCCAAGGATGCTGGCTACGATGGGCGGCGGGGGCGGGCTGGGGGGCATGTTGTCACCCATCATAAAGTAGCCCCCGGCCTCTACGTTGAGCGATGCGATGCCCAGGCGCAGGCCCAGCCGGTCTTGTGGCGTGCCGATCTGCATATACCAGCTGCCGGGTTCGATGTGCAGCACGCTCCAGCCCGCTCGGTTATTGGGCCCGCGGCCCCTGAGCACGCCGCCTACCAGGCTTACATACATCTCAGAGGTACTGTGCAGGACGTTATTCTGAAAGTCGTACTCGATGCCCATCTTGGCCTCAATGCCGTTGGTCTGGTCGTTGGAGGGGGGGAGAGCCGTGAATTGTTTCGCCTTGTCGGAGTAGCCCAAAGCATTCAGCGCGCCCTGGCCATATTGGTTGGCGAATGACTCCTCCGCAGTGGCGGCTTGCTTAAGCTTGGCCTGTAGCTTATCGAGGCCAGCCATGCCTTCGGCCCTGCTCGCCAATACTTTCGCATCGCCGTAGAGGCCCATTTTATTGAGGCCCCCGCTGCTGTTGAAGACTATCTCAAAAGCCAGGTTGCCCTTCACCAGATCTTTGGCGCCAACGGCAAAAAACACCGCGGCCTTAAAGGCAAATCCGGTCGACTGATCCGGGGTGTAGGTAAGGCCGACGCCACCCATGACGGGCGCGGTAGCATTGCGTTTCATGCGGTTCGAGGCTCCCCCGCCAAAGCCGGTGAGCGTTATCGGGCCGGCCTGTATGTTGAGGCCATCCACCAGGCCGTCCACCATCCAGTAGCGGTAAGTGGTGCTGCCGAAGATGGCATTGGCCTGAGCATGCAGCTTAAAGCCTTTTTTGAGGTCCAGCTCCACATGCGCGTTGAAGCCATCTCCGTAAACCGGATCCTTCTTCAGAATTTGAAGACCGCCTTTTATCGCAAACGCGCCAAAGTCTGCATTTACCGCCAGCGCACTCAGGGCCACGTGATCGTACTTCCACCTTTGTCGCCCGTTGTTCTCTATTTTTCCCACGATTGCGACATCGCCGGAAGCACCAAATGCCGAGTTGCCAGACATCAGATTGACCGCGATGCCCAGCTTGAGGGATACATCATCACCGACTGCCGCGACTGAAATTCCATTGAGCGAAATCGGGAAATTCTGGAGCTTCACCTGCCCGGCATAGCCCATCGCCTGCACCTGGAAGTAAGGTTGCTCCGTCTGCAACGTAAGCGCCTGGAAAGTGAGCTTCGGTATTCTCGATTTATCGTTAAGTGTGTCTCGGACTGCCGCTGTATCGCTGCTCATCGACAGCGACATGTAGCCGTTCAGGATGGCTTTCGGCCTGAACTGACTGTTTTGCACGGCCATCAGCACGGTAGAGCCTCTGTCCAGATGGAGCGTAGCCCGCCATAAAGAAAAGTCGAGTGGCTTATTGTTCGCGACGGCGATCAGGTAATCCGTAGGGGTAATAGCGGCCGTATAGTGCAGGTCGGTTTTCTCCGAAACAGGCAGCTTCAGGTTGCCGGCAAATCTTCCGGCCTTAAGCTGGTTCACTTCTACTTTCAGGGCAAACGTATCTACCGAAAAGGCCCAGCCAGAGGCGTCACCGTTGTTAAGGGCAAGGATATTATTAGCCGAAAAGTCGCCACTGACCCCGAAATTATCTATCAGCAGGTTGTGCGCTCCAAACGAGATGCGGTTGTTGCTGCCCCTTTGCTTAAACTCCGGCGGCAGCACTACCTGCAGCGATTGCACAAATACGCCGCGCCACAGATTCATATTGGCGGGATCCAGCAGTTCCGTAGTGTACTTCTGCGGAAATACAACGGAAGGTGAATTGCGCAAGTCGCTGAAATCAAACACGGCCTGGTTTACCGTGAAAGCAAATTTGGGCTGGGCTTTGAGCGCGAAGGGACTTAGCGACACCTCAACGAGCATGTCGTTCCAGTCTTTCACTATGGTATGAAAGGCGCCCTTGACCCGCTGCGTCGGGTCCGGAATTATATCCATCTGCGCATTTAGCGGAATAACCACATCGCGGCTAAAGGCCACATCTGCCGATACGCCCAGCTCCTTAAATCCTTCGCAGTCAATTTTTACATAGGTCAGATCGGCGAAGGTTCCGGTTGCTGCATCGAAGCCGCCTTTAAGGTCCAGCTCCCACTTATTTCCGTTGAAGGGAATGGCCACATTATCAAGCAGCACCAGGCGGGCATCGCCCACCAGGCCGCCATTGTAAGAGAACTTTATATCCTCCGCCCCAAAGAATAGGGAGAAAGGCTTGCCGGTTTGCGTATTCTGCTGTGGAATTTCAATCTTGGCAAACGCCGTGAGGGCAGCATGCTGGGGGTTGAGCTTTGCCTTTACAAAAGCAACCGTATAAGTTAAATTACCAATTCGCTTTTTTACTCCGATGGGCAACTCCTGTAGGTTGGACGGCGAGAGAGCATCGACGTAATGACCGGTTTCCTCCAAGGCCTGAAATACTGAGTCCGGTGAAGTGCTGCCAGCGTTGTTATTAGAAGTTGCTGCCGGGTAAAATATTTCGCTGTTATAATTTTTGGCTGCTGACCCGGCGATACCGGAAAAGAAAAATACGCACAGCAAACAGACTCTTAAAACACTGCGAGAAACATCATATAGGGCCGTTTCAGAGTATATGCTTTTAATCTCCATACGTATTTGCTGCTTTATAGCTGTGATGCAAATATCGTTAAAAATATATTAAAAACAATAAAAAGTAGGATGAAATAAGAAAAGTTATAAAAATAAAGTATTCAATAAAAGTGAGATACCATGTAGTTAGCAATTCAGCAAATTGATTGTCAAAAAATAACATGCGTAATAAATATTTGATAGTAAACCACATAGTATTGAGGTGCATGGGCTATAAAGTATAACATTATCTAGTCAAGGAGATGTGGGGCGGTGATCTGTTTAAAGCGTATTTGACCATAAGCATGTCTGATGATTCATACTCAATCTCACGGCGTGAAATGCGACAGCGTGCAGCGGTGCAATGGCAGCAAAAACGGGCAGCCGAAGTACCAGGACGCACCCTGCCGCTACCGGGGCTTATTCGTGCTGGGCGCCGGGCGCAAGGCGGCCCAGTAAGCCCGCGTTGGTGCTCTAGTGGTGGAGCGCAATGCGCAGTGGAGCACTATCCGTGGCACGGGCGTGGCGCGCATGACTATTACCAACGGCTAAATGCCCAAAGCCCACAGCGTAAGTAGCCGAGAGGGCCCGCTTGGGGCCGGCTGGCATCCACAACAAGCCCAGTGCCTAGCGCACGGGCCAGCAGTGGGGTTAATGTAGGTTCGGGCCCTAGCGGATTTCCACCAACACGGGCACGACCAGGCGCACGGCGACGGGCTGGCCGTGTTGCCAGCCAGGCTCGAACCGGGGCAGGCGCAGCGCGGCGGCCAGCACGGCTTGATCGGTCGCGTGCCCGATGCTTTTAAGTATGAAAGGGCGGGTGACGCGGCCGTCGGGCTCGACCACGAAGCTGACCTCACCTTCGCCATTGGTCGTCTGCTCGGGGTAGCAGATAAGCTCTTGAAGAGCAGCCTGCATGGTATCGGTAGATAATATTCTATACAGTATTTAAAGGGGGTTATTATATAGATAAAAAATAGGCGGTGGTCTAATTCATGGTGCGGTTATAGTTGTCGATGACAATTTTAATTCGCACCATGTGCATGGTTATAGATTTGCTAATGGAACAGGTTTTGCGCACGAGGACGCTACAGCGTTGGCGGAGCGAACAGTTGACGGCCTCCACGATGCTGGTACCGCCGCTGCCTTTGGAACAGCGGCGTGCTGCCAGCCGGGCAACACACCGATATAGGCGTCCTACAAGTCGGTGACCAGCAATGCCGCCGGTAGCGGCGCGGCAGCGCCAGCCATAAGCGCCGGGCCGTGGCCGCGTCGCGCTGGCCCACGACCCAGGCCACGATGCGCCGGCTGCCACGCTCGACGGCCAACCAGAGCTTTTTTGCGGCCCACGTAGGACCACATCTCGTCCAGTTCAAGGGCTCCCAGCGTTTTTTCTGGGCCTTCTTCGGGCGAAGTCGTGGCAGGGGCGACGGGGGCGACTGGGCTTTTTTTTGCCCGTTTGGCCACAGTCATGCGCGAGATGCCCGTCAAGCGCACGGATGCCACACTGGGAAACCCGCTCGCTCAAGAGCTTGTCCACCTGTTCGTACTGCCCCGCTTTGGCGATGGCGGCTGGGGTAAAGCGAGCCTGATAGCTGCAGGTACGACACCGGTCTTTGGCATGGCTGGCGGCGCTGCCATTGCGCCGAATGTGCTCGCTGCCACAGGAAGCACAGAGCTGTTGTGTGAAAAGCATTCGAGCACACCTCGCTTTAGACCACCGCCAGAATTCTTACTATCAGAAATTTTGACATCGATGGGACAGTTACCAATCAACTCGGTTACAAAGGTGTCAGAGACATTATCGTAGATTTTGGCCGTCAACGTAACTTAGATCAGCTCATTGTAGAGGGCGCTAAAAGGACCACTGGTGCAAATCCAGGTAAAATGCCTAGATTAGTATTTAAAATAATTTACTAGTTGTGTTTAAAATACATTTTACTGGCTGGGAAGTAGGTATGCGTGGAGTTCCATTTATGAAACTGTTGCACGAAAAAGCAGGCTTAACCCTAGCTGAAGCCATGCGCAGTAAAAATGCATTGCTTGATGGTGTGCCTTTATTAATTGTCATAGAAAATGAAATATTAGCTAGGGGGATTCTTGCTGAGGCTAATAAATTAGGGGTTAAGGGTATTATGTTGGTGTAATGATTGTTTGGATAAAATTTGATGTTTTTAGGGCTATAGAATAACCTGCAATTTGGTTACACGAAGTGGAATTTCCGATTAGTTCAGGAAGAATAATACGTTGGGCTCATTTATTCGAAGCTGCTCGAGAAATTTGATAAAATGAGGTTGCCTATACATAACAGATAGAAGACCATCACATCGCCTATTACAATGTCGAATGCCGCCACTCATTCCCCGTCTACCACTCGTCTAACCACTTCGAAACGCTACTACAAACTATGTCTATATTGTGTCCGAATCAGCTAGACCCTCTCAAAATCATGCGTTTTCTCCTGAATACTTCTGCTGTCATACTGGTCATGCTTTATTATGTGTGGATTGCATATTGTAATTTTATACTAGAGTATTTTCACGGTGACGGATTTGGGAACTTGCCTTATAGTGCACCCAAGTACATACGTGAGGTGAAAGAAAGCATGTGTGGTCTAAGCTTACTAAGTTTAGTCGTGATAATAGCTTTTGGCATTGCATTGTTCTATTCCTTTAAAAGTATCTCAATAGCTAGCAGGGTAATATGCATACTGCTAGGCCTAGTATATCCTATTTTTTTATCGTTTTTGGCTCTTTCACATGTTGGTAGATTGACGCAGGTTTTTATGGGGAATTTATAGTTAGCAATGTAAAGTCACAGCTTACTTCTCTTTCGCTTATTTACTCTTGTTGCTTATATAGTCAATCATTTATGCTTTGTGTTAGTGAACTGATGGTTTGAGGTTTCATATGTCAAAAATTGTTGCATACCCCAATACTTCCGATAGATCTTTCGCTTTAGAAGCATCACAGGCCTATGTATTACTCTGCTCCAATTACGATAATCTTATACTTTACTAGAGCGTGTTATGGACTGACGCCGAGGTTGAGCGCGGTGACTTTAGCGAGCATGATTCCGACAAAAGCCAGGTAGTGGAGTTGTTGTAAGCTCAGGGCCAGGCGTTCATCATCACGCGCCAGGCGCTTGTAGCGGGCGCTCCACCTCAAGCTGCGCTCAACGACCCATCGGCGGGGCAGCAGCACGAAGCCGCGCTTGGTGTGGCCTAGCTTGACAACCTGTAGGTCAATACTTTGCTGCTGAGCCGCCTGCTGGGGGGCATCGCCAGTATCGCCCTGGTCAGCATAGGCCAATCTCACCTGGTGGCCCGCGACGGCCTGCACCACGTGAGCCAGGGCACCGACTTGGGCCCGGTCCGGTTCGTTGGCCGGCGTGACAACAGCGGCGAGCAAGTGCCCCAGCGTGTCCACGGCCACGTGCACCTTACTGCCCTTGCGCCGTTTCGCGCCGTCATAGCCGGCCCGGTGGCCGCTTTCGGGCGTGCTTTGCCGGGTGCGCGAGTCGAGAATCACCGCGCTTGGGGCAGCTGGGCGTTCGCTGTTCAGGCGCAGGAGTTGGCGCAGGTCGTCGGTCAGGGCTTCGAACACGCGGGCGTCACGCCAGCGGGCCCATTGCTGGTAACACGCAGCCCAGAGCGGCAAATCGTGGGGTAAATACCGCCAGGTGCAGCCCGTGCGCACCACGTAGCGCAAAGCGTTAAACAGCTCCCGCAGGGGGTGCTGGCGCTGTCCAGCATCTTCGCGTACAAGCAGCAACTACGGGAGCAGAAAGGCCCACTCCTCGTCGCTGACATCGCTGGGGTAAGCGCGGCGGGTAAGTTCCATCCTCGCAAAGTTCGCCTACAAGTCCATAACACGCTCTAGCGCACGGGCCAGCAGTGAGGTTGATGCAGGTTCGGGCCCTAGCGGATTTCCACCAGCACGGGCACGACCAGGCGCACGGCGACGGGCTGACCATGTTGCCGGCCGGGCTCGAACCGGGGCAAGCGCAGCGCGGCGGCCAGCACGGCTTGATCGGTCGCGTGCCCGATGCTTTTAAGCATGAGAGGGCGGGTGACGCGGCCGTCGGGCTCGACCACGAAGCTGACCTCACCTTCGCCATTGGTCGTCTGCTCGGGGTAGCGGATAAGTTCTTGAAGAGCGGCCTGCACGGCACCAGGGCCGGGGCGACCGGACAGCGCCGGCATTTGCTCTACCTGGGCATATACTTGCTGCTCCGGAACCGGCTCGGGCGTGCCGGCGGGTGGGGGTGGGGGCTGAAACCATACCTTCAGGGTTTGGGCTACGGCCACCGGCTGGTCGTCGTAGCCGAGGCCGGGCTGCCAGCGCGGAAAGTTGCGGACCAGCCGTAGTGCCTCTTCATCGCAGCTGGTGCAGAGTGAGTTAATTACTTCACAGGCGCCCACTCGCCCGTCCGCCTTCAGCACGAAGCGAATGGTGACCTCGCCTTGCAAGTCGCGCTCTTTCACCTCGGCTGGGGTCACCAGATTCTTTTGCAAGTACTGCTCGAGGCCCGCCCGGCCACCGGGAAACTGGGGTGGCTGGCCTACTTCAGCAAGTGCAAAAACGTGATTAGGGGATAGAAACATTACCGGTACGGTGAGGAGCACCGCCACGGGCTGGCCGTTGTAGCGGGCGGGCACCAGCCGGGGCATGCGTTGCACGGCCGCCAGGGCGGCGGCATCGCAGGCGGGGCTTAGGCTTTGCAGCACCGCCGCTTGCCGGGCCACGCCGCTCGCCCCAATGATGACGCGCACGAAAACGCGCCCCTCCACCCGGCCTTCGCGCACCTCGGCTGGCAGCCGCACCCGCTGCTGAATGGCTTTCACCAAGGCCAAGTTGCCGCCCCCGCTGGGCAGGGCAGGCATCTGCTCCACGTAGGTATATACTTGGGCGGTGTCAGCGAAGTATTGGCCGGTGGCAGACCGGGAAATCAGCGCGGAAAGCAACAGAAAATAATACCTGAGCATTTTGCGCGGCCACTCATTCCCGGTCAGAAGAGGGTTAATACGGGGAGCCATGTCGCGAATTTATAGGATAAGGAATATAAAACACCCTGATGTTGGCGGAGCGGTTTTAGCCACTGGGATTCACGGAATATTTATTAAATAATTGGCGGTGGTCTAAAATGGGGTGGTGCCACGACGGCAAGTCGTGGCACCACTAGTCGTTCGGTCCGTTGTGCAAGCTAGTAGTGGTACCACGAAGCCCTGTGGGCAATTCGTGGCACCACCCTACGTTAAACCACCGCCAAATAATTAGAGGTAGTACGCATCACGTGCTTTGGGCCGGCCAATGTGCCTGCCCTGAGCAGCCAACTGCTGGCCGACCTTGGTCTTTTCCAGAATATCCTCGCGGTCGTACTGGGGGCTCGTTACAAGGGGCGAAAAATAGCGCGAAGCCCGTGTGCTTACGAAGTGATGCAGCGAGGCCAGCGGCCCGGCGATGACCTGTGGGGCGTTTTGCTGTTGCTCATCAGGCGGGGCCCTGGTTCGGCACGTGGTCCCTGGCCAGGGCAGAAAAACGGCCCGAATGCATCAGGACTTGCTTGGCGGAGTCCCCGCCTGGGCCCGGGGAATGCGTTTCGGCCCGTTCAAACCCGTATCCGCCAGGCGATTTGAGTCGACTACCCTACCGCGGTTGCCCAAGGATAATAGAGATAGAACCGTGGTGAGGCGGAAGCCAATGGGATTGCAGGCTATTCAGCCTGTTGGTAGGGAAGCAAGCCAGATATAACACCTGATTGACATTTTTTAAAATTGCTATGAAAATTATTATACATTGAAAATAATTATACATTTGTTTTTTATCCTGCCTCATTTTCTTCTTTTGCCTATGAAAGCTGACTTTTACCTGAACCTGAAGTCAAGCAAATCATTCCTTCGGCTGCTGCTGTCGTTGATGGGTCTGCTCTCGTTCTCTCCCCTCTGCGCCCAGAACTACAATGCTGGCGTTAATTCCGGCACGGGAGGTAATGCCAACGTCTTTGTGGGGCCCTATGCCGGCTATTCCACTACCACGGGCACTTATAACAGCTTTGTGGGGAGTAATGCCGGTTCCTCTAATACGACGGGCGAACGCAACAGCTTTCTGGGCACCTTTTCCGGCAATCACAATACCACGGGCTTCAACAACAGCTTTCTGGGGGTTGCTGCAGGCAACTCCAATACGACGGGCACTAACAACAGCTTTGTGGGGTATGAGGCCGGCAGCCGTAATACCACGGGCGGCGGCAACAGCTTTGTGGGTGTCACGGCAGGCTACGCCAATACGACGGGCAACTACAACAGCTTTCTGGGGTATGGAGCGGGCGGGTCCAATACCACAGGCAGTAACAATAGCTTTCTGGGGTATGTGGCCGGCGAACGCAATACGACGGGCGAGTACAACAGCTTTGTGGGGGTTGCTACCGGCCGCTTCAATACGACGGGTAACAGCAACAGCTTTGTGGGCAGCTCTGCGGGCCAGGCCAATACGACGGGTAGTGCCAACAGCTTTGTGGGGGTTCAGGCCGGCTTCTCCAATACGACGGCCTCCAACAACAGCTTTTTCGGCACCCAAGCGGGCTACGCCAATACCACGGGCGAAGCCAACAGCTTTGTGGGGGTTCAGGCCGGCTACTCAAATACCACGGGCCTTCAGAACAGCTTTTTGGGGCATCGGGCGGGTTTCTCCAATACCACGGGCAGCTACAACAGCTTTGTGGGGGTGAATGCCGGCGCCGCCAATACGGAGGGCAGTTTCAACAGTTTTCTGGGCAGAGAAGCGGGCACCGCCAATACGACGGGATCGAGCAACAGTTTTGTAGGCTATAAGGCGGGCTACTCCAATACGACGGGCTATGAGAATAGCTTTTTGGGCACGGGGGCAGGCTTCGCTAATACCACGGGCGTCCACAACAGCTTTGTGGGCAGCAGAGCAGGCTATGTTAACACGACGGGTTCCTACAACAGCTTTGTGGGCCAAGAAGCCGGCGTGTCTAATACAACGGGCAGTAACAATAGCTTTTTTGGCACCTGGACAGGCTATCGTAATACCACGGGTAACTCCAACAGCTTTGTGGGGTATCGGGCCGGCTACTTGAATACGACGGGCAGCAATAACAGTTTTGTGGGCCTCGAAGCGGGCCTGACCAATACGACGGGCAGTAATAACAGCTTTCTGGGCACCCAAGCCGGCAAGTCCAATACGACGGGTACCTTCAACAGCTTTGTGGGCACCGAAGCTGGTGCGCTCAACACCACGGGCTCCAACAACAACTTTGTGGGGTATCAGGCCGGCACCGCCAATACCACAGGCAGTAGAAACAGCTTTCTAGGACATGCGGCAGGCTTCTCTAATACGACGGGCTCCAGCAACAGCTTTCTGGGGTATGCAACCGGCTACTCCAATACCACGGGGGAAGCTAACAGCTTTGTGGGGATTAATGCCGGTTACTCCAATACCACGGGCAATGACAATAGCTTTCTGGGAACCAATGCTGGGTACCACAACACGACGGGCGCATATAACAGCTTTCTGGGCACTGGAGCGGGCTTTTCCAATACGACGGGTGCCAACAACAGCTTTGTGGGCTATCAGGCCGGGGCCGCTAACACGACGGGCACGAACAACAGCTTTGTAGGATATGTGGCGGGCGCCTCGAATACGACGGGTGCCTCTAACAGCTTTGTGGGCCGTGGGGCGGGCTATGCCAACACCACGGGCAATCACAACAGCTTTGTGGGGTATGAGGCCGGCGCCGCCAACACCACGGGCAATAGCAATAGCTTTCTGGGCAGCTTTGCGGGCTCCTCCAATACCACGGGCGCCTACAACAGCTTTCTGGGTCATGCGGCGGGCTTCTCTAATACGACGGGCACTGAAAACAGCTTTTTGGGGACCAATGCCGGCTACTCCAATACCACGGGCGCATATAATAGCTTCGTGGGAACCGATGCGGGTAGGCTCAACACCACGGGCCTGCAAAACAGCTTTCTGGGGCATCGAGCAGGCTACGCCAATACGACGGGCAGTAACAACAGTTTTGTGGGAGTTACTGCCGGTTACTCGAATACCACGGGCAGCTACAACAGCTTTTTAGGCGGCCAGGCGGGTCAAAACAACACGACGGGCAATAACAACAGCTTTGTGGGCCATGCGGCGGGCTACGCCAATACGACGGGTGATAACAACAGCTTCGTGGGCACCTATGCGGGTTACTCGAATACCACGGGCAGTAATAACAGCTTTGTGGGGCGTGGGGCCGGCAACACTAATACCACGGGCAGTAATAACAGCTTTGTGGGATTTCAGACCGGCTTTTCCAATACGACGGGTGCTAGCAACAGCTTCGTGGGCACCTATGCCGGTTACTTCAACACCACGGGCACAAACAACAGCTTTCTGGGTAGCGAAGCGGGCTACGCCAATACGACGGGCAGTAATAACAGCTTTTTGGGTACCCGAGCGGGGCGGCTAAATACCACGGGCAATAGCAACAGCTTCATGGGGTATGAAGCCGGCTATTCCAATACCACGGGTGACGCCAATAGCTTTCTGGGCAATTATGCTGGGTACACCAATACGACGGGCAGTGGCAACAGCTTTGTGGGCACCCAAGCTGGCCACTTGAATACGACGGGCAATAACAACAACTTCGTCGGCACATTTGCGGGCAACTCGAATACGACGGGCAGTAGCAACAACTTTCTGGGATATAGGGCCGGCTTCGCTAATACCACCGGCAACTTCAACAGCTTTGTGGGCAACGAGGCGGGCTCCTCCAATACAACAGGCATCTACAACAGCTTCGTGGGGTATCTAGCCGGCTCCTCCAACACGGCCGGCAATGCCAACAGCTTTGTGGGACGAGACGCCGGCTTTTACAACACGACCGGCAGTAACAACAGCTTCGTGGGCACCTTCGCCGGCCAGGCCAATACCGAGGGCTCCTTCAACTGCTTTCTGGGCTACGAAGCCAACACCAGCGCCGGGGACTTATCCAACGCCGGGGCCATCGGGGCGCGGGCGTACGTGTCGGCCTCCAACAGCCTGGTGCTCGGGGCCATCAAGGGAGTGAACGGGGCCACGGACTCAACCAAGGTGGGCATCGGCACCACCGCTCCGGCGTATCTGCTGCACGTCAACGGGGTGGCGGCCAAGCCCGGGGGGGGCAGCTGGGCGGTGGCCTCGGATGCGCGCCTGAAGAAGAACGTGTCGGAGTTCACCGACGGGCTGGAGGTGCTCAGCAAAGTCAAGCCGGTGTGGTTTGAGTACAACGGGCAGGCGAACATGCCCACGGGCAAGCGGTACGTGGGCGTGATTGCCCAGCAGATGCAGCAGGTCGCGCCCTATATGGTGGGCCAGTTCACCTACCAGGACCCCACGGGCCGGAAAGCGGAGTACCTCGACTACGATGCTAATGCCCTCAACTACATCCTCGTCAACGCCGTTCAGGAGCAGCAAAAGCAGATAGAGCAGCTCAAACAAGAGCAGCATACCTGCCTCCAGCAGAAAGAGGACCAGTTGGCGCAGCTCAACACTCGCCTTCAAGAAAAAGACACCCAAATGGAGGCTCGCCTCCAAGAGAAAGACGCCCAGATGGCGACGCTGGAAGCGCGCCTGACCCGGTTAGAGAATCTGTTGAACCAGCAACCGGGTGCCGCTTCCGCCCCAACGGCCGCCGCAACCGGGGCGGGGGGCCAGCCCGGGCAGAATGGGCCCAACCCCACCGAGGGCACCACCCGGGTCCGCTACCGCATCCCGCAGCAGGCTCGCTAGTCGTAGATCAGCCGCTATTCGCAAAGGGGGAGCGGCGGCAAACCTTCCCTTCGCCCAACGCGGTGTCGCCCGGAGCGCGAACGGGCTATGTTAAAAAAGCCTTAGCTATCTCCAGCCGCGAAACGGCAGGAGTTGCTACTCAATCACCTACTTGCATGAAAATACAGCTACCTCTTTTTGCCGTATGCTTGCTTTACCCGCTTTCGGTCTGGAGCCAGACGTTGCCACTGGGCAATTCGTCCGGGCCGGAGCTGGTAGAGAAGGGAGCAAGACGCGCCCTGAGCGCGACCAAATCCGAGGCCCTCACGCGCCGGGCAACCGCGCTGCGGGATTCGTTGCTGTCGGTGAAGGGTAGTTATCCCTCCCTGCCGGTTTATTCGGAAAAACTATGGCGCTCCCGGGCCGATTCGTTGGCTGGCCTCCCATTAGGCAATGCCCTCCGGCACGCGGGGGAAGCCATTCCCCAGCAGGAGGTTTCCAAGGAGAAGCTTCTTGGGGGCATTCAACGGGAATTCTTTTCCCCTCCGGCCAACGTGCCGCCGGCCCCAGCGGCGGCAGTGCCACTCCCCGTCGCTGGCGTGCCTGCAGCGGGGGCCCCGGAAACCGACCTGGCCGGCTGGACCCTGCCCGACAGCTCCCTGCAAAAACTGTCGCCCATGGCGGCTGGCCTGCTGAAAACTGACCAGCTTTCCAGGTTTGCCAACCTTCGGAAAGTGAATTTGAAGCAAGCCCGTTTGAAGCTCACCCAAACGCAGCAGCTGGCCAAGGGAGAATTGCTCACCTACACGCAAAAGCCTACGTTTTGGGAGCGTTCCTATTTCGAAGGCCTCGTTGGGATGTCGGGCGTCAACCTAAACATCGTCCAGTTTTCTCCGGCCCTGGGCTACCACTTCCTGGGTAACCTGTCGCTGGGCGTGGGTCCGAACCTGTTGTTGCGACGGCAGGGGCGGACAGTCCATCCCTCCCTGGGCGTGCGGGCTTTTCTGAAGGCCGAATTCCTGGCCCGCAAGGCCTATCTGCAGGCCGAGGACCTGCTTGACTCTTACGGGGAAGCAGATCCGGAATTACGGGAAATCTTCAAACGGCACAACCTGATGATTTGTGCCGGTTACCGGTTGGCGCTGAGCTCTTCCCTTTCCCTGAACCTGTCGGTGGGATACCAACTGCAAAACACCCGCATTCTCGAAAATTCTTACTCCCCCTGGATGCTCCGTACCGGAATCAGCACCAACTCACGCGACGACCGATGAAAAGACGCTTGTTTAGCACCTGGACAGGCTACGGGTTGTGGGCCTTTCTGCTGCATGCCCAGATTGCCTGGAGTCAACCGGCGAAGACCGAACCGGAGGCTTCCTACTACCTCAACCTCAACCAGGGGGTGCCTACCACCGTTCACGAACTGCAGGAAGGAGCCCTCAACCTCCAGTACGAAGACCGGCTGGGCCGCGCTGCCGAACTTCCGCTAACCGTCTACAACTGGAAACGGGAACCGCTGGTCTCCTACCGGCTGGCCAAAACCTACGGCAGCAACTATTTCCGGATCGACCTGGGGCCGCTGTTTGCCGAGTGGGTGACCGGAGAGACTTACACCGTTGAGGCCCGGGATGAATCCGGACAGACGCTGGCTTTGTGCCTCCGTAAGATTGAGCCCGTCCGCAAGGAACTGCCGAACGTGCGGCTGGTAGTCAATCCCGTGCGGTTCTCCTGCCGGGAGCCGACCGGAAATGCCGTAGAGTTCCACGGGGAAATCTCGGGCGGCAAAGCCCCCTACCAGGTGAACTGGTACGTGCTCGACGAGGAACGGACGAACTTCCTTTATCAACCACGGGAGCAGCGCATCGAAGCGGCCGGAAGCACGGCAGTGGTCACCCTCGACAAGAACCCCAACTATTACGTCCTGATGCGGGTGCAGGATGCCTGCGGCAGCCAGCGGGACCAGATGGTCTACCTGGAGTGTCCGGAAAAAAGGAGGCGCGTTCACACCCTGTTCGTGGAACCCCTGCGGGAAAGAGACCTTCTCCAGGTGAAAAGTCCCAAGTAATGAACCCCATACCGATACTCCTTTCGGTGAGCCCCCTGCCGGGCCGGCGGGCACTTGCCGGATTCGGGTCGGGCCCGGCCTTGAGCCACCCAACTCCTGTCACCAAAAGACCAGTACGGAAACCCCCTCGCCGGAAACCAGACTTCTTGTCCATGGAAAAAAGAGACCCCTATCGGAGAAACTGGCGCTGGCTCCGAACGGCCCCGCTGCTGCTGTTGGGCCTGAGCGCGTGTTCAGGAAAGCTGGATCCGCCTTCCTACCTGGCCTGGGTCCAGGACTACAGCCATGGCCTCCACGTTCAGAAGCCGGAAGGCGAATATGTCTGGGATGTGCAGTACACCCCCACCGATTACGTGTGGCTGCAACGAGCGGGGGCCTCGCCCGGCTCTGCTGCCACCGAGGTTCGCCGGGAAATCGACCAGCTTCAATACTTCACCGTCACCGTCGGCCTGCAGGATGCGGCGGCCAACTTCATGACCTACCGGGCCGGCACGACCGCGGAAAAGCAGGAGCGCCTGTACTATTTCTCTTATCAGTTCCAGAACGACATCCACCTGGAGGAGGGTGGGCAGCGGCTGCCTTGCGTGCTGTACCATTTTGAGCAGTACGCGACCCGGTCCGCCAACAGCCGAACCTTTGTGGTCGGCTTTGAAAACAACGGCAGCCAAGCCCGGCAAGCCTCCCTGGTGATTGATTCCCCCCGATTCGGCGCGGCGCCGCTGACGATTACGGTATCCAAAGACAACCTGCCCGCCCTGCAACTATGATAACAATTCTACGCTCCCGGAAAAGAACGATTTGCCTTTTGCTGGCGGCCTGGCTGTTGGTGCTGGCCGTTCAGCCTCCCCCGGCCTACGCCCTGACGGGAGGACCCAGCCAGCCGGAGACGCAAGGCTTTCAGGCCGCCGCCACCACCGACATGGTCGACGTGTTCAGCGGGGACTTTTCGTACAACATTCCGCTGTTTGAACTGCCGGGTCCCAATGGGGGCTACCCGTTCAACCTCTCCTACCAATCCTCCATCGGGATGGATCAGGAAGCCAGCTGGGTCGGTTTGGGATGGAGCCTCCAGCCCGGTTCGGTTTCCCGGCAGATGCGGGGGCTGCCCGACGAGTTCAGCGGGGATATGGTCTACACCAAGATGTCGATTGCTCCCAGCGTGACCGTCGGACTAGGGGCCGGCGTGCAGGTGGAGGTGTTCGGCAAGGATGCGAGCCTGGGCGTGGGGTTGGGGGTTTCCCAGAACAACTACAAGGGCTTCGGCTACAGCATCGATGCCAACTTGGGCTTTCAAAGGACCGTTTCGGGCATGACCGGCGGAGTGGGCCTGAACCTGAGCCTGGACTCCAAGGAAGGCGTCAACGTCAATCCTTCCCTGAACCTGAAGGGCAAGCTCGGCGAGTTCGGGCTGGGCTCGGGGTACAACTCTAAGGAAGGGCTGCACACCCTTTCCTTCACGCACAGTACTGGTGGTAAGCAATACTACTATCCCAACAAGCGGCACCCCGACCAGCAAAGAACCTGGAGCGTTGGCGGCTATGCCAGCTCCGCTTCCCTTTCGCTTGCCCATCCCGGCTACACCCCCCAGATCACCATGCCAATGAGCAACATCAACCTGGCGGCCACCTTCAAGGCGGGGGCCGCCTGGTGGGGAATCTTCGGCGCGCCCTACGTGCGGGGCTACTACAGCCAGCAGACCCTGAGGCACGACAGGAAGCGGGTCCAGGCGCCGGCCTACGGCTACCTGCACTATCAGGACGCCACCGCGTCCGATGCCCTGATGGACTTCAACCGGGAAAAGGATGGTCTCATCACCCAGGAGTCGCCCAACCTGGCCATCCCCTCGCTGACGTACGACATCTATTCGGCCACTGGACAGGGGTTCTCGGCGATGTACCGGCCGATGCGCAACGATTACGGCATTGTTCGCGATCCTGAAGTATCCTCGGAAACCGCCGGGGGAGCCGTCGGCGTGGACGTGGGGCCAGCCGCTTCCCACATTGGGGTCAACCTGAGCGTCAACTTCACCAAATCCACCTCCGGAGGATGGGCAGATAACAACCTGCTGGCCCAACCGGCGAAGTTTCAACAATCACGACTCAACGATCCCTACGAACCCTGGTACTTCAAGGTGCACGGAGAGGCCAACCGCGAATCCGCCCAGCCGCTGGACGACATCAAGGGAGCCGAGGCCGTTCGGGTGAGGCTTTCGGGAGCGAACAGCAACCCGCTGGCGGACGCCGCCCTGGAAAACGCGACCCTGCCGGCCAAGGCGGCGCCTGCCACCGATTCCTATAACCGGGAGCGCAAGCCGCGCCACCAGGTGGTTCAGCCCGTGACCAACCAACAGCTGCTGAGTGGCGCTACCGAACAACTTTCTTTGTTCAAAGTGAAGTACCGGGACGCGGGCGGCGCTGAAGTCGACTATTCCCGGGCTGGGCTACCCAGGCACCATCCGGCAGGCTACACGGCCCTGACGGGGGAAGGACTGCGCTACACCTACGCCATTCCCGCCTACAACCTGTACCAGGAGGAGACTTCCTTCAGCGTGAGGAAGGAGGCCGGCCAGGTCAACCGCGTGAATGTCGGCAACAGTGGGCAGGGGGATCCCAGCTATTCGCACAACAACACCGACCAGTTCCTCAAGCGGATGGAAATACCCCCTTACGCCCATTCCTACCTGCTCACCTCGGTGGTGGGCCCGGACTACGTGGACGTGACCGGGGACGGCGTCAGTCCGGATGACCTGGGCTACTGGGTGAAGTTCACCTACCGGAAAACCACTACTGATACCGACCGCTACAAATGGCGGGATCCCTTCTCCAAAGCGCACTACCAGGAAGGCTGGAAGACCGACCCGCGCGACGACAAGGGCTCTTTCACCTACGGGGAGAAGGAACTCTGGTACCTGGAACGGGCCGAGACCAAGTCCCACGTGGCCCGGTTCTACACCTCGGCGCGCAAAGATGGCTTCGGGGTGGCCGCTAAGCTCCAGGATACCGACGCCCGGGGCAAAGCCGTCCATCGGCTCGACAGCGTTCAGCTCTACACCCGTTCGGCGGGCATTACCCATCCGCTGAAGCGGGTGAAGTTGGAGTACGACGCCAGCTACCCCCTCTGCCCGGGCATCCACAACAGCAGCGAGGGCAAAGGGAAGTTGACCCTGAAGAAGGTGTGGTTCGAGTACGGCAGCAGCAAGCGGGGTAGCCTCAATCCCTACGTATTCGCTTACCACACGAGCAATCCCGCCTACGACATGCACGCCTACGACCGTTGGGGCAACTACAAGCCCTATCCGGCGGGAAACTACCAGTACAACCACGACGCGCCCTACGTAGACCAGGATCCCGCCAACAAGCAAGCGTATGCGGACCAGGCGGCTTCCTGGAGCCTGCAGCAGATTACCCTGCCCTCGGGAGGTCAGATCCAGGTGGACTACGAGGCCGACGACTACGGCTACGTGCAGCACGAAGTGGCCACCCAGATGACCAAGATCGTGGACCCCTACCAGGCTCCTGAAACGGCGGCGGGAAGCGCCAAATTCGAGCTGAATGCCGGCAACCTGAAAGTGCGCTTCCCGCTGGAGAAGCCCCTCCCGGGCAGCCAGCCCGTTGACGGGTCGGCCGAGGTGCGCAAATACCTGGATTCGAAACGCAAACAGCTATTCTTCAAGCTGAAGATCAACCTGCGAAGTCCGGGGGAAGACTTTTACGAATACATCTCCGGCTACGCCGACATCGACTTCGCCAAACCCATGGGGCTGGAGAAAGACGCCCAGGGCCGGTATGCTTACGGCTACTTCCACGTGAAGGCGGAGGATGGCCGCCACCCCTTTTCCATGCGGGCCTGGCAGCACTTGCGGACCAACCAGCCGGAGCTGGCTAACTCCGGCCGCCGACTCACCCCCACCACCAGCACCAGCGAGCGGATCGACCAGATCAGGAGCCTGAGCAGCATGTTCACCCAGATCCGGCAAATGTTCGAGGGGTTTAACAACTACTGCAACAACAAGGGCTGGGGCAAGGAAGTGGTGGCCGGCGAATCCTGGATCCGGTTGAAATCGCCCGATCGGTCCAAATTCGGCGGGGGGCTGCGCGTGCGGCAAATTACGCTGAAGGACAACTGGGCCCACGACGGGGAGGGCGTTTACGGCCAGGTCTACGAATACACCACGGTGGACAACGGCGAGACCATCAGTAGCGGCGTGGCCGCCTACGAGCCCCTGGTGGGCGGGGAAGAGAATCCGTTGCGCTACGCCAAGAAGTACGTACAGTCCGTTCCCCTGCGGTCCGACAATAATCTCTTCTTTGAGTACCCCGTTAACGAAGCTTACTATCCGGGGGCCCAGGTGGGATACTCCAAGGTAACGGTCACTAGTCTGGCGGCCGCCAGCTTGGCTGGCAAATCAGTACGCCACGCCACGACGCCCGACAACAAACCCATTTTTCCTTCCGGGGAGGGCATCAGCTACGGTACCACCGGGGCCACCGTGCACGAATTCTACACGGCCCGGGATTTTCCGGTAATCACCGAGGAAACGGAAAAAGCCAACAAGCCCTACCGACTCTCCGTGCTCATCCCTTTCCTGGGCAGCATCAACATCTCCAAGCTGTCTACCAGCCAAGGCTACAGCATCCGGACCAACGATATGCACGGCAAACCCAAACGGGTGAGCAACTACCGGCAGGATCCCCAAGGTAAGCTGGAGCCCGAGCCGATCTCCTGGGTGGCGTACCAATACCGGGTCGCTCCCCGCCTCTACGAGGGGGAGAAAGTACAGGCCCTGGTCAACACCTTCAAGGAGAACGCGGACGGCACCCTGAGTCTGGCCGACGCGGCTGATCTGTCGAATCCAAGCCTCAAACGTTACACCCTGGGCCAGGAGAACGAGTTCTTCGCCGACATGCGGCAGTACGAGGACAACACCTGGCAAGGGGGAGCCAGCGCCAACCTGGATATCCTGTACATCCCCATCGTGATTGGGGTCTTGCCGATACCGATCGGAACGGTATGGCCATCCGTTAGCAAGGCCTCCAACCAACTCCGGAGCGCGGTCACCAACAAGGTCATCTTCCAAACGGGCATCCTGGAGAAGACCGTGGCCCACAACGAAGGCTCGGAGCTGACCACCCAGCACCTGAAGTGGGATCGGCTGACGGGCGCCCCCGTGCTTTCGGTGGTGAACAACAACTTCAACGCGCCGGTCTACAGCTATTTCATCCCCGCCTATTCCCAGTACCCGGGGATGGGGGCTGCTTATCAAAATATTGGCCTGACCTTCTCGGTGAGCCAGGTGCGAAGGAGCCTGTACCGGGATAATCTCTACGAGTTTTCCCCGGGCGCCGGGACGCTGCCCTTGCAGCCCGGTGATGAACTCCTGCTATACCCTGGCGGAGAAGGAGGGTTGGCCAATCCGGTGGCGGGCGGAGTGTATACCGGGCAGAGCAACGGGGCCAGTCAGCTGGTCGCCGACCGGGAGCTGACCCAAACCAACTACCGCTGCCTGGTGGTGCGATCCGGGTTCCGAAACCAACTGGGCGTCATGGCGGGCAGCGTGACTGCCTTGCAGGACCCTACCAGGCCCGGAGCCCCCCGCACGCATTCGGTCACCCGTTCCATTCCGAAAACCCAATGACCAGATTACTCCTAGTAGCAGGCATCGTATTGACTCTTGTGAGGGCCGGTTTTGCCCAGGCCCCCCTCACTGCTGACAGCCCCGAGTACGAACGGGCCAAGGCAGAGGGCCGGTTGCCAGCCACCGTGCAAGCGCCGGTGCTGACCAACTACCCCGTACCAGCCAGCCTTTTGCGAGTGGCTGCCGGGCAATCCCTTGCCAATAGGCCGGCTCCCCCGCCCCCCCCGCCCCCGCCCCCGTGCTTCATCGAAAATCCGGTCGGCGATCGTTCTTTTAGACCCTTGATCGTCTATGGTAGAGACCGCAACGACGATGGTTCCTCGGAGGCGATCCAGCTGCCTTTCACGTTTACGTTTTATGGAGACTCTTATAGAGAGATCTATGTGAACAACAACGGAAACATATCTTTCGGAAGGCCATACGACACATATTCCTCCTCCGGGTTTCCCTCCACATACCCCATGGTAGCCCCCTTCTGGGCCGATGTGGATACTCGCAATTCCGACAGTGGACTCGTCTACTACAAGGTGGAAGCCACCCGCGTAACCGTTATCTGGGACCACGTAGGATATTTTGGAATGCAGGCTGACCTACGTAACACGTTCAAGCTCGTGATCACGAATGGTTCGGACCCTTTAGTTGGGGTGGGCAACAACGTGGGCTTTTACTACGGGGATATGCAGTGGACGACCGGTAGTGCTTCCGGCGGCAAGAATGGATTTGGAGGTACCCCCGCCACGGTGGGGGCCAATACGGGAAGAGACGACTGCTTCTTCTTCCAACTGGGCCGGTTCAACCAGCCCGGCGCGGATGCTACTAACCTACAGACCGGGGCTGGCGTCGACTTCTTGGACAACCGGTGTTTTTTCTTCGACGTGTCCACCTTGGATAGACTAGCCCTGGACTTTACTTCCCAGCAGAACGGGTGCACCACCACCACCGCCGCCACCTTTTCTCCTGGCCTGAGCAATCCCCAGAATTGCCAGATCATGTCCTACGAGTGGTCGTTTGGGGATGGGGGAAGTGCAACCGAGTCCAATCCCATCCATACCTATACCCGACCGGGCACTTACCCGGTTAGTCTCACGGTCAGGTACAAATGCAGCGCCTGTAGAGAGACCAGTATCAGCCAAACCAAGTCGATCACGATCCTTCCGAATGTCACTCCAGCCCTGGACTTTACCTACCGGAAGTATGTATGCGCCACCATCTTTTCTCCTGCCCTGAGCAATCCCCAAAATTGCCAGGTTACGTCTTACAACTGGTCGTTCGGGGATGGGGGGAGTTCAAACGAGGCTGATCCCATGCATGCCTATGCCCAGCCAGGTACTTACCCGGTTCGTCTCACGGTCAGTTACAAATGCGGCGCCTGTGACGCGACCAACATCAGCCAAACCAAGTCGGTCACGATCCTCCCGGACGTCAATCCGGTCAAGGACACCGTGCTGACCGTGCTCACGCAGGAACAGGAACAGGTGCTGCAGACGACCGCTTCCACGTTTTCGGATGTCTGGCCCCTGGCCTACGACAACAAGGAACTGGGGGCGCGCAACAGCTACCTCAATGGCGCCAAGGGCGTATGGCGGAACGAAGGAACCTATGTCTACCAGGTGGACCGCCAGGCCTCGGCTCCGGTCAAGACCGCCACCGACGGCACCTTCACTGCGGAACAGTTCAACTGGCCGCAAGCGGAATTAAATGCCATCCCGCACTGGATCAAGGCCGAATCCAAGACTCTCTACAGTCCCTCCGGCTACGAGCTGGAGAACCGGGACGCGCTGGGGGTGTATTCGGCGGCCTTATACGATTACGGCGGCCACCTGCCCTCGGCCAACGGGGTAAACACCCGGCACGCGGAAATGGCCTTCACCAGTTTTGAGCACCTGGATGGAAACCCCACCGGCAACTGGGTGTTCGGGACCCGGCCTTTGTCACAATATTCCACGTATCCCGTCAACATCGGCGTGGGCCAGTCAGTGTTGGTGGAGGCCCGCCTCAGCGAGTTGGAAGGAGTCACGAAAGTGGATGTTCAGGCCCGGGCCTTCGGCCTGTTTTTCCCAGTGACTAACTACCAGGAGGACGTAGACGTGGTCTGCAAGCAGGCGCATCCTACCAAGCCCGCCTTTTCGCTGCTGGTGCTCAAACGCGCGCCCTTCGGCGGAGTATGGTTCGGAAACCTGCGGGTGAGAAACCAAGTCAACCCCGGCGTGGAGCCCGATGTGGATACGACCTATGCCCACGCGGGGCGAAGCAGCCTGCGAATCACGACCATAAAAACTTTCCAGCAGCCCCAGCTCCAGTTGGAAACCGGTAAGTCTTACCTGCTTTCGGCCTGGGTATCGGTCAAGAATTCGCAAGTACAGACCCCCAAGCTGGCTGACGACCTGGGCGTGTCCCTGACGTTCAAGAATGCGCAGGGCACGTTGCTGGCTAATCGCTCGGTGCTCTTCGAGCCGGCCGGTCCGGTGATTGAAGGATGGCAGCAGGTGCGGGGCGTATTCACCTGCCCGGACAAGGATGCCAAATTGGAGGTGACCTTCCGCCCGGGCAGTACCGGTACCGCCTGGTACGACGACCTGCGCCTGCATCCGGAGAAAGGCAACATGAAGAGCTACGTCTATCAGCTGAACGACTACCGGCTGCGCGCCATCCTCGACGAGGAGAATTTCGCTTCCTTCTTCTATTACGATGCCCAAGGCAACCTCTACCTGACCAAAAAGGAAACCGAGGAGGGCATCAAGACCCTCACGGAAAACGTGAACTACCTCAAGGGCAATGGCAACTAACCCAACCCCCCGGATGCGAGCCCGATTCTTGATGACCGTGGCCCTGGTGCTGTGGGCCGGCACATCGCTGAGGGCCCAGGATCTCAAGCAGGCCGTCACCCGCATGCAAAAGCTCTACTCGCAGAGCAACCGGCTGCACGTCGTAATGCGGATTGAGGCTTTTGAAAAAGAAACCGCCACTACCCCCTACTACCAGGAGCAGGCGGACATCAAGCGGGAGGGCGCCAATTATTGGTACCTTTTCGGGACTACCGAAATGCTGCTCAACGCCCGGTTCATCGTGATGGTGGACAAGTCGGCCCGCGAGATGATGTTCAACACCCGGAAACCCGGCGCCGGCCCGTCCTTTCAGGCCGCCAAAGCCCCGAATCTGGACAGCCTCTTCCGTTTTTACGAGGATCCGCAGTACCTGGGCCGGAAAGGCCACACGGATCACTACCGGGTCGTGCAAAAGAAAGGCCCCGTGGACCGCATCGACTTGTTGATTGACGGCGGAACCGGCTTCCTGTCGGAAATCCGGTATCGGTACCGGCAAGGTCCGCTGGTAGCCATCCATTTCCTCACGTTCGATCCCCAGCCCCGGTTCGGGCCGGACGTGTTCGCGGAAGCGCGCTACATCACGCGTTCGGGTGGCACCGTCCAGCCGGCCGTTAGCTTCAAGCATTACCACCTCAGCCAATCTGAGGGACTTTGAAAAGGTTTGCGACTCTTTAAATGGAGATGCCAATCAGTTAAAATCTTCTCTAGCTATTTCAACTTTCAACACCGCAGTTTCATGAAAAAGCATCTCCTCTTTCCTATCCTGTTTTTCCTAGCTAGGGAAAGTAATGCCCAGGTGGTTCCGGGTTTGTCTCAGTGGACCACTACGGGTACAAACATCTATTACAACACTGGCAACGTGGGCATTGGTACGTCTAGGCCGATGTTCAGACTGCACGTGGATGGCGGGAGTATTGGGGGCACCTATGCCTTGACCCCCGCTTATACTGACTGGTCCGCGTACGGGGTAGGGGATGGCGGAGCCGCCATTTACAATGACAACGGAGTTCATAAAGAGCTGATTATCGCGGGTAACCGTTCCGCGGGGGGCCTCCGGGAGGTGGGTATCTGGGATAACTTAACGGTGCATAGCAATTCAATTGTGGCGGGCAGCATGGGTATTGGCATCAGCACGAATACGCCAACCGGAAGGCTGCAAGTGAACGGGAGACTGGTGATCGACAACGTGGGTTCGGGCGGTCCTATGGGATCAGGATCACTGCTTTCCTTTTCCTCCTCGGGGGGAGCGGATGTGACGGCCATTCAGGAAAACAATGGGTTGAACCTGAACGGTTCGGCGACCGCCCCGGTCAAAATTTCCAATGCTAGCCTACTAGTAGGCTACGTTTCCGGTGGAAGCAATTACGGGCAAGGAAACCTGCTGGCGGCAGGCAATGTAGGTATCGGTACCCCGAACCCTCACGCCCAACTGCAACTGGGCAACACCACAGGAAACCGAAAACTAGTGTTGCTCGAGGATGCCGACAATGACCACCAGTTCTACGGGTTGGGAGTCCTAAAGGCTAGGCCTACTTCCACTTTCCGCTTCCAGATTCCCAGCAGTACCAACGCCTACCGGTTTTTCCGGGGCAACGACGCTGCTAGTTCAACCGAATTGTTTACCATCCTGGGCAACGGTAACGTGGGCGTAGGCACCGACGCGCCGGCTTACCCCTTGCAGGTGGCGGGTAAAATCGGCGCCAACGGACTGTTCATCGATTCCGCCACCCCGGCCATCAATACCCCCGAGACGGCTCAGTATTTGCACATCTACAACCGGTTGAATGCTAACGGGTTGAAGGCGGGCGGGATCCTGGTCTCGGATGACTACAGCTACGCGGATCCTGGCAAGAACGACCTGATCATTAAAGGCAAGGTGGCTATCGGAACTCCCCTGGCTTCCAACCCCAACAATTACACGTTAGCCGTCAACGGGCAAATCGGGGCTAAGGACGTGCGGGTGGAATCCACCAGCGCCACCTGGCCGGACTACGTCTTCGAACCCACCTACGAGCTTCCCTCGCTGAAGGAGGTGGATGGCTACCTGAAAGCCAACAAGCACCTGAAGGAGCTGCCTTCGGCCAGGGAAGTGACCGAAAACGGCCACAGCCTGGGGCAGATGGACGCCCTGCTGTTGAAAAAGATCGAGGAGCTGACCCTCTATATGATTAACCAGGACCACAAGCTGGAAGCCCAGCAGCAGGAAATCGAAACCCTGAAAAAGCGGCTGCAAGATCGCAAATAAGCCTCCCGTAAGCCCTTTCCTTCAGTAAGCTCTTCCCTTTATCCAACGCCCATGAAACGTTCGGCGGTGAAACACCTGTTTGCCCTGGGTCGCATTGCTTTTGCCCTCCTTCTCGGCTTTTTGCAGTACTCAGTCGGGCACGCCCAATCGGTGACCCGGATACCCCCGGCCATTCGGGTGAGCCGGGAGGGCCGCCTGCCCCTGCCGGACGTCGAACGCCAGTTCCTGTTCAGCGACTTGTCCGCGGGGATCCAGAAGAACGTATTTCCGGGTCCACGCTGCCTGAGCGGACGCTACTACGTGGGCGTACAACTCCTCTACGACCTGGGCGACCGCAACACCACCCAGCCCTGGACGGCGGATCTGGAGGTCAGTTTCTTGCGTGGCTCGGAGGTGCTTTGGACTAAGCCGCTGCGCGTGGACATGGGCACCCAGACCTTCATTACCACCGTATTTCACGATACGCTGGTTTCCTGCGACGGCAACTATTACGTGGCCATCAAAACCAAAACCGCGAGCACCGAGACGCCCCAGCAGAACATTTCACTCAAGGTGCTCCTCTTCAAACACCTGGAGGAGGCGTTCAATCCGTCGACGGCCATCACGTTGAACACTTCCTTGGCCAATGGCTATGCCAGCGTCCAATGGAACCATCCCGGGACGGCCACGGCCTCCTACGACCTGGAATGGGTGTTCATTGAGGATCATGAACCCTTTGCGGGAGCAACGGCCGACGCGGCGTTCGCCTACAAGGAGCCCGTTCGCATTTCCACGGCCAACCGTTATTACCAGCACGCCCTGGTGTATCCCAAAGGCCGGCTGTGGTACCGGACCCGGGCCGTGGGCTATAATCCGGCGTATCCCACGCACCGGATTCCCGGCCAATGGTTCTACAGCGGTAACGCGGGAATCGCCGTCAACAACACCCAAGCGGATAAGACCTGGCAGCGGCAAACCGCGTTCACCGAAAATGGGGAGTACAAGCACGGGGTTTCGTACCTGGATGGCAGTCTGCGAACTCGCCAGCAACTGACCAACCTGAGCTCCGAGCGACGGACCCTGGTGGGGGAGAGCCTCTACGATTACGAAGGCCGGAAATCGGTGGAGGTGATGGCCGTACCGGCCGGGGACAGTGCGCTTACCTACCATGCCAATTTCCACGCCTTCTCCCCGCTTCTCCCGGCCGTAGCTGACCACACGGGCGCTGGCCGTCAGAAGTTCAACTATGACAATTACCGGCTGGAGAACAGCCCGATGTCCAGCCAGGTCGGAGCCGCGCAATACTACTCCCCGCTGAATCCTTTCACCAGCATCCACCGGAACTACACGCCCCAGGCTAACGGCTACGTCTACAGCCAGACGGAATACCTCAACGACGCCACCGGGCGGGTAAGCCGGCAGGGCGGGGTGGGCCAACGCTTCCGCATCGACAGCCTCCACGCCAGCCGCCAGTTCTACGGCACGGCGGTGACCGAGGAACTGGTTCGCCTGTTCGGCTCCAACGTCGGCGCGGCCAGCCATTATCGCAAAAACCTGGCCGTGGACGCCAACGGCCAGGTGTCGGTGACTTACCAGGACCAGGAAGGGCGCACCATCGCCACGGCTCTGGCCGGGGAGAAACCCGACAACGTGCAGGCCCTACCGAGCTATACGGCGCTGAGCCTCGCACCCATCACGGTCAATGCAGGCACCCGCAACGCCATCCAGGATGGCGTGAGCACGACCGTTCACACCCTGCTCAACACCAGTCCGAATACCGGGTACACCTTCCAATACGACCTGTCGGCCTACGCGGCATCCCTGGAGCAGCTGGGCTGCCAGACCTGCGCCTTCGATCTGAAAATCACGCTGACGGATCCGGAAGGTTTCCCCGTGAAGATCAGCCAGGCCATCGGCAACGAATCCACCAGCGAATACAGCTATGAGCGGCGGAATATTTCGGCGGCCAGCTGCGCCAGTCCGACGCCCCTTAACGCGGCTTTCACCTTGTCGCTGCCCGACATTGGCAACTATACCGTGGTGAAAACGCTTACGCCGCACGAGTTGTCGTTCGAGCAGCTTTCCACCCTGGTGCTAGCCAATCCTTCGGTTCAGCAGCAGATCCAGCAGATCCGCGACAGCTACGTGGTGCAACCCGACAACTGCGCGATCTGTACCGAGTCCTGCCCGGAGGCGGAAAGCGTTATTGAGACCACGATACAGGAGGTGGCCACCCGCAACTGTGACAACATCTACCAGCAGATCGTAGCCTATTACCAGGGGAAGTACGGAGAAGCGGGGGAGGAACCCTACCAGGTGCCCCTCGACAGCATTAGGGCCCATCCCGCCTATTGCGAATACCTGCTCTGCGACAAGAACCAGCCGAGCGATGTATTCGAGATGCAGTTGGCGCGGGTGGATACCTGGGAGACGGCCGTCAGCAAAGGCTACCACCGGACCCTGGACCTGGATCCGTTTTTCAATAACCCGGCCCTGAGTGGAGCTGACTACAAAGCCAGCGCGGCGGCCAAGCTCAACGACGTGTTTGTGGCCACCCTACCTGTTGATTCGAACAATGACGGCACGCCCGACGACAGCAGGACCTACCGGGGACCCATTACGGAGGTGATCGATCCGGCCAACACCGCCTTCTACATCGACGAGCAGGGGAAACCCAATCCGGCCGGCAAGCACTTGCTGTACCTGGACCTGATGGGCCGCCGCTCCCAGCTGAGCCCGGCCGCGTACAGTGCCCAACTCAGCCAGCAGCGTTGGACCCTCTACAAGAGCTTCTACCTGGAGGCCAAACGGAAAACCAAGCTGGAAATTCCCGAATACAACAACTGCCCGGGTGCGAAAGCCTCGCTGCAGTTGATGGATGGGCTGCCCCAGACGTCGGATGGCATTACCACCTACGGGGAGACCAACGGAGCCACGGGCCCGGTCAGCGTCCCGCAGCTGCAGATGAGCATCGCCGCCATCCAAAACAAGTGCGCCCACAAGTTGAGTGCGGCCGACAGCATAGCGGTGGCGGGCCATTTGCAAACGTATTTCAACGGCAACCCCAAAAATTTCTTCCGGGTTATTCTCATTGAAGACCTGGCTACCAACCCCTCGCTGGTGGCCATCGAGGCGATTTTGCAGCGTAGTGGCTGCAGCTTGAATGGGGTGGCGGTGGCCAACCCGATTTCCTGCGTCCGCGATACGACCCTGTACCTGCCCCTGCCCACGACCACCCCGATTTCTCCGAACCCGTCCACTGGCAATCCCTCGCCTACGCCCACGATTATCCCACCTCCTCCTTCCACCATCGAACAGGAGCGCCAGGCACTCCTGGCCCTATACAATGCGACCGGCGGCCCTCGCTGGATCAATAAGAAAGGCTGGCAAACTGGTAGTTTGGATTCGCTGCTAGCCGGCCAGTGGTCGGGCGTAACGGTCTCGATGGTCAGGGTTAATGGGGTCGACCAACCACACGTTACCCGCATTAGCTTCTCCAACAACCGCCTGAACGGCTCCCTTCCTGCTGCCCTGATCAACCTGACGTATCTGAATAGCCTGTCTATCAGCCTTAACCCTAACCTGACCGGGCCAATTCCGGCCGAGATTGGAGGGTTGCCGAACTTGAGCCAACTCATTCTGAACAATAACCGCCTAACGGGCCCGATTCCGCGAACCATTGGCTTATTACAGAATTTAACCTATCTCCAGTTGAGCGCCAATCAACTAACCGGGTCCATTCCAACCGAAATCGGAGCGTTGAGTAAATTGATTCGCTTGTATTTAATGAACAATGCGCTGACGGGTTCCATCCCTACGAGCTTTGGTAATCTTAAACAGGTCTATATCCTTCAGCTATCCGATAATTTCCTGTCGGGACCAATTCCCGCGGAAATAGGCGGGATGACCAGCCTGCAGATGCTGGCGCTGTCCAATAACAAGTATCTGACGGGTGTCCTTCCCACGAGTATTTGCACCATTCCCACTCTGTCGGATCTAGCCATTATGGATAATCAGTTCACTTTTGAACACTTACTATATACTATCCAGCATAAACTACCCGGAACGAGTTTTTCTTATAATAGGCAGGATTCGGTGGACCTGCGCCTGCGCATCACCGTGCCCGTGGGGCGTACCCTCACGTTCACGGCCGCGGTAGACCGCTCCACCACGCCCGCCAGCCTTTACCAGTGGTTCAAAGTGGCCAACGGCAGGACTACCGCCCTCCAGGCGAGCCCTTCCGCGACGGCTTTTACTTACACCACGCCCCCGCTGACGCTCGCCGATATCGGGACCCGGTATTATTATAAAATTACTAATCCGGGAGCCCGCACCCTGACGCTGGTCAGCCGGACGCGCACGCTCGTTGCCGGCTGGGTGGTTAATACTTGCCTGGCCTACGACCAGCATAATCCGTTCTCCGTCGTGCTCTCGTTGAACGATCTGGTGGCCCAATGCCAGGCCAACGCGGCCCAGGAGAACAGCATCCTCATCCAGTTGGCCATCGATAAACTGTTGGAGGGCTTGACCAGTACGGCCTACGCCGCCTACCGGACCAACTGCCTGAACCGGGTGAGTGAGGCCCTGCGCTACACCTACGCGTCGAAGGAACATCACTACACGCTCTACTACTACGACCAGGCCGGCAACCTGGCGCAGACCGTGCCGCCCGAAGGCGTCAAGCCGCTGACCCCTGCCCGGGTGGCCAGTTTCCTGGCCGGCAACCGCACCGACCCGCCCCACCTGCTCCGGACCCGCTACCAGTACAACTCGCTCAACGCCTTAGTTGCCCAACACACGCCCGACGGCGGGGAGTCGCGGTCCTTCTACAACGAGAAGGGACAGCTGCGCCTCTCGCAGAACGCCGAGCAACGGAAGAACATCGAGCAATCGCCAATACTGGCGACCAAGCCAGCCCGTTCCTATTCCTACACCCGCTACGACGAGCAGGGCCGGGTTAGGGAGGTGGGCGAGCTGGCTACGGCCCAGCCGCTCGCGGCCCTGAAGGATTCGCTGGATTCCCCTTCCTTCCCCTCGGCGGGCCGGGGCGACTACCAACTGGCCGACCGCACCCTCACATACTACGACTTCCCTAAAAAATCCCTCCGGTCGGTCTTCGCCCAGCAATTCCTGCGCAGCCGGGTCTCCTGGACGGCCATGCTGGAGAAGGGGTTCTCCGACACCATCGCCACCTACTACAGCTACGACGTGCACGGCAACGTGCGGTCGTTGTTGCAGGCCCTGCCGGGCCTGGCCCCCAAGCGGACCGACTACCGCTACGACCTGGTGAGCGGCAAGGTCAACTACGTCTTCTACCAGTATGGCCAGGCCGACGAGTTCACCCATCGCTACCAATACGATGCCGACAACCGGCTGACCTCGGTCTTCACTTCCAGCGACGGCTTTCTCTGGAACAAGGAGGCGAAATACCAGTACTACCTGCACGGCCCGCTGGCCCGGGTGGAGCTGGGCGAGTACCGGGTGCAGGGGCTGGACCACTACTATACCCTGCAGGGTTGGCTGAAAGGGGTGAACATGCCCTACGCCGGTGATGCGGGCCGGGATGGCAGCCCGGGCTCCTCGGTGGGTAATGACGCCTTTGCCTACTCCTTGGGCTACTACCAGGGCGACTACCAGCCGCTGAACGCTTCGGTAGCCTTGTCCGACTCCCGCGATAAGCTTTGGCCCCGGCTCCGGCAGACGATGGGACACCAGGGCCTCTACAACGGCAACATCGCCTGGATGGTGACCGACCTGCCCAAGCTTGGCGAGCTGGCCAACAACCGCACCAAGGGAATGCAGGGCATGCTGTACCAGTATGACCAGTTGAACCGGATCGTGCAAAGCCGCAGCCTGACGAGCTACCAGGCCGGCAGTGGCTTTGGGGCGCGCGCTTCGGGTTCTGCGGGCGCCTACGACGAGGACTACTCCTATGATGGCAATGGCAACCTGCTCACCCTCCAGCGGCGCGATGAAACGGCGGCGCTGCAGGACGATTTCCGGTACGCTTACTACCCCGGCACGAATAAGCTCCGGGAAGTCAAACCCGTCGCCAAGGATAAAATCATTAGCAGTGGCAGGGTGGTGCAAGATGACATCCGCTACCGCAACCTGACCTTAACGGGCAGCTCCTACGTAGCTTCCGGCAAGTTGGTGGAGGTAAAGGCTTTGGAGAAGATTCAGATGAGCCTCAACTTCCGCTCCGCGCAGGGCACCGACTTCTGGGCGCACATAGTGGACAATGGCACCTTCCAGTACGATGCCATCGGCAACCTGGTGCTCGACCAGGACGAGGGGACGAAAATCCAGTGGACGCCCTACGGCAAGATTCGTCAGGTGGGAGTAAAGGACGACAGTCTCCTCATTCGCTACCGGTACGACGCGGCCGGCAACCGGGTGGAGAAGCAGGTGGTAGTGAACAACACGATAACCGTTACGCGTTACCTGCGGGATGCTTCCGGCAATGTAATGGCTATTTACAAAGACGGTAGCCTGATTGAACAGCCCATTTACGGTAGTTCCCGGATAGGGGAGTACAAGGGCGGCGTGGGCATCGGCACCCGCAGGCTGGGGGAGAAAAACTACGAGCTAAGCAACCACCTGGGCAACGTGCTGGCCACCGTCAGCGATAAGGTAGGCATGCAGGATCCCCACGTGTGGGCCAGTGTAACCAGCACCAGCGATTACTATCCCTTCGGTTTAACCATGAATGGAAGAGCCTGGAACGATATTACCGGCTACCGCTTTGGGTTTAATGGGAAGGAGAAGGATGCCGAATTCAACAGCAACTATGACTTTGGGGCAAGAATTTATGACCCACGTATTGGAAGGTGGATGGCAACCGACCCGCTCGCGGGGAAGATGAGCAGCCACAGCCCGTATAACTATGCTTTTGATAATCCTGTATCTCTTATTGACCCAGATGGGATGATGCCTCATTCTCCAATTTATGGATTAGATGGTAAATATCTGGGAAACGATAGTAAAGGATTTACAGGGCAGGTAATTTTCATGAGTGAGCAAATGTTTGCCTTATTGGGAGGAATTCAAGGGGGTGGATTTGGTGCAAACTATTCAAATAACATAAATCATGAAACTGCTTTGCAATATGGACAAACACTTCCCCAGATAATGGGAAAAGACCCGATTAGCATGAGCCCAGGGACAATGAATATGATCAATAGTGCATTAACGGATATAGTATCAAAAGGGAAAGACATGGGCTTTACCATTTCAGAACTTCACAATGGTAAAACTTCAACGAGTTATATAGAACCATCAAAAACCCCCAATATTTTGCTACAAATTAAGACTAATGATGGGAATCGTTCATATATGGGGCAGGAAGATTCTCCTGCAAATATGCGTGTTACGAATGGTACAATGACATTTCAGCTACAAAGCCGTTTATGGACAACAAATGGGGAGTTTACTGTGGAAAACATACAAAATGCTGCCGTCCATGAAGGAAAAGGTCATCTTAAAGGGCATGTTCCTGGAGAAGGAGTGTTGCACGCAAAAGCATTTGAGATGCAATTTCATCATTCCACATGGAAAGGAACTACACCAAAATGGAAAAAAGAAATGATTAAATCTCATAAGGCTATAATAGAAGAAAGGTTGTAGATATGAAAAAGCTGGTTGTGCGTTACTGTAGTAGAGAAGAGACATCTTGCGTCATAGTCCACGAATCTGTTGTTTGTCCGCATTGCCACCAGCCCGAGCACGTGTACAGGCATAGCCCCACGGCCGATGGGCCGTGGGGCACCAAGTCTACGGTGCACGGTCTGCCGCCGCTTTCAGTTGCTCTACAAGCATAGGGCCGGTATGGGCAACCGCGTTGAAGCGCTTGCCCTGAATGGCAGCGGCATCCGCGACACGGGCCGTGTGTTGGGCATCAGCCCACAAGTGGTGATGGCGCAGCTAAAAAAAGATCGAGTAAATAAACTAGCGCCCGCCTGTGCATCCGGCCTATGGAGGCCAGCAACCCACAACATTGTGCGTCTACGCCGACGAGATGTGATTGGGCTACAAGCGGCAGCCGCGCTGGCTCTGGTAGGTAGAGGATGTGGACACGGCGTGGGTGGTGGCCTATGTGTTTGGCCCCTTGTCTTGAAAGTCCGTCATCAGCATCACGAGGTTTTTTAAGGAGCGTATTGCAGGCGCGCAGCCGAGTCAGCAGTTGCTGGAACTGCGGTAGTCTTTGGAGGACGACGCTTTTTCCTGCACGATGTCGGCGCAGCCCGCGGCCTGCAAGGCATCGCTTATAAATGCAACTGCTGGTCCTGGGGAATTAGGCTCCGACTTGCAGATGTGGCTCCACGCCGCCAAGCATGTAGTATTGGGCACTTGAAAATGTTTATGGGTACTTCGCCTTGACCTGGCACCAAGCCTGTCGACTACAAAAGCGTAGTGCTGTGGTGCGACAACGTGAGGACATCGTTTGCTGCCGCTCCGCTTAAGTAGCCGCACGGCCTGGTCACGAATAGCGAAGCTGCGTCGGGTATCCAAGGTGGCTTCGCTGCCTCGATCAGATGCATATATGGCTGGTCAACGCTACGTAAGTTCAACCGAGAGCTACTTGGCCAATTAAATGCAAGAGTTACAAACCGCCGTAGAACAGTCCCACTCAATACCTTACCTTTATCATCCTGCTCTAGCAATAAAACGCTTAAAAAAGATGAATATAAAATTAACCGATACTCAAAAAATAAAGCTGCTCAACTCCACCGACATCTATGGCGTAATGCAGCAAGTCTTGTTGCGAGAAAATAAAATCGACCGGAACAAAGAACATTTTTGGACGATTGGTTTAGACAATGCCAATCGTATTTTATACTTAGAATTGATTAGCCTCGGAACTACGACCAGTGTACCCGTAGAGCCGATGCAGGTGTTCAGGATTGCCGTACAAAAAGCCGCGCTAAAAATGGTATTGGTACATAACCATCCTACGGGGGAAATGAAGCACTCCCAAGGAGATATAGACATCACCGACCGTTTATTACAGGTAGGCCGCATTCTGGGTATTGAAGTGATAGATCACTTAATCATCGGAGAAAAAGCCTACAATAGCTTTAGCGATACCGGCCTGTTACAGCAGATACAGGAAAGTACCAGGTATGTTCCCAACTATCAGCTGCAGGCTAAAATTAAACAGGAAGCGGAAAAAATAGGCGCTCAAAAAGAAAAACTAAACCTTGCCAAAGCCTTAAAAGGAAAAGGCTTTCCCATATCGCAAATAGTAGAACTAACGGGCATCAGCGAAGAAGAAGCCAAAAAGCTAAAACCCAAAAAAGCTTAACCCCTAGGATCACGCTTTGCCGAACCGCTGAGTCGGAGGTTTTACCCTATTCGTTCTATTCGTTTAACAACACCCAAAATAGCGAAACGTAGCAACTTGGTTGAGCGTTGAACAGCGCAGCATGGTGCTGCGGAGCGTCAGAACGCCTAGTTGTTCTTTAACACCCAGGCGGTAGCCACGCGTGGGTTCGGCTCCTGGGCTGAGCGCAGGAACACCAGCTCATCCAGTTGGCCCACGCGCCAGGTTTCCAGCAGATTATTGTAGAAGGGCGAGCCGGGGTTGCCACTCTGCCCGCCGGGATATACGCCATAGGCCCGTACCCGCGGGCCCAGCGCCACCACCATGCGCCAGGACGGGCCATTGCGCTTGGAGGTAGCGTTCACGATGCCGGCGCCCCCGCCACAGTCCACCCCCAACTGCCCGAAGCCCTTGAGCTGGAGCAGGTGCAGCAAGTCGGTGCCTTTCTGACTGCCCCAGCGCCACTTGGGCGAAGGCGGCCCGAATTTGCGGGTGAGCGAGTCGATGGCGAAACGCAGGCTTTGCCGAGCGAGCTCGGGCAGGGTTTCCCGGGCTGGCGTTCGATGGTCGTCAATCCAGGGCGAGGTGTCCTCGTTCAGGATCAGGTTGTTGGTTCGGTCGCGGGCCGGGTAGCGCATTTCCAGACCGGTGGCTTGCGCCCCGAAGTCGTCGTCCCAGAGGCGCTTCACCAAGTCGTTGTACCACAAGTTGAACACGCTGGGCCCAACGGCATCGGCGGTGTACTGATAACGCCAGCGGTGCATCTCGGCCAACACGATTGTTTCATCCGGGATAGCGGCTGAGGCGGGGCCGGCCCCGGGAGCGGCCACCAGGGCCAGCAGGCGGGGCAGCATAAGCTGGGCGTTGAGGTCCAGCACGTCGTTTTGCAGCTCACGCAGGCTGTCGGGCGTAATCCCGCTCATCGCGCTCAGCCGCTGGTTGATACGGTGGCCGCGCTCGTAGCTGCTATAGGTCCAGTTCAAGTAGTAGGGGTAGTCGGGCCCGGCCGAGAACTGGTTGGCCGAGCTCACGAAGCCGCGGGCCGGGTTCTTCACGTGCGGGTTCTGGGCTGGCGGAATCCACCCCTGCCAGTCGTAGGCCGGGTCGGTGCCGTCGAGGATGAACTTGCCCTGATCGCGCCACTTCAGGGGGAAGCGGCCGTTGGGCCAGATGGCAATGTCCTGCTCGGTGTCGGCGAAGATAAAATTCTGAGCCGGTGAGCCATAGCTGGCCAGGGCCGCCGTGTAGTCGGGGTAGGAGCGGGCCCGGTTCAGTTGGTAGAAGGTCAGGATCTCGTTGGCCCCGTCGTGGGCGGTCCAGCGCATGGCGTGGGCAATGGGCGTTTGAGCGAGAAAGGGTTTCTCGGGCTTGTCGTACACAATCGGGCCGTGGTGCGTGTACAGCACGGTATCGAGCCGGTCGGGCTGCCCGCGCACTTTGAGGTGCTCCACCACCCGGCGCACGGGTTTCCAGCGGCCGTCGTGCCAGTATTCGCGGCGGGTGGAGTCGCGGAATTTCAGCTGGTAGAAATCGAGCACGTCGGCGGCCACGTTGGTCACCCCCCAGGCCACGCGCTCATTGAAGCCGATAATAACCAGCGGCGAGCCGGGAATGGTAACGCCGTATACGTTCACGCCCGGCGCACTCAGCTGAATCTGGTACCAGATGCTGGGCAGGTTGAGCTGCAGGTGCGGGTCGTTGGCCAGCAGCGGGTAGCCCGAGGCCGATTTGGCGCCGCTCACCGCGAAGTTATTGGAGCCCAGGTCGGCCGCGGGCTCGTCGCGCAGCTGGTGGGCCGCGTAAGCCGCCTCGAACGACTTGGGCACGGCGGGTATGGGCAAAGGCTTGAAGTCCAGCGGCGTGCCCACCGGCACGATGGGGTCCTCGCGGGTGGGGTAGTCCGGGAACAGGTCCTTGGTGATGGCCGGGCCGTAGCGGCGCAGAATGTTGCTCATGCGCAGGTCGTCGGTGCGCCCGCTCAGGTCCCAGGCCATAAACTTGAGCAGCAGGGCACACTTCAGCGGCTGCCACGGCTCGGGCTGGTAGTCGAGGAGCTTGTACTCGAAGGGCAGCGTCGCGGGCGTGAGCTGCCCGATGTAGGCGTTCACCCCCGCCGAGTACGACTCTAGCACGGTGCGCGTAGTGGGGTGGGCCATCATGCTCCTGAGCGAGTTGGCCGCGCCAAACGGCAGGCCCATGCGCCGAAAAAACCGGTCGGTTTCCAACCGGGCGGGGCCCACCAGCTCGGCCAATCGGCCGGCCGCGACGTGGGTCTGGAACTCCATCTGCCAGAGCCGGTCCTGAGCCGTGAGGTAGCCCTGGGCGAAATACAGGTCGTGGTCGTTTTGGGCAAAGACGTGCGGCACCCGGTGGTCGTCGTAGCGCACGGTCACGGGCTGCCGCAAGCCCGGCAGGGCCAGCGTTCGGCGGGTCGGGAAGTCACCCGGGGCTTCGCCATTCTGCCAGAACCCCCGGTAGGGGCTCAGCAGCTTGCCGAAGGGCGGAACGTCGCCGTGCTTGGTGTTCAGCCCCCAAACGAGCGAGAAACTAACAGCCAGCGCCAGCAGAGCCTTGATCATGGTAGAGGTTCGTTGATAGTGGTTCGTTATCAGGACTGAAAAGCAAAAGCCAATTAACGACAATGTCGTCAATTGGCTTCAATGAATTTTTACCCCTGGGTGGGCCTGAGGTGCTCCCGGTGCTCAGTTACCAGGCCGGCCGCTAGCCGCGAATAGCGGACCGCTAGCCAGCGCTCACTGCAAGGCCACTTCGCGCACGAGTCCGCCGATGCCCCAAACCATCAGCCGCTTGCGCGTGGCTTCGGCTTTGGCGCGGTCCTCGAACTTGCCCACGAGCACGCGGCTGTGCGGCCGGCCGTCCACCAAATCCTGCGACACTTCCACTTGCAGCTCGGGCAGCAGCGATTTGATGCGAGCCTGAATGCTCTGGGCATTAGCGGCGTCGAGAAAGGAGCCGGCCTGGATGAGGAAGCTCTTCGGGCAGTCGACCGTTTCGGCCACGGCTACGGCTTGGGTGGTAGAAGGCCGGGAGGCCTCTATTAGGGTGGCCTCAGCGGGCTCGGCCGACGCCGTCGAATCGGGCGCGGAGTAAGTCGTGTGTGCGGCGTCGGGGTTGGGGTCGGCGGCATAGAGGGCCGCTAGGTTGCTGGGCGTAGTAGTCAGGCCCAGGGGCGTTTCGGCTGGCACTACTTCGGCGACCACCGTGGCGGCTCCGCAGCTGGTAATGCCCAGTGGGCGGGCCGCGATTTCGGAGAGGTCAAGAATGCGCTGGTGGCGATAAGGGCCCCGGTCCGACACCCGCACGACCACCGACTTGCCGTTTTTCACGTTGGTAACCCGGATGCGCGTGCCGAAGGGCAGGGTTTTGTGGGCGCAGGTGTACTTAAAGCGGTCGTACCGCTCTCCGCTGGTCGTCCGTCGGCCCTGAAAGTAACTGCCATACCAGGAGGCCCGGCCGCGCATCACGGTGGTGGTGGTGCTTGGGCCGGAGGCTGATTTTGTGGTGCCGGGGTTAGTGGCATGCGCCGAAACGCTCAACAAAGTCAGCAGGAAAAAAAGGAAACTGGAGGGGGCGAGTACTCTAAGACGACGAAATAAAATCATGCGATTTAACGGATGGTGAACCCGACAAACATAGGCCCCCCCAGGGAGATTGCTAAATCACCTGCCCCATTTGCTAACAATTTGAGTCTAAAAATTGCACTTTACAGATAAAACTTGCATTTAATTAATCCAAGACTAAAATGAGAAAGTGCCGCTGAGCGTGCGCAAACTATATTTTTCGGATCTATGCTAAGCCATTGCGCAGGTCAAAAATTAGATTATGCGGCACGTATAAAATTTGGTCATCACGCAGTTGGCCAGCTTCGAAAGCTGGTTGCAAAAGTCCCGATTTTTTCGTAAGAGCAGTAAGAGCCCGCGGGTCGCAACCCCTACCTTTGCCGCATGGATTTTGGCCGCTTGCCTGACCTCCGCTACGTCGATTTTCGGCTACCGCTCGACCACCCCGAAACGGCCCGCGTGCTAGCCCGGGCCCGGCCCACGCAGCCAGCACCCGTGGGCCTGCATGTGGGCTGCCCCATCTGGACCAATAAGGAATGGCTGGGCACGTACTTCCCGGCCGGCATTAAGGAGCCGGATTACCTGCACTATTACGCCCAGCAGTTCAATAGCATTGAGCTCAATACCACGCACTATCGCATTCCCGACGCGGGCACGGTGCGGCGCTGGCGGGCGGCCGTGGGGCCGGAGTTTACCTTCTGCCCCAAGCTGCCCCGCAGCATCAGCCACGAGCGGGAGTTGTTTCAGGCCGATGATTTAGTGGTGCCCATGGCCCGCGCTTTCGAGAGCCTGGGCGAAAACCTGGGCTGGGCTTTTCTGCAGCTGCCCCCGCATTTTGGCCCCGAGCACCTGCCCCGCCTGGAGCGTTTTCTGCTCGATTTCCCGGAGGCCGTGCCACTGGCGGTGGAGCTACGCCACCCCCGCTGGTTTGCCGACCAAGGCCTCGCCGATGCCGTATTTGCCACTCTGGAGGCCCTGCGCAAAACGCTGGTGATAACCGACGTGGCGGGCCGGCGCGACGTGCTGCCCATGCGCCTGACCACGCCCGTGGCCTTCATCCGCTTCAACGGGCACGGCCTGCACAGCACCGACTACCAGCGTACCGACGCCTGGGCCGAGCGCCTGGCCGCCTGGGTGGCCCAGGGCGTGCACGAAATCTACTTTTTCATTCACCAAAAAGACGTGCGGCACGCGCCCGTGCTGGCCGCCTACTTCCTGGAAAAGATGCGGGCGCTGACCGGCATTGCGGTGCCGCCGCCGTTCGTTATTCCGCAGCCGGTGCAGGGGAGCCTGTTCGGCTAGGAGCCCACGGGTACCTTCAGCAGCGGGCCGAGCACCTGCCACACGTTATCGGCCAGAACTTGCTGGCCGGCGGCGTTGGGGTGTACGCCATCGGGCAGGTTCAGGTCGCGGCGGCCCAGCACGCCTTGCAGCAGGAAGGGCACGAAGGGCAGGCGGTTCTTCTCGGCCAGGGTCCGAAACAGGGCCTTGAACTCAGCGGCGTAGTTAGCCAGGCGATGACCACCCAACGGCCCCAGGTCGAAGGGGAATTCCAGCCCGGCCAGCACCAGTTGGGCCGGCGGGTACTGCCGTTTCACGGCGTCGATAATGAATTGCAGGTTTTGAGAGGTTTCGCGCACCGGAATGCCGCGGAGGCCGTCGTTGGCGCCCAGGGCCAGCACGAAAGCATCGACGGAGTGCCGGCTGAGCACCGAGGCCAGGCGCTGCCGCCCACCGGCGCTGGTTTCGCCGCTAACCCCGTAGTTAAAAGCCCGGTAAGGAAGTTGCTCGCGGTCGAGGCGCTGCTGAAGCAGGGCCGGGAAGCTCTCGTTGGCTCGCAGGCCGTAGCCCGCCGTCAGGCTGTCGCCGAAGAAGATAATGTTTTTCATGGAGTACTGCTCAAACAGCCCGGACCCCATTTTTGTGCCCAGCCCGCAAAGTGGCGCCTTTGCTTGGTAAGTCGCGCGAAGTCCCGCAACACCCAGAGCAAAGGTGCCGCGGCGCCAGGAGCTACTCCACTACTTCGAGCACGGTGCGGAACGAGACGTACTGGCCCGCGAAGTGCGCTTCCATGTCGGCCCGCAGAGCCGGGGCGCAGAGCCGCTGGTATTCTTCGAGTTGCTCTACGCTGAGGCAGTAGTACTGAGCGGCGTAGGTAATCCCGTCATTTTCTTCGTTGAGCAGGCGGCAGAGCTGGCTCTTGAGGAAGAAGCCGGTTTCCATTACCTCGGGCATGTGAGTGGAGCGCATGTACTCCAGCCACTCGTCGGCCACGGCGGGCTCGATGCTGCTGGTGACGTTGTAGAGAATCATAAGGTGGGGCGGGTTGCGGGCGCCTGAAAGTTTAGAACGGTTCTCCAGTGAGGGTACCGGTTTTTAGAATTAAAAATTAAAAATGAAGAATTAAAAAATGGACCAGCTGATTTTTAATTCTTCATTTTTAATTTTTAATTCCTTTTCGAAAACGGCTCTATGTATCAACTCCCGGCAGCCCGTAACAATAATATAAAAGCAGCCGCTTTAAGCTCAGACGCGCAGGGTATCGAACTGAAAATCGGTAATACGGGCCTGAATGTCTTTAGGGGAAAGATTTTCGGTCACCGCGGCCTGGGCCAGGGCCGGCAGCTCGGCGTCGCCGGCCAGGCGCAAGCTCAGGATTTGGCTGAGGGTCAGCTGCTTTTCGAGCGCGGCAAAGCGTTGGCCGCTCACTTCGAAATAGCGCTGGCGCACTTCGAGGCGGCAGATGCGGTCTTGCAGCTGCAGGGCGTAGTGCTGGCGCAGCATTATTAGCACGCCCAGCCCGATAACGGCCAGAGCTGCCACGCTAAACCACAGCCGAGCGGTCTGGTCGTCGTCGCCCGCCACCTTGGTGTAGCGGAGAATGGTGTAGCCGGCCATGAGGAAGGCCAGCGGCAGCAGCACGAAATGGTGCCAGGGGTACAGTTTAACCGTATTTTTAGTGGGGGTGGCCATGCTGGAGCGGCGAGGAGATGATAAGTAAAAAGTAAAAGTAGGAAAGTAAGGGGCAAAGAAATATCGGCCAGATTGGACAATAAAAAACTCCGGCTGATGCCGGAGCTTTTACTGAACTAGTCGGGAGCCGCTATTTCATCTCTTTGGCGCGTTTCTTTTCGGCCTTGGCCTGTTCGTGGGCGGCCCGCTCCTGATTTTTAGCTTCTTTGGCTGCTTGGCGTTGTTGCTTAAGCTGCTCTTTCTGCGCTTTTTCCTGCTGCCGCTGGTCTTTGAGCTGCTTCTTCAGGTCGCTTTGCTGGTTCTCGGTTTGCTTGATCTGCTCCTTGCTGTCGCGGATGGTCTTCTGCTGCGCTTCGGTTTGTTGCTTCCGCGCGTCGTAGGCTGCTTTGGAGTCGTCGGCGCGCTGCTTCTGTTGCTCCGAGGTCAACGGTACGGCGGCGGGGTCGGTGGTGGAAGCTGGGGCCGGGGTTGTTTGGGCCGAGGCGGTGCCAGCGGTAGAGAGGGCCCCCAGTACAAGGGCGCCGAGAAAGAGCTTTTTCATAAGTGTAGATAACCGTTGGTAACGGGTGGTAGATTCCTCTTTAACGAGGCTGCCGGCCGGAGGTTGGCTGAGCGGTTGGAAATGGATTAAAGCGGTGGCTATTCCACGTAGTCCAGGTCTTTGCCGTAGCTCTCGGGCAGGGTGCTCACGGCCCAGAAGGCCACCAGCAGCGCCACCCCGCCCAGCACCGCCGCGCCCGGCACGAAGCCCAGCGCGCTGCTCAACGATTTGAAGGCCGGCACCAACCCAACCACGGCGCCACGCGCAAAATTGGGCGCGGTGGTAGCCGTAGTGGCCCGTAGGTTCGTGCCGAACTGTTCGGCCGCTACCGTCACAAACAGGGCCCAGAAACCCACCGATATGCCCAGCACGAAGCAGACGGCGTAGAAGGTAGTAGGCGAGGCGCCGCGTAGCGCGAACAGGTAGATGGCCACCAGCACCGCGCAAAACACCAGAAACACTTTCAGCGCCTTGTTGCGGCTGTGCCAGAGCTGGCTGAGCGTTCCACTGAAAAAGTCGCCGAACACCAGCCCGAAGTAGCACCAAAACACCGCCAATCCCGCCGTGACCTCGCCCGTGAGGCCCAGCGCCCGCCCAAACTCCGGGGCCAGGGTCACCAGAATGCCTACCACGAACCACAGGGGCACCCCAATCAGCAGCACGCGCAGGTATTTACCCAGCCGCGCGGAGTTGGTAAATAAACTCAGGAAGTCGCCGCGCCGCACGCTGGCTTGGGCCTGCACCTGCCGGAACATGCCCGACTCGAATACGCTCACCCGCAGCAGCAGCAAGAGCAGGCCCAACCCGCCGCCGACGAAATAGGCATTGCGCCAGCCTAGCTTTTCACCCACCCAGTAGCCCAGCATGGCGCCGCTCACGCCCACCGTGGCCACGATCATGGTGCCGTAGCCGCGTTTTTCCTTGGGGAGGCTCTCGCTCACCAGGGTGATGCCCGCCCCCAGCTCGCCCGCCAGGCCGATGCCGGCAATGAGCCGCAGCCACGCGTATTGGTCGATGGTTTGCACGAGGCCGTTGGCGATATTGGCCAGCGAATACAGCAGAATGGAGCCGAAGAGTACCGACAGGCGCCCGCGCTTATCGCCCAGAATGCCCCAGAGCATGCCGCCCAGCAACATGCCGCCCATCTGCATATTGATGAGGTATAAGCCCTGGTTCGTGACCTCCGACTGGTCGAGCACGCCCAGATCGTGCAGGCTGCTCACCCGCACAATGCTGAACAGAATCAAGTCGTAGATGTCGACGAAGTAACCCAGGGCCGCCACGATGACGGCCGCCGTAAAAACAGAAGTTCGGGTAGGGGGAGAGGCTTGCATGGCGAAATGTAGCACCAACTTTTGTCAGGCCACCATAGCATAGCTGCCCGTGAGCACCGACCTGGACCGCCAAGCCCCGGCTGGGGTGCCGCGGGTGGCCACGGAGTTGCGCAAAAAGCCGGCGCCAACCGCGTCGGTTGTCATGGCCAAGTATTTCTACATGAACAACATCCAGCAGCACATCCCCAGGCGCTCGGCCTACTACCCGTGAGTTACCACGTAATAGGCCGAGCGCTGGGCTCAACGCTACAATCTGGAAGAGCTAGCCCGCCTCGCTGATATGGCCATCCTACGCGAGGTTAGCGCCAGCCTGCAACAGGCTCAGCAAGGGTAATATTCTGGGTGGAAACCTTGCGTGTCGACGTGCTGGCTGCAGGGCCCCGGCCAGCAGGCCCCTTTCTCCCACTTGAGGTTGACTAATGCTCCGAGAAGGAGGGTCTCATTCTACTGCAATTTGATGGCTTTCTACTTGGTCGGCGATGTAAATTTTCAGGACATAGATTCCTTTTTCTAGTGCTCTTACAGAAAAAGTTGCTCTATTATTTAAGACATTAATGCGTGCTTTCGATTGCCCCATCATATTAAAAAGCTCTCCCGAGATGATGGTTCCTTTTGCTGGCTGGCTGTTTGGGTCGCTCAAATCAATATGTACAATGTCGCTTGATGGATTGGGAGAGATGGTATAGAAAGAATTGGCATTGGCTGTCCTATATCCACAGTAAGGAGCTCGATAATCCAGAATCATCACCTTGGAAGTATACTCACCAGTGCAAGGGTTGGTGTATCTGACGTTTATAGGCCTCCTTTGTGATTGCAAAGTATGGTGAAGAACAGAGGGGGTAAGCGTTATAACTCCGCCGAATGGAGAGTCAGGATAAAAAATTATAGGTAAAGCCGGAGCGTCATCACAAGTAACAAACTCCACGTCAACAAATCCTGAGGGAACTGGTAGTGAGGTGATTGTGTATGCGGATACTTGTTTCGTTATCGTTATAGTTCGTCCGCAGGAATTGATGGTAGCGGTCAGCGTAGTTGTAAGGGGACCCGCGTTTTGGTTGGTTATCCGCAGTTCGTTGGGGCTGGGCACGTTGGGGGCCAATTGCAGTGCCGACTGCGCGTTAGGCGAGATGCTCCAGGTCACCACCGTTCCGGCAGGTAGGTTACTGATGCGGTAGTCCGACGTCGTACAGATGGCGGCATTACCAACAATGGAATAACTGTTGTTTCCGCAGGCCGCGGCGCAGTTGGTCTGGGTGGGAGCGCTGTTTAATTCGGCGGCCAACCAGTCCCCGCTGCGTAAGGAGAAACTCTCGTGCGGCTCATTGTTCAACACCCGCCAATTGCTGTTGTCGAACGGATAGGTTGTGCCAGTCAGGTTGAAGCCCGTCGTAAAGTTTGCGAAGGGCGAGTTCAGCGGGGCCGCGGGCGGCGTGCCCCCCACGTAGCGGGCCAGGTAATCGCCGGCCCCCAGCGCGCTATTGCCTTGGCCGATGTCCAGCGCCGAAACGGTCGGGATGAAGCCAAAGCGTCGTTGGATGAAAAAATTGTTGTTGTAATAAAAGGCCCAGTCCTGGGAGGAAGCGCTCGGCAGCCCGTCCAGTTTTACGGTGTAAAAGCCACCTGGATAAGTATCAAGCGGCAGCAAGCCAGATGGTGCGGTGTAGGAGTGGTTGACAATGTTAATCCGCACGGGTACCAGCCACAGGATTTTCTTCGTGTATCGGATGTTGCCATAATACACGCGGTTCCCGCCACCATCAGCCAATGCTTTAATATCGAGCGTTAACTCAAACTTACTACTACCCGGGATGACCAGCGGGGCGGTGAGGTAAAACGGTACGCCAAGCGCTCCTAAGCCAATCCCGGCCGCCATGCCAATCAAGTCGCTGAGAAAGCGGGTCTTGACACTCCGGTAGTGGTAAAGCAGGGAGGAGCCGGGCGTGAACTCTTGGTCAATGCCACATTCGCTGCCGTTGCTAATGGCCACGTTGCGGATGTTAACCGGATAGGCCCAGCTGGTGCGTAGTTCCTCCTGAAACTGAATATGGGGGCTGTTCGCGAGCTGATCCCGCAGGTCCAGTCGATTGATGAGGATCTGTTTAGAGGCTGGCTGATCAGCCAGCAGCAGCGAGCGGAGCGGACTCGGGCCATTGCCCAGCAACTGGATAACCTCAATAGCGGCCGCTATTGGCCCGGTGCGGAGGTACATTCGGGTGGCATGCCGGGCAGCCGCCTGGTAGCCTAGCGGAACGTTGGCGCCTAAGTGAGGCGCGTCCACACTCACGTAGAGCCGGGTCTGGTGCGCCGCCACGCCCCCGGCCCGGTCCATGCGGCCCAGGGCCATGCGGGCGATGACGCCGCCCATGCTGCTGCCCAACACGACGTTGGGCTGTAAGGTGGTACCAAAGGGCTGCTTATTTGCATTTACCCAGCGGATAACCGCCTCCAGTACCAGGGCATTACGCTGCAGGTAATCGGTGCCATTGCGCCAGTTCACGTACACGATGTCGTATTGATTGGGATCATCGGAGATTAGACTCCTCAAGGCCGCGCTTCCGCTGGTCTGCGCTCTGGTGATAAAGGACCTGAAGGTATTATCGCCCTCGGGCTCTTCCGGGCTAAGAATATGCCCGGGGTCGAAGCCTTCCGCAATGATTAAGGGCCGGCGCAGCACGGGGTCGCCCGCGTTCCGGTAGCTTATGACCACGTCGGCCGCGCCAAAGTGGCCCAGATAAGGCTCGGTTGCCCAAATGGTTCTTCTTTCGTCAACTACGAAGCCCCGGGCGGCCGTGCCATTCGGACCACCGCTACGGGAACCGTCCGGGCTGCTCACGATATTGCTGGTATTGTCGATGTGCAGTTTACTATGCGAAAGAAGTTGCTGCCCATTCGTTAGCGTCACCCTGAATAGCCAGTGTTTCCAACCCGTGGTGGCGTAATTCAGGGCCAGCGGGGTATCGAACCGGATAGGTCGGAACCCCTGACCGTCATCGGCGTCTAGCGTAACAGTGCTTATCTGGTTCGCTATATTAGACAGAAATAAGGAGGATGGCAGTACTACTTGGCAGGAGGTCAGATTGTAGTAGCTGGTGCTCGGACTAATAGCCACCGTAGTGAGCTCCTGGTAGGGGTTTTGCCAAACCCCATCGGTGTACTGGTCCCGAAATTGTTCATTAATCGTCTGAATGGTGCCATTGACCTGGGCCTGGGGGTCGATAGCATTGTAGTTAAAGAGCAACCCGCTCAGGGTGATGACTTCTCGCTGCCGGGCGGCGTAACAAAGACTATCGTGCACGCCGGGATGGCGCATGCCTGCTGCGGCCGCGTTAAATTGACTGGTGTAAAGAGTGTTATACAGGTCGGCGTACGTGGTCTGGTCCACCAGGGTGCTGTCTTCCAGGAGGGACCCGTTGTAGATTCGGGGATTAGCAAACTCGAATCCGTAGTCGGCGAGCAGGCCGGTTGGCACGCGGTTAGGTTCCAGCCCACCAAAGACTTGGCCGACGTACGCGTGAAAGTTGCCGTCGACCTCTGCGTTGGAGGGGCTTGCGTAAGGCTGTACGCCTTGGCCAACGGTGAACGTAGCGCGGTAGTTCGCGCCCCTGTTGTCGTCGAAACGTGAGAAGCGCGTCCCACTAGTGTTCGCGCCAGCGGCTCCGAAATACACTTCGAGCACGAAGCGTCCACCACGGCCAGCAACCCGCACCAAATCAATGCCGGCGTCGGTAAGAACCCACTTTTTAGCGTCGGCCCTACTTTTAGTGTAGGGGTTGTCATCGGGGCCCGGAGGGCGATAGACGAGGGATTTCTGGACGAAAGCGCCTGGTACGGTGCCCTCTTCGTAGACTCGATAGAATAACCACACCGCGCCTAGCGCGGTACCCTCCTCATTAATATTAGCTTCCGCTCCATCCAGCATCAGCACGCCCGTTGCGTCTGGGGCAAACTCCCCGAGATTGGCGTTCTGAAAAGGCGGGTTGGGGACGGGGGTGCCGGCATACGTATAGTAGTAGGTCGTAGTAGGCCCACTGCGCAGGACGATGAAGTCTTTATAGAAATCAGTATCAGCTCGCGCCGAGAACTGGCTGAGCAACACCACCACCAGCAGCAGTACCACCCGGCGCAGTACAGATGGAGAATGAGCGGGCAAACGTAAATGAGCCCTGCCAAGTGGTGGGTAGAACTGTAGCATACAGAAGTTTTTAGGGATGGAAGATTGACAAAAGACGCAGTAGCACACGTCAAAGCGTGGGACAGTTAATTCACTCACGTCCCGATCACCTTTTCGAATCACCTTTTCGATATTCTGCACCGGAAGAATAAAAGGCTTGGCGCTGTCATTGGCCGTTTTGAGCGGATACCTATTGCCCTCTTCGAGGAATGAACTATCGGTTTCGATATTCACCCCTCCGGTGGAGGAAGGCCGTCAGTCGGTTGAGGCAGTATTTAGAAGACAGCTCCCGCAGCCGAGAAGAAAGTAGAAAATGAGTCCGCTTCTAAGCAGGCTAAGTAGGTCAGGCAATTAAACGGATGAGTTATTTCGTGTAAATCTAATAAAAAATATTTTATAAATAAGAAAAAGGGAATTATTCTATATAAAATGCCTTAGCCATCCCCGCGCTATCAGCCACGGTAGCTCACGCCCTGTTAATCGGGTGATTATAATTCAAAGCGTATCAGAAATAGCGCTATACAAACACGCGCACTTCAGCTTATAGTTAGCATCGCCGTAAAGAATGGTCCTGTGAGTCGAATGCGGTTTTGGGACCTAATCTTTACGGCAGGCCAACGCGTGCCTGGTCTTTGGGATGATTCACGGCCATGTCCTCGAGGCCTGGCATTATATACTATATACAGCAGAATCCTACTCCTCCATTGGGGAGGCACCCAAGAGCCGCGGGTAGCAACCGAAAAACTGCTTTAATACCCGCTAAATGCGGGATTTGACCTTACCGATTACTCCGCAGCCTTCGGGAGAACTACTTGAAAGCCAGCGGTACTACCAACCGTACGCTCAGGTTCCGGCCTTGGTTATAGACGCCCCGCCGGCCATTGGCATAGTTAAAGTCGGCGTATTTCAAGCGGCTGAGGTGGCTCTGGTAACCCACATCGAACAAGTTGTTCGCGGTTAGAAACAAGGAGAACAACGTCTTGCCCCGCGCATTGGCCACGTCGGTGCCCAGGCCGGCGTTCACCAGCGTGTAGCCCGGCGTGGCCGTTTCGGTGTCGAAGGCCGAGAAGTAGCGGTTCTGGGCGAAGGTGTGTTCTACCTGCACGCGGGCGTAGGGGTTGGTGAGGCGTTTGCCCTGGCGGCGGAAGTTGCCGCGCAGCTCCGACTGCAGGCGGTCGGCGGGGATGAAGGGCAGGTAGCGCTCGCCCTCGGGGCGGTTGAACTGCTCGGCCCGCACCATGGAAAAGGAGTTTTCGAAGTGGAGCCAGTCGAGTGGGTGGGGGTGGAAGTCGACGCTGAGCTCGCCGCCCAGCAGCCGGGCCCGGCCCTGCTCGTAGCGAAACACGCCGCTGCCCTCGGGGCTCAGCGAGTCGCCGGTGCCCGCGGCGTTGCGTAAGCGGCGCGGAAAGATATAGTTATCAATGTTGTTGGTGAAGGCGTCCAGGCTCAGGCGCACGTGCTCGGTCACGTAGCTCACCCCCGCGTCAAGCTGCAGGCTGGTTTCGGCCAGCAGGTTGGGCTGCCCGAGCTCGTAGCGAATGGTGCCTTCGTGCTGGCCGTTCGAGCCCAGCTCGGCCACATTGGGCGCCCGGAATCCCCGCGAAAGGTTGGCCTTCATGGTCAATCGTTCGTTCAGATTGTAGGCCACTCCCAGGCTGCCGCTGTAGTTCCGGAAGGTGCTGGTAAAGCCCGGAAACTTGGTTTTCGCGTTCGGGTCGTCGCGGGTAGTAGGCTGCTCCTCGGCATTCAGCAACAGCACGTCGGCCCTGATGCGGCGGACATCGTAGCGCAGGCCGCCGCTAAGGTCGAGCGAGCCGAAGGTTTTCTTGGCCACGCCAAACACGCCGCCTTCATTCGTCCGGTACGCCGGAATCAGAAATTCCACGCCCAGGTTGCGGTTTTGCTGGTGCAGGCCGCTAGTGCCCAGCGTCACGTTCCAGCCGTGCAGCTCGGGCAGGAAGTACCGCAGCGAATAATCTACGGTGCGCAGCTGGAAGTAAAGCGACGCCTCGGCCGGGGCCAGCACGTTACCGAACTCGCGCCGCAAGTTCTGCTGGTAGTTAACGAGCAGGGTAAGGCGCGCGCCCTTTTCGCCCAGGATAAAGTTGTTGTCGGTGCCAATGCGTAAATGATTTATCTGTTGCTGCGGCACGGCCAGGCGGTAACCGCGCAGGTCCTCGTCGGTCACGGGCACGGCCAGGACCTGGTCGTCGCAGGGAACATCTTTCAGGAAGCGGCCGGTTTTTTCGTCGCGGGCCCCTTCGATGAGGCCCACGCGCTGGTTGAAGGAGCTGAAGGTGAGGTGGGAATAGCCCCAATCCTTGTTCACGCCGACGTAGCTGTTGACATCCCACTCGTTAGCGCCGGAGTTGTACACCCGGCCGTCGTAGCGGTTGCGGTAGTCGCCCGCTACCTTGCGGGTGCCGCGCACCAGCCAGTTGAAGCCGTTGAGGTTGCCGGTGTTTTGGAGAGAATACGCCTGCTGGTGGTTGTTGGTCTGATAGTTAGCTGTGGCTGCGCCGAGGATGCGGCCCTCCTCCACGGGGTCCGGGGCCACGAAGTTGATGACGCCGGCCATGGCATCGGAGCCGTAGAGCAGCGAGCCCGGCCCTTTGATAATCTCGGCCCGGTCAACGCTGAATTCGTCGATTTCCACGCCGTGCTCATCGCCCCACTGCTGGCCTTCCTGCCGGGCCCCATTGTTCAGGGTAACCACGCGGTTGAAGCCTAATCCGCGCACCACGGGCTTGCTGATGGCCGCGCCGGTCGTAATCTGACTCACGCCCGGCGTGTGGGCAATGGCGTCGATAATGTTCGAGCCCGCGGTCTGGTCGAGCCGCGTGCGGTCAACTACGGAAGTTGGCACGGGCGAACGGCGCAACTCCGTGGCCTGCGACACGCCGGTGACTACCACTTGGCCGATTTCGGTGGCGGCGGCCGTCAGCTTCACCTCCAGCGGCAGGCGGTTGCTGGTATCTACCGTCTGGTTCACCGTGTTGTAGCCCAGCGAGCGAACCTGCATCGTGAAGCGCCCGCGCGGTAGGTTATTGAAAACGAAGCTGCCGTCGACTGCCGTAGCCGTGCCCCGCTTCAGGTCCACGAAAATGACGTTGGCAGCCGGTAAGCCCTCACCGGTGGTGGCATCCGTAACCCGACCGGTGAGCGGGGGCACGGCCGCCCGCTCCCGGGGGGCCGCGACTGGCGGGATAGTTTGCGCCGTCGCGACGGAAATAGAACTACTCAACAACACCAAAAGCGCGAGCGGAATGGGCTTAGGCATAAAAAGACGCTAGAGGAAGGGTGAGTAGAAAGCAAGGATAAAGCCAACAAAATTAGCTTGTACGAGCGGCAACCAAGCCGGTCATTAGAAAGTGCACAGCGCGCGTACCGGCCTGTTAGTAAGCCATAATAAAGCCGGTCAGCCCCGAAAGCTGTCCCGCTTTAGTAGCGCGGACTCGCAGAGTCCGCGCGTGAGCGGTCCGGCGCGGACTCGCAAAGTCCGCGCTACAGTAAAAGTTACCGCACCGTCACCTCGAAGGTCACTTCCACATCGGTATCGCCGGGGGTGGCGGTGCCATTCTTGGTGCCGGGCTGGTGGCGCAGGGTAATTTTCAGCCTGCCCGTACCAGCAGCGCTGGTGACCACTCGGGTAGCCAAGCCTACTTCCAGGTTTCTCACGTCGCGGTCGGTGCGCGTAATAGCGAGGAGGCTGGCTGGTGTGCTCTCGTAAACAAACAAGTGTTCATCACTCTCGGCACGTACTTCCGCCGTGATATCAGCAACCGGACTTTTGGTTTCGTCGCTCAGTGAGATGGCTCCGGTGTAGGTCGTATTGGCCGCCAGGGTGAGCCCGCTGATAGTGGGATTGTTACCACCGGGGCCATCAGTGTCGCGCCAGGTCGCCGTAACGGGGCTTCCGCCACCGGGAGGGGGCGTCAGCGTGTAGGTGACCGTCGTGATTTGCTCATTCTCCTCATCAGGCTTGGGTTCGGCCTTGTCTTTCTTGCAGGCCGAGAAGATGAACGGAGTAGCCAGCAGTAAGGTGGCCAGGCGAAAACGGGAATGAAAACGGAACATGGGATTAGGAGTCAAAAGGAAAAGATGAAAGATTGAGAATCATTAAGTTTTAGGGGCACCGAAGGCGAGCGGTACCCGCAGGCGCAATGTGAGGTTGCGGCCCATCTCGTCGAGGAAGTAGCGGTAGCGGTTGAGGTAGTCGCGGTAGCTGGTGTTAAGCAGGTTGGTAGCCGTGACACTGATTTCCACTGGCGTATGCGCCGCTAGTCGCAGCGTACCCCCGATTTCGGCTCCGCATAGCCAGTAGCCGGGGGGCGAGGGCTGGTAGTCGCGCACCTCGTTGTCGCGCGGCACGCGGGTTTGGCGGCCCACGCTCTGGATTCCGAGTTGAGCATAGAACCCCCGCACCCGGTGCGACGCGGACGAGCCTTCCTTCACTTTGCCGGCCGGAGCCTCGTAGCGCACCCAGCCTTCGAGGCGATCAGCCGGGGCTAGAATCAGGTAGTCATCCTGGCGGAGGTCGCGCTCCACCACCGTGGCGGCTTTCAGCCCCAGCGTGAGCGGGCGCGCCACCCGGTAAGCCACCAGCAGGTCGAGTCCCCGGAACCGGGCATCGGTTTGCTGGAAGCGGTACGACGGAAATAGCCCCCGAATGTCGAGCACCGGCGGCACCGGCGTCTGGTAGATGTAGTTCTGAATCTGGCTCTGATACACCGTCAGCTCCCCGTTGAGGCGGGGGTGGTCGTGCCAGCTCAGGCTGAAGGCGGCCGAGCGAGCAGTTTCCGGTCCCAGGGCGGGTGCGCCGGCCGGCCGCGTGATGTCGTAGCCTTCCTCGTAAATGCCGTTGTGCACGCCCTGGCTGGCCCGCTCGTTGGCCGCCGGCGCCCGCTGAAGCAGGCTGGCGTCAGCCCGCAACGTCACGTGCGGGCCAAACTCGCGTACCACTCCCGCCGAGGCCGCCGGCGTGGTGAAGGCAAAGTCCTCGCGTACCACCGCGAAAGCGCCGCTCGCGCGGGTAGGACGGCGCGTGTCGAGGGAGCGGCGGTCGAGGCGCAGGCCGACTTCCAGCAGCCAGGGGCCGGGCCGCCAGTGCCCGAGCGCGTAGGCCCCGGCGGCCACATTGGTATAATAAGGAATGAAAAAGCGGCTACCGGGGCGGTACGTGTTGTCCTGATAAGTGCCGCTCAAACCTAGCTCCCCGCCCCAATTGCCAGGTAAGCGCGGCTCCCACCGCAGGTCGGCGGTGGTGGTTTGGTTGCGGTAGTCCAGCTCGGGCAGGTTTTTATTGGCCACGTTGTCGTTGCGCGGGCGGTACTTGTCGTACTCGCCCCGGTTGTCGGCCTGCTGGGCCAGGGTCAAGCCTACTCGTCCGCCCCAGCCATTCAGCTTATAAAACCCGCTGAGCTTGAATAAGGTGTGCTGGATTTGCTGGTACGGCCGCTCCAGCTCGTAGGTAAAGGAAGCGGGCAAGGGGGCTACCGAGCTGCCGCGGGCCGTCAGGTTCCAGTTTTCGGGCACCGGGTAGAGGCCCAGCCGGGCGTTGTACTGGCTCATGAAAGCCTCGACACCCCAGCGTTGGGCGCGCCAGCCCACGGCCGCCGAGTAGTTGTACTCGGCCAGAGTGGAGGAGCTTATCCAGTAGTCGGGTGTCCGCGTGAGGCCCGCCCGCCGCACGGTGCCCTGCACCCGCCACGCTAGGGCTGGTAGCCGTCGCGGCGCGCCCTGTACCGTGGCCGATGCCGCCCCTAAGCCGTTATTGCTGGCTCCCACCAGATGCACCTGGCCCGTGGTGCCCGCCGAGTCGGGTAGGGCGGCGGGCTGCACCAGCACGGCCCCGCCGATGGCGTCGGCGCCGTAGCGCACGCCGGCGGCGCCTTTCACCACCGTCATTTGCGAAGCCACGAAAGGGTCGATTTCCGGCCCATGGTCCTGGCCCCACTGCTGGCCCTCCTGCCGCACCCCGTTGTTGAGCAAGGCCACCCGGTTGGAGTGTAGCCCGTGGATCATGGGTTTAAACACGTTCGGCCCGGTTTGGATGGCCGCCACACCGCTTACGTTCAGCAGGGCTTCCCCCAGGCTCTGGCCGCGGGTGGCGGCCAGGGCGCGGCCTCCCAGCACTGCCGTAGCCTGGGTTGGGGGAGCGGTTGCTACCTGTCCGCGCACTATAGTCCCGGCCAGTTGCACGGCGTCGGGGTGCAGCTGGAAGTTGCGCACCACGGCTGTGGTCACGCGCAGCTCGGCGCTTTCGGAGCGGTAACCCACGAAACTCACTTCGAGGTGGTAGGTGCCGGCGCACACGTGAAAGTGGTAGTTGCCCGCCGAGTCGGTAGTGCTCACCTCGCCCGTTTCGAGCAGGCGGGCAGTGGCCCCGAGCAGGGCCATGCCCGCCTCGTGGTCGGCCACGCGTCCGGCCAGGACCAGGTTGCACCGAGCCGGCGCGGTTTGCGCGCGGCCCGGCAAGGCCGGCAGGCCCGTCAGTGCTACCCCCAGCCCGGCCGCAATGAGGCCTGGCAGGTAGGAAAAAACCCTCATGAAAAGAATAGCAAGGCCGCCCAGCGACGGCATAAGCGCAAGCCCGCTCCGGACCGCGGCGCAGTCAGGGTAGGTCGTAGCTTACAAGTAGTAGGAACCCAGGGTGCCGCTTAGGCTACGGGTGGGCCTCTCGGTTGGGCCGGGCCTCGGGTAATGCGGGGCGCAATGGCCACCGTGGGCACTGGCACCGTGGCAAAGCGCGGCCGGGTAGCCGGCAGGGGGGCTACTACCGGGGCACTCGGCAAAAACGGCACGTTGTAGAGGCTTTCTACCTGGCAGTGCTTGTGCTGGGTACTAGCCAGGGCTTTGCCCTTGTGCCGGAAGGCCGGCGTCTGGGCCGGTTCCTTGTTGGTGTGCTCGTGGGCGTGCAGGGCCAATACCCACGCCTCCGGCAGCAGCGTCCGCGTCAGGCAGAGCAGCAGCAGCAGGGCGATATGGGAACGGAGGGCGTGCACGGTGCAAAGATGCAATGGAAATTATTAAAGAATCGTAACAAAAAGAAAATAGAACGGCCAATAAGCTTTATCTTTAGTGAATGATAGCTCAACCCAAACAAGGTCACCTACTTATCTTCTGCTCATTGTTCTGGTATTAAGCGTTTTGATTTTATTATTTTTTGTGATAATTACCACAATTCCCGACTTTTCGTTGCAGCACGACGCGCACTTAGCCTTGTTGCGGGTCGAGTGGATCGCTGGAGAAGACATGCGCACGTTTCGGACCAGCGCCGAGCAATTATTGAGCCTGATTCAGCGGCTGCAGGTGCGGCATATATTGCTGGATATGAACTCGGTGCCCGATATTTCGGTGTACGACCAAGTGTGGCTGGGAGCCCGCTGGACGCCCCGGATGCTGAGTACTTCGTTGGAGCGAATGGTGCTGGTCATCAGCCGGTGGCGGGTTCATAATCAGTTGGCCGTGGATTCCCTCATTGCCCTGTCCCGGCCGTACATTAAGTTCGACATTCAGTTTTTTTCGGTGGTCGTGCCGGGGCTGCATTGGCTCAGCGACTACTCGAACCGGCTGCCGGCGCTGCTGGCAGAGTGGGATGCCATGCACGGCCGTGACTTTCCCCGCACCAGCGGGATGCCCGAGCCCCGAGCCTTTTACCGGCCCAGCCTATAGAGCGGCAGGGCAAGGCCGCGTCGGGCCTACGTCCGCTGTCAATCTGACAGCGCTCCGGCCTTGGAACGTCGTTTGAAAGCCGTTCGGTCCGCGACCGGGCTCGTAATGCCCGGCCATTGCGTCCGAATTCAACCGTTTCCCCTTCTCATTCCCATGCAAGAAACCGGCTCTATCTCCATTCATACCGAGAACATCTTCCCAATTATTAAGAAGTTCTTGTACTCCGACCACGAAATCTTCCTGCGGGAACTGGTCAGCAACGCCGTCGACGCTACTCAGAAGCTGAAAAGCCTGGCCCAACTAGGCGAGTTCAAGGGCGAGCTGGGCGAGCTGAAAGTGCGGGTGACCGTGGACAAAGAAGCCCGCAAAATCACAATTTCGGACCGCGGCCTGGGCATGACGGCCGAAGAAATCAAAAAGTACATCAACCAGATTGCCTTCTCCGGCGCCACGGAATTTGTCGAGCAGTATAAGGACAAGGACGCAGCCACCAAAGACCAGATTATTGGTCAGTTCGGCTTGGGCTTCTACTCGGCCTTCATGGTGGCCGAGCAGGTAGAAATCTGGTCGCAGTCGTACAAAGACGACACCCTCACGGCCCACTGGACCTGCGATGGCAGCACGGAATTCACCCTTGAAGAGCCCACCGGTGAGCACGCCAAGGCCGAGCGCGGCACCGATGTCGTGCTGCACGTGGCAGCTGACTCCGACGAGTTTCTGGAGGAGGCCCGTCTGCGTACCATCCTCACTAAGTACTGCAAGTTCCTGCCCGTGCCGATTGAGTTCGAAGGCGAACTTATCAACAATACCACCCCGATCTGGACCCGGCAGCCGAGCGAGCTGACCGATGAGGACTACACCAAGTTCTATCAGGAGCTCTACCCCTTCAGCGAGCCGCCGCTGTTCTGGATTCACCTCAACGTGGATTATCCGTTCAACCTGACGGGGATCCTGTACTTCCCCAAAGTGAAGAACGAGCTGCAGTTCCAACGCAACAAGATTCAGCTTTACTCGCGCCAGGTATTCATCACCGATGAGGTGAAGGACGTGGTGCCCGAGTTCCTGATGCTGCTCCATGGCGTGATTGATTCGCCCGACATCCCGTTGAACGTGTCGCGCAGCTTCCTGCAGGCTGATGCCGCGGTACGTAAAATCAATACCTACATCACCAAGAAAGTAGCCGATAAGCTCAGCAGCCTCTTCAAGCAGGACCGGGCCGGCTACGAAGAAAAATGGAACGACATCGGCCTATTCGTGAAGTACGGCATGCTCTCCGACGAGAAGTTCTACGAGAAAGCCAAGGACTTCGTGCTGCTGAAAAACGTGAGCAACAAGCTGTTCACCCTTACGGAGTACACCGAGCACATCCAGGCCAACCAGCAGGACAAGGACGGCAACACCGTAGTGCTCTACACCAACGACGCCGAGGCCCAGCACAGCTTCGTGGCCGCGGCCCAGGAGCGGGGCTACGACGTGCTGAACTTCGACCAGGTACTCGACCCGCACTTCGTCGGCCAGCTGGAGCAGAAACTGGAAAAGACCAGCTTTAAGCGCGTAGATGCCGACACGTTGAGCAAGCTCATCGAGAAGGAGAGCACTCCCGAGAGCGTGCTGAGTGAGGACGACCAGAAAAAGCTGGAGGAGACGTTCAAGGCAGCCATCGCCAACGAGACCATGCGTGTGAAAGTGGCGGCCCTGTCGCCCCAAGATGCGCCGGTGGTCATCACCCAGAACGAGTTCATGCGTCGCATGAAGGACATGCAGCGCACCGGCGGCGGGGGCGGCATGCAGATGTTCGGCGCCTTCCCCGAGTCGTACGACGTAACCATAAACGCCAACCATCCCGTAGCGCAAAAAGTGCTGGCCGGCAATGGCACCGGCGAAAGCCTGGCCAAGCAGGCTTTCGATCTGGCACTGCTGGCTCAGGGCATGCTGAAAGGCGAGGCCCTGACGGCCTTCGTAAAGCGTAGCACCGAGCTGCTGTAGCTGGAATGTGTGCCACCCAATAGATAGGTTGTCTCTATTGTTCTCGAAATCAATAAAAAACGCCCACTCTCAGTGCGAGGGTGGGCGTTTTTGTCGGTTACAAACAAGGATTGCTTCAGACCCTAAGCTGATTATTGTTGGCTGGTCGTATCGGTCAGACCCAGCAGAAAGGCTTTTCATATCTTATTCAGGAGGTTCAGCGATATCCTAGCGGAATTAAAAACACTTCGTAACTTGACTCCTTGCTGGAGAGATTGAAATACAGCTTGTTACACATTTTTTGAAGAGTTGTAGTGCCTTGCCTTAGCAAGCAATCAGGCCGACAAAAGTGAGCTAGCGGAGTTGCTACAAACTCAGTTCAGGGCTCTGCATTCGTACTCACGGGCTAGGTACTGTCGTGGGCGCTTCGACTCTGTCAGTCGTCCACGGTGTGGCCAAGAAGGGAAATGGTTTAACGAAAGTCATGAATCCATGTGTTTTTGTGTTGCTCCAGGGGCCGAGGATTGCTGCCCTTGCGGGTAATCGGCTGCTGGTGCCTTCTTTGAAGGCCTGCCAGGGTATGTCTGTGTAGTCGGCGTTGGTGAAAAACACGCTGCTTGCGGGTAGGCCCGAGGCTAGGGCGTCGAAGAATACGCCACCACACTCTGGGACTATACACCATCAACGGCAATTGACAGCGGCTCAGCTCAACGCTGAATACCAATATCGAAGAGCCCGCGTAGCTGGAAGTATGGGTGCTCAATTTTGATGCCGACCCTATCTACTTCGACGACCTCAAAATTGAGGAAAATGATGGAAGCATTTGATTTAGGCAGGTGACACAATCACGATTAATCACTTCCCCATAAGTCAAAATTTCTTTCTGCTAGAATAAACATGCCATAACAGATTAGTATTATTGCATATTCATTAACATTTTCATCAATTATTAGCTTCCAGTTACTAGTAAAATGTTCTCCAGAATTATTTTCTGTTTTGATTAGTAAACCTAATTGTATTTCATTTACGAAAATCGAGAAGTTATTTTTTGTCATATCAGAACTAAGCAGATATCTATTATTGTCGTGATCGGATGTGATTGAATAAGTAAAAAGTGATATATTTAAACGCACGGTTAGTTTGATGTTTGCAACATGGCATTTCATTGTCGCATTTACAGCATGTAATTTCGAAAACCATCTACTGTGTGAGTAAAATGCGGCAATATTTTTTTCTTCTTTATCATAAAATGACCACTTCCATCTGAATATTTTTTTCCTGCTACTGCCTTCGAAAATAATCAACCCGTCTTTGCTAATACTTGTGTTCCTATTAAAGTTATTGTATGTGATTTTGAATACCATATACATTTCTGCTTTTGTTTTGACAATTAGTGTGTAACTAGCTGACTGCTGAGTTATCTTTCACTCCTTTAAAAGTGTTGGCCACAGGTGAGTGGGACAGAAAGACCTTGTATCATGAGCGGTACGAAGTAGTCCAACCTACATATGCAAGATAAAGCAGCGCTACATTTGGAAAACTGCAAAATATGGCATCTGGTAGATGGCTTTATTTCTTCGGGATTCCCCATGAACTCAGATTCAAAGGAGACGTTACATCTCCACGTGATAGGTTCATTCATGGCGCAACAACTGTTACGCGCTTTTACATGTGGTAAATGAATTCGCAATGACAAGCAAAGTAAGTTTATTCTTGTTAGTACTTATTCTGGTCGACGCTGTAGCGACAGTAGCAATTGGTGGCATGATGAGAATGCCAGTTAATATTATGTCTATGGCTCTTTTTGTGAAGATCATAACTATATATTTATCTTCATTTGGACTCAGTTTAATATTAACAAAAATTATTGGGAGGGAATCTAATATAGTTTTTGTACTTGCTTGCTTAGTAAATTATTTTTTAATACCAATGTTTTTATATGTCATAAAACCTAAGAAAAGAAATTTATTTCAAGTGATAACTGATGTGCATTCCAGCCCTGATTTATTTTTATTTATCTGTATTCCATTTATAATTGCTTCGGTCATGAGTATTATTTGTCTGTATATGTATGATAAAAGAACAAGATGATTTTTTATTATGCTTTATCTAATAGATTATCAGTTGTTTTAAATTCCAGTGCCATTTAAGATTCTGAGTTTAAAAACTAGAGCCTTAAATGGTCTGACTAGAGTGTGTGGACATTCATCTCATCCAATCCATTGCGGCCAGTAGGTGAGCGACGGCCAGAAAGGAGGTAGCGG
>NZ_JACXAD010000018.1 GCF_014699115.1 Hymenobacter montanus
TAACTTCCATTCCAGGTCACTTAATTCATGGCGACGCATAGCCCAAAATTAACCCTACACTGTCCACACACCCTAGGCCAGGCAGCTTGAAGTATTAACTTCGATTATCTACGTAGAACAGAATACTAGTGGGCTGATCACCGCCCACAAGAAATACATGCCCATCTTCGAAGCTGAGTGCGTTCGGCAAATAGCAGTTGGGGGCCTTACACACCCAATTCACTTGGGAGTATACAATTAGACCCCACTGAAGTAGTAGCTGCCTATTATTGGCTGATCATATCGGTTAGGCTAAGCAGAAACTCGCGTCAGGTTAAGCTTGTCGGAAGGTAAGGTTTGATTTTCGAGCGGGATGCTTAGGCCCAAGTCGCCGCTCTAGTTATAAAAGTCAATTCCTTCTTCCAGGGTACGGTATTGGCCGTTGTGCATGTAGGGGACCGTTAGGATCACGTTGCGCAGGGTAGGGGTTTTAAAGACTTGGCGGAGCGGCACCAGCTTAGCTAGCTCATAGCAGCAAAGGCCGGGCTCCACCACTTATCACCGCCAACTGCCTGACGCAGTCAAGCTGGTGTCCCTCCCAAAAAAGCCTCGCTCGCCAGCGAGGCTTTTATTGTACACTATAAATCAGTATCGCCCTGCTACTCCTTGAGCTCCATTCCTGGAGTGCACTAATTGGTGAAACTCCTTTGCCGTCAGCACCGTGACTTTGCCTTCGCTTACCAACCACAGCCGCTGCTGTTTATCAACCTCAAGCAAAAATGGGTTGCCGGCCCCTGCCGGCGCCGGCAGGGGCACCAGGAGCTGCTTCTGCTCGATTTTATCGGTAGAAGGGGTAAAGCTGGGCAGGTGGTTGGCGGGTTCCTGGGGCAGCAGCAACAGGCCCATTGCCGTGGCAAACAGGCGGCCCTCGCCTTTGAGGTAGGCGACGCTGTGCACTTCATTGCCCGGCCGGCCCAGGAACTTCACGGTGGGCAGCTCGGCCTCGGCTGCCGAGCGTTGGGCCTGGCCTTCGAACACACAAATGGCATCGGACATGATAACCCAGAGGTTGCCAACGTTGTCGGGCAGCAGCTTTTCCACGATGTTGTCGGGAATTTCCTGGTTAGCCACGCCTTCCTCGTTGTAGCGGGTCCAGTCCTGGTGCTGCTTGCGGCTCAGGCCGATGTTGGTGGCTATCCACACGGAGCTGTCGGCCGTGGCCGCGCCGCCGTTGATGGCGGGCGTGTTCAGCTCTTGGGTGAAGGCACCCTTCTTTTCATGAAACACACCCTGGCCGTAGGCGCCTACCCACATGGTGCCGCGCGCATCCCGAAACAGCGCCGTTATGCTGGGGAAGGGCTCGACACCCGGCAGGGGCTGCTTGTGCGGCCGGAAGCCTTGGTAGTTCAGGCGCACGAGGCCTTGCCGGGTGCCCAGCCAGAGAACGGTGTCGGCTACCGCGGCGCACTGAACGGGGGCCTCGCCCTGGTAGTGGCGGACGAACTGCTGGCCTTCAAGGCGAAAAACGCTGTGCTGAGTAACCAGGTAGGTCGCCTTGCCAACGTGAAGCAAGGCCACGGGCTTTTCATTGCCGGCCACGGCGTAGGATGGTCGGGGCCGGGCGTGTCCGCTCATGCTCAGTCCCAGTAGCGTCAGGCTCAGGAAAAAAGCCGGGAGGAAACGGCCAATGAAGGAAATTATCCGAAGAGAGAGCATGGGTTGCGGCAGGAGAATGTCCTCGCAAAGGTATAGCCAGGGCTCCTAGCTGTTTGGTTATGTTATGGTTACCAAAGGATGATATCAGCCCCCGTTTTTTAATGAAGCCGTGACAAAGAAGTAACCCAGGTCTCACAGGGGCGGGGGAATTTTGCGGCGGGTCAATTATCCCGTCACCAATCATCCCGTCATCAACACCGTTCCGGATTTCATGAGAACTAAACATTTACTCCTGGGCAGCCTGGTGCTCGCCACGGCGGCCCGCCAGGAAGTGAGCGCGCAGGCTGCCGCGACGAACAACAACGTCATCATCTACATTGGCGACGGCTTCGGTCTGGCGCCCAAAACCGCGGCTCGCATGGCCATGGGGCAGGGTACCGCGGGTAAGCGCTTCGCTTCGGACCCCGGCTTTCAGGTGCTCGCCCTTGATAAGCTGAAGTACAACGCCACCGTCACAACCCACTCGCTCAATTCGTGGATTACCGACTCGGCTCCCGGGGCTTCGGTGTACGCCTGCGGCAAAGCCGGCAAGCAGGATAACGAAGTGCTGTCGCTGAACCCAGCTTCCGGTGCGCCCATCGAAACAATCCTGGAGGCCGCTAAGAAGCAGGGCTATGCGGTGGGCATAGTGAGCACGGCCCGCATCACGCACGCCACGCCGGCGGCCTTTGCCAGCCACATCTGGTACCGCGATCTGGAAGACTACATCGCGGCCCAGTACATTGCCTCGACCCAGACCCAGTACCAGGCCATTTTTGACGCCAGCCCAACGGCGGCCTTCAAGTACCAGGCGAACCGCGACTGGGTGCTGCCCGCGCCCAAAGTAGGCGTGGAGCTGGATGTGGTACTTGGTGGCGGCTCGCGCCACTTTCTGCCCCGCAACGTGGCCAGCTCCTACGAAACCATCGTCGACCGGACCGGTGCCCCCATCATCGACCCCGCCACCAGCGCCCCGGCCACCCTCACCCGGGGGCGTCGCGCCGATGACGTCGACTTGGTGCGCTACGCCGTGACGGAGCGTAATTACGCCTTCGTGAACAGCCGCGATGCCCTCAACAACATCGACCTGGCCCAGTTTGGGCCCGGGGGCAAGAAGCTGCTGGGCTTATTCAACGCTTCGCACGTCAACTACGAACAGGACCGGCAAACCAGTGCTCCCTGGGAGCCCTCCCTGGCTGAAATGACGGCGGCGGCCATCAAGGTGCTGCAAGCCAAAAGCAACGGCAAAGGCTTTTTCCTGATGGTGGAAGCCGGCCGGATCGACCACTTAGAGCACGCCAATACCGGCGGCCTCACCGTGGTGGCCAACCCCGCCGGGGGCAACCAGTACATCATCGATACCGACAAGCCCGCTTACGTAGGGGGAGGCGAAGCCAACTACGTGGCTACGCCCACCACCGCCCGCACTACCAACGTGTACGCTTCCGACTACATGATTAAGGAGGTGATGGCTTTCGATTACGCCGTCGCCGAGGGCCGCGCCCTGCTGGCTGCGCCCAGTAATGGCCGGACGCTCATCTTCAGTACTTCGGACCACGAGTGCGGCGGCTTCGCCGTAACCGGCCTGCACGACGAAGCCGACGCCCAGCGCAATGGCACCAAAATCCGCACCTATTCGGGTCAAATCACCAAGTCGGTGGCGGCCGAAGCGGGCTACGCTACCCCAACCAACCTGGTGCGCGGCGACGGCGGCACTGGTGGGTGGTTCCCCGACTACGTGATGAATAATTTTCAGGGCAAAGACTACCCGCAGCCGGCCTCGGCCACGGGCAAGCGCATCGTGGTGGCCTACGGCTCAAACCCCCTCACCAACGGCAACGGCACCCGCGCCAGCACCGGAGTGGGCAGCAACCAGGGCGCCACGCCCGGCAACCACACCCCGCAGGACATCTGGGTGGGAGCCGAAGACAACACTGCTACTCACGCCCAGCAAATCACCGGCCGGGGCCTGCTCGACAATACCGCTATTACCCCCATCATGGCCGATTTCTTGCGGCTGACGGACTTCGGCAGCACCCTGGGCCTGCGCGGCCCTGGGGCCACGAAGGCAGAGAGCAACGTGCTGCTGAGCCCCGTGCCATTCGAGGACCAATTCAAGGTGTCCTTCACCGTGACCAGCCCCGGAGCCGTCACAGTGGAGCTGTTCAACCAGCTAGGTCAAAAAGTGCAAACGGTGGTAGCCGACAAAAACTACGGCCTGGGGACTCACGCCGTAGCCGTGGATGGCAGCCGCTTGAAAACGGGTATTTACATAGCCTCCGTAATCATTAACGGCCAAGTGGTCTCCAAGAAAACCATTAAGCTGTAAGGAATTGATAATGAAACACCAGTGGCGCGCAGCAGATTCTGCGCGCCACTGGTGTTTCATTATCACCTGCCAAGGCTACTTCACATTCTTGGCTACCACGAACATTCTATCCCCGAACCGCCCGGTCAGCTTATTCAGGTAGTACGTGGGGTATTGCCCCGCCAGCTTGCCCACCTTCTCCAGGACGCTGCCTCCCAAGCGGATGTTCTTAGGCGGCTTCACGGGGTTGAGCAGCTCCACTACCTCAAACCCTTGTTTCCATAGCATCTTGGTGATGGTGGCCGGGGTGAACTCAAACAAGTGGTAAGGAGGCAGATCCATCTTGCGCTCCTTGCCCAGTGCCCCATACGCGGCAAAACCCAGCCGCATTGTGGGCAGGTTCAGCACCGAGGGCAGGGCCAGCACCAACAAGCCCTCCGCGGCGAGAATGCGGTGGAACTTGGCCAGCGTGGCCGCCGGTGACAGCAGGTGCTCCAGCACGTCGCCCATGTAGGCGAGATCGAACTGGTTTTCGTGGAAGTCTTCGGTGGTTTCGATGTTGCCCGTTACCACGAGCAGGTGTAGCTCGCGCCGGGCGAAGTCGGCCGCGTGCTCGGATATCTCCAGGCCGTGGCTTTCCCAACCGAGGGCTTCGAGGCTTTTGAGGGTGTAGCCCGGGCCGCAGCCCACCTCCAGGTAGCGGAACTTGCGCCCCGGATACTTGGCCAGGATGTAGTCGGTGAACTTGTCGGGCCGGAGCCGGCTTAGGGCCTCCTGCTTCTGCCCTTCGTCGATGAAAACAACCTCCTGCTGGGTTCGGTCGTAGTTAGGACGCTCGGTGAAATAGTCTTTGCCGTAGAGCCGCTCCAGCTGGGCGGGAGTAGGCTGGGGATCGACAAACATCAGGTCGCAGCGGCGGCACTGGGTGCCCTGTAGCTTCTGGCCTTCAAATTCGTAGTAAAAAGGCAGCTTCTTAAAGTCAGTGCTGCCGCACAGGTCGCAGGTACGCATGGCGCAAAGGTAAAGTAGCCCGGTGCTCCTGGTGCGCGCTACGGCCGCGCCGGTAACCTGGCTCGCCCGGCTGCTGTTATCATTGCACCCTGCCCGAAGCAGGCGCTTGGGGCTACTCTACTACACTATGCTCGACGTTCTCATCATTGGGGCCGGCCCGGTGGGGCTGGCCTGCGCCCTCGAAATCCAGCGCCGCGGCCTGCGCGCGGCCGTGGTCGAAAAAGGTGCTTTGGTTAATTCTATTGTCGGCTATCCGACCAACATGGAGTTTTTCTCCACGCCCGAGCTACTCGAAATTGGCGGCTACCCTTTCCCTACCAATCACTACAAGCCCCTGCGCGAAGACGCGCTGGATTACTACCTGCGCGTGGCCACCTCCGAAAAGCTGACCCTGCGTCTGCACGAAAAGGTCCTGTCGCTAACCGGTGAGCAGGGCAATTTCACCGTCACGACCGACAAAGGAGAAATCCGGACCCGCAACGTCATCGTCGCCACCGGATTCTACGACCTGCCCAACCCGCTCAACGTGCCCGGCGAAGACCTGCCCCACGTCAGCCACTACTACAAAGAGCCCTACCAGCACGCCACCCAGCAGGTCGTCGTTATCGGTGCTAAGAACTCCGCCGCCAAAGCTGCCCTGCAGCTTACCCGCGCCGGCGCCCGGGTTACCCTCATCGTGCGCGGCCCCGCCCTGAGCGATTCCGTGAAGTACTGGATTCGCCCCGACCTCGTCAACCGCATTACCGAGGGCCGCATCACTGCCTATCTCAGTACTACCGTCACCGCCATTCGCCCTGGGGCTGTGGAAGTTCTCACGCCCGATGGGCCGCGCATGCTGCCCGCCGATTTCGTGTACGCCCTCACCGGTTACCATCCCGACGAGGACCTGCTCGGCCGCCTCGGCGTTGAGCCCGACCCCGCCGACGAGGCCCGCGCCCCCCTCTTCGACCCCGCCACCCAGGAAACCACCCGCCCTGGCCTGTTCGTGGCCGGCACCGTGTGCGGCGGGCGGGCCACCAGCCGCTGGTTTATCGAGAACGGCCGCCACCACGCCCAGCTGATTGCGGCCCACTTGGCAGAGCAGCGGTCTTAGGCTCTGCAGCGGCAGATAGACTGATTTGTCCAGCAGTTAATGCTGCAAGAACGCAAAAAGCGCCTTCCCCAAGTGGGGAAGGCGCTTTTTTTCGAATCCCTTGATAAGATTACTGCGGAAACTGTACTCCACGGTAGCTGTTCGGGTCTACAGTAGGAATGGAAGCGCCGTAGGTTGCATTAATAATACGGATGAACTCATTTGCTATCACGGCGTAGCCACGGGGGGTAGGGTGCACGCCATCGAGGCCAAACAAGTTGCCGGAAGCAAAAGCAGCTGAGTTACTAACCGCGTTGGCCACCACGCCTCGCTGAACGATGGCAGTGAAAAACGCATTCATATCCGCCAGGGCCACTTTATTCTGGCGAGCAGTCTTGGCAATAATGCCGTTGAGCTGATTGGTACGGTTTACCACCTCGGTTTGCTCAATCGGGTCAAGCACGTACTGGCTGGGAATCGGGGCGAGCGGTGAGGCACCCAGGCCGGGGTTAGCGGCGATATAGGCTCGGGCTGTTAAGGTCAGCAAATCGGCGGCAGTAGCGGCCCGGGTAACGGTGGCCATAGAGGTGGCTGAGGTGCGCGCCGTTACGTAAATATTTGCAATAGCGGGGTTTACAGCCTTATAAGCGTCCAGTACGCCTGCCACGGTCACGGTGTTGAAATACGGAATATTGGCTACGTTTGGGATGTTAGCTAGCATACCGGGCACGGTACCGTTTCTAGACATCGTACTAACAATATTACGGTAGCCGCGTCCAAAGCTAGTGGAGTCGGTCATGCCGCTGAAGGGGTTCGTCGCGTCTGCTACACCACCGTTAGTAGCGTAGGTCAATACGTCGTTGTTACCCATCCAGCAGGTGAAGAACGTGGCATTCTTCTGCCTGATATAGGTCACGTAGTCTTTGGTGCCCCGGTCAGCAGCGGGCAAAATGCGCTGGTAGTACGGGTTTAGGTTGCTATAGATACGCGCTGCTCCCCGAATTAAAGCATCAGCGGCCGACGACCCTGTTGATGCCGCGGTCTGGTCAGCGCTGAGTACTGAAATACCCGGTACCCCCAGGTTGTCGGGTTGCGGTCCGGTGTAAGGCTCTAGCTCGAGTGCTCCGGAGCCTGCGGGAGGAAGGGGGAGGCGGTTGCCCGTGTAAGCCACGCGTTCGCCCAGGAAGTTATTGCCACCGGGGGGTGGTCCTGGCGCAGGCTGTACGGGCGTGAGCATATTACTCACCAATAGTAATTTCACATAGCCGGATCCATCCTGCCGCTCCGCCGAAAAGCTTGGCTGTAAGAAGTTTGCCGGGCCTTTGCCGGTTTTAGCAAATTGCTGCGCCAGAATGGCCGGGTACGAAGTAGCTTGGGCCTCATTGTAAAGGCCGCCATCAGCAAACCCAGCCGTGAGGGAGTTCCCCACGGCCACGTAGCTGGAAAAATCAACCGAGCCCGCCGTTGCTGAGGGCGCATTAATATCCGGCTGACAGCCGGCTAACCCCAACCCCAGCAGGCCCAATGCGGGCGCCGTACGCTTGATAAACAGTTTCATAAGTAAGAATCGTAAGTCGGGTGGGAAGGATTAAAAGCTATACCGCAGCCCCACGCCGGGGATGCTGATGTTGGTGCGGTAGGTGCCGGCTACCCGGTCGGTGGTGCCGTTGTCGAGCAGGTCGGCTTCGGTTTGCGTGCGCTTCAGGATGGCCTGAAACATGAAGGACGCATCCACGCCAAAGTTCTCGGTGATGTTGTAACCGACGCCAGCCGTGCCAATAATGCGGTCGTTATCAGGCGTCTCGGGCGTCACGTAGCCATCTTTTACCGGCGATATATCGTAGGCACCACCCACGCGTAGCGCCAACTTGTCGTTCAGTTGGTACTGACCGCCGAGGCGGAAGGTCAGCCCATCATCGTACGAGCGTTTCGACTCCGAGAAGGTATCCAGGCCAACTTGTGCGGGGGCCCCATCTTTGCTGAAGTCGAAGCGCAAGGAACGGTACGCGCTCCACTGCGTGAAGTTTACGTCAGCGCCAATGGTGAGCTTGTCGGTGGGCATAAGGCCAATGCCGATATTGACAGTGGCCGGCAGCGGCAGCGTGGCGCTAAACTTGTTGCCCACAAAGCGCCCCTGCAAGGCTGGAATCGAGTTGACTATGGTCACGTCGCCACCTTCTACTTTCGCGTCAATCTTGGAGCGATAGCTGATGCCCAGGCTGAGCTTGGTCGATGGCTTAAAGAAAATGCCCGCATTCACCCCGAAGCCGGCTTTGGTTTTGCCATCCAGCTCAATTGAGCCCTCGGCCGACGGCAGCGCAACCGCCCGCTGCAGGTTTACTGAGCCCGAAGCCAGAATCATCAGGCCGGCCCCCACGCTCAACTGGTCGGTGATGGCGTAGCTAACGGTTGGCTGCAGGTAAACGGCGCGTAGCGCGATTTCTTTGAGCGAAAACCGGCCTTCCCAGCCATTCTCATACTTCAGCGACGAGCCGTAGGGCGTGTACACGGCAATACCCGCGCGGAACTTGCCCTCTTTAGGCCCGAAGCTGGCATACACGTTAAACGGCGTTACCGTGGTATTTTGCAGCTTCCGCTGCTCCCCGCCCGTGGTCGGCTGAAAGGCCAGGCGGGCGAAAGTTGCGCTCACGCCCACCTGCACGCCGTTTTGGCGTAGCATGGCCATGGCGCCGGGGTTCAGAAACTGCGCGGCCTGTTCCATGGAGAGGCCCACGCCCACTCCGCCCATGCCGATGCTCTGCTGGCTAGGTAGGTAGACCTGAAAGCCGCCCGCGCTAGCGCTCGACGCGCCCATCAGGACTGCTCCGCCCGCGAAGAGTAGTGTTTTTACCTTCATACAATAGAAAATTTTTAGGGTAGTGAGGATGTAGGGTTAAAAGTAACGGAATTTTTCAAGTCAATTCTTTGGCCCGCCGAATAAGCCGGTCCACTATCATCGCTGCGCTGGTTGCGCGTTCTATCTCGCGGAACACCAAGCCGTACCTTTGCCCTTATGATTCTTCGCGCCGACCATCTGATTAAAAAGTACAAATCCCGCACCGTAGTTAACGATATGTCGGTTACGGTGGAGCAGGGCGAAATCGTCGGGCTGCTCGGGCCCAATGGCGCCGGCAAAACCACCTGCTTCTACATGATGGTGGGTATGGTGAAGCCCAATGCCGGCCGCATCTTTCTCGATAGCACCGAGATAACGACCATGCCCATCTACCAGCGGGCGCGGCTGGGCGTAGGGTACCTGGCTCAGGAAGCCAGCGTGTTCCGCGACCTGAGCGTGGAGGAAAACATCATGGCCGTGCTCGAAATGACCAGCATGAAAAAAGAGGCTCGCCGCGCCAAAGTAGAGGAACTGCTCCAGGAGTTCAGCCTGACCCACGTGCGCAAAAATCTGGGCAAGGTGCTGAGCGGGGGCGAGCGGCGCCGCACCGAAATCGCCCGGGCCCTGGCCGTTGATCCCAAGTTCGTGCTGCTCGACGAGCCCTTCGCCGGGGTTGACCCCATCGCCACCGAAGAAATTCAAGGCATTGTATCCAAGCTCAAGCACCGCAACATTGGGGTGCTCATTACCGACCACGATGTGAACGCTACCCTCAACATTGTAGACCGGGCCTACCTGCTTTTCGAAGGCAAGCTGCTCAAAGCCGGTACCGCCGAAGATCTTGCCAGCGACGAAACCGTACGCCGGGTGTACCTGGGTAAAAACTTCGAATTGAAAAGGACGTTTTAATGGGGTAAAAGCCAGTTCAGTCGATGGGGTGCCTTCGAATGACCAGCAGTAAGAATACGACCTAGCTGCGGTGGGCAGAAAGTGGCCTTCTCGGCTCCTTTTTTCGCCCGGCCTTGGACCTATACCATTGGTGGTAAAGCTGTGTATTTAGCTTGCACCCTCCCAAAACCAATCTGTCAACTCATGCTCGACCAGCTACTCGCCAGGGCCGTTCAGTGGAGCAGCTGGCCTCGGTTGTCCCGCGTCCGGCAGCGTCCGCACGAGGTGCAGGCGCGGCTGTTGCGGTACCTGCTGGCCCGGGCCCAAGCCACCGAATGGGGCCGGCGCTACGGCTTTCGGGAGCGCCTGAACGCCGCCGAATTCGCCCGGCGCGTGCCGGTGAGCACCTACGAGCAGCTTTACCCGGAGCTGGAAAAGGTGCTCCGCGGGCAGTCCGATGTGCTGTGGCCCGGTCGCCCGCGCTGGTTTGCCAAAAGCAGCGGCACCACCAATGCCCGCAGCAAGTACATCCCCGTCACGGCCGAGGCCCTGCGAGACTGCCACTACCGCGCAGGCCGCGACATGCTGGCCCTGAGCACTTCCTTTTATCCGCAGGAGCGGCTGCTGGCTGGTAAAACCCTCTCGCTGGGCGGCACCCACGCCGCCAACCCGTTTCGGCCGCAGGAACCCACTTCCCGCACCGGCGACGTGTCGGCCGTCATCATGCAGCAGTTACCGTGGTGGGCCGAACGAATGCGGACGCCGCCCCTTCACCTGGCCCTGCTGGACGAGTGGGAAGCGAAGATCGAGCGCATTGCGGCTCATGTTCTCACCCAGGATGTCCGCACACTGGCCGGAGTGCCCACCTGGATGGTGGTGCTCTTGCGGCGAGTAGTGGCCTTGGCTGGCGTGACCGACCTCACCCAGGTGTGGCCGCACTTACGGCTTTTTCTGCACGGGGCGGTAGCCTTTGGGCCCTACCGCGAGCTGTTTCGCCAGCTTATCCCCGACGACCGGATGCGGTACCTGGAGATTTACAGCGCTTCAGAAGGGTACTTCGCCGTACAAGACCAGCCCGACAGCGAAGACCTGCTGCTACTGCTCGAGCACGGGATCTACTACGAATTCCTGCCCTCCGACCAGTGGGCCACCTCCGACCCGCATCCCATCCCGCTGGCCGAAGTGGAGTTGCATCGGCCCTACGCTTTGGTGATCAGCACTAATGCCGGATTGTGGCGCTACGTAGTTGGCGACACCGTGCGCTTCACTTCCCTGGCCCCGTACCGGGTGCGGGTTACGGGGCGCACCAAGCATTTTCTCAATGCTTTCGGCGAAGAAGTCGTTATCGAAAACGCCGAAGCTGCCGTCACTGCTGCCAGTCGCGCTACCGGAGCGACCGTGCGCGACTTTACAGCGGCTCCCGTCTGGTTTACGGCGAATAGCGCCTCCTCGCGCGGTGGCCACGAGTGGGTGGTCGAATTCGCCGCCGCGGCCACCATTCCGGATCTCGACCAATTCGGGGCGGTACTCGATGCTACGCTGTGTGAACTGAATTCTGATTATGCCGCTAAGCGCCACCGCAGCCTCGCTCTGGCCCCGCCCCGGCTACGGGCCGTACCCGTGGGTACGTTCGACGCGTGGCTGGCTAGCCAAGGCAAGCTGGGGGGGCAGCATAAAATTCCCCGTCTGCTTAACTCGCGCCACGTGCTGGAAGCTGTTTTAACGGCCGCCGCGACCCTCAACGGTGGAACGAATCAATGCTCGGTTAAGTAGTGAAACAGGAAGTTCGATACAGTGCCACCCAGGCTGGCCGCCTCAAAGTGCCTTTATGGTTAACTAGTGAAACAGGGAGTTCGACTGGGAAAACCAACTGTTTAGCTAGCCCGGCAGCTATCTGCGGGTCAGAAGGAGCTTTATTGAGAAAGGTTTGTTAATATTACCGTACTATTCCCATAAATATTATAATAAGCGCCAATACTGTGAACAAGACTTTAGCTTATAAGCGCCCTTACAAGTCCCGTAGCGAATCCCGCAGCGAACACCGTGACGAAAGCCGTCGCAAGCGCCAGGAGGCGAAAGATCGCAAGTTTTTAATGCGAGTTGCCAGTGCGGTTGCTCTCGTGCTGATGATAGCCTTGGGCATCGCGGCCAAAGGGGTAATGGACAAGGATGACCCTTCCGGCCAGCTAACAGAGGTCTCCCGATAGGGTTGGTGGGCGCACCGCGGTCCTATTCGTCCATGATATTGCTCAGCAGTCCGCCCAGGACGCTGCCGCTCTCTTTTTGGGTATTGCCTCCACCCGGGGCCAGTGCCTGAATGAGCTTCTTGACGGGCATCGACTGTATCCACACGCGCCCGGTGCCGCGCAGGGTGGCTAGCAGCAGGCCCTCACCTCCAAAAATCATTGATTTCAAGCCGCCGGCGCGGGCCACGCTGAAATCAAGGCTGGGCTCGAAGGCAACGACGCAGCCGGTGTCGACCCGCAAAAGCTCGTTGTTTAGTTTCTTCTCGACGATGGTGCCGCCAGCATGTACGAAAGCTTTGCCATCACCGGTAAGCTTTTGCAAAATGAAGCCCTCGCCTCCAAACAGGCCCGCGCCAAGCTTCTGATTGAAATGCAGGCTGATTTTAGTACCCCGGGCGGCCGCCAGGAAGCCGTCTTTCTGCACGATGAGGCCGGCAGGTGTGTCGCCCAAGTTGATGGGAATAATCGTGCCGGGGTAAGGAGCTGAGAAAGCCACCCGGCTTTTGCCGTAGCCACCCCGGTGGGTGAAGTGGGTAAGGAACAGCGACTCACCCGTAATCAGGCGAGTGCCGGCCGAAAATAGTTTGCTCATTAACCCCTTGTCGGGCTCGGAGCCGTCACCCATCTTGGTTTCGAAGGCGATGCCTTCCTCCATATACACCATGGCCCCGGCCTCGGCAATCACAGTTTCGTTGGGGTCGAGCTCAATTTCCAGAACCTGAATATCGGAGCCGAGAATGCGGTAGTCAACGTCGTGAGAAGTCATAACGGTTGGGATGCAAAGGGTAGGGACAAAGGTAAAAATTATCAGGTGTAAGCTTGCCGTAAAAATCGGCGTAAAAACGAGGGTTAGCCGGCGTGTTTGAAGTCGAGCAGCCTCAAAAAATGAGTGCCTGGGGTGGTCGTAAAATGTTCTAGTTGTTCTTCCACTCGGTGAGCAGTTGTCGGACTTGCCGCAAGCTAGTAAATGAATCGGGACCGTATCCTGCGCGGAGCCATTAAGCCGTTCAGCGTAGGCATTTCGGGTCGGCTTTCCGGGCTGCTGCATCCAGGGCCAGATAATGCCTTAGCCCGGAGTCCTTGTCGCACCGCACGCAGCCTGGCCGGTCTTGCTGCGTAACAGTTGGGCCATTAAGCGCCCGGCGGGCAGGGTAAAGCCGACCCAGAATGTCGATAGTCTCGCGGTTGAAAGGTCTCGCCGTTATTCATAAGGAAATTATTATCAGGTTACAGCTGCTTGAGGCACATTGATTCGCTGACCTGCAACTCCATTCTATCATCGTATTCTGTCATCCACACGTAAGAGGTGGCCTCGCCGATACCGTGTTCACGCACCATCTGCGCGACGGTTTGCGCACTCGGTTGTTGCTGCAAATGGCAATCAACTGGGCTCCGCTGATTCGACTCTTTTTCATCAGGGCAAATTGAAGGTGAGAAAATTACGCCTTTCTCTACTTGCAATTGGCCTGCTTTTAGGGGCCGCTTACAGATGATCAGCGGCCTATTGGTAGGTACAAAAAAAGAGGCTGACGAGTAGTCAGCCTCTTTTTTACGTACTTTAGAGACAGGTCCTCTCGGCCGGTAAGGCCTAGTAAGTAGCGGAGAGGGCCTGGCGCACGGTCAGGCGCGCGTGCTGGGTGGTCAGGCGGAACAGATAGACGCCGGTGGGCAGGTTGGGCAGCGTCACGTGGGTCTGCTCCGGGCTCAGAGCCTGGCTGAACAGGGGCCGGCCGAGCAGGTCGAGCACGGTCAGGCGGCTGGCCGCATCCAGCGGGGCCTGGATGAGGAACTGCTGGGGCGCGTCGGTGGCCAGCAGCCAGTCGGCCGCGGGCGGGGCGGCGAGCGCGGCCAGGGGCGAGTAGGTGCTGGTGCCATCCCGGTCGACCTGCCGCAGGCGGTAGTAGGCCAGTTCCTTCAGGGGGGCGAGGTCGGTGAAGGCGTAGGCGATGATCTGGGCCGAGGTGCCGGCGGCGGGCACCTGTGCCAGGGGGGCGAAGTCGACGCCGTTCTTGGAGCGTTCGACGGCGAAGAAGGCGCTGTTGAGTTCGCTGGCGGTGGTCCAGGTGAGCAGGGCCTTGGAGCCGGTGCGGCGGGCGGCGAAGGCGAGCAGTTGCACGGGCAGGGGCTGGGTCACGGTGATGGTGACCTGCGCGCTGTTGGAGCAGGCGGGCGTCCCTGACGTAGTACCGACGACGGAATAGGTGGTCGTGGTGGTGGGCGAGGCGATGACGGTTGCTCCCGAAGTGGTGTTCAGTCCCGTGCTGGGCGACCAAGTGTAGGTGGATGCTCCACTGGCCGTCAGGCTAACAAACCCCCCTCGTTTGATGGTGGCGGACGAGGGGGTGACGTTGATGGTGGGCAGCGGATTAACCGTGACGGTCACATCCCGGCTATTATTCCCGCAGGAGGTGGTGGTAATCACCCGGTACGAGGTGGTCGTGGTGGGGGCCACAGTTAAGGTTGGAGCCGTGGAGAGGATGACACCCAGGTTCGAGGTCGCGTACCAGGCGTAGGTCGCATCCGAAATGTTGGAGCTGGCGGTGAAGGTAGTCGAGCTGCCTGAGCACGTGGTGCTGGCCGTGGGGCTAACCGCGAAGGTGGCGATGGTGGCCACCGTGACGGGGACCGAGGCGGAAACCGTGCCACAAGGCGTAGTAGCGGTGACGGTGTAGGTAGTATTCACGGTGGGGCTGGCCGTGACGGTGGCGCCTGAAGTGGCGCTCAGGCCGGTGGCGGGGGACCAGGAGAAGGTCGCGTTCGGGTTGTTGGAAATGGCCCTGAGCGTGGTAGAGCTCCCGGCGCAGATCGTGGCCGTGCCGGGCGTGATGCTAACGGTGGGGGCGCCCACCGTGACGGTGACCTCCTTAGTAATGGTCGAACAATCGCTGGTCGTAGCCACGACCTGGTACGTAGTGGTGCTGCTCGGGGCTACGTCAACTGAGGCCGATGTAGATAGAACGGTCGTCTGGCCCTTTACGAACCATCTGTACGTTGCGCTGGTGCCGTTGTAGCTGGCGGTAAGGCGGGTTGTTTGCCCGGCGCAAATAACGGGAGCACTGGGTGAGATCGTGACATCTTTCACCGGGACCGTTATCTGTTGCGAGCTGGTGCCGCAGGAAGTCGTCCCACTAACGGTGTAGGTCGTTGTCACGGTCGGGTTCACCGTGAGGGTGCTGCCGGTCTGGTTCGGAATGACTACTCCATTGGCCGACCAGGTGTAGGACGAAGAGCCCCCGGCAGTGAGGGTAGCCGTGCCCCCGACGCACACCCCGGTTGCGGGCGTGGAAGCTAAGGTAAGAGCTGGCGTGAAGGTTAGGTAGGCGTAACCAATTTTGTTGTTACCACACTTATTGGGGTCGGACGAGACCCGGAATTGAGTGGCCGTAGTAAACGAGGTATTCAAGCGCAGGACCTGAGGAGCATTGAATACGCCGGTAGCGAGTACCTGCACCACGTCCTGAGCTGGATTAACTGCCTTGGAGATGACTCGGGCCCAGGTCAGCGTGCCATCGGAGGTGGAGTAGGCATCGAATGAGTAAATCGCGCCCGCTGTCGGACAAACCGAGACACTCGTTCCGCTCTGCCCATTGTTGATGGTTTGGCTTGATAGCGTTCCGTTCGAGTTGTAATAGGAGACCGTGATTTGGTTAGAGCAGTTCTGCCCGAAGCCAACTAGTGGCATAGATGAGATAAGTACAAAAAGTACTGTAATTAATTTATTCATGGCACATACAGATTTAATTGAGGTTTATTTATATTGTAGCTGGAGTCGGTGATAGAAAGCATGAGATAGAAGTAAAGCGCTGATACTCGATCAGCGGAGTTGCGAGAGTGTTTTTAGACCAAGAAGCGACGGGAAGCTACAGGCTTGAGCACAAGAGCCTGATAAGCAAGTATATAATGATATTGAGAGTGTTAATTAATAGTTATTATTATACAAATTATCAAACCCTGCTTGGTCACTATCGGACCCAGCAAGCAGTATCGTACGCGAACAGGATATTAATAAGAGAAAGTGCACCGGGACTGTGCCCGGGTATAGCCTATAGGATAAAAAATCTGATTAGTTAATGTTAGCATATAGATAAAGAATGATTAATAAATGAAGAGGGTCTGGCAGCTTCGCCACCGTATGGGCTATTAGGATAAAACTTCTGACTAGCTAAGGCAAATATACCGGCGCCGAACGATTGATAAAAGAAAAGTGCACGGCAACCGTGCTGCAATATAGTCTATTAAGATGAAAATACTGACCAGCTAAGGCAAACTGCATAAGTACTCAAAGCTTGATAAGATAAAAGCGCCCGGTAGCTAGGCTACGGTTGGATAAAACTTGTGGCTAACTAAAACGAATATACGAGTGCACAAAGCCCGATAAGAGAAAAGTGCACGGCTGCTATGCTACAATATAGGCTATTAGGATAAAACTGCTGACTAACTAAGGCAAATATACAAGCACATAATGATTGACAAAAGAAAAGTGCATGGTAGTCTATAGGATAAAATTTCTGGCTAGCTAAAGGGGATGTGCCGTTATAGGATGATTGGTAAAAGAAAAGTGCAGGACGGCCTGAATACTACATATCATATAGGACAAAACAGATTAGTGTCTGATGTAAATATTAAATGCATCGAGAGAGTCAGACTTAAATTAAGACAAATTATCAAAGATTTTCTGGTAGGAGTTCAGATGGGCAATAGGAAGGTGTTGACGAATGCGGTAGTCGGGCCGGCGTGAGCAGCGGGAAACTGAAACTCCACGACTCGCTCACAAGCCGACCAAGGCAATATAAGGTTACTGGCGCTGAAGAGCTCGAACCCGTTGTTGGGCGCGCAATTTAGGCCAAGTGCTTGCGCACAGTCACCTAAACACAGGAGGGCGCCTACATGTTCGTACAGTAGCGGCCGTGCCGGCACACGGATGCGCGGCCACTACCGATGAGCTGTGCGGCAGCTACGGTTCCCCGGCGCACAGGCCGCCACCCGCCGCGTACGGCGGCACAAAGCCAACCGGGCTTAAAGCACTAAGCCGGGCGGTTGGCTAAGGTGAAAACCCGCGAAAAGGCCGACCAATGCTGCTGCGCTGACGCCGACCGCTGGTAGCTACTCCTCGGCCGGCAGGTCGGCGCGGGTTTCGGCCGCGGCGGCGTCTGGGTCAAGGGCTGCTTTTTTGCGCTTGGCTTCCCGGCTGGTGCGCTTCATGAATTCTTCGTCGGTTTCCTCGGGCTCGGGAGTGTACTCGGCATCGACGCCGGGGAACGCCTCGTCTTCGGCTTCGTCAGGACCGGGCTTTTCGCCGAACTGACCGGCGCGGTCCACCAGTTTTTTGTCGCGCACGTGGCGGCCCAGGAACTGGTTGATTTGCTCGATACTGTAATTGGAAGTGATTTCACCCAGCGGGTTTACCCCAATCTCAAACCCTTCCAACTCTTTATGGACGCGGGCTTTCTTATCGGGATCGGGTTTTTGTTTGGGCTTGACGGGTTTTTTAGCCATGATGAGCAGGTAGTAGGTACTGGTCTCAACCACCTTGAACTGTTCTACGCGATTTAAGGCCATCTGGTGGTCGTGGGCTAGTCGGTAGGGGCAAAAAAAGAGGCTGACTATGCGTCAGCCTCTTTTTTGCGCGCCAATGCTCCCGGAGCTCGGGCCGGTCGGTTTTGAGCGGGCTTCTCTTTGGAGCGAGCTTCTCTGGGCCAGTGAGGCCTAGTACGCGGCGGAGAGGGCCTGGCGCACGGTCAGGCGCGCGTGCTGGGTGGTCAGGCGGAACAGATAGACGCCGGTGGGCAGGTTGGGCAGCGTGACCTGGGGCTGCTCCGGGCTCAGGGCCTGGCTGAACAGGGGCCGGCCGAGCAGGTCGAGCACGGTCAGGCGGCTGGCCGCATCCAGCGGGGCCTGAATGAGGAACTGCTGGGGCGCGTCGGTGGCCAGCAGCCAGTCGGCCGCGGGCGGGGCGGCGAGCGCGGCCAGGGGCGAGTAGGTGCTGGTGCCATCCCGGTCGACCTGCCGCAGGCGGTAGTAGGCCAGTTCCTTCAGGGGGGCGAGGTCGGTGAAGGCGTAGGCGATGGTCTGGGCCGAGGTGCCGGCGGCGGGCACTTGTGCCAGGGGGGCGAAGTCGACGCCGTTCTTGGAGCGTTCGACGGCGAAGAAGGCGCTGTTGAGTTCGCTGGCGGTGGTCCAGGTGAGCAGGGCCTTGGAGCCGGTGCGGCGGGCGGCGAAGGCGAGCAGTTGCACGGGCAGGGGCTGGGTCACGGTGATGGTGACCTGGGTGCTGTTGGAGCAGGCGGGCGTCGTTGAGGTGGCGCCGATAACGAAATAAGTAGTCGTAGTGGTGGGCGAAGCAACTACCGTGGCCCCTGAAGTGGTGTTCAGCCCGGTCGAGGGTGACCAGGTGTAGGTGGATGCTCCGCTCGCCGTCAGGATCACCGATTCGCCTCGTTTGATGGTGGCGGACGAGGGGGTGACGTTGATGGTGGGCAGCGGATTAACCGTGACGGTCACATCCCGGCTATTATTCCCGCAGGAGGTGGTGGTAATCACCCGGTACGAGGTGGTCGTGGTGGGGGCCACGGTTAAGGTCGGGGCCGTGGAGATGATGGTGCCCAGGTTTGCCGTCCGGTACCAGGCGTAGGTCGCATTCGAAATGTTGGAGCTGGCGGTGAAGGTAGCCGAGCTGCCCGAGCACGTGGTGCTGGCCGTGGGATCGACTGCGAAGGTGGCGGTGGTGGTCACCGTGACGGGGACCGAGGCGGAAACCGTGCCACAAGGCGTAGTAGCGGTGACGGTGTAGGTAGTATTCACGGTGGGGCTGGCCGTGACGGTGGCGCCTGAAGTGGCGCTCAGGCCGGTGGCGGGGGACCAGGAGAAGGTCGCGTTCGGGTTGTTGGAAATGGCCCTGAGCGTGGTAGAGCTCCCGGCGCAGATCGTGGCCGTGCCGGGCGTGACGCTAACGGTGGGGGCACCCACCGTGACGGTGACCTCCTTGATGATGGTGGCGCAGTCCGCGGTGTTGGCCACGACCTGGTACGTCGTCGTCGTCGTCGGGGACACGTCAACTGAGGCCGATGCAGACAGCGGTGAGGCTTGGCCTTTTATAGACCAAATGTAGGTTGCACTGGAACCGCCATAGCTGGCGGTGAGGCGGGTGGTTTGCCCGGCGCAAATAACGGGAGCACTGGGCGAGATAGTGACGTCTTTCACCAGGACCGTAATTTGCTGCGAGCTGGTGCCGCAGGAGGTTGTCCCGCTAACGGTATAGGTGGTCGTTACGGTCGGGCTCACCGTGAGGGTGGCGCTGGTCTGGTTCGGAATAAGTGTTCCGTTGGCCGACCAGGTGTAGGACGAGGAACCACTGGCGGTAAGGGTAACCGCGCCGCCGCTGCACACACCCGTTACGGGGGCGTTGGAGGTTAAGGTAAGAGCTGGCGTGAAGGTTAGGTAAGCGTAACCAATTTTGTTCCCACCGCACTTATTGGGGTCGGACGACACCCGGAATTGGGTGGCCGTGGAAAACGAGGTGTTCAACCGCAGGGTCTGGGGGGCGACAAATACGCCGGTAGCGAGTACCTGCACCACGTCCTGAGCTGGATTAACCGCCGACTTGGTGATTACCCGGGCCCAGGTCAGCGTGCCATCAGAGGTGGAGGAAGCATCGAACGAGTAGACCGCGCCCGCCGTCGGACAAATTGAGACACTCGTACCGCTCTGCCCATTGTTGATCGATTGACTTGTCAGCGTCCCATTCGCGTCGTAATAGGAGACCGTAATTTGGTTGGAGCAGTTTTGTCCGACGCCAACGAATGGCATAGCCATGATTAGTACAAAAAGTACTGTAAAAAGTTTATTCATGGTAGATGGGGTTGATTGGGATTTATTGTAGAAAGCCTGAGATAGAAATAAGGCACCGGCACTCGATCCGCAACTCTTCAGGAGTCGTTTTCAGGCCAGGAAACCACGGGAAGCTACTGCTTGCAATGGTATAAGTCTAACGCATGGTTATATAATATCGTTCTGAAAGTCATGTGAATATGCGTTGATAAAATGCGTAAATTCGATTCGGTTGCTAGTAGGCCCAGCAAATAGTATCGTGCGGGATGATTGATATGAGAGAAGGGTATCCCTACTGTGCTATAGTGTGGGCTGTAGGATAAAATTTGTGACTAGCTAAGGCAAATATACGAATGTGACGAAAGAATCGAACTTAAATTAAGTCAAATTGCTAAGATTTTCTTTAGGTCGATTGACTACCAAATAGTTCTTATGCTGGAAACGCGGAGGACGTCAGCGAACAGGTGTTTGCCCGCTGGCTGCAGTATGGGTTCGGTTTACCTCTGGTAGTCAGGAATAAATCTTCTGGCGCGGCGCGGCAAAAAAAGCCCCCTTGACCGAAAGGTCGAGGGGGCTTTTGCCACGAGGTTGGTGCTTAGCCGAGCGTAGTGATGGCCACGCGGAGGCGCGCCGCCACCTCAGTCGGGCCGAGAATGGCAAGCGTTTCGAACAAGTCAGGCCCGGCCGCCCGGCCGGTGACGGCCACGCGGAGCAACTGCAGCACTTGGCCGGTCTTCAGGCCTTGGGCTTCCATTGTCTGGCTGAAGCGCGCTTTGAGGTCTTCGGCGGTCATTTCGGAAGTCCCGGGCAAAGCATCAGCGTAGGCCGCGAGGGCGGCGCTCACCTGCGGGTTCCACTTCTTGCTGACCACCGCCTCATCGTAGCTGCCCGGGGCTTGAAAGAAGTACTGGGCCTCCTGCCAGAAATCCTGGGGGAAGCTCACCCGTTCCTTCATCACGCTCACAATTTGCTCAGCTCTGGCCGGGGAACAGAGAATATTCTGCTCTTCCAGAGCCTTAAGCAAGTAGGGCGCCAACTCGGCGTTGGGCTTGGCGCGCAGGTAATGCTCGTTGAACCACTTCACCTTGTTTTGGTCGAACTTGGCCGGCGACTTGCTCACCCGCTCAATGCTAAAAGCCTGAATGAGCTCATCCATCGAGAAAATCTCCTGCTGCGAGCCGGGGTTCCAGCCCAGGAAAGCCAGGAAATTCACCAGGGCCTCGGGCAGGTAGCCGTCTTCGCGGTAGCCGCGGCTCAGGGTAGGCTCGCCGGTTTCGGCGTCGATTCCCCGCCACTCCAACGGGAATACGGGGAATCCCAGCCGGTCGCCATCGCGTTTGCTGAGCTTGCCCGTGCCGTCGGGCTTGAGCAGCAGCGGCAAGTGCGCGAACTGCGGCATGGTCTTTTCCCAGCCCAGGTAGCGGTACAGCAGCACGTGCAGCGGAGCGGAGGGCAGCCACTCCTCACCGCGAATGACGTGGGAGATTTCCATCAGGTGGTCGTCCACGATATTGGCCAGGTGGTAAGTCGGCATACCGTCCGATTTCATCAGCACCTTGTCGTCGATGGCCGAGGAGTGCACCACCACCCAGCCCCGAATCAGATCCTGAAACCGGACCTCCTCCTTGCGGGGTACTTTCAGGCGGATAACGTACGGCATGCCGCTGTCGAGCAAACCCTTGACCTCGTCCTCGGGCAGAGTGAGGGAGTTGCGCATCTGCGTGCGGGTGATGCTGTTGTATTGCGGGTTGGGCACCTTGGCCGCTTGCAGGCGGGCGCGCATGGCGTCCAGCTCCTCCGGGGTGTCGAAGGCGTAGTAGGCGTGGCCATCGGCTAGTAGCTGGTCGGCGTACTGCTTGTACATGGGCTTGCGCTCGCTCTGCTTGTAGGGCGCGTGGGGGCCGCCCACGCCCACGCCTTCGTCAATCACAATGCCGCACCAGGCCAGGGCTTCCAGGATGTACTCCTCGGCGCCAGGCACGAAGCGGTTCTGGTCGGTGTCCTCGATGCGGAGCAGCATTTTGCCGCCGAGCTTACGGGCCAGCAAATAGTTGTAAAGTGCCGTGCGGACGCCCCCAATGTGCAGCGGCCCAGTGGGCGATGGTGCGAAGCGCACCCGAACTTCTCTCTCAGTCATGGCAATAAAAAAGCGCGTCCCGGGGCTCGGAACGCGCCGCAAAGGTAGTCAGAAGCGCCACGCCCGCGCCAAGCGGCGCTCGATGGAATGGGTACGTCAGGCAAAGGCTTGTGCCACCGCACTGCCTACTTACCGCAGAAATGTAGGCAGTGCGGCATTTTCTCCTCGCCAAGGAGTCAGCGGAGGGTCAAGGTGCGCAGGGGAGTGGGCCGGGCGTAAACCAAGACCAGCCCAATCGGTTGCAGACAAACCGGCCGGTGCCCGCTGGCTTGTCTGCAACTCATGATCAGGTATTCAGGACTTCGCCGCCGTTGGGATGGATGGCTTGACCAGTGATGTAGGAAGCATCTTCCGAAGCCAGGAATACAAAAGCCGGCGCGACCTCCGAGGGCTGTCCGGGCCGCTTCATGGTAGTGTCCTTACCGAAGCTGGCTACTTTCTCGGCCGGGAAGCTGGCCGGAATCAGCGGAGTCCAGATGGGTCCGGGGGCCACCGTGTTGGCCCGGATTTTCTTCTCGGCCAGCTGTTGCGCGATAGAGCGGATGTACGCCGTAATGGCACCTTTGGTCGCGGTATAATCTACTAGCTGTTGGTTGCCCCGATAGGCGTTGATGGAAGACGTGGCAATATATGGAGTCGCCTTCCCGCAGGTGTTTCAGGGCTACCTTCACGACCCGCACCATGGCAAAGAAGTTAACCTGAAAGGTGTCCTCAAACTGCTCATTGGGCAGCTCAGCTACGTCGGTGCTGACGAATTGCTCAGCCGCGTTGCTGACCAGGATGTTGAGCCCGCCCAGCTCCTGTACCGTCTGCTCCACAATCTGCTCGCAGAAGTCAGCCTCGCGCAGGTCGCCCGCCATCGTCAGACAGCGGCGGCCTTCGGCTTCTACCAGCTGGCGGGTGGCGTAGGCGTCTTCCTCTTCCTCGGGCTGGTAGGTGAAGGCCACGTCGGCGCCCTCGCGCGCGAAGTGCACGGCGATGGCGCGGCCGATGCCGGAGTCGCCGCCCGTAATGAGGGCCACTTTGTCTTGCAGCTTGCCGCTGCCCCGGTAGTTAGGGCGGATGTATTCCGGTTGCGGGGTCATCTCTTCCTCCAGGCCGGGCTGCTGGCTCTGCTGCTGGGGAGGCAGGGTGGTGGGTTTGCTTTCCATCGGGTAGTCGGGGGTCAGGTGGGTGAACAGGCCCACTGGTGCATCCAGAAGGCCCTGCCCAGACTACGCCCTCGGTCAGCAATTGGTTTAGGCCGAGCTTGGTTCTGGAGCCGGCCCCGCGCACCTGCCCCGGCCCGCCCACTTCGGGAAGTCGCACAAGACCAGCTCATCACAAAAGCAGGGCGCCGCCGGCCCCAGCCCGCCGGCAATAGGAACGCGCGATTGGCCGGCAGGCGCTAGTCGCGGTTCTTAAAGCCCAACCAGAGCACCAGGCCCAGCAGCGTAATCCCGCCCCGGATGCCCCAGGCAACGCTGGGGCCCCATTTGTTTATCCAACTGAGAAAAACGTAGTGCACGTTGGGATTGATGAGCGGCAGCACCAGCGAAATGAGCCCAATAATGAGCAAGCCTAGTCCAAGTTCTTTCATGGGGGAGGGAAGGAAATGTGGCGCCCGCTTCGGCTTGCGGCCTTTCGTAACGCCCGCTGATTGCGAACAGTGCCCGGCATCCGCTAAGGCGGGCAGGCGTTAGTGCGCACCTACGGCGATGCAGGATATTTCTACTTCCACGTCGCGCGGCAAGCGGCTTACTTCCACCGTTTCGCGGGCCGGCGCCGTCGTGTCGTCAAAGTAAGAGCCGTACACTTGGTTAATGGTCGCGAAATTGCCGAGGTCTTTGACAAAAATACTGCACTTCACCACATCGGTTAAGGCGAGGCCGGCGGCGGCTAGTACGGCCGTCAGGTTCCGCAGCACCTGATGGGTTTGGGCGGCCACGTCGCCCGCGATTAACTGGCCGCTGGCATCCAGCGGGATCTGCCCCGATACGTACAGGGTATTGCCGGCTTTTACCGCCTGGGAGTAAGGCCCGATGGGAGCGGGGGCCTGGTCGGTGAGGATAATCTGGTGGGGCATAAGCACGCAAGGTTAGGGTATCTTTGGCACCAAAGTAACAACCGAAACCATGCATATTCTGGTCATTGATGGCGAACACGTCGAAGCCGAGCTCCGCCAGAAATTTGGGCTGACACACCAGTACTCATTCTTCACTACGGACTTTACTAGCGCGGTTACGCCGGCCCAGCAGCTCCTGCAGATGCAAGCGGCGGCTCAAGCGGCCGATGTGGTCTTTTGCTGCAAAGCCACTCAGGCATTGGGGCTATTCGCATCTTTAGGCCGGCCTGTTTTCGTAGAGGCTTCCTGCGCTGCGCTGCCGGAAAGCCTTGGGGATGAAATAGAAACCGCCGCTCCGGCTACCTCATTCTTCGGTTTCTGCGGCCTGCCGACCCTGCTCAACCGCGCCCTGCTTGAAGTCAGCCTCCAGCAGGAAGTCGACCGTCAGCGGCTGGCCGACGTTTGCACTGCGCTCGGCACGGCCTACCGGGTGGTGGAAAACCGGGTTGGTTTAGTTACTCCCCGCGTCATCTGCCAGATTATCAACGAGGCCTGCTACACCGTGCAGGAGGGCACCGCCAGCCTACAGGATGTCGACCTTGGTATGAAGCTGGGCACCAATTACCCCCATGGTCCCTTCGTCTGGGCGAATGCCCTTGGGGTCGAGCGCGTGTACACGGTGCTCGAGGCTCTGTGGAACGACACCCACGACGAGCGCTACAAAATCTGCCCCTTACTCAAGCGCCAGGCCTTGCGCGGCCAGCCGTTCGCGGTGTGATTACCAATGGGGCCAGGCCAACCCCTGCCAGCAGTAGAATTGACTCCGACCAAAGTTGTTCAGCGCTTAGCACGGTTTCTTGGTGAGGGTACTTGGCGCGGGCTCGGTGCCATCGAATCGGCCCACATCCGCGCTGAACCAATTGCGGTAAACCGGCCCAATCGCGTTGCAGCCACTGCCAATAGCGGCAGAGGGAAGGATGGGCTCTCCGTGAGCCTCCGCCCCGCTTTTGTGCATGTTACATTACACGGTTGCCAATTGAGCTAAGCTCCTTGGCGCCCTGAAATAGCGAGGCAGGGCCGCGTTGCCGCTGACCCTGCCCCTGAATCTATTGCCTATTTAATCCTTATTCCACCGTTACCGATTTAGCCAGGTTACGGGGCTGGTCCACGTTGCAGCCGCGCATTACGGCGATGTGGTACGAGAGCAATTGCAGCGGAACCACCGAAACCAGCGGCATGAGCACCTCGCTGGTGTGGGGTACTTCAATCACAAACTCCGCCATGGCTGGGATTACCGTATCGCCTTCGCTCACCACGGCGATGATGCGGCCTTTGCGGGCCTTCACTTCCTGAATGTTGCTCACCACCTTCTCGTAAGAGCTGTCGCGGGTGGCAATAACGACCACGGGCATGTTCTCATCAATCAGGGCAATGGGGCCGTGCTTCATCTCCGCAGCGGGATACCCCTCGGCGTGGATATAGCTGATTTCCTTGAGTTTCAGCGCGCCCTCCAGGGCCACGGGGAAGTTATAGCCCCGGCCCAGGTACAGGAAGTTGCTGGCATCCTTAAAGATTTCGGCTATGGCCTGAATCTCGGTGTCGAGCTCCAGGGCCTTTTCTACTTTGGCCGGAATCGTATCCAGCTCTACCATCAGTTCCCGCAGTTTGGTGTCGGTGATGGTGCCGCGTTTCTGGCCCATAATCATGGCCAGCAGGGTCAGCACGGTTACCTGCGCGGTGAAAGCCTTGGTGGAAGCCACGCCAATTTCGGGGCCGGCGTGGGTGTAGGCGCCGGCGTCGGTGGCCCGGGCAATGCTGCTGCCCACCACGTTGCACACCCCGAAAATAGTGGCGCCCTTGCCCTTGGCTAATTCAATGGCGGCCAGGGTGTCGGCCGTTTCGCCACTCTGGGAGATAGCGATTACAATGTCGCGCTCCGTGATAATGGGGTTGCGGTAGCGGAATTCCGAGGCGTACTCTACCTCCACCGGAATGCGGGCCAGGTCCTCAATCAGGTACTCGGCCACCAGGCCGGCGTGCCAGGAGGTGCCGCAGGCCACGATGATGATCCGCTGGGCATTCACGAACTTTTGCTCGTAGGCCCGGATACCGCCCATGTTCAAGTGGCTCGCTTCCAGTTCCAGGCGGCCGCGCATCGAATCTAAGATGGAGCGCGGCTGCTCAAAAATCTCCTTCAGCATGAAGTGCTCATAGCCACCTTTTTCGATGCTGTCCAGCTCCATTTCGAGCCGCTGGATGTACGGCGTCTGGCTGACGTCCTCCTTAGTGCGGATTTCGAGCTGCCCATCGCGGATAACCACAATCTCGTAGTCGTTCACGTACACCACCTCGTTGGTGTATTCGATGATGGGCGTGGCGTCGGAGGCGATAAAGAACTCACCTTCCCCAATACCGATAACCATGGGTGAGCCCTTGCGGGCCGCGATGATTTGGTTAGGCGCGTCCTTGCTCAGCACGACGATGGCATAAGCGCCTACTACTTCGTGCAGGGCCAAGCGTACTGCCTCCTCCAGCGAGCAAGCATTCTGCTTCTGAATCTCTTCAATCAGATTGACGAACACCTCCGTATCCGTATCGGAATGGAAGGAGTGGCCTTGCTTCTGCAAGTGCTGTTTCAGGGCCGCGTAGTTTTCAATAATGCCATTGTGAATGATGGCAATCCGCTCCGAAGTAGAGTAGTGAGGGTGGGCGTTCTCGTCGTTGGGCTCGCCGTGGGTGGCCCAGCGGGTGTGGCCCATGCCCACGTGGGCGCTGGTGTTTTTGGCCGAGATAAAGGCTTCTAGCTCACTAACCTTCCCCTTTTTTTTGTAAACGTTTAGCTCATCGTTGAGCAACGCGACTCCAGCGGAGTCGTAGCCACGGTATTCCAGCCGGTGCAAGCCTTTAAGAATGATAGGGCAGGCTTCGCGATGGCCCAGATACGCAACAATACCACACATGGCAGAAGGAGTTAGATAAAAAATAAAAATCAGAAATATTGGCCGCTTCGTTACTCATTGGGCCTTTCGCTACGGCTTAGCGTTTAGAGTAGTACACCCGCAAGCTGATGCGGTTGGCGTCGAGGGCCGCCCGGTTTAGCGACAACGCGGAAGAGGAGCGAATATTGGGCGTCAGCACCAGCGCAGCGGGGTTGCCATCGAGTGCCCCAGTTAGGTAAGCCTGCAGATAGTTGGTGATGGGAATGCTGTAGTAAGGCTGGGTGGTGGAAGCATCAACTAAGGTACCAGTGGCGGGACGCTCGCCAACCGTTGGCAGTGGCCCTAGCACCGGATAGCCATCGGCCTGCACCACCCGGTCGTACGAAGCAAAATTTATGATCCGCTGCAAAACGTTGTTGCTGGCCCCAACTTCCACCGCGTATAGCGCGGCCGGGTTGGGAAACAGCGCATTACTGAACGGCTTCACCGGTATGCGTAATTCTGCCCGGTTAATGGTTAGTCCAGAGGCATTTATCAGTTCCGTAAGACCCGTAAACGTTACCCGTGTGCCCAAGCCGGTGCCTTCCTGCGCATAGCTGGTACCCCCTAGCGCACTAGCCGATACCGCACCAGATTGGTTGGCTAGCGCTGCTAGTGCTGGAGGCAAGGCATTGGTAATCCGGGTAAAGTAGCGAGGGTCGCGGGCCGCGGGCAAGCCCAGCCCCCCGCTGTATACGGCACCGAAGAAGATAGAGTAAGTGCGTTGCTTCAGGTCATTGCCGTGAAAATACACGACCATGCGCTGGGGGGCCGCCCGGGTAAAACTCACGATGCTGCTGCTATGACTGGCGCTGGGAGCAATAGCCAGGCCTTTTAGCAGGCCATCGAGCTGGGCCTGACCGAAGCCGGGCCGTGAAAGCTGGTCAAACAAATCAGTAGCAAACTGCAGGGGAATGGCCGGAATGGCCGGCTGGTCCCCGACGGGCGGAAAAGCGCGGCGCTGCAGCAGCAGGCGCACCGTCTGGTCGGGCACGGCCGGCGTCGTCGTGGTTGCTGGTTGGGTGCGGTTGAGGCGGCTGGTTACGTTTTGACCCAGGGGCTCGTCAACGTCTACCTGCGAGCTGGCGTTGTACGTCTGCCGCTCATCGAGCGGGGCCCGCAGCTTGAATACGTTGAACTGCGCCGGCGTCGTAGCGCTGCCGTACACCTTGTCGAACCCCAGTACCAGAACCACCGAGTCCAGCACGGGCTGGGTGAACTTGGAAGGAAGCGAGTCAGCCGCGGCGTTGGTTATGACGTTAAAATAGGCGCGGGCTTCGGTGGTGCCCGCTACGTTGTCGGCCAGGCGGCCAATGAGGAAGTAGTCCGCTTTCAGGGTTTGCACCGGAGTCAGGCGCACGGTAGCGACATCCAACGGTAAGTCCCGGTATTCAGTGCTGATGGCCGTGGTATCGGGCAGGTCCACGTTCAGGTCGGTGCCTTTGTCGCAGCTTGTCAGGGCCAGGGTGGTCAGGGCCAGCAGGGGGGCACAACGGCTAGTTAGCCAATTCATTGTAAAGCGCTAGGTAAGAGGAGTGCAGGTTTTCGTCGGTGGCTACCTGGCTGAGCCGGTTGTGCAGGGCGTACTCGGTGAACATTCCGTTCATGTTGTCGCTGAAGTCCTCATCGGACCGCACGACGGTGTCGGCATATTCCATGCCCATTTTGATGAACCCACTGAAATCGGCCGACTTCAACGACGCCAGCATTTGGTCGTCGATGTCCAGCATTTTAGCTTTTTCGAGGATGTTGCCTTCAAACTTGTCGGCAAACTCGTTGTTGTAAATCGAGAATACCGACTTGGCATCCTTGAACACCGGGTCTTTCTTGTAAGTCGTTTTCAGGTACAGCGGAATCAGTCCGGTCATCCAGTCGGAGCAATGTACGATGTTGGGCGACCAGCCGAGCTTCTTTACCGTCTCGAGGACCCCTTTGCAGAAAAAGATGGCCCGCTCGTCGTTGTCGGGGTAGAATTTGTCGTTTTTGTCGACCAGGGCCGACTTGCGGTGGAAATAATCCTCGTTATCAATAAAATAGACTTGCAGCTTGGCCGTCGGAATAGAAGCCACCTTGATAACCAAGGGCTTCTCGTCGTCCCCTACGGCAATGTTGATGCCCGATAGGCGTACCACTTCGTGTAATCGGTTCTTGCGCTCGTTGATGATGCCAAAACGGGGTACGAAGATGCGAATTTCGTAGCCCATTTCCTGCATGCTGGCGGGTAGCCGACGCAGCATTTCCGCCACCTTCGTGGTCTGCAAAAACGGGTCAATTTCGGTGGCCGCGTAGAGGATTCGTAGCTTCGACATAGGGAATTATTGAAGAGAAAGGAACAAGGCCATGGTATGGGTGCACAAAATTAAACAATTTTGAGCGGAAAATCAACAAAATAGTACTTCAAGGGCCATTCCGATTGCCTTCCTCTTATTATGCAGATACTACCGACCGCCGCCAGGTTGCAAGCGTACACCGAACAGGCCCGCCAAATTGGCAAACGAGTGGGCTTGGTCCCGACCATGGGAGCCTTGCACGATGGGCACCTGCAACTGGTGCAAGCCGCCCGAGCCGCGTGTGATGAGGTGATAGTGAGCATCTTCGTCAACCCCACGCAGTTCAACAATGCCGAGGATTTTCGTCTCTACCCCCGCGTGCCCGACGCGGATGCGGCCATGCTGGGGCCGGCAGGGTGCACCGCCCTTTTCGTGCCCTCGGTAGAAGAAATGTACCCTCAGCCAACCGTGCTGCGCTTCGACTTTGGGGCCTTGGAACGCGTGATGGAAGGGGCCCACCGGCCCGGCCATTTCAACGGCGTGGCCACCGTGGTGAGCAAACTTTTCCATCTGGCGCGACCTCATCACGCTTATTTCGGCCAGAAAGATTGGCAGCAAGTCGCTATAATTCGCCAGTTGGCCGCCGACTTATCATTCGACCTGGAGATTGTAGCCTGCCCCACCATCCGCGAAGCCGATGGGCTTGCCATGTCCTCCCGTAATCGCCGGCTCGATCCCGCGGCCCGGGCGGCCGCGCCGCGCCTGCACCAGGTGCTGGCCGCCGCCGCCGGGCAAGTGCGGCAGGGCGTTGCCCCCGCCCAGGTACGCGCCGCGGCCGAGGAGTCCTTGCGCCCCGACCCGCTCATCACGCTCGAGTACGTAGAGGTGGCCGACGCGCAAACCCTGCAGCCCCTGAGCGAGTACATGCCGGGCCGGGCCGTGGTGCTCTGCCTGGCGGCCCATCTGGGCGGCGTGCGGCTAATCGACAACGTGGTGGTAGAAGACTGACCCGCCAAGGTGGGAGCGCGGGTTACCTTTGCCGCTTCTTACGGCTAGCCTTTTTGTTTCAATTGCCTTGAAGAGATTCTTCACCATTGTAAAATACGCCCTGTTGCTGACCGTTTCGGCGGCGCTGATGTGGTACGCGGTACGCGGGCAGGACCTGGCGAGCATTGGGCACTACATTGCTACGGCCAATTATTTTTGGCTGGCTATAACGCTTACGCTGTCGGTACTGGGTTACTTCAGCCGCGCCTACCGCTGGCAGATGCAACTCAATGCCTCGCAAACCCCGGCCGCGTATTGGCCAGTGTACCACGCCATGATGGTGGGCTACCTCGCCAACCTGGTGCTGCCCCGCATGGGTGAGGTCATCCGTTGCTCGGTGTTGCGGCGCACGAGTGGCGTGCCGGTCCAGGTGGGGCTGGGTACAGTGGTTACCGAGCGGGTCATCGACGTGTTGGTGCTGCTGAGCCTGTTGAGCACGGTGCTGCTGCTGGATTTTAACACGTTCTGGGATTTTGTGACCCAAAATGTGCTGGGCGGACGCTACGATACCGTGGCCCGCAATCGAACGCCGCTGCTCATTGCCGCCGTCATTGGCGGGGTGCTGCTGCTCACGGCGGGGTACGCGCTGTTTCGCAACCTGGAGCGGCTGCGGCAAAATACCTTTTTCAACAAGGGAGTTCTCTTCGTAAAGGGGCTGCTGGCCGGAGCCTTCAGCGTGCTGAAGATGGAGCGAAAAGGGGTATTTCTGCTTCATACCGTATTTACCTGGGCCGTATACTACCTGATGGATTACCTGGCATTCTTCTGCTTTCGCGACACGTACAACCTTGATATGCGGGCGGGCTTGGCCGTACTCACCTTTGGGGCATTTGGTATGGCGGCCCCGGTGGCGGGCGGCATCGGGCCGTTTCACGTACTGGTGCAGGGCGTGCTGCTGGTGTATGGCGTGAGCAAGGAGGCGGGTATTGCCTACGCCCTGGTTGTGCACGGGGCCCAAACATTGCTGGTGGTGCTAATGGGCGGCATCAGCTTTGTGGCCGTAGCCGCCGCCGATAAAGGCAGCGTCCTGAGCGAAGCCGAAGCACTGGTAGACGAACCCCTGACCAGTGAGTGAATCAGTAATTTCGATTTAGAGCGCACCGAAGACTAGTGTATGCCTGCGAGAGCGAAGCCGGGGGGCCCAATACGGCAGGTGATCGAAATCGAACAATCCTCTTCTACCGGTGGGCAGCAAGCCAGACCCGCGGGGGCCGGTCACTTTGGTCGGCGCGCTTCTGCACGTTTCGCACGGGTATTTGGCTCGCCGTTGCCGTTCTTACGCACCTGCTGGCTGGCGCATTGTCCGCAGAACTACCTTGTGGGTATGATAACCATCCTACTACGGTTATCACACCTAGACCGACGCACATTGCTTTTCGATATGGTTCCTTTGGGTTCAGTAGGATCATTCTCCTGCGGACCGGCTTCAAGCACGTATGAAACAAAGTCTACCGAGCTATCCTGCGGGCCTCGATTCGCTGGATATCCCCCGCGCAAACACCCAGAAAAACGTCAACAAGGCCCTGCTGGCTTACCTGCTGTCGGCATACGACCGCTCTGAGCCCTTGCGGGTGCTGGACATGCCATGCGGTGCCTTTGAATGGCTGGGTCTGTTAAACCAGCTTTTTCCGCGAGCCTCGTTGGTAGGCAGCGATCTCGCAACGGGAACGCCGCCCGGAGGGGTGCAGTTCTTGGCGGCTGATGCAACCCAGCCGTTCGACTTCGGCGGCAATTTTGACTTGGTAACTTCGATCAGCGGGATTATGATGTTCGGCAATACCCAGTCATTTATCCAGCACTGTTGTCGGCAGCTCAAAATCGGCGGCACCCTAGTGATCACCAACGACAATATTTTTACCGTGCGCGACCGGCTGTCGTTTCTGTTTACCGGGCGGGTCCGACGTTTCAAGCTCTTGCCCGAAACCGACGAAGCCATTTCGCAGCAGGTTTCCCTGCAGGAAGTATGTCGGCAGATGAACCGGAACGGCGTAGAAATCACCAAAGTCATCTACACTTCTTTCTACGCAGAAGACTGGCTGTTTGCCCCGTTGGCCATTATCCTGTACCCTTTTCAGTGGCTATCCCTGCGCCGGACCAAAAGCAGTATCCCGGGATCTCTTCGCCGGCAAATGTTTCCATTCAGCGCTTTGCTGGGCCGGCACTATCTGGTAATTGGGCGGAAGACGACAGAAACGGCCTGATACTGACTATCAACGATACGGATAGGAAGCATCAAGTGTGCAAGCTGAGGAGAGTGCTGGTATTTTGCTTGTAGCAGTCATCAGTCAGACATTAGTCTCCTGCCGGTTTGCTTAGCTGCTTCCTGTCGGCATCATATGTCGCATCTCTCACCAATCCAGTTATTGCTTATGTGGACCAAAGATAAAATCATGACCCGGCAGCAACTGCCCGTCACGCTGGCGGACTGGCGCGCGCAGGGCCGCAAAGTGGTTTTTACCAACGGCTGTTTCGACTTGTTACACCTCGGCCATGTCGATTACTTGGAGCACGCCCGCCACCTGGGCGACGCCTTGGTGGTGGGCCTTAACACCGACGCCTCGGTGAGCTGCCTTAAGCCTGGTCGGCCCATCCAGGATGAGGCGGCCCGGGCCCGCATCCTGGCTTCGCTGGCCTTTGTGGATGCGGTAGTGCTGTTCGGAGAACCAACTCCATTAGCGCTCATCGAACTGGTACAGCCCGACGTATTGGTCAAGGGCGACGATTACGCAATTGACGGAATTGTAGGCCACGAATTAGTGTTAAATCGGGGTGGGCAGGTACTAACGGTGCCTTTGGTACCAGGCTACAGTACTTCGCGCATCGTTGAGCGTATAAAGAGCGTCTCTGGTTTCTAGCCGCTGGGTGCTCGTTCGAGTAGCCACTGTCAATTAAGTACCGGAAGCCAGCCAGTAGCTAAAAAGTAATAACCCATAGTTTCCTTCACACAGTCATGTATCCCATTCTCATTCTGCTCATGCTCGCCAGCTTCGTCATTCAGTGGCGACTACGCAGCAAGTTCAAAGAATATTCTCAAGTAGGCCTAAAAGCCAACCTGACGGGCGCCCAGGTTGCCGAGTTGATGCTGGCTGACCACGGCATCACCAATGTGCGCATCATCAGCACGGAGGGGAGCCTGACCGATCATTACAACCCCACTGATAAAACCGTTAACCTGAGCGAAGGGGTGTATGCCGAGCGCAGTGCCGCCGCTGCCGCCATCGCCGCCCACGAGTGTGGCCATGCCGTGCAGCACGCTACCGCCTACTCCATGCTGCAGTTCCGTTCGGCGATGGTGCCGGCCCTGAGTGCGGTCTCTACCTGGATGCCGTGGATACTGCTCGCGGGCGTGGTGATGATCAACCGTAGTGTGATTCCGCTCGGCGTAGGCATTGTCTTATTCTCGCTGACTACCCTGTTCTCTTTTGTTACCCTGCCGGTAGAGTTCGATGCTTCCAACCGAGCCCTGGCCTGGATGGACAAGCGCGGGGTGGTAACTACCCAAGAGCATGCCATGGCGAAGGATGCACTGTGGTGGGCCGCTATGACGTATGTGGTCGCAGCCATCAGCTCGCTGGCTACCTTGCTCTACTACGTCAGCATCTTTATGGGTGGAAGCCGGCGGAATTAACGGCGAGGATATATAAGCAAGCATAAAAAAGCCACCTCTCGAACCGAACGGTGGCTTTTTTGCGTTTGGATATAGGACCAATGAGTGAGCTGTCAACCATCGAGCCAGCACCTGCCTGTTAACTCTATGATGTTAAAATAAAGCTGATTAGAGCAGTTTTCGCATAGGAAGGAATTAGAAATAAAGAATTAAAAATCAGCTGGTCAATTTTTAATTCCTAAAAAACGGTACACAGACTTGAGAACCGCTCTATTAAGCCCTGGTCATCTTGCTCCGGGAGAAATAGTCGTTGTTTGTTCGCCATTTTGCACGTATGGAACGCATGCTCTAAGTAGAGGGCTATACGTCTGATTGAGTAAGGCTTGTTCTCCCCTAAGCCCTAATCGCTACCCCAGCTTCTTATACCGTACGCGCTTCGGCTCCACGTCGCCGAGGCGCTTGCGCTTGGCTTCCTCGTAATCGGTAAAGTTGCCCTCGAACCACACCACTTCCGAGTCGCCCTCAAAGGCCAGGATGTGGGTGGCCAGCCGGTCGAGGAACCACCGGTCGTGGCTGATGATAACGGCACACCCAGCGAAGTTTTCCAGCGCGTCTTCCAGGGCACGGATGGCGTTGACGTCGAGGTCGTTGGTGGGCTCATCGAGCAGTAGCAGGTTAGCGCCCTGCTTGAGCGTCATGGCCAGGTGAACGCGGTTTTTCTCCCCGCCGCTCAGCATGGCTACTTTCTTCTCCTGGTCGCCGCCGCCGAAGTTAAACTTGCTCACGTAAGCCCGGGAGTTTACCGGCCGGCCCGCCAGCAGCATGGTTTCGGTGCCGCCCGTGATGGTGTCGAACACCGACTTGCCGGGGTCCAGGGTGTCGTGCTGCTGGTCGATGTAGGCCGTTTGCACCGTGGGGCCCACTTCAAAGGTGCCCGCGTCGGGCTGTAGCTGGTTGGTGATGAGGCGGAAGAGCGTGGTCTTGCCGGCGCCGTTGGGCCCGATGATGCCCACAATGCCCCCCTGGGGTAGGGCGAAGCTCAGGTTTTCGAACAGCAGCTTGTCGCCGAAGGCTTTCGTGATGCCGGCCGCCTCAATCACTTGCGAGCCCAGGCGCGGGCCGTCGGGGATGAACAGCTCCAGCTTCTGCTCTTTTTCCTTGGCTTCCTCGCTGGCCAGCTTGTCGTAGTTGGCCAGGCGGGCTTTGCCTTTCGACTGCCGGGCTTTAGGCGACATGCGAACCCAGTCCAGCTCGCGCTGCAAGGTTTTCATGCGCTTGCTTTCGGTGTTCTCTTCCTGCGCCAGGCGGGCAGTTTTCTGCTCGAGCCAGGAGCTGTAGTTGCCCTTCCACGGAATGCCCGAGCCGCGGTCCAACTCCAAAATCCAGCCCGCCACGTTGTCGAGGAAGTACCGGTCGTGGGTTACGGCGATGACGGTGCCCTTGTATTGCTGCAAGTGCTGCTCCAGCCACAGCACGCTCTCCGCGTCGAGGTGGTTGGTGGGCTCGTCGAGCAGCAGCACGTCGGGCTCTTGCAGGAGCAGGCGGCACAGGGCCACGCGGCGCTTCTCGCCGCCCGACAGGTTCCCAATAATAGCTTCCTGCGGGGGCGTGCGCAGGGCGTCCATGGCGCGCTCCAGCTTGCTGTCGAGGTTCCAGGCATCAAGTTGGTCGAGGCGTTCCTGCACTTGGCCCTGGCGGTCCAGCAGCTTGTCGAAATCGGCATCTTCCGCTCCGAAGGCCTCGTTAATTTCATCAAACTCTTTCAGCAAGGCCACGGTTTCGGCCACGCCTTCTTCCACTACTTCCCGCACGGTTTTGCCGGGGTCAAGCTGGGGCTCCTGCTCCAGATAGCCTACCGAATAGCCGGGCGAAAACACCACTTCTCCTTGAAACTGCTTATCGACCCCGGCAATAATTTTCAGCAAGCTCGACTTACCCGAGCCGTTGAGCCCGAGCACGCCAATCTTAGCGCCATAAAAAAACGAGAGGTAAATATTCTTGAGAACTTGCTTTTGGGGTGGGTAAATTTTACTCACGCCGGCCATGCTGAAGATGATGGTCTGGTCGCTCATGGGGCTTGGGGTGATGAGGTAATGAAAGGATGCTAGTAGAAGAGAAACGAAGCCTACCAACTTATCTCCTACCGGGCAGTAATTGCCTGGTCGACGAAGGAAGTCGGGGCGCAAAGAACGGTAAGGGCACCTTGGCAAACCACACCTTATTATCTCCGTTGCCCCGCTGGCTCGGCCCTCGAATACCGCCGCACCCCATTCCCCGCCGCCTCATCACGGAAAGAGCGCACCACTCCTCGCCCTTTCATCACCTTTTTACCGTAAACTTGTAGCTCTTTCCATATCCTCTTTCCAGTCGCTACCTACTAATCTATACGCCTACCCACGAGCTTAACTATTGTATGGAACCAACTGACCCCTTGCTGGCCGAAGCCAAGTACTATGGCTACGTGGAAGCCGGCGGTGTATGGCTGCGCCCGGTGCTAGGCCAGCCCGCCCGCCAGATAGGCCTGGTCAAAGAATCGGACGATGCCTCCCTGCGCTACTTTGCGCTGCGCTTCGAAGCGCTGCACGACAAAGTCGACGCGTTGCTGGATCGGATGGACGCCAGTGAAAACAAGGGTTCCTTTCTGATGAAGGCGCGGCACCTCAAAGAGCAGCTGCTGACCTACGAGGGCCTCGGCGACTTCGACTACCTGCACCGCCTGCTTACCGAAGCGGAGGAAGACATTGCCGTGACCGTGGCCCAGAACCGCGAAAAAAACCTGGCTACGAAGCTCGGCTTTATTCAGGAAGCCGAGGCCCTCAGCCAAAGCGTGGAGTGGGTATCGGCCAGCGAAAAGGTGAAAGACCTGCGCCAGGGCTGGCTGAAAACCGGGCCCGTCGACAAAGCCTTGACCGAGCAGCTGGAAGATCGTTTTCAAACGGCCATTCAGGCCTTTTTCAACCGCCGCAAGGCCTTCCAGGCCGATAAAAAGGCCATGAACTCGCGCGTGCAGGCGCGCTACCGCGAACTCATTCAGCAAGCCGAGAACCTGAAGAATTCCGACCAGTTCGAAACTACTTCGCGCCAGCTCAAGCAGTTGCAGCAGGCTTGGCGCGAAGTGAATGGCACCTTGCCCAAAAAGCAGGCATCCGAGTTGTGGACGCGCTTCCGGGCCGCCAACAACCACTTCTTCGAGCGCCTGAAAGCCCATATTGCGGCCCAGCAAGCCGCCGGGGCCCCCGGCACCCCGGCCCCGCCCGACGTGCTGCTGGCTCGGAAGCGCGCCCTCGCCGAGCGCGCCGAAGCCCTGATGAGTATTGCTCCCCAGGAAGCCATTCATCAAGCCAAGGCCCTCCAGGCTGAGTGGAAACAGGTGGGCACGGTGCGGGGCGAGGAGTCGGACCGCGTTTGGCAGCGATTCATGGTGGCTTGCGATAAAATATTTGAACTCAGCGCGCTCGAATACCACCTGCGTAAACGCCTGGGCGGCGAGCCGGCCGCTTCCTCGGCGGCCGAGCGCGCCCGCTTCCGGGCCACTACGCTGCGCGAGCTGCTCAAAGACGACCACCAGGAATTGGAGGTGTTGCGCGATAACTTCGCCAAGCTCAGCCCTAGTGCCGCCAATGATGCCTTCCGGCAAATGCTACAAACAAAAATTCGTTCGTTCGAACGCAAGATTCGCACGAAAAATGACCTGATTGCCTTATTTAGCCAACAGGCTCAACTGGCCGGCTAACTTTACTTCAGCTTTTGCGTTGTCGGTTTTAGCTCGATTGCGGGCTTGCGTTCCGAAAGGAAACCCTTACCTTCGCCAACCTTTTTTTATCCTCCTCATTATGTACTGGACACTCGAACTTGCTTCCTACCTGGAAGATGCTCCCTGGCCCGCCACCAAAGACGAACTGATTGACTTTTCTATCCGCTCGGGTGCGCCCATGGAAGTGGTTGAGAACCTGCAAGCCCTGGAAGACGACGGCCAGCCCTACGAAAATATCGAGGAGGTGTGGCCCGACTACCCAACCAAGGAGGACTTTATGTTCAACGAGGATGAGTACTAATCCTCTGCTTGGTTGAGTAAGTTACCTTATTGAGGTAGGCGAATTAGCATCTGTTAGAGGCTAATAGAGTCTGCTGCGTCAGTACTTCAGCAAATCGGTCTATTCAGATTGAGTATATGGTTGCGGGCGGCCCCGGCAGGGTGCTGGTCCGCAACTTTTTTTGTGCTTACCCCCGCCAGCTTCGTTGTACTAGGAACTCACCGAATGGGGGAGTCGGCCTGCTTTGGGCACACTTACCGTCGAGCGCATTGATCCATTTCAGTCCTCATTCTTCACTAGCTGACGTCGCCCTGGCTTGCCGCGCAATACTTGCGCAATGGAACGCATAAAGGGTCCCGGGGTCACCGAGTTCAGCACCCGTAAGTTATCGGCCCAGGAAGTGGTTTCGTCCAGAAAGCGCAGAATACGTTCTACCGGGTTGCGCTCGAATAGCTCCCGGAAAATGTCGCGCGTGGTTTCGCCCTGCCGTTGCATGATGTCCAGCAGTAAGGTATCAAACAGGCGAAACTGCCACTTGTCGCCCGTCGGGTCGGCGGGCGGGCGACCGGTGCTGGCCAATGCGGTTACCAGCCTCGCCGACTGCTGCTGAATGCGTTTGAAGGCATAGCCCGTGCTGGGTTTGGCGCGCCCACCGCGCGTGCCGATGTTGATTATGTGGGCTCCCTGGCGGACGGGCAGCGGGTGGTCCGTCATCGGAATAACCCCCACTTCCTCGGCCACAACATGGTAGTGTTTTATGCCCAATGTGGTGCTTAGGTAGTGCCTAATTGCTACCTCGTAGTCAGCTTTGGGCAAGGGCCTGGTTGAAAATAGCGTATACTCAACCAGGGCTTTGCGGGCCGTAAAAGGCAATACGTACATGAACCGGGCCTCTTGGTGCTGCTCCCCCCGGAAATCCATGAACTCGACCACGGTGGGGTCGAAAGCATCGGTTTCGGTTTCCACTTCCCAGCCCACGAAATGCTGCAGTAGATAACGGTGCTTACCAAGATTAGGCTCAATAGCCGGCGGCCGGCCGTCGAACCCGTAACGGGCCGCAAACACGCCCGCGCTGCTACGGGCCCGCACGCCGGCCAGTGTGTTTTCGAGGGTTTCTACCGTACCTCGCACGAAGGTAAACCCAGGGCTGGCGGCCAGCGCCTGGCGCACAAACTGGTAGTAGTCCAGCCCGCGAATCATGCGGTAGCGATAACTGCCCAGGTCGATAACCTTGTCGTAGCCAGGAGTGCGAAAGGCTAGCTGCCGCCACTCGTGGGCGGCAATGCCGTCAAATACCATCGGCTCATCGGCCCAGTACGACCACGTGCGGTCATTCTGATCTTTGGCTTCGGGCTCGATCATAAGCACCTTCTGGCCCGCCAGGCGCGGCTCTTGCGCAATGTGATACGCCAGGCTGAGGCCGGCTGCCCCTCCACCTACGATTAAGTAGTCATACTCCATGCTGGCAGTGGTGGTGGGCGAAGTCATAAGCGAAAGTATGGCTGATGAAGCTGTAAGAGCCTGTTCGGGTATTTAGGTTTTGGTCCTGCTCTATCTGGTGTCCGCTGGTCGAAGCAGTTCTCCCGCTTTGTTAAGCGAGGCCAAACGCAACGGTATAGGGCTTCGACCAGCTCAGCAGGACGTTCTAACGAGCCTTCAAAAGTCAACCACGCTGTAAAGTAAAAACCAGCTTCGGCAAACAAAAGGCTGCTTCGTAAGAAGCAGCCTTTAAAAAGGAGGAACTGCCAAAGTGCGGTTCTCAATTCGTTAACAACCCTGAAATCAGCCCTAACAATTTAGAAGTTAGGCGACAACAAATATTTATGATAGAAGTCGTCAATGATTTTCACCGCCTCACTGGCGTCGTCCACAATCTGCACCAGGTTTAGATCTTCGGGTGAGATGTTATGTTCCTCGGCCAGCATCACGTTCTTAATCCAGTCAAACAAACCATTCCAGTACGCGGAGCCCACCAGCACAATGGGAAAGCGGCTGATTTTTTTGGTTTGAATTAGGGTCATGGCTTCAAACAGCTCATCCAGCGTGCCGAAGCCGCCAGGCATGCCTACGAAGGCCTGGGCGTATTTCACGAACATCACCTTCCGCACGAAGAAATAGTCGAAGTTGATGCACTTGTCCTGGTCGATGTAGATGTTATGAGTCTGCTCGAAGGGCAATTCGATGTTGAGTCCCACCGACTTACCGCCTTCGGCGCGGGCGCCTTTGTTGCCCGCTTCCATAATGCCAGGGCCGCCGCCGGTAATAACGCCGTAGCCGTGGCGTACCAGCTTTGAGGCAATTTCCTCAGCCATCTGGTAGTACGGGTTATCCGGCTTGGTGCGGGCCGAACCAAAGATGCTGACGCAGGGTCCGATTCTGGACATCTTCTCGAAGCCCTCCACAAACTCCGCCATCACCTTAAAAATCTGCCAGCTATCGGCAATCTTTATTTCGTTCCAGTCCTTGTCGACCAAGGCCTTGCGTAGGCGCTGCTCGTCTTCAAGGGCCATGGCGGGCTCTCCTTCGGCTTGCTGGCGCATTTCGGTAATGGAGGTCAGCTTATCGTCGTTGATGTTGGGCTGCTTGATGGTTTTGCCGCTGCCGGCGTTCAGCAGCTCATCCGCGATCTTGGTTCGGCTGGTTCTTGATTTTTTCAAAGTAGACATATGTACGATGGGAATTCCTTCTAAAACAAAATCGCCCCGTGAAGGGGCGACCAAAAGTAGGGCGTCAAAGTTACCAAATTGTTACCAAACAACCGCCATTTTGTTCGGGATATTCTAGTGTTTACCATGCAGTAGGCAACCGGGCTAAGGCTGACTTAGCCCGGTTGCCTACTGCATATCCGGGACCGTTGCCGTGGGGACCTTACGCAACGCCTACGGAGCGGGCCCCCATCTGCTTTAGGCGCAGAGTCCGATGGAAGGGGAGCTTGGCGCACCTACGTACTGCCGCGGTGGGGGCCGGGAGGCTCTCTTCCCGCAGAGGGAAAACGGGCCAGGAAGAGGCGCTACTGCAAGGGTAATTCCGCTATTACACGAGCTGCCGTAAGGCCATTTCGAACGAGCGCTGGGCGATGCCCACGGCTTGCGGGTTTTCCTGGTGGGTGCGCTCAAGCGCGGCTCCGATGATGCGCGAGGTATCGGCAAAAATGGCTTGGTCGGTAATCTCGGTGCCCGTTTGCATAAGGTAAGCAAACACGCGGGCCATGCCGCAGTTCGCGATGAAATCGGGAATGACCGCTGTATGTTGGTCGGCGAACTCACCCGTGGGACCAAAGAATATCTCGGGGTCAGCAAATGGCACATTGGCGCCGCAGCTGATTACCTTGAGGCCCCCCGCCAGCAATTGTTCCACTTGGCTCCGGGTCACCAGTCGCGACGAAGCCGCCGGAATGAAAATGTCCGCGCCCACAGACCAGATTCGCTCGTTCACCTCCGTGAACGAGAGCAGGTTGTCGGCCGTTAAGGAGTTGCCTTGGCGGGCGAGTAGCAGCGCCCGAACCTCTTCCAAGCCAAAGCCTTCGGGGGTTAGGAAGCCCCCGGCGCGGTCGATGATGCCCACGATGCGCACCCCCTGCCCGGCCAGGTAATAGGCCGCTGCCGCCCCTACGTTGCCCCAGCCCTGAATGATGGCGCGCTGCCCGCGTACTTCCGTGCCGGCCCAGAGGCGGTAGTAGTGGCTTACGGCCTCGGCCACTCCATAGCCGGTAATAAGGTCGGCCACCGTGTATTTACGAGCCAGGCTCGGGGAGAAGGCCGCGTCTTCTACTACTTTCACCACCCCTTGGCGGAGCTGTCCCAGCTTCTGAATTTTCTGGGGTTCCGTGGCGTGGTAGTGGCCATTTACAATGCCCTCCTGCGGATGCCACAGGCCGTACTCCTCCGTGATGGGTATAACCTCGTGAATCTCATCTACGTTGAGGTCGCCACCCGTGCCGTAGTAGTTCTTCAGCAGAGGGAAAACGGCCCGGTACCATCGTTCCAGCACGCCGCGTTTGCGTGGATCCTGCGGGTCGAAGTTGATGCCCGATTTCGCTCCCCCAATTGCGGGCCCCGATACCGTGAATTTCACTTCCATGGTTTTCGCCAGGCTTTCTACTTCGCGCTTATCCAACCCCTTACGCATGCGCGTGCCGCCCCCCGCCGCGCCGCCGCGTAAGGAGTTGACTACGACCCAGCCTTCCGCTTCAGTTTCTGAATCTTTCCACTCGAAGACAATTTCGGGGCGTTTGTTTTCAAATTTGGCTAACAGATCAAGCATGAGTGGAAAAAAGATTTTGCAATGAGAGTAAGGCCCTAAAGGTACTGGTGAGCCCTTAGAGTATCCGAGAACCAGTCCGGGTAGCCCGCGATACGGCGGAACTATTGGTCATCAAATAAACGCCGGGTAGCAGCGTTACTGCTGCTTCGAACCCGTGGCAGCGCCATTGTGGGTGCCCCCCTTCGGAAAGCAACTGAAGACCAAAATGCAATCCGGTTAGAGGTAAAACTCGTAGATACTTGAGTATTTTAGTTGTAATTAGACGTTTTTATACTATTTTGCGCCATAATTAGGAACTACCTAATCAGATACACTGTATTGCGCTTATTCTACCTCTATTTTTTCCATTTTTCTCAACTTTTTATTAAATTTCATGAAACCATTGCATTCGCGTGTAGAAGCGCAACAGTTGGACCGTGCCGCGGCTATGCTCAAGGTTCTCTCCCACCCGAAACGGTTGGCTATTGTTGATTTGCTGGGCAAAACCAAAGGCAAAGACAGCCAAATGTCTGTGACGGATATCTACCAAGCTCTCGACCTGCCCCAGGCTATTGCCTCGCAGCATCTTATCACCCTTAAAGACCGTGGCGTACTGAAATCCAGCAAAATCGGCACGAAAATTTATTATTCTCTGGCTGTTCCCCAATTACTTAAAGTAATAGACACCTTAGAAGATTATTCCGGTAAGCTATAGTTGCAGCCATAGTACGGTAGCAGTTAAGCGTTCAAGGTCTACCAGAAGGAGGCTGTTTCGAGAGAAGCAGCCTTTTTTATGTCGGTCGAGCGGCGGTGAATGCCTGGTGCAGGGCTAACACCTGGGGCAGCAGCGGCCGCACATCGTCGTTGATCAGCACATAGTCGGCCCGCTGCATTTTCGCTTCCTCGTCGAGTTGCTTGGCCATGATAGCTTGCACCTCGGCGGCCGAGCGGTGCGGGTCGCGCCGCCGCACGCGGGCTTCGCGCACGGGCTGGGGAGCGAACACCGTGATGACGCCGTCGAGCTGCCGGTAGACGCCAGCCTCGAAAAGCAAGGCGGCTTCCTTAAGTACGTAGGGGTGGCCTGCTTGCTCCTGCGCCGCCCCCCAGCGCTCGAAGTCGACTCCCACGCACGGGTGAACCAAGGCGTTGAGCTGGGCCAGTCGCTCCGGATTGTGAAAGACCGTGGCAGCCAGTGCGGGGCGATTCAGCCGCCCCGCGACATCGTAAATATCGGGGCCGAATGTGGCGCTCAGCTGCTGCCGCAGGCTCTCATCATGTTCCATCAGCCAGCGGGCCCGCGAATCGGCGTCGTAGGTGGGCACGCCCAGCGCGTGGAATAGGCGGCTGGCGATGCTTTTGCCGGACCCAATGCCGCCCGTAATACCAATGCGTAACATATGATGGCTACCGAGTAGGTGAGGGGCGTCGGGGTTTCGGGAAGTCCACCGCGTCGGGTTCGGGGAGCACGCGCACTTTCCGCACCGAAGCTCGCACGCGCGGCGGTGTTTTCAGGGACGTTTCCACTTCCCCGGTGCGGCGGTTCCCAAAGTCCGGGGGCAACGCCACCGGGTAGGGGTCGGGCAGGTTATTCACCACGCTGGCCGGGCCCTGGAAGGTGACCGTTGCTGGCCGGAAGCGAACCGAAAAAAGCCCCGCGGAACCAGGTACCAGTGTTAGCTGACGGCTAACGTAGCGGTCAAAGGTGAGCCGCAGGGTGTCGCCCGCCCATTCGTTCACCTGCACACCTTCCAGCGCCGTCTGCAGGCCCCGCCGCCAGGCATTGGCGGGCAGGTAGCGGGTGCCGGGCAGGGGCACGGGGTGTAAGTCGGCGGGATGGATGCCCCAGCCCAGGTTGGCTCGTAGTAGGCGCCAGCCCTGTCCCGTAACCGTAACGGGTACAGCCTCGGGCAGAGGGCGCAGGGGCACGTAATGCAGCGAATCGTAGTGCCACACCAAGGGCAGACTTAAACGGGTGGTGTAGGTCTTATTCAGGGCATTCATCTGCCAGAAAAGACCGGCCGCCAGCAAGCACGCCGTCACGGCCCGGTAGAAGCTGGGCTCTTTGCCGGCGAAAGGGCGCACAAACCAACGCAGCAGCTCACCCGCCCGGCTCAGCAGCCCATTCATGACTAGGCCGGGGTGATGCCGTCGGTGCCAGCACTCGCTTTGCTGCCCACTTCGCGGGCAATGGCGGAGCGGTCGAAGCGCAACTTGGTGCCCCGGTCTACTTCCACCACCACGGTTTCCTCGGTGAGGTCAACCACCAGGCCATGCAATCCGCCAATCGTTACGATGCGGGCACCCTTGGCCAGCGACTGGCGGAACGCCTTGGCCTCGGCCGAACGCTTTTGCTGAGGGCGAATCATGAAGAAGTACACTACTACGGCAATGGCTACGGGAAAAAGCAATTGCGTGAAGTCTGCTCCACCAGCAGCTTGCAACAATAAGGTCAGGAACATGAAGTTGAGATAAATGACTTACAAAGGAGCCGCGCTACCGGCCGCATCGAGCACGTTGCCTTTGATGAGGATGGTAGTGATGCTGGGTTGGGTATTAGCCCGTACCGCTACCTGCTTGCTGATGATACCGCGCTTGCCGCGGCTATCGAACTGCACTTCGATGCTGCCCTGGGCGCCCGGCGCTACGGGGGCTTTGGTCCAGCTGGGCGTGGTGCAGCCACAGGAGGCGGTAGCATCTTCAATCAGCAGGGGCGATTTGCCCGTGTTGGTGAATGTGAAGGTATGGCGCACCTTAGTGTCGGGCTTAATGTCGCCGAAGTCGAATTCGGCCTCGGCGAACTTCATGACCGGCGCGTTGGGGTTCGGGGCCTCGTTCTCGCTCACCACGTTGGGGTTATCCACCACGGGGTTAGCCTTGGTATCGTCGGCTACGGCAGTGGCGGCGGCGTTCATGCCCTCGGTCCCTACCTCGGCCGTTTTATCGCGGTTGCAGGCCAGTAGCAGGAGGGCAGCGGCAAAGATAATCGGGTATTTCATGGGAGTGATGGAAGCGCGCAACGGCGCATTCCGGCGTTGAGCGAACATATAACAAGTGTATCGAATAACCGGAGCTGGGCGGCCGTACAGCGTGCCCGGCCCGGGCAACACGCGCTGGCCGTCCGGTTCCGGTAGACCTTCTTCCTAGAGCTTGTCGATGATGTGTTGAGCAAACTGGCTGGTGCTGGCCTGGCCGCCGAGGTCGCCGGTGCATTCCTCCTGGCGCAGGAGAGTGGCATCGAGGGCGTGCTCGATTTGGTTGGCCTTGGCGTGTTCGCCAAGGTGACGCAACAGCATCAGAGCCGAGCGGAGCAGGGCCGTGGGGTTGGCCTTGCCCTGGCCGGCAATGTCGGGAGCCGACCCGTGCACGGCTTCGAACACGGCCATTTCGTCGCCGATATTAGCGCCGGCCACTACCCCGAGGCCACCCACCAGGCCCGCGCACAGGTCCGAAAGGATATCGCCAAACAGGTTCGTGGTCACCACCACGTCGAACTGCTCGGGCTTGTTCACGAGCTGCATGCACATGTTGTCGATGATTTTATCCTCGAACACAATTTGCGGAAACTCGGTGGCGGCTTCTTTGCAGGCGTTCAGCATGAGCGTGCCGGCCATCTTTAAGATGTTGGCTTTGTGAGCCAGGGTCACCTTTTTACGGCCGTGCTTGGCGGCGAAGGCGAAGGCCGCGCGACAGATTTTGCGCGAGCCGTCCATCGTGATCCGGTTGAAGGAGTCGGCAATGCCCAAGCGTTCGTCATACACTTCCAGGCCCGAGTACAGGCCCTCGGTATTCTCCCGAAACAGCACCAAGTCGATGCCTTCGTAGCGGGTGTGGACGCCCGGCGTGGTTTTGCTGGGCCGCACGTTCTGGTACAGGTCGTACTTCTGACGCAGCGTCACGTTGATGCTGCGGAAACCTTTGCCCACCGGCGTAGTAATCGGGCCTTTCAATGCCACCTTATTCTTTTCCAGCGACTTGAGCAGGGCTGCCGGAATCAGCTCGCCCGACTGGTTGAACGTGGTTTGACCGGCATTCTGCTCGTCCCATTGCACCGGCACCTGGGCCGCGCTAAAGATGTCGGTGACGGCTTTGGTAATCTCGGGGCCGATGCCGTCGCCGGGAATAAGGGTTACTACGTGCATGCTACTTGAAAGTAATGAAGAGATAATATAATAGTAGGCTGATGAGGTCGGGAAGGTGAAGGAGAGCAGTGCCCACAACAAATGCCGTGGGCCTGGGCTTCTCCCTGCCTCATTACCTCATCGCCTCATCACCGATTAAATCACCTTGCGGGAATTGATTTGGTTAATAAGTTGGTCAACATCGCCGAGCAGTTGCTCGGCTTTGGACTTAGCGTCGGAGATAACGCGCTGGCCTTCGCTCTTGGCCGAAGACTGGCCGGAGGCTTCGCGGCTGGTCACGAGGCTGTCGGTGAGGTCGGCCAGCACCGAGCGGTACTTTTCTAGTTGGTAACTAAGCCAGGAGCGGGTTTCGGTGCCGGGTTCGGGGGCATAGAGCAAGCCAAGGGCCGCGCCGGTGAGGGCGCCGCCCGCGAAGCACAAGATGCCGGTGGTGGTTTTGCTGGCCATGGTTATAGAAGTTGAGGGAGGGAATGTAGAATGATTAAGATTCAAGCAGACGTACGAAAAAACGCGGCCGCAGATGCTAATGCAAAGGTGGCAGGGGCAACTCAATATCGAACTATCAGCGGCGGGTTTCTCCGTAACCCCGAGGGGCGCTATTGGTTATCCAATAACCCGCGGCCCGATTTACGAATGTCGCCACTAGCCGCCAAATCTTGCGCCAGCTTATCCAGAATGCCATTCACAAACTGCTTGCTCTTAGGGGTGCTGTAGAGCTTGCTGATTTCAATGTACTCGTTGATAGTCACTTTGACCGGAATACCGCGAAAAAGCTGCATTTCGGTGAGGGCCATCTTCAGGATGATTTTATCGAGCAGGGCCACGCGCTCCACGTCCCAGTTCTGTACCGAGCCGGCGATGAGCTTTTCCATCTTGTCGTCTTCGAGGAGCGTCTGCCGATAGAGCGTTTCGGCAAATTCGCGGTCGTCGGCCCAGTTGGCCGAGAGGTTCATCAGCTCCTGCTTCTCATCGGCGGCAAAGGGCAGCATCTTCAGCGTCTTCAGCACCAGGTTGCGCACGATGGGCCGGTTTTCCTCCCAGTTCAAATCGTCGGCCTCAAGCTGGCGTGGTAGGGCTTCCCCTTTGAATACGAAGTCCTTGTACAGATGCCGCAGGATTTCCAGGTCGGCGTCGTAGTCGGCTTCGGCAGCCCCGCTGGGCTGGCCCGTCAGGTAGGTACGCACGACTTCGTCGGCCTTCATTTCCTGCCAGGCGGCGCGCAGGGCTTCGGTTTCTTCGGCTCCGTCCCAGGCCAGCTTGCGCCGGATGGTTAGGTCCTGGAGCTGCTCGTTGGCCATCAGCTTGGTAATAGCCGCGTTCTGATGCAGGCGGCTGGCGTCCAGGGCGTCTTCGCGCGGGCCGAGGCGGCGGCGTTCCTCCCGGCTCTGCTCTTCCTCGATCACGCCCAGCAGGGCGGCGGGCAGGTTAAGTAAGTGCAGATATTGGTCGTGGATGCTCTCGGCTCCCACCATCAGCTGCCCGCCGAAAAAGGTAGCGTCCTTTTTTACCTGCGCCTCAAAGAAGCTGATGGCGTCAGCCAGTGCCTTGTCCACGGCCTGGTCGTCGGTCTTTTCGGGCGCCGTACCGGTGCGGTACCACTCGCGCAGCTGGGCTTCACCCAGCTTGCGCTGGCCTTCCAGCCGCCGGCGGTCGGGCGCTTCTTTGGCGGTTAGGTCAGGTTCAAAAGCAGCCGCGATACGGTCCTGCGCCAGCAGCAAATCAGCTCCTACCGCTTGGTGGTAGGAGTAGAGCGACTGCATAACTTTAATACGAAGGAGGCGGCGGTTCAGCATTTTTATGAATCAGTTGTGAGTTGTGGGTTGTCAGCCCAACTAAAAAAGAACGTCATGCCGCGTGTAACGAAGCAGCAGCGAGTGCTCTTACTCGTTGGCTCCGCCGGCCGGGGGTACCGCCAAGCGGGCCAGCTACTTCGCGGTGTTCGGCATGACGTTCTTTTCGTCCGGGTAACAATTAGTAGGTCGACTTCACCTTGCCTACGCTGGCAATCCGCTCCTTGGCTTGCTTGATGGCCGCGGCCTGCGGATGCGTACCTTCTTCTTCGGCTTTGGCCAGCACCTGGAGGGTGAAGTCGTAAATTTTTTCGGTTTGGGTTAGGGCTCCCTGGCGGCTGGTGCCGACTACTTCGGAGTAGACGTTGATGAGGCCACCGGCGTTGATGAGGAAGTCAGGCGCGTACACGATGCCGCGTCGTACCAGCTCGGGACCGTGAATGTTCTCGGTTTTGAGTTGGTTGTTGGCGCAGCCCGCCACTACCTGGCATTTCAGCCGCGGAATGGTGTCGTCGTTCAGCGTGGCCCCCAGGGCGCAGGGCGAGTAGATGTCGAGGTCCTGGTCGTAGATGTCTTCCAGCCCCACAGCCTGCGCCCCGAAGCGGTTAGCGGCATCGAGCGCCCGGTCCTCGTAGTAATCGGTCACGATGAGCTGGGCGCTTTCTTTCTTTAGGTGTTCGAGCAGGTAAGTGCCGACGTGGCCCACGCCCTGCACCCCAATGCGCTTGCCCGCCAGGCTCTCCGAGCCGAAGGCTCTTTTGGCGGCGGCTTTCATGCCCATGTAGGTACCGTAGGCCGTTACCGGGGAAGGGTCGCCGGAGCCGCCCATGCTTTCAGGCAGGCCGGCCACGTGCTGGGTTTCCATGCGGATGTACTCCATGTCCTTGGTGGTCATATTCACATCCTCGGCCGTGATGTACTTGCCGTTGAGGTTCTTCACGAAGCGGCCGAACTTGCGGAGCAGCGCCTCGGTCTTCAGCGTCTTGGCCTCCCCAATGATGACGGCCTTGCCCCCGCCCAGGTTCAGGCCCGAGATGGCGGCCTTGTAAGTCATGCCGCGCGACAGTCGGAGCACGTCGTTCAGGGCTTCCATGTCGCTGGCGTAGTGCCACATGCGGGTGCCACCCAGCGCGGGGCCCAGCACCGTATTGTGGATGCCGATAATGGCCTTCAGGCCCGTCTCGTGGTCGTGGCAAAACACAACCTGCTCGTGCTGATGTTCGGCAATCTGACCAAAAATGGCCTCGGGAGCCAGGGTTTGGGCTTCAATCATAGGGATGAATGAAATAAGGGTGGTGGGAATTTGAAAAAGGAGGGTAGGGAACAGAGCGGCGTAACTTTGTTGGGTCTTATACGGAGAAGCTGAAAGGTCATGCCAAGCAGCGCGAAGCATAACGTTTTAGATTCTCTATTCAAGCTGCAAAAGTACCCTTATTTTCCCATACCGGCCTCTTTTTCATCCAGCCCGTGCGCGCCCTATCCGCCGTTAATCCCTTCATTTTCCGCTATAAATGGCACTTCCTGGCGGGCGTGCTTTTCGTGGCCCTGAGTACGTTGCTGGCCATCTTTCCCGCCCAACTGGTGCGCTACGCCTTCGATCTGGTGAATGAGGGCATCGACCTCTATCACCTCTACGCCGGCACGCAGGCTCAGGCCGGTGTGTACCAGTTGTTTGGCCGCAACGTGCTGCTGTATGGGCTGCTTATTATCGGGCTGGCCCTGCTGCGCGGCATCTTCCTGTTTTTCATGCGCCAGACCCTGATTGTAATGTCGCGGCACATCGAGAACGACCAGAAAAATCAGATTTACCAGCACTACCAGTCGTTGCCCCTCAGCTTCTACCGGCGCCACAGCACCGGCGACTTAATGTCGCGCATCTCCGAGGACGTGAGCCGCGTGCGCATGTACCTCGGCCCGGCCATTATGTATTTCCTGCAGCTGGTGCTGCTGTTCGTGCTCATCGTGCCGCTTATGCTGCTGGTAAACGTGAAGCTGACGCTCTACACGCTGTTGCCGCTGCCCGTCTTGTCGGTCAGCATCTTTTACGTCAATAACTTGATTGAGCGCAAGTCCGACGAGATTCAGAAGGCCTTATCCGGCATGACGACCTTCGTGCAGGAGGCTTTTTCGGGCATTCGGGTGCTAAAATCGTTCGTGCGCGAAGCCGATTCGCACGCCCAGTTCACGAAAGCCAGCAACGAGTACAAGGAGAAATCACTGAGCTTAAACTTCGTCAACTCGCTGTTCTTTCCGCTGATTCTGTTTCTGATTGGCTTGAGCACCCTCATCACCGTGTGGGTAGGCGGGCAGGAGGTCATCCGGGGCACCATCACCACGGGCACCATTGCCGAGTTCCTGATTTACGTGAACCTGCTCACCTGGCCGGTAACGGCCCTGGGCTGGACCTCGTCGCTGGTGCAGCGGGCCGAGGCCTCCCAGGCCCGCATCAACGAGTTTCTCAACCAGAAAACTGACATTATATCCCGCCAAAACGTGCAGCGCGAGCTGGTGGGAGACATTGTGTTCGACCACGTTTCCTTCACCTACCCCGACACGGGGATCCAGGCGCTGAAAGACGTCAGCTTTCGGGTGCTCCCCGGCCAAACCCTGGCGGTTATTGGCAACACTGGCTCCGGCAAAAGCACGGTAGCCGCCTTGCTCTGCCGCTTGTACGACGTGTCGGCCGGCACCATCAAGGTAGACGGTATCGACGTTCGCGACTACGCCCTGACGGCGCTGCGCGGCCAAATCGGCTACGTGCCGCAGGATGTGTTTCTCTTTTCGGACACTATTCGGAACAACATCAACTTTGGCCTCGACCAGCCCGACGAGGCCCGAATGCTGCAGGCGGCCAAAGATGCCGACGTGTACGAAAACATCCTGGCTTTTCCCGAAGGTTTCGATACCAAGGTCGGCGAGCGGGGCATCACGCTCTCCGGGGGGCAAAAGCAACGCGTGAGCATGGCCCGCGCCCTCGTAAAGGAACCCAAAATCCTGATTCTCGACGACTCCCTTTCCGCAGTCGATACCAAAACTGAGAATGCCATTCTCGGCAGTCTGCAGCGCATTATGGCCCAGCGCACCAGCCTCATCATCTCGCACCGGGTGAGCTCGGTGAAGCTGGCCGATGAAATCCTCGTCCTCGACGACGGTGTAATTGTCCAGCATGGCACCCACGAAGCCCTGATGGCTGATACCGACGGCCTCTACCGGGCGCTGTACGACCGACAGTTGCAAGCCGAAGAAGCGTAAGAGCGACTCACTGGGTTGATTGGAGGGTTTTATCTGGGGCCAGCCAACTGGCGGCTTTCTCCACAAACGAAAAGCTGATTTTATACGGGCTGCCAATCTGCGTATCGCCTATAAAGCAAGTCAACACGCGTTGTTGCCTGTAGCGTTGCGACAGGCCGTGCCCGAGGGAAGTCAATAGCTATGACAGTGGCTGGCCCCTGCTATTCGGTACGGGGAGTTTCGCGGGATATATAGTGGCCCCTTGAGCTCACAAACGATGGCACGATGACAAGCACCGAACCAAGTAAAGAGGATAATTGGCAACCGCTGAAATAGCAGGCTCGGGGTACGAGGTCCATGAAGTAGGGCGGCGCTACTTGGCTTATTTGCCGATTACCACCCGGCGCATGCCACTCTTCTCGTAAGCCGAGCAGCGCACGATGTAGGAGCCGGCAGGGAGTTGCTTTACATTGAGCAAGGCGGGAGTCTGGCCGTTCATCATGGTATAGGTGAGCACGGGGCGACCAGCTACGTCGGTTACTTCTATGCGAGTTGGGCCAGGGTTATCGGTTTTCACGGTGAGGCGGCCCGCGGCTACCTCGGCCTTTACTTTAATGGCATTAGGGTTGGCAGCCGGGGTCTCGGGAGCGGGCGCGATGAGGGGAGCGGCACCGGGGGCAGGCGCGGCTGGAGCCGGGGCTGCGGGCTTGGGAGCGGCTACGCCGTTGGGCAAAATAGCATCTTGTGCCTGAGCGACTACGGGGAGGGAAAAACTGACTAACAATAGCAGGAATAACTCTTTCATAATAGATATGCGAGATGGTGGCGCTAAGAATTGTTGAAGTGTAAAGTTAGCAAATTTTGAAACTAACCACTACCTAAGGCGATACAAGCGCCGTGCCAGCACGACCGAGCCGGAGCCAGCCGCCAAAACTTTATTTGACGTCAGCTTGCGCTAAATCCGAAAAAGCCCTTACCTTTGTCGCTCCAATGCCAATCGGGGTGTAGCGTAGCCTGGTATCGCGCCAGCATGGGGTGCTGGAGGTCGTAGGTTCGAATCCTGCCACTCCGACGGTAGAGCAGCCGCTCTCAAAAGCCTCCGAACTTCCGGGTTCGGAGGCTTTTTTCGGCCGCGGATTGGACACAGTACAGGTCGCCCCATCGGCCTGATTTCGGGGTGTAGCGCAGCCCGGTAGCGCGCGTCGTTCGGGACGACGAGGCCGTAGGTTCGAATCCTGCCACCCCGACCCCGGAAGCTTCCAACCAAAAAGCCCACTGAACAATAGTCCAGTGGGCTTTTTGGTTAGGTGCCCATTGCTTGCCCGACGCCTAAGGGTGGCTAGCGGTAGCGGCCCGTGCGCGAAGGCAGGCGCTTGCCGCCCCGGCCTCGGCTTAGCAGCACTGCCGCGCCGCCCGCAAGGGCTACCACCGTTGCCATCTTCACAATCAGGCTGGTCTTATCGTATTTCCACTGGGCCCGGTAGCCTTTCTCGGCGAAGATATTGGGAACGTGGCCGTGTACGAGGTCATCCAGAACTCCCTCTACCACGTTGACGCGATCGGCCAAAAGGAGTGGTAGCCAGTGGAGATAGCTGTTTTCGCTGTACCGGAAGGCGAACCGGCGAATCATCCCGCTGAGCCCGCTGGGGGGAGCCGAGGTACCGAAAACGGCCGGAATGTTTGGCCGCTCGTTGGAATGCAGCACCTCAATGTCGATGGGCTGTTGTACGGGGCGCTCCCAAGTGTACCCAGCATGGTCTTCGGCAGTGCGCTGCCTCATGGGGTACGTGGGGTCGTTCTTGGGGTCGGCATCAATGCCCCAGCCGTTGATCTTTTTGTGGTCTGTGGTGGTCGTTTCCATAATCGTGGGGCTTTACATTCCGGCGGATGGGGGGATGAGAACAGGTTTAATACAGTTATCCAACTTGGCGGAAAAGATCCGATAGCCATCGGCTACTTCTTCCAGGGGCAGCCGGTGCGTAATCAGTGCTTTAGGATTGAGCACACCATTTTGCACGTGGTCGATCAGCCGTGGCAGCAGCCGCTTAACGGAAGCTTGGTTGGCTCGGATGGTAATGCCTTTGTTTACCACGTTGCCGATGGGCACGAGGTTGTCGGTAGGGCCGTACACGCCTACGATGGAAACTACCCCACCTTTCCTGACTGCGTTAATGGCCCAGTGCAGCGCCGTGGCGGAGCCAGCTTGCAAGAGCATTTTCCGGCCGGTAATGGTTTGTAAGGCGTTGCCCGCAGCTTCGGCGCCCACAGCGTCGATGCAAACGTCGGCCCCTATCCAGTCGGTAGTCTTCTTGAGAAACACCACGGGGTCTTCCAGTTCCCGGAAATTGTAGGCTTCGCAAGAGGCGTAGTTGCGCACAAACTCCAACCGGTACTCAACGTGGTCAATCACGATGACGCGAGCCGCGCCGAACAGCCAAGCGCACCGCGCGGCCATGATGCCCACCGGGCCGGCCCCAAAAACCACCACCGTGTCGCCGGGCTGAATGCCGGCCATTTCCGCTGCCTGGTAGCCCGTGGGTACCACGTCGGTCAGCATCACGGCGTCGTCGGGATCCATGCCGGGCGGGATCACGGTGGGCCCCACGTTGGCGTAGGGCACGCGGGCGTATTCGGCCTGCCCTCCATTATGGCCGCCGGCGGTGTGGGAGTAGCCAAAAATGCCCCCCACGGCCGTCGCTTGGGGGTTCGATTCGTGGCAGTTACCAAAAAGGCCCTGCTTGCAAAAGATGCAGCGTCCGCAAGCAATATTAAACGGGACCAGCACGTGGTCGCCCACTTTCAGCTTGGTTACTGCCGAGCCAATTTCTTCTACTACGCCGGTGAATTCGTGGCCAAAGGTCATGCCCACGCGGGTATCGGGTACGTTGCCATTGTATAGGTGCAGGTCCGAGCCGCAAATGCAGGAACGGGTGACCCGCACAATGGCATCCTCGGGATGCTCTATCTCGGGCTTGGGTTTCTGACTAGCGCGGACCCTTTTCGGCCCCCGGAAATTCATAGCTAGCATAGGGATTCTCTTTAGTGATTAGTGGGAAAGGACCTCTAACGGTTAGCCGACTTTCTCAAGGCTGTTAGAATGGCCTCAAAGCTGGAAAAGCGCAGCATACTGTTGATAAGCTCTACTTAGCTGGTTATTTTATAGTTACTGGAACCGTTTTAATGAATAGTAATTACGTATTAATACTTGAGGTTAGCCTGATAGGTATCAGTATAAATACTAGAGCGAATCAACTTGCCTGCAAGCTCAAGCGGAAGAAAGATTCGAAAGGTGCTAGGTTGTCGGCAGCGCAGTAGCCTGCGGGTAGAATAGTCTTGCAGTGCGGCATAGACGCCAGATGAATCTGTCACCGCTACGCGGCTATCAGCCACTTTGCCTTTTTGTGCTACCTTCTACCAACCGGTCGCCACTACGCGGCTAGTTCCTAACCTAAACCTGAGAGTAGTGAGAAGATGGTTGGGAAGTGCTGCGGACTGATCTTCTTCGCTAGCGCGTGTTCTGGACTATGCAGGGAGCTGCGGCGGTTTTTGAATCAACCATTTTTCCTGGCCGTATTAAGCATCTGCGCTAGTGAAGCAAGTGCCCGAGCTGGCTTCTTTACCCTCTTACCTGGTTTTCGGCGACGCGCAAGCTCTCAGTGCATAACCCGCACTAGGAACAGCATCACGTTCCCAAGTTGATTTGCCTACCCCTTTCGTAACCCCGGTTTCGGGCAGGTAAGGCTATTTCACTCCTAGCCACATCTCGGAGGCTCCGTCGGTACCGAACCGCTCCAGGTAGAGGTCGCCCCGCTGAGTGAGTTTTCTGGCTTTAACGGCGGCCAAAGCGGCGGGATAAAGCTTATTGGGAGCCAGCAAGTAGCTCACGTCAGTGAGACGGGCGACTACCACGCGCTGGCCTGCCGGCACCAAACGATAGCGGAAGCCCGAGGGGAGGGACTGGGTAGTGTCGGCCACGGCCAAGCCAATAAAGGCGGTAATGGTATCGTGCGCGGCTTCGGAGTCGTTGAGGTAGAGGTTGGCCAAGTCACCACGGAGCTGCTGCTGGGTCTGCACGTCTTTGGCTTTGCGAAACAACTGCCCAAAGGCCTCGCTGCGCACCGAGCCGTGGTAGGGCTGCCCGGCCAGATAAACCGGAGCCGCCGTGGTTTCGAGCGTCACCCGTGGCTCCCGCATACCGCCGAGGTATACGTAAGTGCCCGCCGCGGCCAGGGTGAGCAGGATAATAGCGAGGAAGAGGTAACGGACCATGTAGGTAACTGATTGTTAAGGGCAAACAATCAAGGTGAGGAGAATAAGTAGGAAGCTAGGACGCTTCAGGCAGCTGCTCTTGGGCAATGGGTAGCGGCTTCTCATCGCTGGCTGAGGGCTCACCAGTGACGTACTGCATGCGATAAAGCTGGGCGTAGTAGCCGTTTTCGATGCGCAGCAGCTCGTCGTGGGTACCGGTTTCCTTGATTTCGCCCCGGTCGAGAACGATAATTTTGTTGGCTTTCTGGATGGTGCTCAGACGGTGGGCAATAACGAGCGAGGTGCGGCCTTGCATGAGCTTTTCAATAGCCGACTGAATCAGCTCTTCGGTTTCCGAGTCGACCGATGAGGTGGCTTCGTCGAGCACGATAACGCGGGGCTGGTACACCATAGCCCGCACGAAGCTGATAAGCTGGCGCTGGCCCACCGACAGGGTGGCACCCCGTTCCATTACGGGGTAGTTGAGAGCACCCGGCAGGCGCTCGATGAAGCGCCGGGCGCCCACGAGGTCGGCCGCTGCCCAGATTTGGTCGTCGGTGATGGTTTTATTGCCGAGCGTAATGTTGTCGCGGATGGACCCGGCGAAGAGAAACACATCCTGCAGGACGATACCGATTTGGCGGCGCAGCAAGCTCAGGTCGTACTCGCGCAGGTCGCGGCCATCGATGCAGATGCTGCCTTCCTGGATGTCGTAGAAACGGCTCAGCAAGTTGATGATACTGGTTTTACCCGCCCCAGTAGCGCCCACGAAGGCAATGGTCTGGCCCGGCTGCACGTGGAAGCTGATATCCTTAAGCACCCACTCGGGCTCGTTGTAAGCAAATTTGACGTGCTTGAACTCGACGTCGCCGCGTAGCTCGGCGGGGGCGTAGGTGCCGGTGGTAGCTACCAACTCTCTGTTGTCAAGCAGCTTCAGCAGACGCTCGGTGCTTACCAGGCCCAGCTGCAGGGTGTTAAACCGGTCGGCAATCTGGCGAATGGGGCGGAAAAACAGCGCGTTGTACATGATAAACGCAACCAGGGCCCCCTTGGAAATCGTGCCTTCAATCTGCCCTTGGGCCGCGTACCACACCAGCAGACCTACCCCAATGGCCCCCAGCACCTCGGCCACCGGAAAATAAATGCTGTAGTACAGCACCGAGCGGATGTTGGCCGCCGTGTGTTCCTTGTTGATGGCTTCGAACTTGCGAAACTCCCGCTCCTCGTTGTTGAAAATCTGAACCACGTTCATCCCTGTCAGGTGCTCCTGCACGAAGGAGTTGAGCTTGGCCACGGCGGTGCGCACGTCTTGAAACGAAGCTTTCACCTTCTCCTTAAACACGTACGTGGAGAAGAGCAGGGGCGGAATCACCGACAAGCTCACCAGCGTCAGCCGCCAGTCGATGTAAAACATGAACGCCATGATAAAGAGCAGCTGCAGGATATCACCCGCCATGGCGGCCAGGCCTTCGCTGAATACATCGGACAAGGTTTCGACATCGGAAATATTCCGCGTGACCAGCACCCCGATGGGCGTGCGGTCGAAGAAGCTCAGCTTGAGGCCCAGTAGGTGGCGGTAGAGGTCAGTGCGGATATCGCGGACGATGTATTGGCCCAGCCAGCCGCCGTAGTACGTCTGCAAATAGCTCACGCCGGCGTGCCCCACCAGCAGCACCAGCAGCAGCAGAAACATGGTATTGAGGCCCCTCACGTCGCCCTGTTCGATGCTTACATCGACCATGCGCTGAATAAGAAATGGTCGTAGCGTGCCGAGCACGGCGGTAGCCACCGTAAGCACAATCAGGCCAATGAACACGCGCCGGTAAGGGCGCACGTAGGCCAGCAGCCGGCGCAATACGGCCCAGTCGAACACCTGGCCGGTTTTAGTAGCGGAAGTAGTAGGGTCCATAAGTCAAGCAAAGGTCGGAGGTAAACAGCGTAAGCCTCCGAAAGGTGTACCGTGAGGAGTTGCTAGAGCGGTTCTCAAGTCCGTATACCGTTTTTTAGGAATTAAAAATTAAAAATGAAGAATTAAAAATCTGTTGGTCAATTTCTTAATTCTTCATTTTTAATTCCTATGCGAAAACTGCTCTAATAAATCCCCGGCTTCCGACCTACTTAGCCACGAGGCCCGGGTTAGGCCGCCCGCTTACTCCGGCACTATGCCGGGGCCGTATTCCACCTTGCTCAAGAACAGGCCCCGCGCCGGGGCCGCTCCGCTCGCATCAACGCGCCGCTGCGCCCAGAGCAACTCCTGAAAGGCCCGGGGCGACAGCTTGCCCCAGCCCACGTCGAGCAGCGTGCCAACCACCAGCCGGACCATGCCCCGCACGAAGCGGTTGGCCCGGATGCGGAACACCACCCCGCCCGGCCCGGCCTGATGCCAGCCCGCTTCGTAGCAGTAGCACACGTAATGGTTTTCGCCGCCCTTCACCTTGGAGAAAGAGGTGAAGTCGAACTGCCCAATCAGGTAGCTGGCGGCCTCATTCATCTGCTCCACGTCGAGCGGCCGGTCGAGGTACAGGGCGTGGTCGCGCCGAAACGGGTCGGGCTGGGTTGCTACCACGTAATCGTACGTTCGCTCTTCAGCTGAGAAACGGGCGTGCACGCTGTCGGCTACGGGATGGATGCGCAGGGCGGCCACATCGGGGGGGAGCGCCCGGCGCAGGCGGTAGAGTAGCACGTTCAGCGTCATCCCCGCCGGTAGCTCGGCATCGAAATGGGCTACCTGGTGGCTGGCGTGCACACCCGTGTCGGTGCGCCCGCTGCCCAGCGAGTGAATGGGCTGGCGCAGCACCTGCGACAGGCAGCGGTCCAGCTCCGCCTGCACGGTGAGGGTATTGGGCTGCACCTGCCAGCCGTGGTAGCGCGTGCCGTCGTAGGCGCAGTGGAGGAAGTAGCGCATCGAAAGAGGAAAAGTCAACGCACCAGCGCGTAAAGCAGCCCATCAATGGTCTGGCCATCTTTGGTAATGGCTTGCCGCAGGCGCGCTTCAAAGGCAAACCCGGCTTTCTTGAGTACGCGTCCCGAAACAGCGTTATGGTCAAATACCAGGGCGTAAATCCGGGCCAAGTCGTGCTGAGTGAAGCCGTAGGCAGCCAGGACGCGCACCGCGGCCGAGGCAATTCCCCGGCCCCAGTGCGCCCGCCCCAGCCAATAGCCGATTTCGGCCGAGCGGCGGCTGACGTCCTGCTTAAACAGCAGGCTGATGCTGCCGATGGCTTCGCCGCCGGCCTCCACGCATAAGTGCAGGTCTTGTCGGCCCGCCTCACTGTTCACGAACGCGATGTAGCCTTCGGCATCAGCCAGGGAATAGGGGTGCGGAAACCGGTCGCGCAGGTTCTGCCAGATGCCACGGTCGTTGGCATGGTGCGCCAGCGCGGCCGCATCGGCCGGCGCAAAGGGTCGAAGCAAGGCGTCTACATCGGGCAGCGGCAGCACCGGCATGGGCCAACGGGGTTGAGGCTATAGCTTTTCGTAAATCACGGCCGCGCCCTGGCCGACGCCGACGCACATGGTGGCCAAACCGTAACGGGCACCCTCGCGGCGCTGCATCTCGTGCAGCAGAGTGGCCGTGATGCGCGCCCCCGAGCTCCCCAGCGGATGGCCCATCGCAATGGAGCCCCCGTTCACGTTCACCTTGGCGGGGTCGAGCTGCAACTCGCGGATGCAGGCAATGCTCTGCGCCGCGAAGGCCTCATTTAGCTCAATCAGGTCGATGTCGGCTATGCTCAGCCCGGCGCGTTCGAGCACCTTGCGAGTGGCTGGAATAGGCCCGAGGCCCATCACCGAAGGGTCGACGCCAGCTACCGCCGAGGCCACTACCCGCGCTAGTGGCTTCAGTTGGTAGCGGGCCAGCGCCTCCTCATTTACCAGGAGCACGGCCGCGGCGCCGTCGTTGATGCCCGCCGAGTTACCGGCCGTCACGGTGCCGCCCTCGGGTTGGAAGGCGGGCTTGAGGGTGGCTAGCTTTTCGAGAGAAGAAAAACGGGGCTGCTCGTCGGCGTCGAACAAGGCCGTGTCGCCTTTGGGCTGGGGAATGAACACGGGGACAATCTCCTTGCGAAACCGTCCTTTCTCCAGCGCCCGGGCGTATTTACGCTGGCTTTCAAAGGCAAAGGCGTCCTGCTCTTCGCGGCTAACGCCGTACTGCCGGGCCACGTTCTCGGCCGTTTGGCCCATGGCAAAGGGGTAGTGCAGCTTGCTCAAGCGGGGGTTCACGAAGCGCCAGCCCAGCGTGGTATCGTGCGCGGTTAGCTCCCGGCCGAAGGCCGACTCCGACTTGGCCATCACGAAGGGGGCGCGAGTCATACTTTCGGCCCCGCCGGCCAGGTACACATCGCCTTCGCCGCACTTAATGGCCCGGGCCGCGTCCATAATGCTTTGCAGGCCCGAGGCGCAAAGGCGGTTAACGGTGTTGCCGGGCACTGTGGTGGGCAGCCCTGCCAGCAGCGCGGCCATGCGGGCCACGTTGCGGTTGTCTTCGCCGGCCTGGTTAGCAGCACCTATGATGACGTCCTCCACGGCACCTTTATCGAGGGAGGGATTGCGGCGCAGGAGCTCCCGGAGGACGTGGGCGGCCAAATCATCGGGCCGGACGCTGCTCAGAGCGCCGGCAAATTTTCCAATCGGGGTACGCACCGCGTCCACGATATAAGCAGTTGGCATTGGGGATATCAATAGCGACGCAAGCGCCGGATGAACTAAATTTGTGGCCCCGGCACAAGTGCGGGGCTTTTTTATTAACAACAAAGATGATACAAAGAATCCAAAGCGTGTTTTTACTGTTGCTGGCGCTGGCGATGCTCAGTGCGTTAATTTTGCCCCTGTGGTATAAAATCGACGCGCTCACCAACCAAGAGCTTACCCTCACCGCCTTTGGCTTCCAGGCCAAAGGGTTGCAGCTTCCGGGCACTACCGGCCCCGTTTGGATTATTGGCGCCCTGGCGTTGACGTCGGCGGCCGTGGCGGTTTACGAAATTTTTCAGTTCCGCAGCCGCATGAAGCAATTGCTGCTGGGCTCGGTAAACCTGCTGCTCATCACCGCCACGCTAGGAGCCGCATTTTACTTTTCCAGCAAAGGCGAGCAACTGCTCAACATGAAGCTGGAAGGTAAAGCCCAGGCCGGCTTCTACCTGCCCACCTTGGCACTGCTCCTCAACTTGCTGGCTAACCGCTTCATCCGCCGCGATGAGCAGCTGGTACGGAGCGCCGACCGCCTGCGGTAGTTGCCTGGCCACTAAGGCTGTGTAGTCGGTTCCCGGACGCCACCCACAAACAAGGGCCGCTGTAGTACTACAGCGGCCCTTGTTTGTGGGTGGCGTCTATGCAGCGGAATCACTTCTGCGCAGGTGCGCCGATGGCCTGCTGCACTTCCTGCTGACTGGAAGCCGAGCTAAATGCCTCGTAGACCCGGTAAAAATTCTGCTGGTCAACTACGTGGGGATAAGCAAATTTAGCCAGCTCCACCCGCGAGGCCTCAAAGTTCAGGCTACGCAGCAGGCGTTTCAAGTCATCAGCCTGAATGCTGCTTTGGCTCAGGGCCTCTTTGGCCATGCTCAGCTTGCTGGCTTCGAATGGCCGCTGTTGGACGGCTTGCACCAGGGCGTCTACGTCTTGGGGCTCCATGATGCGGTCGTCGAGGGCTGAATCCGAGTAGGAGCCTCTATCACCGAGGGCCTCGTCATAGCTATCCGGGTCGTTGGGGCGGCTGTTGTAGTCGTTATAGTCGTTGTTAGAAGGGTTGCTGTCGTAGGGCGAGCGGTGGTCGCCGTAGCCTCCTTGGTTGTAAGGGACGGGGCGGTTGTTGTAGCGGCCGGAGCCATTTCCGTAGCCGCGCCCCTGGCCGTAGAGGGCCACTGCGCCGACTTGCCGTAAGTAGAGCGGGCGGCCCGGGCGGGTAACCAGCACGAAGGAGGTTTCGAGCCCCGGCTCCAGCCAGACGCGGCTCCGAAAGCGTACCGCCCTGCCGTAAGGTGTCGGAACCGTGAAGTCGGCCCAGTGGGCACCGGGGGCCAACCGGTTCACGTGCACCTGCCGGGCCACGCCCCGGGTTAGGGGCCGCCCATCGAGGGCGAGGCTAAACGGCACGCCGCGCTCCGAAGCGAAGTTGAGGGCTGCCGGAGGCGGATAAGCGAGGGCGGGAGCCACGGCGGTGAACAAACCCACCAGAGCCAGAAGTAGAGCCTTTTTCATGACAGTGAGATAATAATATCAACCATCCAGTCAGTTGATGATTGGACTATTTTCAAAAGGTATGCCAGGTTCCGAACCAGCTCGCAGCAGGCCCTCCTGATCCTGCCGGGCCGTTGGAGTATCCCACCAAAAAAGCCCCCGCAAGTTGTGTTGCGGGGGCTTTTACTGGAAGGAAGGGCCTGTTACTGGGCCACGCGTGTCACCTTAAACTCGGTGCGGCGATTACGCTGGTAATCAGCTTCTGATTTGGGGTCGGCGACAATGGGGCGGCTTTCGCCGTAGCCCTTAGCCGTGATGCGAGCCTTATCGATGCCTTTGCTCACGATGTAGTCGACGGCGGCTTGGGCCCGCTGTTGCGACAGCTTCTGGTTGTAGGCGTCTTTGCCGCGCTGGTCGGTGTGCGAACTCAGCTCAATGTAAATCTTTGGGTTGTCGACCAGCGTTTGCACCAGCGTGTCGAGGCGGATGGCGGCATCCGGCCGAATGTTAAACTTGTCGTAGTCGTAGAGAATGTCTTTAACCTCGATGGCCTTGGCAAGAATAATTTTGTTCAGCGTCAAGGTTACCGGCAGCCGGATTTCGTTCATCGGATTCGGGAGCTCATCCTGGCTGGGCATGCGGCCCACGGTGCTCAAGCTCGCCCGGGCAGCAAAGTCGCCGGGGCTCTCGGCAACGAACGAGTAGTTCGCTACCGAATCCAGCTTCAGGCTGAATTTGCCATCGGGGCCACTGGTAGCGTTCAGGACTTGGCCGTTCGGGCCCGTGATGGACACCCGAGCCCCGGCCAGGGGGACCGTGGTTTGGGCCTTGTCGTCGTGCTCCAGCACGGTGCCGTCGGCGTAGAAAGCCACGAGCTTGAGGGGCTTTTTCTTGAACATGTACTCGTCGTCGGAGCCTTTGCCACCGGCCCGGTTCGAGCTGAACAGGCCCATGTCGGGACCAGTCGGAACGGGGGCGAAGTCGTCGGCAATGCTGTTGACGTCGGCGCCCAGGTTTTCGGCTTTACCCCCCCGCACCTTAAAAATGTCGAGTTTACCCAGGCCGGGGTGTCCGTCAGAAGCAAAGTACAGTGTGCCATCGGGCGCCACGCCGGGGAAGTTCTCGTTGCCCGCGGTGTTGATGGCTTCGCCCAGGTTTTCGGCCGGCGAGAACCGGCCGTTGAGGCCCAGCGTAGCCTTGTACAAGTCGTTGCCGCCCTGCCCGCCCTTGCGGCTCGACGCGAAGTAGAGGGTGGTGCCGTCGGGAGCGAAAGCCGGCGAGAAGTCGTCGGCCGTGCGGTCGTTGATGTTGGCCAGCACGGGCTCACTCCATACGCCGTCTTTGTAATAGGAAATCCAGAGGTCGACGCTCAGGTAGCCTTTGCGGCTGCCATCGTTAGAACGGGCGAACACCATCGTCTTCCCATCGGGCGTGTAGGTGGCGCTGGCTTCGTGCTTGTTGATGGAGTTAAACGGTCCTTCCAGCTTGCGGGCGGTGCCGCCGCTCATGGTGGTCGGGTTATCAAACTTGATGGCGTAGAGGTCGTTGAAGTTCTCGCCGTTGCCGAGGTACTTCTTGCCCTCCCGGCCCGAGGTGAACACCAGGTCCCCGGTGCTGGCCAGCAGGGCCCCCCCAAAATCCGACGCGGCCGAATTCAGCGCGTCGACGGGCGCAACCTCGTACCGGTTCTTGATGGCCGCTATTGCCTTGCTAGCCAGAGTGTTTTTGGCCTCGATTTGAGCGCGGGCGACCAGGGTGCTGTTGCCACCGCTACTGGCGTACTTGGTAAACTGCGCCGCGGCTTCGTCGTACTTTCCATTGGCCCGGAGTGCTTCGGCGTAGTGGTAGCCGGCGTCGGCGTTTTTTACGTTGCCATCGAGCGCGGCCTTGTAGAATGGCTCGCTTTGCTCGACCCGGTTGGAAAGACGGTAGGCTTCGCCAATTCGGTAGTTAGCCAGGGGAGCATTTTTGCCCTTGGCCACGTCGGCCTGGTAGAGAGGAATGGCCAGCTCGTACTGCCCACGGGTGAATTGTTTGTCGCCTTTGCTCACGTTGCCCGTCGAAGCACAGCTGCCAAGCAACGCAACTGCGCCAACGGCAGTACAGGTGGATAATAATTTACTCATCGGTGGAGTGAAACTGAGGGAGAAAGGAAGGAAGAAGGCGAAAAATGAAAGATCATTCCCGGGGTAGCGCTTTTTGGGAGAGCAATAATACTAGGTTTGAGTAGGATTCACGCTAGCCGCCGGGTTTTTTGGGCTTCCCCAAAGTACCGCGCCAGCCAGGTTTCGCCGGCTGGGCGCGGCCAACTGGTATCCAACTCAGCCTTAGTTTGTAAGGTGTTGTCAAAATAAAAAGTTTCGGGTCCGATCGTGCCTGCCGTCACGGCCTCCTTTAACTCACCGCGCTTTAGTAGCTGCACCTGCCCGGCTTGCAGAAACGCGAGGTTGGATTTCTCCAGCAACTCGATGCCCAACTGCTGTTCCAACTGCGCGACGAACCGCACCGAAGCATCAATGGAGCAACCACTGGCCCCGGCCACGCTTTCGTCGAGGCCGATAACCAGGAATTGCTGGTGCAGGAACTGGGCCGAAGCCTGCAGGCTTCGGCCGTGGCTGGTCCATTCTTCGGCAAAGCGCGCCAGGCTCGGCAGCACGGCCACTATTTCGGGCCCCGTGAGCTGGCGACTGGCTTGGTAAATCCAGACCCGCGACTCGGGCGGCAACTGATCAAAAGCGACGTACATAGGACCACGGATTAGCACGGATTTTAGCGGATCTCACGGATTCTGGGAATGGTGTGAAGAGCAAAGCCCGTTAGGTAGGGTAAGTTGGGGAGCGTAAAAGCAGCCGTAAAGGTCCTCCAATCCAAGCAAGAATCACAAGTGGGGTGAAAGTGTCGTCTCCAAACTCGTGCTAACCTGTATTCTAAACAGCCAATCGCTTTCGCTTTTAGAACTTAAACTGAAATAAAGAGCCGGCTTAGGCCTAAAAAAGGCAATGTTCTACGTTCTAGGTTCTGAGCTCTAGGTTCTCCATTCTAACGCAGCAACCGTCGAAGCAGTGAAGGCAAACGGCCGCTTAGGCGTTGATGCCTTCCGCGGAAGCCACCAGCTCGGCGAGGTCAAACACCTGCACGCGGCTTTCCTGTTCCTTGTTCTTCACGCCGTCGCTCATCATGGTCATGCAGAAGGGGCAGCTCACGGCAATGATGCTGCCCTGTAAATCGTGCGGGCCGGGGGAGTTGGTTTCGGTTTCCACCCCGCCCAGGTTAGCCAGGGCTTCGGCCGCGCCGCTCAGCGTGGCGAGGGCTTCTTCGGTGCGCTCGATGTTGATTTCCTTGCGGCCCGGCTCGGCTTCCTTCCACATCTGGGCCCCTCCGGCGCCGCAGCAGAGACCATTGGCCCGGCTGCGCTTCATTTCTACTAGGTCGGCGTCGAGGGCGGCGAGCACGTCGCGCGGGGCCTCGTAGATGTTGTTGGCGCGGCCTAGGTAGCAGGAATCGTGGAAGGTGATGCGGCGGCCTTTAAAGCTTTCGCCGCCACTAACTCCCACCTTGCCTTCGTTGATAAGCTGCTGCAGGAAAGTGCTGTGATGAATAACCTCGTACTCGCCCCCCAGCGCGGGGTATTCATTTTTGATGGTATTAAAGCAGTGCGGGCAGGCGGTCACGATTTTCTTGATGCCGTAGCCATTCATCGTCGTGATGTTCTGCATAGCCTGCATCTGGAAGAGAAACTCGTTGCCGGCGCGCTTGGCTGGGTCGCCGGTGCAGGATTCTTCCAGGCCAAGTACGGCGTAATTGATGCCCACGTGGTCGAGAATGCGCACGAAGGCGCGGGTCACGCGTTTGTAGCGGTCGTCGAAGGCGCCGGCGCAGCCCACCCAGAACAAGATTTCGGGCGACTCATTGCGGGCCGCCAGGTCGGCCATAACAGGAACGGTAATTTGGCGCTTGGTTGCTTCAGGGGTCATGCTGGTGGTCTAGGTGGCGCAAAGTCGCGCGGAGGCGGAGAGGGAAGGGAGATCCGGCGAAGTCGGTTCCGGCCTCGCCAAACTTGATTCTTAACGGGGCGAAACCTCGGGCGCAGCGCTGCTGGCCGCGGACTTCTCCGCCGCGAACAAATCGTCGGCCCAGTTGAAGCGGTCGGAAGGCGAGAAAGCCCACGGGGCCCCGTTGTTTTCGATGTTAGAGAACATGACGTTGAGCGAGTTGGGGGCGGCCGACTCTTCCAGCACCAGGAAGCGCCGCATCTCGATAATGCTCTCCAAGGGGTTGATGTTTACCGGGCAGCTCTCGACGCAGGCATTGCAGGTGGTGCAGGCCCAGAGCTCTTCGGGCGTCACTTTCCCGCGCAGCAGAGTGGCATTGGCCAGGTCCGTAACGGGCTCGTGCTTGGCCTCGGGGCCGTACACGTTAGGCCGGAAGATGAGGGGCGAATTATACTTCTCCTCCAGCCGGTCGCGCGTGTCCATAATGATTTTGCGCGGTGAGAGCAGCTTACCAGTGAGGTTGGCCGGGCACACCGAGGTGCAGCGCCCGCACTCGGTGCAGGAGTAAGCGTTCATCAGGTTAGTCCAGGGCAGATCCTCCACGTCCTTGGCGCCGAAGGTGGTAGGTGCCACGGCCGAGCCATCGGGCGCGGTAGGGGGGGGCGGCACCACGTAGCTGGGGTCCATCATGGCCTTCACCTCGTGCGTGATACTTTCCACGTTGCTGAACTGCCCCTGCGGAATCAGGCGCGAGTACCACACGTTGGGAAACGAGATGATGATATGGAAGTGCTTGGAGCTGGGCAGATAATTCAGAAATAGGAAGATACCCACGATGTGCGACCACCAGCCCACGCGCTCCAGCACGTGCAGCAGGCTTTCGTTGGCCGGGAAAATCCCAGTGAGCAGGCTGCTGATGGGGAAGACGCCGGGCAGGTCCTGGCCCCGTAGCTGGTGCAGCTTCAGGTCGGCGGTATTCATCGTGAACAGGGCCGCCATCAGAATCACCTCGATGTAGAGAATGATGTTGGCGTCGAGCTTGGGCCAGGCGCGCAGCTCGACACCGCTGAGGCGGCGGACGGGCTGACGGCGGTTGCGGCGCCACCAGAAAGCAGCAACGGCAATAATCACCAACGCGCCCAGGATCTCATTGGTAGCCATCAGGGCGTTATACACGGGCCCAAGCAGGCTCAGGAAGCGGTGAGTACCAAAAAGACCGTCGATGACAATCTCCAGAACCTCTACGTTAATCACCAAAAAGCCTACGTACACAACCAGATGCAGGAAGGCCGGCGTGAGCCGCTTAAACATTTTCTGCTGGCCGAAAGCCACCAGCAGGGTCTTTTTGAACCGTTCAGCAGCGTGGCCGCTCATGTCCCGGTCGCGCCCGACGAGGATGTTAGCCCGAATCTTCCGGACCTGCCACGCGAAAAGGCCAAAAGCTGCTACCAGCAGCAAGAAAAAAATGAGGTGCTCCAACATGCGGGTAAAGGTAAGGAAGCGGGAACGTTTGGGGTGCAATATACTCGGCATGCCGAATACTTTGCCGGAGGAAGCTCGCCACCCGATACTTTTTTTACTCTACATCTTGCGCCATGGTTTTGGTTTCGTACCTTTGCGGTCCCCAAAGCATACTGCTGCGGCGGGAAACGGCAACATAGCTCAGTTGGTAGAGCACAGCACTGAAAATGCTGGTGTCGTTGGTTCGATTCCAACTGTTGCCACAAAAAAGGCCTCTAGCATTGCGCCAGAGGCCTTTTTGTTTCTTGGGAGGACGGTTTAGGGAAAGTCGCTGATGTTCGGTTGCGTCGATGCCCACACCTTTCTTTATCGGGTCTGCTGGTGCTCTACGTTAAGTACATGGGTTATCGGGAGTACATCTTAACGAAACGAATGTTCACTCTCACTCATGTAGTAGAGCGGCCGCCTTTAGGGTGTTAAGTAGTTACCCGTAGCACCTGCTCTGTTCCGCCGTAGAGGCTGGCGCTTCGGGCTACTGGGTGATGGGGCGGACCTGATAGCCTTGCTCCCGCAGGAGGGCGAGTACGCCTTTAGGACCGCCCAGGTGGCCGGCGCCTACCGCGAAAAAGGTGGGCTGGGCCGCGGCCATCTTTTCTATGCCGGCTATCCAGCGCTGGTTACGGGCATCGATTAGCAATTCGCTGTACTTCGGAAGCCCAAACACACTTTTAGTGGTCATTTCGTGGAGTGCTTCTACTTGCTGCGCTTTGTAAAGGGCTACCATTTGCTGCACTTCCTGCTTGGTCTCCGCCTCTCTATCGACCGTAGCGGTCAGCATCTTGCTTTGCTCCGCGTACGGAATCTTGTCGAAGATGCCTAATTGATCCTGCATGGTTTCGAGGCCCAGGACTTCCTTTTTCTGGGATTTCGCCATTTCTACGAAAGCCATCTCGTAGCTGGCGGGCGGGCAGCCTAGTGCGGCAGGTATCAGCAGGGCACCTAGCAGAAACGGCTTCATGGTGCTTACCTGATCGATGGGTACGTGGGCCTGGGCCTCCAGGTAGGCTCCTACGCGGGTATACTCGGCGGGCGAGAGAAGCTGCCGCAGGCTCTGGCCACCCTGCATCATCATGCCCGTTTGGGCTTGCTGGGCCATGCTGGGGTCGTCCATATCCAGCTCTAGTACCACCTGCTTGCTTTTGCTCACGGCTTGCTTCACCGATTCCGCCATGTTCATATCAGTGGGGCACATCATGTGGAAGGTTCCAAACACGTACGAAGGCGTACCCAGCCTCTTGCCCGATACTTCCCAGAGTAGGGAGTTGGCTGACGCATCGGTGGTAGCAGCCGGGGCCTTAGGAACTGATTTAGTAATTTTCTTTTGGGCCTGGACGGTAAGCGAGGTTAACAGCAATGCTGCCCCGAAGACAATTTTCCGAGAAAGATTCATGAGAATATTAAGAATGAGGGGTGAAGACGGCTATTAATTCGTCGGACCCACCCATTCATTACAGCCTCGTCTCACTGATTTTCCAGTAACCGCATAAACACTCGCTCAGCGGAGCGGCATGATTACCCTGACTGAGCTGATATTGCGCCCGCAGGTCGTACAGCAACTCTCTGGTCGTTGCTGGTTCTTTCCCTAACGAGATCGCGACAACTCACCCTGCTGGAATCCCGCCACGTAAGCCCCCGCGACCTCGGGGTTAGTACCCGCACACGAGGACAGGCTGAGCGCAAAACTCTACCAACAGACCTTTGCTGTCGGAGTCGCCAGCCGGCCCAGCCTTTAAATTTAGCTGAGTTAGGCAGTATCAGGCCGGGGCGCGGCAGCAGAGCCGCGGGCTGGCGCCCGATTTATCTTCGGGAAATTAAATGCCGGCTTTCGCGTTATCGCTCCGAATGTATACCCGCTTTCTACGGTACTGGTTAGGAGTGCTTGGGCTCGTCCTTGGCTGGCCCGCGGCGTGGGCCCAAACCCCCACGCTGGACCCTAATGCTCCCAACCAGCCCACTCTGGCTACGCCGCCCGTGCCCCCGGCTGCCCCTGCGCCCGTTGCGCCGCGCAGACGGCTATCTCACCCTCGCGTGCTGCTGCTCGATGCCGAAGCGGCTGACCGGCCCCTGCTGCGTCGCTACAAGCTCAAAGCCATCGTGCCCGACTCGCTCAGTGCGCTACGCGCCGTGCGGGAGCTGGTGCTTGCGCTCCAGGGCGATGCCTACCTCACCGCCTCGGCCGATGCCATGCGCTGGACCCGCGATACTATGCGCGTGCAGCTGTACGTGGGCCAGCCATTTCGCTGGGCTTACCTGCGCAACGCCAACCTGGGCGATGGTTTACTCACGCGGGCCGGCTACCGCGAGAAGCTCTTTCGCCACCGCCCTTTCTTGCCCGAAGACTGGGCCCGGCTCCAGGAACGCATCCTGGTAGAAGCCGAAAACCAAGGCTTCCCATTCGCCACGGTGGGCCTGGACTCCATTCAGCTCCGTGACCATGACATCGCGGGCCGCGTGGTGCTAAAACGGGGGCGGGCGGTGGTGTTCGACTCCCTCCAAGTGGTGGGCACCAGCAAAACCAAGAAGCGCTTCCTGATCAAATACCTCCAGATTTTCCCCAACCAGCCGTTCAGCCAGCAGCGCGTGGCCGCGGCCGCCCAGCTGCTGCGGCAGCTGCCCTACGTGAAGCTGCGGGCCGAGCCCGAAGTTCGCTTTGCCCGGGGCCGGGCCCGGGTGTACCTGCTGCTCGACGAGCGGCCGTCCAACCAATTTGATGCCATCGTGGGCATCCTGCCCAACGCCGATGCCAACCAGCGCGGCGTGCAGTTTACCGGCGACGTCACCATCAACATCCGCAACATCAAGGGCGGGGGCAAGCAGCTGGGGGTGCAATGGCGCAAAAACGACGCCCTCTCGCAGCTGCTTGACGCCCAGTATGTGCACCCCAACTTCTTCGGTACCCCGCTGGAAGTGGCCGCCACCTTCAACCTGTACAAGCAGACCGACGCCTTTCTCACGTTGCGCCCCCGCCTGCAGGTGACTTACCCCACGAGCCGGGCCGGCCGCATCAGCTTCTTCGCGGAGCAGCGCGGCTCGTTTCTGCTCGATACCCTGCTCAAAAGGCGAACCCAGCTGCCCGAAAACATCGACTCGCAATATAACTCTTACGGCCTGGGCTACGCCTGGAACAGCCTCGACGACTTGTTCTTTCCGCACCGCGGCTACCTGATAAGCGGCCAAGGGGGGGTGGGCACGAAAACCATCAGCAAAAACCCGGCGGTGAAACCGGAACTGTACGATGGGGTGCTCCTGCGCTCAACTCAATATTCGTTTGGGCTGCGGGCCGAGCGCTACTTCCCCGTGAAGCGGGCCGGGGTGCTACTGCTACGCTTGCGCGGCGAGGGCCTACTTAGCCCGCGCCTGTTCACGAACGACTTGTTCCGGCTCGGGGGGCTGAATTCCTTGCGGGGATTCAGCGAAAATCAGTTTTACAGCAGCTCCTACGCCGTGGCTACGGCCGAGTTCCGGCAGTTTATCAGTGCCGACTCTTACGTGTTTCTCTTCGCCGACCAAGCGTATACGCGCCGTGACCTGGGCACGGGCCAGGACGGCCAGGTCGACCAGCCCACGGGCCTGGGCGCGGGCCTCAGCTTTCGCACGGCGGCGGGGCTGTTTCAATTCGTGTACTCGCTAGGCCGCACCACCCAGCAGGCTTTCGAGCTGCGGTCTTCAAAAATCCACTTTGGGTTAACCAGTCGGTTCTAAGGTTAGGGGAAGAGAAAGATTTCGCCTCCGCCGCATCGGTTAGCTGGGTGTTCGGGTGTGTCGCAGCCTCATTGGTGAGGTGGGCATCGTTCGGGCGGAAGTTGTTCTGGCGGAACATCACCCTGACGCGGTACAGGCAGCGCTCTACGCCATTTCGTCGGTTGTTTTGGGCGGCGAGAACGACTTTCCGCCACAGTGACCGGAATCACTAAAATTCTGCCAAAAAATCCGCCAATTCAACTGATATCCAGGCTCCGTAGCTCTCAATTGAGATTGGTACATCATTTGTCATAGTCCCTGCGAAGCCGCTCCTAAAACCGGCTCCTTGCCATGAAATTCATCAGCCCCCAATTCATCCGTACCATTGCCCCGCAGCTCGACCTGCTCAATACCATTGGCGGTGGCGTGGCTCAGCCCCAGGTGCGAATTGACCAGCGCCCTCAAGGCGTGATTTTGCGCGTGGCCATGCCTACCGTGCCGGCCGAAAGCTTCCGGGTAGTGCTCAACCAGCAGCGCCTGACAGTGTTCGGCGAGTACCGCCACGAGCCCACCGACCAACTGGCCGCGCCGCTCTTCATGCAAACCCTCGACCTGCCCAATAACCTCGACCTGGCTCGCATCGACGCCGTGCACGAGGGCCACGAGCTACAGGTCCGCATTCCCTTCCTGAATGCTACCGACCAGCAGCGCGAAATCAACATTCGCCACAATTAACCAATTGATTCTAGGTTGCTTGTTTTTGGTGCAGCCGTCGGACCTGACCGGCCGCCAGCAACTATTTTCATAACGCCGGGACCGACCGGCACTGCAGTCCACTCATAACGCCGGGGCCGACCGGCCGCTCATTACGTTCTTCGGATTTCATTCTTGAGCCACCGCCCGCAGCGGTGGTTTTGTTTTTATAGACTTCGCTATCGTCATGCCGGGCTGAGCGGATAGTTCCGCACGACGAACCGTGTGGGCTAGCTGCTTGCTAATGAGTTGCTTACCAAAATAAGGGAATAAGCAGCACGAAGCTCATTACCAGCGCCAGGTAGACCCACCCCATTACCTGGCCGCGGTAGCGGCGCGGCAGCCGGTTACTGAGTACCAGCATGGCCGCGATAACCAAGCCCAGATGCGCCACGAGGAACACCATCGTCTTCACCCAGTTGCTGACAATAGTGTTCTCGGCTTGGTACTGATTGGCCTCCCCAAGGCCCGAGGTGAGGTACTGCAGGCCGTAAAAGGCTCCGGCTTCGAAGGTAATAAACAGCGCTAAGCCGACGAGCAGGGCCCCAGCGGAGGACTTTTCGGATACCTCGCCCATTGGACTTAAGGGCGAGAGCGCCCCTGCACTTCTGCCGAGCGGGCCTTGATGTACAGCTCCTCTACCTTAGTCCGGGCCCAGGGTGTACGGCGCAGGAAGCTGAGGCAGGATTTGATGCTAGGATTTTCGGCGAAGCAGTTCATTCGCAGCCGGGCATCGAGCTCGGGCCAGCCGTAGGTGGCCACCAGGTATTCGAGAATGGCCGCGAGCGTCACACCGTGCAGCTCACGAATGAGGTGGCCGGATTCATCGCGGGCGTCGGCCGCACGGAGGAAAGACATAAGCAGAAGGTCATTGAAAACGTGAAGTTGGTGAAATCTCCGGACCGGCACACGATGGGCCCCGGCCAGGCGTTATTTTTGGCCAACCCTACCCTATGCCGTCACTTTCCACCACCCGTCCCCAACGCCCTGGCCCGCCGTCGGTTCCGCGCCGCTCCTGGCGGTGGGGGCTGTTGGCGGCCCTGTTGCTGGGGCTCGTGGCCGGCTCTACGTACTACGTGCGCCACCGGGTTCAGGTGAACCGCTACGCCCGGCGCACTTGGGCGACCCTGACCAGGGGCGGGCTCACGGGCCGCGAAAGAACCCCGTTGCTGGCGGGCTACTCGGTGCATGGCATCGACGTATCGGCCTACCAGGGGCGCATCGACTGGCCCGAAGTGGCCCGCAACCGGGTGCGCTTTGCTTTTATCAAAGCTAGTGAGGGAGCCACCTTGCGCGATGCGCGCTTTGCCCGCAACTGGCGCGAGGCCCGCGCCGCCGGCGTGCTCTGCGGTGCCTACCACTATTTCCAACCCAACCGCGACGGCCGAGTGCAGGCCAACCTATTCGCCCGCACGGTGCCCTTGGCACCCGGCGACTTGCCGCCCGTGCTCGACGTCGAGGCAGCTAACTTCCACGACGTAGCCGTGCTGCGGCGCGAAGTAGCCCGCTGGCTGCGCCTCATCGAAGCGCACTACGGCGTGCGGCCTATTCTCTACTCCAACCACAGCTTCTACCAGCGGCACCTGGCCGGGCATTTCGACCGCTACCCGCTGTGGCTGGCTCATTACGAGGTAGCCCGCCCCACCATGCCCGCCAACAAGTGGATTATCTGGCAGCACTCCGACGAAGCCTACGTACCCGGCATCCGCGGTGTGGTAGATTTCAACGTATTTCAGGGCAATTTCGAGGACCTGCAGGCCCTGCGCATACCCGCCCCGACCCCGCCCGCCAGCTCCGGCCGCCGATAGGCGCAAAAAAGCTGCCCGGCTGGGCTTCCATAAAGGGAAGCCCGGCCGGGCAGCTAAAGAGTGGCTATGCCAAACGAGGAGCTTACATTTTCTCCTTCGTGGTCGATTTTACGGTTTTCGTCGACTTGGCTTTTGGCGACATTTTTCCGCTGCCCATCTTGTCATCATGCATTTTATCTTTCGATACGGTTTTGCTTTCGGTGCTCTTCTCCTCTTTTTTCGTCATCTTGCCGTCGCCCTGTTGCGCATGAGCAGCGAGGAAGGTGCCAGATAGCGCTACGACCGAAGCAAGTTTCAGGAAATTTTTCATGGGAAAGCTGTTAAAGGGTTAGTTGTGTGAAAAATCTGGCGAAAGGTAGCGGCAGTTTTTGAAGTTTAGATGAAGATTATTGGCAACGTCAATATTTTATTCAACCCCCTATTTTCCCTCCTGCTGGCTTCGGTGCTGTTAGCCTCCTGCCATACCCCCCGCGAGGTGAGGAGGAACTCGAGGGACTCCCCCCGCGCCTACACCCAAAAGGGGCTGGGTTCTTACTACGCCGATAAGTTCGCGGGCCGGCCCACGGCCAGCGGCGCTATCTACCGGCCCGGCCAAATGACGGCGGCTCACAACACCCTGCCTTTTGGCACGCTCATCCGGGTAACCAATACGCGCAATGGCCGTTCGGTAGAAGTAACCGTAACCGACCGGGGCCCCCACACCAAGGGCTACATCGTGGATGTCTCCCGCCGGGCCGCTACTCAGCTTGACATTATCGGCGCCGGCGCCGTACCCGTGCAACTGACCGTTATCCGGGCCAGCGCTCCTTGAGCCGTGTTCCGCGGCCTCGGCCGCCAATTCATAAATTCTTCTTTCTGATGAATATCCGCAAAAAAGTGCGCTGGACCCTGCCACCTGGTACCGGCCGCTATGCCGCCCTCGACCTGTGGGTTCGCGCCGCCGAAACTCAGGGCTGGAACGAAGCCGAAATCCAACAGGTGCTCGACGAAGTAGTAGAAGCGGAAGATGATGCCGCTGGCTTGGAAGTGCTGACCTGGTACACGGCGAAGCAGGGAAGCTGAGGCCCGGTTGCCGATCCATGCGCCCTGCCACGGCGGGGCGGCTACTTCGCCGTCATTCGGGTGTTATTAAACAACTGGGGAAACTTCCGAGTCGGCGGTTTTCCCTATTTGTTTAATAACACCTTTACTTGCATCCAGACTTTGTCGTACTTGCGCTTTCACCCGCCTGCTTACGCCTCGTGGAACCATTTAAGGCCCTGTATGCCGACTCCCTCACGCTGCACCTGATCAATGAGGACAACCTCGCGCAGGTGTTTGCCCTGTTCCAAGGCCAGCCCGACTCTTCGGCGATGCTCGACGAGCTCTTCCGCAACTACCTCCCGCGCTACGAGCAGGGGCGGCGCACCAACTTCGGGTTCTACTCCTTCCTCGGCGAGCAGTTGGCCGGCATGACCTTACTCACAGTCGACAGCTGGGAGGAATATACTGGCTCCACCGGAGCCGACGTGTTCGCGCACATGCGTGGGCGCGGGGTGACCCCACGCAGCAAGCCACACCTGTTTTACCTAGCCTTTGAGCTGCTGGGCCTGAACCGCGTCGCGACCGGGCACCGTGTGTCGAACGTTGCCTCGCAGCGTTCGCTGGCCAAGACCCCGGGCCTGCAGTTCGAGGGCGTCATGCGCGAGTCAGGAGTCAACGAGCACGGCGAATTCGAGGACGAATTGTTGTACGCCATTCTGCGTCGGGACTGGCTCAAGCTCTATGACAAAGCCCAAGTCCGCGTCATTTACTAAGCTGGGTGTTGCTAAACGAATAAGGGAAAACCTCCGAGTCGGCGGTTTTCCCTTATTCCGGCTGCCGGGCGGGGCTCAGGGCTTGCCGCAGCCACACTCCGGCCAACGCGGCTAATCCTCCCACTAAGCCCGCCACCACCCCCGTGGCAATAATCAGCGCCACCGCAGAGCCGCCCAAGGGCAGCAGCTGTGCCACGCGCTGGGCCAGCAGGTTGTTATTTTGATACGACAGCCAGGCGGCCGGGCCCACCCAGCTTAGCGCAACACCCACAAAACCAACCCAGAAAGCGGTCTGGCCAGTAGCGGCCAAGGCGAAGCCTAAGACGAATGCCACCACCGCCATGCTCCACCAGGGCAACACCAACTGGACCAGCACGGTCAGGACAAGCATAAGCAGCAGCAGAAGCCAGGGGTTGCGCAAGTTCATACGGGCAAAGTAAGAAAGGCGTAGTTTAAAACACAGAATTAGCCGAATAGGAAATGACGCTAGCTGCGCCGCCGCAAGCCCTGGTGGGGTCACTCAGGGGTGGCGAATCTAATTACGTTCATTTTTAAGGCTCCAGCGGGGCGAGCCGGCATCTCCTCAGCATCGCCGAAAAAAGAGCTTGCTCCACTAGGGCTCACGGGTCCTTTTACTTGATTGACTACCGAAAGGCGTCCCTTCCCCGACTCCCGGCACTGCCGTAATGCTGCGGTTCGCATTAGGGGCCCCACTATGCGGCGGCCAGCACTTCGGGGTCGTTGTTGGCGGGGGAGTTTACTCGCTTACTAATGACGTATTCCTGCATGGCCGCGGCATCGTAGGGCTGTAGCAGCTGCTGGTGGGCGGCCAGACCTAGGTTATCGTCCAGCCAGGCCTGCTCGGCGGCGCGGTTGGGCAGGATAACCGGCATGCGGTTGTGGATGTTGGCCATCAGCGCGTTGGGCTCGGTGGTGATGATGGTGAACGTGGGGTGCAGCTCCCCGGTGCTGCGGTCGAGCCACTCGTCCCAGAGGCCGGCGAAGGCAAAGGGCTGCTCGTTGCGCAGCAGAATACGGTGCGGCACCTTGCCCGCTGGCGTGGCCTGCCACTCAAAGAAACTGTCGGCCAGCACCAGGCAGCGCCGCCGGCCCAGCAGCTGCCGGAACGAGGGCTTTTCGGCCAGCGTCTCGGCGCGGGCGTTGATGGGCTTGGGACCACTGGCGGGGTCGCGGCTCCAGCTGGGCACCAAGCCCCAGCTCAGCAGCTGAATCTGACCGGGGGCGGTGTTGGTAACGATGGGCAGCCGCTGCGAGGGCGCGGCGTTGTACGTAGTGGGAGCCGGCTCGGTGAAGGCCGCGTCGAAGCGCTGCTCAACGGTTGGGGCCGGGGCGATAAAGGTGTAGCGACCGCACATTGTCAGGAAATTGAAATGATAAAGTACCGCGTAATGAAGCGTCAGAGGCTGGGGAGCCGGGCTAAGCCCCGTTCCCCAGCCTCTCAACGCAAGCTCCGCCGCAGCGGTTACTTCACCTCGTTATCACCTCATTCCTTCATGCTTACTTGTAGAGCTGCTCGTAGTATTCCCGGGCCATCCGGCCCGACTCAAATACCGGCTCGACTTCCTTCATGGCCGTTTTGGCCACCTTAAGAAACTGCTTGGGCTGGTCGTAATACATCGGCACCACGGTATTTTCGAGCACGTCGAGCAGGGCCGCGGCTTCCTGCTCGTCTTTGGTGCTCTCGGGCAGGCTCACCTCGGCAATGGGAATCAGGAAGCCGTTTTCGCCGTCGCGGCAGAACTCGGGAATCCAGCCATCAGCAATGCTCAGGTTCACGCAGGCATTCATGGCGGCGGTCATGCCGCTGGTGCCGCTGGCCTCGCGGGGGAAGCGCGGCGTGTTCAGCCACACATCCGAGCCTTTCTTCAGCGCGGCCGACAAGCCCAGTTCGTAGCCCGTGAGCACGGCACAATTTTTCAGCGGAGCCGTGCGCCTGATGATTTCATTGAACAGATCGATGGCGCCCTGATCTTTCGGGTAGGGCTTGCCGGACCAAATCATCTGGATAGGACGCCGGGCATCGGAGGCCAGCTGCACGAACCGGTCGAAGTGGTGCAGGATCAGGTCGGCGCGCTTGTAGGCGGCGAAGCGCCGGGCCCACACGATAGTCAGCACGGCGGGGTCGAACAGGTTGCCGGTTTGGTCCGCCACGATGTCGAAAAGCTGCTTTTTCAGTTCGCGCTTGCGGGCCAGCAGGGCGGTGTCGTCTTTGCTTTTGTGGGCGGTGGCGAGTAGGGGGTCGCGCCAGTAGTTGCCGTTCTGGCTGTTGGTAATGGGGATGATGGGGCAGATGCCTTCGTAGTGGCCCCACATCTCCAGGGCCACGGTGCCGTGGACCTTGCTCACGGCGTTGGCCTTACGCGCGAAGCGCAGGGCCGTGAGGGTGTAGTTCAGGGCGTCGTTCTCGATGCGGGCTACCCGGCGGACTTCCTCCTCGGGCACTGCCCCGAAGAAGCTCATGTCGTTGAGCAGTTGCATCGGGCGCTCCTCGTTGCCGGCCAGCTCGGGGGTGTGCGTGGTAAAGACGAGGCGCTTTTGCACCTCGGCCAGGTTGCGGCCGTACTTTTCGTAGAGATAAAACGCCAGCGGCAGGCCGTGGCCCTCGTTGAGGTGGTACACGTCGGTTTTACGCCCGAGCAGGTCGAGCAGCTTGCCGCCACCCACGCCCAGCAGAATGCTCTGGGCCACGCGCGCCGCCGCGTCCGGGTCGTAGAGGTGGTGCGAAATGGTCCGCGAGATGTAGTCATTCTCCGCGATGTCGGTGGTCAGGAAGAACATCGGCACCGTGCCGAATACCTCCGGTGCCAGGTACAGGGCCTTGACGTGCACGTCGGCGCCGTGAATGGTAATGGGAAACACGAGGCCGGTGTCTTCCAGGAACGAGTAGTGCTTTTGGCGGAACTCGGCCCGCATGCTCTGGTCTTCGTTACGGTCCTGGTCGTAGTAGCCAAAGCTCCACAGAATGCTGATGCCTACCAGATTCTGCTTGAGCTCATAGGCCGAGCGCATGTGCGAACCGGCCAGGAAGCCCAGGCCGCCGGAGTATGTTTTCAATGCTTGGTCGACGGCAAACTCCATCGAGAAATACGCGGCGGCAGTCTTGTATTTAGCAGCCGGGGCGTAAGATTTAAAGGTAAAAGCCATAAAAAATATGATGCGCACGCTACGGCGTCCGCCTGAAAGGAAATGATGCGTTGAAAATATGGGCTGCCAACCCTGGACCGCAGCCCGTTGCGGCCGCAAGGTCCGAAGCATTTGGCTAACAAAGCAAAACCCCAATATTGTCGTTGAGATCCAAGCGGCATTAATGAGACATAACTAGCTAAATATCTAATGGTTGCTCTTGCAAATTGCGCAACGACAGCCTAATGGTGCTGGTCGGTCCGGAGCTTAGAGTGCCTGGGGAAAGTCCAGTTATAGTAGGGTAGGGGGCGGTGACGTGTGGGCGATGAATGTTGCATCTCCGATACGGGCCTAACCCGAGACCTGGTAGCACGAGCGCAGCAGCACCACGCGCTAATTCCGCTTTACATGGTGTAGTAACTGGCGTTTTTATTAAGAAATTAGAATGAACGGGTGTAGCCATCCATCCAGCGCCGCTATCCATTACCTCAGGCAACTATTTGATAATACTATCAATAGCTACGCAGCTAATTAATTTCTCTAGCTTTGGGGCTTCATTTCCAACTTTATATCCCTCCTTTCCGCTCATGCGCATCCCCTTTTCCGCAGGCAGATTAGCCGCGTCGCTCCTTGGCGCTATGCTCTTCGCAAGCTGCTCCAAGTCGGAGCTCACTCCGGGCACGCCGGCCGCAGTCGTTACAAAAACCAACGTTTCGGCTCCCGGCTTTCCCGAAGGATTTGATACGGGCACTAAAACCGCCTACGCCACCGGTAGCGTGACGCTGGGCTCCGGCTCGTGGACCTTGAGCGACGCGCTGCTGGGCACCACCACTGCCGACGCTAAAATCGGCGCCCAGTCCGTTCGGGTGCGCAACAGCGGCTCACTGGGCATGAACTTCGACCTGAGCGACGGCGCCGGCGTCGTGACCGTGGACCACGCCCGGTACGGTACCGACGCGAACGGCACGTGGGAGCTGTGGGCTTCCAACAACAGCGGCGGCAGCTACGCCAAGGTAGGCAGCCCGGTTACCACTGGCTCGACCCTGCAAACCGCCAGCTTCAACGTGAACCTGGCCGGCACCGTGCGCCTGCAAGTGCGCAAAGTCGACGGCACCACTAGCCGCATCAACTTCGACAACATTACAGTGGAGAGCTACGACGGCGGCACCACGCCTCCGCCCACCAGCAGCGCCAAGAAATTCCTGTTCGACGCCTCGCACGCCGAGATGGCCGGCAATGCCGACTGGGTCCTGGATGTGAATGCCGGCCTAACGCCCCGCTACCCCACCCCCGCCGCTTCAGGCATCACCAGCAGCACTCCTGAAACCTACTGGACGGGGGCCGTTTCGGCCTGGGGCGTGGCCCTGGTGAAGCTCGGCCACGAGGTCGAAACCCTGCCCTCGGGCACGGGCATTACCTACGGCGACCCCTCCAACCCCCAGGATTTGGCGAACTACGACGTGTTTGTGGTGGATGAGCCCAACACGCTGTTCGACGCCACCGAGAAAGCCGCCATCGTCAACTTCGTGAAAAACGGCGGCGGCTTGTTCATGATTTCCGACCACAACGTATCGGACCGCAACAACGACGGCTACGATTCGCCGGCTATTTGGAACGACCTGATGGCTAATAACTCGGTGCAAGCCAACCCCTTTGGCTACAGCATTGCCCTCACCAACATCTCGGAGACTAGCAGCAACGTACTGGCCAGCAGCACCAACACCATCCTGCACGGCTCGCAGGGCGACGTGACGCAGCTTAAGTTCAGCAATGGCGCGACGATCAATAAAACCAGCGGCTCGCAGGCGCAGGCCCTGATTTGGCGCAACACCTCGACGCAGGGCCTGAGCAACATCATGTGCGCCAGCAGCACCTACGGGACCGGCCGGGTGGTGGTAGTGACCGACTCCTCACCGGCCGATGACGGCACGGGCAGCCCTGGCAACACGGTGTATCCCGGCTGGACCGAAGTGGCCAGCCACGCTAAGCTGCACCTGAACGCCTCGCTCTGGCTCGCTAAGCAGCAGTAGAAACAACGGGAGGCTCGGCGTGATGCTTTTGCTTGGCCCCACCCAGCCCAGATGATTGGCTGAATAGGATTCTAAAAGCCCGCTACCGGTTTCGGTGGCGGGCTTTTTTGCTGGTCAACACAGTTGCCCGGCGGGATAATCTGCTACTTTCGGATTCCCCGAAGTCTCGATAGCTGTTCATCATGAATCTTTCTTCCTTGCTACCCACCCTGGCCTTGCTGCTAGCTACAGCCCGACTAGCCAGCAGTACTCCGACCTCGGCCACTACCTATCAGGCCCCACCGGCTAAAACGCCCTTCACTCTGCGCATTGACCCCACGTTTTGGTGGGTGGGCATGAAAAACCCCAAGCTGCAACTGCTGGTGCACGGCCCGGGCATTGGAACCGGGCAGGCGATGCTGGCCGCTTATCCGGGCGTGACGTTGGAGAGCGTGCAGAAAGTGAAGAACCCCAACTACTTGGTCGTCAACCTCAACATTGGACCGGAAGCCCAGCCCGGGCAGCTCAGGCTGGCATTCAACGGCCGCCAGAAATGGGCTTACACTTACGAGCTGCGGGCCCGCAACACCGACCCGGACCGCACGCAGGGGCTTACGCAAGCCGATTTCATCTACATGCTCATGCCCGACCGTTTTTCGAACGGCGACCCTAAAAACGATGTGGTCAAGGGCACCCGCGTTAACCACGTAGCCCGCGACTCGATGTATGCCCGCCACGGCGGCGACCTCAAAGGCATTCAGAACCACTTTGCCTACTTCAAGCAGCTGGGAGCCACCGCCATCTGGCCCACGCCGCTGGTCGAAAACGACATGCCCAAAGCCAGCTACCACGGCTATGCTGTAACGGACTGCTACAAGATTGACCCGCGTTATGGTACCAACCAGGAATACGTGGAGTTTGTGCGAGCCGCGCACAGCCAGGGCCTGAAGGTGGTGCAGGACATCGTGCTTAATCACTGGGGCAGCTACCATCACCTGTTTCTCGACCAGCCCGCGGCCGACTGGTTTCACGCTTTCCCCACCTTCACGCGCAGCAACTACAACGCCTACACCCTCAACGATCCGCACGGCTCAACCCTCGACCGCAAGCTGTACAACGACGGCTGGTTCGATACCACCATGCCCGATGTGAACCAGAGCAACCCGCTGGTGGCCACCTATCTGATTCAAAATTTCTTGTGGTGGGTGGAGCTGACCGGGCTCGACGGCTACCGCATCGATACTTACCCGTATTCCAACCCACAGTTTCTGATGGCTTGGGGCCAGGCCATCGCCAGGGAATACCCCAAGCTGACTCTGTTCGGGGAGGCCTTCGAGGCCACCGAAGCCCAGCAGGCTTTCTTCGCCCAGAATATTCTGCCGCCCGTCAACGGCTTCAAGTCGAACCTCCCGGGCGTACTGGACTTCCAGATTGCCTTCGCCATCGGCGACGCGCTCAAGGACGACAGCGGCGACCTCAACAAGCTCTACCGTGCGCTGCAGGCCGACTGGCTCTACCTTGATGCCACCCGCAACGTGCCCTTCCTCGACAACCACGACCTGAACCGCTTTTACTCGGTGATTGGGGAAAACTTTGACAAGTACAAAATAGGTCTGGCCTGGCTGCTCACCTTGCGCGGCACCCCGCAGTTGTACTATGGCACTGAGGTGCTGATGAAGAACTTCGCGAATCCCGACGGTAAGGTGCGCGAGGACTTCCCTGGTGGGTGGGCCGGCGACCCAACCAATTACTTCGTGGCGCGGCCGGGCCCGGCTGGGGCGGCGTTCGACTACGTGAGCAAGCTGGCTAACTACCGCAAAACCCACCCGGTGCTGTCGGGCGGTAAGCTCATGCAGTTTATTCCTCAGGATGGGGTGTATACCTACTTCCGTTACCAGGAGGGCGGCGAGTGCGTGATGATTATTGCCAATAACACTAAGGCGGAAAAGCAGGTGGATGGTACGCGATTCGCCGAGCGGACTAAGGGGTTCTCGTCGGGGGTTGAGGTGGTGAGCGGCGCCGCTATTGCGGATCTGAAGATGTTGCGGGTGCCGGCCTGCACGGCTTGGGTGGTGGAGTTGCGGCGGTAGATTTATATATTTACTCGTTCTGATTTTTTTTCACCGCAGAGGTTTTCGCGGAGGGAACGCAGAGGGGGTATGCATGAGAACGACATTTCTTATTTGATTCGGAAGGCTGCTTACGATGTTCATGTGGCTCTGGGGCCGGGGCTGCTGGAATCTGCCTATGAGGCCGCGTTGACGTATGAGCTGCGGGCGGCTGGCTTGCGGGTGCAGAACCAGGTACCTCTTCCGATGATCTACAAGCAGATACAGCTTGACGTCGGCTACCGACTGGATTTGTGGATTGAGAATAAAGTGGTGGTAGAGCTAAAAACGGTGGACGTCTTGCTGGAGGTCCACCACATGCAGCTGCTAACCTACCTGAAGCTCTCGGGCAATAAGCTCGGCCTCCTGATTAATTTCAACGTAGCTCGTATCAAAGACGGAATAATCCGTAAAGTCAACGGCCTAACGGATTAGAACCCTCTGCGCCCCCTCCGCGAAAACCTCTGCGCCCTCTGCGGTAAAAACACCCCCGGTAAAAACACCCCCTCATGACCGACCTCACCAACCAAGTTGCCATCGTAACCGGAGCCAGCCGCGGCATTGGCCGGGCCGTAGCGCTGCTGCTCGCCCTACAAGGAGCCAAAGTAGTAGCCGTGTCCCGCAGCCAGGACGAGCTGGCCGAGCTCACCCTCAAAACCAAAGGCGTGAGTGTAATCGCCGACGTGGCCGACGACGACGATGCCCGGTACGTGGTCGAAGAAACCCTGCGCCATTTCGGCCGCGTCGACATCCTGGTTTGCAACGCCGGCGTGGGCTCCTTCAATTTGCTTGAACAGGTTAACGCCGCCGAGTGGGACCGCATATTCAACACCAACGTGAAAGGCACGTTCCTGCTCTGCAAAGCCGTCGTGCCTCACTTCAAAGCCCAGCAGAGTGGTCACATCGTGGGCATTGCCTCGGATGTGGCCAAGCGCACCTTCGTCCACGGCTCCGCCTACGGGGCCAGCAAATTTGCCCAGGATGCGCTGCTGGCTACCCTACGCAAGGAGGTACGGCGCCACGGCATTAAAGTAAGCACGATTTACCCGGGCCTGGTTGACACGTATTTCAACGACACCACCCCCGGCAGCGCGGAGGCCGAGAAGACGCACCTGCGCCCCGGCGACGTGGCCCAGGCCGTGCGCTACGTCCTCGAAGCCCCGCCCCACGTAGTAATAGATGAGCTCATGCTGCACCCGCTGACGCAGGACTACTAACGCTTACTGAGGAAGAGGCGGCCGTAAGAAATTTCATTCCGCTGAAGATTACTCGGCGGTACCAAAAAGTCTGAATGATGCCAACAACCCCTGTAACGGTGGCACCAACGCTGAGCAACATAAGGCATACCTTAGTAAGAGCTTATAAAAGCTGGCCAGCTAACTACACAGCCTGATCCGCCATCCACAAACCCACCACCGACATCACCGTGACCCTATCGAGACAAACCTATGTTATTCGAGACCCTGATCCTCCGACCACAATCGGGCGATGTTGATGTCGAGCATGTCAGTGCATGGCTTGATGCCCTCCCATACGCTTTCCGCGACCCCATCGAAGGCGACAGTTGGCACTTGAGCGTGACCCCGCGACTAATGGCGCTGAACAAGCAAGAGCGCATCGCAAATCCGAGCGAGTTTCCACCGGGCATCCGCGTTGCGGTTGCGCCCGATCACGTGTTTATCGCGGCGCGAGCTGATGCTGACGATCTCGCCCGTGGGTTAGAGTTCGTGCAGTGGCTGGTTGCCAACGATAGATGGATGGCCACGGTAGATGGCGTTGACATTGGCTTGATTGATGACCCATGTCGGCTGTCTCCCTCTGGGTTGCCCGACCCAGCGTCGCTGATCGATGACCCCACGTTCCCGCCCATCACTGCTGGCAAGCTAGTCACTTGGAGTACCGACTTGGGCGGTGATGAGCGGACGTTCGTTATCCACTCGTCTGATCGATGGCGGTATGAAACTAGCAAGCGCACGCTCCAAGGACGACTATCGCCAAATGCCATTGTCGCGTGGAATGCTGCGGTGGAAGCGCTAGACCCTGCTGATCCGGAGTTACCCGTTCATCCAGATCCAGCGACTGCGGTCTCGATGGACATGGAAACCCCCGGAGGTTCTGAGTGGGCATACTTCGACACTGTAGCTCCGCCAGCAGCCTATCGACCCATAGTTGAGATGGTTGCACGGTGGATCAATTCGCTCGATCAATGGGTTCCCGGCACACAGGTCGAGGGCATGACTGAGGTCGTATTGATGGAGTAACCTATCTATGGATATCAACAGTGACAAACAAGGTTACCTTTGGCTTGAACCACGCAGTATCGGTACTTTCTGATCCCAACCAACCAGAAAATTGAAAATTTTACATTCTTCCTGACGCAAAGCGTTATCTTGCCGCATCATGAAGAACTTATTATTAGCTGGTGGCCTCCTTACTCTGGCTGCTTTCTCCTTGCCTGCCCCGCCCGTGGACGATAAACGTGCTATTAATGACCCCAATACCACTGCGGAAGTACCGCAGGACAATAAGTTGGTGATCTATCAGCTGCTGCCGCGCCTCTTTGGCAACAAAGTGGCCCTGAACAAGCCCTACGGCACGATCAGGGAAAACGGCTGCGGCAAGTTCAACGACATTAACAACAAAGCCCTCGACGAAATTAAGGCGATGGGCGTGTCGCACGTGTGGTACACCGGCGTGATTGAGCATGCTACCATGACGGACTACACCTCGCAGGGCATACCGGCCGACGATGCGGATGTGGTGAAAGGCCGCGCGGGCTCGCCCTATGCCATCAAGGACTACTACGATGTGGATCCGGATCTGGCGGTGGTAGTCAAAAACCGCATGGTGGAATACGAAGCCCTCATCAAGCGTACCCACGACCACGGCCTGAAGGTGATCATGGACTTCATCCCGAACCACGTGGCCCGCTCGTACCGGTCCGACGCCAAGCCGCAGGGCGTGGTGGACCTGGGCGCCACGGACGATAAAACCAAGGCGTTTGCCCCCAACAATAATTTCTATTACTTGCCCGGAAAAAGCTTCGTGGTGCCCGCCGGCTATAATCCGCTGGGTTCCGCGAAAGGCTTCAAAGAGGACCATAAGTATTCTGAAAATCCGGCCAAAGCCACTGGCAATGACGTTTTTTCGGAAGCTCCCAAAGTCACCGACTGGTTTGAAACCATTAAGCTGAACTATGGCGTCGACTACCTGAACGACCGCAAGCTCTACTTCGAGCCCGTGCCTAATACCTGGAAAAAAATGCGGGACATCCTGCTGTACTGGGCCGGCAAAAACGTGGATGGCTTTCGCTGCGACGTGGCCGAGATGGTACCCGTGGAGTTTTGGGCCTACGTAATTCCCGAGGTAAAAAAGGTGAACCCCAACATCGTATTCATTGCCGAAGCCTACAACCCGAAGGAATACAAAACCTACCTGGACAAGGGCAAATTCGATTTTCTCTACGACAAGGTCGGCTTGTATGATGGCCTGCGCAAGCTGATGCGCCAGGAGGGCACGACTGAGAATATTACCAAAGTGTGGAAGGAGGAAAGCAATGGCTTCTCCTCGCACATGCTGCGCTTCCTCGAAAACCACGACGAGCAGCGCATTGCGTCCAAGGGGTTTGCCGGCGACCCCCGCCGCGCCATCCCGGCCATGACCGTGACTGCCACGCTAGCCAGCGGCCCGGTGATGATTTATTCCGGCCAGGAGGTTGGCGAGCCGGCCCGTGGCGCGGCGGGCTTTAATACCGGCGACGGCCGCACCACCATTTTCGACTACTGGGGCGTGCCCGAACACCAGAAATGGATGAATCAGGGCAAGTTCGACGGGGCCAAGCTCAGTGAGGAACAGAAGAGTCTGCGCGATTTCTACGTGCGCCTGCTGAACCTGACCAATAGCAGCGAAGCCCTGCGCCAGGGCCGTTTCTACGAGCTGCAGGACGCCAACAATTTGGGCAAGGAGTACGACCAACGCTATCTGTACTCCTACCTGCGCTATACCGACAAGCAGCGCTTGCTGATCGTAGTTAACTTCCACGCCGACAAAACGTACCGGCCCGTCATCAATATCCCCGCCGAAGCATTGACGGCCATCGGCCTGGATAACAAGAAGTTCTACATCTATAACAACCTTCTCATGCCCGACGAAGAGCCCCGCAGCACCCTCAACCTGGAGCTGGCGCCGCTTTCGGCCTACGTATTCGAAATAAAATCGCGGTAAAAGGGCGACAGTTACGCTCATAAAGTAGTATGTTTGGAGACTGCGACGCTTCGGGATTCCCGGGGCGGCGCAGTCTCCTTTCTTTTTCGGCAATTCCCACTACCCCCGATGGCATCTGTCGCTGCGGCTTCGGCCTCGAGTACCCGTAAGAAGCCCCGCTTGAGCTTCTGGCAAATTTGGAACATGAGCTTCGGGTTCATGGGCATACAGTTTGGCTTCGCCTTACAGAATGCCAACACCAGCCGCATTTTTTCCAACCTTGGTGCCAATGCCGACGAGATTCCCATTCTATGGGTAGCCGCGCCGCTTACCGGCCTCATCGTGCAGCCCATCATTGGCTACCTCTCCGACCGTACCTGGAGCCCCCGCTGGGGCCGGCGGCGGCCATTTTTTTTAGTTGGCGCCATCCTGGCCTCGCTCGCTATGCTGATCATGCCCAATTCGTCGGCGCTGTGGATAGCGGGGGGCATGCTGTGGATTATGGACGCCAGCATCAACATCAGCATGGAGCCGTTCCGGGCATTTGTTGGCGATATGCTGCCCGCCGAGCAGCATACCAGCGGTTTTGCCATGCAGTCGTTTTTTATTGGCGTGGGGGCCGTGGTCGCGTCGCTGCTGCCTACCATCCTCACCAATTTGGGAGTCGCCAATGAAGCGGCGGCGGGCATTGTGCCCAACTCCGTGAAGTTTGCCTATTATATCGGGGCCGCGGCGTTTTTTGTCTGTGTAATCTACACCGTAATTCGCAGCAAGGAGTATCCGCCGGAGGACATGGAGGCATTCCTCCGCGAGAAAGAACGCGTAACCCTGTTCGAAGGCATCAAGGAAACCTTTACTGGGGTGATGCACATGCCCAAAGTAATGAAGCAGTTGGCTTCGGTGCAGTTCTTTACGTGGTTTGGCTTATTCTGCATGTGGATTTTCACCACTCTGGCCGTCACCAAGCACTTATACCACACTACCGACTCCAAGTCAGCCGCGTTTAACGAGGGGGCTAACTTTGTGGGCGAAGCCTTTGCCATGTACAGCGGCGTATCGGCCGTATTCAGCCTGCTGCTGCCCATCATCGCCCGCAAAGTGAGCCGCAAGCTCACCCACATGCTCTGTCTGATGGCCGGCGGCATCGGCCTTATTTCGGTAGCTTTCATCACCGAGCCCTGGATGTTTCTGATTTCAATGGTGGGGGTCGGCGTGGCCTGGACGTCGATTCTGAGTGTACCCTACGCGATGCTGGCCGGGGCCATCCCGGCTAATAAGATGGGCCATTACATGGGCGTGTTCAATGCCTTTATCGTGTTGCCCCAGGTTTGCGCCTCGCTAGGGCTGCCCGCCATTATGAAGCAGTTTCCCTCCGTCGACCCCCTCAACGTGGTGGTGCTAGGCGGAGTACTGATGATTATTGGCGCCCTGCTCACGCTCCGCGTTTCCGACAATGAGAAAATCCGCCTGCCCATCGAAGGGGAGCAGGGGCTGGCTCCCGCCTACGAAAGCCCAGCTACCCCGGCCCCCAGCGTATAATTGGGTGTTTATCCCTGCGTACTTCTACGGTCATTCTGCGGAATCCCCGCACTTATTCTTGTAACGGCCACTAGCCCTGCGCACGTATCCTGAAGGCTCACCTTTCGGGTTTCGTATGCTGCTAGTGGCTATTTTCTTTGGATTGTTTTTTGGGATTTGCCTGGCAATACTGCTCTGGCCACGGCCCCGGGCCAAACAGCGCGGGCCGGTCCGGATGGGCCGGCCACGGGTGAGCATTCTGGTGGCAGCCCGCAACGAGGAAGCCTGCATTGAGCGCTGCCTGCGTGCGCTGGCGGCCCAGAATTACCCCGCCAGCCGCCTGGAAATCCTCATTGCCGATGATGGCTCGACCGACAATACCGCGGCGGTAGTCCGGGCCTTTATCGCCGACAAGCCTCAGTTTCGATTGCTGTCGGTGCAACACCGTCTGGGGGGCATCAAGGGCAAGACCAACGCCCTGGCCCACCTCTGCCGGGCGGCCCGCGGCGACTACTTCTTGTTCACTGATGCCGACATGGCCGTGGCCCCCGATTGGACCGCGACCATGCTGGCGGCGGCCACGCCGGGGGTAGGCATCGTCACGGGCATTACGACGGCCGCGGGCAGCCTATTCGGACGCTTGCAGGGGCTGGATTGGCTTTTTGGCCTCAACCTCATCCGCCTGCTGGCCGACCAGGGCCTGCCCAGCACCACCATCGGCAACAACATGCTCGTAACCCGCGCCGCCTACACCGACGTGGGCGGCTTCGAGGGCATGGCTTTCCGCACCAACGAGGACCTGCAGCTTTTTCGGCACGTCAGGGCCAAGGGCTGGGGCTTTCGCAACCTCTGCTCGCCGGAGGTGCTGGGCATTTCGGAGCCGCAACCCACCGTGGCCGCGCTGCTCGAGCAGCGCAAGCGCTGGATGAAAGGCGCCACTGGCCTGCCGTGGTACCTCACGGGGCTGTTTGGCATGTACGGAGCCTTTTACGCGGTGCTGTTTTGGCCCGGGCTGCTGCCCCTGGACCTCATCGTAGCGATATACAGCGGCAAAGTTCTGCTACAAAGCCTGTTTTTGCATTTAACTCTTCGTCAGGTAGGGCGCCGCGAGCGGCTGGGGGTGCTACTGCTTTACGAACCGTATTTGTGCGTGATGTCGCTGTCGGTACTGGCCTACACCTTTTGGCCAAGCCCCGTGGAATGGAAGCAGCGCAGCTACACCTGGGCCGAAGCGTAACGCCTGATGCGGGAACCTCATGTGCCCCCTACGGGACGGGCCCCCGTTCGCTTCATGCACGAAGCCACAGTAGAGGAGACTAACGCTCAAACAGTGGCGGAATGAAGGGCTCTTTTAGAGCGGTTCTCCAGTCAGGGTATGGTTTTTTAGGAATTAAAAATGAAGAATTAAAAATCAGCTGGTCCATTTTTAATTCTTCATTTTTAATTTTTAATTATGTTCCCCTAGGCGGGAAATGCTCTAATTCTCAGAGCGGAACTTAATGGTGCGATACAGACCCGGAAGCGGCGCTAATGTTGAGGGGGTGTTCGGCAGTAGATTTATACTTACCTGACTTATGCTTTCCTGACTACCGTTCGGCAATCAGCATCTCGGCAACTTCGCGGCCCGTAGCCAACGCGGCGTTCAGCGAGGGGTACGCCGACCAGTCGCCGCAACGGTACAAGCCCTCAGCTAGTTTTAAGGAATGCCGCACGGGCTGGTCGGCCAGATATACGGGCAAAGCGGCCGCGATTCGATAGCTGCGCAGGTGCGACCATTGCCGCGCGGCGGGGCCGAACCAGGCGGTCAGCTCTTCGCGCAGGCTGGAAGTCAGCTCGGTTTCGGTCAGGTGGTGTTCGCCGTGGGTGCTTACCGACACCAGCGCCCGGCCCGCCGGGGCGTAAGCGGGGCTCACGTCGGCAGGAAAGCTGACGTTGTGCGCTAGTGCGCTGCGCTGAGCATTGAGGCGCAGCAATTTATCGCCCCGGCCCGGCGAGTAGCCGTCGGCCGCAAAGTAGGTGCAGGTGGTAATGCGGCCCGCCGGGTGAGCGCTGGCGGCCGGAGTATTCCCAGTGGTGGCGGCGTGGTCGGCGTGGCTGGCCAGCAGGGGTCGGGCCGCGGGGCCGTCGGTGGCCAGCACCACCGCCGCGCCGTCCAGGGCCTTCCCCGAAGCCAGGCGCACTTGCTTACCCTCAACGATAGCTGCTACCAGCGTGTTCAGACGCACTGAGCCACTCGGCAGGCGTGCCGCCAACTGCTCGGGTAGCTGCTGCATGCCCAGGGCCGGCACTACCGCTTCGCCGGTTACGAATTGTTGGAACACGAACTCGAAGAAATTGCTGGCCGTGGTTAAGCTCCGGTCTAAGAAAACACCGCCGAAAAACGGCTCAAAAAATGTGCTTATGATCTGCTCGCTCCAGCCGTAGCGCCGCAAAAATGTTAGGGTATCGGTGGCCGGACGAGCCAGCAATTCCTCGGGGGTGTGCTTGAGCACATGGTGCACTAAACTGAGAATGCGCAGCTTGTCACTCAGGTTGCCCACGGGCGAGGCCAGGGCCGAAAAAGCCGCTAAGGGCCGTTGTAGCGGGCTTTGCAAAGTCGTTTCGCGGCCATCCGGCAGCCGGATAACGGCACCCGACCGGAAGGCCTTCAGGTTTAGCGCCCCGTAATCGAATATGCGCCGGGCCTCGGGGTAGTTGGTGAGCAGCACCTGAAAGCCGCGGTCGAGCCGAAAGCCCTCGGGGGTAAGGTCGGTGCGCACGCGCCCTCCCACGGTGTCGGCCTCATCGAGCACGAGTACCGGCCGGCCCGCCCGGTGCAGCCAGGTGGCGCAGCCCAGGCCCGCCATGCCGGCCCCAATGATGATAATGGGTTTTGAGGAAAGAGTCATGAGTGGAATGGTGGCGCTAAAGCCTTGTTCAGACTAAACAGGGCTGCTTTGGAGCAGTTCTCGCATCGGAGCAAGGAATTAAAAATGAAGAATTAAAAATGTGCTCGTCAAATTTTTAATTCTTCATTTTTAATTTTTAATTCTAAAGGTGGCTAGCTCAAAACAGCTTGGGCAGCTTGTGCTCCCGCCATTTTTTGCGGGTTTTCATCGTCCAGAACTCCGCTACGCCGTCGCGGCGCAGGCTTATTTGCCACGCTCCCATCTGCTGGCCCAGGTGGTAGCCAGTGGCTTGGTCTTGCGGGTACTGTTTCCTGATAAGGGTGTAATCCGCGGCGGTAATGTCTTTGCCCACTTCGCCGTGGCAGCGCAGGCAGAGCGCATTATTCAGCACAATGGGCCGCTGGTAGAAAAACACTTCCTGCGACTCGCGGCTGATGGTACGGGTGGTGTCGGTGCGCATCTGCTCGGTCGGCAGTGTAGCTTGGTGGGCCGGAAGACGGGGCCGCTCACTCACGCGCCGGGGCGTGGCCTTCAGTACACCGGCCAGGGAATCGACCAAGGGGTACGTTTCGGGCCGGCAGAAGGCAGCGGCGCGGGCTACCCCACCCGCCGCGAGCTCACGGCCCAGCGTTTGCCGCAGTAGAGTGTCGGCCGTGGCGGAGAGCGAGTCCCCCGCCCAGCGGGCCGCCCGGAGTAAGTCTTTGGGCATAATGCGCTTCACCTCCCAGTTGGCCGTCTCGATGCCGATGCGCTTGGTGTCTTTGAGGTGTTCAATCTGGTCCGGGCGACAGGCTGCGGCGAGCAGGACTAAGATTAGCACTACGGAGAAACGTGCCGTGGTACCGGCATCGGCGAACTCCGGCCGGGCAGGCCGATTAGGCAAGGATTTCAAGGGTGTTCGTGGCATACGGCGGTACAACCAGGAAGGCGCGGTGGCGCGTTCCTACATCAGGTAAGCTTTCAGCTGTTCGTAATCAACCGCCAACGGCACACTTCGTTTCGGACGGTCTTGCAAGTGCTGCACGGCCGCGGGCAGGGGAATGGTCCGCCCCAAAACCAGCTCGATCACGTTGGGGAATTTAACCGGGTGCGCGGTAGCCAGAATCAGCCCCGGCGCTGCCGGGTGCTGGGCCTGGTAGCGGCGCAGGGCCGTGTAGGCCACGGCCCCGTGCGGGTCCAGCAGGTAGCCATGCTCCTCCCAGGCCGTGCGAATGGCCGCCACGGTATCCGCGTCGCTCACGGTATCGGCGCTGAGCGCTGTGCGCAGCCGACCCAAGTCGTTGTCGAACAGCTCCATAATGCGCGCAAAGTTGCTGGGGTTGCCCACGTCCATGGCGTTCGAAAACGTGGGGATGGCCGCCCGGGGCGTAAACGTGCCGGTGCGCAGGTACGCCGGCACGGGCTCATTGGCATTGCAAGCGGCAATGAAATGGCCCAGCGGCAGGCCCGACGCCTGGGCCAGGAGCCCGGCGCAGAGGTTGCCGAAGTTGCCGCTCGGCACCGATACCACCGGCGCGGGCGCTTGGGCAGGCCACTGCTGCCAGGCGAAGCAGTAGTAGAGCTGCTGCGGCAGCCAGCGGGCCACGTTGATGGAGTTGGCCGAAGTAAGGAAGCGCCGCCGGGCCAGCTCGGGGTCCTGAAACGCCCGCTTCACCAGGGCCTGACAGTCGTCAAACGTGCCGCTCACTTCCAGCGCCGTGATGTTCTGGCCCAGCGTGGTAAGCTGCTGCTCCTGCACGGGGCTCACCTTGCCCGAGGGATAAAGGATAACCACTTCAACGCCCGGCACGCCCAGAAAGCCACTGGCTACCGCACCGCCCGTGTCGCCGGAGGTAGCCACCAGCACCGTTACGGGCGGGGTGTCGCCGTGCTGGGCAAAGTAGCCCAGGCAGCGGCTCATAAACCGCGCTCCCACGTCCTTGAAGGCCAGCGTGGGCCCGTGAAACAACTCCAGCGCCGACACTTCCGGGCCTACCGACACCAATGGAAAGTCAAAGTCTACTGCCTCGGCGCAGATGCGCTGCAAGTCACTGTCGGCGATGGCGGCGCCTACGTAAGGGCGCATTACGTTCAGGGCCACGGTGCTACGACTGAGGCTACGCAGTTCACGCAACAAGCCCCCCGGAAACCTGGGAATGGCTTCGGGAAAGTACAGGCCCCCATCGGGCGCTTGTCCGGTAACGGTAGCCGTGCGAAAATCAACCGGCGGCGACTGGTGGCGGAGGCTGTAGTACTTCATGTAATTATCTGCAGATCAGAATGCGGGAATCAAAAGAAATATCAGGCTGGACCAAGCGCGGCAGCTCACCCCCACTTGGCTGGGCAAATTTTAACGATGAAAAACGCTTTACCGTGTTCAGCCTAACGCCCTCGGGTGGAATCAACGTCCTACCACGCTGGGCAGCTGCTTACGATTCTGAAATAACTCGCGCTCCCTCCGTAGCGACCGGCCCCACGTAGGTATTATAAGCAACGCCTAACTCGGCAAACACGCTGCCGAGCGCGGCACCCACGGACTGGGCAATTGCTTCCGTTTTGTTCAGCATAAAAATAGAGGGCCCCGAGCCTGATATGCCGCCGCCAATGGCCCCGGCCGCCAGGGCCCGCGCCCGCGCCTCCGCCAGCCCCGGAATGAGGGCTTGCCGCGCCGGCTCCACAATGTAGTCGGCCAGCGACCGGCCGATAAGATCGTAGTCGGCGGTTAAAAAGCCCGCTACCAGTCCGGCTACGTTGGCCCACTGTTGCACGGCCAGGCCCAGCGGCACCGTCGCCGGCAGCACTTTCCGGGCCTCTATGGTCTTTACTTCAATTTGAGGGTGCACGACGGCCACCCATAAGGGCGGGGCCGCCAATGCCACGATGTCCAGCGTGGGCTCTAAGGCGCGGACCAGCGTGAAGCCGCCAAACATGGCCGGCGCGATGTTGTCGGCGTGGCGCGCCCCGGAGGCCACGGCCTCGCCCGCCATGGCGAATTCAACGAGCTGCATCTTCGTGAAGCGGTTGCCCAGCAAGGCATTAGCGGCTACTACGCTCCCCACGGCGCTGGCGGCGCTACTGCCGACGCCGCTGCCCGGCCTGATGCCTTTGGTGATTTCTACCTCAAAGCCAATTGCTTCCGGTACCGCGCGCAACAGCGCCAGGAGAGCCACTCCGGCCACGTTGCGGGCCGGGTCGGTGGGCAGATCGTAGGGGTCGAGGTGGCGAATGCGTACGCCCGGTTGCGCGGTTTGCGTGACGCGGATGGCATCGTAGGGGGCTTGGAGGGCCAGGCCCAGCACATCGAAGCCGCAGCCAAGGTTGGAAAGAGTAGCGGGTGAATGAACAAGAACCGAGTGGGGCATACAGTAGCGCGGACTCTGTGAGTCCGCGAGTGAATAATGAATTAAGATGATGCCGTCACACAAGTAGTTGGTGCTTACTCGCGTCGCGGACTCGCAGAGTCCGCGTTACAGGCGGGCGGCGCGGATGATATCGGCGAATACGCCGGAGGCAGTGACTTCGGCCCCGGCCCCGGCTCCCTTTACCACTAGCGGCTGGGCTATGTAGCGGTCGGTGTAGAAGAGCACCACGTTGTCTTTGCCGCGCAGGTCGTACAAATCGTGGCCGAGGGCTACTTGCTGCAGGCCCACCGTGGCCTTGCCGTCGGCGTAGCGCGCCACGAATTTCAGGCGCTTGCCGGCGGCCGTAGCCGCGTCGTAGAGCGCCCGAAAGTGGGCCTCATGCGCGGCCATCTGGGAGTAGAAGGCGGCCACGTCGCCGGCCAGGCAAGCGGGCGGCAGGAAGGGCTCGATTTGTATGTCGCTCATTTCCATTGCCTGACCGGCTTCGCGGGCCAGAATCAGAATTTTGCGGGCTACGTCGCTGCCACTGAGGTCGAGGCGCGGGTCGGGTTCGGTGTAGCCTTCGATTTGGGCCTGGCGCACCACCTCGGCGAAGGGCCGGGTACCGTCGTAGTGGTTAAACACGAAATTTAGGGTGCCCGAAAGCACGGCCTCCATGCGCCGCACGACGTCGCCACTGCGGGTGAGGTCGTTGAGGGTGCCGATGATGGGCAGGGCGGCCCCCACGTTGGTTTCAAACAAGAAGCTGGCGTTGAATTCTTTCGACAGGCTTTTCAGCCGGGCGTAGCTGGCGTAGTCAGAGGAGCACGCTACCTTGTTGCAGGCCACCACGGCTACGCTTTTCTCCAGCAGCTGAGCGTAGCAGCCCGCCGCGGCCGGGTCAGCCGTGACGTCCACGAGGATGGAATTCCGCAGGTTGCGGTCGATGATGAGTTGGGTGAAGTCGGCTAGTGGTAGGGGAGGGGCTTCGCCTAGCTCGGCCGGCCAGGTGGTCAGGTCCAGGCCGGCTTCGTTCACTAGGCAGTGGCGGCTGTTAGCAATGGCCACCACCCGCAGCTGCAGGCCCAGCTTTTCCAGCAGGTGGCGCTGCTGCTGGGCCAACTGCTCCAGCAGCTTGCTGCCCACGTTGCCGGGCCCGAGCAGGAAGAGGTTGACCTGCTTCCCGGTGGCCTCAAAAAAGGCCTCGTGCAGCACGTTGACGGCCTTGCGCACATCAGCCGCCCGAATAACCGTCGAAATATTCTTCTCCGAAGCGCCCTGGGCAGTGGCCCGGATGTTGATGCCGTTCTGCCCCAGGGCCCCGAACAGCTTGCCGCTGATGCCGGGGTGGTCCTTCATGTTCTCGCCCACCAGCGCCACAATAGCCAGCCCGCGCTCGGGCCGCAGGGGCTCGATGCGGCCGGCGGCAATCTCCACGGCAAACTCCTGGTCCACTGCCACCTGAGCGGGCGTGGTGTCCGGCTCATTTACCCCCACGCAAATAGAGTGCTCGGACGAGCTTTGGGTAATGAGCACCACGTTGATGCGCTCGCGGGCCAGGGCCGCGAACAGCCGCATCGAGAAGCCCGGCACGCCCACCATGCCGCTGCCTTCCAGGTTGAGTAGCGCGAGGTTGCCGATGCTGGAGATGCCCTGCACCACGGCGGCCGTACGGGGCGGCTCCACCTCAACCAGCGTGCCGTAGTCGGCGGGCGCGAAAGTGTTTTTTATCCAGAGCGGGATACCACGCCGCATCACCGGCTGAATGGTAGGGGGGTAGAGCACCTTGGCGCCGAAGTGCGACAGCTCCATGGCTTCCTGGTACGAAATGCGCGCGATGGGCCGGGCGCTGCGCACCAGGCGCGGGTCGGCGGTCATCATCCCGCTTACGTCGGTCCAGATTTCCAGCACATGGGCCTTGAGCGCTGCCGCCAGCAGCGCCGCCGTATAGTCGGAGCCGCCCCGGCCCAGCGTGGTGGTTACGCCCTGCGCGTCGGCGCCAATGAAGCCGGGCACCACCCACATTGCGGCGGGGTGTTGTGCGTTGAAACCAGCTACCAGGCGCTCGGTGACGGCCATATCCACCTCGGCCATGCCGAAGCGGGAATTGGTGCGGATGAGCTGCCGGGCATCGGCCCACACGGCGTCCAGTCCTTGGGCCGCCGCTACTGATGCTACTAGGCGCGACGACAGCAATTCGCCGTAGCTCATGAGCTTATCCAGCGTACGGGTGGAGAGCTCTCCCAGAGCGAAGATGCCGTTGCAGAGCTGCCGGAGCTCCTCAAACTGCGCGCGAACCAAGGCCGACTCCGGACCTTGCCCGTCGGCCGACAACTCCTGCGCCACGCCCAAGTGCCGTTCCTCCAGCTGGTTTAGCGTTTCGCGATATGCCCCATCGGCCGTGGCAGCGGCCCGGCCAATACCGATTAGTGCGTCGGTAGTGCCGCCCAGGGCCGACACCACCATTATTACGGGTCCCTGTTTGGCGGCGGCCGCGATGGCAATAGATTTTCGGATATTCTCGGCGGAGGCCACCGACGTGCCGCCAAATTTTAACACTTGCATAAACTCAGGCTACGGGTAGATATTCAGGAGTGGTTCTGAATGAACGTCCGGTCTGTATAGCGGTGTTTAGATTCAGTACCTTTGCAAACTACTGACATAAATACCGAACACCCGATGCTTGACAAATTAGAAGCTATCAGCCAGCGCTACGACAACGTTAACGAAGAGCTGATGCAGCCCGACGTTATGTCGGACCTCAAACGCTATAAGTCACTCAACAAAGAGCTTAAGGAGCTGGGCAAGATTGTGGCCGAATACCGCAAGTACCAGCGCGTGCTCAGCAACATCGAAAACGCCCGCCAGGTAATTGCCACCGAGAAAGACGAAGACTTCCGCCAGATGGCCAAGGACGAGCTCGACGAGCTGCTGCCCGAGCAGGAGCGCCTCGAAGATTCTATCAAAGACCTGTTGCTGCCCAAGGACCCGAACGACTCGAAGGACGTCATCATGGAAATCCGGGCCGGGGCGGGGGGCGACGAGGCCGCGATTTTTGCCGGCGACTTGCAGCGCATGTACATGCGTTTCGCCGAAAAGCAGCACTGGAAGATGGAGCTCATCGATGCCATGGAAGGCACGGCCGGCGGCTACAAGGAAATCATCGTGGCCGTGCGCGGCGAAGACGTGTATGGCAAGCTCAAGTTCGAAAGTGGGGTGCACCGCGTGCAGCGCGTGCCCGCCACCGAAACCCAGGGCCGCATCCACACCAGTGTCGCCTCGGTGGTGGTAATCCCCGAAGCGGAAGAGTTCGACGTTGAGCTGAACATGAGCGACATTCGCAAAGATTACTTCTGCTCCAGCGGCCCCGGCGGGCAGTCCGTCAACACGACTTACTCGGCCGTGCGCCTCACCCACCTGCCCACCGGCCTAGTGGCCCAGTGCCAGGACCAGAAGTCGCAGTTGAAAAATTTCGATAAGGCCCTGGCCGTGCTGCGCTCCCGCGTGTACGAAATGGAGCTGGCGAAGAAAAACGAAGCCGACGGCCTCGTGCGTAAAAGCATGATTGGCGGCGGTGACCGCAGCGATAAAATCCGCACCTACAACTATCCGCAGGGTCGCGTTACCGACCACCGCATCGGCTACACCGTGTACAACCTGGCCAGCGTGATGGAAGGCAACGTGGACGACTTCGTGGAGCAGCTTCGCCTGGCCGAAAGCGCGGAGCGCCTGCAGGAGGGTGTAACCAAATAATGTTATGGCCTGGCGGATAGAATCATTGAACAACTTCATTCCGGCAGAACGTACTGTTTGCCCGCAACGCGGCCGTGCTCCGAAGAGTAGCCTGGCCCCCGACATCCCACCGTTCGCCTTCACACTTTTCGCCGGCTTCCTGCGTTCATTGCCCCAACCACTCCCGCGGCTGCGAAGCAGTCGCATCCTCTCCTTGGTCAGCTAAGGAGGGAGAGCCTGACGTTCCCTATATGCGCTACATCTTCCCGCTGTTCCTCCTCCTGAGCTGCTTGCTAACCTTCCTGCCTAGCTGTGAGCCGAAGGAAGACTTGCTGCAAACTTCCGGCAGCCTGGAACTGAGCGCTGATACGGTCCTGTTCGACACGGTCTTCACCACGATCAAGACCGTCACCAAACGCCTGTGGGTGTACAACCGCAACAGCGGCGCGGTAAAAACCGACGTGAGCCTGACTGGCACGGCCGGGAATACTTATTCACTGATTATCAACGGCGACGCCGGGCCTGCCGCTCAAGTAACCATCCGAGGCAAGGACAGCCTGCTGGTGCTAGTGCGGGCCGTGCTGGGTGATAATGGCCAAGCCACCACCCCCAAACAATTTCTGGTCACCGACGAGCTGCATTTCCGGACCAACGGCGCTGATCAGAACGTGAAGCTGGTGGCCTACGGCCAGAATGCCTACTTCCACCGGGCCGATATCATTACCGAGAACACTACCTGGCGCACCGATAAGCCCCACGTCATCATCAACGCCGATTACCTGATTCAAGGCAGGAAATATCCCGTCGGGGTGATTGTGCTGGAGGGCGTCACGCTACGAATTCCCAAGGGGGCCCGCATCTACTCCCACGCCGGGGCCTACCTGCAGGTGAATGGTACGCTGCTGGTAAACCAGGACTTCATCCCGGGGAGCCTCCCCACGGATACGGTGAAGGCCACCAATCCCAACATCGTGCGCTTTCAGGGCGACCGGTTGGAGCCGCTTTACGCCAACACCCCCGGCCAGTGGGGTGGCATCGTGTTCACCAGTACCAGCCGGGGCAACCGCATTCGCTACGCCGAAATCAAGAACGCCACCGTCGGGGCCCTGCTCTACAACCGGGAGGCCGAACCCACGCACCCCGACTTAAGCCTGGACAACACTACTATCCAGAACATCTCCGGCGCTAAACTCTCCTTCGCCAATGCCTCGGCCAGTACCGGCGGCGGCATTATCAGCTACTCCGGCGACGTGAAGGCCACCAACTGCCTGTTCAGCAACTGCGGCGAGTATGCGCTGGTGGGCATAGGCGGGGTGTACGACATCAACTTCTGCACCATCGCCAACTACACCCCCTCGTTTCGGCGCGAAACGTCTTCGCTCACGTTCACCAACGCCGATAACTACAAGCCCATGGTGAAGCTGCCCATGAACGTCACCGTTCGTAATTCCATCGTCTGGGGCTCATTCGAAGAAGAATTATTCCTCGATAACAATGCCGACTATCCGTTCAGCATCACTAATACCCTGCTGCGCACGCAAGAGTACAAAGCAGCCACCAGCACCCCCGGCAAGCCGGGGCTGAATGCTCCAGGCAATCGTAATTTAATTAACGTCGACCCCCTGTTTAAGCGCACTTCTCTTAGCAGCAGCCAGCCCAGCTATATCCTCCAAGCTTCATCGCCGGCCGAGGCTCGCCGAAGCACACCCACCGGAATGGGTAATCCTAACCGGGATTTGCTGAACCTGGTGCGCCAGGCCCAGCCCAGCCTGGGAGCTTACGAGTTCCCGCTGTAGAAGTGGCCTGAGCGGTTGAGCCGGCCGCAGGCGCGACCCCATATTAGAGCGGTTCTCCAGTCAGGGTACGGTTTTTTAGGAATTAAAAATGAAGAATTAAAAATTGACCAGCACATTTTTAATTCTTCATTTTTAATTTTTAATTCCTTTCTCTTATGCGAGAGCTGCTCTAAGGTGTCTTTCAGCGGTTGGGTAGCCGGTTGAGGCAATAAAGAGCTTCCGCGACCAGTCGTATTTCCTAACTTCTTTACGGGCGCGACGGGTGGTTATTCTACTTGCCCAGCCGCCGCGTAATGCAGGGTGTCAAACAATACCAGCTTCTGCGTTCCTACTACCTCATAGCTCCGCAGCTGCCCATTTTGAAGCTTAAAGCGCAGCTGCTTTCGAGCCGAAAACAAGGGATTATTTTGCACGATGGTGGCGGCTACTTCCTGGGCAGTAGCTCCCTGCTGCACCACCGTGAGGCGGACCACGGGCGCATTAGGCTGCGCGAGCCGCCGGGTGTACGTGTAGCGCAGTAGCCCGCCCGGCAGCGCCGCCGAATCCACGGCGTAAGCCCCGCGCAGCGCGGCCTTGTTGATGTCGGCCTGGAAGAAAACCTGCAGCTCGTCGGCCCATTTCACGGCGGGCACGCGGACGGTTTCGGGCGCCTGGCCGCGCAGGCTTACGCGCTTGGTTACGGCGGCGTGACGCCGGCCCAGCTGTTCCACTTGCTGAGTCAGTAGCCCTTTAACATCAAAGTAAAGGGGGCGCCGGGCGGGCCGGGCGCCGGGGTTAGTATCGCCGCAGCCGGCCAGCAACAGGCCTAACAGGCCCAACGCAAGGCGGCCGGCGCCCAAGGAGCCGGGTCTGGAGCCGCCGCTAATCAGTCGGGGCTGCTTTCGGTAATCAGTCAAACAATTACTCAATGCGTACAGGCTCTAGAAGGTCCCACTTGTTGCCGTACAAATCCTGGAACACCGCCACCGTCCCGTAGGGCTCCTGGCGGGGTTCCTCGTCAAATACCACCCCTTGCGCTTGCATCGCGTGGAAGTCCCGCCAAAAGTCATCGGTGTGTAAAAACAGAAACACCCGGCCCCCGGCTTGCCGGCCGATGCTCAGCGCTTGCTCCGGGCCATCGGCCTGCGCTAGCAGCAGGTGGGTTTCCGTCGCGCCCGGCGGGCAGAGTACTACCCAGCGCTTGGTCGGGCTCAGCACAGTATCGGCCACGACCCGGAACCGCAGCCGCTGCGTGTAGAAGGCAATGGCCTCGTCGTAGTCGCGGACCAGCAGCGCCACCGCGCCCAGATGCTGTTTCATGTTGCGCCGGCGGGCCGAAGTTAAGGGCGTAGTAGGCTGATGCCGGTCATCTCCACCGGCTTGGGCAAGCCCATCAGCTCGAGGATGGTAGGCGCTAGGTCGCCGAGCTTGCCGTCGGCCAGCGTACCGCGGTAGTCGTTATCAACCAGAATGCAGGGTACCAGGTTGGTAGTGTGGGCAGTGTTGGGCGAGCCGTCGGCATTGCGCATGAACTCGGCGTTGCCGTGGTCGGCAATGATGATGCTGGCGTAGCCGGCCGCCCGGGCCGTTTCCACCACGGCGCGGGCGCAGGCATCCGTTGTTTCCACGGCCTTCACCACGGCCTCGAACACCCCGGTGTGGCCCACCATGTCGGGGTTGGCGAAGTTCAGCACCACGAAGTCGGCCGATCTGGCTTGCAGCTCCGGCACGATGGCTTCGACCAACTCGGCGGCGCTCATCTCGGGCTGCAGGTCGTAGGTGGCGACTTTGGGCGACGCCCGCAGGATGCGCGTTTCGCCTTCGAACGTATTTTCGCGGCCACCCGAGAAGAAGAACGTCACGTGGGGGTACTTCTCCGTTTCGGCGATGCGAATCTGGGTTTTATGATTGGCCGCCAGTACCTCTCCCAGGGTATTGTTCAGGTTATCCTTATCAAAGATGGGCTGCACGCCCACGAAGGTATCGTCGTAATTGGTGAGGGTGAGGTAGTGCAGGTTCAGGCGCTGCATCTGGAAGGCGTGCAGGTCCTGCTGGGTTAGCACTTCGGTAATTTCACGGCCGCGGTCGGTGCGGAAGTTAAAGCACAGCACCACGTCGCCTTCCTGAATGGTGGCCAGCGGCTGGCCGTCGGCCCCGGCTTTCACGATGGGCTTCAAAAACTCGTCCGTGACGCCTTCCTTGTACTGCTCCTGGATAGTCTGGATGAGGTTGTGCGAGAATGTGCCGACGCCGTGCACGAGCAAGTCGTACGCCACCTTCACCCGCTCCCAGCGGCGGTCGCGGTCCATGGCGTAGTAGCGGCCCACTACCGAGGCGATTTTGGCGCCGCTGCGCTCCACGTACTGCTCCAGCTCATTCACGTAGCGCACGCCGCTTTTGGGGTCGGTATCGCGGCCGTCGGTGAAGGCGTGCACGAACACGCGTCGCACGCCGGCTTCGTGGGCAATGGTGCACAGGGCTTTCACGTGGTCGATGTGCGAGTGCACGCCGCCATCCGACAGCAAGCCAATCAGGTGCAGGGGCTTGTCGTTGGTAATGGCATAGTCGAACGCCTTCGCCAAGGCTGGCATCTGCCCCAGCTTACGCTCCCGGATGGCCTTGCCAATGCGCACCAGCTCCTGGTCGACTACGCGGCCGGCCCCAATGTTCATGTGGCCTACTTCCGAGTTGCCCATCTGACCTTCGGGCAGCCCCACGGCTTCGCCCGAAGCTTGCAGCCTGCTGTGCGGGTATCGCTGTAGCAGCTCGTGGTAAAACGGCGTCTTAGCCGCATCCACTGCCGAAACCGCCGTATTCTGAGGGATTCCCCAGCCATCCAGAATCACCAACAAAACCTGTTTACTCATGGCGCAAAGATACGTCCGCCCGGTTCATGGGTTGGCACTATCTAGCCTAAGTGCTCCGCTAATTTAGGCGGACTATTACTAAATTTAGCCAGCTAACGCCGAGCTCGCCCTAGTTCCTGGCACCATTTTAGCTTTTACCTCTACCGCGGATGACGCACTTACTATTTTCTACTAAATGAAACGCTATTTTTTAAGAACCTTATTCTTGAGTTGGCTGGTCTTGGTCGGAACGGTCGTGGCTCACGCCCAATCCGATAACCTGGGGGCGGTTCGCTCGGCTATGCGAAACGGTTCTTCCCGTGAATTATCGCAATACTTTTCCCCAACGGTTGAAGTAGGCTTCGATGGCGATAAGCAGAGCTACAACGCGACCCAGGCGGAGCTCGTCATCAAGAATTTCTTTGCCAAGAACCCGCCGAGCAGCTTTGATTTTATTCACCAGGGCGAAAGCAAGGAAGGCATCCAATACGCCATTGGCCGTTACACCAGCGCGAATGGCACGTACCGGGTTTTCGTAAAGCTGAAACCCTCGCGCGAGGCTCCGCTGATTGATACCCTGGATTTCACCAAAGAATAATTCTCGCTCTACCAGCGCAACCCCAAAGCCCCGCCAGTTTCGGCGGGGCTTTTTTGTGCGGTTGAGAGGCGGCCAGGGGCTCTTTCACCCAGGGGCTAGCCAGCTTATGATAGGCAAGGCCCCTGGCGGGCTTTATTGGCAAAGGCAAGGGCCGTACCTTTGCTCCGTGCAACTCCCTACTGCTTCCTATCTCACGCCCGAAGCCCTCACTACCTTCATCCGCCTGGCCCTGGCCGAGGATGTGGGCGACGGCGACCATTCGGCACTCTCTTCGATTCCGGCCGAGGCCCGCAACCGGGCCCACCTCCTGGTAAAGGGTGAGGGCATCCTGGCTGGCATGGCCCTGGCCCCGCTGGTTTTCGAGGAAGTCGACCCAACCCTGCAATTTACCCCCCTGCTTCATGATGGCGCAGCCGTGAAACCCGGCGACATAGCCTTCACCGTCGAGGGCCCCGCGCGTAGCATTCTTACGGCCGAGCGCCTGGTAATCAACTGTATGCAGCGCATGAGCGGCATTGCTACTTATACCGCCCACCTGAACACGCTCCTGGCCGGCACCAAGGCTCAGCTGCTGGACACCCGCAAAACCACGCCCAACTTCCGCATCTGCGAGAAGTGGGCGGTGCTCATCGGCGGCGGCGTGAACCATCGCTACGGGCTGTTCGACATGATTATTCTGAAAGACAACCACGTCGACTACGCCGGGGGGGTGGCCCAGGCCATTGCCGCGACGCACGCTTACTTGGCGAAAACCGGCCGGCAGCTGCCCATCGAAATCGAAACCCGCTCATTGGCCGAGGTGCAGCAGGCCCTCGACGCGGGCGGAATCGACCGCATCATGCTCGACAACATGAGCCCCGACCAGCTCCGCGAGGCCGTCGCCCTCATCGGTGGGCGCTACCCGACCGAGGCCAGTGGCGGAATTACCGAGCAAACCATTGGCGAGGTAGCCCGTACCGGCGTCGACTACATCTCCGTGGGTGCTCTCACTCATTCAGTAAAGAGCTTGGATTTGAGCTTAAAGGCCTATTGAAAAGAATGTGAAAATGTGGATAATGTACTGGGATGTGAAGATGTGGTGTTTCGTAAGCGCCTGCTTTATACATCCAGGTAGCCAGCCGGCTCATTTTCACATTTCAACACATCATCACATTTTCACACTATTACCGTGAACCAACCCAACCAACGTGGCGGCGGCGGCGGATTCCGCCAGGCACAGCAGGCGTCGCCGCTGGCCATTCGCACCAAGAAAACCCAGTTCGACACCAATACCTACACCCGGCTGGCCATGGCCGAAGTGTGGAAGAAGGATTGGAAGTACGCCCTGATTCCGTTTGCCCTGGGGCTGCTGCCGGCCGTCTTCGTGCATTCGTGGTGGTGGCTGGTGCTGGCCGTGGTGCTCACGGTGCTGTTCGTCCTGTTTCGCTCGGCCCAGGTAACGGGCGTGACGCAAATGGAGCAGAGCAAGCCCCTGTTCGAGCGTATGAGCTTTGAGATGGACAATAAGCAGCTGCTCTTGCGCGTGGGGCCCGAAAAGGCCATGCAGCTGACCTGGGATATGATTGCCCGCGCCCGCCGCGATGCCGACGCCTATTTGCTGTACCTAAAACCCGGCACGCCGCCCGAGGGCATGGCCTCGTGGCGCCAGTGGATGGCCCGCACGTTCGACGTGCCGGTGTTTTTACATTTGCCCGTGCGCATCTTCAATTCGCCCAACGACTTGAAGCTGTTTGAGGCCCTGCTCCGCCGCAAAAGCCTGTTGCCGGCCGAGGCCGGGGCGACAACGGTTTAGCCCGGTAGTCGGTATTAAGCAGTCGGTCGTTGGGTTAGATTGCCCCGCCGGCTGGGCGCCGTTGAGGCCGCCGCTCGTTGAATTTTATTTTCCCGCTAACTCACATTCTGATGAAATTGACCCACCCTTTGCTCCTGGCCGTTGCCGCGGCCGCGCTGGCGCTAACTTCCTGCAGCAGCGAGCCTTCCGACTGGCGCCCCGACGATAAAGTGTCGCTCGACATGGTTGCGCCCGGCACCCGCCCCAGCGACAATTTCGACCAGAACACGGCTTACGCCCCCAACCAGGCCAAAGGCGGAGCCATCACCAAGCCGGTTAGCTCGGCGGCCGACCTGGACGAGCGGCCCGCCCCTTCGGCGGAGTCGGCCATTACGGCCAACGCCGAGGAAGGCATGCGCAAGCGTGGCCAACTGAACGACGCCGGCAAATCAACCCAGGCCGATACGGCCGCGAACGGCCACCAGATTCAGCGCTAAGCCGGTGGTACTGCCGCGGGCTGGTTTAAGCGGCAGCTTATTGAAGGAAGCAGGCGAAACGAAGCACCAAGAAGTTGGCCGGGCGGCTGATTGCTTGGTGCTTCGTTTCGCCTGCTTCGTTCTTCATTTTTTCTCATGGGTTTTGCTATTTTTCTACTGCTGCTCACGGTACTGGGGGCGGGGGCCGCGGCCGCCCGGGTGTCGGTGGCCCGGGGCAGCCAGTTGCTGAAGCCTCTGCTGGCTTTCAGCGGGGCGTATCTGTTTACGCTCACTATCACGCACATTCTGCCCGAAGCCCTGCAGCTGCTGCCCAACCACCCCGAGCGGGTGGGGTATTGGGTGTTGGCCGGTTTTTTTGGGCAGCTCCTGCTCGAAGTGCTTTCGCAGGGTGTGGAGCACGGGCACGTGCACCACGAGGCCGCCCACGGCCCCAACGCTCCGGTGGGCCGCGTACCCTTTCTGCTGCTGGCGGCGCTAGTGGTTCATTCCCTGCTGGAAGGCAGCATTCTGGTCCGGACCCCGGCCGTGGGGCAGATGAGCCAGAATTTTTACGCCATCGTGGTGGGAGTAGCCCTGCACCACGTGCCGGCCGCTTTTGCGCTGGCAACGCTGCTCCGCCTACGGCTCGGCCGCTTTAGCCGGGTGTGGCCCTGGCTGCTGGTGTTCGCGCTGGCTTCGCCGGTGGGTATTGTCGTTAGCAACTACGTGGTGCTGGCAGAGCTGCTGCGCGACGGGTTCTACGCGGCCCTGCTGGGGTTGGTAGCCGGCAATTTCCTGCATGTGTCCACCACCATCCTGTTCGAAACCAGCCCTGAGCACCGCCTAAACTGGCCCAAGCTTGGCGCCACCCTGGCGGGCCTGCTACTGGCCTTGATGGTAGCGTAAGCTGTAGTTGGCTGAGCCAGCCTCACGAGGTAAATTCCAACAAGGGGCCGCCACCATGCAGAAAATCCTCCAACTGGCGGGCGCGGGCCGTTTCGTAGGCCAGCGTGGCTTGCAGCTGCACCAGCCGTCGGCGCATGGTCAGAATGACCTCGAGCGCTTCGGCGGGAAGGTCCAGCTCCTGGTGAAGGCGAGCCAGGCGGGGCAGGTCGTCGGGCTCGTCCACGATGACGGTTTCGGGCGCGGGGGCCGGGCGCAGCAAGCCGGCCTGCAGGAACTCGTGCACGGCGGTGGGGGCGAGGCCGTAGCGAGCGGAACATTCCTGGAAAGTAAGAGTAAGAACGTGCGTTTCCATGGTAGTCAAGGTATTAAAACGTGGTTCTGACAAGCGTGGTCAGTTTCCCGACTATTGCGCCCGGGTTGCGGAATAGCTGCGGGCTGACGGCGGGCGGCTACTCAAGCCCCGGGCGGAGGGCGGCCAACTGCCGAATTAATTCTTTTTCCTGTTCGGTAAGATGCTGGGGCAGCGTTAGGTTCAGGCGCAAGTACAGGTCGCCGAACTGGCCGGGCTGCTTGTACACGGGAAAGCCTTTGCCCCGCAGCCGCACCCGGGTGCCGTTCTGGGTTTCGGGCTTGAGCTTGATTTTGACGGGTCCGCTAAGGGTTTCCACGGTGTGCTCGCCCCCCAGCAACGCCTTGTAGATGCTCACGGGCACGTCCTGAGTCAGGTCGTCGCCGGTGCGGGCGTAGCGGGCATCGGGCCGGATCCGGAAGGTGATGAGCAGCGAGCCGTTCGGCCCACCGTTGCGCCCCGGCCCGCCCTGGTCGCGCAAGCGGATGGTTTGCCCGTCGGCCACCCCGGGCTGAATGGTCAGGCGCAGGTTTTTGCCATTCACGGTGATCGTGCGCGGGCCCCCGTGGTAGGCCTCTTCCAGACTCAGCTCCAGCTCGGCCTGGTAGTCGGCCCCCGCCCCGGGCCGGCTGCTGCCCGGCCGCCCCCCGCCCATGTTGCCAAACAGCGAGCTGAAGAAATCGGAGAAGTCCTCGCCCTGGCCGAACGGACTGCCTTCGGCAAAGCCGCCCCCGCTCGGCCGGTACTGGTCCCAGTCGAAGCCCCCGCCGGGCTGGCCGCCGCGGCCCGCGGCACCGGGCTGTTGCTGGTAGCGCTGCCAGTCGGCCCCGAACTGGTCGTACTTCTTACGCTTCTCGGGGTCGCTGAGTACCTCGTGAGCTTCGTTTATCTCCTTGAATTTCTGCTCCGCGCTCTTATCGTTCGGGTTAACATCGGGGTGGTGCTGACGGGCCAGCTTCCGGTACGCTTTTTTGATTTGCTCGGCGGTAGCCGTCTTATCTACGCCCAACGCCTTATAATAGTCTTTGTAGTCCACTTTGCAGATGTTGAGTTTAAGTTCTAGAAAGCAAGTACGCTCGCCAGCGGATAGGCCGGTGAGTAACGATAACGGAGTTCGTAACTCTCCCGGCTGGGTATGCCGCTCCCCCAGCGGCTGATTGGTGACCAAGCCGTTGGAGATGGCTGGAACCTGAAAGGTAGGTCGCGCGGAACGGGCCACCCCAAAGCCGGGTTCTGCCACTGGAGACTGGCGTGTTTTATTGAACGCAAGCCCGATTGGAAAGTTAGTCTCCCGAGCTTTTGTATTTTCGGCCCTGAATTTGCCACCACACCGGCATTGTGGTACTAAACAATGTCGCGGAGCTGGCAATTTATGCCGGGATAGCTTTTCGGGCTAATTTTAACTATTTAACTTTTGACTATTCCATGAAAATCCGCATTCTTCTTAACGGTATTCTGACCGTGACCCTGCTGGGCGCTGTCACGGCGCAAGCGCAGACGCGGGTTCCGGCGCGCCGGGCCGGCAGCGTGGCTCCGAAGCCTCGTCAAGCGGCCACTGGTACAGGGCTCAAGGACGGCTTGATCATGGAAAAAGGCCGGGTCATGCTAACCGAGATGGGCATCACCAACCCCCTCACTGCCGACAAAAAGCTGATTAATGGTACCACCATCACCCCAACGGGGCTGGTGACGGCCCCCGATGGTACCACTACTCAAATGAACGAAGGCGACGTGGCGTCGCTTACCGGCCGCGTTACCACCCGCACGGCCATCGCGGAAGCCGACAGCCTGCTAAAAATCAAGACCTTCGACTTAAAATACCCAGGCAAGCGCAAGAAGATGGCGGAAGAGGCTGAGCGAAAAGCCAAAGCTAAAGCCAAGCGCGAAGAGGAGAAGGCCAAAGCCAGAGCCAAGCGCAAGAAATAATCGGGTAGGCCGCATATCGCCGACCCGAATCACCACTACCAGCAGAGGGCTGCCTGGGGTACGTATCAACGTGGAAAGAGCCAAACGCAACCTTTCCCAGGCCGACCTGGCTTACCGTATTGACGTATCCCGCAAGACAATCAATACCATCGAAACCGGTCGCTTCATCCCTCCTACGCTGATTGCCTACTGATTGCCTACTGATTGCCCAGGAATTTGCCCTTCCCGTCGAGCAGCTACTTCAATTGCGGGGGCAGGCAACCGAGACGGGCTAAGCCCCCAGGTGCCGAGCGGAAAGCCCGGCGAAATAAGTAGCGCCGTTGCCCCGGCTAATTGCCGCTCCACCTCCGGGTTTAGCGGCAATTACTTTTAGGGCGGGCCGCTGATACGGCCGCACTGGCTGCGTCCCTACCTTAGCGGACCTAATACCTCTCGGCCCATGCTCTTTTACATCGTTGTTAAGCCTTTGGTGCAAGTCGCTCTGCGGGTGTTTTTTCGGCGCATCGAAATTCGGCACCGCGAGCGCTTGTCGTTGCCCGGCCCGCTGCTGTTCGCCGGCAACCACCCCAACACGCTGATGGACCCGTTGCTGGTGGCCAGCAACCGCCACCAGCCGGTAGCGTTTCTGGCCAAGAGCACGTTTTTTACCAACCCCCTGGTCCGGGCCATTATGGAATCGGGCAATTCAATTCCCATCTACCGGCGGCAGGACGCTGAAATTGGCGCGGCCCCGGCCGACCCGGCTCAACTCGCGGCCCAAAACGAAGCTTCTTTCGGCCGTTGCTACGACTACCTGGGCCGGGGCGGCAGCATCATGATTTTTCCGGAGGGTACCAGCGTGAGCGAGCGCCGGCTGCGGCCCCTCAAGACCGGTGCGGCCCGCATTGCCCTGGGGGCCGAAGCCCGGCACCAGTTCCGGCTAGGGCTGAAAGTGGTGCCCGTCGCCACGAATTACTTCGACCCCTCACGCTTTCGCTCGGATGTGCTGCTGATCGTGGCCCCACCCATCGTGGTAGCCGACTACGCCGAGCGCTACGCCGCCGACCCCAACGACGCGGCTGACCAGCTCACCAACGCCATTCGGGAAGCCCTGGAGCACCGCCTCGTCATCACGCGCGACGCGGCCGAAGACGCCTTCGTGCAGCAGGTTGAGCGAACCTTTGGCGACCACCTCAACCCCGACGACGACCCGGAAACCCTTTACGATAACTTCCAGCTAAGCCAAACGCTGCTTCAGGCCCTGGCGTGGTTCGAGCAACATTTACCCGCTCAGCTGGTGGCCATGCGCCTGCAGTTTCAAGCCTATCTGGAAGCGTTGCGCCGCTATAACCTCACCGACCAAGCCCTGGACGGGCAGCGGCGTGGCAGCATCGCGGGCCTGCTCAACCTGGTGCTGGGCGTACCCCTGTGGGTCTACGGCGTGCTCAACAACTATCTGCCCTACATTCTGCCCTCGCTGGTAGCCCAGCGGGCCACCAAGGACGTAGAGTTTGTGGCGCCCATTATGCTGGTAGTGGGCATACTAACCTTCCCGCTGGCCTACACGCTACAGGCCGCGGTGGTGCAACACTGGCTCACCCACGACTGGCGCCTGACCGCCCTCTACGTGCTCAGCCTGCCCTTTGCCGGGTTTTACGCCCTGAGCTACTGGAACACCCTGGCCGCCCGTCTCGAACGGCTGCGCGCCCTGCGCCTGTTTCGGCGGGATCCGGCCCTGGGCCAGGAGCTGTTGCGGCAACGGGCGGCCCTGGTGGCGCAGCTATCCGAGGCCCGCACGGCCTATCTGGCCCGGCAAGCCGACAGCGCGCAAGGCTAGGCAGCCGTTTTCGTTCGCTTTTAGAACTTAGAACCTAGAGCGGAGAACTTAGACCGAAGCACGGAGCCGGCTTGGAGTTAAAAAAGCGTGTTCTGAGCTCTAGGTTCTGAGTTCTATCTTTCTCCGTGCTAACGCAGCAACCGTCGAAGCAGCTAATGCCAACAGCTGCTAAAAAACGGACCCGGAGGTAGTTATTACAAGTAGCCAGCCACCTCCTCGGCTCCGGGAGGGAACGGCCTATTTCCGCCCTCACAATCGCTGCCTCGACTGCGCTCCGCCTCACCCCAGCAAGGCTCCCGCCGCCAGCGCAATGCTGATGATGACTACCGAGGGCACTTTTTCCCAGAGCAGCAACAAAAACGTAGAGCCCACCAGCAGCGGGTTCAGGGGCAGGGTATTGATAGGCCCCAGGTGAAAGGGCAAATCGAGCAGGCGGTAAGGCAGTGGATGGTAGAGCAGGAAGGTGGCGGCGCACACCAGCCCGGCGCTCACCGCGTTGATGCCCTCCAAAGAAGCTTGTACCACCCGATACTGCCGCAGCCGGTCCCAGAACCGAATCGCGAAGAATATCAGGAAGGTGCCCGGTAGAAAGATGCCCGCCGCCCCGACCAGGGCACCCACCACCTGCAGGCTGGTGCCGCCCGCCGGCCGCATGGCCAGCGCGCCAATGTAGGCTGCAACGGAAAAATTTGGCCCCGGCATGGCTTGCACCAGCCCTAGCCCGGATAGGAACTCCGGCCCGGTGACGTAGTGCTTGAACTCCACGAACTCGGCGTAGAGTAGGGGGGCCAGTACCTGCCCACCCCCGAATACGAGCGAGCCGTTCCGGTAGAAATTCTCGAACAGCCGCACCGGCAACAGCTGCGTATAGTGCCCTAGCGCGGCCGCTCCTACCAGGATGCCCAGCCACAGCAAGAAGTTGGACCACTCGATGCGCAGCGGCTTTTTCTCCTGAATGATGGCGTGCCGGCGGTAGCGCACCGTCGTAACGGCGCCCCCGGCCAGCAGTAGCAGCGGCAGCATCCAGGGCAGCTGAAAAAAATACGCCAGCATGGCGGCGGCCACCATCAGGGCCACGGAGGTTTTAGTGTGGATAACTTTTTGAGCGATGCGGTAGGCCGAAAACGCCACGAACCCCACCGCCACGGGTTGCACAAACTGCACCAGCCCGCTTACCCGGACGGGGTCGAGGTGGCTAAGGGTGAGGCCAGCCAGGGTCATTAGCGTTACGGCCGGTGTTATCCAAACCAGCAGGGTGAGGTAGGCCAGGTTGGGCCCGCCCAACCGAAAGCCAATAACCGTAATGGTTTGGGTAGAGGTAGGCCCCGGCAGCAGGGCGCACAGCGCTTGCAGCTCCAGCAGCTCGGCGGTGCTAATGTAGCGGCGCTTGTCGACCAGGAGCCGGAACATCAGCGCCAGATGCGCTTGTGGCCCACCAAATGCCGTGAGAGCCAGCAGCGCCACATCTTTTAGAAAGATAATGCCCCGCACCCGGCGCGTGCGCGTGCCCGAACGGCGGGGCAGCGGAGTAAGCGAAACCTGGTCAGGGGGCGAAGAAATGGGTTGCACGGTAGGTAACAGCGGCCTGGAATCGAAGGTAAAGCAAACGAGCAAGTCTGCGATAGCAATTTACGGGGTATTTCCTCGTGCAGTCGGCGCTTAATTCGTCCTCAGCCTTTACGCGGATCGGGGCCAGACGCCTCAAATTATTTTGGTAATGACTTATAGCAGTTTATCCGCCGGTTTGTTGGTTTTATACCTCTGTAATTGTGGCACAAGAACATCGAGAAAATACGCTCTGGGGATAATTTAAGCGTAAATTCCGCTCCGGGGCTATCAGTGTTTCCCAACTATCTCAGCCTTCTCCTCTTGTTTGCCATTGAAATACCATAATGAGCGAAGCATCCTGCTTACCTGATTCAGGTACTGCTACGGGCAAGCCACCGGCTTCGCCCTCAGCTTGATGCGCGGCCTACTTGGCAGAGTGGGTGGATGAGTTCTCCAGTACCTGCTGAGTGGTGGCGAGAGAACCATCGAAGCAATTGAAGCGAAAAAGAGTCGTAATGAAAAACATCTTGCTGGTTGAGTGCGGGCTAAAGGCGTAAGATAAATTTTATCTGAAATTATAACATTCATTCCCAGTCTAATAAAGTCTGTCTTTATAAAACTTTGGCTTTAATTATTTAAATTATTTTGATACAATATTAACTGTCTCTTATCTTGCGATTACTAATCCAGGTTTCCGCTCGGGGCAGTATTTCTCCGCTCAGATACGTGACTAGTCATGCTATTGATCGGGTTGCTATTTGCTGTTTCCGTGGCGTTTCCCTGCCGCCTTGAGGCGACGGGTGGTTCCCGATACTTCTCGGGTGGAAGGTGCTGGAATTACACCTGCTTTTGCATGGCGGTGCGCCAGTTTCTGGCCCAGCCTAATTTCTGTTGCGCTTTCAAGGCAGTAGTCCTGTCTCTTCTTCTCTTAAAGGCACATCGTAATGCAGTATTCGCAGAAGGCAATGCGGGCGCTGCACGTCTGCATCAGGTAAGTAGCTCAAGTTGAGCCATCGACAGCTGCATTGCCTTTGCTTCCTGAAAACATATAATTCGCCTGCTATGAATTCTAACTTGTACCTGAAGCACCATGTAAAAAGCCTTGTTGCAAGGGGGCTCTTTTTCATTCTGATACTGCTTAGTGGGCAATTGACCGCCCTGGCTCAGCAGAGCGGTAGCCCACCCGTGGCCGGAAAACTATCCGTCACTCCCCCTAGTCCGACGGTGGCCGCGCTGGAACGAGCCGGCAGTGTGCCTGTGAGCTACTACACGGGGTTGCCCGATGTGTCAGTTCCGCTGTATAAAATACAGTCTGGCTCCATAAGTCTACCGATTGCCCTCAGTTACCACGCTTCGGGATTGCGCGGACATGACCCGGGTGGGTGGGCAGGTATTGGCTGGAGCCTCGCCGTTGGGGGCACGATTAGCCGAACGGTGCATGGACGCCCCGACGAAGATCATACAGGCTATTGGAACATAGCAAGGCAAGCGAGAGGCATTGGGGCCTTACCTTGCCAGCCGGGGCCGGGCAAGCACCTGCTGTTCGAACAGTGTGCTGCTGGTACCTATGACTTAGAGCCCGACGTGTTCTCCTACAACTTTGCTGGCTACTCCGGTTCTTTTGTCATCGACACCGTAGGCCGTAAAGTGCTAATGCCTTATCGCGCGCTTCGCATCGAAGGAGGTCAGGTAACTTCATGGGGGGCCCTCACCCCTTTTAAAGTGACGACCGAGGACGGCACCCAATATCTTTTCGAGGAAGCGGAAGTAACCACTCCGGGCGAATCAGATAGCTACGTTTCCAGTTGGCACTTGACGCGCATTGTGCCATTACATGGCGCAAGCGTGAGGCTTACCTATAGCAGCGGACCTAGCATTAACCAAAATTCGAGCACAGAAGAGCTGTCCGAAATAAGCACAATGTGCGCCGGTATCTTGCCCATAAGTGTAAGCCACGGAACGAGTAACTCAAGCGTCAGCATTGCGCCTAAGACCGTCCAGAGCATTACGTGGGCGGGAGGGCAGGCACTCTTTTTCGCATCGGAGCGGTTGGCTAATGGAACGAAGCTGGATTCCGTTCGCGTGCAGGACTTTCAGGGCCATCTCATCAAGCGCTTTCGCTTTGCCTACGCGCAGAATTCTAACTCATTTCACCAGCTCTTATTGACGCAAGTGCAAGAATTGGCGGTGGGTGGCCAGCCAGGCAAGCCGCCGTATCGGTTCTATTACGATTCTTTTACTTCACAATATGAAGTTACTCCCCAAAATGAGGTGTTTTCGGCAGATCTCAATCCTTATGCCATCGACTATTGGGGCTTTTGCAACGGGGCTAATAACACCTCACTGCTGCCAGAGCGGTATGTTCCCGTGATCGGAACGCCCGCATTTACGCTAATGCCGGGGGACCGTGCCCCAAACCTGGCAGCCTGCCGGAAATGGGCCCTAACGAGAATGGTGTACCCGACAATGGGATACACCACGTTTGAATACGAATTAAACGAGTACGGATTTGAAGAAGGCCGCTCGTTGCCTTCCCAGGTTGTACTGGGCCCTTCACACTCCGTCGGTTTATCAACGACATGCCGGTATCAGGCGCCAGGAAATACTATTTCCTGCCCGGGCACGGGGGGGACAAGAACTTTTCGTATTCCGGCGCGGCAGCGCATTCGCGTAGATTGGGGTAGTCACAGTCCGTTCTTTACCGACCAGGACGGGACCGAACAAGGGCCGCGGCTTACGTTGCAAGGTCCCAACTCGGCTACGCGATTTGGCCCGTTTATTAGTAGGTATGTTACTGGGCGTAACTGCAACGCTTCTGGGTGCACTTACACCCAGTATTATGACGTGGAGCCGGGGCTTTATACCCTGGAGGCAAGTGTCGCACCGCCCGAGATTGCTGGCAGTGCTTACATTTCCGTAACGTATCGCGACAGTATTGGGACTTCTCCCAACTTGCCAGCGGGCGGACTTCGCATCAAGCGCATCACCGACAACCCCACCGGCCAACCCGCTAGGGAGATGAGCCGCATTTTTTCCTATACGATGGCCGCCGACCCGGCCCGTTCAAGCGGGTGCTTGGTTAGCCCGCTACCGACGTATTACTACAACTTTCAGCACGATATCCCAGGAATGTGCGATGACACGGGCGGGGGCGGTACGGGCGGGAACGGTAGTCCAGGGTCTTTTATTATCCAATACATCAAAGTATATTCGACGGCCAGCCTCACTCAACCGGGCATGACGCAGGGAGCTTTCGTGGGATACCGGGAAGTAACCGTGACTAATGTCGATGATTCTAATCCGGGTAAGTCTGTTTACACCTTTACGTCGGCTTATGAATACCCCGATGAAGGCAGCAGCGGTTTTCCGTACGCGTCCCGCACTAGCCACGACTACCAGCGCGGCTTGCTGTTGCGGGAAACGCACTACAAATACACAGACGGACAGTATGCCCCGGTTACGCAAACTGTTAATACCTATTCTAGGAATAGCCTTAGCGCGAACATTGCCCTGCTCAGCCTGGAGGGATGGAAGATCGGCTACTCCCGTCACAACGAGGTTTCGGCACCACTGGATTGTTTTGCGCGAAATCATATTCGTTACGAAACCGGTGGCCTGCTCCTGGCCCAAAGTGAAAAACGCTCTTTCGACAACACCGGGGCCGCGCATGTCAACACCACCCGCTACCAGTACGGCAACCCCGCATTTCCTCATTCCACGGCAGTAGAAACTATAACGGGGGCGGGCCAGAGTACGCTGCTTCGCCATCGCTACACTTTTGACTATGATACATTGAGCGCAAACTCCGGCAACCAAATGGCTAGCGTGCTGCGCCTGCTGCGTCGCCGGCATGCACTACTGCCGTTGGAGGAACAGATGTGGAGGATTAACGGGAGCGATACAACGCTTGTCAAGGCTACCCTGACGACGTTTAACGCGCAGTTCTTGCCCAAAGCAACGCTCCAATTGCAGACAACGTCCCCCATTTCTTCCAGTACCTATTTACGGTCGGACATCCACAACGGGCTCTTTTCATACGATCCCCGGTTAACGCCGGAGACCGTCTTCGACCAATACGATGCCCTGGGAAATCTTCAGCAAGCGCACAGGGTTAACGGAAGCCCCACTAGCGTCCTGTGGGGCTATCAATCAACTCAGCCCTTGGCCGAAACCCAGGGGGCCACAACGCGACAGACCGCTTTTACCAGCTTTGAGCCGGATGCCCCAGGCAGGTTCAGCTACGATCCGGAGCAAGGGCTGAACCATCACCGGGTACCAGGCGGGCGGACCGGGCAGTGGGCTTACCGGCTGGACGGCAATCGGGCCATCTCGCGGGATTCACTGCCGCCGGGCACCTACGAGCTGTTGTTCTGGGCCCGAGCGCCCCAGCGCCCGTCCATCTATCAAAACGGCACCATTGAGGCAGAACACCTGGTTGCCGAAACGCCTAACGGCTGGCGACAATTTCGCCTCCGGCTACGCTTCGCGACCTTGGGCAGCCTTTCCCTCGACGCCTCCTCGGCCATGCCAGTGCTCGTTGATGAAGTGCGGCTGCACCCCGTGGAAGCTCAAATGACCAGCTACACTTACGACCCATTGGTAGGGATGACCTCACAAACGACACCCGATGGGCGCACCACGACCTATGAGTACGACGGGCTGGGCCGGCTCGTGCGCGCCCGCGACGAGCGGGGCCGGGTGCTCTCCCAGCAGCAGTACCACTACGCCGGTCAATAAGCCCGCGGGCTACTCTCCTTTTCGCCTCCTTTTGTTGATCGTTATGGCTCTTTTTTCCTCTTTCCTGCGCGCCGGTGGGCGCTTGGCGCGGATCGTTTTCGTGGCGCTGCTCGCGGCCCAGGGGGCGCGGGCCCAGGCTGGGCCGCCAGGCCAGGGCCTGGTGGCCGACACGACCGAGCTGCGGGTGCTGCGCCAGCTCTATTACGCCACTAACGGCCCGCAGTGGACCACCCGTACTAACTGGCTCACGGGCACTACCCTGGCCCAGGCCGCCACCTGGTACGGAGTGATGGTCAGCCAGGGCGACGTGACCCAGCTTGTGCTGAATAACAACGGCCTGCGCGGGCCCCTGCCGGCCGACCTGGGCCGGCTCACCCAGCTGGAGCTGCTGCAGCTGAGCCACAACCAGCTCACCGGCCCGCTGCCCGAGCCCTGGGGCGGGCTCACGGTCCTGGCCAACCTGAACCTGTCCTATAACGAACTCAGCGGAGACCTGCCCGCCGCCCTGAGCCAGTGTACGCGGCTCAACTACCTGGACCTGGCCCACAACCGCTTCACCGGCTCGCTGCGACCGCTCGTGGGCCTGGTCAACCTGGCGATCACCAACGAAAGCGACAACCAGTTCAGCGGGCCCCTGCCGGCCGAGCTGGGGCAATTGACGCAGCTCAATTATCTCTACCTGAGCAATAACCGCCTCAGCGGGCCGCTGCCTGCCACGCTTGGGGCCCAGAGCACCCTGTTCCACCTGACCCTGCACGGCAACCGGCTCTCGGGCACACTGCCAGCGGCCGTGCTTACCCGCCCGGCCCTGCGCCTGCTCACGCTGGCGGCCAACGAGCTGACCGGGGTCGAGGAGCTGGGCGGAGCCACGGGCCTGGCCGCTACCCTGGGCGTGCAGGACAACCGGCTGGACTTCGCCAGCCTCGAGCGCCTCTATCAAGGCCCGGGGCAGGCGCGGCTGAGCGACGCCGACGTGCGCTGGCAGCGGGCGCCGGAGCGGGTCGACACGGCCCGCTACCAGGCCGGGGGCCCGCTCGTGCTGGACGTGGGCCCCTCGGCTGCGCGGCAGGTGTACCGCTACCAGTGGCAGCGGCTGGTGGCCGGGGAGTGGGTGAGCATGCCCGGCGATACGCTGGCTAGCAAGCGCTGGGAAGTGGCCACGGCCGCCGAGCAGGGCTTCTACCGCCGGGCCGAGCACAACCGCTGGTTCACCAACGGAGCCCTGGCCCCGACCGAGCTCTACTCGGTGCTGGTCTATGCCGACCTGCTGCCCTACATCCCGCTGGCCCGCAACCGCCCTGACGACGCCAACCAGCACGAGGCGCTGGCTACGCCCCCGCCCGCCACCGACGCGACGGCCCGGCCCCTGGCCGACGTGAACTTCGTGCGCACGTGGACCCCGCGCGAGGCGCTGACCGACTCGAGTCGGGTGCCGCGGGCCCCGGTGGACTCGGTGGCCATGCGCACGGTGTACCTCGACGGGCTGGGGCGGCCCGTGCAGACGGTGCAGCACCGGGCCTCGCCCCAGCGGCGGGACCTGGTCCAGCCCCAGGCCTACGACGGGCTGGGCCGCGAGCCCCGCCAGTACCTGCCCTACCCGGCCGACCCGGCCCAGGCCACGGCCCAGGGCTATCACCCCCGGCCCCTGGCCGCGCAGCAAGCCTTCTACCTGCCCGGCCCGCTGGGCCCGCTGCCGGCCACCGACCCCACCCGGGGGGTGGCGCGCACGGGCGTGGCCTATGCCGAAACCTTATTCGAGCCCTCGCCCCTGAACCGGGTGGTAGCCCAAGCGGCGCCCGGCGAGGGCTGGCAGCTGACCAGCGGCCACGCTCAGCAGCGGCTGGAGCGGCCGAACACGGCCCAGGACTCGGTGCCGCGCTTTGTCCCGGGCTACGAGGCCCAGGACCGCAACCCCGGCTACCAGGGCTATTACGCTCCGGGGGAGTTGTGGGGCGTGCAAACCACCGACGAGCAGACCGGGCCCGGGGGCGGGGGCTACGCCACGATCGAGTGGAAGGATCAGCTCGGACAAACGGTGCTGCGCCAGGTGGAAGGGGCCCGCACCGGCAGCGGGGCCAGCCTGCGCTCGCGCTGGCTGCGCACGGCGTATGGCTACGACGACTTCGGCCATCAGCGCTACGTGCTGCCGCCCGAGGCTACTAAGCGCGTGCTGGCCCTGGGCAACCAGCCGGCCCCGCTGCCGGCTAGTGTTGCCCCCTTCCTGTTCCGCTACCGCTACGACGGCCGCGGTCGGCAAATCGCCAAGCAGGTGCCGGGCACGGACGGGGAGACGTGGGTGGTGTACGACCAACTGGACCGGGCGGTGCTGAGCCAGGACGCGGCCCAGCGGGGGCGGCGGGAGTGGAGCTGGAGCAAGTACGACGCGCTGGGCCGAGTCGTGCTCACCGGCCTGGTGATCCACGCCCAGACAGTGGACCGCGAGACGCTGCAGGCGCAGGCCGACGCCACCCCTGACGCGGCCCAGCAGTACGAGCAGCGCACGGCCAGCGCAGCGGCTTATCCTCATGCCTACACCACCGATCAGGCCTTCCCGCGCCTGGGCCGGCAGGGTTTCGGCCCCGGACAGGTGCTGACGGTGACCTACTACGACGACTATAACTTCGACCAGGACGCCCAGGGCACGGCCGACGTGGCCTACAACCCGAGCCTGGACGGGCAGTTCGCGGCGGCCACGGCCCCGGTGGCGGATGTGCTGCGCACCACGGGCTTGGTGACCCGCACCAAGACCCGGGTGCTGGGCGTGGAGGGGACGCAGGCGGGAGCGTGGCTGACGACGACCACCTTCTACGATGAGCGGGCCCGCCCCATCCAGGTGCAAAGCACCAACGCGCGGGGTGGGCTCGACCTGGTCACCACCCGCCTGAATTTCACGGGCCAGCCTCTGCAGACAGTGAGCGTACACCAGGGCCCGAACCACGCCCCCGTGCAAGTAGCTGAGTTCTTCAGCTACGACCACACGGGGCGGCTGGTGAACACGCGTCAGCA